>NZ_MUNM01000076.1 GCF_002286815.1 Pseudomonas sp. PICF141
ACGCGTGCAAATAAATACGAAGAGAGGTCTAAACATGTCGGGGTTTGTTCGGAGGAAAAAGGAACGTCCTTGTGGGGGGGGTCGATAACCAGCTTTACACTCAGACCACCGCCGCTACCATGGGTTCGCCATGTCGACATTAGATGAAGAAGATCGCCGCGAATACTACCGTATCGAGGACACGATCGCACTGGAAATTCAGCCCCTGTCTGCTCCCGAAGCCGCAGGCCAGGAAGTGTTGCAGGATGCTTCCCCTCTATTCAACCTGCTCAGCGAACTGCACCTCAGCGAATTCGAATCGCAACACCTGTTGCGACAGATCAGCGAACGCGACCGGACCATCGCCGCATTCCTGAAATCCCAGAACAAACGCATCGATCTGCTGAGCCAGGTAGTCGCCCTGACCGTGCTCGGGCAGATCGGCGAACCGCAGCCAGTGACCCTATCCGAGGGAGGCATCGACTTTCAGCATCCGACGCCCATCGCCACCGGCGCGCATCTGTCGATCAAACTGGTGCTGATGCCGCAAGCCCTTGGCCTGCTGCTGCGTGCCCGCGTCACCCATTGCGACCGCAAGGGCGAAGGCTACGATGTCGGCACCGAGTTCGAATACTTGTCCGATGCCCAGCGACAATTGCTGGCCCGTTATATCTTGCAGCGACAGGCACAAGAACGACGCCTGGCTCGTGAACAAAACGAATCAGGCATTTAATTTAAGGAAAAACCGTGACCCTTATCTACGGCCATCGCGGCGCCAAGGGCGAAGCACCGGAAAACACCCTGACCAGCTTTCAGCAATGCCTCAAGCACGGCGTGCGCCGTTGTGAGCTGGACTTGCATCTGTCCAAGGACGGCGAGTTGATGGTGATCCACGACCCGACCCTCAAACGCACCACCGAGCGCCGCGGCAAAGTAGTCGAGCATACCGCCGCGGAACTGGTGACTTACGACGCACGCAAGGGCGGCCCGGGCTGGATCAAACCTTGCCCGATCCCAAAGCTGGAAGAACTGTTCGGGAAATGCGACTTCGAGCACTGGCAACTGGAAGTCAAAAGCGCATCACGCACCCGTGCCGCGACCACCGTGCTGGCGATTCGCGAAATGGCGCAGCGTTTCGGCATCCTGGACAAGGTCACGATTACCTCGAGTTCACGCGAAGTATTGAAAGCCGCGCTGGACCTGGTGCCGGACATCTCTCGCGGCCTGGTGGCCGAATACGCCTGGCTCGACCCGTTGAAGGTCGCGCAAAACTATGGCTGTGAGATTCTGGCGCTGAACTGGACCCTGTGTACGCCGGAACGCCTGCAGAAGGCGCAGCGCCAGGGGCTGCATGTGTCGGTGTGGACAGTCAACGAGCCTGCGCTGATGCGCAGACTCGCCGACTTCGGCGTTGACAGCCTGATTACAGACTTTCCCGGTTTGGCCACTGCCACGCTCGAGAATTGCTGAAATCGGTCTCCCCGGCCGGCTCAGGCCACCGGCCGGAGCCGCTCAAAAAAGCCGGTTGAGGCCATCGTACGCCGCTACCCGATAGGCTTCAGCCATGGTCGGGTAGTTGAACGTCGTGTTGACGAAGTACTTCAGGGTGTTCAGCTCACCCGGCTGACTCATGATCGCCTGGCCGATGTGCACGATCTCCGACGCCTGATAACCGAAGCAGTGTACGCCCAGCACTTCCAGGGTATCGCGGTGGAACAGGATCTTCAGCATGCCTTGCGGCTCGCCGGCAATCTGCGCACGCGCCATCCCCTTGAAGAACGCCTTGCCCACTTCGTACGGCACCTTGGCCTGAGTCAGCTCCTGCTCGTTCTTGCCGATCGAGCTGATCTCCGGAATGGTGTAGATGCCGGTGGGCACATCGTTGACGAAGCGCCAGCTGCCATTGTCGACGATGCTGCCAGCGGCCGAACGGCCCTGGTCGTGGGCGGCACTGGCCAGGCTCGGCCAACCGATCACGTCACCGGCGCCATAAATATTCGGCACGCAGGTGCGGTAGTTTTCGTCGACTTCGATCTGGCCACGGCTGTTGACCTTCACGCCGATATTTTCCAGCCCCAACTGATCGGTGTTGCCGGTACGGCCGTTGCACCAGAGCAAGGCATCGGCCTTGATCTTTTTGCCGGACTTCAGGTGCAGGATCACGCCGTTGTCCACGCCTTCGACGCGGTCGTAGTCTTCGTTGTGACGGACTGTGATGTTGTTGTTGCTGAAGTGATAGCTCAGCGCCTGGGAAATTTCCGAGTCGAGGAAGCTCAGCAACTGACCCCGGTTGTCCACCAGCTCGACCAGCACACCCAGGCCACTGAAGATCGAGGCGTATTCGCAACCGATCACGCCAGCGCCGTAAACGATGAGTTTGCGCGGGGTATGGCCGAGGCTGAGGATGGTGTCGCTATCGTAGATACGCGGGTGATGGAAATCGATGTCGGCCGGGCGATACGGGCGCGAACCGGTGGCGATGATGATGTGCTTGGCCACCAGTTTTTCGACCACGCCATTGGCGCAGACCACTTCGATGGTTTGCTCGTCAGCGAAGCTGCCGGTACCGAAGAACACGTCGACACGGTTACGGGCGTAGTAACCGGTGCGCGAGGCGACTTGTTTGGAGATGACTTTTTCGGCGCTTTTCAAAACGTCCGGGAACGAGAACCAGCGCGGCTCACCAATGGCCCGGAACATCGGGTTGGTGTTGAACTGCATGATCTGCCGGACCGAGTGACGCAAGGCCTTGGACGGGATGGTGCCCAGGTGGGTGCAGTTGCCGCCGACCTGGCGACGGCTATCGACCATCGCCACCTTGCGTCCTGCTTTGGCGGCATTCATTGCCGCGCCTTCTCCGGCCGGGCCGGAACCCAACACCACCACGTCGTAGTTGTAGACAGCCATGCATACTCCTCAGAACAGGCCGCGGCACCCTCGGCACCTGCGGCTAAATCACGCCGATCTGCGGCGTGAAGGAACAATTTGGGGCCAGTGCAGAACCCGGACACAGTCTATAGAAGCGTCAACGCCGGGCACATTACCCCTTGGTCGCGTCGTAGGCTAGTTTTGCCTGCACTACAACGTCATCAAAAACGCTTTTGATGCCGCAATCACTTGGTTTTCTCACCCGCCAGGCGCTCAAATGCCTGATTGGTGCGCGTGACGAAACCTGTATCGGCACGAATCACAAAAAATGCACCAACATCATGGGTTTCGGCATAGTCCCAACCCCGTTCAGGACCGAGAATCATCAACAGCGTCGATAGGCCATCGGCCATTAATGCTGAAGGATGAATGACCGTGACTGACGCCAGGGTATGCAGGACGGGTGCACCACTGCGGGCATCGAAGGTGTGGGAATAGCGCCGTCCGTTCTGCTCGAAATAATGACGGTAGTCACCGGAGGTCGACACGCCGTAGCCGTCGATAGTGATGACTTTTTGTGCGACCTGCTGATCGTCGCGGGGCTCTTCCAACGCAATGTGCCACGCTGAGCCGTCGAGTTTTTTGCCCGCGGCCTTGAGTTCACCAGTGACCTCCGCCAGGTAATTGTGGATGCCCTGCTCTTCAAGCTTTGCGGCAATCGTATCGACCGCGTAACCGGCCGCGATGCTGTTGAAGTCGACTTCGACTGCCACGTCCTTGCACAACTGATCACCGTCGATGCGCAAGTGGCTGTGGCCCACGCGTTGCCGCACCTGGGCGAGCGCTTCGGCACTCGGCACTTTTTCTTCTCGCGCTTGCGGCCCGAACCCCCAAAGGTTGAGCAGCGGCTCCACCGTCAGGTCGAAGGAGCCTTCGCTTAGCGAAGACAGTCGCTCGCCGACGCGGACCAGTTCGAGGATTGGCGCGGGCATTGTCTGGCAGCGGTTAGCGGGCAAATTATTGAAGCGTTCAATGTCGGAGTCGCTGCGATAGGTCGACATTTGCTGATCGATTTCAGCGAGGATTTTTTCGACCTGGATGCGGACTTCTGCCGGAGCGGGAAGATGGGCATAGCGCACGTACTTGATCGAATAGCTGCTGCCCATGGTCGGGCCGCCGAAACTTTCCATCGAATCGCCATCGCCGCAGCCGGTTAAGGTACTTATCAGGACAACAACACTGCACCATCGCCATTTCAACAAACCCTGCCCCTCCCTGAAACCACGCCAAGACCGGCCATTATGCACCCCTCGCTCCTGCGCGATCACCCAAACAAAAACGCCCCGATCAAAGTCGGGGCGTTTTCATGTGCGGCTAAGGCTTAGCGCGGGAATGCTGGCGGGTTTACACCGGCCATGTCTTCCATCACGCGAACGACCTGGCAGCTGTAACCGAACTCGTTGTCGTACCAGACGTACAGAACAACGCGGTTGTCCTGAACGATGGTCGCTTCGGCGTCCACCACGCCTGCGTGGCGCGAGCCAACGAAGTCGGTGGAAACCACTTCCTGCGAATTGACGTAGTCGATTTGCTTGTGCAGATCGGAGTGCAGCGCCATGTAGCGCAGGTACTCGTTCATCTCTTCACGGGTAGCGGCTTTCTCAAGGTTCAGGTTGAGAATGGCCATCGACACGTTCGGCGTCGGAACACGGATCGCGTTACCGGTCAGTTTGCCGGCCAGTTCAGGCAGCGCCTTGGCGGCGGCGGTGGCAGCACCAGTCTCGGTGATGACCATGTTCAACGCGGCGCTACGGCCACGGCGATCACCCTTGTGGAAGTTGTCGATCAGGTTCTGGTCGTTGGTGTACGAGTGAACGGTTTCGACGTGACCGTTGATGATGCCGAACTTGTCATTCACAGCCTTCAGCACCGGCACGATGGCGTTGGTGGTGCAGGAAGCGGCGGACACGATCTTGTCGTCAGCGGTGATTTCACCGTGGTTGATGCCGTGAACGATGTTCTTCAGCTTGCCTTTACCCGGCGCGGTCAGAACAACACGATCGATACCCGGGCAGGCCAGGTGCTGGCCCAGGCCGTCGGCGTCACGCCATACACCCGTGTTGTCCACCAGCAGCGCATCTTTGATGCCGTACTGTGTGTAGTCCACTTCGGTCGGGTTCTTCGCGTAGATAACCTGGATCAGGTTGCCGTTGGCGGTGATGGTGTTATTGGCTTCATCAATGGTGATGGTGCCATTGAACGAACCATGTACCGAATCGCGGCGCAGCAGGCTGGCGCGTTTGACCAGATCGTTCTCGGCGCCCTTGCGGACAACGATGGCACGCAGACGCAAGCCGTCGCCACCACCGGTTTTCTCGATCAGGATGCGCGCCAGCAGACGACCGATACGACCGAAGCCGTACAGGACAACGTCGGTGCCGGTGCGACCGGAACCATTCTGCTTGCCGACCACATCGGCCAGCTCGTCACGGACGAACGCTTCGGCGCTACGGCCATTACCTTCGGTTTTGAATTTGACAGCCAGCTTGCCCAGGTCTACCGAAGCAGCGCCGAGCTTGAGCTCGCTCATTGCCTTGAGCAGCGGGAATGTTTCGTGGACGGACAATTCGCTGTCATCGGACTGGCGATGGCGAGCAAAGCGGTGAGCTTTGAGAATCGCGATGACAGACTGGTTGATCAGACTGCGGCCATAGATCGAGCTCACCACGTTGTTATTGCGGTAGAGCTGACCGATAAGCGGAATCATCGCTTCTGCGAGTGCTTCACGGTCGATCCATTCACCAAGACACTGGTCGGGCTTCTGAGTCACGGTAACCTTCCACATGTAGGGGCAGAAAAAAGGGGCTACATTATGCCGCCGAGTGTCTCCGGTAGCAATGCGCGCCTGTCGCACAGGCGTCAACAAAATACTGTTCAAAAAAATCACGCCCCGCGCCAGCCCAGTAAAACCGGGGCTTTCAGCGCTGTCAATTTTTCGACGATACTATTCCCGTGTCCGTAACCCTCCGTAACACACAGTGGTTTTGGCACTACATTTTCCGTATCAAAGCGCCAGTTTTTGTCATTACCACTACATTTCACCCAACCTGAGCATATAGACACAGTCTGCAACTGACAGCCGGCACCTGAGGCCGTTACAATTGTCGACTTTGTCGCAACGCTGGAGCTCAACCTTCCGTGCCCGTTCTGCGTCTACCGCTTCTCCCTGCCGCGGCAGGTAAACAGCATTGGGGCAACCTGCCCGGTGCCGCCCTGAGCCTGGCCATCGCCGAGGCTGCCAGCGCTGCCAAGCGCTTTACCCTGCTACTGACCGCCGACAGCCAGAGTGCCGAACGGCTGGAACAGGAGCTGAGTTTCTTCGCCCCGGATTTGCCTGTACTGCACTTCCCCGACTGGGAAACCCTGCCCTACGACCTGTTCTCGCCACATCAGGACATCATCTCTCAGCGCATTTCCAGCCTGTATCGGTTGCCGGAACTGGCGCATGGCGTGCTGGTCGTGCCGATCACCACGGCCCTGCACCGTTTGGCGCCGACCAGATTCCTGCTTGGCAGCAGCCTGGTACTGGATGTCGGCCAGAAACTCGATGTCGAGCAAATGCGCACCCGGCTTGAGGCCAGCGGTTATCGTTACGTCGATACAGTTTATGAGCATGGCGAGTTCGCCGTGCGCGGCTCGCTGATCGACCTGTTCCCGATGGGCAGCAAACTGCCCTTCCGCATCGATCTGTTCGACGACGAAATCGAAACCCTGCGTACCTTCGATCCGGAAAACCAGCGCTCCATCGACAAGGTGGACACCGTTCGCCTGCTGCCGGCGCGAGAGTTCCCGCTGCAAAAGGACGCGGTCACCCGCTTCAAGGCGCGCTTTCGCGAACGTTTCGATGTCGACTTCCGTCGCTGCCCGATCTTTCAGGATTTGAGCAGCGGGATTACACCGGCGGGTATCGAGTACTACTTGCCGCTGTTCTTCGACGAAACCTCCACCCTTTTCGACTATCTGCCCCAGGACACGCAAGTGTTTTCTTTGCCTGGCATCGAACAGGCGGCGGAGAATTTCTGGAACGACGTGCGCAATCGTTACGAAGAGCGCCGCGTCGACCCATCCCGACCTTTGCTGCCACCGGCCGAGCTGTTTTTGCCCGTGGAAGATTGCTTTGCCCGTCTGAAGAGCTGGCCCCGGGTGGTTGCCAGTCAACAGGACGTAGAACCCGGTGTCGGTCGCGAGCGCTTCCCGGCTCAACCACTGCCGAACCTGGCCATCGAAGCCAAGGCCACTCAGCCATTGGCGGCGCTGGCCGGTTTCCTCGACGAGTTCCCTGGCCGCGTGCTGTTTACCGCCGAGTCTGCGGGCCGTCGTGAAGTGCTGCTGGAACTGCTGGAACGCCTGAAGCTGCGGCCGAAAACCGTCGAGAGCTGGCCAGACTTTGTTGCGAGCAAGGAGCGCTTGGCGATCACCATCGCACCGCTCGACGAAGGTCTGTTGCTGGACGATCCAGCCCTGGCCCTGGTCGCTGAAAGCCCGTTATTCGGTCAGCGCGTGATGCAGCGTCGCCGTCGCGAGAAACGCGCTGACGCCAACAACGATGCAGTGATCAAAAACCTCACCGAACTGCGCGAAGGCGCGCCGGTGGTGCACATCGATCATGGTGTTGGCCGTTATCTGGGGCTGACGATCCTGGAAATCGACCATCAAGCCGCCGAATTCCTGACCCTTGAATATGCCGAGAACGCCAAGCTGTACGTCCCGGTAGCCAACCTGCATCTGATCGCCCGTTACACTGGCAGCGACGATGCCCTGGCGCCGCTGCACCGCCTTGGCTCCGAGACCTGGCAGAAAGCCAAGCGCAAAGCCGCCGAACAGGTGCGCGACGTGGCCGCCGAGTTGCTCGATATCTATGCCCGCCGCGCCGCTCGCGAAGGTTATGCCTTCGCCGACCCGAAAGCCGATTACGCGACCTTCAGCGCCGGCTTCCCGTTCGAAGAAACCCCGGACCAGCAAACCACTATCGAAGCGGTGCGCGCCGACATGCTCGCGCCGAAGCCGATGGATCGCCTGGTCTGCGGCGACGTCGGTTTCGGCAAGACCGAAGTGGCGATGCGCGCAGCGTTCATCGCCGTGCATGGCGGTCGTCAGGTGGCGATTCTGGTGCCGACCACCCTGCTCGCCCAGCAACACTACAACAGCTTCCGCGACCGCTTCGCCGACTGGCCGGTGAGCGTGGAAGTGATGAGCCGCTTCAAATCGGCCAAGGAAGTCAACGCCGCCGTCGCGGACTTGGCCGAAGGCAAGATCGACATCGTCATCGGCACACACAAGCTGCTGCAGGACGACGTCAAAATCAAAAACCTCGGCCTGGTGATCATCGACGAAGAGCACCGTTTCGGTGTCCGTCAGAAAGAACAGCTCAAAGCGCTGCGCAGCGAAGTCGATATCCTGACGCTGACCGCCACGCCGATTCCACGCACGCTGAACATGGCGGTGTCGGGCATGCGCGACCTGTCGATCATCGCCACGCCACCGGCCCGTCGCCTGTCGGTACGCACGTTCGTCATGGAGCAGAACAAGAGCACGGTAAAAGAAGCCCTGCTGCGTGAGCTGCTGCGTGGCGGTCAGGTTTACTACCTGCACAACGACGTGAAAACCATCGAGAAATGCGCCGCCGACCTCGCCGAACTGGTGCCGGAAGCACGGATCGGCATCGGCCACGGGCAGATGCGTGAACGCGATCTAGAACAAGTGATGAGCGACTTCTACCACAAGCGCTTCAACGTGCTGATCGCCTCGACTATCATCGAGACCGGCATTGACGTGCCGAGCGCCAACACCATTATCATCGAGCGCGCCGACAAGTTCGGCCTGGCGCAGCTGCACCAATTGCGCGGCCGGGTCGGTCGCAGCCACCACCAGGCGTATGCTTATCTGCTGACACCGCCGCGCCAGCAAATCACTCCCGACGCGGAAAAGCGCCTGGAAGCGATCGCCAACACCCAGGATCTCGGCGCGGGCTTCGTGCTCGCGACCAACGACCTGGAGATCCGTGGTGCCGGCGAACTGTTGGGCGATGGTCAGAGCGGGCAGATCCAGGCCGTCGGTTTCACGCTGTACATGGAAATGCTCGAGCGCGCCGTGAAGTCGATCCGCAAGGGCGAACAGCCGAACCTCGATCAACCGCTGGGTGGCGGTCCGGAAGTCAATCTGCGTGTACCGGCGCTGATTCCCGAGGATTACCTGCCGGATGTTCACGCGCGACTGATCCTCTACAAACGCATCGCCTCGGCCACCGATGAGGAAGGCCTCAAGGATCTGCAAGTGGAGATGATCGACCGTTTCGGCCTGCTGCCGGAACCGACCAAGAACCTGGTGCGGATCACGGCGTTGAAATTGCAGGCTGAACAGCTGGGCATCAAGAAAGTCGACGGCGGCCCGCAAGGCGGCCGTATCGAGTTCGCGGCGCAGACTCCGGTCGACCCGCTGACGCTGATCAAACTGATCCAGAGCCAGCCCAAACGCTACAGATTCGAAGGCGCCACGATGTTCAAATTCCAGGTCCCGATGGAGCGCCCGGAAGAACGTTTTAACACTGTAGAGGCGCTATTCGAGCGCCTCATTCCGACCACTGCTTGAAGGACGCCGCATGCGCCTGTTTCGCTCACTGACCTTGTTGATGTCGTTGTTTTCGCCGTTCGCCTCGACGGCGTTTGCCGATGATCTGTATCAGGTTGAAATGATTCTGGTGCGGCAAAACGCCGTGCCCGCCATCGTCAGCCACGCCGCGCCGGAAGACTGGGCTGCCGGCGCTCAACGCATCAGCCCCGACAGCTTTCGCACACCCAGCCTGAACGCCGAAGTGGAAAAACTCAGCGCCAGCAACAACTACACGGTGTTGCTGCACAAGGCCTGGCAACAGCACTTGGGCGAAGAAGCCAGCAAAGTGGCGATCAGCGAGGGCAAGGAACAGTTCGGCCAGTTCCCGATCGAGGGCACGTTGAACCTGAAACTGGGGCGCTTCACTGACGTCGACGCCGACTTCTGGGTCAATCAGATTGATGCCAACGGCCTGGTCACCGCCAGCGAACGCCTGAAGCAGGAAAGCCACACCAAAAACGGCCAGCTGAACTTCCTCGACAACGGCCACCTGGGCCTGCTGATCAAGATCACCTCGCTGACAGCCCCTGCGCCTCGGCCAGTCCCCGATGTAATTCCGGACTGATATGCCCCCGCCCCTGAGCAAACCCCTGGCAACATCCTGGGTCAGCCGATTCAAGGAACAAAGCCTGGAACGTGGCCGCCGCTACGCGCTGGAAAACCGCGTCAGGATCGTCCAGGTCGGCGATGCCACCATCACCGCCAGTTGCGAAGGCTCTGGCGGTAACGTTTACCGTCAGATCATTCGCCTGCGCGAGTCGGCCAAAGGCACGTTGCTGATGATCGACGCCACCTGCACCTGTCCGGTCCACAACAACTGCAAACATTGCGCGGCGGTGTTGCTGCAAGTGCAGGAAACCCTTGCGTACCCGGCGGCGGCGAAAGACGCCGAATTGCTGGAAAAACTTCAGGCTGTACTGGAAAACCGTAGCCCGAAAGCGCCGCCGCAAGTGTTGGTGGACAACGTGCAACCGGTACCGCGCCTGTGGCTGGCGAGCATCGAATTCAGCGCCTTTGAACCGCGCAACGGCAAAATGCAGCGTTACATCCAGCATCGTGCGGCGCTGTCTTTCAGTTATCTGGACGAATACGTCAGCGGACAGAAAAACACTGACATTCTGATTCGTCAGGAGACGCAGACGCTGCGGATAAAACGTCACCCGGAAGTCGAACAAGCCTACAGGGAACAGCTGCGAATTCTCGGCTTCAAGGTCGCCACCCGACAAAGCAAGGCTTTGCCGGAAAGTGCCGGCGAACTCTACGAGATGGTCAACGACAGCGCCTGGCTGACTTTCACCCTCAACGAGCTGCCCAAGCTGCGCACCCAAGGGTGGGAGCTGCAGATCGACGAAGATTTCGGCTTCGACCTGACCGCCGTGGATGACTGGTATGCCACCGTCGAGGAGGCTCCGGAGCGTGACTGGTTTGATCTGGAACTGGGGATCATCGTCAACGGCGAACGGCTGAGCCTGTTACCGATCCTGTTGAACCTGATGCGCTCCCATACCGAGCTTCTCAACCCGGAACGCCTCGCCCGACGCCGCGACGACGAATTGATTCTGGTGAACATCCCGCAGCGTCGCAGCACCGACCAAGGCCCACTGCAGGTCGCCCTGCCCTTCGGCCGCCTAAAACCGGTGCTGGCGACACTCGGCGAGTTTTATCTGCAAGAGCCCGGCGACACCACGCTACGCCTGAGCAAGGCCGACGCCACGCGCCTGAACCCGCTGGAAGGCATGCCGTTACTTTGGGAAGGTGGCGAACAAATCCGCACCTTTGCCCAGCGCCTGCGTGACATCAAGGACCACACCGCAGTGGCGCCCGAAGGGTTGAATGCCACTTTGCGCCCGTATCAGCTGGAAGGTCTGAGCTGGATGCAGTCGTTAAGGCAACTGGAAGTCGGCGGGATTCTCGCGGACGACATGGGCCTGGGCAAAACCCTACAGACCTTGGCGCATATTCTGAGCGAAAAGAATGCCGGGCGCCTCGATCGACCGTGCATGGTAGTCATGCCCACCAGCCTGATTCCCAACTGGCTCGACGAAGCCGCGCACTTCACGCCTCAGCTCAAAGTACTGGCGCTGTACGGCGCCAATCGCAAGAAGCATTTCGGCGATCTGGCCGACTATGATCTGATTCTGACCACTTATGCACTGCTGCCCAAGGACGTCGAACGCCTCGCCGCACAGCCGTTGCACGTCTTGGTGCTCGATGAAGCGCAGTACATCAAGAACCCCAACAGCAAGGCTGCCCATGCGGCTCGCGAGCTGAATGCTCGCCAGCGCCTGTGCCTGAGTGGCACGCCGCTGGAAAATCATCTGGGCGAGCTGTGGTCGCTGTTTCACTTCTTGCTGCCCGGCTGGCTCGGTGACGTGAAAAGCTTCAACCGCGATTACCGCGTACCGATAGAAAAGCGTGCCAGCGAGGTAAGACTTCAGCACCTCAATGGTCGGATAAAACCATTCCTGTTGCGCAGAACCAAGGAACAGGTGGCCACCGAACTGCCGCCGAAAACCGAGATCGTCCATTGGGTCGAGCTCAACGAAGCCCAGCGCGACGTGTACGAAACCATGCGCCTGGCCATGGACAAGAAAGTCCGCGACGAAATCACCCGCAAGGGCGTGGCGCGCAGCCAGATCATCATTCTTGAGGCATTGCTGAAGCTGCGTCAGGTGTGCTGCGATTTACGCCTGGTCAACGATGCCGCCCTGCCCGCGCGCGGCAGTACTTCCGGCAAGCTTGATAGCCTGATGGAAATGCTTGAGGAATTGTTCGAGGAGGGGCGACGGATTCTGCTGTTTTCACAGTTCACCTCCATGCTGTCGCTGATCGAGGATGAGCTGAAAAGACGTGACGTAGGGTATGCGATCCTGACCGGCCAGACCCGCGACCGACGCACGCCAGTGAAGGAATTCCAGAGCGGCAAGCGTCAGATCTTTCTGATCAGCTTGAAGGCCGGCGGTGTGGGGTTGAACCTGACCGAAGCCGATACGGTGATCCACTACGATCCCTGGTGGAACCCGGCGACGGAAAACCAGGCGACGGATCGTGCGTATCGCATTGGTCAGGAGAAACCTGTCTTCGTTTACAAGATGATCGCCAGGGGCACGGTGGAAGAGAAGATTCAGCATCTGCAGAAAGAAAAATCCGATCTGGCCGCAGGTGTACTGGATGGGCGCAAAACCGGCGACTGGAAGTTGCAGAGCGATGATATCGAGGCGCTGTTTGCGCCGTTGCCGGAGAAAATTGATAAGTAGCGGTGATCGGTAGATTGCCTTTGCGGGCAAGCCTCGCTCCTACAGGAAATTACGGTATCCGTAGGAGATCAGGCTTACCCGCGAAGGTAAACCGTCACGACGAAAAGCCCTTAATCAATCAATTGAGCTTCTTTGAGCGCGCCGATGGCCGCCAGCCAGCGTGGGTCTTGACGGTATTCGGTGCTGGCATACGCCCGCCCGCGCATCCGCGCAATACGCGCCGACGGTTTCACCTTCAAGCGCTGGGCGGCGCTCAAGGCCAGCTCGGCAGCGGCGCGATCGTTGCACACCAGGCCCATGTCGCAACCGGCAGTCAGCGCCGCTTCGATGCGACTGGCGGCATCGCCGACCACGTGGGCGCCGGCCATCGACAGGTCGTCACTGAAGATCACGCCATCGAACTGCAACTCGCCACGCAGGATGTCCTGCAACCAGCGACGGGAGAAACCTGCAGGCTGGGAATCGACTTGTGGATAAATAACGTGGGCCGGCATGACGGCGGCCAGTTGCTTGCTCAATCGCGCGAACGGCACCAGGTCGTTGGCGCGGATTTCCTCGAGGCTGCGCTCGTCGCTGGGAATCGCGACATGGGAATCGGCTTCGGCCCAGCCATGCCCAGGGAAATGCTTGCCCGTGGCGGCCATTCCAGCGCTGTTCATGCCGCGGATAAATGCACCGGCGAGCAAAGCAGCGCGCTCGGGATTGCCTTCGAACGAACGGGTGCCGACCACTGCACTGCGCTGGTAATCCAGGTCCAGGACCGGGGCAAAACTCAAATCGAGACCGACCGCCAGCACTTCGGTGGCCATGATCCAGCCGCACTGCTCGGCCAGGTCTTCGGCATTCGGGTTATCGGCAATTGCACGCATGGCTGGCAACCGCACGAAGCCCTGACGCAGCCGCTGAACCCGACCGCCTTCTTGATCCACCGCCAGCAAAAGATCAGGGCGAATGGCGCGGATCGAAGCGCTCAACTCGCGCACCTGGCGCGGGTGTTCGATGTTGCGGGCGAAAATGATCAGGCCACCCACTTCGGGTTGGCGCAACAATTGGCGATCTTCAGCCGTCAGCCAGGTACCGGCGACGTCCACCATCAACGAGCCTTGCAGGCCAGCAGTCATAGAGATTCCTTGATTACGATAAACCCGGCTCCACGCATTCGCCGCCATGGGCTGCGCCCGGCAGGTCGGCGATATCAATGAGGAGCGGGTTCAGAACGAGAGTCGTCATGGGCGGCTAGCTTAGCGGATGTCAGCTGCCGCGCCCACCCGTGTGCGGTTAAACCTTGGCGGCGGCCGGAGTCGATTTGCTGCGTGGACGCAACTGCGCGGTGGCCATGGCAATGTCGGTGACGCCGGTTTCAGCCCGCATGCCAGCGGCCAGGAACGGCACCATCAGACGCATGACTTGTTCGATGGAAGTGTTGACGCCGAAATCGGTCTCGGCAATCGCACGCAAAGCCTTGATCCCCGACATGCTGAACGCCGCGGCACCCAGCATGAAGTGCACGCGCCAGAACAGCTCGATCGGGGGAATGCGTGGCGCTGCCTCATTGACCAGCATCATGTAGCGGCGGAACACTTTGCCGTACATGTCTTCCAGATAACGACGCAAGTGCCCTTGGCTCTGGCTGAAAGCCAGCCCCAGCAAACGCATGAAGATAGACAGGTCGTTGCCGCTGCGTGGCTGGACCACCAGCGCTTGCTCGACAAGAATCTCCAGCAACTCTTCAAGGGACGGCTTGTTCTCTGGCTTGGCCTGACGGCGCTCCAGCTCTTTATCGAGACTGAGGCAGAATGGCCCGAGAAAACGCGAGAAGACGGCCTGAATCAGCGCTTTCTTCGATCCGAAGTGATAGTTCACCGCCGCCAGATTGACACCGGCCTTGCTGGTGATCAGACGCAACGAGGTTTCAGCAAAACCTTTTTCCGCGAACAACTGCTCGGCAGCATCGAGAATGCGTTCAACGGTTTCCGACTGGGCCATGGCTACTCCGCCTGACAAACACTTGTTTGAAACATACGTTTCAGCCCTGGCCTTGTCAAGTATGGCGGTTCGTTTTGGGAATGGTCGGTCAGGTATTTAACCATACAACAGCGCCGCTTCAATCAGCGAGCGAAATGACCGTCCAGCGGCCGACAAAAAAAGGGGCATTGCCAAGACCGGTTCACTGTATATAATCCCAGTCACTGTATAAAAAGACAGAGCGATCAATATGCTAAAGCTGACGCCACGCCAAGCAGAGATTCTGGCCTTCATCAAACGTTGCCTCGAAGACAACGGCTACCCGCCGACCCGCGCGGAAATCGCTCAGGAACTGGGTTTCAAGTCGCCCAATGCGGCAGAAGAACACCTCAAGGCGCTGGCCCGTAAGGGGGCGATCGAGATGACTCCGGGCGCCTCCCGCGGCATCCGCATTCCCGGCTTCGAAGCCAAGGCCGACGAGTCCAGCTTGCCGATTATCGGCCGGGTGGCTGCCGGTGCGCCGATCCTCGCCCAGCAGCACATCGAGGAATCCTGCAACATCAACCCCTCGTTCTTCCATCCCCGCGCTGACTATCTGCTACGGGTCAATGGCATGAGCATGAAGGACATCGGCATTTTCGACGGTGACCTGCTGGCCGTCCATACCACTCGCGAAGCCCGCAACGGCCAGATCGTTGTGGCGCGAATCGGTGACGAAGTGACCGTCAAGCGCTTCAAGCGAGACGGCAGCAAGGTCTGGTTGATTGCCGAAAACCCTGAATTCGCCCCTATCGAAGTCAACCTGAAAGATCAGGAACTGGTCATCGAAGGCTTGAGTGTCGGCGTGATTCGCCGCTAAAGGAGGCTTTATGCAGTTCCCACATACTTCACAGCAAGCCCAACTGCCGTTGTTCGAGGCGTTCATGGCGCAGCCATTGGCGCCGATCCTGAAAGACGTGGTCGAATCGCCCTGGAGTGCCGAGCCTGAAGTTTTCAGCGAGCTGTCACTGCGCGGCGCGGCCGGGAACTGCCTGAACCTTCTGGCGCCCATTCTCCGGGAACTGAGCCAGGATCAGGATGCACGCTGGCTGACACTGATTGCCCCACCCGCCAGTCTTACACAAGCCTGGTTACGAGACGCCGGCCTGAACCGTGAGCGCATATTGCTCCTGCAACCGCGTGGCACGCAGAGCGCTCAGCAACTGACCTGTGAAGCCTTGCGACTTGGACGCAGCCATACAGTCGTCAGCTGGCTTAACCTGCTGAACACAACGTCGCGACAACAGTTGATCAACGCTGCCCGCATCGGAGATGCGCAAAGTCTGAATATTCGATTGGGTTAACTGACAAACACGATGCGCTGAACAACGCGGGGCTTCTCCAGGGATAGAGAAGCCGATCTATAGAAGTATTCGAAGAATCCGACGGGCGGGATCAATGGAGAACCCGTGGCCCCTCTTCTTTATCAAATTCGCCTTCAACCAGGCGACCTGCCATCTGAACACCGACACTCAACATCGCCTTGGCGACTTCAACATGCTGGCCTTGCAGGAAAACCTTGGCATCCTCGGAGAAATCCAAAGTAACCAGAGAACCTTCGTCCTCGGCCCTGCGCAGCTCGATTCGGCCGTCTGGTAACTCGACAATTTCTAGAAAGGACGTTGGCATAAAGGTCTGTTCTCCACGAAAGGCGGGGATTATATAGGCATCAGCCAAGCTTCGCTCGGGATCTTGACCAAATGCCATCATGAAGAGAAATTTCTGACATCACTCTTCCTTGAGCAGACTCATCCTTGAACACTCACTCTTTCAGCACTCGTTCAACCCTTCGCGAAACCGAATCGCCAGACCTTTAAGGTTCTGACGCCAGCTCTCCAACTCTTCCCGACTCAACTCTTGCGGCGCCTCTTCTTCATCCAGGTTAACGGCCAGAATAAGTGGCTGGGTTACATCGCCCTTGGGCTTATGCGGCGCGCGAGGCGGCTGAAACAGTGCAGCATGTGCCGACAGGAGCTTCGCCAACCAGGTTTCCGGGTTTTGCGCCAGTTCGACCATCTCGGCCATTTCCGGTATAGCGATGGTTTCGAGCACTTCGCGAGTCAGCAGCATCTCTGCCCGCGGCGCATTGGCCTGGGGCAGGCGATAGAAACCGGCGATTTCATGGCACAACCCCAACAGCGCGCCGTACAAGTGAAACAACGCCGATTCGCGCCCGGCCTGAATCAGCGCAAGGGAATTCATCGCCCGCCCCTCTTCGGCTTTGGCCAGCGCTTCGAGCGATAAGCCGGCAAAATAAATCTTCTGGTTGGTACGGGTATAGAGTTCGTGGGCCATGACGGCAGCCTCCACAACGAAATAATTGCTTCACGCAGGTCAGACAGTGTCGTGGATCACCTGAGCTTCCCGCAAGCCCAAAACAAAAGGCCGCATGAAAACCCGAGGGTTGTCATGCGGCCTTTTGCGTACAGGCTTTTAAGCTTTGGCTGATGGACGCTTGTCTTCAACCGTCCACTTGCCGCCGTCGTAATACGCCTTCCAGCCCGTCGGTTTTCCGTCGACCTCAGTCTGCACGTACTGTTCTTTGGTCTTGCGGCTGTAACGAATGACCGAAGGGAGGCCATCCGGGTCTTTCTTCGGCGCTTCGCAGAGGAAGTGGTACTTCGGATCGATCTCATCCTTGTGCGGCACGATCTCCATCACCAACGGGGCACGGGTCTCGCGGTTTTTCGGGAACTGGCTGGCCGCCAGGAACAAACCGGAAGCACCGTCGCGCAGGATATAGGTGTCGTTGACCTTCTCGCACTTGAGTTCAGGCATCTTCACCGGATCCATCTTCGGCGGTGCCGCGTCGCCGCTTTTCAGCAGCTTGCGGGTGTTCTTGCAGGTGGCGTTGGTGCAACCGAAGAACTTGCCGAAGCGACCGGTCTTGAGCTGCATCTCGCTACCGCACTTGTCGCACTCCAGGCTTGGCCCTTCGTAGCCTTTGATGCGATAGGTGCCCTCTTCGATTTCATAGCCAGAGCAATCCGGGTTGTTACCGCAGATGTGCAGCTTGCGCTTTTCGTCGAGCAGGTAAGCGTCCATGGCCGTGCTGCAGATCGGGCAGCGATGCTTGCCACGCAGGACCAGCGATTCGGACTCACCCTCGTCGTCCGCGGCGATTTCATCGCCCGGCACCAGATTGACGGTGGCCTTGCAGCGCTCTTTCGGCGGCAGGCTATAGCCCGAGCAACCGAGGAACACGCCCGTCGAAGCAGTACGAATCTGCATCGGACGACCGCACAACACGCATGGAATGTCAGTCATCACCGGCTGGTTGGCGCGCATGCCGCCTTCGGCACTTTCGGCTACTTCGAGTTTCTTCTTGAAGTCGCCGTAGAACTCGTCGAGCACGTTTTTCCAGTCGCGCTCGCCCTGAGCCACGTCATCGAGGTTCTCTTCCATGCCGGCGGTGAAGCCGTAGTCCATGAGATTGGAGAAGCTCTCGGCCAGACGCTCAGTGACGATGTCGCCCATCTTTTCCGAATAGAAACGACGGTTGTGCAGCGCCACGTAACCGCGGTCCTGGATGGTCGAAATGATCGCCGCATAGGTCGAAGGACGACCGATGCCGCGCTTTTCCATTTCTTTAACCAGGCTCGCTTCCGAGTAACGCGCCGGCGGCTTGGTGAAGTGCTGGGTCGGATCAAGCTTGATCAGCTTCATCGCGTCGCCTTGGGCCATGTCCGGCAGCACATCATCATCGCCTGGTTTGGCAATTTGCGGCATGACGCGGGTGTAACCGTCGAACTTCAGGATGCGGCCCTTGGCGCGCAGCTCGAAGTCGCCGGCACCAACGGTAACCGTGGTCGACAGGTATTGTGCCGGCAGCATTTGGCAAGCGAGGAACTGGCGCCAGATCAGCTCGTAGAGCCGCTCAGCATCACGCTCCATGCCCGACAGCTTGCTTGGCTCGGTATTGGCGTCGGACGGACGAATCGCTTCGTGAGCCTCTTGTGCGCCTTCCTTGCTGCTGTAGACGTTCGGGTTCTCCGGCAGGTACTTCTTGCCGAATTCGCCTTCAATATAAGTACGCGCCATCGTCACGGCATCGGCCGAGAGGTTGGTGGAGTCGGTACGCATATACGTGATGTAGCCGGCTTCGTACAAACGCTGGGCCATCATCATGGTTTTCTTCACACCGAAGCCCAGGCGATTGCTCGCCGCCTGTTGCAGGGTGGAGGTGATGAACGGTGCCGACGGCTTGCTGCTGGTCGGTTTGTCTTCGCGCTTGACGATGCTGAAGCTGGAAGCCTTGAGCTTTTCCAGTGCGGCCATGGCCTGGGCTTCGTTGAGCGGCTTGAAGGCTTCGCCTTTCTCACGAGCCACATCGAAACGCACGGTCGCGCCCTTGGCGGTGCCGAGGTCAGCATGGACTTCCCAGTACTCTTCCGGGTTGAACGCGCGGATTTCACGCTCACGCTCGACCACCAGTTTAACGGCAACCGATTGCACGCGACCGGCAGACAAGCCACGGGCGACCTTGGCCCACAGCAGCGGCGAAACCATGTAACCCACCACGCGGTCGAGGAAGCGACGCGCCTGTTGGGCGTTTACTCGATCGATGTCCAGCTCGCCCGGTTCGGAAAAGGCTTCCTGGATCGCTTTTTTGGTGATTTCGTTGAACACCACGCGCTTGTAGCGGCTGTCATCACCACCGATGGCTTCGCGCAGGTGCCAGGCAATGGCTTCCCCCTCGCGATCCAAGTCGGTTGCGAGATAGATGGTGTCAGCATCTTTGGCGAGCCGGCGCAGCTCTTCGATGACCTTTTCCTTGCCCGGGAGGATCTCGTACTTGGCTTTCCAGCCATGATCGGGATCGACGCCCATGCGCGAGACCAGCTGCTTGCGCGCTTTCTCTTTCGGCGTGAGCACCGGACCTTCACCTGCGGCGGCCTTGCCGCGCTTGGCGGCAGGCTCTTTGCTGGCGCTAGCCGAACCGCTGGTGGGCAGGTCTCGGATATGGCCGATACTCGACTTCACCACGTATTGGTTACCCAGATACTTGTTGATGGTCTTGGCCTTAGCCGGGGATTCCACAATGACCAGCGATTTGCCCATGGATCAGAAAATTCCTGAATTCTAGAAGTGAAAGGCGGTTGGCGCCTGACGCGGCACCGCTATATATAGTGGCTACAAGGTGAGGTCAAGCGCAGGGTTCTGCGCGCACGCTCCTTATGGCTGCGGAAAAACGCTCGGTTCGGCTTGCACCAAAGCAAAGCGTGGCACCTGTTCGCCGTCAACCTCGACCGACTCCAGGAACATGCTCAAGGGGCGCACCCAAAAGCCATAATCGCCATACAGGGCTTGGTAGAAGACCACTTCCTCTTCGGTCTCCGAATGCCGCGCAACACCGAATACGCGGTACTGCGGGCCTTTGTAATGTTCGTAGAGCCCAGGTTGTATCGGCATGTTTTGGCCCTCACTGAAATTTTTTCAAAATAAAAACAAAATAAATCCGGAAAAACAAAAACCGGGGCACTTGGCCCCGGCTTCCATCAGCGAAACGCTTAGACGCGTTCGAAGACGGTGGAGATGCCTTGGCCGAGACCAATGCACATGGTAGCCACCCCGAAGGTGCCGCCATTCTGCTTCATTACGTTCAGCAAGGTGCCAGAGATACGGGCACCGGAGCAACCGAACGGGTGACCCAGGGCGATCGCGCCGCCGTGCAGGTTAACCTTCTCGTTCATCTTGTCGAGCACTTTCAAATCTTTCAGCACTGGTAGCGCCTGTGCGGCGAAAGCTTCGTTGAGCTCGAAGAAGTCGATATCGTTGATACCAAGACCCGCGCGCTTCAGTGCTTTTTGCGTTGCCGGTACTGGACCATAGCCCATGATCGCCGGATCCACACCTGCCACTGCCATCGAACGAATCACTGCCATCGGCTGGATACCCAGGTCTTGGGCACGCTGCGCCGACATGACGATCATGCACGAAGCACCGTCGGTGATCTGCGACGAAGTACCCGCTGTCACGGTGCCGCCCTTCGGATTAAACGCTGGCTTCAGCGCTGCCAGGCTTTCCAGGGTGGTTTCCGGACGAATGGTTTCGTCGTAGTCGAACAGTTTCAGGAAACCGTTCTCGTCGTAGCCCTGCATCGGGATGATTTCGTCCTTGAACTTGCCTTCCAGAGTCGCCTTGTGGGCGAGCTGGTGAGAGCGCACGCCAAAGACGTCCTGTTGTTCGCGGGTAATGCCGTGCATTTTGCCCAGCATTTCTGCGGTCAGGCCCATCATGCCCGAGGCTTTCGCCGCGTACAGTGACATATGCGGGTTAGGATCGACACCGTGCATCATGCTCACATGGCCCATATGCTCGACGCCACCCACCACGAACACGTCACCATTACCGGTCATGATCGCTTGTGCAGCGGTGTGCAGAGCACTCATGGACGAGCCACACAGACGGCTGACGGTCTGGCCGGCGGCGGTGTGCGGGATCTGCGTCATCAGGGACGCCATGCGGGCGATGTTCCAGCCCTGCTCCAGGGTCTGGTTCACACAGCCCCAGATCACGTCTTCAACTTCGCTCGGGTCGACCTTGACGTTGCGTTCCAGCAATTTGCTGATCAGGTGCGCCGACATGTCTTCGGCGCGGGTGTTGCGGTGCATGCCGCCCTTGGAGCGGCCCATCGGCGTACGACCGAAGTCGACAATCACGACGTCTCTAGGATTCAAGCTCATATACGTTCACTCTCGCTCTAGTGTGGGCGCTTAACCGAAGAAGCTCTGACCGTTTTTGGCCATTTCACGCAGCTTCGCGGTCGGGTGGTACAGCGCGCCCAAATCAGCGTACTGGTCAGCCAGGGCAACGAACTCTGCAACACCGATCGAGTCGATGTAGCGCAGCGCACCGCCACGGAATGGAGGGAAACCAATACCGTAGACCAGACCCATGTCGGCTTCGGCGGCAGTTTCGACGATGCCGTCTTCCAGGCAACGCACGGTTTCCAGGCACAGCGGAATCATCATCCAGTTGATGATGTCTTCGTCAGTGACCTCGCGCTGTTCGAACACGATTGGCTTGAGCACTTCCAGCACCGAAGGATCGGCGACTTTCTTTTGCTTGCCGCGCTTGTCGGTCTCGTAGGCGTAGAAACCCTTGCCATTCTTCTGGCCCAGGCGCTTGGCTTCATAGAGCACGTCGACGGCCGAACGGCGATCGTCCTTCATGCGATCCGGGAAGCCTTCCGCCATGACGTCGCGACCGTGGTGACCGGTGTCGATGCCGACCACGTCCATCAGGTAGGCCGGGCCCATCGGCCAGCCGAATTTTTCCATGATCTTGTCGATGCGCACGAAGTCCACGCCGGCGCTGACCAGCTTGGCGAAACCGCCGAAATAGGGGAACAGCACGCGGTTGACCAGGAAGCCTGGGCAGTCATTGACGACGATCGGGTTCTTGCCCATTTTCTTGGCGTAGGCAACGGTAGTGGCAACGGCCGCTTCGCTGGACTTCTCGCCACGGATCACTTCAACCAGCGGCATCATGTGCACCGGGTTGAAGAAGTGCATGCCAACGAAGTTTTCCGGACGCTTGAGGGCTTTGGCCAGCAAGGTGATGGAAATGGTCGAGGTGTTGGACGCCAGGATGGTGTCCTCTTTGACCTTGTCTTCAACTTCGGCCAGAACGGCTTGCTTGACCTTCGGGTTCTCGACAACGGCTTCGACGACCAGGTCGACGTGGCCGAAATCGCCGTAGGACAAGGTCGGACGAATGCCATTGAGCACTTCGGCCATTTTCGCCGGTGTCATGCGACCTTTATCAACGCGCCCCACCAGCAGCTTGGCGGCTTCGGCCAAACCTTGCTCGATGCCATGCTCGTTGATGTCTTTCATCAGGATCGGCGTACCTTTGGAGGCCGACTGATAAGCGATACCGCCCCCCATGATGCCGGCGCCCAATACGGCGGCCTGCTTCACGTCCTTAGCGATTTCGTCGTAGGCCTTGGCCTTTTTCTTCAGCTCCTGATCGTTCAGGAACAGACCGATCAAGCTCTGCGCGGCAGAAGTCTTGGCCAGTTTGACGAAACCGGCGGCTTCGACTTCCAGCGCCTTGTCGCGACCGAAGTTCGCGGCTTTCTGAATGGTCTTGATCGCTTCGACCGGTGCCGGGTAGTTCGGGCCTGCCTGACCGGCCACGAAACCTTTGGCGGTTTCGAACGACATCATCTGTTCGATGGCGTTGAGCTTGAGTTTTTCGAGTTTCGGCTGACGCTTGGCCTTGTAGTCAAATTCGCCACAGATGGCGCCCTTGAGCAGGTTCAGAGCCGCTTCCTGCAATTTTTCCGGGGCGACCACGGCGTCGACGGCACCGACTTTCAACGCGTCTTCAGCGCGGTTTTCCTTGCCGGCGGCAATCCACTCGATAGCGTTGTCGGCACCGATAATGCGCGGCAAACGCACAGTACCGCCGAAGCCTGGGTAGATGCCCAGCTTGACTTCCGGCAGACCGATTTTGGCGGTATCGGCCATGACACGGAAATCTGCCGCCAGGCACATCTCCAGACCGCCGCCCAGTGCGATGCCATTGATCGCGGCAACCGTCGGGACGTTGAGGTCTTCGAAATCGCTGAAAATCTTGTTGGCTTCGAGGTTACCAGCAACAAGCTCTGCATCCGGCAGCTTGAAGTTGTCGACGAATTCGGTGATGTCGGCGCCGACGATGAATACGTCCTTGCCACTGCTGACGATCACACCCTTGATCGAAGCATCTGCCTTGATGGTGTCTACAGCCTGACGCAGTTCGTTCAGGGTAAGACGGTTGAACTTGTTGACGGACTCACCCTTGAGATCGAATTTCAATTCGACGATGCCACTTTCAAGAGCCTTAACCGTGATGGCTTTACCTTCGTAAATCATCAACTGATCTCCACGATATGGAAGCTGAACAGTACACGTCGGACGCAGGCGACTGGCTCGGCAAGGACGCTTATCGTCGATGCTAACGCCAACTCACCCGGCACACCCGCCAACGCGATAGTCGGGATTCTGTAGGAGCGCTCTGTAATACAAACGCTCAATTCATACGCCCGTTTGATTTGGGTGTGTCACCTTCACGGAATTTCCGGCAATTGTCAATCGCCCAAAATACTGGTTGAAACGCGACTTTCCGGTCACTTCCGTACCACGAAGCCCTGCAACACGCTTACGCATGTGAGGCCATTCATAGAATCAATCGTTAGAAAATTCGCCCTAATTAGCGCAGCCTGTGTTTAACAAGCTACGCTGGCGGGGTCCTGAAGAAAAAAATTTGAACGCTTTGGACGAATGCCCAGCGTAAGATCAGTTCACAAAGAATTACCGGCCTGCCTGGCCAACCTCAGCCCGATGATGATGTCGGGCTTTTTATTGCCTCCGTAGCAGCTGTCGAGCTTGCGAGACTGCGTTCGGCGACGAAGTCGTCGTAAACCCTGAGCGCACGATCAGCCTGATGGACCCACGGTGCCCGATTGACGACTGCTTCGCAGACGGACGCAGCCTCGCAGGCTCGACAGCTGCTACGGATCGAGTTTCAGGCGAGAGCTTTGAGCGTGGTATCAATCTGTTGCAGAATTTCGGCTTCGCCCTTCTCGCCCCAATACAGGGCAATCATTTGCTTGTCCGCTTCGATCTTGTAGACATTGGCAGGCAATTTTTCGAAATGATTCAGCAGCCTTCCATCCTCACAGACTTCTTGCCACTGATTGACCCACACGCCCGGCGCCTTCTGCCAATAACTCCAGCACGCCGGTCGCGTGCCACGGCGCGGCCGATGGTATTGGGCGCAAGGGCTCGGCGGCTCCTCGCTCAGCCAGTGAGGCCATTGCTGGGGCGCCAGCTGCATGGACAGGCCAATACGCCGCGCCTCCATGCGCAGGGCCATGCGCCCGCTCTGAGCACGAGAGGGTCGCAACCAGACCAGCGGACTCAGCACCACCAGCAGGATTGACACCACTATCCAGACCGTCATATGTGTACTCCCGATTCTTGATGAGCCCATTGAGTCACTTTGAAACCAATGCGCTTGAAACCAGCCATACTTACCAATATTGCAATCCTCAGGAGGAGCACCTCATGCCCTACCACCATATTCTGGTCGCTGTAGACCTGACCGAAGAGTGCGATCCTGTCATCCATCGAGCCCGCGAGCTCTCGGTGAGCAATGGCGCCAAGCTGTCGCTGGTGCATATTGTCGAACCGATGGCGATGGCCTTTGGCGGCGACGTGCCGATGGACCTTTCCCAGTTGCAACAGCAACAGTTCGATCAGGCCAAGGAGCGTCTTGATCGGCTGATCGTGAAATACCCGGAACTCTCCAAGGAATACAGCCACTTGACCTACGGCCAGCCGCGCCAGGAGATTCACCACCTCGCCAAGGAGCAAGCGTGCGACCTGATCGTGGTGGGCAGTCATGGCCGACACGGTCTGGCGCTGTTGCTCGGCTCCACCGCCAATGACGTACTGCATGGCGCGCCTTGCGATGTGCTGGCGGTGCGCCTGATCAAAAGCTGATAACACAACACCCCTGTAGGAGCTGCTTCGGCAGCTCCTACGAAAAGCCCGGCGTTCATCACTGAACGCCGGGCTTTTTTAACACCGGATCAATCAGGCATCCAGCTCGGCCCAGCGCTCGACCATCGCGTCGAGTTCAGCCTGCAACTGCTCCAGTTGAGCGATCACCGCCGCAGTCTCGGCAGCAGGACGCAGGTAGAAGCCGGCATCCGCCATCTGCGCTTCAACCACCACGATCTGCTGTTCCATGGCTTCGATCTGACTCGGCAACATTTCCAGCTCACGCTGCAACTTGTAGCTGAGCTTCTTCTTTGCCACCGGCGCCTCTACTGCCGCAGCGACAGGCACTGGTTCAGCAGTGACGACAGCCGAGTTCAGGTCGGCCTTGCCGGATTTGCTCTCGGTCACGCCCAGCAGGCGCGGCGAACCGCCCTGACGCAGCCAGTCCTGATAACCACCGACGTACTCGCGAACCTTACCCTCGCCTTCGAAGACCAGGGTGCTGGTGACCACATTGTCGAGGAATGCCCGGTCGTGGCTGACCATCAGCACGGTGCCGTTGAAGGTCAACAAGACCTCCTCCAGCAATTCGAGGGTTTCCACGTCCAGGTCATTGGTCGGTTCGTCGAGGACCAGCAGGTTCGCCGGTTTGCTGAACAGTTTGGCCAGCAACAGACGGGCACGCTCACCACCGGACAACGCCTTGACTGGCGTGCGGGCACGCTGGGGGCTGAACAGGAAGTCGCCGAGATAACTCAGCACATGGCGGCTCTGACCATCGATATCGATGAAATCGCGACCTTCGGCCACGTTGTCGATCACGGTCTTTTCCAGATCCAGCTGATGGCGCAACTGGTCGAAGTAGGCCACGTCGATGCGGGTTCCCTCTTCCACCGTGCCGCTGGTCGGCTGCAGACCGCTGAGCATCAGTTTCAGCAATGTGGTCTTGCCGGTACCGTTGGCGCCGAGCAGACCGATACGGTCGCCGCGCTGCAGCACCATCGAGAAATCCTTGATCAGGAACGGACCGCCCGGGTGAGCGAAACTCACGTTCTCGAGGACCATGACCTGCTTGCCGGATTTTTCGGCGGTATCCAGCTGAATGTTGGCCTTGCCGGTGCGTTCACGACGTTCGCTACGTTCAACGCGCAAGGCTTTCAGGGCGCGGACACGGCCTTCGTTACGGGTACGGCGAGCCTTGATGCCTTGGCGGATCCAGACTTCTTCCTGGGCCAGCTTCTTGTCGAACAGCGCGTTGGCGGTTTCTTCAGCGGCCAGGGTCGCCTCTTTGTGCACGAGGAAACTGGCGTAGTCGCCGTTCCAGTCGATCAGGCCACCGCGATCAAGTTCCAGAATGCGGGTTGCCAGGTTCTGCAGGAATGAACGGTCGTGCGTGATGAACAACACGGCGCCCTGGAAATCCTTCAGCGCTTCTTCGAGCCAGGCGATCGCACCGATGTCCAGGTGGTTGGTCGGTTCGTCGAGCAGCAGCAGATCCGGCTCGGAAACCAGAGCCTGAGCCAGCAGAACGCGGCGACGCCAGCCGCCGGACAGTTCGGCGAGGGTCTTGTCGGCCGGCAATTGCAAGCGGCTCAGGGTGCTGTCGACCAATTGCTGCAAACGCCAGCCGTCGCGGGCTTCGAGGTCATGCTGGACGTGCATCAGTTTGTCCAGGTCGGCGTCGGTGACGATGTTCTGGCTCAGGTGGTGATATTGGGCGAGCAACTCGCCGACGCCGTCCAGGCCCTCGGCAACCACGTCGAACACGGTCCGCTCGTCGGCTACCGGCAATTCTTGCGGCAATTCGCCAATTTTCAGGCCAGGTGCGCGCCAAACAGAGCCGTCATCGGGCCTCTGGTCGCCCTTGACGAGCTTCATCATGCTGGACTTTCCAGTGCCGTTGCGGCCAATGATGCACACCCGCTCACCACGGGCGATCTGCCAGGACACCTTGTCCAACAACGGCGTAGCGCCGAAAGCAAGGGACACATCGCTGAATTTGAGCAGGGTCATGAGCTTCTCCAAAAACCGGGCGCGCATTCTACCTGACTTGAGAGCGCAGAAGGCCGGCAATTTCGATGTCGAAGCACTCTGCACAACAATTGTTGCGAACTTGCACCGACAGCTCGGCAAAGCTTTCACCCCTTGCTGGCAAAAGGCTAAGCTAGAGATTATTAGTGCAGAAATTTACCTGCACTTGTCATGATTTCTCTGCCCGGACGTCACATGCGCAGTCGCCTTTTCAGTTTTTTTTCATGTTTGCTTCTTACAGCCGCTGCCGTTCAATCCGCTCAGGCGGTGGACTTGTCTACCCAACGCCAGTATTACGATGAAGCCAAGCGCGCCTTGGCCAAAGGCGATTCCAGTCCTTATTTCCGTTACAGACAGGCCCTGAGCGATTATCCGCTGGAGCCCTATCTGGCTTATGACGAACTGACCGCGCGGCTGAAAACCGCAAGCAATGCTGAAATCGAGAAGTTCCTCGCCGAACACGGCGACCTGCCCCAGGCCAACTGGATGAAATTACGCTGGTTGCGCTGGCTGGCCGAACGCGGCGATTGGGCGACTTTCGTCAAGTATTACGATCCCAAGCTCAATTTCACCGAGCTGGACTGCCTTAACGCGCAGTATCAGATCAGCCATAACCGCAAGGTCGAAGGCTATGCCAACGCCGAAAAGCTCTGGCTGAGCGGCAAAACCCAGCCCGAAGCTTGCGACAGTTTGTTCGGCATGTGGGCCGCCGAGGGTCAACTGACCGAACAGAAACGCTGGGAACGCGCCAAGCTCGCCGCCCAGGCGCGCAATTATGCGCTGGCCAACAGACTGATCAATGGCCTGACGACCCTCGCCCCACGCGGTCGCCTGCTGGTGGATGTGGCGCAGAAACCCGAGCTGCTCAATCAGCCGTCGCGCTTCACCCCAGCCGATGAACCGATGTCCGACATCGTCAGCCTCGGCCTGCGCCGCCTGGCTCGTCAGGATCCGGACAAGGCCATGGCGCTGCTCGACGGTTACGCCAACAGCATGCATTTTTCCCGTGACGAAAAAGTCGCGATTGCGCGGGAAATCGGCCTGACTCTGGCTCGGCGTTTCGACAGCCGCGCACTGGATGTAATGACCAAATACGACCCGGAACTGCGCGACAACACTGTTTCCGAATGGCGCTTGCGCCTGCTATTGCGCCTGGCCCGTTGGGACGATGCGTATGAGTTGACCCGCCGTTTACCTCAAGACCTGGCCACCACCAACCGCTGGCGTTACTGGCAGGCTCGCAGTCTGGAACTGGCCCAGCCACAGAATCCGGAAGTACAGACGCTTTACAAGAACCTGGCTCGCGAGCGCGATTTCTACGGTTTCCTGGCAGCCGATCGCTCGCAATCATCCTATACGCTGAATAACAAACCGCTGGTACTCAGCCAAGCGCTGATCAACAAGGTGCGCAATACTCCCGGCATACGACGCGCCCTGGAATTCCATGCCCGCGGGCAGATCGTCGACGGTCGTCGCGAGTGGTATCACGTCAGCCGGCACTTCAGCCGTGACGAAATGGTCGCCCAGGCGAAACTGGCTTATGACCTGAAATGGTATTTCCCGGCGATCCGCACCATCAGTCAGGCGAAATACTGGGACGACCTGGATATTCGCTTCCCGATGGCCCACCGCGAAACCCTGGTCCGTGAAGCCAAGGTCCGTGGCCTGCACTCGAGCTGGGTATTCGCCATCACTCGCCAGGAAAGCGCCTTCATGGCCGACGCGCGCTCCGGCGTCGGTGCCAGCGGTCTGATGCAACTGATGCCCGGCACCGCCAAGGAAACCGCACGCAAGTTCAGCATTCCCCTCGCATCGCCGCAGCAAGTGTTCGATCCAGACAAGAACATCCAGCTCGGCGCCGCTTACCTGAGCCAGGTCCACAGCCAGTTCAACGGCAACCGCGTCCTCGCTTCCGCCGCCTACAACGCCGGTCCCGGCCGCGTACGACAATGGTTGCGTGGTGCCGATCACCTGAGCTTCGATGTATGGGTGGAAAGCATCCCCTTCGACGAAACCCGCCAGTATGTGCAAAACGTGCTGTCGTACTCGGTGATCTATGGCCAGAAGCTCAACTCACCGCAACCACTGGTGGATTGGCATGAGCGGTATTTCGACGATCAATAAGCGGTAATGCCGGATATGCCGGATATGTAGGAGCTAGCTCCTACACAGATCTTGATCGTGCCGCGATCTGCTTGCCGAGTTCGGTCAAGCGATACCGTTGAGCCGGACTATTGGGCGACTCGGGGTTTGTCATTTCTATCAAATCAGCAGCTAACGCCGGTTTAAGATAGTTAGCCCGGAAGGTCGCCTTGTGAGCCAATCCGACCTCTTGCATCAACTCATTGACCTTTAACGGGCCGGTTCCATGGAGAGCCGAAAGGAGTTTCGCTACTTGGTCGGTTACTTGGTCGGTTACTTGGTCGGTTACTGGTTCGCTCCGGGCTGCCTCTTCAAGTGCAAGGCTCAGCGCTTGCAACATGAACTCGACAAAAGGTGTTGATTCGGCCAATTGGTCGGCTGCCGATAATGCGGCGTAATAATCGTCCTGCTGCTCTCGAATTACCGCTTCGACCGGCAGATAAGCCAGCACCGGTCGCCATTGACTGAGTATCAAGGTCTGCCAAAGGCGACCCATACGCCCATTACCGTCGGCGAAAGGATGGATGAACTCAAACTCGTAGTGAAAAACACAGCTAGCGATCAATGGATGCCAGTCCGAAGCTGCGAGCCATGCCAGCAAATCATCCATCAAAAGCCCAACGCGACTCGGTGGCGGCGCCATATGAACCAATTTCTCGCCACGGTAGATGCCGACCCCGGCTTGACGAAACCGTCCACCGTCGTCAATCAATCCCTGCATCAACATCTGATGCGCCTGGAGCAGGTTGGACCGGCTGCTCGGCAGCCACTGCAGCATCGATTCATAGGCTGCAAAGGCGTTACGTACTTCCTGGATTTCTCGTGGCAGACCAAGCACACGCTGCCCGGCCAGAACGGCAGTCACCTGTTCAATGCTCAGGGTGTTGTTCTCGATCGCCAAAGAAGCCTGAATCGTACGAATTCGATTACTACGGCGTAGTTGAGGCGTTTGCCGACGATCATCCATCGCCGAAAGCCGACCAATCTGCTCACTGATTTCGGCGATCAACGCCAATATTCTTGTGGTCAGGGTCAACGGTGGTTGATAACGGCTCATATCCTCATCCAGGCTCGCAACTGAGGCCGACATAATGCCCGAACGCGACCATATTTATTTAAACCTCCTGACCATTTCGATCTTTGATGGAATCGAAAAGATCGTCCGGCCCCGCAGCGCCTAAGCTCGCAGATCGGTTTCAACCTTGCCGTCACTGAACTGCAACGCCGCCAGCCGTGCATACAGCGCATTACTCGCAATCAACTCTTGATGCGTCCCCACCGCCACCACTTTCCCCTGATCCATCACCGCGATCCTGTCAGCGTTTTTCACCGTGGCCAGCCGGTGGGCGATGACCAGCGTGGTGCGATTTTTCATCAGGCTGGGCAGGGCTTGCTGGATCAGGTGCTCGCTCTGGGCGTCGAGGGCGCTGGTGGCTTCGTCCAGCAGCAGGATCGGCGCATCTACCAGCAGCGCTCGGGCAATGGCGAGGCGCTGGCGTTGCCCGCCGGATAAACCGAGCCCCGCGTCGCCGAGGTGAGTCTGGTAGCCGTTGGGCATTTGCTCGATGAAATCGTGGGCGTAGGCGATTTTCGCGGCCTCCTGAACTTGGGCCAAAGTCGCCGTCGGGCGACCGTAGCGGATGTTCTCTTCGATGCTGCCGAAGAACAGCGCCGGGGTTTGCGAGACGAGGGCGAAGCAGCGACGCAGGTCCAGAGGATCAAGCTGGGGCAGAGGCACACCGTCCAGCAGGATGCGTCCTTCGACGGGGTCGTAAAAGCGTAATAGCAGGTCATACACGGTCGACTTGCCAGCGCCGGACGGTCCGACCAATGCCAGGGTTTCGCCGGCGTTGATCGTCAGATTCAAACCATCAACAGCAAAACTTTCCGGACGCGAGGGGTAGGAAAAGCGCACATCTTGCAGCACCAGATTGCCCTTCACCCGCTCGGGCAACGTCACCACTCCCTGGGTCGGTGGCTGGATGATGTTTTGCGAACGCAATAACTCGGAAATCCGTTCCGCCGCCCCTGCTGCACGCTGCAGTTCGCCGATCACTTCACTCAGCGTGCCAAAGGCACCGCCGACGATCAGGCTGTAAAAGACAAACGCTGCCAGCTCACCCGCGGAAATCCGCCCGGCGATGACATCCATGCCGCCAACCCAGAGCATCACCCCCACCGCGCCCAACACCAGCAGAATCACCAAGGTAATCAACCAGGCGCGCTGGAAAATACGCTTGCGGGCGGTGTTGAAGGCCTCTTCCACCGTTGTGGCAAAACGTTGCTCGTCCTGAACCTGATGGTTGTAGGCCTGCACAGTTTTGATCTGACTCAGGGTTTCGGAAACATAGCTGCCGATGTCGGCAATCCGGTCCTGGCTCTGACGCGAAAGCGTGCGCACCCGTCGACCAAAAATCAGGATCGGTGCGACCACCAGCGGCAACGCGACCACCACGATGCTGGTGAGTTTGGGGTTGGTGATGAACAGCAAGACAATCCCGCCGATCACCATCAACCCGTTACGCAGAAATAACGACAGCGAAGAGCCAATGACCGATTGCAGCAGCGTGGTATCGGCGGTCAGCCGTGACTGGATCTCGGAACTGCGGTTGTCTTCATAGAATCCCGGATGCAGGTAGACCAGATGATTGAATACCCGTCGGCGGATGTCAGCGACAACGCGTTCGCCGATCCAGGACACCAGGTAAAACCGTACAAAGGTGCCCATCGCCAGACCGACCACCAGCAGCATGAACACGCCGATGGAGCGGTTGAGCAAATGCGGCGACTGGGTCATGAAACCCTGATCCACCAGCAGGCGAATCCCCTGCCCCATGGACAAGGTGATGCCGGCAGTGACGATCAACGCCAGCAAAGCGCCCAAGGCCGGCCAGCGATAAGGTACGAGGAAACGGCTGGCCAGACGAATGGCGCGGCGGTGACGGGAAGAAAGCATGAGGATCATCCGAAGGTGCGACCAGTAGGCTTTGACCCAACCAGCCTACACCGAGCAATAGGATTGAACGCTGTAAATCATAATGAGTCAGGTTAATTATGACCGCCAAGACTAGTGGCTAGAGATTATTGGTCTAAAGTCCGGGTGGAAAGGTCCGGGTATTTCTGATGGACTGAAGATGCCGCCCTGAGATCGCAGGAAGTTGTCATAGCCCGGTCACCTGGCGGTTTTACAGTAAGCACAAACCTGATGAGGAGACAGGCCATGTCCTTGCAAAACAGCAGCGATGACAAGATTCCAGTGATCCGCACGCAGCCAGACCAGTCTTTGGGTTGCTCGATTATTGATAAGGATGGGCGCGAAGTACCGATCACTGAAAACATGATCCAGGACGCTTGCCGCGAACTGGAGAAGCGATTGGTCAAGCCTGCCGAACAAGAGTGATATAGCCACCGTCTTCTTGACCCGGCTCGTTCAGCCGGGTTTTTTATGGGTGCCTTTTGAGGGTGCTGCGCGCCCTATCGCGGGCAAGCCCGCTCCCACAGGATTACCGTGATTTCAAAATTGACGCATGACCTGTGGGAGCGTGGCTTGCCCGCGATAAGGCCAACGCGGTACTCAGACAGCCGAAGCCCCCAACGCCGCCACGATCTGCTGCAACGCCGGCGAATCCCCCTCGATCCGCACCTTCAACCCATCGATCTCACGCCGTAGCGGGTAATGTTTGCGCAGTGCATCAAACGCTGCACGCTGCTCATTCACATTACCGACCAGGCTGCGACGGAAATTCGCATCGTCACGGCGCGGGTCGTACACGCCACGGCACAACATTGCCAGCGCCCAGGCCGCATCGCTGTCCCCGTTCAGCGACACGGCCGACAACCACGGCGCTGGCAGCAAGTCGCTCAGGTGGATCTGTTCCGGTTGCCCGAGGAATGCGCAAAGGGCCTGATAGATCTGCGCCGTCCCGCGCTGTCTGCCGTCGAGGCTGTAACCGGCAATGTGTGGCGTCGCCAGCACACACAACTCGGCCAGAGCCACATCGACCTGGGGCTCAGCCTCCCAGACATCCAGCACCGCTTGCAGGTCTTCACGCACCAACAACACCTGACGCAGAGCGGCGTTGTCGATGACCGGGCCACGGCTGGCGTTGATCAGCCAGGTGCCCGGCTTGAGCTGGCTCAAACGGTTTTTATCAAACAGATGCCAGGTCGATTGAGGACCTTGCCTGGTCAGTGGAGTATGCAAACTGATGACGTCGCATTGCTCGATGACCTGCTCGAGGCTGACGTAATCGCCCCCTTCGGCGGCTTGCCGTGGTGGATCGCAGACCCGCACGTTCCAGCCCAGACCTTGCAGAACCTTGACCAGCCGCCCGCCCACTTCGCCGGCGCCGACTACACCATAGGTGCGTTGAGCCAGGTCGGCACCTTCGATTTCGGCCAGGGTCAGCAGGCTGCCCAGCACGTAATCGACCACACCCCGGGCATTGCAGCCTGGCGCGCTGGACCAGCTAATGCCGGCCTGTTGAAAGTAATCCAGATCCAGGTGATCGGTGCCGATGGTGCAGGTGCCGACGAAGCGCACCTTGCTGCCTTCGAGCAATGCGCGGTTGACGTTGGTCACTGAGCGCACCAACAGCACATCGGCCTGCTCGACGGTGGCGCGGTCGATAGCACGTCCCGGTACCCGGCGGATTTCACCGAAACCTGCGAAGAAGGCATCGAGTAGCGGGATATTTTCGTCGGCAACAATCAGCATGGCAGGCTCCTTTGGCGGACCGGCAGTTTAGGCGTAGATGACACCAAACGACTAGCACCGATCCCCCGTAGGAGCTGCCGAAGGCTGCGATCTTTTGATCTTCTCTTTTGGCGTGAAGGGTTTGGTTAGCTTTATTTAAAGACAAGATCAAAAGATCGCAGCCTTCGGCAGCTCCTACACAGAGGGGGCGCGGTATTGAGAGATTACAAATCCGCAACACAGGACTTTTCCTGACCACTGCGTCAAGGCGTAGAATGCGCCGCCTTGCGCATCAAAATCTTCTGGACGTTTCGCCTTGAATTCCGTGACTGACCGCCCCGCCGCTGTTCCCCTCAACCGCCCGGCCCGGGTTCGCCTGGAGCTGAAAAACCTCCTCGGCCTGGCGCTGCCGATCATGATCGCGCAACTGGCGACCACCGCCATGGGCTTCGTCGATGCGGTGATGGCAGGGCGTGTCGGGCCACGAGACCTGGCGGCCGTCGCGCTGGGCAACTCAATCTGGGTGCCGGTGTTTCTGCTGATGACCGGCACACTGCTGGCCACCACCCCAAAAGTCGCCCAACGCTTCGGCGCCGGCACCCACAGCGAGATCGGCCCGATCGTGCGTCAGGCCTTGTGGCTGGCGCTGGTGGTGGGGTTGATGGCGACCGGCATACTGTTCAGCGCCGAACCGATCCTGCACATCATGAAGGTCGACCCCGAGTTGATCGGCCCGTGCATGCAGTACCTGCACGGCATCGCCAGCGGCTTGCCTGCCGTCGCGTTCTATCACGTGCTGCGCTGTTTCAGTGATGGCCTGGGACGTACTCGCCCAGCCATGGTCCTTGGCCTTTGCGGGTTGGCGCTGAATATTCCACTCAATTACATCTTCATCTACGGCCACTTCGGTGTGCCGGCCATGGGCGGTGTCGGCTGCGGCTGGGCCACGGCGATCGTGATGTGGGTGATGGCGCTGGGCATGGCCGGCTGGGAACGCTGGGCGCCGGCCTATCAATCGAGTGAGTTGTTCAGCCGTTTCGACTGGCCGCAGTGGTCGGTGATCAAGCGTTTGCTGGGCATCGGCCTGCCGATCGGCATTGCGGTGTTCGCCGAATCGAGCATCTTCGCCGTGATTGCCCTGCTGATTGGCAGCCTCGGCGCCACCGTGGTCGCCGGGCATCAGATCGCGCTGAACTTCAGCTCGCTGGTGTTCATGATTCCCTACTCCCTGGGCATGGCCGTGACCGTGCGTGTCGGCCAGGCACTGGGCCGTGAGGAACCACGGGAAGCCCGCTTCGCCGCCGGCGTCGGCATGGCCACCGCACTGGCTTATGCATGCTTGTCGGCGAGCCTGATGCTGTTGCTGCGTGAACCTATCGCTGCGATTTACACCGCCGACCCAACGGTGATTCAGGTGGCCGCGATGCTGATCGTGTATTCGGCGCTGTTCCAGTTTTCCGATGCGATCCAGGTGACCGCGGCGGGCGCATTGCGCGGTTATCAGGACACGCGGGTGACGATGATCCTGACGCTATTCGCGTATTGGGGGATTGGTTTGCCGGTGGGTTACGCCCTGGGCCTGACCGACTGGCTCGGCGCGCCGAGTGGCCCGAGCGGGCTGTGGCAGGGTTTGATCGTCGGCTTGAGTTGCGCAGCGCTGATGCTGTCGATCCGCCTGACGCGCAGTGCACGCAAGCGGATCCGCATCAGTCGTTCGGCGGGTTAAGCGAGTTTCTTGCGGATCCAGTAGAGGTAGGTGCCTGCCTCTTCGTGCTGCCCGACCAGTTCGTGGTCGAGAAACACGCAAAACTTGGGAATGTCGCGACGGGTCGACGGGTCGGTGGCAATCACCTTCAGCAGGCCGCCAGGCACCAGGTCACGGATGTGCTGGTGCAGCATCATCACCGGTTCCGGGCAATTGAGGCCGGTGGCGTCGAGGGTGCCGTCGACCGGCGTATCGATCATTTCACTCATGGTTTACTCCTCAAACTTGCCGGCATTGTCGCGCATTGCCGGGTGTTCGGTCATCTATGGCTAACACCGCTGATCGTTCCCACGCTCTGCGTGGGGACGATCAGTGTTCAAGATCAGCGGGATTTCGGTTTCTTCACGTCCAATCGGCGCAGGTGGCAGGTCACTTCTTCGCGATCGTGATACAGCTGTTTGCAGCCGATCTCGACCCGAATGCCGCGCGCCTTGAACCCGTCGGCAATACGCTCGAGCAAGCGCTTCACTTCAGCATATCGCTGCTTCATCGGCAGCTTGAGATTGACCACCGCTTCGCGGCAATGCCCCTCGCCAATCCATTCTTCCAGCATCGCCGCGTTGCGTGCCGGTTTCTCGACAATGTCACAGACCATCCAGTCGACCGGTTGCTTGGGTTTGAAGGTGAAACCGTCAGCCATCAAATGCTGCACCAGACCGGTGTCCATCAAACTTTCGGCCATCGGGCCGTTGTCGATGGCGGTCACCAGCATGCCGCGATTGACCAGTTGCCAGGTCCAGCCACCGGGTGCGGCACCGAGATCGACGCCGGTCATGTCGCTATGCAGACGCTCGTCCCACTGGTCGCGGGGAATGAAATGGTGCCAGGCTTCTTCCAGCTTGAGGGTCGAACGGCTCGGCGCTTCACGGGGGAATTTCAGGCGTGGAATGCCCATTGGCCACATCGCCGAATTGTTCGATTCCGCCAGGCCCATGAACACTTCGCGGCCGCTCTTGAAGGTCAGCAACAGCCGCGGTTTGTTGGCGTCTTCCACCAGTTTGCCGGCGGCCATCAGCGCCTTGCGCAGGTGGCCTTCGAATTTCTTGCAGAAGTTCGACAGCTCTTTGCCATCGTTGGTGTCGACCATTTCCAGCCACAGGCTGCCGCACAGCGGGAAGTCCGCCATGTGCGCGAGGATCACGCTGATGCGGTCGGTTTCCGGCAGATCAATGAAGATCCCGCGAGCCCACTGGCGAGGGAAGATCAGATCGGCGAAACGCTGGCCCTGCATCAGGCGCTCCGCGCCGTCTTCTTCGGTGCAGATGAATTCGGCATAGGCGCTGGCAGTCTTGGCCTTGGCATAACCGGCCACGTTCAGCCGCGCGGCATGTTCGGAGATCTCGGAACAGACTTCGCTTTCGAAACCTGGCCGGCAATGCATAAAAAGGGTGTTCATTCTTACTCCTGGGCAGTTGGCGAAGAATTCGGCCACTGCGCGATGCCCCGACTTGCGTTGAAGCAAAGCCTGTCACGAAAACCGGCGCATGATAGCCGAGATCGGAACCTTGGACTTGTCCTAAGGGTCCAGTAATTAGCCTTAATGTCTAAACGGGGCTAGGTTAAAAGCTCTGCCCGCCCCTCAATCCGTAGCCGTGCGGATTTAAAGGAGTCATTTCAATGCCGTCCCTCGATAGCCTGAAAACCCTTGAAACCTTACAAGTCGACGACAAGACCTATCACTATTTCAGCCTGCCCGAAGCCGCCAAGAGCCTGGGTGATCTGGACAAGCTGCCGATGTCGCTGAAAGTGTTGCTGGAAAACCTGCTGCGCTGGGAGGACGAGAAAACCGTTACCAGCGCCGACCTCAAGGCGATTGCCGCCTGGCTCAAGGAGCGCCGCTCCGATCGCGAAATCCAGTACCGGCCCGCGCGGGTATTGATGCAGGACTTTACCGGCGTTCCCGCCGTGGTCGACCTGGCTGCCATGCGCGCGGCGATGGCCAAGGCCGGTGGCGACCCGCAGCGAATCAATCCGCTGTCGCCGGTGGACCTGGTGATCGACCATTCGGTGATGGTCGATAAGTTCGCCAGCTCAAGCGCCTTCGGACAAAACGTCGACATCGAAATGCAGCGCAACCACGAGCGTTATGCCTTTCTGCGCTGGGGCCAGAGCGCCTTTAACAATTTCAGCGTGGTGCCACCGGGCACCGGCATTTGCCACCAGGTCAACCTCGAGTACCTGGGCCGCACGGTCTGGACCAAGGACGAGGACGGACGCACCTATGCCTTCCCGGACACGTTGGTCGGCACCGACTCCCACACCACCATGATCAACGGTCTGGGCGTGCTCGGCTGGGGCGTGGGCGGGATCGAAGCGGAAGCAGCAATGCTCGGCCAGCCGGTGTCGATGCTGATTCCGGAAGTGATCGGTTTCAAACTCACCGGCAAGCTCAAGGAAGGCATTACCGCCACTGACCTGGTGCTGACCGTCACCCAGATGCTGCGAAAGAAAGGTGTGGTGGGGAAATTCGTCGAGTTCTACGGCGACGGCCTCGCCGACCTGCCGCTCGCCGACCGCGCGACCATCGCCAACATGGCCCCGGAATATGGCGCCACCTGCGGCTTCTTCCCGGTGGATGAAGTGACGCTGGAGTACTTGCGCCTGTCCGGTCGCACACCGGAAACCGTGAAACTGGTGGAGGCGTACAGCAAGATCCAGGGCCTGTGGCGCCTGCCCGGCAAAGAGCCTGCGTTCACCGACAGCCTGGCCCTGGACATGGAAAGCGTCGAGGCCAGCCTCGCCGGGCCGAAACGCCCACAGGACCGCGTTTCGTTGCCGAATGTCGCGCAAGCGTTCACTGACTTTCTTGGCCTGCAATTCAAACCCTCCAGCAAGGAAGAAGGTCGTCTCGAAAGTGAGGGTGGCGGTGGCGTCGCGGTGGGCAACGCCGATCTGGTCGGCGAAACGGACTACGACCATGAAGGCCGCACGTATCGGCTGAAAAACGGCGCGGTGGTGATTGCCGCGATCACCTCCTGCACCAACACCTCCAACCCCAGCGTGATGATGGCGGCCGGGCTGGTGGCAAAGAAAGCCGTGGAGAAAGGCCTGAAACGCAAGCCGTGGGTCAAGAGCTCACTGGCTCCCGGTTCGAAAGTGGTCACCGACTACTACAAGGCAGCAGGCTTGACCCATTACCTTGATGAGCTCGGTTTTGCGCTGGTCGGTTATGGCTGCACCACCTGCATCGGCAACTCCGGGCCGTTACCGGAGCCGATCGAAAAAGCCATTCAGAAAGCCGACCTGACCGTCGCCTCGGTACTCTCGGGCAATCGCAACTTTGAAGGGCGCGTGCATCCGCTGGTAAAAACCAACTGGCTGGCCTCCCCTCCCTTGGTCGTCGCCTATGCATTGGCCGGTACGGTGCGCATTGATATCAGCAGCGAGCCATTGGGTCACGACAAGGACGGCCACCCGGTTTACCTGCGAGACATCTGGCCAAGCACTAAAGAAATCGCCGATGCGGTGACCCAAGTGAATACCGCGATGTTCCACAAGGAGTATGCCGAAGTGTTTGCCGGCGACAAGCAGTGGCAGGCGATCGAAGTACCGCAGGCGGCGACTTATGTCTGGGACAACGATTCGACGTATATCCAGCATCCGCCATTCTTCGATGACATCGGCGGCCCTGCGCCAGTGGTCAAGGACATCGAAGGGGCGAAAGTCCTCGCCTTGCTCGGCGATTCGGTGACCACCGACCACATCTCCCCGGCCGGTAACATCAAGGCTGACAGCCCTGCCGGCCATTACCTGCGCGAGCAAGGGGTGGAGCCGCGGGACTTCAACTCTTACGGCTCGCGTCGCGGCAACCATCAAGTGATGATGCGCGGTACCTTCGCCAATATCCGGATTCGCAACGAGATGCTCGGTGGCGAAGAAGGCGGCAATACGATTTATATTCCGACCGGAGAAAAGCTGCCGATCTACGACGCAGCCATGCGTTATCAGGCCTCAGGCACGCCGCTGGTGGTGATCGCCGGGCAAGAATATGGCACCGGTTCGAGCCGTGACTGGGCGGCCAAGGGCACCAATCTGCTGGGCGTGAAAGCAGTCATCGCCGAGAGCTTCGAGCGAATTCACCGTTCCAACCTGGTGGGCATGGGCGTATTGCCGCTGCAGTTCAAACTGGATCAGAACCGCAAGAGCCTGAACCTCACCGGCAAGGAAACCGTGGACATTCTTGGCCTGACCGGCGTCGAACTGACTCCGCGGATGAACCTGACGCTCGTCGTCACCCGAGAAGACACCAGTAAGGAAAAGATTGAAGTGTTGTGCCGGATCGATACCCTCAACGAGGTGGAGTACTTCAAGGCCGGGGGGATTCTGCATTACGTGTTGCGGCAATTGATTGCCGCGTAACAGCCTGCTGACAAAAACACCGCCTTCGGGCTAATGCCAATCAGTTAAGGACAAATCGGACCTGTAGGAGCCAGGCTTGCCGGCGAAAGCGCACTTAAGGGCGCCTTCGCCGGCAAGCCTGGCTCCTACGAAAAGCGGTTTGCTCGCGTAACTGACTGGCATTGGCCTTCGGGCGGTGTTTTTGTTTATGCGGTGTACGTCTCTATAATCGCCGCGCGCCCATTAGTGTCGTGTCGATCACAGATCGAATGTGCGGGCTGTGGCGAGGGGGCTTGCCCCCGTTTGAGTGCGTAGCGCTCACAAGATCTTTGGCCTATCAGAGATTTGGGGACTGCTTCGCAGCCCAACGGGGGCAAGCCCCCTCGCCACAGGGCTCCCACAGGACTCAGGCAATCCGCAGAATCTCTGAAACAAGGACTTAACATGATCGCACTGCCATGGACCTATCTGGCACTTCTCTGCATGGGCTATGGCCTGGCGTTGATCTATGGTCATCTCGGCTGGCTGGCCTCGATCTCTTTCGCATTGCTGCTGTTCGCCGGTTTCGCCGTTCGCCAGCAACAGATTCTCATTGGCCGCTACCTCGGCCATGGCCTGTTCATCTTCCTGGCGGTAGCGCTGGCCATGCATTGGCTTCCCGGTTTCTTCAACGGTCGCGCGATTGATCCTCAGCGTTTCACCGACGATGCCGTGCCGTTTGCGATGTACCTGAATCAGGACAAACCGCTGATCGGTTTCTGGCTGTTGCTGGTTTGCCCGTGGATTGTCGGCCGGCGCTCGTTACGGCTGTCCGTTTATGCCACCGCCCTCGCCCTGACCGTAAGCGCCGTGCTGGCCTTGGGCGGCGCGTTGTTGCTGGGCGTGATCAGTTGGGCACCAAAGTGGCCGGATCAAGCCTGGTTATGGGTGCTGAACAATCTGTTGCTGGTGACGCTGGTGGAAGAAGCGCTGTTTCGCGGTTACATCCAGGGCGGTCTGTGCCGGCAGTTCAAACACCTGCCCTATGGCGAAAATCTTGCCTTGTTGCTCGCCTCCCTGGTGTTCGGCCTCGTTCATCTGGGCGCTGGCTGGCACTGGGTGTTGCTGTCAGGCCTGGCGGGGATCGGCTATGGCCTGGCCTATCGTTTTGGCGGGTTAGGCGCGGCAATCGCTACCCACTTCGGTTTGAATCTGCTGCATTTCGGGCTGTTCACTTATCCGATGCTCGCTGGCTGACGCAATGGTCATTTTGCGACGCATCACTGATAACTGAAAAAAACACCTCAATAAATACCTGGCGATGCCGACAACCTCTCAAAGCCTTGCGGATTGAAAAAGCCATGCGTAACAACCAGCCCATTACCCAACGCGAACGGACATTCCCGGCTCAGCAACGGTTGATCTCCACCACCGATGCCAAGGGTGTGATCACCTACTGCAACGACGCTTTCGTCGAAATCAGCGGGTTTTCTCGTGAGGAATTGATCCGTGCGCCGCATAACCTGGTCCGTCACCCCGACGTCCCGTCTGCGGTGTTCGCGCATATGTGGGGCACACTGAAACAAGGCTTGCCATGGATGGGCATTGTCAAGAATCGCTGCAAGACCGGTGACCACTATTGGGTTAACGCCTATGTCACACCGGTGTTTGACGGCAATCAGGTGATCGGTTACGAGTCGGTGCGGGTCAAACCCTCCGCCGAACAGATCCGCCGCGCCGAAGCGCTCTATCAACGCATCAACCAGGGTAAGTCAGCCGTTCCTCAAACCGATAAATGGCTGCCGGTGCTTCAGGACTGGCTGCCGTTCATTCTGGTCAGCCAGTTGAGTTTCATGATCGGCGCTACCCTGACGTCCCAATGGGGCTTCGCCCTCGCGGCTGGCCTTTCGGTGCCGCTGGGCTTGATGGGCTTGAGCTGGCAACAGCGCGGTATCAAGCGTTTGCTGCGCCTGGCCGAACAGACCACCTCCGACCCGCTGATCGCGCAGATGTACACCGACAGCCGTGGTGCCCAGGCACGCCTGGAGATGTCGATCCTTAGCCAGGAAGCACGCCTGAAAACTTGCCTGACTCGTCTTCAGGACACCGCCGAACACTTGACCGAGCAAGCGAAACAGTCCGACACCCTGGCCCACAACAGCTCCACCGGCCTGGAACGTCAACGCGTCGAAACCGAGCAAGTGGCAACCGCTGTCAACCAGATGGCGGCCACCACTCAGGAAGTCGCCAGCCATGTGCAGCGCACCGCCGACGCCACCCAGCAAGCCAATCGCCTGACCGGCCGAGGTCGCGACATCGCCGGGGAAACCCGCGAAGCCATTCAGCGCTTGTCGGTGGTGGTCGGTGAAACCGGCCTGACGGTCACGCAACTGGCCAAGGACAGCGACGAAATCGGCGGCGTGGTCGATGTGATCAAAGGCATCGCCGACCAGACCAATCTGCTGGCCTTGAACGCGGCGATTGAAGCCGCGCGTGCCGGCGAGATGGGCCGTGGTTTTGCGGTGGTGGCCGACGAAGTGCGTCAACTGGCGCAACGCACCAGCGAATCCACCGGGCAGATCCACGCCCTGATCGCCAAGCTGCAGCAAACCGCCAGCACCGCGGTGCAAACCATGGAAGCCGGACACCGTCAGGCCGAAGAAGGTGTGGCGCGGGTATTGGAAGCGGATCAGGCGCTGGTGGGCATCAGCGAAGCGGTGGCCAACATCACCGACATGACCACGCAAATCGCTGCCGCCACCGAAGAGCAAAGCGCCGTCGCCGAAGAAATCAGCCGCAACATCAGCAACATCTCGCAACTGGCTGACCAGACCTCGGAACAGGCACAGCACTCGGCGCTGTTGAGCGAAGAACTGACCAAGACCGCGAATACCCAGTACTCGTTGGTGGAGCGGTTTAATCGCTGATTTATGCTGGAAGACAAAAACCCGGACGGTGAAAACTTCCGGGTTTTTTGTTGCCTGGCAGATCGCTCGCGGGCAAGCCTCGCTCCTACAGGTAATCAGTGCCCGAATGTCGACGCAGATGTAGGAGCGAGGCTTGCCCGCGAAGAGGCCCTGACTGCAGGCGAAAATCTCACTGAAGAAACGCAGCCACCTTCCCCGCCGCAGCCGCCAAATGCTGCTCATGCGTAAACCCCGAAGCCTTCAACGGTTTCAAATCATGGTCCGCCACCGCCAGCCAGAACACCTCGATACTCGGCGCCAACGTGTAAGCCTCGACGGCCTCACGATTACCCAGCGCATCCCGCTCACCCTGCACAATCAACGTGCGCGTCTTTAATCCTGCCAGATGCTCGACCCGCGGTTTCTCCGGTTTACCCACCGCATAAAACGGATACCCCAGGCACACCAGCGCATCCGCGCCCAACTCATCGGCCAACAAACTCGCCATTCGTCCGCCCATGGATTTGCCGCCAATGGCCAGGCGCCCAGCGACATGGCGTCGCACCACGGCATACACCTCACGCCAGCATTCCTGCAATTTGGGTGCAGGGTTGGGCGGACGTTTACCGCCATCGATACGCCGCTGCGCCATGTAGGGAAATTCGAAGCGCAATACGTTGATCCCATGCGCGGCAAGGCGCTCAGCCATGTCGCTCATCCAGCCACTGTCCATCGGCGCCCCGGCACCGTGGGCAAAAATCAGCGTTGCCGAGGCTGGCGCCGTGGCGGCATTCCACAACCATCCATAATCACGCACACACTGCGCCCATTGATCCCCGTCAATACTGGCCTTGTGCTCTTTGTCCATGCTTGCCTCGCTTTTAGTCTGCCTATAACTCCAGGCGAAGGGAGCGTTGCCTCGCGCAAACGCCCTCACTTCGGCTGAACCGTGGATGGGGAACCATGAACACTTCTATCAGTACCGCCTACAACTACAAGGTGGTCCGCCAATTCGCCATTATGACGGTGGTGTGGGGCATCGTCGGCATGGGGCTCGGGGTTTTTCTCGCCGCCCAATTGGTCTGGCCTGAACTCAACTTCAACCTGCCGTGGACCAGTTTCGGCCGTTTGCGCCCGCTGCATACCAACGCGGTGATTTTCGCCTTCGGCGGCTGCGCCCTGTTCGCCAGTTCGTTCTACTCGGTACAACGCACCTGCCAGACCCGCCTGTTCGCGCCGAAGATCGCCGCGTTCTGCTTCTGGGGCTGGCAGCTGGTGATTCTCTTGGCGGCCATCAGCCTGCCACTGGGTTACACCAGTTCCAAGGAATACGCCGAACTGGAATGGCCGATCGACATCCTGATCACCATCGTCTGGGTGGCCTATGCCGTCGTGTTCTTCGGCACGATCATGCAGCGCAAGACCAAACACATCTATGTCGGTAACTGGTTCTTCGGTGGCTTCATCATCACCGTGGCGATCCTGCACATCGTCAACAACCTGGAATTGCCGGTGAGTTTCACCAAGTCCTACTCGCTGTACGCCGGTGCGACCGATGCCATGGTGCAGTGGTGGTACGGGCACAACGCCGTAGGCTTTTTCCTCACCGCCGGTTTCCTCGGGATGATGTACTACTTCGTGCCGAAACAAGCCGAGCGTCCGGTGTATTCCTATCGCTTGTCGATCGTGCACTTCTGGGCGCTGATCACCCTGTACATCTGGGCCGGCCCGCACCACTTGCACTACACCGCGCTGCCGGACTGGGCGCAGTCGCTGGGCATGGTGATGTCGCTGATCCTGTTGGCACCGAGCTGGGGCGGGATGATCAACGGCATGATGACGCTGTCGGGCGCCTGGCATAAGTTGCGCAGCGACCCGATCCTGCGCTTCCTCGTGGTGTCGCTGGCGTTCTACGGCATGTCGACCTTCGAAGGGCCGATGATGGCGATCAAAACCGTCAATGCCCTCTCCCACTACACCGACTGGACCATCGGTCACGTGCATGCCGGGGCGCTCGGCTGGGTGGCGATGATTTCCATCGGTGCGCTGTACCACATGCTCCCGAAAATCTTTGGCCGCACACAGATGCACAGCATCGGCCTGATCAACGCGCACTTCTGGCTCGCGACCATCGGCACCGTGCTGTATATCGCCTCGATGTGGGTCAACGGCATCGCCCAGGGCCTGATGTGGCGCGCAGTCAACGAGGACGGCACGCTGACCTACTCCTTCGTCGAAACCCTGGTGGCCAGCCACCCAGGCTTCGTCGTGCGACTGGTGGGCGGTGCGATCTTCCTCAGTGGCATGTTCCTGATGGCTTACAACACCTGGCGCACCGTGCTGGCCTCGCAGCCTGCCGAAGCCGCCGCTGCCGCGCAGATTGCCTGAGGAGTCCGCCATGAAACACGAAACAATCGAGAAAAACGTCGGCCTGCTGATGTTGCTGATGGTGCTCGCCGTGAGCATCGGCGGCCTGACCCAGATCGTCCCCCTGTTTTTTCAGGACGTGACCAATAAACCGGTGGAAGGCATGAAGCCCTACACCGCGCTGCAACTGGAAGGTCGCGACATTTACATCCGCGAAGGCTGCGTCGGTTGCCACTCGCAGATGATCCGCCCGTTCCGCGCCGAAACCGAGCGCTATGGCCACTACTCGGTCGCCGGTGAAAGCGTGTGGGATCACCCGTTCCTCTGGGGCTCCAAGCGCACCGGACCGGATCTGGCGCGCGTCGGCGGTCGTTACTCCGAAGACTGGCACCGCGCCCACTTGTACAACCCGCGCAACGTGGTGCCTGAATCGAAGATGCCGGCCTACCCGTGGCTGGTGGATAACAAGGTCGATAGCAGCCACACCGAAACCAAGATCCGCGCCATGCGCACCCTTGGCGTGCCGTACACCGACGAAGACATCGCAGGCTCGGTCGCCTCGCTCCAGGGCAAAACCGAAATGGACGCGCTGGTCGCCTACCTGCAAGTGCTCGGCACTGCCATCAAGAGCAAGAGGTGAGCCATGGCCATGCCCTTTGAAATAGTGAGCGAAATGAGCAGTGGAATGATCCGCGGCCTGGGCACGGTCGTGGTGTTCATGGCCTTCGTCGGCCTGACGCTGTGGGTGTTCAGCGGCAAGCGCAATCGGGAATTCGCCGAAGCACGCCTGCTGCCGTTCGCCGATGAGCCGCCATCCGCCACCACCAACACTCAAGAACCTGCAACAACAAGGAGTACCCGGCCATGACCACCTTCTGGAGTACGTGGATCTGCGTACTGACCATCGGCAGCCTGATCGGCCTGACCTGGCTGCTGATCGGCACCCGCAAGGGCGAAACCAAGGGCAGCGTCGACCAGACCATGGGCCACAGCTTCGACGGCATCGAGGAGTACGACAACCCGCTGCCGCAGTGGTGGTTCATGCTGTTCGCCGGCACCTTGGTGTTTGCCGTCGGTTATCTGGTGCTTTACCCGGGCCTGGGCAACTGGAAAGGCATCTTGCCCGGTTATGAGGACGGCTGGACCGGTGTCCACGAATGGGAAAAGGAGATGAACAAGGCCGACGCGAAGTTCGGGCCGATCTTCGCCAAATTCGCGGCCATGCCCATCGAAGAAGTAGCCAAGGACCCGCTAGCGCTGAAAATGGGTGGTCGCCTGTTTGCGTCCAATTGCTCGGTGTGCCACGGATCGGATGCCAAGGGCGCCTTCGGCTTCCCGAACCTGGCCGACAGCAACTGGCGCTGGGGCGGTGATGCCGAAATGATCAAAACGACCATCATGGGCGGTCGCATGGCTGCGATGCCGGCCTGGGGAGAAATCCTGGGCGATGCCGGAGTGAAAAACGTCGCCGCTTATGTGCGTCATGAACTGGCCGGTCTGCCCTTGCCGGAAGGCAGCACAGCGGATCTGCACGCCGGACAGCAAGCGTTCAGCACCACTTGCGTAGCCTGTCACGGAGCAAACGGCCAAGGCACTGAAGCCATGGGGGCGCCGAAGCTGACGCAACCGGCCGGATTTATCTACGGCACAAGCCTGGCGCAGCTTGAACAAACCATTCGTCATGGTCGCCAGGGCCATATGCCGGCGCAGAACGAACTGCTCGGCAACGACAAGGTGCAATTGCTCGCCGCTTATGTGTTCAATCTTTCGAGAAATGACGCGCAGTTGGCCGAGAAGTTTCAAGCAACAAGCAATAAGTAGAAGCAAAGCGAAAAAAGCTGCAAGCGACAAGATCCCTCTTGAAGCTTGCAGCTTGAAGCTCCCACTGCTTCCTTTTGTCGCACCCTCCCTTGGTCTTCCTTCCCGTTCGCCGGATTCAGGTCTAAGCTTTCCAGCGACGCGTACTGGTTAGCGCCGGTTCCAGGTCGATCCCAACCCGATATGTTCAACGAATTTGCTCGATGACAGGCCGCAAAGGCTGGTAGACACCGGCTAGCGTTCCCGTTGCGCGCTGTCACCCGATCGTGGTGTTTGAACATACCCGGTTACAACTGACCTGACCCCCTCGCCTCTTTCATCCGTTGCGACATTTTGCCCGAGGGCAATTTTGTCCTTACGCAGCGTATGGAAAGGCCGCAGAATCAGCTTTTGAAAGCATTGACCTACGTCATGGCGCGTTGCAATGACCCCTCGCTTTCTACATACTTGCGGCCGATTTTTACTCCTAATAAAACACCCAAACCGTGGAACCTTAGAATGAGCACAGCAATCAGTCCGACTGCTTATAACTATAAGGTAGTCCGCCAGTTCGCCATCATGACGGTGGTCTGGGGGATCCTTGGCATGGGGCTCGGTGTCTTCATCGCCTCGCAACTGGTCTGGCCGGAGTTGAACTTCGGTCTGGCATGGACGAGCTTTGGACGCCTGCGCCCGCTGCACACCAACCTGGTGATTTTCGCCTTCGGTGGTTGTGCCCTGTTTGCCACTTCCTATTACGTCGTGCAGCGAACCTGCCAAACGCGACTGATTTCCGACAGCCTCGCAGCCTTCACCTTCTGGGGTTGGCAAGCGGTGATCGTCGGCGCGATCATTACCTTGCCGATGGGTTTCACTACCACCAAGGAATACGCGGAACTGGAATGGCCTCTGGCTATTCTGCTGGCCATTGTCTGGGTCACCTACGCTTTGGTGTTCTTCGGCACCATCGTCAAGCGCAAGACCAAGCACATCTACGTCGGTAACTGGTTCTACGGTGCCTTCATCGTCGTGACCGCGATGCTGCACATCGTCAACCACGCCTCCCTGCCGGTCAGTTTCTTCAAATCCTACTCGGCTTACTCGGGTGCGACTGATGCGATGATCCAGTGGTGGTACGGCCACAACGCGGTCGGTTTCTTCCTGACCACCGGCTTCCTGGGGATGATGTACTACTTCGTTCCCAAGCAGGCCGAGCGTCCGATCTACTCCTATCGTCTGTCGATCGTGCACTTCTGGGCGCTGATTACCCTGTACATCTGGGCCGGTCCGCACCACCTGCACTACACCGCACTGCCGGACTGGGCTCAATCCCTGGGCATGGCCATGTCGATCATTTTGCTGGCACCTAGCTGGGGCGGCATGATCAACGGCATGATGACCCTGTCGGGCGCCTGGCATAAGCTGCGCACCGACCCGATCCTGCGCTTCCTCGTGGTATCGCTGGCGTTCTACGGCATGTCGACCTTCGAAGGCCCGATGATGGCCATCAAGACCGTCAACTCGCTGTCGCACTACACCGACTGGACCATCGGCCACGTACACGCCGGCGCGCTTGGCTGGGTAGCGATGATTTCGATCGGCGCGATCTACCACATGATCCCGAAACTGTTCGGTCGCACGCAGATGCACAGCGTTGGCCTGATCAACACGCACTTCTGGCTCGCGACCATCGGTACCGTTCTGTACATCGCCTCGATGTGGGTAAACGGCATCACCCAGGGCCTGATGTGGCGTGCAATCAACGACGACGGCACCCTCACCTACTCGTTCGTCGAAGCGCTGCAAGCCAGTCACCCTGGTTTCATCGTCCGCGCCCTGGGCGGTGCGTTCTTCGCCAGCGGCATGCTGTTCATGGCCTACAACGTATGGCGTACCGTACGTGCCTCGAACCCGGCTGAAGCCAAAGCTGCTGAACAGATTGCTGTAGTTGGAGCTCACTGATGAAGCATGAAGCAGTCGAGAAGAATATTGGCCTGCTGGCCTTCTTCATGGTTATCGCCGTCAGCATTGGCGGCCTGACCCAAATCGTTCCGCTGTTTTTCCAGGACGTCACCAACAAGCCGGTCGAGGGCATGAAGCCTCGCACTGCCCTTGAACTGGAAGGCCGCGACGTGTACATCGCCAACGGTTGTGTCGGCTGCCACTCGCAGATGATCCGCCCGTTCCGTGCTGAAACCGAACGTTACGGCCACTACTCGGTCGCCGGTGAAAGCGTTTGGGACCACCCGTTCCTGTGGGGTTCCAAGCGTACCGGTCCGGACCTGGCCCGTGTCGGCGGTCGTTATTCCGATGACTGGCAGCGTGCGCACTTGTACAACCCGCGCAACGTGGTGCCTGAGTCGAAAATGCCGGCCTACCCGTTCCTCGTGGAAAACAAGCTCGACGGCAAAGACACCGCCAAGAAAATGGAAGTCTTGCGCACGCTCGGCGTCCCTTACACCGACGAAGACATCGCCGGTGCCAAGGATGCCGTGAAGGGCAAAACCGAAATGGACGCGCTGGTGGCCTATCTGCAAGGCCTGGGCACCATCATCAAAAGCAAACGGTGATTTAGATGGATATCGGGATGATTCGTGGCCTGGGCACCGTTGTTGTGATGGTGGCCTTCATCGGTCTGGCGCTATGGGTGTTCAGCCCCAAGCGCAAGTCGGAGTTTGAAGACGCGACCTTGCTGCCTTTCGCGGATGATCCCGAAGCCATCAAGCACGTCGAGCAAGCTTCTAGGAGTAACAAAGAATGACTACGTTCTGGAGTCTGTACGTCACAGTCCTCAGTCTCGGCACCATTTTCGCCCTGACCTGGCTGCTGCTGTCCACCCGCAAGGGCCAGCGCAGCGAATCCACCGATGAAACGGTCGGCCACTCCTTCGACGGGATCGAGGAGTATGACAACCCCCTGCCGAAATGGTGGTTCATGCTGTTCGTGGGCACCATCATCTTCGCCCTCGGTTACTTGGTGCTGTACCCGGGCCTGGGGAACTGGAAAGGCCTGTTGCCGGGTTACAACTACCTCGATAACGAGAAGCAGACCCCGTTCGCCAACGGCCAGACTGGCTGGACCGGCGTTCACGAATGGGAAAAGGAAATGCTCAGGTCGGACGCCAAGTTCGGTCCGATCTTCGCCAAGTTCGCTTCCATGCCGATCGAAGAAGTCGCCCAGGATCCGCAAGCCCTGAAGATGGGCGGCCGCCTGTTCGCCTCCAACTGCTCGGTTTGCCACGGTTCCGACGCCAAAGGTGCCTATGGCTTCCCTAACCTGACCGACACTGACTGGCGTTGGGGCGGTGAAGCGGAAACCATCAAGACCAGCATCATGGGCGGTCGTCACGCCGTGATGCCGGCCTGGGCTGAAGTGATCGGCGAGCAAGGCGTTGCCGACGTTGCCGCGTTCGTGCTGACCAACCTCGATGGCCGCAAGCTGCCGGAAGGCGCCAAGGCCGACCCGGTTGCCGGGCAGAAGCTGTTCGCCGCCAACTGCGTGGCATGCCACGGTCCTGCCGGCAAAGGTACGCCAGCCATGGGCGCCCCTGACCTGACGCACCCGAGCGGCTTCATCTACGGTTCGAGCTTCGCTCAACTGCAGCAGACCATCCGTTACGGTCGCCAGGGCCAGATGCCTGCGCAGGAACAGCTGCAAGGCAACGACAAGGTTCACCTGCTGGCCGCTTACGTCTACAGCCTTTCCCAAGGCGAGAAAACCGCAGCCGCGAAGACCAAATAAGGTAAACGCGTGATGCAAAAACGGCCTCGTCATCTGACGGGGCCGTTTCGTTTCAGCCGCGATAAAACAGACTATCTAACCTGAACCGTCTGGATCTCCTTGCGGCTCGTCCAGTTGTTCTGGTTGACCTGAAACACCTTCAACGTTTTTCGATCCGCGGCAATATCAGCAATCAGGTAAGTCTGGCCGGATGCGCCACCGCTCAAGAATACCGGCACATCACCGAAGTACTCCTGCCTGTTCCATCCACTGTAGCGCCCAGGGTCGGTGTGCAAATGCCCGGCAAACACTGCCGTCACGTTGTAACGCTCGATCATCGCCTTGAACCGGGCAATCTGTTCGGCACTGCCCTTCCAATGATCCGGCTTGTGCATATTCAGAAGAATGATTTTTCCGCTCTCACGTGCCTGTTTCAGATTCTCTTCCAGCCAATCCAGAGATTCGAAAATGTGATAACCGGTGGGTGTTCCCCAATCCCAGGCGGTAAATGCGGCGGTATAGGTAGGTTCATTGTGTAATTGAACGATGTGCACATCCCCAAACACCTTGGAATAAGCCAGGCTACCGAAGACACCTTTTTTAATGGCGCCCTCACCCGACACTTGCATGTCCAGCATCGTCAATTTTCCAAAGTAACGATCCTTGAAATCAACAATACTGCCAGCCGCACAGTTATTCAGAAAACAATCATCGACATTGTTTTCATAGTCGTGATTTCCCAGGCCATAGTCATAAACACCGCCCAATTGCGCATCCAGTATCGAGCGGGTCATTGAGCGCTGGGAGCCATGGCCAAAAGCAGTCATGTCGCCGTTGATCATGACGGGAACGCGCCTCGGGTCAGCCGAATGATTGCGCCTGAAACTCGCGACATCGGCATATTGGGTTTCAATCAGCCATTTTGAACGCTGCTCTTTGGCCGACGTTGTTTCACTCCAACCATAGTCGGAACTTTCAGTCCAAGGGTATTGAGGATCGGAAGTAAACACCAAATACTCAGGCAGGTTATTGTCTGCCGAATGCACGCAGAACGTGATGATGCATAACAACACGCCCAACAGCGCATTGACGTTTTTATAAAGAAACATAGAATTCCATCTCTATTGAAGTTAGACACAAGACAAACTGTCTTGCTGCGCAAGTTATGACAACTTAAACGTTAAAACAATATCGATCGCTTCAATATAAATAGTTCATGTTTCTACGCGAACCATACTCCGGAATCGCGCCAATGAAAGCGATGCCCTGATGGCAGCGACTGCACGGGTCCACGGCCTTACGGTGGTCACCCGCAACACCGGCGATTTTCAATCCAGTGGGGGTTGCCCTGATCAATTCAGGGGATGAATGACTTCGCCGCCCTGCAAAACCATCCATAATTCACAAGTCAATTGATTCAAGTCATTACACCATCAATTGATTTCTCCCAACGCGACCAAAGGTCGCACCCGCTCACCGGCGCTACAGGCGTATCATTGCGCCATTGCGACACCTCTTTTTGACCGCGGTCGGCACGTACTGACCGAGGCATTTTTCCACTGCCGTGGGATGCAATGATGAGCAATCAGATTCCGGTACACGACGTCACACCGCCTGCCAAGAACGCGAACAACAGCGTCGACCTCTACGCCTCTCGAGAGAAGATTTACACCCGCGCCTTTACCGGCCTGTACCGCAATTTGCGGATGATTGGCGGTGCCGGGCTGTTTCTGTTGTATTTCGGCACCGTATGGCTGAACTGGGGCGGTCATCAGGCCGTCTGGTGGAACCTGCCGGAGCGTAAATTTTTCATTTTTGGCGCGACATTCTGGCCTCAGGATTTCATCCTGCTCTCGGGCATTCTGATCATCAGTGCCTTCGGCCTGTTTTTCATTACCGTCTATGCCGGTCGGGTCTGGTGTGGCTATACCTGCCCGCAAAGCGTCTGGACGTGGATCTTCATGTGGTGCGAAAAAGTCACCGAAGGCGACCGCAACCAGCGTATCAAGCTCGACAAGGCACCGATGAGTGCCAACAAATTCTTGCGCAAGTTCAGCAAGCACACGATGTGGCTGCTGATCGGCTTCGTGACCGGCATGACCTTTGTCGGTTACTTTTCGCCGATTCGCGAGCTGGTGATCGACTTCTTCACCGGACAGGCGGATGGTTGGTCGTATTTCTGGGTTGGCTTCTTCACCCTCGCCACCTACGGCAACGCTGGCTGGTTGCGCGAGCAGGTGTGCATTTACATGTGCCCGTACGCACGCTTCCAGAGCGTGATGTTCGACAAGGACACACTGATCGTTTCCTACGACCCGCGCCGTGGCGAAAGCCGTGGCCCGCGCAAGAAAGGCATCGACTACAAGGCTCAGGGCCTGGGCGACTGCATCGATTGCACCATGTGCGTCCAGGTCTGCCCCACCGGTATCGATATTCGTGACGGCCTGCAAATCGAATGCATCGGCTGCGCGGCGTGCATCGACGCCTGCGACAGCATCATGGACAAAATGGATTACCCGCGCGGCCTGATCAGCTACACCACCGAACACAACCTGTCCGGGCAAAAAACCCATAAACTGCGTCCACGCCTGATTGGTTATGCCACGGTGCTGCTGGCAATGATTGCCTTGCTGGTGACTGCATTTTTCATGCGCTCGCTGGTTGGCTTCGATGTCAGCAAAGACCGCGTGCTGTACCGCGAGAACGCTGAAGGCCGGATCGAAAACGTCTACAGCCTGAAGATCATGAACAAGGACCAGCACGACCATACCTATGTGCTGGAAGCTACCGGCCTGCCGGACCTCAAGCTGCAAGGCAAGCGTGAGATCAAAGTCGCCGCCGGGGAGATTTTCAGCCAGCCGGTGGAACTGTCCAGCGCACCGGAACAACTGCCGTCGAGCACCAACGAGGTGACATTCATCCTCAAGGATGCCGACGACGCCAACGTCCACGTTGAAGCCAAGAGCCGATTCATCGGCCCACAAATTCGTTGAGAGAAGTGATCATGCCCGCAGCAACTGCCGCAAGTCCCTGGTACAAGCACCTTTGGCCGTGGATCATCATCGCCATCCTGGCTTGCTCGGTGACTTTGACCCTATCGATGGTGACCATCGCAGTGAATAACCCGGACAACCTGGTCAACGACAACTATTACGAGGCCGGCAAGGGCATCAACCGCTCACTGGACCGTGAACTGCTGGCCCAGACCCTGCAACTGCGTGCCAGCGTACATCTGGATGAGGTGACCGGCGAAGTCGACCTGCGCTTGAGCGGCAACAGCCAGCCCAAAAACCTTGAGCTGAACCTGATTTCACCCACTCAGCCGGAGAAAGATCGCAAGATCACCCTGGCCCGCAGTGAAACCGAACAGGGCCGTTACATTGGCCAGTTGAGCGACAAGATCGAAGGTCGTCGCTTCGTCGAACTGCTGGGTGTACAGGATGACAAGATCTGGCGCATGTTCGAAGAGGAACAGGTCAGCCATGCCAAGGATCTGTTGCTGGGCGACGAGCCGCTGCAGGGCGCGGAAGACCTGAAAAAATAAGCCTTACCCTGATCGTTCCCACGCTCTGCGTGGGAACGCAGCCAGGGACGCTCTGCGTCCCAGCCGAAGCGGACGCGGAGCGTCCGGAGAGGCATTCCCACGCAGAGCGTGGGAACGATCATCGGAACACGCCTCATGACCAATCCAACCCCCTGCTACCACTGCGCCCTGCCCGTCCCGGCCGGCAGCCGCTTCACCGCCGCCGTACTGGGGGATACCCGCGAGTTCTGCTGCCCGGGTTGCCAGGCAGTGGCCGAGGCCATCGTGGCCGGTGGGCTGGAAAGCTATTACCAGCATCGCAGCGAAGCTTCGGCCAACCCCGAAGCCTTGCCGGTGCAGTTGGTCGACGAACTGGCGCTGTACGACCGCGCCGACGTACAGCAACCGTTTGTCCGCCATGAAGGCGAACTCGCCGAAACCACCCTGCTGATAGAAGGCATCAGTTGCGCCGCCTGCGGCTGGTTGATCGAAAAACACCTGCGCACCTTGCCAGCGGTGGCCGAAGCACGCCTGAACCTGTCCAATCATCGCCTGCATGTGCGCTGGGCCGACGCGCAATTGCCGCTGAGCCAAGTGCTCAGCGAATTACGCCATATCGGTTACGCCGCCCACCCCTATCAGGCCGACCGCGCCAGCGAACAACTGGCCAGCGAAAACCGCCTGGCCTTGCGTCAACTCGGCGTCGCCGGGCTGCTGTGGTTCCAGGCGATGATGGCAACCATGGCCACCTGGCCGGAATTCAACATCGACCTCAGCCCCGAACTGCACACCATCCTGCGCTGGGTCGCATTGTTCCTGACCACGCCGATTGTGTTCTACAGCTGTGCGCCGTTTTTCAAAGGGGCAATGCGCGATCTGCGCACCCGCCACCTGACCATGGACGTATCGGTATCTCTGGCGATTGGCAGCGCCTACATCGCCGGGATCTGGACCTCGATCACCGGGGTCGGCGAGCTGTATTTCGATGCGGTGGGGATGTTTGCACTGTTCCTGCTGGCCGGACGTTACCTGGAACGTCGTGCCCGGGAACGCACCGCCGCCGCGACCGCACAGCTGGTCAATCTGTTGCCCGCCTCCTGCCTGCGGCTGAGTGCCGACGGCCAGAGCCAGCGGATTCTACTCAGCGAACTGCGTGTCGGCGACCAGGTGCTGGTGCATCCCGGTGCGATTCTACCGGCCGATGGCAAGATCCTCGACGGTCAGTCGAGCATCGACGAATCCCTGCTTACCGGCGAATACCTGCCACAACCACGAATCCCCGGCGATGCCGTCACCGCGGGCACCTTGAACGTTGAAGGTGCGCTGAGCGTGGAAGTCCTGGCGCTGGGTCAGGACACGCGACTGTCGGCCATCGTCCGCTTGCTGGAGCGCGCCCAGGCCGAAAAGCCACGATTGGCGGAAATCGCCGATCGCGCCGCGCAATGGTTTCTGCTGTTGTCGCTTGTCGCAGTGGCCGCCATTGGCCTGCTGTGGTGGGAACTGGATTCTTCGCGAGCCTTCTGGATTGTCCTGGCGATGCTGGTTGCGACATGCCCGTGCGCGTTGTCGCTGGCCACGCCAACCGCCCTCACCGCCGCCACCGGCACGCTGCACAAGCTGGGTCTGTTGTTGACACGCGGCCATGTGCTGGAAGGCCTGAATCAGATCGACACGGTTATTTTCGACAAGACCGGCACCCTCACCGAAGGTCGCCTGGCCCTGCGATCGATCCGGCCACTTGGCGCCTTGCCCAGCGATCAATGCCTGAGTCTCGCCGCCGCTTTGGAAAACCGTTCCGAGCACCCGATTGCCCGTGCTTTTGGCCGCGCACCGCTGGCCGCCGAAGAAGTTCACAGCACACCAGGCCTGGGCCTTGAGGGGTTGGTCGGCACACAACGCTTGCGCATTGGTCAACCGGGCTTTGTCTGCGAACTCAGCGGCGTTCAAACGCCAGTAATGCCCGATGAGCCTGGCCAATGGTTGTTGCTCGGCGACAGCGAGGGGCCACTGGCGTGGTTCGTACTCGACGACCGGTTGCGCGCCGACGCGCCTGCTCTGTTGGCGGCCTGCAAGGCTCGCGGCTGGCGCACGCTGCTGCTGTCCGGCGACAGCTCGCCGATGGTCGCCAGCGTCGCGGCCGAATTGGACATCGACGAGGCCCGAGGCGGCTTGCGTCCGGACGATAAATTGCAGGTGCTGCAACAACTGCACAAGGAAGGCCGCAAGGTGTTGATGCTCGGTGACGGGGTCAACGACGTACCGGTGCTCGCCGCCGCCGACATCAGCGTGGCAATGGGTTCGGCCACCGATCTGGCGAAAACCAGTGCCGATGCGGTGCTGCTGTCGAACCGCCTCGACGCGCTGGTGCAAGCCTTTAGTCTGGCCCGTCGCACCCGCCGGGTCATCATCGAGAACTTGCTGTGGGCGGCGCTGTACAATGGCCTCATGTTGCCGTTCGCCGCCCTCGGCTGGATCACTCCGGTTTGGGCGGCGGTTGGCATGTCGATCAGTTCGTTGACCGTGGTATTGAACGCCTTGCGCCTGACTCGCCTGCCGAGTGCGCCAGCTGCCGGCACCACGCCAGAAACCCGCCCGCTGCCGGCCTGAGCCCCGCGGGCATGGAGTCCAGATGCCAGCTCTCTACGTGATGATCCCGGCCGCGCTGCTGATCGTGGCCATCGCTATCTATATCTTCTTCTGGGCAGTCGACAGCGGTCAGTACGACGATCTCGACGGCCCGGCCCACAGCATCCTGTTCGACGATCAGGACCCGAACCACAAGGCAGCGGTCGACGAGGCAAGCAGCCATCCGGCCAAACCGGACGACAAGGCGCCGCCCCATGCTTGAGTTGGCGCCCCTGTTGGTGTCTGCGCTGATCCTCGGCTTGCTCGGCGGCGGGCATTGCCTGGGCATGTGCGGCGGCTTGATGGGCGCGTTGACCCTGGCGATCCCCAAGGAACAACGCAGCCGACGCTTTCGACTATTGCTGGCCTACAACCTGGGGCGCATTCTCAGCTACGCCGCCGCCGGCCTGCTGATCGGCCTGGCCGGTTGGGCCGTGGCCAATAGCCCGGCGGCGATGTTCATGCGTATCCTCGCCGGGTTGCTGCTGATCGCCATGGGCCTGTACCTGGCTGGCTGGTGGAGCGGCCTGACCCGTATCGAAAGCCTGGGTCGCGGCCTGTGGCGGCATATCCAGCCAGTGGCCAACACGCTCTTACCTGTGTCGAACCTGCCCCGCGCCTTGCTGCTGGGCGCATTGTGGGGCTGGCTGCCATGCGGGCTGGTTTACAGCACATTGCTGTGGTCGGCCAGCCAGGGCAATGCGCTGGACAGTGCGTTGCTGATGCTGGCGTTCGGGCTGGGCACCTGGCCGGTGCTGCTCGCCACAGGGCTTGCGGCCGAGCGCGTCACGGCGTTGCTACGCAAACGCAGCGTCCGCATGACCGGTGGCTTGCTGGTAATGGTGTTCGGCATCTGGACCTTGCCGGGGCCGCATCAGCATTGGCTGATGGGGCATTAGACCAGTGGCGAGGGGGCTTGCCCCCGTTGGGTTGCGAAGCGACCCCCAAACACTGCACCGCACCTTTTTAGAACGACCGTGTCCGCCGACTCTACGACTGCTTCGCAGCCGAACGGGGGCAAGCCCCCTCGCCACAAAGCTATCGCTGTCGCCAATCACTGTTGATGCAAATCAAGATGCCGTTGCGCATTTCTCCCTAGACTCGCCGACACTGCCAGCCTATCCGGGGGAATGCCCGCATGCTCGACACTATTCGTTGGGACACAGATCTGATCCGCCGTTATGACCTGGCGGGACCGCGCTATACCTCGTACCCGACCGCCGTGCAATTCGACAGCCAGGTCGGCACCTTCGACCTGTTTCATGCCCTGCGCGACAGCCGTAAAGCCCTGCGGCCGCTGTCGCTGTACGTGCACGTGCCGTTCTGCGCGAATATTTGCTACTACTGCGCCTGCAACAAAGTCATCACCAAGGACCGCGGCCGTGCCCTGCCCTATTTGCAGCGCCTGGAACAGGAAATACAGCTGATTGCCTGCCACCTCGACCCGACGCAAAAAGTCGAGCAACTGCATTTCGGCGGTGGCACCCCCACTTTTCTCAGCCACGACGAACTGCGCCAGTTGATGGCTCAGCTGCGCAAGCATTTCAATTTGCTGGACGACGATTCAGGCGACTACGGCATTGAAATCGATCCTCGCGAAGCTGATTGGTCGACCATGGGCCTGCTCCGGGAACTGGGTTTCAACCGCGTCAGCATTGGCGTTCAAGACCTCGATCCGGCGGTACAACGGGCAGTCAATCGCCTGCAAAGCCTGGAAGAAACCCGAGCGGTGATCGACGCGGCCCGGACCCTGCAATTTCGCTCGATCAATATCGATCTGATCTATGGCCTGCCGAAACAGACGCCCGACAACTTCGCTCGCACCGTCGATGAAGTCATCAGCCTGCAACCGGATCGGCTTTCGGTGTTCAACTACGCTCATCTGCCGGAACGCTTCATGCCGCAACGACGGATCAATGGCAACGATCTGCCGGCACCGGCCCAGAAGCTGGAAATGCTCCAGCGCACCATCGAACAACTGACGGCCGCCGGTTATCGCTACATCGGCATGGACCATTTCGCTCTGCCCGACGATGAGCTGGCAATTGCTCAGGAAGATTCCACCCTGCAACGTAACTTTCAGGGCTACACCACCCACGGCCATTGCGACTTGATCGGCCTGGGGGTATCTGCCATCAGCCAGATTGGCGACCTGTATTGCCAGAACAGCAGCGACTTGAACCAATATCAAAGCGCTTTGGCATCCGCGCAACTGGCTACCAGCCGAGGCCTGATATGCAACGCTGACGACCGCTTGCGCAGAGCCGTGATTCAGCAGTTGATTTGCCATTTCAGTCTGGAATTCTCGAATATCGAGCAACACTTCAATATCGATTTTCGCGGTTATTTCGCCGACCTTTGGCCGCAGCTGCTGAATATGGCCGAGGATGGGCTGATCGAGCTGGATAACGAGCGGATCACCGTACTCCCCGCTGGCCGGCTGCTGGTGCGTTCGGTGTGCATGGTTTTCGATGCGTATCTGCAACACACCAATCGTCAACGCTTTTCACGAGTGATCTAAGGCCTTGCGGTTAAATTGTCGCAGGCTGGCCCGAATGTCCTCCCGTGAGTTACCCTTACGGCTTATGTGTGTTTTCCCACAAGGATTAAAGAAATGTCCGAGCCAGTAAAACTGCGCGCCCATAACCAGGCTCATTGCAAGGATTGCAGCCTGGCCCCGCTCTGCCTGCCACTTTCTTTGAATCTGGAAGACATGGATGCGTTGGACGAAATCGTTAAACGGGGTCGACCGCTGAAAAAAGGCGAGTTCCTCTTTCGCCAAGGCGAGACGTTCGATTCCGTTTATGCAGTACGCTCCGGCGCCCTGAAGACTTTCAGCCTGAGCGATGGCGGCGAAGAGCAGCTCACTGGCTTCCATTTACCAAGTGAATTGGTCGGTCTGTCGGGCATGGACACTGAAAAGCACCCGGTCTCGGCGCAAGCCCTGGAAACCACTTCGGTGTGCGAAATTCCTTTCGATCGCCTCGACGAACTGGCCTTGCAACTGCCCCAACTGCGCCGTCAGTTGATGCGGGTGATGAGCCGCGAGATTCGCGACGATCAGCAAATGATGTTGCTGCTGTCCAAGAAAACCGCCGATGAGCGCATTGCCACCTTCCTGGTCAACCTGTCGGCCCGTTTCCGCGCCCGGGGCTTTTCAGCCAACCAGTTTCGGTTGAGCATGTCGCGCAACGAAATCGGCAATTACCTGGGACTGGCGGTGGAAACCGTGTCGCGGGTGTTCACCCGCTTCCAGCAAAACGAACTCATCGCTGCCGAAGGCAAGGAAATACATATCCTCGACCCGATTCAGCTCTGCGCCCTGGCCGGCGGCTCGCTCGACGGCTGATGCTGGCGATGGCGGCTGAGCGAAACGGTTCAGCCGCCGTTATACTGCGACGTTTGCAGCCTGCCAGGACACTTCGACGATGGTCTTCGACTCCTTCGACATCAAATCCCTGATCCGCCCCGTGATCGACTTCCCCAAGCAGGGCGTGATCTTTCGCGATATCACTCCGTTGTTCCAGTCACCCACGGCCCTGCGCCTGGTGATGGACAGCTTCGCCCATCGTTACGTCGAAGCCGACTTCACCCACATCGGCGCCATGGATGCACGTGGCTTCCTGATCGGTTCAATCCTGGCCTATCAATTGAATAAACCGCTGGTGCTGTTCCGCAAGCAGGGCAAACTCCCGGCCGAGGTATTGGCCGAGGGGTATCAGACCGAGTACGGCGAAGCCTTTCTCGAAGTTCACGCCGACAGCCTGTGTGAGGGTGACTCGGTGGTGATGTTCGATGACCTGATCGCTACCGGTGGCACGCTGATCGCGGCGGCGAACCTGATTCGGCGCATGGGCGCGCGGGTGCATGAAGCGGCGGCAATCATTGACTTGCCGGAGCTGGGTGGCTCGCAGCGGCTGGAAGACATGGGGATTCCGACGTTTTGCCTGACGCAGTTTGCCCTTACCGATAAATAAGCAGCGCCTGTACTAACGCATCGCGGGCAAGCCCGCTCCCACAGTGTTTTTGTCGTATAGAAGATTTTTATTTAACGACCATCCCTGTGGGAGCGGGCTTGCCCGCGATGGCGTCAGCCGCAACACCGCAGATTAGAGCCCCATCTGCTTGCTGATGATCTCGTTCATCACTTCCCGCGTTCCCCCACCAATCGACAAAATCCGATTATCGCGATACAGCCGTTCCACCAGACTGTCACGCATGTAACCCAGGCCACCCAGAATCTGCACGGCGTCGTTGGTAATGCGATCAGCCGTGTCGGTGGCAAAATTCTTGGCCATGGAAATCTCCTTGATCACGCTCTGCCCCGCGGCGATTTTCGCTGCCTGACGGTAAGTGAACTCCCGCGACACCTCCAGCGCCGTGGCCATTTCCGCGAGGCGGTGCTTGAGCACCTGGAACTTGCCGATGGGTTTGCCGAAGGCTTCACGCTGGCGAGCCCATTTCAGGCTTTCCTCCAGCGCCAACTGCGCAGTCATGTTGGCCATCAGTGCCAGGGCCAGACGTTCGCTCTGAAAGTTACCCATGATGCAGGCGAAGCCCATGTTCTCGGCACCGATCAGATGCTCCAGCGGCACCCGGCAATCATCAAAAAACAGTTCGGCGGTGTCCGACGCCCACCAGCCCATTTTCTTCAACTGACGACCGACGGTGAAACCGGGTGTGCCCTTCTCGATCAACAACACACTGATGCCGCCAAAACCCGGCTCGCCGGTGCGCACCGCGACGGTATAGAAATCTGCACGAACGCCGCTGGTAATGAAGGTTTTACTGCCGCTGACTCGATAAAAGTCGCCGTCCCGCACGGCGCGGGTTTGCAGATTGGCGACGTCGGAGCCGCCGCTGGGTTCGGTGACAGCCAGGGCGCTGATCTTCTCGCCCGCCAGCACCTGAGGCACAACGCGATCGCGGACTTCGGGCCTGGCCCACTTGAGGATGGGCGGCAGACCAATGTCCAGCGAGCCCAGCCCTGCGACCAGACCACCGGAACCGCAGCGCATCAGCTCTTCACTGGCAGCGATCTTGGCGAACATATCGCCTTCGTGACTGCCGCCCAAGGCTTCGGGATAACCGATGCCTAGAATCCCCGCCGCGCCAGCCTTCAGGTAGAGTTCGCGAGGAAAGCTTTCAGCTTCTTCCCACTGGTCGATGTCGGGAAGAATTTCACGCTCGACGAAACGTCTGACGCTGTCGCGGACCAATTGATGGCTGGGGTCGAAGTATTCCTGAAAGGCAGGCATCGGCGAGCTCCACTGAAGGTTCAGCAAAGCTAACCGAGCGCTTGCTTGGTTTTCAATAGCGTTGTGTGAACCAGATGGACCGAGGCGCATTCTTCGCGGGCAAGCCTCGCTCCTACGGTTTTGCGTCGTGCGAATATTCGCGAACAACCGATATCCGTAGGAGCGAGGCTTGCCCGCGAAGGGGCCTGCTCAGACGCTACAAGGTAATCGGCTTACGCCCGGCAAACGAATGCGCCAGTGTCCCGCCATCGACCAACTCCAGCTCGCCACCCAATGGCACGCCATGGGCGATGCGCGAGGCGATCAAGCCTTTGTTGCTGAGCAACTGGGCAATGTAATGCGCTGTCGCCTCACCTTCCACGGTCGGGTTGGTCGCCAGAATGACTTCAGTGAACGTGCCCGCCTCTTCGATCCGCGTCATCAATTGTGGAATGCCGATGGCGTCAGGCCCTAATCCGTCGAGCGGCGACAGATGGCCCTTGAGCACGAAGTAACGACCGCGAAAACCGGTCTGCTCCACCGCATAAACATCCATCGGACCTTCCACCACGCACAGCAAGGTGTCGTCACGGCGTGGATCCGCGCATTGCGGGCACAGATCGTCTTCAGTCAGCGTGCGGCACAAGCGGCAGTGGCCCACTCCTTCCATGGCCTGGCTCAGCGCCTGGGCCAGTCGCGAACCGCCGCTGCGATCACGCTCAAGCAGTTGCAACGCCATGCGCTGGGCAGTTTTCTGACCCACACCCGGCAAAATTCGCAGGGCATCGATCAGTTGGCGAATCAAAGGGCTGAAGCTCATGGGGAAAAGTCCGACATAACAACGAGACGCGGTTTATACCCGCGCCTCGAATGACCGTCAATTATTCAGTCTTGCGCAACCCGCACCACCAGTTTGCCAAAGTTGCGCCCCTCCAGCAGACCGATGAATGCCCGGGGCGCGTTCTCCAGGCCATCGACCATGTCCTCACGGAATTTGACCTTGCCATCACGCACCCACGGCGCCATGGCGCTGATAAATTCCGGCTGACGGTCACCGTAGTCGTCAAACACTATGAAGCCCTGAATCCGTACCCGTTTGGTCAGCAGTGTGCGCTGCAATTGTGGCAGTCGATCCGGCCCACTCGGTGGTTCATGGGCGTTGTAGGACGCAATCAGACCACAAAGAGGAATCCGCGCCTTGGGATTGAGCAGCGGCAGCACCGCATCGAATACCTTGCCACCAACGTTTTCAAAGTAGATATCAACACCTTTGAAGCAGGCCGATGCCAACTCCTGGGCGAAGTCCGGACGCTTGTGATCGATGCAGGCATCGAAGCCCAGCTCCTCGACCACATAACGGCATTTATCCGCGCCACCCGCCACACCCACCACTCGCAGGCCTTTGATCTTTGCCACTTGGCCAACCACCGACCCCACGGCGCCGGATGCAGCCGCCACCACCAGAGTTTCGCCTTCCTTGGGCTGGCCGATGTCCATCAACCCCATGTAGGCGGTCATACCGGGCATGCCCAGCACACCCAGGGCCATCGATGGACTCTGCAGCCCGGACGGGATCGGAATGATGTTGCGCCCGTCACTGATGCTATGGCTCTGCCACCCCGTGACGCCGACTACCAGATCACCCTCATGGAATTTGGGATGCAGCGAACGTTCGACACGACTGACAGCGCCACCGGTCATCACTTCGTCGATTTCTACTGGCGCCGCGTAGGATGGCGCGTCACTCATACGACCACGCATGTAAGGATCCAGCGACAGATAAAGCGTCTTGAGCAGCACTTGACCGTCAACCAGGTCTGGCAGCGCTACCCGTTCCAGGCGGAAATTCTCCGGTGTCGGCGCGCCCACCGGGCGAGACACCAGAACGATACGCTGGTTGAGGGTCAATGCTTGCGGCATGTGAACGTCTCCTTTGATCGATGAATTTCGGCTGTATAGGGAGCAGACCTTTGTGGCGCTGTCGGGTTCGAAGTTTCGTCAGTTGTACCGAGGTGACTTCATCGCGGACAGCCACGCCCCCGCAGGTTCAGGTGATTTCTGTGGGAGCGGGCTTGCCCGCGAAGGCTTCCATCAGACGGAAACAAAAATGCCAGGCGCGATGCCTGGCATTTTTTTGTAACCCGTGCGACGCGCGCAGGCGAATCAGAATGGCAGTTTCATACCCGGTGGCAATTGCATGCCAGCGGTCACGCCAGACATTTTGTCCTGGCTGTTGGCTTCGATCTTGCGCACGGCATCGTTGACGGCTGCGGCGAATACCGCTTCCAGCATTTCCTTGTCGTCTTCGCTCAGGCCTTCGACCAGGCTTGGGTCGATGGTAACGCGCTTGACGTCATGACGACCGGTCATCACCACGGTGACCATGTCGCCACCGGCTTTACCGGTGACTTCGGCGTTGGCCAGCTCTTCCTGCATCTTGGCCATTTTTTCCTGCATTTGCTGCGCCTGCTTCATCAGGCCGGCCATGCCACCTTTCATCATGGGAATCACCTCAAAAGTACTTGGATAAAAACAGCGCCCGGCGAGTGTGGCCAGGCGCCTTCAGTTATTAGCCCTGACTGACCAGAGCCTCGACAGGTTCAATAGTATCCTGACGGACCACCGCCCCGAACTGCTGCATCATTTGCTGGATGAACGGATCCCCATGGATCGATTCTTCAGCCTCACGCTGACGGTTGGCACGACGACGGGACGAGGCCTGAGCCGGGGTTTCCTGCTCGGGCTTGATCAGCTCCATGCTCAGGGTCAACGTGCGCCCATGAAACTGGTTCAATGCATCGTTGAGGCGACGTTGTTGTGTTGCGTTGAACAAGGCGCTGTGGGCCGGGTCCAGGTGCAACAACCAATGGTCGCCATCGACGGCGATCAGCGTGCAGTTGGCGGCGATGCTGGCGGTCATGCCGGATACCGGCAGTTTCGGGAATATCTCCAGCCATTGCAGGGCAACACCGGTGGCCGGCATCGCGGCCGGTTCTGGCTCGGGCTCCGGCGCAGGTTCGGCGGCATGCTCACTGGCCAGTTCGTCGAGATAGCTATAGGCCGAATCCATGTCCGGCTCGATGTAATCTTCGTCCAGCGGCGGCTCGTCGTCCTGATCCATGCCCGGTGTCGCGGCATCGACCTGAGAAACGGACGGCTCCGGGATGGGCGCAGCGGCCCATTCTGGCGCGTCCGGCACCACACTGTCCGGGGTCGGCATGGGCATCGGTGGCAATTCGGGTTGCTCGCCAGCCGTTTCCAGCACCGGCTCGACGGCGGGCTGCTGGGCAACTTCGGGCTCTACCGGGTCGTTCCACGGCAGATCGACGACCTCTTCGGCCGCTACGGCTTCGATAACAGGCTCAGGCTCGGGCTCAGGCGAAATCATGGGTGCGACCGGCTCAGGCGCAGCTACCGGGACAGGGGCTGGTGCAACCACAGGCGCAACCGGAGGCGGTGTAACGGCCGCAGCGACTACCGGCGCAACAACCGGCGCGGCAGCCACTGAGTTTGCGGAATCAACTGTGGCCTGGCTGATCCCCACTGTCTTTAGCGGTTGCCTCGGTGCGTCCGCGGTGTCTGCCGGCCGGAACGCCAGCATGCGCAGCAGGACCATTTCGAAGCCACCGCGCGGGTCCGGCGCCAGCGGCAAATCCCGCCGACCGATCAGGCCCATCTGGTAATAGAACTGCACATCTTCGGCCGGCAGCGCCTGGGCCAGCGCCAGCACCCGATCACGGTCACCATGGCCGTTGTCGACGCCTTCAGGCAGTGCCTGGGCGATGGCGACACGGTGCAGCACATTGAGAATTTCCGAGAGCACGCCGTTCCAGTCCGGGCCTTGTTCGGCCAGATGGCGCACGGCTTCGAGCAATGCCTTGGCGTCACCTTCGATCAGCGCATGCAAAACGTCGTAGACCTGACCGTGATCGAGAGTACCGAGCATGGCGCGCACGTCGGCGGCCATGACCTTGCCTTCACCGAAAGCGATGGCCTGATCGGTCAGGCTCATGGCGTCGCGCATCGAACCGTCGGCGGCGCGGCCCAGCAACCACAGTGCGTCGTCTTCGAACGGTACGTTCTCGACGCTCAGCACGTGGGTCAAATGCTCGACTACCCGCTCCGGCGTCATATTCTTCAGGGAGAACTGCAGGCACCGAGAAAGAATCGTTGCCGGAAGTTTCTGCGGGTCGGTGGTGGCCAGGATGAACTTGACGTAGGGCGGCGGCTCTTCAAGGGTTTTCAACAGCGCATTGAAGGAATGGCTGGAGAGCATGTGCACTTCGTCGATCAGGTAAACCTTGAAGCGCCCGCGGCTTGGCGCGTACTGCACGTTGTCGAGCAGCTCACGGGTGTCTTCGACCTTGGTCCGGCTCGCGGCGTCGATCTCGATCAGATCGACGAAACGGCCTTCATCGATTTCGCGGCACACCGAGCACTCGCCGCAGGGGGTCGAAGTGATACCTGTTTCACAGTTCAGGCATTTGGCGATGATCCGCGCGATGGTGGTCTTGCCGACCCCGCGGGTACCGGTAAACAGGTAGGCGTGGTGCAGCCGCTGGCTGTCCAAGGCATTGATCAGAGCCTTGAGCACATGGGTCTGGCCGACCATTTCGCCGAACGAGCGCGGACGCCATTTACGTGCAAGAACCTGATAACTCATCGAAAACCGTCGCAACGAAGGAACAGAAGCGGCTAATGCTAGCGGAGCAAGGCCAAAATTGCATCCGATGCGCTCGTCTATTCTGGCCAAGCTGCACTTTAAGGGGCTTTTATGAGTTGCTGAAAATGAAAATTCCGGCAGATCGACGACATTATGCGGCTCTATACCGGCTCAAGCTGTCTGCTCGAGTGCCTGCCATTGCGAGGGGGCGATAAACCCCGCCACCCAGGCCGGCACCTCCGCGGGCGGCATCGGGCGACTGATGAAGTACCCTTGAGCGACCTCGCATCCCAGCCGCAACAGCAATTCACCGTGCTCGACGCTTTCCAGGCCCTCGGCGATCACCTGCCGACCGAACGCCCGGGCCAGGCCAATTACCGCAGTGGTCAGGGCCAGGTCGTCATGATCAATCAGAATGTCACGCACGAATGATTTATCGATCTTGATGGTTTGGGTGCGTAAACGCTTGAGGTAACTCAAGGACGAGTAACCCGTGCCGAAGTCACCCAGGGAAAAATGCACTCCCAACGCCTGACAGGCCTGCAAACAGGCACTGACATGCTGGATATTCTCGATCGCCACCGACTCGACGATTTCCAGATCGAGCATTTGCGGGGCGACCTGGGCATGTCGAGCGAGTACCTGCCTGAGCCGTTCGACGAAATCGGCGCGCTGAAAATGTCGCGCCGCGATATTGATACTGACCGGCCAGCCCTGCCCCAGTTGCTGCCAACGGTGCAATTGCGCCAGAACCTGATCCATCACCCACTCACCGATATCGATGATCAGGTCGGTGTCTTCCACCAACGGCAAAAACTCCCGAGGTGGCACTATGCCGTTTTGTGGATGCTGCCAACGCAACAACGCCTCGAACCCCACGACCACGCCACGGCGCATGTTCACCTTGGGCTGAAAATGCAGGCGTAGTTCACCGGCCAGCAGCGCCTGACGCACCCGCTCGACAGTCTGGTGAGTGGCCTTGACCTCCTGATCCCGCGAAACATCGAACAGATGAAAGCGGTTTCGCCCGCGCTGCTTGGCCACATACATCGCCTGATCAGCGTGGCGCAGCAGGGTTTCGGCATCTTCGTTGTCATGGGGAAACAGGGTAGCGCCGACACTGGCGAACACATTGATGCCTTTGCCATGCAGCATGTAAGGCGCCGAAATCGCCCCCAACACGCGATTCAGCGCCGCGCGCAATTCCGGCAGGTCACGCACATAACGCAACACCAGCACGAACTCGTCCCCGGCCAGTCGCGCCACGACATCTTCGCCGCGCACAATGTTGCGCAAACGCTTGGCCACTTCCACCAGCAACATATCGCCACTGGCGTGACCGTAACCGTCGTTGACCGCCTTGAACCCATCGAGGTCAAGCATGCACACCGCCAACGGAATGTTTTCTTGCCGGGAGAATTCCAGCGCCTGATCCAGCAAATCCGACAGGAATGCGCGGTTGGGCAGCCCGGTCAGCACGTCATGGCCGACCCGCCATTGCAGAGATTGCAGCAGTTGGCGTTTTTCACTGATATCGAAACGAATCGACAGGTATCGATGAACACGCCCGGTGGCATCATCAAGCACCGGCACCATGGTGCTGTCGACCCAATACAGGCTGCCATCCTTGGCGCGATTACAGATCTCGCCCTTCCAGATATTGCCCAGGGCGATGGTGCCCCACATGGCGGCGAAAAAATCGGCGGAGTGCAAGCCGGAGTTCAGCAAGCGATGGTTCTGCCCCAGCAGTTCTTCGCGGCTGTAGCCGGACACAGCGCAGAATTGATCGTTGACGTAGGTAATCCGGCCGTTGAGATCGGTCTCGGAAAAAATCGCGGCGGCATCCACAGCCCTGCGGTATTTCTCATCCATGAGTCAGGCTCACTGTCGCTAGCGGTGGTACCGCTCGACCAGCGCAAGATGCCCGGAAGAGGTGTTTTGAGACGTACTGCGCAGAGACACGTTATCACTCCATGAACAACATTTGACGGCCCTCCGGCCTCCCCGAAGTTCAACTAGGCTCAAAGGCCTCGGGCAAGGTTGCAACACCGACTCTGGTAACATTTTCGCGAGGATTCAGACCGTCAGCGACCTGCGCGCAAACCCGGCAAGGAACGTAATGCCGGCTGTTTCATATCGCCTAAACTTCAGAGAGCAGATCACCAAAAAACCTTTCGAAGCGGCGATTCTACGAAATGCATCACATTTTGCAAAGCAAGGTGATGGATCATGCGGTTGCCTAATGCAAAAATCTATCGTTAAGTTCTTGATTCTAAATGGGAATTGAGCGATGCAAATTTCAAGTTTGGGTCCAGCCATCCGACGCTACCGCAAGGTCGCAGGGCTTACTCAGGCTGAACTCGGCGAAAAAACCGGTTTTGACCCCAAAACCATCAGCCGCTTCGAAACTGGCACCTATACCCCCAGCGTGGAAGCACTGTTCCTGCTTGCCGACGTGCTGGGCGTGAAGCTGAAAGCCTTTTTCGCAGATCTGGGCGACGAAGATGAACAGCGGGCGTACCTGTTCAGCGTCATACACAAAGCCACCCCGAAGGATCTGGGAAAGCTGATCGCAGCGGTTGACCAGGCCTTGTCCAAGCCTTGATGCCAGTAAATGAAAAAGGAGGCCGATCTGTCTAACGCGACAGATCGGCCTCCTTTTTTATATTCGGCGCTTTAATTCGGAAACGATAAAACACCGCCCGGGATGAACACCTTGGCAGGGAAATAGCCGAATTATCTGGATAGAAAACACGAAAGAGGGTTCGTGCTGCGTTATGGAGGCAACCCCACCAGCCACACCCCGGCACACAATGTTCCCGCTGTGGCTGCTTCCTTCCGGATCTGACCAGGTTCACGGGTAATCGTTGCGGGGGGACCGATGGGGTCACCATAACGACGCTCACCTGACGGCGAGCCGCGCCATTGTACCTATCTGAGACGAAGTTACAACCGTTCGCGAAGATTAAAAAACATGAGCTGCTTCAAGGACATGCGCTGGCCTTTAAAGATCGCGACCTGTAGCAGCTGCCGGAGGCTGCGTTCGGCGGCGAAGCCGTCGTGAAATCAGGCAGCCCGGTTTCAGATAAGCCGCGAACACCGGGTTTACGACTGCTGCGCAGCCGAACGCAGGCTGCGCCAGCTGCTACAAGGCTGCGACCTTTTTGATTCTATTGCGCCAACACTTCGTCCGCCCGGCCGCCCTCTTGCTGGATCACCAGATGAATGAAGTGCAGCTTGGCAATCACCGCCGGCGGCAGGACGAACGGGTAGAAATCCGGCTGGCCCATGCTGCGTGACAATTCGTTGAGCATACCGGCCAGCTCGATCCATGCGTTGACGAATGACAGGAACGCCGGGCCACCAGGGTGTTGCGGGTCGTATAACGTGCTGGGCGGAAATGGCTGGTAATCCAACTCCAGTTCCTGCGCTTTCATGCCAAAGCCCAGGGCAGTGTCCACTGCATCCATCATGTGCAGGTAGTGAGCCCAGGTTTCGGCCCAGTCTTCCCAAGGGTGCATGGTGGCGTAGGCGCTGACGTAACAGTGCTGCCAGTCGAGTGGCGCGCCTTGTTGATAATGCCGCTCAAGGGCTTCGGCATAGCTTGCTCGTTCGTCGCCGAACACGTCCCGAAACGGCTCCAGCCAACGACTGTTGGAGACCAGGCGGTCCCAGTAATAATGCCCGACCTCGTGACGGAAATGCCCGAGCAGCGTGCGATACGGTTCATGCATCTTCACGCGGATCTGCTCGCGATGGGCATCGTCGGCTTCCTTGATATCGAGGGTAATCAGACCGTTGGCATGCCCAGTGGTCGGCAGCTTGCCTTCGAGGTCGATACCGATGAAGTCGAAGGCCAGACCGATGTCTTCGTCCATGGATTTGGGAATGACGGGCAGGCCCAGGCTGATCAACTGCGCCACCAGACGACGCTTTGCGATCTCCACCTTATGCCAGCGCTGGTGATTCTCGGGGATCGACAGATCGGGAATGGTGCGATTCAGGCTACAGGCAATGCACAACCCATCGCGATCATTAGCCGGCAATAGCCAGTTGCACGCCGCTGGGGAATAAAGATTGGCGCAGCGGCGGAACACTCCGGCTTCGGGGTCGGCGTCGAGCAACCAGGTATCCGCTTGCGGACCGGGCTGCAACGACGACAAGCGACTCTGCAGCGGCTGATAACCCAGCGCCGCCGAACAGGCCAGGCACTGACTGTTGCGAAAGAACAGCGACTGCCCACAGCGGCAATGCCAGACCTTGCTGTTGCGCGAACGTTCGCCCGTGAAAGGTGCGGCAATACGCGAACTGAGCTGTTCGAAGAAGCGGTACATGGCGATCTCTCCCTGGGGCCCTGCCAAGACTAGATCATTCTCGTACGGTGATCGTTCCCACATTGTGGCGAGGGGGCTTGCCCCCGTTGGGCTGCGTAGCAGCCCCAAAACCAGCAACCGCGATGAGCAGGTTTTGCGACGGCTTCGCCGCCGAACGGGGGCAAGCCCCCTCGCCACAGGTTTCGCGCTAGATCGAGATGTTGTATTCCTTCAGGCGAGCCACAAACGCCTCTTCATCCAGCACCTTCACCCCCAGCTCATTGGCCTTGGCCAACTTCGATCCCGCGCCCGGGCCGGCGACCACGCAATGGGTCTTGGCCGACACGGAACCGGCTACCTTGGCACCGAGGCTTTCAAGTTTGTCCTTGGCGACATCGCGACTCATCAGCTCCAGCGAACCGGTCAGCACCCAGGTCTGCCCCGCCAGCGGCAACCCTTCGATGACTTTCTTCTCACTCTGCCAATGCATGCCGAAATCGCGCAGTTGCCTTTCGGCCGCCTCGGCGAGTTGACGGTTATCGGTCCCCGCAAAGAACTCGCGAACCGATGTCGCCTGTTTTTCCGGCAGTGCCTGGCGCATGTCCAGCCAATCAGCATTCATCACCGCTTCGAGCGAGCCGAACTTGTCCGCAAGCTTCTGCGCCCCGCCCGGCCCGACCGATGGAATGTGCAATTTATCGAGGAAGCCGCCCAACGTGGTACTGGCGGAAAATTCGGCACCCAGCTCGCCCTGATCCTGAATCTGCAGGCCATGCTTGAGCAGATCCGCGATCACCTGCCGGTTGTGCGCATCTTCAAAGAAACTGTGAATCTCGTAAGCCACTTCCAGCCCGACATCCGGCAGGTACGTGAGCACCTGCGGCAACGCCTGCTGAACACGCTCCAGCGAGCCGAGAGAACGCGCCAGGACCTTGGCCGTCTCCTCGCCCACATCGGGAATGCCCAAAGCGTAGATGAAGCGCGCCAGACTCGGCCGCTTGCTGTTTTCGATGGCGCCGAGCAGGTTCTTGCTCGACAGTTCGGCAAAGCCTTCCAGGTCGACGATCTGCTCGAACGTCAGGGCATAGAGGTCAGCCGGCGAATTCACCAGGCCTTCGTCCACCAGTTGCTCGACGCTCTTCTCGCCCAGCCCTTCGATGTCCATGGCGCGGCGCGACACAAAGTGAATGATCGCTTGCTTGAGCTGCGCTCCGCAGGCCAGACGCCCGACGCAGCGGTACACCGCGCCTTCGCTGATGGTCTCGCGGCCCTTGCTGCGCTTGACCAGTTGCGTGCGCTCGACATGGGAACCGCAGACCGGGCATTGCTGGGGAATCTGCACTGGCCGGGCATGCTCCGGACGACGCTCGGTGACCACTTGCACCACTTGCGGAATCACATCACCGGCACGGCGAATGATCACTGTGTCACCGATCATCAGGCCCAGTCGCGCCACTTCATCCATGTTGTGCAAGGTCGCATTGGCCACGGTGACGCCCGCAACCCTCACCGGTTTCAAGCGTGCCACCGGCGTCACGGCACCGGTGCGACCGACCTGGAATTCCACATCAAGCAGCTCGGTGAGTTCTTCCATGGCCGGGAATTTGTGGGCAATCGCCCAACGCGGTTCGCGAGCGCGGAAACCCAGTTCACGCTGGGACGCAATGCTGTTGACCTTGAACACCACGCCGTCAATTTCATACGGGAGCGCATTGCGACGCTCGCCTATGTCACGGTAGTAATCCAGGCATTCCTGGATGCCGTGTGCCCGTTTCAGCTCATGGCTGATCGGCAGGCCCCAGGCTTTGAGTTGCTGCAGGTTGCCAATGTGTGTGTCGGCAATGTCCGCCGAAATCTGGCCGATGCCGTAGCAGCAGAATTCCAGTGGACGGTTGGCGGTGATCTTCGAATCCAGCTGCCGCAAACTGCCCGCCGCCGCGTTACGCGGGTTGGCGAAGGTCTTGCCGCCGACTTCCAGTTGCGTGGCGTTGAGCCGCTCGAATCCGGCCTTGGACATGAAGACTTCGCCCCGCACTTCCAGGGTCGCCGGCCAGCCAGTGCCATGCAGTTTGAGCGGGATATTGCGCACGGTACGCACATTGACACTGATGTCTTCACCGGTGGTGCCGTCGCCGCGGGTGGCGCCGCGCACCAGCACGCCGTCCTGATAGAGCAGACTGACCGCCAGGCCATCGAGCTTGGGTTCGCAGCTGTACTCCACCGCTGTGCCGCCGTCGAACAAATCGCCGACCGGCAAGTCCAGCCCTTCCGTCACTCGGCGATCGAATTCGCGCATGTCGGTTTCTTCGAAGGCGTTGCCCAGGCTGAGCATCGGCACTTCATGACGCACCTGGGTGAACGCCGACAACGCCGCGCTGCCGACACGCTGGGTCGGCGAGTCGCTGGTGATCAATTCGGGATGGGCCGCTTCAAGGGCCTTGAGCTCGTGGAACAAGCGATCGTATTCGGCATCCGGAATGCTGGGCTCATCCAGCACGTGGTAACGATAGTTGTGCTGATCGAGCTCGGCGCGCAGCTCTAGAATGCGGTTTTTGGCGGAGGTCATGGGTGTTCTCTCATAAAGCGAAAGAGCAGCCGAGGCTGCTCTATCTCATCTCATCAAGATCAAGAGATCGCAGCCTCGTTTCACTCGACAGCGCCTACAGGGTTCGCGATTTTCTGTAGGCGCTGTCGAGTGAAACGAGGCTGCGATCTTTTGACTTTAACGCTTCTGGGTCAAAGCGCGACGCTCGAACTCGACGATGCGCTGACGGTAGTGCTCAATCGTTTGGGCGGTCAGCACGCTGCGCTGGTCGTCTTTCAGTTCGCCGTTCAGCTCCTGGGACAGTTTGCGGGCCGCAGCCACCATCACGTCGAAAGCTTGCTTGGGATGACGCGGACCTGGCAGACCAAGGAAGAAGCTCACCGCCGGGGTACTGAAATGATCGATATCATCCAGATCGAAGACACCTGGCTTGACCGCGTTGGCCATGGAGAACAGGACTTCGCCGTTACCGGCCATGCTTTCGTGACGGTGGAAAATGTCCATTTCGCCGAAACGCAGACCGCTTTCCAGAATGTTCTGCAACAGCGCCGGGCCCTTGAAGCCGGCCGGGTCGCGGCAGATCACGCTGATCACCAGTACTTCTTCGGCTTGCGGCTGATCTTTCTCGGCCGAGCTGGCAGGCTTGGCGTCATCCGGGAAATCGTTGTCACGGCTGTTGAAGCTCGGGCCGCCGTCCAGATCCAGGTTGAGGTTCAAGTCACCTTGCGACGGCTCGCCATGGCCACGCTTGCCACGCTTGGAACCTGACTCGCGAGGTTCACGGGCAGGCATGCTCACCGACGGCAGGTCATGCTCGTCCAGTTGCGGTTCTTTATGGGTATCCAGTACGCGGGGCGGGCCCAACAGCTCGGCGCTGGTGTCCTCATCCGGCAAATTGGACAAATTTCGGTCAAGACGGAATTTCAGTTTTCCCTTGCCGCCGCGCATGCGACGCCAGCCATCGAAAAGAATACCGGCAATGACAATAATGCCGATGACGATCAGCCACTCGCGCAGACCGATTTCCATGTAATCCCGTGCCTCTATAAAAAATGCTGAAAAATAAGGGGTTTACATTGTGCAAACCGCTTTAAAACGTGGCGCCAACTCTATGTTCTGACAGGCGTTTTGCCCACGTATACGAAAAATTGACATTAAACTAGCACGACCAAAGGCAACTTTACACCGTCTCTCAAAATCGCTGAGCAAATTGTGTCGATTTGCCATCTTCATTCATCAGTCAATGCATGCGCCGCTCAAGCTACCCGTCGCAAGCTTCAAGCCTCAAGCTGTCCCTTGCAGCTTAAGGCTTGTAGTTTGGGGCCGTGCCGCTAGGCGTCCACCATGGCCATCGCCTCCTCCACATCCACTGCCACCAGACGCGAACAACCGGGCTCATGCATCGTCACCCCCATCAATTGATCGGCCATTTCCATGGCGATCTTGTTGTGGGTGATGTAGATGAACTGCACCGTCTGCGACATTTCCTTGACCAGCCGTGCGTAGCGTCCAACGTTAGCGTCATCCAATGGCGCGTCAACCTCATCGAGCATGCAGAACGGCGCCGGATTCAACTTGAAGATGGCAAATACCAGGGCCAATGCGGTCAGGGCTTTTTCGCCACCGGAGAGCAAATGGATGGTGCTGTTCTTCTTTCCTGGCGGCTGCGCCATGATCGTTACCCCTGTATCGAGTAGATCTTCGCCCGTCAGTTCCAAATACGCGCGTCCTCCACCGAAAACTTTTGGGAAAAGGGCCTGTAAACCGCCATTGATCTGATCAAAGGTATCTTTGAAGCGGTTTCGGGTTTCCTTGTCGATCTTGCGAATGACGTTTTCGAGCGTGTCCAGCGCTTCCACCAAATCATCATTCTGGGCATCCAGATAACGCTTTCGCTCGGATTGTTGCTGGTATTCGTCGATGGCTGCGAGGTTGATCGCGCCCAGGCGCTGAATCCGCGCAGCAATGCGCTCGAGTTCTTCTTCGGCCTCTTTCTCGTTGGCCCCGGCCAGCAGCGTGGCGAGCACGCCGTTGAGGTCGTAACCGTCTTCGAGCAGTTGATCCTGCAAAGTCTTGCGTCGTACCGTCAGCGCTTGCCATTCCATGCGCTGCTGCTCGAGCTGGCTGCGAATCAACTGGGATTGCTGCTCGGCCTGATTGCGACGTTTTTCGGCGTCACGCAATTCGCGGTCGGCATCTTCCATGGCCATTTGCGCGGTCTTGAGTTCTTCGTCAACCGTCATGCGCTTGTCGAGCAGTTCTTCGAGTTTCAGCCGCAGTTCTTCCAGCGGCGCCTCGCCCTCTTCGAGGTTGAGGCTCAATTGTTCGCGCTTCTCGGTCAGGCGCTCGGACTGCATCTCCAGCCGTTCGAGGGCCTGGCGAGTGGAATCGTATTGCGCCCTCAGCGAACCGAGGCGTACCGCCAATTGATGCGCATGATCCTTATGCTGCCGGGCTTCCTGACGCACCCGATCGAGGCGCTCGCGCAGGCTGTCGCGCTGGGCCAACAGCAATTCACGCTGCTCGGTATCCAGCGCCATGCTGTCGAGGGCTTCCTGCAATTGCAGGCGCGCTTCGCCGATGTTTTCGTGTTCCAGGGCGCGCTGTTCACTCAACTCGGTGAGTTCTTCATCGAGACGGGTACGGCGCAACGTCAACTGCTCGATCTTGGCTTTGCCGGCGGACAGCTGGGCTTTTAATTCGCCTTGCTGACGGGCTTCGTCTTGTAGCAGACGGCGCAAATGTTCGCGACCGTTTTCCTGCTGACGCTGTTGCGCCCTGAGATTCTGAAGTCGGGTTTCCAGGGTTTCGACCGTGGCTTCGCGCTCTTCGCGTTCAAGGCCCAACCGTTGGATTTCCTGACCCCGGGCGAGCACACCGCTTTCGGCTTCGCTGGCCCGGCGCACACGCAAAAAGTGTCGGCCGACCCAGTAACCGTCGCGGCTGATCAGGCTTTGGCCGGCGGCCAATTGCCCGCGCAAGGCCAAGGCCTGTTCAAGGCTGTCGACCGGTTTGACCTGCCCCAGCCATGGCGACAAATCTATCTGCGCCTCGACCTTGTCGAGCAAACTGCCGGGCATGCGCACGCCATCGCTGGCCGGGCTGAGCAAGCGCAAATCGCCTTGGGCAAAGCCTGCCAGATCGAAATCACCGAAGTCATCCACCAGCACCGCTTGCAGGTCGGCACCGAGCACGGTTTCTACCGCCAGCTCCCATCCGGCCTCGACCTTAAGGCCTTCGGCCAGACGCGGGCGATCCGCCAGATGCTGTTCGCGCAGCCATTGCGCAGTGCCGGTGCCGGGATCGAGCGCGGCTTGCTGCAAGGCTTCCAGCGACGCCAGTCGACCGTTGAGCCGTTGCAAATCCCCTTGGGCTTGCTGCTGCGCCGAAAGCGCTTGCTGCAACTCCTGACGCAGTTGCTCGAGGCGTTCGACCTGAGCTTCTTCGCTGGCCTGCAAGTCTTCGAGCGTGGCCTCGGACGCAGCCAACTGCTCGCTGAGTTCCATGATCGCCGCGTCTTCCGGATCCGCCGAGAGCAACGCACGTTCTTCGCCAAGACGCTTCTGACGATCGGCCAGCCGTTCCAGGCTGGTTTCCAGCTGCTGGATCCGCGACTGCTGAACTTCGGCCTGACGGCGTGGCTCGGCGGCGGTGAGGTTGAAGGCGTCCCACTGCTCCTGCCAGCCGTGCATGGTGGTTTCGGATTCTTCCAGTGCGGCAGCGGCTTCTTCGGCGGCGGCGCTGGTGACTTCCTGTTCCGGGGTGAGCATGTCCAGCTCTTCGCCCAAGGTCAGCAGCAAGGTGCGGTCATGGCCCAGGTGGGACTCGGTTTCCAGTCGCGCGCGCTCGGCTTCTTTCAGGTCGTCTTGTAGCTGACGCAAACGTTGTTGACCGTGCTGGATGCTCTGCTCGACCCGGGCGATATCACCGCCAACCGAATAGAAACGTCCCTGCACCAGATTGAAGCGCTCGGACAAATCATGATGACCGTCGCGCAGGCGTTCAATGGCCGCGTCGGCATTGCGCTGCTCGGCCACCAAGGCTTCGAAGGTGACTTCCTGAGTGCCGATGATTGCTTCGCGCTGGCCAACCTGTTCGTTCAACGCCTGCCAGCGCAAGGCTGACAGCTGGGCCTTGAGCTGACGCTCCTCGCCCTTGTATTCCTGATATTTCTTGGCGGCCTCGGCCTGGCGGTGCAAACGCTCCAGCTGACGTTCGAGTTCTTCGCGTAAATCGGTCAGGCGAGCGAGGTTTTCGTGGGTGCGGCGGATACGGTTTTCGGTCTCGCGCCGACGTTCCTTGTATTTGGAAATACCGGCGGCTTCTTCGATGAAATTGCGCAGGTCTTCGGGCTTGGACTCGATCAGCTTGGAGATCATGCCCTGTTCGATGATCGAGTAGCTGCGCGGGCCAAGACCGGTACCGAGGAAGATATCGGTGATATCACGGCGGCGGCATTTGGCGCCGTTAAGGTAGTAAGTGGTCTGGCTGTCGCGGGTCACTTTGCGGCGAATGGAAATTTCCGCATAGGCCGCCCATTCGCCGAGCAGCGTGCCGTCGGAATTATCGAATACCAGCTCGATGCTGGCCTGGCTTACCGGTTTACGGCTGGTCGAGCCATTGAAGATGACGTCGGTCATCGATTCGCCGCGCAGGTTCTTGGCCGAGCTCTCGCCCATCACCCAACGCACGGCATCGATGATGTTCGACTTGCCGCAACCATTGGGCCCGACCACAGCCGCCATGTTACTGGGGAAGTTCACCGTGGTCGGGTCGACGAAGGATTTGAACCCCGCCAACTTGATGCACTTGAGCCGCACGCTTAAGCGACCGTCAGGGCAGAAATCACCAGATCGCAACTGCGCTGGGCATACGCCGTCAGCACCACGCGGATCTGAGGAAGGTCACGAGCCAGCACGGCAGCGAGCAAACGTTCAAACAGCTCGAGGAACTCGCTCATCGAGGCTTTGCGCTGATCCAGCGCCAGAAAATACGCGCGGCTCATGGCCGGCTGCAGATTCTCGACGGTTTCCTGCAAGTACGGGTTGTTGGCGAACGGATAGGCGGCGCGCATCACGCTGAAGCTGTCGTCGACGAACGTGCGGATGTCCTGGCGCTCGTAGCTGGCGGTCAGGCGCTGCTGGATCTCCAGGAACGGCGCCATGTCGGCCTGGACGTGCCAGCCGCTGGCCACGGCATTGCCGAGCAGAATGTACAACTCGCTCATCAGCGTGCACAGGCTCTGCACCTTGTGCGCCGTCAGTTCGGTCACGTGGGCGCCACGTCGCGGCAAAATCGCGATCAGGTGGCGGCGCTCAAGGATCAGCAAAGCTTCACGGACTGAACCGCGGCTGACATTGAGGGCCAGCGTGACCTTCTGTTCCTGGATGCGCTCCCCCGGCTTCATTTCGCCGTGAATGATACGTTCGGCGAGGTGGTGAGCGATTTGCTCGGCGAGGCTGTCCGGCGCCTTGAACGTCATGGTTGTCCTTCAAACTCTTCGATCTGCACAAGCGGCGCAGTGTAGCGCAATTGATCGGTCATGGCGGAGTGCCCACTCAGCGGTTTTTGGCACGATTCGCGCAAGATTCACGCAAAAGGCAAGCGATCCCGTGAGGGTCAATAATGAAGGAACGAGTCGTTGATCGACAAAATGCAATTTCCTGACCTTTAAGTCAGAAAATCATTGACCGAAAAGTCAGACCTGATAAATTCGGCTCATGTCGGTTAACAACAATAATGAGTTTGCGAGGCCTTCCGTGATCCAGTTTTTACTCAACCAGGAACTCCGTAGCGAGCATGCCCTGGACCCGAACCTGACCGTGCTCAATTACCTGCGCGACCATGTGGGCAAACCCGGCACCAAAGAAGGCTGCGCCAGCGGTGACTGTGGCGCCTGCACCGTGGTGGTCGGCGAGTTGCTGACGACCGACGATGGCCGCGAACACATTCGCTATCGCAGCCTCAACTCGTGCCTGACGTTCGTTTCCTCCCTGCACGGCAAGCAACTGATCAGCGTCGAAGACCTCAAGCACCAGGGCGAGCTGCACAGCGTGCAAAAAGCCATGGTCGAGTGCCATGGTTCGCAGTGCGGGTTCTGCACGCCGGGCTTCGTGATGTCGCTGTTTGCGCTGCAAAAGAACAGCGACGCACCCGATTCTCATAAAGCCCACGAAGCCCTGGCCGGCAATCTCTGCCGCTGCACCGGTTATCGGCCGATCCTGGCCGCTGCCGAGCAATCTTGCTGCGGCAAACAACCTGACCAGTTCGATGCTCGCGAAGCGGACACTATCGCTCGCCTGAAAGCCATCGCTCCCACCGATATCGGCGAACTCAACAGTGGCGACAAACGCTGCCTGGTGCCGCTGACCGTGGCCGATCTGGCGGACCTCTACGATGCTTATCCACAGGCCCGCTTGCTGGCCGGCGGCACCGACCTGGCGCTGGAGGTCACCCAGTTCCACCGCACCTTGCCGGTGATGATCTACGTGGGCAACGTCGCTGAAATGAAACGCATCGAACGCTTCGACGATCGCCTGGAAATCGGCGCCGCTACCGCCCTCTCCGATTGCTACGACGCCTTGAAGGCCGAGTACCCGGATTTCGGTGAATTGCTGCAACGCTTCGCGTCCTTGCAGATTCGCAACCAGGGCACGTTGGGCGGCAACATCGGTAACGCCTCGCCAATTGGCGACTCACCACCGCTGCTGATCGCCCTCGGCGCGCAGATCGTCCTGTGCAAAGGCGAAACCCGCCGCACCATGGCCCTGGAAGACTACTTCATCGATTACCGGGTGACCGCGCGTCAGGAAAGCGAGTTCATCGAAAAGATCATTGTTCCACGCGCCAGCGTTGAACAACTGTTCCGCGCCTATAAGGTATCCAAGCGTCTGGACGATGACATTTCCGCAGTCTGTGCTGCATTCAACCTGCGCATCGACTCCGGCGTGATCGCTGACGCCCGCGTCGCCTTCGGCGGCATGGCGGCCACTCCAAAACGCGCGAAGAACTGCGAAGCCGCGCTGGTTGGCGCACCGTTCAACAGCGCCACCGTCGAACGCGCCTGCGCTGCATTGGCCGAAGACTTCACGCCGCTCTCGGACTTCCGCGCCAGCAAGGAATACCGCCTGCTCAGCGCGCAGAATCTGCTGCGTAAATACTTCATCGAACTGCAAACACCGCACATCGAGACTCGGGTGACCGCTTATGTCTAATCATCACGCTGTAGAGAAGACCCAAGCCGAACTGGCTGAATTGTTCGCCAAGGACCTGAGCACCGGTGTCGGCCGTAGCGTCAAGCACGACAGCGCCGACAAGCATGTGTCCGGTGAAGCGCAGTACATCGACGATCGGCTGGAATTCCCCAATCAGCTACACGTTTACGCACGGCTGTCGGACCGCGCCCACGCGAAAATCATCAGCATCGACACCAAGCCCTGCTATGCCTTCGAAGGCGTGCGCATCGCCATTACTCACGAAGATGTGCCAGGCCTGAAAGACATCGGCCCACTGTTGCCGGGCGATCCGTTGCTGGCCATCGACGACGTGCAATTCGTCGGTCAACCGGTACTCGCCGTGGCGGCGAAAGACCTGGAAACCGCGCGTAAAGCAGCGATGGCCGCGATCATCGAATATGAAGATCTGGAACCGGTTCTGGATGTGGTTGAGGCTCTGCGCAAACGCCATTTCGTGCTCGACAGCCATACCCACAAGCGTGGCGATTCGGCCACCGCGCTTTCTACTGCCGAACATCGCATTCAAGGCACGCTGCACATCGGCGGCCAGGAACACTTCTATCTCGAAACCCAGATCTCGTCGGTGATGCCAACCGAAGACGGCGGCATGATCGTTTACTGCTCGACCCAGAACCCCACCGAAGTACAGAAGCTGGTGGCGGAAGTGCTGGATGTGTCGATGAACAAGATCGTCGTCGACATGCGCCGCATGGGCGGTGGTTTCGGCGGCAAGGAAACTCAAGCGGCAAGCCCGGCGTGCCTGTGCGCGGTGATTGCGCACCTGACCGGTCAGCCGACCAAAATGCGCCTGCCGCGTGTCGAAGACATGCTGATGACCGGCAAGCGCCACCCGTTCTACGTCGAGTACGACGTGGGCTTCGACAGCACCGGCCGCCTGCATGGCATTGCGCTGGAACTGGCCGGCAACTGCGGCTGCTCACCGGATTTGTCGGCATCGATTGTCGACCGCGCGATGTTCCATGCCGACAACTCGTACTATTTGGGCGACGCGACCATCAACGGTCACCGCTGCAAAACCAACACCGCGTCGAACACCGCTTACCGTGGTTTCGGCGGCCCGCAAGGCATGGTCGCCATCGAAGAAGTGATGGACGCGATTGCCCGCCATTTGGGCCTCGACCCACTGGCCGTGCGCAAGGCCAATTACTATGGCAAGACCGAGCGCAACGTCACCCATTACTACCAGACCGTCGAGCACAACATGCTCGAGGAAATGACCGCCGAACTGGAAGCAAGCAGTCAGTACGCCGAGCGTCGCGAAGCGATCCGTCGCTACAACGCCAACAGCCCGATCCTGAAAAAGGGCTTGGCGCTGACCCCGGTGAAATTCGGTATTTCCTTCACCGCCAGCTTCCTCAATCAGGCCGGCGCACTGATCCATATCTACACCGACGGCAGCATCCATCTGAACCATGGCGGCACTGAAATGGGCCAGGGTCTGAACACCAAGGTTGCGCAAGTCGTGGCTGAAGTGTTCCAGGTGGAAATGGACCGCGTGCAGATCACCGCAACCAACACCGACAAAGTCCCGAACACTTCGCCAACCGCGGCTTCCAGTGGCGCCGACCTCAATGGTAAAGCGGCACAAAACGCGGCTGAAATCATCAAGAGACGCCTGGTGGAATTCGCCGCGCGGCAGTACAAGGTCAGCGAAGAAGACGTGGAATTCCACAACGGTCATGTGCGGGTTCGCGATCATATCCTGACGTTTGAAGCGCTGATCCAGCAGGCGTATTTCGCTCAGGTTTCACTGTCGAGTACCGGCTTCTACAAGACTCCGAAAATTTACTATGACCGCAGCCAGGCGCGGGGGCGGCCGTTCTATTACTACGCCTTCGGTGCAGCCTGCGCCGAGGTGATCGTCGATACCTTGACTGGCGAGTACAAAATGCTGCGCACCGACATTCTGCATGACGTCGGCGACTCTCTGAACCCGGCGATCGACATCGGTCAGGTCGAGGGTGGTTTCATCCAGGGCATGGGCTGGCTGACCATGGAAGAACTGGTGTGGAACAACAAGGGCAAACTGATGACCAACGGCCCGGCCAGCTACAAAATCCCGGCGGTGGCAGACATGCCATTGGACCTGCGGGTGAAGCTGGTGGAAAACCGCAAGAACCCGGAAGACACGGTGTTCCATTCCAAGGCCGTGGGTGAGCCGCCGTTCATGCTCGGTATTGCCGCGTGGTGCGCGATCAAGGACGCCGTGGCCAGTTTGGCCGACTACCGGCATCAACCGAAAATCGACGCACCGGCGACCCCGGAGCGGGTGTTGTGGGGCTGCGAGCAGATGCGGCAGTTGAAGGCTTTGAAGCCTGTTGAGGCTGAAGTCGAGTTGGCTTCGCTGTAAAACCGCGTCGCGGTCATCGCAGGCAAGCCAGCTCCCACAGGTACGATGCAATCCTTGTGGGAGCGTGGCTTGCCCGCGATGAGGCCCGAACAGACAACAATGTTGTAGGGGTGAAAACATGTACAACTGGATCGACGCCCTCGCCGACCTGCAAACCCGGGGTGAACCCTGTGTGTTGGTGACCATCATCGAAGAGCTCGGCTCGACGCCGCGTAATGCCGGCTCGAAGATGGTCATCAGCGCCACGCAAACCTTCGACACCATCGGTGGTGGGCATCTGGAATACAAGGCCATGCAGATCGGCCGCGAGATGCTTGCCAGCGGCAAGCAGGACACCCACCTTGAGCGCTTCAGCCTCGGCGCCAGCCTGGGCCAGTGCTGCGGTGGCGTGACCGTATTGCTGTTCGAACCGATGGGCCAGGTCCAGGCGCAGATCGCTGTGTTCGGCGCCGGCCACGTCGGCCGGGCGCTGGTGCCGCTGCTCGCCAGCCTGCCCTGTCGGGTGCGCTGGATCGACTCGCGGGAAGCTGAATTCCCCGAGCAGATCCCCCACGCCGTGCGCAAAATCGTCACTGAAGAACCGGTGGATGAAGTCGACGACCTGCCCGCCGGCAGTTACTGCATCGTCATGACCCACAACCATCAACTCGACCTCGAACTCACTGCGGCGATCCTCAAGCGCAACGACTTCGCCTACTTCGGCCTGATCGGTTCGAAGACCAAACGGGTGAAGTTCGAACATCGCCTGCGTGACCGCGGTTTCGACAGCGCCGTGCTGCAACGCATGCGCTGCCCGATGGGCATCGGCGAAGTCAAAGGCAAGTTGCCTGTGGAAATCGCCATCTCCATCGCCGGCGAAATCATCGCCACCTATAACGCGAATTTCGGCCAGCACACCGCCAGCGCCGGATCATCGATCGCCAAACTGCTGCCTGTTTCACGCCGCAGCCAAGCTTCGAACTAAAAGCTTCGAACTAAAAGCTTCGAACTCATTGAGAACCCCCATGCCTCTGACTCGCAAAGCCTACCGCGCCGCCCTCCTGCACAGCATCGCCGACCCCGCCGAAGTGGGTATCGAAGCTTCGTACGAGTATTTCGAAGACGGCCTGCTGGTGGTCGACAACGGCCGCATCAGCGCCATCGGCCATGCCAGCGAATTGCTGCCGACCCTGCCGGCCGATATCCAGATCACGCATTATCAGGACGCCTTGATCACCCCGGGCTTCATTGATACCCACATTCACTTGCCACAAACCGGCATGGTCGGCGCCTATGGCGAACAGCTGCTGGATTGGCTCAATACCTACACCTTCCCGTGCGAAAGCCAGTTCGCCGACAAGGTCCACGCCGATGAAGTGGCAGACATTTTCATCAAGGAACTGCTGCGCAACGGCACCACCACGGCGCTGGTGTTCGGCAGCGTGCATCCGCAGTCGGTGAACTCGTTCTTCGAGGCCGCCGAACAGCTGGACCTGCGAATGATCGCCGGCAAGGTGATGATGGACCGCAACGCGCCGGACTACCTGACCGACACCGCCGAATCGAGCTACATCGAAAGCAAGGCGCTGATCGAGCGCTGGCACGGCAAGGGTCGCCTGCACTATGCGGTCACTCCGCGTTTTGCACCGACCAGCACACCGGAACAACTGACCCTCGCCGGCCAGTTGCTCAGCGAATACCCGGATCTGTACATGCAGACCCACATCAGCGAGAACCTCAAGGAAATCGAGTGGGTCAAGGCACTGTTCCCGGAGCGTAAAGGCTACCTGGATGTCTACGATCACTACCAATTGCTCGGTGAACGCTCGGTGTTTGCTCACGGCGTGCACCTGTGCGACGACGAGTGCGCGCGGCTGGCGCAAACCGGCTCGGCGATCGCCTTCTGCCCGACCTCCAACTTCTTCCTTGGCAGCGGTCTGTTCAACCTGCCAATGGCCGAGAAGCACAAACTCAATGTCGGCCTCGGTACCGATGTCGGGGGCGGCACCAGCTTCTCGCTGCTGCAAACCCTGAACGAAGCCTACAAAGTCATGCAACTGCAAGGCGCGCGACTGAGCCCGTTCAAGTCGCTGTACCTGGCCACCCTCGGCGGCGCTCGCGCGCTGCGTCTGGAAAACAAGATCGGTACCTTGCAACCGGGCACCGACGCGGACTTCCTGGTGCTGGACTACAACGCCACGCCACTGCTCGGCTATCGCCTGAAACAGGCCAATAACATTGCCGAGACGTTGTTTGTATTGATGACGCTGGGGGATGACCGGACTGTTCTGCAGACGTATGCGGCGGGGAATCTGGTGCATCAGCGTTAGGTTTTACGGGCATAAAAAATCCCCCGCAATCGTTGGTTGCGGGGGAACGATCAGCGTCAGGAAGTCAGAGCTTGGCTGTTGAACGCCCAGGCTTTTTGGTCTGCAACAAATGCGAAAACACCGCATGCAGATCATCCGACGCGCTTTCTTCGTCGAGGTTGAGCTTGCTGTCGATGTGATCCATGTGATGCATCATCAAATCCACCGCCAGCGTCGTGTCTCGCGCCTCGATGGCGTCGATCAATTGAGTGTGTTCATCGTAAGAACAGTGGGAACGGTTGCCGCTTTCGTACTGGGCGATGATCAATGAAGTCTGGGACACCAGGCTGCGCTGGAAGCTGATCAGCGGGGCATTTTTTGCCGCTTCGGCCAGTTTCAAATGGAACTCGCCGGACAGACGGATACCGGCCCCACGATCGCCACGGGAAAAACTGTCGCGCTCGTCATTGACCATCTGCCGCAATTCGAGAAGTTGCTCGGCGGTGGCGTGCTGCACCGCCAATTCAGTAATCGCCCGTTCCACCAGACGCCGCGCCAGAAACACCTGACGGGCCTCTTCGACACTCGGGCTGGCGACGACCGCGCCACGATTCGGTCGCAGCAATACCACGCCTTCATGGGCCAGACGGGACAGCGCGCGGCGAATGATGGTGCGGCTGACCCCGAAAATTTCCCCCAGCGCTTCTTCGCTCAACTTGGTGCCGGGCGCCAGACGCTGTTCGAGAATGGCCTCGAAGATATGCGCATAGACAATATCGTCCTGGGTTCCGCTGCGCCCGGCTTTGCCTGCTCGCGGTTGTTTCTTGAGGGGTTGCAACTGTTCGTTCATGGGCACTCGAGTCGGGAGAACTGCGGCGAATTGACCGTGACTGTAATACGGCACAGTGGGTCGCTGGCAAGTATCGCGTAAAAAACACCGCGATTGTACACAATGGAAGGTGGCAACACGACTGTACGGCTGTTTGTCGCCCTCGCTGTATAGCAACGACCGGTTACTTTTCAGTTTAGGCTTGAACGCAGAATCCGCTGCTCAACGCGATCCCCTGTAGGAGCGAGGCTTGCCCGCGAAGGCGCAGTGTCAGTCGATATCAATGTTGAATGACATGACGCCTTCGCGGGCAAGCCTCGCTCCTACAGGGTTCAGCGGCTACGGACATCTTTATCAGAACAAGGAACACCGCTGTCATGACCGACGCCACGCACACGCAGCTTCGCCCTCTGACTGACACATCCCCCTCGGCCATTGTCGCCGGGTTCATTGCCATGATGACCGGCTACACCAGCTCACTGGTGCTGATGTTCCAGGCCGGGCAAGCAGCGGGCCTGAGCAGTGGACAGATTTCGTCGTGGATCTGGGCGATCTCTATCGGCATGGCGGTGTGCTCGATCGGCTTGTCCTTGCGCTACCGCACCCCGATCACCATCGCCTGGTCGACCCCCGGCGCGGCGTTGCTGATCACCAGCCTTGGCGGTGTCAGCTACGGCGAGGCCATTGGTGCCTACATCACTTGCGCGGTGCTGGTGACTATCTGCGGCCTGACCGGCAGTTTCGAACGGCTGGTGAAAAGGATTCCGGCCTCGTTGGCGGCGGCGTTGCTGGCGGGTATTTTGTTCAAGATCGGCAGCGAGATTTTCGTCGCCGCCCAGCACCGCACTGCGCTGGTCCTGGGGATGTTCTTCACCTATCTAGTGGTTAAACGCCTGTCGCCGCGCTACGCCGTGCTCGCCGCGCTGTTGATCGGCACTGTGCTGTCAGGGTTTATGGGGTTGCTGGATTTCAGTGGCTTCCATCTGGAAGTCGCGACACCGGTCTGGACTACACCGCATTTCTCCCTGGCCGCGACCATCAGCATTGGCATTCCGCTGTTCGTGGTGGCGATGACCTCGCAGAACATGCCGGGTATAGCCGTATTGCGCGCCGATGGCTACAACGTGCCGGCCTCACCGCTGATCACCACCACCGGCATTGCCTCGTTGCTGTTGGCGCCTTTCGGCTCCCATGGGATCAACCTGGCCGCCATCAGCGCGGCAATCTGCACCGGGCCGCATGCCCATGAAGATCGCAACAAGCGCTACACGGCTGCCGTCTGGTGCGGGATTTTCTACGGGATTGCCGGGGTGTTCGGCGCGACGCTGGCGGCGTTGTTTGCCGCACTGCCTAAAGAACTGGTGCTGTCGATTGCCGCGCTGGCGCTGTTCGGCTCAATCATCAATGGGTTGAGCATTGCCATGGCGCAAGTGCAGGAACGGGAAGCCGCGCTGATTACCTTTATGGTCACGGCGTCGGGGTTGACGCTATTTTCCATCGGTTCGGCGTTTTGGGGGATTGTGGCGGGGGTGTTGACGTTATTGATCTTGAATTGGCGGGGCGACTAAAAGATCGCAGCCTCGTTGTACTCGACAGCTCCTACACAGCGCCTGCCATCGCATGCGTTGCCCTGTAGGAGCTGTCGAGTGAAACGAGGCTGCGATCCTTCAACCTTCACAAAAAAAAACGGCGACCCTTGGGTCGCCGTTTTTTTAGAACATCAAGCTACCGGATTGATCGGCTTTTCCGGGTACCAGACGTCGATCAGCGGGCTGACGGTTGCTTCGGTCAGTTCGCTGCGGCCTTTGAGCCAGGCTTCAACAGCGGCACGCTGCTCTTCGGAGACCGAGCCACGCTTCTGCAGGCAAACCAGACCGAAGTCGTCGCCGCCCACATAGCCCAGACCGTTGGCTTCCATGGCTTCTTTCAGGAACGCGTCGAGGAAAGCATCAATGGCTTCATCAGCCAAATCTTCTTTGAAATCCAGGTTCAGTTCGAAACCCAGCTCTTGAAATTCATCGACGCACAGTTTTTTGCGCAGACGCTGGGAACGGTTAGTCGCCATTGGAACAATCCTCATAAGTAATAACGGGCCGCACTTTAGCAGTTTAAGGCGCCGATTGCCCGCCTCGGAACAGCGCTACACCTACCGTCGGTAAAAAAATAGCGGATTAGACGACCGGGGTAAGGCACAAGCTGTTGCACCTTGGGGCATAATGCCGACACTTTCATGACCGCTGAGGGAATTTATTTCCATGCCCTCGTCTTTTTTCCCCTCGGCTGTAGGGTTTTATTTCAAATGATCAAATCTTTGCGTCCATTGCTGCTGGCCAGTCTTCTTTTGCCCCTGGCCTTCCCCGTTTCCGCCGCTTCGATCAACACCGCCCTGTCGCCCAACGTCGAAAAGGCCCTCAAGGCCAGCAAATTGCAGAGCAATGCCCTGTCGCTGGTAATGATCCCGCTCAACGGCCCCGGCACCCCAACCCTTCATAACGCGGACGTTTCGGTCAACCCGGCTTCGACCATGAAACTGGTGACCACGTACGCCGCGCTGGAAATGCTCGGCCCGAACCACCAGTGGAAAACCGAGTTCTACACCGACGGCACCCTCAGCGGCGGCATCCTCAACGGCAACCTCTACCTCAAGGGTGGCGGCGATCCGAAACTCAACATGGAAAAACTCTGGCTGCTGATGCGCGACTTGCGCGCCAACGGCGTGACCCAGGTCACCGGCGACCTGGTGCTGGACCGCGGCTTCTTCGTGCAACCGCAGCTGCCTGAGTTCAATGACGACGGCAACGACGATAACAAGCCGTTCCTGGTCAAGCCCGACGCGCTGCTGGTCAACCTCAAGGCCCTGCGCTTCGTGGCCCGCAACGACTCGGGCAAGGTCCTGGTGTCGGTCGAGCCACCGATTGCCAGCATTCGCATCGACAATCAGGTCAAGGCGCTCAACTCCAAGCAATGCACTGGTGGCGTGCGTTACAACCCGGTGCCCCAGGCTGATGGCAGCGTGACCGTGACCGTCGGCGGCCAGTTGGGCGAAGGTTGCAGTTCCCAGACCTACCTGTCGCTGCTTGATCACGCGACCTACACCGCTGGCGCTGTGCGGGCGATCTGGAAGGAATTGGGCGGTAGCATCCAGGGCCAGGATCGCCTGTCACCGACACCGCGCAATGCCAAGGTACTGGCCCGGGCCTATTCGCCAGACCTGGCGGAAATCATTCGCGACATCAACAAATACAGCAACAACACCATGGCTCAGCAGTTGTTCCTGAGCCTGGGCCAGAAGTTCCGCACCGACGCCGACGGTGACGACGCCAAGGCGGCTCAGCGCGTGGTGCGTCAATGGCTGGCACGCAAAGGCATCACCGCGCCGCATCTGGTGATGGAGAACGGCTCCGGCCTGTCCCGCGCCGAGCGCGTGAGCGCCCGTGAAATGGCCGCGATGCTGCAAGCCGCCTGGCGCAGCCCGTATTCCGCCGAGTTCATCAGCTCGATGCCCATTGCCGGCACCGACGGCACCATGCGCAAACGGCTGAAGACCACCGCGATGCGCGGTGAAGCCCACGTCAAGACCGGCACCTTGAACACCGTGCGCGCCATCTCCGGCTACAGCCGCGACATCAATGGCAATACCTGGGCGGTGGTGGCGATCCTCAACGACAAGGCACCGTTTGGCGCCTCTTCGGTGCTGGATCAGGTGCTGCTGGACCTGTATCGCCAGCCGAAATTGCCGGAAACGGCTTCGGTGTTGTAACCCGATCGTCCAGACACTGGAGATCAAAAAATGTGGGAGCGGGCTTGTGTGGTGAGGGGGCTTGCCCCCGTTTGAGTGCGCAGCACTCACAAGATCTTTGCTGCATCAGAGATTTTGGGGCTGCTTCGCAACCCAACGGGGGCAAGCCCCCTCGACAACTCGCTCCCACAGGGTCCGCATGCTGCCTTAGCTCATCTGCCCCTCAACCCGATCCCGTCCTGCCTGTTTCGCTGCATACACCCCTGAGTCGGCCCGCAACAGCAGCGCATCCACACCCTCTCCGGCACGCCAGCTGGCAATCCCGAAACTCGCGGTGACGATCCCGACCTCGTCGATCGGCGCACTGCGCAACCCTTGCCACAATTGCACGGCCAGCACATAAGCCTGTTCGCCGTCGATATCCGGACAGAGCACCATGAATTCTTCGCCGCCCAGACGACAGAACACATCCGTGCGCCGCAAGCGACCGCCAATGCGCTCGCACACGGCCTGCAATACCCGATCACCCACGGCATGCCCGTGCAGATCGTTGATGCGCTTGAAGTGATCGATGTCGAGCATGATCACTGACAACTCGCCACCGCCGCGCTCGACCCGGGCCATTTCGGTGGTCAGGCGCTCCTGGAAATAACGACGGTTATGGATCCCGGTCAGGGAGTCGGTCACCGACAGTGCACGCAATTCCTCTTCCACACGCTTGAGGTCGGAGATGTCCGAAATGTAGCCATGCCAGAGCACACCGCCACCGGGCAGTTCCTCCGGCGTCGCCTCACCGCGGACCCAGCGCAGACCACGCTGGGGCAACTGCACGCGATATTCCTCGCGCCAGGGACTGAGGTTGTCCGCCGAGGCCTGGATCGATGCGCGAACCCGACGCGTGTCTTGCGGATGAATCCGCGCGAACACCGCTTCGGCGTTGAGCAACAGTACGTCCGGCTCAAGTTCGTAGATATCGCGAATACCGTCGCTGGCGTAGATCACACTGAAGCGCCCATCGAATTCCATCTTGAACTGGTAGATCCCGCCGGGCACATGGGCGCTGAGTTTCTTCAGTAACAGGTCCCGTGCGGCCAGAGCCTCGTAGACCCGTTTGCGTTCAGTGATGTCGATACAGATCGTCAGGTGCCCAACCCACAAGCCTTGCTCATCAAGGACCGGGGTCGCCAGCATATTCACCGTCAAATGGCTGCCGTCGCCGCGGACCAGCGTCCACTCCCGGGCTTCATGACCGCCCTCTTTCCCGCCTTCGACCAGCATCGCCTGACACGTCGGGATGGGCTTGCCATAGCGCGCGCTCAACTCGGCCGAGCGCGCTTCGAGTTCCCGGGCCAGGTGCAGGCTTTCCAGGGTCATATGGCCGACGACCTGAGCACTGGTGTAACCAAGCATTTGCTCTGCACCGGCGTTGAAGGTGTTAATCACTCCACGCAAGTCAGTGGCGATAATCGCCACCTGAGTCGCGGCATCCAGCACCCCGCGCAACTGGCCATGGGTGCCGCGCAATTCCTGCTCACGGTCATGCAGTTCCCGGGTCCGCTGCTCTACCATTTTCAGCGCTCGCTGGCGCTGGCTGACCAACACATAGAGAAACACACTGAGCAGCAGGCTGAGCAAACCACCGAGCACCACCAGGCTGGCCACCGAGGAATGGTTGGCGTTCAGAAACGCAGCGCTGGGACGCATATCCACTTGATAATCATGGTCGGCCAGACGTAGTAAACGTGTCGAGGACAAGTCACTGGCCCCCACCGTATTAGTCGACTCATACAACACTTCACGCTGATCATCGGTGGACAAGTCGAGGATTCGCACCGAGAGAGAGTCAAGATTCTCGTCCGGCAGCCCGTCCGCCAGCAGCTGGCGCATGCTGATCACCGCCATCACATAGCCGGCGGGCGCAGCGTTTGGGATGTTCCGATGGATGACCGGTGCTACCAGCAACACGCCCCGCGAATAGGCGGGCTCGATGCCTACCAGATGCAACGGTTGCGACACGGCCATGTTGCCGTGGCGATCGGCCCGTTCCAGGGTCGAACGACGCAGGGGTTGGGCCAGCAGGTCGTAACCCAGTGGCGTAGGCAGATGGCTCTGGGTTTGGGTGTAGAGCACGGGCACGTACTCATCTCGCAAGCCGGCCGGTTGCAACTGACCCTCGGCGTTGAGCTCGCGAAAGATGAAATCGTCCAAGCCTTCCTCACGCACCGCGCGCTCAAGCAGCGGTCGTTCGGCGTGGGAAACCCGGGGGGCCCAGGAGTAGGCCTGGGTGCGATGCAAAAGAGGCTTGGCGTAACCGTCGAATTCTTCGCGGGACACCGATTCTGAATGGACGAAGAACCGGCGCAGACCGTCGAGGCGCTGCTCCTGATCTTCGAAACGTTCTTCGATACGGCTGTAACGTTCACTGGCGAGCAGCTGGAAACGTTGCCGCAATTGCTGATGAAATTGATTGAATGTCGCCCAGGCCAGCAATCCCGTGAGAATCCCGCCTACGAGCAATGCCAACAGCGCGACCAGCCAGGCCGAAACATCTTCACGGATAAAACCCAGGATCTTGGGGCGCACGGCGTGCAACGACATAGAGGCCACTCAGAACGCCAGGTGCCGGAAAAGCCCTTTGGCCACTGTTGAGTTATAGCTATTAGCCACTAATTTGACCAGCACTGAAAGAACCCAAGAGCCTTTGAAAATCAAGGCTCTGTGGATCCAATCAGGCTCATGTATCACCGAGCGGTAATCTTCCACGCACGGTGGATCTTGCCATTACGGGCGAAATCCGGATCGATGGTCTGGGCGGTGATTTCTTCAACGGCATAACGCTCGGTAAGGTTTTCCTCGAGCTGGAACTTGCGGAAGTTGTTGGAGAAATACAGCACGCCGCCCGGCGCCAGACGTGCCATGGCCAGGTCAATCAACTGCACTTGATCACGCTGCACGTCGAAAATGCCTTCCATGCGCTTGGAGTTGGAGAAGGTCGGCGGGTCGATGAAAATCAGGTCGTATTCGTCACGGCAGGCATCGAGCCAGGCCATCACATCGCCCTGCTCCAAGCGGTTCTTGTCGGAAAAACCGTTCAGCGACAGGTTGCGACGTGCCCAATCCAGATAGGTTTTCGACAGGTCGACGCTGGTGGTGCTACGCGCGCCGCCCTTGGCGGCATGTACGCTGGCGGTCGCGGTGTAGCAATACAGGTTGAGGAAGCGCTTGCCAGCCGCTTCTTTCTGAATCCGCATGCGCATCGGCCGATGATCGAGGAACAGGCCGGTGTCGAGGTAGTCGGTGAGGTTCACCAGCAGCTTCACGCCGCCTTCGTTAACCTCATTGAACTTGCCCTGTGCGCTCTGGCGTTCGTATTGCTTGGTGCCGCTTTGACGCTCGCGACGTTTGACCACCACGCGGTTCTTGTCGATGTTCAGCGCCTGCGGGATCGCCGCCAGGGCATCGAACATCCGCGCCGAGGCTTTTTCCGGATCGATGGATTTGGGTGCGGCGTATTCCTGGACGTGGACCCAGTCGTGATAAAGGTCGATGGCCATGGAATATTCCGGCATGTCGGCATCGTAGACGCGGTAGCAGTCGATGCCTTCACGCTTGACCCACTTACCCAAGGCCTTGAGGTTTTTTTGCAGACGGTTGGCGAACATCTGCCCGCCTTCGCTCAAGCGCGGTTGCTCGATCACCACCGGGGCCGGTTTGATCGGGTTGCCGTTCTTGTTGTACTTCTCGTATTTGCCCGGCGCTTCGATGTTCGATGGCGCATCGGACTCGGCCTGTTCACGCTCGATCTGGCGTTGTTCCGGAGTGCGACGCTCGCCGGTGACGAACTGGTCCGGCGTGACCTTGATCAGCAGCAACTTGCACGGCAGGGCGCCGTTCCAGAACGAATACTGTTTGTAGCTGCGGATGCCCATGCGCTTGCCCAGGTCCGGGGCGCCGGTGAACACCGCCGCTTCCCAGTTCAGGCAAGCCTGACGCAGACGTTCGCCGAGGTTCTGGTAGAGGTAAAGCAGGCTCGCCTCATCGCCCAGACGTTCGCCGTACGGAGGGTTGCAGATCACCAGGCCTTTCTGGTTCTGGTCCGGGCGCGGCTCGAACGTCGCGACTTCGCCCTGGTAGATCTTGATCCACTCGCTCAGGCCGGCACGTTCAACGTTATTGCGGCCCGGTTGAATCAGGCGCGGGTCGGCTTCGTAACCGCGAATCCACAGCGGTGGCCTGGCCAGACCAGCCGCGGCGCGCTCGGTGGCTTCTTCGTGAAGTTTTTTCCACAGCGCCGGCACGTGACCGAGCCAGGCGGTGAAGCCCCATTGCTCGCGACGCAGGTTCGGCGCCATGTCGGCGGCGATCATCGCGGCTTCGACCAGGAATGTACCGACACCGCACATCGGGTCAGCCAGTGCGCCACCTTCGGCGGCAATCCGAGGCCAGCCCGAACGGATCAGAATCGCCGCCGCGAGGTTTTCCTTCAGCGGCGCCGCGCCCTGCTGCAAGCGGTAACCACGCTGGTGCAGGCTGTGACCGGACAGGTCGAGGGACAGAATCGCTTCGCCACGGTCCAGGCGCAGGTGAATGCGCAGGTCCGGGTTGAGCTTGTCGATGGATGGACGGTCGCCCTGCGGGGTGCGCAGTTTGTCGACAATGGCGTCCTTGACCTTCAAGGCGCCGAAATGCGTGTTATCAATGCCCGAACCGTGACCGCTGAACTCAACGGCCAGCGTGCCATCATTGAGCATGTGGTCTTGCCATTCGATATCCAGCACGCCGTGGTAGAGGTCTTCGGCGTCCTTCATCGGGAAGCGCTTGAGCACCAGCAGCACGCGGTTCGCCAGACGCGACCACAGGCACAGGCGATAGGCGGTTTCCATGGTGGCCATGCCGCGCACAGCCGAGGTGTGCTCGCGTGCTTCTTCAAGGCCAAGCCCGACGGCTTCCTCGATGAGCAAGCCTTCAAGGCCTTTGGGGCAAGTGAGGAAGAGTTCGAAACGATCGGACATTGGTAATTCCAGAGCCTTTGGCTAAGTGAATCGGCAACGCATTGCCGATCCGGTTTTCAGTCAGGCGCTTTTCTAACAGAGCGCCCGCGTGGCACGAAGGTGTGCCGTTCCCACCCTGGCTGCTCGGGTTAAAAGAGCTTAGATGCCAGGACAGATATAAAAGTTGATGCAACAAAATGTCATAAGTCGACCCTTCGTCGAATAGTCCACAAGTGCAACGGGTGTCATTCTCGTTAAAGGCTTACCCCCACCCTCTAGCGCAGGGCCGATCATACCGGGGTTTGGCTCGTAACCACGGGACAAATATCGTGTTACTTATGGCCATAGCATCTTTATGGTTACGTTCTTATGACAAAACGATCATTCCCTCGATGTGACGCATTGGTTAGAACTCAACTCAGGTTGACGTCGCAACGGCGTCAACACCTTGGCTCGCCACGCCGGCAGCGAGCCGCCAGCGGCAGAATTTTTCTGCCTGACCTCGATTGAGGTCAACGCGATAAATACAGTCAACAAGTGAGGGAAACACCCTATGAGAAGACTTAAGCGTGATCCGTTGGAAAGAGCATTTTTGCGCGGATATCAATATGGCGTTGGTGGTAAATCCCGTGAGCTTTGCCCTTTTACTCTACCGTCGGTACGCCAAGCCTGGATCAATGGCTGGCGCGAAGGACGCGGCGACAACTGGGACGGTATGACCGGCACTGCGGGAATCCACAGACTCAACGAACTTCACGCCGTCGGCTAATACAGGGCACACACTCCGACACGACAATCTGATTACGTAATGACTTAACCACGCACGTCCCATCCGGACGGCGGGCTTCGGCCCAGGGGCTCCTTCGAGGAGCCCTTTTTTATGCCAGCATTTTGCCGAAACACCCCCGTTGTAGCAGCTGCCGAGCCTGCGAGGCTGCGTTCGGCGGTGAAGCCGTCGTAAACCCTGCATACACCGTATACCTGTAATACCGCAGTGTCTGATTTCACGACGGCTTCGCCGCCGAACGCAGCCTCGCAGGCTCGGCAGCTGCTACAGGTCAGCGTAGGGCCGCGATGGCATCCACCGATTCACGAATCAACGCCGGGCCTTTATAGATGAAGCCGGAGTAGAGCTGCACCAAACTCGCACCCGCGGCGATTTTCTCAGCCGCGTGCTTGCCTTCGGTGATGCCGCCCACGGCGATGATCGGCAGGCGACCGGCCAGTTCCGCCGCCAGCACTTTAACGGTGTGCGTGCTTTTCTCGCGAACCGGCGCGCCGGACAACCCGCCCGCCTCGTCACCATGTTCCATGCCTTCGACACCAACGCGGCTCAGGGTGGTGTTGGTGGCAATCACTGCATCCATCCCGGTTTCGATCAACGCCTGGGCGACTTGAACGGTTTCTTCGTCAGTCATGTCCGGCGCGATCTTGATCGCCAGCGGCACATGCTTGCCGTGACGCAGGGCCAGTTCCGCCCGGCGGGTGGCCAGGTCGGCGAGCAATTGCTTGAGCGAATCGCCGAATTGCAGGCTGCGCAGGCCCGGGGTGTTTGGCGAACTGACGTTGACCGTCACATAGCTGGCGTGGGCATAGACCTTATCCAGACAGATCAGATAGTCATCGACCGCACGTTCAACCGGTGTGTCGAAATTCTTGCCGATATTGATGCCCAGCACGCCTTTGTACTTGGCTGCCGCCACGCGAGCGAGCAAGTAATCGACACCAAGGTTGTTGAAGCCCATGCGGTTGATGATCGCTTCGGCGTCCGGCAAGCGGAAAATCCGTGGTTTCGGGTTGCCCGGTTGCGGACGCGGCGTGATGGTGCCGATTTCGACGAAACCGAAACCCAATTGGGCAAATCCATCGATCGCTGCGCCGTTTTTGTCCAGACCGGCCGCCAAACCCACCGGGTTCGGGAACTCCAGGCCCATGACCGTTACCGGCAGTTTCGCCGGTGCCTTGCACAGCAAGCCGTTAAGGCCCAAACGCCCGCCCGCGCCGATCAGGTCCAGGGACAGATCGTGGGAGGTTTCCGGGGAAAGTTTGAACAACAGCTGACGGGCCAGGGTGTACATGGGCAGGCTTGACTCGGTTGGCGATGAGAGGCGGCGATTATAGCCGCGCATCAGGGCTTCAGGCGAGGCGCGCAATAAAATCAGTCAGCGATGGCATATGCCTTGCACCATCACAAGCATCAGCACTCATGCCAGCGGCGGGATGAGTGGAAGGACAATGGCGTCGTCACCCGGCTTTGCCCACGCAAGGGCGTTGGGACGACGCTTTTTTTTGGAAGGTGCGAAATCGATGAACGAACCATCAGCCGGCCCACTGGCCTGGGTCAATGGCAGCGATGCCCCGGAAAAAACCGCCATCAACCTCGGCTTCATGGCCCTGAGCGACTGCGCCTCAGTGGTGGTCGCGGCCACTCAGGGCTTTGCCCAACCCTACGGCCTGACCCTGAACCTCAAGCGCCAATCATCCTGGGCCAACCTGCGGGATAAACTGGTCAGCGGCGAACTCGACGCCGCCCACAGCCTGTACGGGCTGATTTACGCCGTACACCTGGGCATCGGCGGCATCGCTTCCACTGACATGGCCGTGCTCATGGGCTTGAACCAGAACGGCCAGAGCATCAACCTTTCCCACGGCTTGCAGGCCCTGGGTGTGACCAGTCCTGAAGCACTCGATCGTCACGTGCACCAAAGTCGCCCAAAACTGACCTTCGCCCAGACATTTCCTACGGGCACCCACGCCATGTGGCTGTATTACTGGCTCGCGAGTCAGGGCATTCATCCGTTGCAGGATGTCGACAGCGTAGTGGTGCCGCCGCCGCAAATGGTCGCGCACCTGCAAGCCGGGCGCATCGACGGTTTCTGTGTCGGCGAGCCGTGGGCGGCCAGTGCGGTACAGCAGAACCTCGGGTTTACGATGGCCACCAGCCAGACCCTGTGGCCTGATCACCCGGAAAAGGTCCTCGGCTGCACCCGCGCCTTTGTCGAGCAATACCCCAATACCGCACGGGCGCTGGTGATGGCGATCCTCGAAGCCAGCCGATTCATCGAAGCCAGCCAGGAAAATCGCCGCAGCACCGCGCAACTGTTAAGCGCGCCTGAGTATCTGGATGCACCGCTGGACTGCATCGAACCACGGTTGCGCGGTGACTACGCCGATGGCCTGGGTAATCGCTGGCAAGACCCGCACGCCATGCGTTTTCACGGGGGTGGCGAGGTGAATTTCCCGTATCTGTCCGACGGCATGTGGTTCATGACCCAGTTCCGGCGCTGGGGTTTGTTGCGTGACGACCCCGATTACCTCGGCGTGGCCCGTCAGGTCCAGCAACTAGACTTATACGGTGAAGCCGCCACTGCTGTCGGTGTGCCTGCCCGGAGTCAGCCAATGCGCACCAGCCAATTGATCGACGGCAAAGTCTGGGACGGTTCGGACCCGGCCGGCTATGCCCGCAGCTTCACGCTGCACGCCATGAGCGACAGCGCTCCCCTTCTCGCCAGCCGCTGACAGGAGCCTGCGAATATGTTGCGTATCCTGCTGATCAATGACACTGCGAAAAAAGTCGGGCGCCTGAAGGCGGCTCTGACCGAAGCCGGATTCGAGGTCATCGACGAGTCCGGCCTGACCATTGACCTGCCCGCGCGCGTCGAAACGGTGCGTCCGGACGTGATTTTGATCGATACCGAGTCACCGAGCCGCGATGTGATGGAGCAAGTAGTGCTGGTGACCCGTGACCAGCCACGGCCGATTGTGATGTTCACCGACGAGCATGACCCCGACGTGATGCGCCGGGCGATCAAGTCCGGCGTCAGTGCTTACATCGTCGAAGGCATTCACGCACAACGCTTGCAGCCGATTCTCGACGTGGCCATGGCGCGTTTTGAAAGCGACCAGGCCCTGCGTGCGCAATTGCACGCCCGCGACCAGCAACTGGCCGAGCGCAAGCGCATCGAACTGGCCAAGGGGCTGCTGATGAAGATGAAGGACTGCAACGAGGAAGAGGCCTACACGCTGATGCGCCGCCAGGCCATGAGCCGCCAGCAGAAGCTGATCCAGGTGGCGGAGCAGATCATTGCCATGAGCGAGTTGCTGGGCTGAAGCCTTGTGGTGCTTGTGATGACGCCTTCGCGGGCAGGCCTCGCTCCTACAGGTTTTGTGTCGTTTACAACATCTGAATTCACCACAAAACCCGTAGGAGCGAGGCTTGCCCGCGAATGGCCACAACGCGATCTCACGTGTTGGCACAGTTCTCGCTTAGTAAATCCCTGCAAGGTAACCAACGGCGGTTGCCCCACCTACGACAAAGACGTCGCTCACCTCATTCGCCCCCGCTGGCGGATCGGGTAGCGGCGTTTTTTCGTTTTGGCCCCAGAGACCGGGGCTGGTGGTGCGGCCTTAGCGGCGCCCACCTGCAAGCTCATGACTCCTTCTTGATACGCCTGACAGCTGAGGTGCGCGATGAATTCAAGCTTCTGGAAATCCGGCCATACCCCGACACTGTTCGCAGCCTTCCTCTATTTCGATCTGAGCTTCATGGTCTGGTACCTGCTCGGCCCTTTGGCGGTACAGATCGCCGCTGATTTGCACCTGACCACCCAGCAGCGCGGTCTGGTAGTGGCCACGCCGATTCTGGCCGGGGCCGTATTGCGCTTTGCGATGGGCCTGCTGGCTGATCGCCTGTCGCCCAAAACCGCCGGGATCATCGGCCAGGTGATCGTCATCTGCGCCCTGTTCGTCGCCTGGAAAGTCGGCATCCACAGTTATGAGCAAGCGCTGTTGCTGGGCCTGTTCCTCGGTATGGCCGGTGCGTCCTTCGCCGTCGCCCTGCCGCTGGCCTCGCAATGGTACCCGCCGCAGCACCAAGGCAAAGCCATGGGCATCGCCGGTGCCGGTAACTCGGGCACCGTGCTCGCTGCCTTGATTGCCCCGGTGCTGGCTGCCGCGTTTGGCTGGAGCAACGTGTTCGGCTTCGCCCTGATCCCGTTGGTCCTGACCTTGATCATCTTTGCCTGGGTGGCCAAAAATGCACCCGAGCGCCCGAAAGCCAAGTCTGTGTCCGACTACTTCAAGGCCTTGGGTGACCGCGACAGCTGGTGGTTCATGTTTTTCTACAGCGTGACATTCGGCGGTTTCATCGGTCTGGCCAGCGCCCTGCCCGGCTACTTCAACGACCAATACGGCCTGAGCCCGGTGACCGCCGGCTACTACACCGCCGCTTGTGTGTTTGGTGGCAGCCTGATGCGTCCGCTGGGTGGCGCCCTGGCGGATCGCTTCGGCGGGATTCGCACCTTGCTGGCGATGTACACCGTGGCAGCGATCTGCATTGCAACGGTAGGTTTCAACCTGCCAAGTTCCTACGCCGCGCTGGCGCTTTTCGTGTGCACTATGCTCGGTTTGGGTGCAGGCAACGGTGCCGTATTCCAGTTGGTCCCGCAGCGTTTTCGTCGGGAGATCGGTGTGATGACCGGGTTGATCGGCATGGCCGGCGGCATTGGCGGCTTCGCACTGGCAGCCGGGATGGGCGCGATCAAGCAAAGCACCGGCAGCTATCAACTGGCCTTGTGGTTGTTCGCCAGCCTTGGCGTGCTTGCCTGGTTCGGTCTGCACGGCGTGAAACGTCGCTGGAGAACCACGTGGGGTTCGGCAGCCGTCACCGCTGCACGGGTTTGAGGACTGAATGAGCCTGCAACTGAGTTTTGCCGAACACAGCGCCATCGGCCCCCGCGAGGAGAACCAGGACGCTGTGCGCCTGGTCACTCCGGCCCCGGCGCTGGCGGCGAGCAAGGGTTACTTGTTCGCCATCGCCGACGGCGTCAGCCAATGCGCCGATGGCGGGCTCGCGGCCCGCTCGACCTTGCAGGCCCTGGCGCTGGACTACTACGCCACCCCTGAAACCTGGGGCGTCGCCCAGGCACTCGATCGTCTGCTACTGGCGCAAAATCGCTGGTTGCAGGCCAACGGCGGTGGGCAACCGCTGCTGACCACGGTCAGTGCCCTGGTCATACGCGGCAGGCGTTTCACGCTGGCTCATGTGGGCGATTGCCGGGTTTATCGCTGGCACGCCGACACGCTGCAACGGGTAAGTGAAGATCACGTCTGGGACCAGCCGGGCATGCAGCATGTGCTCAAACGGGCCCTTGGGCTGGATCAACACCTGGTACTGGACTTTCTCGATGGGGAACTGCGCCTGAACGAGAGTTTCGTGCTGCTCAGCGACGGCATCTGGGCCGTGCTGGGCGACACGGCCATTGCGGCGATTCTGCGCGATCAACCCGACCTGAACAGTGCCGCGCAGACTCTGGTCAGCGCCGCACACCTGGCTGGCAGTCAGGACAACGCCAGCGCTCTGCTGGTGCGGGTCGATGCCCTCGGTGAAACCAGCATTGGCGACGCACTGATTCATCTGCAGCAATGGCCACTCCCGCCTGCGCTGAAGCCGGGCCAGACGTTCGAAGGCTGGCAGGTCGAAGGGATCCTAGGCCAGAGCCAGCAATCGCTGCTCTACCGGGTGCGCGATGCACAACAACAGCCCTGGCTGCTGAAAACCTTGCCCGGTGCGCTGCGCGACGATCATCAGGCCGGGCAGGCGTTGTTGTCGGAGGAATGGTTTCTCAAACGTGTGGCCGGGCGGCATTTTCCTGAAGTCCATGCCGCCAGTCAGCGTCAGCATTTGTACTACGTGATGCGGGAATACTCCGGATCGACCTTGGCTGAGCTGCATGAACGGGTCGCAACGCTGCCATTGGCTCAATGGCTGGACCTGGCCGAACGTTTGTTGCGGGCCATCGGCATACTGCATCGACGGCAGATTCTGCATCGCGATATCAAACCGGAGAACCTGCTGCTGGGGGACGACGGTGAGCTGCGCCTGCTGGATTTCGGCCTCGCCTACTGTCCCGGGCTGTCCGAAGATCAAGCTTGCGCCCTGCCCGGAACGCCCAGTTATATCGCCCCGGAAGCTTTTCGAGGCGACCCTCCTACGCCACAACAGGATTTGTATGCGGTCGGCGTGACCTTGTATTACCTGCTGACCGGGCATTATCCCTACGGCGAAATCGAAGCATTCCAGCGCCCACGGTTTGGTGCACCTGTCAGCGCCAGTCGCTACCGACCCGACCTGCCGGAATGGATCGCGCAAAGTCTGGAGCGCGCAGTGGCAGCGGCTCCGGACCAGCGCTTTGAAACGGCGGAAGAATGGTTGTTGCTACTGGAACAGGGAGAACGTCGCAGTTTGAGCGTGCGCCCCAGGCCGTTGCTGGAGCGCGAACCGCTGAAAGTCTGGCGGACGTTGGCGCTGGTGTCGTTGCTGGTGAATCTGGTGCTGCTGTTTTTGCTGTTTCATGGTTAAAAGATCAAAAGATCGCAGCCTTCGACAGCTCCTACGGGTGCCCACGATCTCCTGTTGGAGCTGGCGAAGCCTGCGATCTTTTGATCTTTTTCTGCTTCAAAACCGGGCATCGCGCCTTGAACCGGTGCACGCAAACACCTTTTACCGCGCCAAGAGCCCATAAATTGCGCATTTGTGCGACTTGGCACAACCACTGCATTACCTTTCCCAACATACATAAAGCCCAACCTTCAACGTAGAAGGCTGCGCTGCCCGAGAGAACGGGACAAGGACAAAGGCGTCCTCGCTAGTTAACTGGCGGGACGCCTTTTTTTGTTTGCGCAAAATTTGTCGAGCAAGGCCTGAATGCCCTGATGAGGCAGGCCCGAGCTCCCCGGAGAACCTGATGAAAAAACTAAAACTGGTGATGATCGGCAATGGCATGGCCGGGGTTCGTACCCTGGAAGAACTGCTCAAGCTGAGTAATGAGCTGTACGACATCACGGTCTTCGGTGCCGAACCCCATACCAACTACAACCGCATCCTGCTGTCGCCTGTATTGGCCGGCGAACAGACCTTCGAAGAGATCGTGCTCAACGATCTGGACTGGTACCTGGAAAACAACATCAAGCTGCTGCTCAACCGCAAAGTGGTAGAGATCGACCGGGTCAAACGCCGGGTCATCGCCGAAGACGGCACCGAGGCCGAATACGACCGCCTGCTGATTGCCACCGGTTCGACGCCATTCATCCTGCCGATCCCCGGCAATACCTTGCAGGGCGTGATCGGTTACCGCGACATTGCCGACACCCAGGCGATGATCGACACCGCCAAGACCCACAAGCATGCCGTGGTCATCGGCGGCGGCCTGCTGGGCCTTGAAGCCGCCAACGGCCTGATGCTGCGCGGCATGCACGTCACCGTGGTGCACATCGGCGAGTGGCTGCTGGAACGGCAACTGGACAAAACCAGCGGCCAACTCCTGCAAACCGCCCTGGAAGCTCGTGGCCTGCATTTCCGCCTGTGCGAACAAACCCAGGCCCTGCACGACGCTGGCAATGGCCGGGTCGGCTCGGTTGAGTTCAAGAACGGCGACATCATCCCCGCGGACCTGGTGGTAATGGCCGCCGGTATTCGCCCCAACACCGAGCTCGCGGAAAAATCCGGCATCCCGTGCAACCGTGGGATTCTGGTCAACGACACGATGCAAACCTACGACCCACGGGTCTACGCCATCGGCGAATGTGCCAGTCACCGTGGCATCGCCTATGGCCTGGTGGCGCCGCTGTTCGAACAGGCCAAGGTCTGCGCCAACCACCTTGCCCAACTGGGTTTCGCCTCCTACAAGGGTTCGGTGACATCGACCAAATTGAAAGTCACCGGCATCGACCTGTTTTCCGCCGGCGACTTCATGGGCGGCGAAGGCACCGAGACCATCACCCTCTCCGACCCGATCGGCGGGGTCTACAAAAAACTGGTGATCAAGGATGACGTGCTGGTCGGCGCCTGTCTGTACGGCGATACGGCAGATGGCGGTTGGTATTTCCGGCAGATCCGTGAGAACCATGCCATCGGCGAGATCCGCGATCACCTGATGTTCGGCGAAAACGCCTTGGGCGACGTAGGACATCAGGGCCAGGACAAAGCCATGAGCATGGCCGACACCGCCGAAGTCTGCGGCTGCAATGGCGTATGCAAAGGCACCATCGTCAAGGCCATCCAGGAACATGGCCTGTTCAGCGTCGATGACGTGAAAAAACATACCAAAGCTGCCAGTTCTTGCGGCTCCTGCGCCGGCCTCGTCGAGCAGATCCTGATCAATACCGTGGGCGGCGCGGCAGACGTCAAACCGAAAAGCGAGAAAGCCATTTGCGGTTGCAGCGATCTCAACCACGGGCAAATCCGCCAGGCCATCCGCGACCAGCATCTGCTGACCATCGCCGGCACCATGAGCTACCTGAACTGGCGCACCCCGAACGGTTGCGCCACGTGCCGCCCGGCGCTCAACTACTACCTGATTTCCACTTGGCCGGGCGAAGCCAAGGACGATCCACAATCGCGCCTGATCAACGAACGCGCCCACGCCAACATTCAGAAAGACGGCACTTACTCTGTCGTCCCGCGGATGTGGGGCGGTGTGACCAATCCTTCGGAGCTGCGGCGCATTGCCGACGTGGCCGACAAGTACAACGTGCCGATGGTCAAGGTCACCGGCGGCCAGCGCATCGACTTGCTGGGGATCAAAAAGCAGGACCTGCCGGGCGTATGGAAAGACCTGGACATGGCGTCCGGCCACGCCTACGGCAAATCCATCCGTACCGTAAAAACCTGTGTCGGCAGCGAGTTCTGCCGCTTCGGCACCCAGAACTCCACGCAACTGGGCATCGAGCTTGAGCACGACCTGTTCAACATGTGGTCGCCGCACAAAGTGAAGCTGGCCGTCTCCGGTTGCCCACGCAACTGTTCGGAAGCGGGCATCAAGGATGTGGGAATTATCGGCGTGGACTCCGGCTGGGAGATGTACATCGGCGGCAACGGCGGGATCAAAACCGAAGTCGCGGAATTCTTCGTCAAACTGAAAACCGCCGAGGAAGTTCGCGAATACAACGGCGCGTTCCTGCAGCTGTACCGCGAAGAAGCCTTCTATCTCGAGCGCACCGTGCATTACCTGCAACGGGTCGGCATGGAACACATCAAGAAAGCCGTGCTGGAAGACCCGCAGCGGCGCAAGGCATTGAACGATCGCCTGCAATTCTCTCTGTCGTTCGAGCAGGACCCTTGGAAAGAACGCCTTGAGCAGCCGCTGTTGAAAAAAGAATTCGAGGTCATTCCCGTGAAGAACCTGGAGGTGCAGGCATGAACTGGCTGGATATCTGCGCACTGGAAGAAATCAACACGCTTGGCTCGCGGATCATCGCGGGGCCGAAAGGCGACATCGCGATTTTTCGTACAAGCGACGATGAGGTTTTCGCCCTCGACGATCGCTGTCCACACAAGGGTGGGCCATTGTCCCAGGGTTTGATCTACGGCAAACGAGTGGCCTGCCCGTTGCACAACTGGCAGATCGATCTGGAGACCGGCGAGGCCCTGGCCCCGGATATCGGCTGCGCCCACCATCATTCGGCACGGGTCGAGAACGGCCGGGTGCTGCTGGCTCTACGGGAAGCAAGCTGATGAACCAGATCACCGCCTCCACCTGCTGCTACTGTGGGGTCGGCTGCGGCGTGCTGATCGAGCACGACGGCGAGCGCATTCTCGGCGTCAGCGGCGATCCGGCACACCCGGCCAACTTCGGCAAATTGTGCAGTAAAGGTTCGACCCTGCATCTGACCGGCGACCTGAAGGCACGGGCGTTGTACCCGGAACTGCGCCTGGGCAAAGGCCTGGCCCGCAGCCGCACCGACTGGGATACGGCGCTCGATCACGCCGCCAGCGTCTTCGCCAAGACCATCGCCGAGCACGGCCCGGACAGTGTCGCGTTCTACATCTCCGGGCAGTTGCTGACCGAGGACTACTATGCGTTCAACAAACTGGCGCGAGCGCTGGTGGGCACCAACAACATCGACAGCAACTCACGGCTGTGCATGTCTTCAGCGGTGGTCGGCTACAAGCGCAGCCTCGGCGCCGACGCTCCGCCTTGCAACTACGAAGACCTGGAACTGAGCGACTGCGTGATGATCGTCGGCAGCAACATGGCCTACGCCCACCCGGTGCTGTTTCGTCGCCTGGAAGAAGCAAAATCCCGCCGCCCACAGATGAAAGTCATCGTCATCGACCCACGGCGCACCGACACCTGCGATTTGGCCGACATGCATCTGGCGATTCTGCCCGGCACCGATGTCGCCTTGTTCCATGGGATTTTGCACCTGTTGCTGTGGGAAGATTGGGTCGACCGCGATTTTATCAAAGCCCACACCGAAGGCTTGTCCGAACTGAAAAACCTGGTGCGCGATTACACCCCCTCAATGGTTTCGCAACTGTGCGGCATCAGCGTCGAACAATTGCAGGAATGCGCACAATGGGTCGGCACTGCACCGAGCTTTCTGTCGCTGTGGTGCATGGGCTTGAATCAATCCACCGCCGGCAGCGCGAAGAACAGTGCGCTGATCAATCTGCACCTGGCCACCGGGCAAATTGGCCGGCCCGGTGCAGGACCTTTCTCGCTGACGGGTCAGCCAAATGCCATGGGCGGCAGGGAAACCGGCAGTTTGTCGAACCTGCTGCCAGGCCATCGCGAAGCAGCCAATGCCGAACACCGCGCGCAAGTAGCCGATTACTGGGGCGTTGATCAATTACCCGCGAACACTGGCCTGACGGCCATCGAACTGTTCGAGCAGATGCGCAGCGGCAAAATCAAAGCCCTGTGGATCGCCTGCACCAACCCTGCACAGTCGCTGCCGGACCAGACCGCTGTGCGCGCGGCACTGCAAGCTTGCCCGTTCGTGGTGTTGCAGGAAGCCTTTCGCACCACCGAAACCGCCGCGTTCGCCGACTTGCTGCTGCCCGCCGCCAGTTGGGGTGAAAAGGACGGCACGGTCACCAACTCCGAACGGCGCATTTCTCACGTCCGCCAGGCCATTGGCGCACCCGGCGAAGCACGGTCCGACTGGGCGATCACTGTGGATTTCGCACAGCGCCTGGAAAAACATCTGCGCCCTGAAGCCACCAGCCTGTTTGCCTTTGAAACCCCGGCGCAGGTCTTCGACGAATACAAACACCTGACGTGCGGCCGCGACCTCGACCTGTCCGGAATCAGCCATGCGCTGATCGACCAGCTCGGTCCGCAGCAATGGCCCTTCCCCACTGGGGCCCGCGAAGGCACGGCGCGGCTGTACCTGGACGGAGTTTTCCCCACTGCCAGCGGGCGCGCCCGGTTCGTGACCGACCCGTATCGCGCCGCCAAGGAACAACGCGATGCGCGCTTCCCGCTGACCCTGATCACCGGCCGCCTGCGCGATCAATGGCACGGCATGAGCCGCACCGGCACCGCCGCGCAGCTGTTCGGTCATGTCAGCGAAGCCGTGTTGAGCCTGCACCCGGATGAACTGCGTCGGCACCGCCTGCAACCCGGCGATCTGATCAACCTGAAAAGTCGCCGGGGCTCGGTGATCGTGCCGGTCAGCAGCGATGACAGCATACGGCCGGGCCAGGCATTTCTGCCCATGCATTGGGGCGATCGCTTTCTCAAGGGCGGCGTGAATACCCTCACCCTTCCCGCCTTCGACCCCTTGTCGAAACAACCGGAACTCAAACACAGCGGTGTGCGACTCGAGCCTGTGCAATTGCCTTGGCAGCTTTTCGCCCTGATAGAGGGCGATGTTCAACAGCATTTGGAGACACTACGACCGCTCTGCGAGGCGTTTTCCTACGCAAGCCTCAGCCTGACCGGCCGTGAGCGTCCAGCGCTGCTGATACGTGCCGCCAGCGCCACCGCTCCGCAGGCGCAGTTGTTGCGTGATATCGATCAATGCCTGGGGCTCAACGAAGGCCCGGTATTGGCCTACGACGATCCTCGGCGTTCGATCGGCAAACGGGTACGCATTGAAAACGGTCGGATCACCGCGATCCGCCTGGCCGGTGAAACCCTCGCTCAGCACTGGCTGCAAAGCCTGTGGCTTGAAGGTCGCGCCGACGAACAACTGCGCCGTTGGCTGCTGGCGCCTTTGAGTGCGCCACCGGGAAGCGCTGGCGGTCCGGCATCGGGCACCAAAACCCTGTGCAACTGCATGAACGTCAGCCAGAACGCGGTGTGTGCCGGCATTGACCGTGGCCTGGATTTGCAGGGTTTGAAACAAGAATTGGGCTGTGGCACGCAATGCGGCTCCTGCGTCCCGGAAATCAAGCGTTTGCTGGCCGCCACCGCGCAGCCAGTCGCCGTCATCTCGTGAGGAAAACACTATGAGCGCAAAAGTCTGGCTGGTGGGTGCGGGTCCTGGCGACCCTGAATTGCTGACCCTCAAGGCGGTTCGAGCGTTGCGCGAAGCGGACGTGGTGCTGATCGACGACCTGGTCAATGAGGCGGTGCTGGAGCATTGCCCGAACGCGCGAATCATTCCTGTCGGCAAGCGCGGTGGCTGTCGCTCCACGCCTCAAGCCTTCATTCATCGCCTGATGTTGCGTTATACCCGCCACGGCAAATGCGTGGTGCGGCTCAAGGGCGGTGATCCATGCATTTTCGGGCGCGGCGGTGAAGAAGCGCAGTGGCTGCGGGAGCGTGGCGTCGAGGTTGAGCTGGTCAATGGCATTACCGCGGGCCTTGCCGGCGCGACCCAATGCGATATTCCGCTGACGCTGAGGGGGGTCGCGCGTGGCGTGACACTGGTCACCGCCCACACTCAGGATGACAGCAGTCTGAACTGGCAAGCCCTGGCACAAGGGGGCACCACGCTGGTGATCTATATGGGCGTGGCGAAGCTCAACGAAATTCGTGAGCAACTGCTGGCTGGCGGAATGGCTGCCGATACGCCTGTGGCAATGATCGAAAATGCGTCCCTGCCGCACCAACGGGAATGTCGGAGCGATTTGGCAGCCATGGAGAACGATGCCTGTGACTTCCAGCTCAAAAGCCCGGCGATTCTGGTGATCGGTGCGGTGGCGGCCTGCGACGAGATCAAAAGATTGCAGCCTGCGGCAGCTCCTGCATTGGCTCGGTGTTTATCCTTGTAGGGATCAAAAGATCACAGCCTGCGGCAGCTCCTACATGGATTTTGCATTTATCCCTGTAGGAGCTGCCGCAGGCTGCGATCTTTTCGAAACAACGCAAAACCAACGCTGCAAACCCAAATCGCAGACAAAGAAAAGCCCGGCCTGAGCCGGGCTTTTCCAGAGCTGCGAGCTAATTACTTAGCGCTAGCTTCAACCTGCGCTTCTACGCGACGGTTTACAGCGCGACCAGCGTCAGTTTTGTTGTCAGCAACTGGGCGGGATTCGCCGTAGCCAACAGACTGAACGCGGGACGATTCAACACCGTACTGGTTGGTCAGAACGTTCTTAACGGCGTTTGCACGACGCTCGGACAGTTTCTGGTTGTAAGCGTCAGGACCGACGGAGTCAGTGTGACCTTCAACAGTAGTGGTGGTGGATGGGTACTGCTTCATGAAGTCAGCCAGGTTCTTGATGTCGCTGTAGCTGTTAGGCTTGACTACCGACTTGTCGAAGTCGAACTTCACGTCCAGCTCAACACGAACAACTTCAGCAACTGCTGGGCAGCCATCAGCGTCAACAGTTACGTTGGCTGGGGTGTCCGGGCACTTGTCAACGTTGTCGCAAACGCCATCGTTGTCGCTGTCAGCGCAAACTTCAGCTGGTGCTGGAACTGGAGCAGCAGCAGGCTTGGAGCCGCCACCGAAGTTCACACCGATACCAACGCTAGGAGCCCACTCGGTGTCGCCCTGGTCGATGTTGTACTGAGCTTCAACGCCGGCACGGGCGTAGAAGTTGTCGGTGAAGTACAGCTTGGCACCGCCGCCAACGTTGGCGAAAGTGGAACCGTTACGACCGCTTTTGCCGTTCTGACCAATGCTTTGGTCGGAGAAGCCAGCCGATACGTACGGACGCAGCATGTCGCCCGGGTTGTTGAAGTGGTACAGAGCATCCAGAGCGGTGTTGGAGCCCTTGATGTTACGGCCATCTTCAGCACGTGCGTTGTGCACTTCGTCGTAGGCCAGACGCAGTTCAACGTCGTCGGTCAGGAAGTAACCGATCGAACCGCCGAACAGGTTGCCGTTGTTCTTGAAGTCACGAGCGCTATCGAACATTTCTTTCTTAGCGAAGCCTTCGATTTCAACTGCGCCTTGGCCTTGTGCCAGAGCGCCGAACGAAGTGGCAGCAATAAGAGAACCAATGGCCAAGCCCAAGGTGTTTTTCAGTTTCATCCGTTAAATCCCCATCTGGTGATTGTGAAGCAGTCCCGCAAACCGGGGGACAACTCGGCGGCAAGTCTATCAGAACTTGCCTACACGTAAGAGAAATTTGCGCCGAACTAAGTTTCAGCAATGCCTGCAAATTTCTCACGCAATTTATCTAGAGCGCGCTTGTAACGCATCTTTGTCGCACTCAAACCCATGTGCATTATGTCTGCGATCTCCTGAAATTCCAGCTCTGCGACAAATCGTAGCACCAGAATTTCACGGTCGATCGGATTCACATACACCAGCCAGCGATCAAGTCCGCCCTTTTCCTCGGGTTTCGGCATCTTCTCTTCAGATGCTTCCTCAAGGGGGTCCAGACTCAAAGCGTCCATCAAGCGACGCTTACGCCGTTCCTTCCGATACTGCGTGATGCACTCGTTGTACGTGATGCTATATAGCCATGTCTTGAACTTCGATTTCCCCTCGAAGTTCTTCAGGCCGTAGAGCACCTTCAACATCACTTCCTGACAGACATCGTCTGCATCACGATCGTTCCCAAGATACCGTGCACAAACGTTAAATAATGTTCGTTGGTAACGCCGCATCAGTTCTTCATAAGCGCGCGTTACGTGGAACAGCTCGGTATGCGAGCGCGCGACCAACTCCTCATCAGAGAGCTCGCGGGGGTCATAGCGCGTGGAGAGCGATTGAGCTTTATTCAAAACAAGTCTGGCCGACAGTCAGGTCAATGTCCGCCGCAATCCTTCAGGAATTTTGCGGCGGCATACATTAGCAGGATTTGCCGGGTTAGCGGCTACTCACATGCTGCTCCAAGAGAATCCGATTCGAGAGAGAGACTAGCTCACCCTCGTCGGTCAGCACGGTGGTTTTAACCGTACCAATCTCTTCGATCTGACCTTCGACCTCGCCAACACGCACTTGTTGCCCAACCTGGTACAACTCACGCACATAGATTCCTGCAAGAATCTGACCGGCAATCTCCCGGCTTCCCAAGCCCATGGCCAGCGCAACCGCCAGACCAACGGTAATCAAGACGATCACGATCACATGGTTGAGCAGGTCAGTCTTGACCTCCAACTGGCTGATCGCAACCGAAATACTTATGATGATCACCAGGCCTTGGGCAATTCGCCCCAGGCCCGCAGCGTAATCAAGCCCTACGCCTTCTGCCGCGCCACGCACCAGCCCATTGGCCAGTTGCGCCAGCAAGACACCCACCAGCAGTACCAGCGCAGCGCCAAATACTTTCGGCAAATACAGCGCCAACATGTCCAGCGTAGCTGAAACTCGCTCAAGTCCAAGAGATTCTGCGGCCGAAACCAGAAAAATCAGCAGAACGAACCAATACACGATTTTGCCGATCAACGTCGAGATAGGTACCTGAAGACCTGCTCGGGACAGCAACTTGGTCAGCCCCGTGCCGCCCATCAGGCGATCGAGGCCCAGTTTGGCGAGCAATTTGGAGAGCAGCGTGTCCAGCAGCTTGGCCACGACAAAACCCAGCAGCAACACAACCAGTGCGCCAAACAGGTTCGGAATGAAGTTTGCAACCTTGGTCCATAACGCAGTCATTGCAGTGACGAGGCTCTGTGTCCAGAGATCAAGTTCCATATTCAATCAGCCTTATCAGCAGTGCGAACGGTAGGTTTACGAAGACGGGAAACCGGCGAGATATGGGCCGATCCGTTATTCAGGGCGATCATCAACGCGGGCAACCAGCGGCCCAGCAGACTGAACAGATCGCCGGCACCGACCTGGCGGTTGGCGGTTTTCAGCACGCGGCCCAGGCAGGCATCGTCGTCACGGCTGGACGGCGAAGCTTTGAGCATGTCACGCAAAGACTGTTCAAACGGATCGTGCATACGCACCTCTCGTGATATCTGTGAAAGACGCGGTCAAATTTGGTCGGGTCACATGACTCATCATCAGAACCAGCGCAAACGTCGGAATAGCCACCACTGCCCCAGCGCCACCGAGACCATCAAAAGGCAGGCGATCAGGAAGCCATAGGGGCTGGCAGCGAATGGAATACCGCCGACGTTGATCCCCAGAAGACCGGCCAGAAAACTCATCGGCAAAAAGATCCCGGTGATGATCCCGAAGCGGTACATCGTGCGGTTCATGCGCACGCTCAAACGCCGGTCTTCGGCCTCCAGGACCAGCCCCACGCGCTCTCGGGTCAATTCCAGCTCCTCGAGATAACGGGTCAGGCTGTTATTCAATTCGTTCCAGTAATCGCCGTCGTCTTCAACGAACCAAGGCAGTTTTAGCCGGGTCAATTGACCGAAAATATCCCGTTGCGGTGCCAGAAAACGCTTCAACGCGGCCGCCCTGCGACGGATCTGCAAGACAGCCCCATGCTCTGGCGTATACCGTTCGTCGGCATCCAGCTTTTCTTCTTCCTCATCGACGATTTCCGAGAGGCAACTGACCAGATCCTGCACTTTGTTAGTGAGGTACTGCGCCATATAAAGGATCAGTTCGGACGCGGTTCGCGGCCCTTTGCCTTCGGCCAATTGCACCAGCAACTCATCGGTGGCGCGCAACGGCCGCAGACGCAGGGAAATCACCCGTTGGGCCGACCCGAAGATCCGCACCGAGACCATGTCTTCCGGCTCGGCACCTGGATTGAGGTTGATCCCGCGCAGAAACAGCAACAGCTCAGCGTCCGGCAGCGGCAAAAGACGCGGCCGGGTATTTTCTTCCAGCAACAAATCGCAACTAAATTCACTCAGACCGCTGTCGTTACGCAGCCAGGTCTGGGTTTGCGGGTGACTGCGATCCCAATGCAACCACAGGCTTTCATGGGCATGTAACTGCAAGTCATCGAGTTCAGTCCGGGCTATCGAACGCGCACCGCCTTTACCGTCCAGCACCAGGGCATGCACCAGCCCCCACTGCGCGTTTTCTTCCTCGAACATCCTCACCCCTTTGATGAAACGCGCTTTATTCAGGCATTTTCAGCGGGCTTGGCGAAATGATCACGCCGTTGTTGTCCGCATAAACATAGTGACCCGGGTGAAAGGTCACACCCGCGAAGGTCACGGCAATATTGAGTTCACCAACACCGCGCCGGTCGGTTTTCATCGGGTGACTGGCCAGGGCCTGAACCCCCAGATCGGTTTGGGCGATGACGTCGACGTCGCGAATGCAACCATAGATCACCAGCCCTTCCCAACCGTTACTGGCGGCTTTCTCGGCCAGCAGGTCGCCCAACAGCGCGCGGCGCAGGGAACCGCCGCCGTCGACCACCAGCACTTTACCCTTACCGTTGAGGGCGACTTGCTCCTTGACCAGCGAATTATCTTCGAAACATTTGATGGTCACGATTTCGCCACCGAAAGAATCGCGGCCACCAAAATTGCTGAACATCGGTTCCAGCACCTGAACCAGTTCCGGGTAGGCATCGCAAAGGTCGGGCGTGAGGTAATGGTTCATCGAGAAACTCCTGTGAAAAGGAAGACAATCGAGTAGACAGCACACGCGGGCCAAGGCTGAACGGCTGCAAACGCGCCGATCGAGTCAATCACTAAAAGTGACCGGAACCGCTTAATGCGTCATATCTTAGCCGCAAGCTGTTCCGAGCGAAATGCCCTTGTTAGAGCATCAGGTTCAAATTGCTCTGGCCGCATCCGGCTTTCCATCCAGCAAAGGCGTCTGTTGATCCGACAGCCAACGCGCCACCAACGGCCAGACTTCCGCCTGCGCAGCCTTGCTGACAAGCATTTCGACATGGCCGAAATTATCGCCAAAGCCTTGCTCGCGGCCAAGGGTGATGAATTGCTTATGCTCGGAGCCGATCTGATCGAACAGCTTGTGGCAGGCCCAGGTAGGGTCTTGGTGGTCGCCCGCGGCGCTCACGGCCAGCACCGGCAACCGAACCTCGGCCAAACCCGCCCACCAATCCTTGTCGTCATCGCCAAAACGCCCGAACAGCCCGTACCAGCGCATGCTTTCCAGGGCCAGGCCAATCGGCTCGTCCTCCGGGCCACGCTTGAGCCGTGAACCTGACAGTTGGGCAAACCGCTTGAGAATGAAGCGCCCGCTCCACTCAACCGGTGGAAACTTCAAGGGCCAGTAGGTGCGGCTCACCTGCGTGCCAAAAAACGCCGCAGATGCGACGACAGGCTCGCCAATGTATTCCCCGCCCAGCGCCGCCGCCAGCGTAATGCCGCCCAACGAGTGACCGATCCAGTGTGGAATCTGGCCACTCTGTTCGCGCACAAAGGCACCAATGGCCGGCAAGTCGTAACGCGCGTAGTCGGCGACGCGGTTCTTGCGATAGTCCTGGTTGCGCTGAGACAGGCCATGACCGCGCATTTCCGGGATCCACACATCGAACCCCAGGCGTGTCAGATAAGCCCCCAGTCCCAAGCCTTTGGGGGAGAACCAGAACCTTCGATTGGAAAAACTGCCGTGCAACAGAATCACCGGCACGCCACGTACCGTCGGCTCATCGGCCAGACCCAAGCGGGTCACAGCCAGTTCGACGGTGCCGTCGGGGCTGTTGCCGGGCTTCAAACGATAGACGTCTTCGCTCAGATCACCGCGTCGTTCGGCGCTGATCAGGGCGACAGGAAATAGGTTGCTGCTGCTTTGCATAATGCTCTTGCACAAAAAAGGGCGGCATCCAGAGGAGCCCGCCCTACTTGAATATCTGAAAGAGCCGGCCAGTGTCGGAGCGAGCCTGCTCGCGAAGGACGTCAGAACAACGCGTTTATCCAGCAAGTACGCGTTATCGTTTACGACCATCGCGAGCAGGCTCGCTCCCACAGAGAGCGGCCCGTCCACACCATCAGGCCGAAGCCTGACCTTCAGCCAGGAAGAACCAGGTTTCCAGCACGGAATCGGGGTTCAGCGAAACGCTTTCGATGCCCTGCTCCATCAGCCATTTGGCCAGATCAGGGTGGTCCGAAGGGCCCTGACCGCAGATGCCGATGTACTTGCCGGCCTTGTTGCAGGCCTGAATAGCGTTGGCCAGCAGCTTCTTGACCGCCGGATTACGCTCGTCGAACAGGTGCGCGATGATCCCGGAGTCACGGTCCAGGCCCAGGGTCAGCTGGGTCAGGTCGTTGGAGCCGATGGAGAAGCCGTCGAAGAACTCGAGGAATTCTTCAGCCAGGATCGCGTTGGACGGCAGCTCGCACATCATGATCACGCGCAGACCGTTGTCGCCACGGGCCAGACCGTTTTCGGCCAGCAGATCGACCACCTGGCTCGCCTCGCCCAGAGTGCGAACGAACGGCACCATGATTTCAACGTTGGTCAGCCCCATCTCGTTGCGCACGCGCTTGAGGGCGCGGCACTCGAGCTCGAAGCAGTCGCGGAACGATTCGCTGATGTAACGCGAAGCGCCACGGAAGCCCAGCATCGGGTTTTCTTCTTCCGGCTCGTAGAGTTTGCCGCCGATCAGGTTCGCGTATTCGTTGGACTTGAAGTCCGACAGACGCACGATGACCTTCTTAGGATAGAACGCAGCGGCCAGGGTGCTGATGCCCTCGACCAGTTTCTCGACGTAGAAGCCGACCGGGTCGTCGTAACCGGCGATACGCTTGTCGACGCTGTCCTTGATGTCCTGCGGCAGGCCGCCGTAGTTCAACAACGCCTTGGGGTGCACGCCAATCATGCGGTTGATGATGAATTCCAGACGGGCCAGGCCCACACCGGCGTTCGGCAGCTGCGCGAAGTCGAAGGCGCGGTCCGGGTTGCCGACGTTCATCATGATCTTGAACGGCAGCTCCGGCATGGCATCCACGGAGTTTTTCTTGATGTCGAAACCCAGTTCGCCTTCGAAGATGTAACCGGTGTCACCTTCCGCGCAGGAAACGGTCACGCCCTGGCCGTCTTGCAACAGCTGGGTGGCGTTGCCGCAACCGACCACGGCCGGGATGCCCAGCTCGCGGGCGATGATCGCCGCGTGGCAGGTACGACCGCCACGGTTGGTGACGATGGCACTGGCGCGCTTCATCACCGGTTCCCAGTCCGGGTCGGTCATGTCCGACACCAGCACGTCGCCCGGCTGGACTTTATCCATTTCGGACACGTCCTTGATAATCCGCACCTTGCCGGCGCCAATGCGCTGGCCGATGGCGCGGCCTTCCACCAGCACAGTGCCGGTTTCTTTCAACAGGTAACGTTCCATGACGTTGGCCTGGGTGCGGCTCTTCACGGTTTCCGGACGGGCCTGCACGATGTACAGCTTGCCGTCGTCACCGTCTTTGGCCCATTCGATGTCCATCGGGCACTTGTAGTGCTTTTCGATGATCATCGCCTGCTTGGCCAACTCGCTGACTTCGGCGTCGCTCAGGCAGAAACGGGCACGATCAGCTTTGTCCACATCGACGGTCTTGACCGATTTACCGGCCTTGGCCTCGTCGCCGTAGATCATCTTGATGGCTTTGCTGCCCAGATTGCGACGCAGGATCGCCGGGCGACCGGCTTCCAGCGTGCCTTTGTGGACGTAGAATTCATCCGGGTTCACCGCGCCTTGCACGACGGTTTCACCCAGGCCGTAAGCGCCGGTGATGAACACCACGTCACGGAAGCCCGACTCGGTATCGAGGGTGAACATCACGCCGGCGGTGCCGGTTTCGGAGCGGACCATGCGCTGTACACCAGCCGACAGAGCTACCAGCTTGTGGTCGAAGCCCTGGTGGACGCGGTAGGAAATCGCACGATCGTTGAACAGCGAGGCGAACACCTCTTTAGCGGCGCGAATGACGTTTTCGACACCACGGATGTTCAGGAAGGTTTCCTGTTGGCCGGCGAAGGAGGCGTCCGGCAGATCTTCGGCGGTAGCGGAAGAACGCACGGCCACGGCCATGTCAGGGTTACCGGCCGACAGCGTGGCGAACGCAGTGCGGATCTCGGTATTGAGCTTCTCGGGGAATTCGGCTTCCATGATCCATTGACGGATTTGGGCGCCGGTTTTGGCCAGGGCGTTGACATCATCGACATCCAGCGCATCGAGGGCAGCGTGGATCTGATCGTTCAGGCCGCTCAGTTCCAGGAAATCACGATATGCCTGAGCGGTCGTGGCGAAGCCACCGGGAACCGATACACCGGCGCCTGCCAGGTTGCTGATCATCTCGCCCAGGGATGCGTTCTTGCCCCCCACATGCTCCACATCATGGACGCCGAGCTTATCGAGGGAAACTACGTACTCTACCAAGGTGATCTCTCCACTAACTGTGTTGGAAAAGCTCAGAAACCGGCGACTCGGGGGAGCATTTGCCGGCTGTATGGCCTGGACCTGGAAAATAAGTGAGAATGCTGGCCATTGGCGGCCGACAAATCGCGCCTACTATATCCAAGAATCGAAACTAGCTTAAGGCCCAAGGTGCAAATGAAACGATCTGCTTTCTTTATCTCCGATGGCACGGGCATTACGGCCGAAACCCTCGGTCAAAGCCTGTTGGCGCAGTTCGAAAACATTACCTTCAGCAAAATCACGCGCCCCTATATCGACAACGCGGATAAAGCGCGGGCCATGGTACAACAAATCAACAAAGCCGCCGAAAACGATGGTTTTCGTCCGATTATTTTCGACACCATCGTCAATCAGGATATTCGTGAGATTCTTGCAACGTCGAATGGTTTCATGATCGACATTTTCTCGACCTTCCTGGCGCCCCTGGAACAGGAGTTGACCGAGCATTCTTCCTACACCGTCGGCAAATCCCATTCCATCGGCGGCAACTCCAATTACATGGAGCGCATCGAGGCGGTGAATTTCGCCCTCGACAATGACGATGGCGCCCGCACCCACTATTACGACAAAGCTGACCTGATACTAGTGGGCGTGTCGCGGTGTGGTAAAACCCCGACGTGTTTGTACATGGCCATGCAATTCGGCATCCGCGCGGCCAATTACCCGCTGACCGAAGACGACATGGAGCGCCTGCAACTGCCAACCGCCCTGCGCGCCCATCATCACAAGTTGTTCGGCCTGACCATCGACCCGGACCGCCTCACCGCCATCCGCAACGAGCGCAAGCCCAACAGCCGCTATTCAAGCTACGCCCAATGCGAGTTCGAAGTGCGCGAGGTGGAGAATCTGTTTCGCCGCGAGAACATTGCCCACATCAATTCCACGCATTTTTCGGTAGAAGAGATTTCGGCGAAGATTCTGGTCGAGAAAGGTGTGGAGCGGCGCTTCAAGTAGTGCTGTAGCGCCTGTCATGCCGTCTTCACGAGCAAGCCCGCTCCCACATTAGACCGCGTACGTTTGCCGCGACTCGGTCAAATGTGGGAGCGGGCTTGCTCGCGAAGAACGATCACTCGGTCTCAGCCAATGCCCCCGCCAACGCTTCAAACCCTTGAAGCAACAACCGATCATCCATCGTCGAATTACACACACTCGCCCTGATGAATTGCGGCACCGCCCCCTGCCCGACCGCAAACGATTCAGCAGTCGCCACCAAATATTTATTTTCCTTGAGCTCCTCAGCAATCTGCGAGGCCCGCCACGGCTCGGGCACTTTGATCCAGAAGTGCGGGCTATGCGGATGGGTTTTGTACACCAAACCCTCCAGCAGCCCACTGACCAACGCCTTGCGCCGACCGATCTCGGCAATCTGCTGGCCCAGCAATTGCTCGGCCATGCCGTTTTCTATCCACAGACTCGCGACCTCTAATGACAACGGGCTGGCCATCCAGCACGTCCCGCGCACGGCTGCGCTCAAGCGTCCGATCAACGGTTGCGGCGCATGCAGGTAACCGACTCGCAAACCCGCCGAAACCGCCTTGCTCAGACTGCCGATCAGCACCGAGCGCTCCGGGACGAAATGGCTCAAGGGTAACGGTCGCTGTCGAGCCAATACTGCGTGGGCTTCGTCTTCAAAGATCAACAGATTGTGCTGCCGACAGACCTCTGCAATCGCCTCGCGACGGGCGACGGACATCACCGCAGCCGTAGGATTCTGGATTGTCGGTGTGCAATACAGCGCCGACACACGATGGTTGCGGCAAACCTCCTCCAGAGCATCGGGCATCAGGCCTTCATCATCGATCCCGACGCCGATGAGTTTTATTCCGAGCTGGCGTGCGACGCTGATCAACCCCGGGTAGGTCAAGTGCTCCGTCACCAACGTATCGCCCGCCTTGAGCAGCCCCATCAAGGCACACAACAGGCCGTGCTGGCCGCCGTTCACGCAAACGATCTGCTCGGCGTTCGGGACAAATTCTTTATGCCTGAGCCAATGCGCGCCCGCCGCACGAAAGCGTGGCAAACCGACGTCGACGGTGTAGCCGCTGAGGTGCTGCAACGCCTCAGGATCAAGGGACAACGCTTGCAGGCTCCGGCTCAGAAACAGCGCTTCCTGCCGTGGAATCGGTTGATTGCGGCTCATGTCAAAAAACGCACGAGGCTCATCGCTGACATTGCGAAAGCCACTGTCCCGCGGTCTTTCCATTCCGCGCTGACGCACATAGGTGCCGTCTCCTACGCGCGCGATCACCAATCCCACACGTTCGAGTTCACCGTAAGCGCGGCTGATGGTACCGATGGTCACCCCAAGGCTATCCGCCAACAAGCGATGCGGCGGCAATTTGCAGCCGGACTCAATAACCCCTTCAGCGATGCCTTTCTCAGCGGCGTCGGCAAGACGTTTGTATTTCACCCCCTGACCGTTTGCCAGGCCGTCGCGCAGGATTGACACCATGGCAATACTTGTTTTGACAGTCATTCCAGTCCCGAATAGCGTGCTTGAAACAGGTTCAATCAGGGATAGACCTTTTGCAGCTGAAGGTCAATTCCGAACATAAAAGGAGTCCAATCATGTCCATCGCCATCAGCGCACCTTCAGGTGCTGCCAAACCCTGGCTGGCCGGCCTGGTTACCAGTGTGCTGTTCCTGATCGTATGCCTGAGCTGGGGCACCACATGGCTGGGGATCAAGATTGCCGTTGAAAGCGTGCCGCCGCTGACTGCCGCCGGACTGCGGTTCCTGATTGCCTTCCCGCTCTTTCTCGGCTTCGCCCTGATCCGTCGTGAGCCGCTGCTGTTTCCCAAGGAAAGCCGTTGGTTTTTTGTCTTTGTCACGCTGTCGTATTTCAGCCTGCCGTACTACTTGCTCAACTACGGCGAGATGCACGTGTCATCGGGCCTGACGGCGCTGCTGTTCAGCTGCATGCCGGTGTTCATCCTGCTGTTTTCCTCGCTGTTTCTGCGGGAGAAAATCTACCCTTCGCAAGTGCTGGGCATCGCCATCGGTTTCGGCAGCCTGTTCATGATCATCCGCAGCCAGGGGTTGCATCTGGACCATGCCGAATTGTTCGGGGTATTGGCGATTCTCTGCGCGGCGGTGATGCATGCGCTGTGTTACGTGGTGACGAAAAAACACGGCACGGCGATCAGCGTAATTACCTACAACACGCTGCCAATCGGCATCGCCGGACTGATGCTGTTTGTCGCCGGGTTGGGTGTCGAAGCACCGGTGTTTGGCGCCATCACCGCGCGTTCGTGGAGCGCCCTGCTCTATCTGGGGCTGGTGGCGTCGGTGGGCGGATTTATCGTTTACTTCCTGCTGCTCAAGCGGCTGAGCCCGATCATTCTGTCGTTTGTATTCATCATTTTTCCGGTGTTCGCCGTGATCATTGGCGCCTGGTACGAGGGGCAAACCGTGTCTCGGGAATTGATGGTGTACTCGGCGATTCTGTTGACGGGGTTTGCGATCACCAAATTGCCGATCGAAAAATGGCTTAAAACCTGAAGCCCTTCCCGCGCTGTAGGAGCATGGCTTGCTCCGGGCGGCGTTCCGACGATGGCGCCCTCATGATCGCCATCGCAGGCAAGCCGTGCTCCTACAGGGTTTTGCGTCAGATTACGAAGAGATCCATGAAGCGGTTCACCGGTGTTGCTTCAAGCTTCGCCTGGTCCTTGCACAATGCAAAAATCTCGGCGCTGCGCTGGGCGGTGAAGCGCGTCGCCAGGTTCGTCTTGAACTTGTCCTCCAACAGCGGGATGCCGTCGGTGCGGCGGCGGCGATGGCCGATCGGGTACTCCACCAACACGTTTTCGGTGCTGGTGCCGTCCTTGAAGAACACCTGTATCGCATTGGCGATGGAGCGCTTATCCGCCTCCAGGTACTCGCGGGTGTAGCGCGGGTCTTCGACGATGACCATTTTGTCGCGCAGCACATCGATGATCGGGTGCGCCGCGTGGAAGCCGTCCTCGTACTGCTCGGCCACCAGATTGCCGAACGCCAGCGGCACGGCTGTCATGTACTGGATGCAATGGTCACGGTCCGCCGCATTGGCCAGCGGGCCGACCTTGGAGATGATGCGGATCGCCGATTCGTGGGTAGTGATGACGATTTTGTCGATTTCGTGCAGGCGATTCCTGACCAACGGATGCAAGGTAATGGCAGCCTCGCAGGCAGTTTGTGCGTGAAATTCAGCGGGAAAGCTGATCTTGAACAGCACGTTTTCCATCACATAACTGCCGAATGACCGGGAAAAGCTGAAGATGCGTTTGTCTTCAGGCTTGAGCGCCAGATCGTTGTTTGTGTGGCTGAACAGCACGTCATAGAAGCCCCACTGTTTGGCGGTCAACACACCGGGGATGCCCATCTCGCCACGCATTGCGATGTCCGCCAGACGCACGCCACGGCTGGATGCATCCCCTGCCGCCCAGGATTTGCGTGACCCGGCGTTCGGTGCATGCCGGTAAGTGCGCAGCGCCTGGCCGTCGGCAAAGGCGTGGGACAACGCCGACAACAGTTGCTCGCGGTTGGCGCCCATGAGCTTGGCGCTGACGGCGGTGGAGGCGACTTTTACCAGGATGACGTGATCGATACCGACACGATTGAAGGAATTTTCCAGCGCGATCACGCCTTGAATCTCATGGGCCATGATCATGGCTTCCAACACCACGCGAATGGTCAGCGGTGCATCACCATTGGCCAGGCGTTTTTGCGACAGGTGGTCAGCCACCGCAAGAATGGCGCCGAGGTTATCGGACGGATGGCCCCATTCGGCGGCGAGCCAGGTGTCGTTGTAATCGAGCCAGCGAACGATGCAACCGATGTCCCAGGCGGCTTTGACCGGATCGAGACGGTAACGGGTGCCCGGCACGCGAGCGCCAAAAGGGACGACCGTGCCTTCGACGATGGGGCCCAGGTGTTTGGTGCATTCGGGAAAACGCAGCGCCAGCAGACCGCAGCCGAGGGTGTCCATCAGGCAATTGCGGGCGGTATCAAGGGCTTCTTCAGACTCGACTTTGTAATTCAGGACATAGTCGGCGATGTCCTGCAGGACTGTGTCGTAGTCGGGGCGGTCGTTCAGGTCGACGTTGGCGCTCATGTTCGATTCACTCGGTCAGTGGTTCGCTGATGGGACCTCGGTTCAGGATCGATCTTAGTTGATGACGCCATTCTTGTTATTGAAATGCAATTAACTGTGGGAGCCTGCTCGCGATGGCGGTGCGACTGGCAACATGGATGTTGAATGTAATGGCCTCATCGCGAGCAGGCTCGCTCCCACAGGGTTTTGTATGTATGTCTGGATTGGGGTTAGAAAGAATCCCCCGGCACGCGGACGTAACCTTCCATCAACACCCGCGCACTGCGGCTCATGATGGCTTTATTCACGGTCCATTCACCGTTGACCTGGCTGGCCTCGGCCCCCACGCGCAACGTACCGGAGGGATGACCGAAGCGTACGGCGTTGCGTTCGACGCCGCCCGCCGCCAGGTTCACCAACGTGCCAGAAATTGCCGCTGCCGTGCCAATGGCTACCGCTGCCGTGCCCATCATCGCGTGGTGCAGTTTGCCCATCGACAGCGCGCGCACCAGCAAATCAATGTCGGCGGCGGCGATCTTCTTGCCGCTGGATGCAATGTAATCCGCCGGTTTGGCGACAAACGCCACCTTCGGGGTGTGCTGACGCTTGGCCGCTTCGTCCAGATGCTCAATCAGCCCCATACGCAGCGCACCATAAGCGCGAATGGTTTCGAACATCGCCAAGGCCTTCAAGTCGCCATTGATCGCGCCCTGCAATTCGGTGCCGGCGTATCCGATGTCTTCGGCATTGATGAAAATGGTCGGAATGCCAGCGTTGATCAGGGTCGCCTTGAGCGTACCGACGCCCGGCACTTCGAGGTCATCCACTAGATTGCCGGTGGGGAACATCGAACCACCGCCACCCTCTTCTTCCGCCGCCGGGTCCATGAATTCGAGCTGCACTTCGGCCGCCGGAAAGGTCACGCCATCGAGTTCGAAGTCGCCGGTTTCCTGCACTTCGCCGTTGGTGATCGGTACGTGGGCGATGATGGTCTTGCCGATGTTGGCCTGCCACACGCGCACCACCGCCACGCCATTGTGTGGAATGCGGCTGGCATCCACCAGGCCATTGCTGACCGCGAACGAACCGACCGCCGCCGACAGGTTGCCGCAGTTGCCGCTCCAGTCGACGAAAGGCTTGTCGATGGAGACCTGACCGAACAGGTAATCGACGTCATGGTCGGCCTTGAGGCTTTTCGACAGGATCACGGTTTTGCTGGTACTGGACGTCGCGCCGCCCATGCCGTCGATTTGCTTGTCGTATGGGTCGGGGCTGCCGATTACTCGCAACAATAACGCGTCGCGAGCCGGACCTGGAATCTGCGCCGCTTCGGGCAGGTCTGTCAGGCTGAAAAACACGCCTTTGCTGGTGCCGCCGCGCATGTAGGTGGCGGGGATTTTAATTTGAGGTGCGTGGGCCATGATGTTCCTTTTTAGGATCGGGCGAGACCGCATGGCCTCGCCCGAACTCATCGTGTTAAACGGCAACCGCCGATTCTTCGAGGAAGTCCTGAGCGAAACGCTGCAACACGCCGCCGGCCTCGTAGATCGACACTTCTTCGGCGGTGTCGAGGCGGCAGGTCACCGGCACTTCGACGCGTTCGCCGTTCTTGCGATTGATCACCAGCGTCAGCGTCGCACGCGGGGTGCGGTCGCCAATCACGTCGTAGGTTTCGCTGCCATCGATGGCCAGGGTGTGGCGATCGGTACCCGGCTGGAATTCCAGCGGCAACACGCCCATGCCCACCAGGTTGGTGCGGTGGATACGCTCGAAACCTTCAGCGGCAATCGCTTCCACACCCGCCAGACGCACACCTTTGGCTGCCCAGTCACGGGACGAACCCTGGCCGTAATCGGCGCCGGCGATGATGATCAGCGGCTGCTTGCGCTCCATGTAGGTTTCAATGGCTTCCCACATGCGCATGACCTGGCCTTCCGGCTCGACGCGAGCCAGGGAACCCTGTTTGACCTTGCCGTTTTCCCGGACCATTTCGTTGAACAGTTTCGGGTTGGCGAAGGTCGCGCGTTGCGCGGTCAAATGATCGCCGCGGTGCGTGGCGTAGGAGTTGAAGTCCTCTTCCGGCAAGCCCATTTTCGCCAGGTACTCGCCCGCTGCGCTGTCGAGCATGATCGCGTTGGAAGGCGACAGGTGATCGGTGGTGATGTTGTCCGGCAGCACCGCCAACGGGCGCATGCCCTTGAGCGGACGAGCACCGGCCAGTGCGCCTTCCCAGTACGGCGGACGGCGGATGTAGGTACTCATCTCGCGCCAGTCATACAGCGGCGTGACCTTTGGGCCGGTGTCGTCGTGGATGGCGAACATCGGGATGTACACCTGACGGAACTGCTCCGGTTTCACGGAAGCTTTCACCACCGCGTCGATTTCTTCGTCGCTCGGCCAGATGTCTTTCAGGCGGATTTCCTTGCCATCGACCACGCCCAGCACATCTTTTTCGATGTCGAAACGGATGGTCCCGGCAATGGCGTAAGCCACCACCAATGGCGGCGAAGCCAGGAACGCGTTTTTCGCGTACGGGTGAATCCGCCCGTCGAAGTTGCGGTTACCGGACAGCACAGCGGTGGCGTACAGATCGCGGTCGATGATTTCCTGCTGGATCACCGGGTCCAGCGCGCCGGACATGCCGTTGCACGTGGTGCAGGCGAAGGCCACGACGCCGAAGCCCAGTTGCTCCAGTTCTGTCGTCAGCCCGGCTTCATCCAGATACAACGCCACGGTTTTCGAACCCGGCGCCAGTGAGGATTTGACCCACGGCTTGCGGCTCAGCCCAAGCTTGTTGGCGTTTCGCGCCAGCAGGCCGGCGGCAATCACGTTGCGCGGGTTGCTGGTGTTGGTGCAACTGGTGATCGCGGCGATGATCACTGCGCCGTCCGGCATCTGGCCGGGCACGTCGTCCCACTGGCCGGAGATACCTTGGGCCGCGAGGTCGGACGTGGCGACACGGGCGTGCGGGTTGCTCGGGCCAGCCATGTTGCGCACCACCGAGGACAGGTCGAAGCTCAGCGCACGCTCGTATTGCGCGCCTTTCAGGCTGTCAGCCCAAAGGCCGGTCTGTTTGGCGTAATTCTCGACCAACTGCACTTGCTCGTCTTCACGGCCGGTGAGTTTCAGGTAGTCGATGGTCTGCTGGTCGATGTAGAACATTGCCGCCGTGGCACCGTATTCCGGGGCCATGTTGGAAATGGTCGCGCGGTCGCCCAAAGTCAGCGCCGAAGCCCCTTCACCGAAGAATTCCAGCCATGCGCCAACGACCTTTTGTTTGCGCAGGTATTCGGTCAGCGCCAGCACCATGTCGGTGGCGGTGATGCCCGGTTGCAGCTTGCCAGTGAGTTCGACACCGACGCTTTCCGGCAGACGCATCCACGATGCGCGACCGAGCATCACGCTCTCCGCTTCCAGGCCACCCACACCAATGGCGATCACGCCCAGCGCATCGACGTGCGGGGTGTGACTGTCGGTGCCGACGCAGGTATCGGGGAAGGCCACGCCATCACGCACCTGAATCACCGGGGACATTTTTTCCAGGTTGATCTGGTGCATGATCCCGTTGCCTGGCGGGATCACGTCGACGTTCTTGAAGGCTTTTTTGGTCCAGTTGATGAAGTGGAAACGGTCTTCGTTGCGACGGTCTTCAATGGCGCGGTTCTTCTCGAACGCTTCCGGGTCGAAGCCACCGCGTTCAACGGCCAGGGAATGGTCGACGATCAACTGCGTCGGCACCACCGGGTTCACTTGCGCCGGGTCACCACCTTGCAGGGCGATGGCATCGCGCAGGCCGGCGAGGTCGACCAGGGCGGTCTGGCCGAGAATGTCGTGGCACACCACGCGGGCGGGGAACCATGGGAAGTCGAGGTCGCGTTTGCGCTCGATGAATTGCTTCAGGGATTCGGTAAGCGTGGCCGGGTCGCAGCGACGCACAAGGTTTTCCGCCAGCACGCGGGAGGTGTACGGCAGGGTGTCGTAGGCGCCAGGCGAAATGGCCTCGACCGCCGCGCGGACGTCGAAATAATCCAGATGGCTGCCAGGCAGCGGTTTGCGGAATTCTGTGTTCATCGTCAGGACTCGGTCACGGTGGTTACAAAGGGTGGGCGGCTGGCGCAGCTACAGAACCGAAACCGATCCCCTGTAGGAGCGAAGCTTGCTCGCGAAAGCGGTCTGTCGGTCGACATTGATGTTGAATGTCAGTCCGTCTTCGCGAGCAAGCTTCGCTCCTACAGGGGTCTCGGTTCATTCAGCAACCGGCACCGGCGCCCTCCCAGTCAGCGTTGTTCGATTGGCACGAACTTGCGCTGTTCGACGCCGACGTATTCGGCGCTCGGGCGGATGATGCGGTTGTTGGCACGCTGTTCGAACACATGCGCCGCCCAGCCGGTCAGGCGCGAGCAGACGAAAATCGGTGTGAACAACTTGGTCGGGATGCCCATGAAGTGGTACGTCGACGCATGGTAGAAGTCGGCGTTCGGGAACAGCTTCTTCTGCTCCCACATGGTTGCGTCGATGGCTTCGGATACCGGGAACAACACCGTGTCGCCCACTTCGTCGGCGAGTTTTTTCGACCAGCGCTTGATCACCTCGTTGCGCGGATCGTTGTCCTTATAGATCGCGTGGCCGAAGCCCATGATCTTGTCCTTGCGCGCAAGCATGTCGAGGGTGCCTTCGACGGCCTCTTCCGGCGACGAAAAGCGCTCGATCATTTCCATCGCCGCTTCGTTGGCGCCGCCGTGCAGCGGGCCGCGCAGGGAACCGATCGCTGCTGTGATGCAGGAATACAAATCGGACAGCGTCGAGGCGCACACCCGGGCGGTGAAGGTCGATGCATTGAACTCGTGTTCCGCGTAGAGGATCAGCGAAACGTTCATCACCTTGACGTGCAACTCGCTCGGCTTCTTGTCGTGCAGCAGGTGCAGGAAATGGCCGCCGATGCAGGCTTCGTCGGTTACGCAATTGATGCGTTTGCCGTCGTGGCTGAAGCGATACCAGTAGCACATGATCGCCGGGAACGCGGCCAGCAGGCGGTCGGTTTTATCGTGCTGCTCGCAGAAGTCGTTCTCCGGCTCGATGTTGCCCAGAAATGAGCAACCAGTACGCATCACGTCCATCGGATGAGCGTCGGCGGGGATGCGTTCCAGCACCTCTTTCAGCGCTTGCGGCAGGTCGCGCAGCTTGCTCAGTTTCTGGGTATAGGCAGCCAGTTGCGCTTTGGTCGGCAGTTCGCCGTACAGCAGCAGGTAAGCCACTTCTTCAAATTGGGCGTCAGCCGCCAGGTCGCGAACGTCATAGCCGCGATAGGTCAGGCCTGCGCCCGACTGGCCCACGGTGGACAGTGCGGTTTGCCCGGCAACCTGGCCACGGAGCCCGGCGCCACTGAGTACTTTTGCTTCGGCCATTGCTGTCTCCAGTTTTTCTTGAATTTGTCAGGGAAACTTGTGGGAGCGAAGCTTGCTCGCGAAAGCGGTGTCTCAGGCGACATTGATTTTGAATGTCAGTCCGACTTCGCGAGCAAGCTTCGCTCCTACAGGGCTTTCATTACTTCTTCGCCGCAAACAACGCATCGAGCTTCTGCTCGAAGGTGTGGTAATCGATGCGATCGTAAAGCTCCATGCGCGTCTGCATGGTGTCGATCACATTCTGTTGCGTGCCGTCGCGGCGGATCGCGGTGTAGACATTTTCCGCAGCCTTGTTCATCGCCCGGAACGCCGACAGCGGGTACAACACCAGGGACACGTCGGCGGCGGCGAGTTGCTCGGTGGTATACAGCGGTGTCGCGCCAAATTCGGTGATGTTGGCCAGGATCGGCGCTTTCACACGGCTGGCGAACAGTTTGTACATCTCAAGTTCGGTGATCGCTTCCGGGAACACCATGTCGGCACCGGCCTCGATACACGCCGCGGCGCGATCCAGCGCAGATTCAAGACCTTCCACCGCCAGCGCGTCAGTGCGCGCCATGATCACGAAGCTGTCATCGGTGCGGGCATCGACGGCCGCTTTGATGCGGTCGACCATTTCCTGCAGCGAAACGATCTCTTTATTAGGACGATGACCGCAGCGCTTGGCACCGACCTGGTCTTCGATGTGAATCGCCGCCGCGCCGAACTTGATCATCGACTTCACGGTACGGGCAACGTTGAACGCCGAGGAACCGAAACCGGTGTCCACGTCCACCAACAGTGGCAAGTCGCAGACGTCAGTGATGCGCCGCACGTCGGTCAGCACGTCATCCAGACCGGTAATTCCCAGGTCCGGCACGCCGAGGGAGCCGGCAGCCACCCCGCCACCCGACAGGTAGATAGCCTTGAAACCGGCGCGCTTGGCCAGCAGTGCGTGGTTGGCATTGATCGTGCCGACGACTTGCAGCGGATGTTCGCTGGCGACCGCATCGCGGAAACGCTGGCCTGGAGTGCTCTTGTTGGAACTCATGACTCACCTCGTTCAGTGGCTGTCGGGTTAGCGCCGTCCTGATAGTGACGGGCGATATTGCGTTTGGAGGCGCCGATGTGGCGGCGCATCAACAACTCGGCCAATTCACCGTCACGGTCGGCGATGGCATCGAGAATTCGGTGGTGTTCGGCAAACGCCTGGCGCGGCCGATTGGGCGTGGTGGAAAACTGGATGCGGTACATGCGCACCAGCTGATAGAGCTCGCCGCATAGCATCTGGGTCAGGGTGCGGTTGCCGCTGCCCTGAATGATCCGGTAATGAAAGTCGAAATCGCCTTCCTGCTGGTAGTAACCGACACCGGCCTGAAACGCCGCATCGCGCTCATGGGTTTCCAGCACCCGGCGCAGTTCGTCGATTTCTTCGACCGTCATGCGTTCAGCCGCCAGACGGCATGCCATGCCTTCCAGGGATTCGCGAATTTCGTAGAGTTCCAGCAGCTCGGCGTGATTGAGCGATACCACCCGCGCCCCGACGTGCGGCACGCGAACCAGCAGACGCTGGCCCTCCAGACGGTGAATCGCCTCACGCAGCGGCCCGCGGCTAATGCCGTAGGTGCGCGCCAGCTCTGGCTCGGAGATTTTGCTTCCCGGGGCGATCTCGCCCTTGACGATGGCCGCCTGAATGCGTCGGAAGACGTTTTCGGAAAGTGTTTCCGAGTCGTCCTGAACTGTGACCGGGGGATCGAGTTGATCCAGCATATTGTCGACACCTTGAAAACCAATGCCGCAAAAACTAGCGAATATGGCCGATTACGTCAAAGGATAAATTGATATTGTCGACAATCGTCTAATAACCGCTCTGACCATAACGAAGCAGCCTTTGAGGATTACTGCCGTCGGCCAGCGCTGGCGCCATAAAACCACCGTGCTAGAATGCCGCCCGCATTTGCTTGTCATCTGCATTGCCTGTCATAAACAGCAGACAGGCATACGAGGGAGCTTGTGCAGCAATGCCAGGGCCTTGAATTGAAGAACGGACCGCTGCGCACCAGGATTTATGAGACTCAAGCCCTTCACCACATTCCTATGTTTTCTTGGCCTGCCAGCTTTCGCCGCGGCAGGGGAAAAGACTGTGTACGGCCTCAATGAGTACGCTTCGCTGAACGGCATCAATCTGGAAGTGGCCGCCAAACTCGACACCGGGGCGAAAACCGCTTCGTTGAGTGCCCGCGACATCAAACGTTTCAAACGCAATGGCGAATCCTGGGTGCGCTTCTATCTGGCCATCGACGCCGCGCATTCGCACCCGATCGAACGACCGCTGGCACGTGTCAGCAAGATCAAGCGCCGGGCCGGTGACTACGACCCGGAAGAAGGTAAAAAGTACACCGCCCGTCCGGTCATCGAACTGGATATCTGCATGGGTTCGGCTTTACGCAGCATCGAAGTGAACTTGACCGACCGCAGTGCCTTCCAATACCCGCTCCTGATCGGCTCCGAAGCGCTCAAACGCTTCGATGCGCTGGTCGACCCCAGTCTTAAATACGCTGCTGGCAAACCCGCCTGCGCCACCGACGCACATACCGCAGAGTAATTCCAATGCGCTCTCTTACCCTCCATCTGAAACTGCTGATCGCCATCCTGGTGGTGCTGGGCATTTCAGTTACGGCCTATCAGATTTTCGTGCTCGGAATTCCGGTGACCGAAGACGCTACCGACGACTTGTGGAACATCGACACCAAGGTCGAATTCGTCGCCAACGCCAAGGATCCGATCAAGATCCAGATGTTCGTACCACCGCTGAGCCGCGACTACGTGAGCCTCAACGAGAGTTTCATTTCCAATAATTACGGCGTGGCGGTGAACCGTGTCGACGGCAACCGCAAGGTCACCTGGTCGGCGCGTCGGGCCAAGGGCAACCAGACCCTTTATTACCGATTGGTGCTGACCAAGCGCTACAGCGGCGAAAAATCCAAGGTCAAAGGTCCGACTTTCCGCGACAGCATCGCCGTCGAAGGCGCGGAAAAAATTGCCGCCGAGGCCCTGCTCGCGCCGATCCGTCAACACTCGGCCGACGTCGAAACCTTCATCGGCGAAGCCATCAAGCGCGTCAACAATCTCAACGACGACAACGTGAAACTGCTGTTGGGCGGCGATCCGTCCACCGCGAACAAAGCCAAAATTGTCGAACTGGTACTGTCCATCGCCCACGTGCCGATCGAAAAGGTCCACACCATCCGCTTGGTGGCCGATCAACCACAAACGCCGGAACTCTGGTTGCGCAGCTTCAATGGTACCGACTGGCTGTACTTCAACCCGGAAACCGGCGAACAAGGCCTGCCCACCGACCGCTTGCAGTGGTGGACCGGCGATGAAAACCTGATCACCGTCGATGGCGGCAAAAAAGCCAACGTCACCTTCAGCCTGAACAACAGCGAAATGAACGCCATTCGCCTGGCCAAGCTGACCGACGAAAATTCCGACGCCAATTTCCTCGATTACTCGCTGTACGGCCTGCCGCTGCAAACCCAGCAGACGTTCATGATCATGGTGATGATCCCGATCGGCGTGCTGGTGATCCTGATCCTGCGCAACCTGATCGGCATTCAGACACTCGGCACCTTTACCCCGGTACTGATCGCCCTCGCCTTCCGGGAAACCCAACTCGGTTTCGGCATCGTGCTATTTACGATTATCACGACGCTGGGGCTGTCGCTGCGCTCCTATCTTGAACATTTGAAGCTGCAGATGCTGCCAAGGCTATCGGTGGTGCTGACCTTCGTGGTGGTGCTGATCGCGGCAATCAGCCTGTTCAGCCACAAACTGGGCCTGGAACGCGGTTTGTCGGTGGCGCTGTTCCCGATGGTGATTCTGACCATGACCATCGAACGCCTGTCGATCACTTGGGAAGAACGCGGCGGCGGCCATGCCATGAAAGTGGCGATCGGCACCCTGTTCGCCGCCTCTTTGGCGCATTTGATCATGAGCGTGCCTGAGCTGGTGTACTTCGTGTTCACCTTCCCGGCGATCCTGCTGATTCTGGTGGGCTTCATGCTGGCCATGGGTCGCTATCGCGGTTACCGCCTGACCGAACTGGTGCGTTTCAAAGCTTTCCTCAAGAAGGCTGACGCCTGATGTTCGGTCTCTGGAAAACCTGGAAAGCCCTGGAGGCCCGGGGCATCATGGGGATCAATCGGCGCAACGCAGACTACGTGCTCAAGTACAACAAGCGTAGCCTGTACCCGATCGTCGATGACAAGATCATCACCAAGGAACGCGCCATCGCCGCCGGCATCCATGTGCCGGAGCTGTACGGCGTGATCTCCACCGAGAAGGAAATCGACAACCTCAGCGAGATCATCGGCGGGCGCACCGATTTCGTGGTCAAACCAGCCCAAGGTGCCGGCGGTGACGGCATTCTGGTGATCGCCGACCGCTTCGAGGGCCGCTATCGTACGGTGTCGGGCAAGATCATCAGCCATGAGGAAATCGAGCATCAGATTTCCAGCATCCTCACCGGCTTGTACTCGCTCGGCGGTCACCGTGACCGCGCGCTGATCGAATACCGCGTGACCCCGGACCAGATCTTTAAAAGCATCAGCTATGAAGGCGTGCCGGACATTCGCATCATCGTGTTGATGGGCTATCCGGTGATGGCCATGTTGCGCCTGCCGACCCGCCAGTCCGGCGGCAAGGCCAACCTGCACCAGGGTGCCATCGGCGTCGGCGTCGATCTGGCCACCGGCCTGACATTGCGCGGCACCTGGCTGAACAACATCATTAACAAACACCCGGACACCACCAACGCAGTGGACGGCGTGCAACTGCCCTACTGGGACGGTTTCATGAAGCTCGCGGCCGGCTGCTATGAACTGTGCGGCTTGGGTTACATCGGTGTCGACATGGTGCTCGACCAAGAGAAAGGGCCACTGATTCTTGAGCTGAACGCCCGGCCCGGGTTGAACATTCAGATCGCCAACGACTGCGGGTTGACGTTGCGTACTCACGCGGTCGAAGCGCGGCTGGAAGAATTGCAGGCCCGCGGGATAATCGAAACCGTGCAGGAACGCGTGGAGTTCGTCCAGGAAATGTTCGGGCATATTCCTGCGGTCGAGGGCTGACCCCTTACACTGATCGTTCCCATGCTCTGCGTGGGAATGCATCCGTGACGCTCCGCGTCACAGACGGACGCAGAGCGTCCGTGGCGGCATTACCACGCGGAGCGTGGGAACGATCACCTCCCTCGCCACGGATGTATCTCTTGCCGACATCCCCTCTAGGAGCAAATCCCGCAGAGGACTACAATCGCTCCCCCGCCTCGATGGCTGATCTGCCCCGCCCATGCTGACCTGTTCCGTACACCCGCTGCCCTATCGCGCCAATCCCGCCGAATACTTCGCGGCGATTCGTCATGCCCCCGGTGCCGTGCTGCTCGACAGCGGTCGGCCGAGCGCCGAACGTGGGCGCTTTGATCTGCTCAGCGCCTGGCCGCTGGAGCATTTGGCCGTATTACCGGATGAAAGCGGCAGCCATTTCCTGCAACGCCTTCGCGACACGTTGACGCGACTCGGCCAAGCCACTGTTCCTTTCGACCTGCCTTTCGCCGGTGGCCTGATCGGTTATCTGAGCTATGACTTCGGCCGGCATCTGGAAAACCTGCCGAGCCAGGCGCGGGACGACCTGCAATTGCCTGACGCTCGTTTCGGGCTGTACGACTGGGCCCTGATCAGCGATCACCACCTGGCCACCAGCCAACTGGTGTTTCACCCGGCGCTGATCGACAGTGAGCGGCAGCGGCTGCTCGAATTGTTCACCCAACCGGCGGTCGGGCAGATCGCGCCGTTCAAACTGGACAGCCCGATGAGCGCCGATTTGAGCGCCGATGACTATCGACAAGCTTTCGAACGCATTCAGCAGTACATTCAGGCCGGCGACTGCTATCAGGTCAACTTCGCCCAGCGCTTTCGTGCGCAATGCCAGGGCGATCCATGGGCCGCGTACTGCGCGCTGCGGGCGGCGTGCCCGACACCTTTTTCCGGTTTCCAGAGTCTGCCCGACGGCGACGCCGTGCTGAGCCTGTCGCCAGAGCGTTTTGTCAAAGTCAGTGAGCGCCACGTCGAAACCCGTCCGATCAAAGGCACCCGCCCTCGCGGCCTGACTGCAGTTGAAGATGCGGCGAACGCCGCCGAACTGCTGGCCAGCCCCAAGGATCGCGCGGAAAACCTGATGATCGTCGATTTGCTGCGCAACGACCTCGGCCGAACCTGCCGCATCGGCTCGGTACGGGTACCGGAGCTGTTCAGTCTGGAAAGCTATCCGAACGTGCATCACCTGGTGAGCAGCGTGACCGGCGAGCTGGCGGATGACAAGGATGCGCTGGATTTGATCGCTGGCAGCTTCCCCGGCGGCTCGATTACCGGCGCGCCGAAGATTCGGGCGATGCAGATCATCGATGAGCTGGAACCGACCCGTCGTGGGTTGTATTGCGGTTCATTGCTGTACCTGGACGTGCGCGGGGAGATGGACAGCTCCATCGCCATTCGCAGTTTGCTGGTCAAGGATGGGCAAGTGTGCTGCTGGGGTGGCGGCGGAATCGTCGCGGATTCGGACTGGCAGGCGGAATATCAGGAATCGATAACCAAGGTGAAGGTGCTGCTCGATACTTTGCGAGGCCTTTAAAAGCTTCGCGGGCAAGCCTCGCTCCTACAGGATTTGTGCCGTTCACATTCCCGGCGAACGACACAAATCCTGTAGGAGCGAGGCTTGCCCGCGAAGACGTCCTCGAAAACGACTACAAACTCAAGGCCCGATTCGAAGCCTTGATGAACTCTTGCTTCAACTCCGCAAAGCTGTGCACCGCCGGGAATTGCGGAAACTCGCGAATCACATTGTCCGGTGCATGGAACAGAATCCCCGCATCCGCCTCGCCCAGCATCGTCGTATCGTTGTAGGAATCTCCTGCCGCAATCACCCGGTAATAGAGGCTCTTGAACGCCAATACCGACTGACGCTTGGGGTCTTTCTGACGCAACTGATAGCCGGTGACCCGACCCGCATCGTCGGTAATCAGACGATGGCAAAGCAAGGTCGGGAAGCCCAGTTGACGCATCAGTGGCTGGGAGAATTCGTAAAAGGTGTCCGACAGAATCACCACCTGGAAACGCTCACGCAGCCAGTCGACGAATTCGCTGGCGCCCTCCAGAGGCTTTAGCGTGGCGATCACTTCCTGAATGTCGGAAAGCTTCAGGCCATGTTCGTCAAGAATCCGCAAGCGCTGCTTCATCAACACGTCGTAGTCGGGAATGTCCCGGGTGGTGGCCCTGAGAGAGTCAATCCCGGTTTTTTCGGCGAAGGCGATCCAGATTTCCGGGACCAGCACACCTTCAAGATCCAGACAGGCAATTTCCACAAGACACTCCCATTTTGTACTGTTTATTGAGTCGAGCGAGCAAAAGGCCTGCCGAACTCTAGCGACTCGCCCTTCTCTGTGCAATGCAGAGGGCACACCAGCCGCCGCAGGATTTTGTTACCATCGGCGGCATATAGAGCGCCCAGCGCCACCGACCTGTAGGAAGCCGCCCTGATGAGCCCATCGTTCGATGTCGTGGAACTCGCCACGACCTATGCCAACAAATCCGCACAGGACATCCTGAAACTCGCGTTCGCCGAGTTCGGCGATGACCTGTGGATATCTTTCAGCGGCGCCGAGGATGTGGTGCTGGTGGACATGGCCTGGAAGCTGAACAAGAACGTCAAGGTGTTCAGCCTCGACACCGGTCGTTTGCACCCCGAAACCTACCGCTTCATCGAGCAGGTGCGCGAGCACTACCAGATCGATATCGAAGTGGTATCGCCGGACTCCACCAAGCTCGAACCTTTCGTGAAGGAAAAAGGCTTGTTCAGTTTCTACAAGGACGGTCACGGCGAGTGCTGCGGCATCCGCAAGATCGAGCCGTTGCGTCGCAAACTCTCGGGTGTGAGCGCTTGGGCCACCGGCCAGCGTCGGGACCAGAGCCCGGGCACCCGCAGCGCGGTCGCGGTGCTGGAAATCGATACCGCGTTCTCCACCCCGGAACGCACGCTGTATAAATTCAACCCGCTGGCGCAAATGACCAGCGAAGAGATCTGGGGCTACATCCGCATGCTGGAGCTGCCGTACAACAGCCTGCATGAGCGCGGGTTCATCAGTATTGGTTGCGAGCCTTGCACCCGTCCGGTATTGCCGAACCAGCATGAACGCGAAGGTCGTTGGTGGTGGGAAGAAGCCACGCAGAAAGAATGCGGACTGCATGCCGGGAACATCATCAGCAAATCCAAGGCTTAAAAATCACAGTCTTAAACCGCGTTATCGTTCATCGCGGGCAAGCCTCGCTCCCACAGGTTTTGTGTCGTTCTGTGGGAAGGCTTGCCTGCGATGGCCACCCACAGGTTTGTATCGTTCTGTGGGAGCGTGGCTTGCCCGCGATGGCCACGCCTCGGTCCCAAGCCAGGCTCAAAGCGCACTGAACCGCCGCCCCAACTCCTGCTCCGAAAACTGTTCAATGACGAAATCGACAAACGCCCGGGTTTTGCCCGGCAGCAGTTTGTGTTCGGCGTAATAAATGGAAATGTTGCCGTCATCGACGTACCAGTCAGGCAGCACCCGCTGCAACGTACCCGCCTCCAGATAGCCCACGGCAAACGGCATGCTCACCAGCGCAATGCCCAACCCCTGAGCCGCCGTGGCGCAGGCGGCTTCCGAATCGCTCATGGTCATCCGCGCCTTGAGCGTCAGCGGGCTGTGTTGCCGGGTGCGACTGGTCAACTGCCAGGAACGCACGCGCCCCGTCTGGGGCGAGCGTATCAAGATGCCGTCGTGATGTTTGAGGTCGTCGGGCTCGATGATCGCCTCGTGCCCCGCCAGGTAGTGGGCTGAAGCCACCAACACCCGATGGGCCGGCGTCAACTTGCGCGCCACTACGCCTTGGGGCAGCTCGAATCCGCCTCCAATCGCCGCATCGAAACCCTGGCCGATCAGGTCGACCTGGCGGTTATCGAAATGCCAGTCCGGGTTGATCGCCGGAAATCGCCGCAGAAACTCGCCCAGCAACGGCACGATGTACAAACGCCCGAACACTGTGCCCATGCTGACTTTCAATGTGCCGGCGGGACGTCCTTCGGCGCTGGCCAGGTTGGCCACGGCATTCTGGATCGTGTGCAGGCTGGCGCTGACTTCGCCCAGAAACAGCTGACCGGCCTCAGTCAGCGTCAGGCTGCGCGTGCTGCGCTGGAACAGCCGCACACCCAGTCGCGCCTCCAGCTTGGCAACGCTCTTGCCCACCGCCGCCGGCGTCAGGCTCAAGCGCCGCGCTGCTTCGGCGAAGCTGCCAACCTCGGCGCTACGCACGAAGCATTCGATACTGCTGAAGGTTTCCATAGGCGCCACTATAAACTTCTGGTTTACACAGACTATAGCAATGACGGTCTATCCGGCGGGGAATGCGAAGCCGATACTCGACTCCGACAACAAGGCAACCCGCCTTGAATTTTCTGGAGATCGACATGACCACTCAACACCTCAGCGGTAAAGTAGCTCTGATTCAAGGCGGTTCACGCGGCATCGGTGCTGCCATCGTCAAACGCCTGGCCGCCGAAGGCGCTTGCGTGGCCTTCACTTACGTAAGCTCCACCGCAAAAGCCGAGGAATTGCAAAACAGCATTACCACCGCAGGCGGCAAAGCCCTGGCCATCAAGGCTGACAGCGCCGATGCCGTCGCGATCCGCAATGCCGTTAATGCCACCGTCGAAGCCTTCGGTCGCCTGGACATCCTGGTCAACAACGCAGGCGTCCTGGCCGTCGCACCGCTGGAAGACTTCACACTCGAAGATTTCGACCAGACCTTGGCAATCAATGTGCGCAGTGTGTTCATCGCCACTCAGGAAGCGGCCAAACACATGACCGAAGGCGGTCGCATCATCAATATCGGCAGCACCAATGCCGAGCGCATGCCCTTCGCCGGTGGAGGCCCGTACGCCATGAGCAAATCGGCGCTGGTCGGCCTGACCAAAGGCCTGGCCCGCGACCTCGGTCCGCGGGGTATCACCATCAACAACGTGCAACCGGGCCCGGTCGACACCGACATGAACCCTGCCAACGGCGACTTCGCTGAAAGCCTGATCCCGCTGATGGCCGTGGGTCGTTACGGCAAAGTGGAAGAAATCGCCAGCTTCGTCGCTTATCTTGTCGGCCCCGAAGCCGGGTACATCACCGGTGCCAGCCTGACCATCGACGGTGGTTTCGGCGCCTGATACAGGTCACTGCGTAAGCGGATTGATAGAGTGAGGGGGGGCTTTTGTGGTGAGGGGCTTTTGTGGTGAGGGGCTTTATGTGGCGAGGGGGCTTGCCCCCGTTCGACTGCGCAGCAGTCGTAAACCAGTCACCGGGGGGCTTCGCGCCCCAACGGGGGCAAGCCCCCTCGCCACAAAAGGCCGCTCCCCCATCAGACAGGCATTAAGCCCACTCAAGCGCCGGCAAACCACATGCACTGGGCTTGAACGCCTTCAACGTACGAAGAATGCCATCGGCATGTGCGTACTTTTCGTCGGCCATCGCCGCATCCGGAATCGCAATCGCCGTCATCCCCGCCGCTTTCGCCGCCGTGACACCGAACGGCGAATCCTCGAACACCAGGCAATCTCCGGGCGCAACACCCAAACGCCGCGCCGCGGTCAGGAAGATATCCGGCGCCGGTTTGGCGGCACCCACTTCCGGGTCATCCGCAGTGACGATGAAGTCGAACAGCGCGAACCAGTCGCGGTGCAAGGTGGTTTTCTGGCCAAACGACTGGCGCGAAGAACTGGTGCCCACCGCGATAGGAATGTTGTTGGCCTTCAAGTGCCGAACCAGCTCTTCTGCACCGGGCATCGCCAGCGCCGTCGGAAAACGCTCGCGCATTAAGGGCTCACGGATCACCAGGAACTCCTCGGCAGTGATCGGCAAGTCCAGCGCCTGGACCACATAGCGCGCCAGATCATAGGCGCCACGACCGATGATGTTCTGCTTGACGCGCCAGTCGAAGGTCCGGCCGTAACGCCCGGCAATGATCGACGTGACCTCGGTGTAAATGCCCTCGGTGTCCAGCAACAAGCCGTCCATGTCGAAAATCACGGCCTTGATCGGGCCGAACTCATCCAAGGGTGCATTCATCGCATCTGATCCGATTTCTCACGACATCCCAAGAACGGCCTAGGCACGCCGGGATCGTGATGGATTAAAGGGTTCAGCAGCATAGCGAGCACGGTTGGCGGAGAGCAACGGACAATGCCTGGCGGATACAAAAAACTGTGTCGGGACGCCCGCGATGATTTAGCGATTTCCCCTACACCAAACACCACCTTTCCCGACTTCTTTTCTCGTTGATCCCCCGCAAAGTCTTGCGCTCCAGATTAATCAGCGCGAGGGACTGCGAATGTTCGAACCTGACAAGGTCCTGGCCTTGAACAATGCCATTGGCCTGCTCGTGGTCACTGCCATGGACCCCGAACAGCCGGACGTCGAAGCGTTGCTCGGTGACTTTCGACTCTGCCTCAACGACTACGAGGCCTGGGCGGAAAACTTCTGGACCGTTGGGGCACTGGATGTCGAACAGGTGTTCAAGGTCGGCAACGAAGTCCGGCTCAGCGCCCCGAAGGATTCCACTACCCCTGTCAGTTCAACGCTCGCCATGTGCCCTGCCAGCGGTCCGTTGACCCTGGTGCACCTGTTTGAAGCCGCACGTTTCGTGCCGATCGGCGATACGCCGGTGATGCTCGAACCGGTTATCTCGCAGCGTAAGGGGGAACTGACGTTCGGTGAGCCCGTCCACGAAATCATCGGCCCCAGCGGCATCCTCGAAATCCCCGACTGCTGGCGTGGCCAGCGTTATCGCATCACCTTCTTTCCCAACGTTGGCGCTGATCACGTCAAAGCGCTCTATGCCTCCTATCAAGGCGTGATCGGCGAGCTGGAAGGCTGGTTGCGCAATGAATGGTCGAATGAATTCGAGCCTTTATGGGCAGGTTTCTCCGAGGCAACCTTCACTCAGCGCTACGGCCTGCTGCAACAGGCCGACTGGCGCGGCCTCGAGCGTGCGCTGCAGGGTTTGTGGGATGACGTGAAGCAGGTCTACGCCCTGGTGGCAGATCTGCAAGCCAATAGCGAAAAACTCCTTGAATACCTGACCGAAGGCGAGCTTGAGACGCTGCTCGATGCCTCGTCTGAAGCCATCGCCAATGTGTTGCTGATGTTGAGCGATGAGCCATTGATGTTCATCCATCTCGCCGCCTTCATCAGCTGGATGAAGATGTTACCGCCGCAGCACATCGCTGAAGTCGTGGCGCACATTCGTACAGAATTATTGATCAGTTTCCTGCTGGTGCGTCTCACCGGCCCTACGGGCCTGAAGCTCGGCATGAGCGCCAAAGTACTGGACAAGATCAAGTCCCGGCAGGCGCGACAGTGGTTGGCGGCGGCCAGTTTGCGACTGGCCGAACTAACGGCCAAATCTGACCTGACAGCCCACGCTGGCGCGCTCAAACCGCTCGTGGTCAGCGCGCGAAATGCACCGCTGAAACCTGCACCAACCGTTCCGCTACAGATCAGTGCCGGCGACTCGCCGGTTATGCAGGTGAACAATCCAGTCGCCATCGCTCGCGACAAATCCAACGCCATGACCCGGCTGGGGCGTCACGAACCTCACGACGATGCACCGAGTCAGGCGAAAACCCCTAACGGCGACAGCACCGATTGCGCGGCACTGACCTGCACCAACGGCTGCCCGGTGTCGATGGTCACCGGTGAAGAGCTGCTAACCCTCACCGACGGTTCGTTGGACGGCATCCTGTCGTTCGACTTCACCCGGCTCTACCGCACCAGCGCGGCGCAAGTCGATTGCGGGCTGGGCTTTGGCTGGAGCCATTCGCTCGCCCATCGGCTGGAAATCGAGGGTGATCAGGTCGTCTGGATCGACCACGAGAACCGCCGCACCACCTTTCCGCTGCCAAACCGCGAACGCCCGGCGATTCACAACAGCCTGTCACGCGCGGCGATTTACCTTGGGAATGAGTCGGAAGAATTGATTCTTGCGTTGGCCGGCGAGACGAGCCGGTTCTATCACTTTCAAGAGGGTCGCTTGACGGCGATCAGCGACGCCTACAACAACCGACTCCACATCACTCGCGACCGTCAGCAGCGCATCCAGCGCCTCGATAACGGCGCCGGTCGTTCCCTGCTGTTGTGCTACGAGCGCAGGCACCTCGTCGCCATCGAATATCAGTCGTTTCATCCCACCGATGCTGGAGGTGAAGCCTGGCGTACAGAGCAGACGCTGATTTTCTATCGCTACGACGCCCGCCAACGCTTGATCGAAACGACCAACGCCGCCGGTGAAAGCGAGCGTTACGATTACGACGACCAGCACGTGATTCTGCAGCGGCAACTGGCCGGTGGGGCGAGTTTTTTCTGGGAGTGGGAACGGTCCGGCAAGGCCGCGCGCTGTATCCGCCATTGGGCGTCGTTTTCGCAGATGGACACGCGTTACGTCTGGGACGACGAGGGCCGCGTCACCGTCCAGAACCTCGATGGCAGCGAAGAGGTTTACGTCCACGACGACCGTGCGCGGCTGGTGCGCAAGGTTGAGTTGGACGGTGGCGAACACCTCAAGGCTTATGACGATCAGGGCCGCTTGGTGGCCGAACAGGATCCGCTCGGCGCCGTCACCGAATACCGCTACGACGAAGTCGGACGGCTGGTGGCGCTGATTCCA
>NZ_MUNM01000077.1 GCF_002286815.1 Pseudomonas sp. PICF141
AGAGTAGGTCATCGTCAAGATCAAATTCCGAAACCCCTATCTGCATCTGCAGGTAGGGGTTTTGTTTTGTCCGCAGGAAAGTTCGTACGGCATTATCGGGTCGCTCCTGGCTGATTGCGATCTTGGCCCGACATAAGTAGCGGGGAAGACGACCGGAAGTCGCCGTCCTCCACTTCATCATCCTGAAATCAAGTCGGCGACTGGCTGTCTGTTCTCATGACATCTGCCTCGCCATTGGCCACGAGCCAGCGAATCATGTCGGCAACGGACACGGTATGACTACGCTCTATCCAGCGCACTAGTGCCGGCCCGTAGTGTTCGGTGTATCGGCTGAGCACCAGTTGGCGACAGTCCGCTGACAAGCGCAGGGTAATTTCCCGGCAGTGCAGATTGGCCGGGTCGTCCCGCGTCACCCGTTGCTGCAGAACCAGGCTATTGCTTTCAGAACCCATCAGCCGGTGCTCCTGTGCATTGAGAGGTGGTGTTCTCGGGCGAGCCTTGTTTGCCATCGGCCACATAAGCAGCACGATGCTCGGCCACCACATCACGCAACGCGCTGTAATAGTCCGGCAATTTCTGCAGGCTGTCGGTCAGCGGTAAGGCTTCTGCCCGACCATCGACGATGTCACCGACAGTGCTGATAGTCGACAGCGTCTCCACGGTATCGCTATTGCTGCCGAACGGGTCGACAACAAAGCCGAGCACCCGGCCGGCGGCGTCGCGACTGTTGGAGGTTCCAAGCAATGGCAGCTCGACGATCGGACCATTGCCGATGCCCCACACGCCGAAGGTCTGGCCGAAGTCCGCGTCGTGGCGCGGGATACCGGCCATGCCGGAGACGTCGATCAAGCCCACCACCCCCACCGTGGTATTGAGTGCGAAACGTCCCAGGGTATTGACCGAGCGCATGGGGTTGCCTTGCAGCAGGTCGTTGATAAAGACCTTGGGCTCACCGAAGTTCGCCACAAAGTTATGCACACCGGTCTGGAAAAAGTCCGGCAAGTAGCGATAGCCGCGAGCGACCGGCGCCACAGCGTAGTCGTCGACTGTCCGGTTGAACGCAAAGACTGCGCGATTGAACGGTTCTGCCGGGTCGTACACCGAATAGGCGACATCGGCGCAGGCAACATCGGTGTTGGGCTGCAATTGGCTGCTGCAGCCTGTCAGCCCTGCCAACACGGCAATTGAGGTGTTGCGGGTCAGCCAGGGAGCACACTTGAAAGGCAACATGAATGCAAGTCTCAGGAGGAGTTTGCGGTGATGCTGAACTCCGGGCCTTGCGCAAAGATGTCTGGTTTATTGCGCCGCTGACGCTTTATTGCAGAGTTGAAATATATGACGCCCGGCCATGAATGGTTTTAGATAGCGGTTCCATTCGCCCCTTAAGTGACCTTTGGTGAACAGCCTTTTAATTGTCGACGACGACCTTGAAGTCCTTGATCTACTGAAAAAATTCTTCGTGCAGCACGGCTACAGCGTTGAGGTCGCCACTGACGGCGCGTCACTGTGGGCGGCCATCGGACGCCAGGCGCCAGACCTGATCATTCTTGACGTGATGTTGCCCGGCGACAACGGCCTGATCCTGTGTCAGCAACTGCGGATTCGATACGCCATACCAGTGATCATGCTGACGGCCATGGGCGAACTCAGTGATCGGGTGGTTGGCCTGGAGCTGGGCGCCGATGATTATCTGACCAAGCCTTTCGACGCCCGTGAACTGTTGGCCCGAGTGCGCGCCGTGCTGCGTCGTGTGGACGAGCGCCGGCCGGTGCCGCAGGAACGGCCACGGCCGCTGATTGATTTCGCCGACTGGCACCTGGACGTTACCCGCCGTGAATTGCGCTCGCCGGATAACGTGATGATCCCGCTGTCGGCGGGTGAGTTCGACTTGCTGCTGGTCTTCGTCGAAAACCCCCAACGCATTCTTACCCGCGAACAATTGCTGGACCTGGCGCGCGGGCAATGCCATGAGGCATTCGATCGCAGCATCGACGTTCAGGTCAGCCGGCTGCGACGCAAACTCGAGTCCGACACGAAGCGGCCGGCGATGATCCGCACCGTGCGCAATGGCGGTTATCTGTTTACTCCCAGCGTGACGCGGCGATGAGCTGGCTGAAGCGGATTCGCCCCCGAGAATGGCCGCAGGATACGGTAGCGCGCTGGATCGCGTTGACGATCATCCTGGCCATGCTCATTTCCCTGGCGCTCAACGGGTTATTTATCCAACTGGCCGGTGTATGGGCGCGCCCGCCCTTGACCGAGATCGGTTTGCTGCAAAAAGCCGCTGCCATCACCCGCGTCATCGAGGCCGCCCCGGTGACGCTGCGCAACCCATTGGCACAAGCCGCCAATGAGAACGGCTTCACTGTCACGTGGCATCCTGATCGGCACGATCTCAATTTGCCGACGGTGGATGATCCGAAGTCTGACATTGGCTCGACCATTCTGCAGCCGATGCTCAGAGCCCCTGACCGGCGCATCGAAGCCTATGAACCGGCAGACTGGCCGGAGCACACGGCAGACGCGCATTACGCGCTGCTGATCGAGCTATCGGATTCATCATGGCTGATGTTCTCCGCGCCGTCGCGCAGTTGGGGTCTCGACGAAACGCCACGCTACCTGATTGTCATCCTGCTGGTGTTGATCTCCACCGCATTGGTCGCGCTGATCGCCACCCGACGCCTCGCCACACCTTTGCAGCGCTTTGCCGAAGGCGCCCGCCGCTTTGGCGTGGATTTCCGCGCACCGCCGATCGAGCCGCTCGGGCCCCACGAAATCCGCCAGGCCATTCTCGCGTTCAACGCCATGCAGGCGCAGCTGCAACACTTCATCCGCGACCGTACGCAAATGCTCGCCGCCATCTCCCATGACCTGCGCGCGCCTCTGACGCGGATGCGCTTGCGAGGCGAATTCATCGAAGACAGCGAGCAACAGCAACGACTGTTTCGTGACGTGGATGAAATGCAGGCAATGATCAATTCGGCGCTGGAGTTTTTCCGTGATGATGCGCGGCTTGAACCGGCGACCCAGTTTGATCTGGCAGAACTGCTGCAAACCTTGCTTGATGATTACCGGGATCAGGGCATCGACATTGCGTTCAGCGGGCCGCTGCGGTGGGTGTATTTCGGACGTCCGCTGGGGCTTAAACGGGTGATTACCAACTTGCTCGATAACGCTATCAAGTACGGCAGTGAGCCGGGCGTTGAACTGATCCCGAGCGCCGGCCAGGTGCGGATCAAAATACTGGATCGTGGGCCGGGTATTCCTGAGTTCAGTCTTGAACAGGTGTTTACACCGTTTTTTCGTCTGGAGGGTTCGCGGAACAAGAGTACCGGTGGGGTGGGTTTAGGGTTGTCGGCGGCTCGGGCAATTGTGCTGGAGCATGGCGGAGAATTACGGCTGCTCAATCGGGCGAAGGGCGGGTTGGAAGCGTTGGTGGTGTTGCCGGTGCAGGTGGGGTAGGGCACAGGTCATTCCAATCGCCTTCGGTCACTTCGTGAGTGAAGGCGCTATGCCATCACATTTTCGTCTGCTAAGGTTCTGACCCATAAATGGATCCACATCTCATGGAGTAGAAGATGTTCAAGTCTCTTACGGATAAAGCGCGGGCTCTGTCAGGCGGGATCGCCGACAAGGCCATGGCAGCCAAAGACAGTGTGTCCGGCAATTTTTCGGCAGGCACATCGAAAGCCTCGGAGTTTTTGGAAAATAACTGGGGCAAGGTCGAAAACGTTTTGGTCAATGGCCTGCTGACTGTTACGGAAGAAAAGCTCAAGGATGATGAGGTCTTCATCATGTTGGTCGAAAAAGCTTATGAAATGCTGCCAACGCCTGTCCGTTTGATCCTCTCTCGTACGACGTTCATCAATCACACCATGACCCATCGCGAAAGCCTGGTCGCCAAGTTGCGGGAGAAAAAAGCCCTGCGTTTGCTCAACGATAGTGCGTTGACCAATCAGGCGTTGCTCATTGATGACGACAGTCTGATCGCTTCTGTTGAAACGCCGCGATAGTTGTTGCCAAGGTCTGATTGAGCGGGGGGCTGAACCTGCCTCCGCATTTTGGATCCCCCCAGCCAATAGGCTCGCGAAAGAACGCATGGGCCCATTTCCGCTAGTGCCTGGCCATACAAAGTGGCATCAGGTGTACGACACGACTGAATCAGGACGATGAACGAAAACTCTCTGAAATTCGCCAAGTATTGGCGCAACTCCCTCGTCGACGCCGAGAATGGCAGCGGCGGTCTGAAACTCGATGACCTGGCAGGCCATGTTCACCTCCCGCTCGAAGCCTTGCACGCCGGTTACTTGGGAAGCGAGACCGTCGAAGCGTTATTCAAGGACGAGCCTCGGCAATGCCATACGCTTGAAGTCACCATTCGGCCCTGGGTATTCAAGGCGCGACTGGAACACGGAAAACCCCGTAACGGGATGCATGCGCTGGTGACGCCACTGCTTGGGCATGTGCAGATCAATCGTCACGGGCAACTTTTTCCGACTAAAAACACTGTTATTCCGCGAGATATCCTGGAGCCTCTGGAGTCAGGCTGTTTCGCGTTGGGCGATGTCGCGGACGTCGATCGGTTTTTGGCGGTCAACACGCTGCCAGCATTCGAGTCCCCCGAAGAAGGCCAGGCCGCCGCGACCGACGAATATGCCGAACGGTGGGCAACGTATTTGGGTTTTTGTCAGCGTTTTGTCGACGAAGTCAGTTCAGGTTGGCTGCAAGGCGATAACGGCTACGAACGATCGAATGAATGGTGTCTGTTCAAAGAAGAAAAGGTATCCGGCGCCAGTCAGCACATTGTGCGCTTGTATGATCACCTGCATGACACGTCTCCCCAAAGCGCGCTATTTGAACGCTACGCCAGTCAGGCATCGCTCGACCCTGAACCGTGCTTGCCGCCAAATGCCGGTTTTGCCACACGTTTGGGCCATGCCAGCGATGAGTATGCGTTGGCCAGTGAGCAACGTGGAGCCCTGGCACATTTCCTGGCCTCCAACGACGGAGACATTCTAGGGGTGAACGGGCCGCCCGGTACGGGCAAGACCACCTTGCTGCTATCGGTTGTGGCTTCGCTGTGGGCCAAGGCTGCGTTGGCTGGAGCAGAGCCGCCGGTGATTGTCGCCAGCTCTACCAATAACCAGGCGGTGACCAATATTCTCGATGCCTTCGCCACCGATTTCGCCTCTGGCAGCGGGCCATTTGCCGGCCGCTGGTTGCCGGACATCAAAAGCTTTGGGGCTTATTTCCCGAGCAAATTCACAGACCCGGTAACATCGAGCAAATATCAGTGCCAAAGCTTCTTTACCGGTACCGAGTCTGCCAGTTACCTGGAACAGGCCAAAGACGAGTGGTTGAGCAAAGCATCAACGGCTTTCCCCTCCTTGCCGTCGCCCACGGTGGAAGGGGTTGTTGGACAGTTGCACCACGCGCTGCAAGCTCGTTCCAATGAATTGCACAACATCGAACGCTCATGGCAAGCCCTGGCGACCGCACGCCAGGCACTTGTGGCGGTGTGGGGCGATGATCCTGAGGCCGGTATCACAGCTGCGCAGCAAGACGTGCAGAATCTCAAGGCCAAAAGCACCAAAAAAAAAGCGCTGGAGAATTCGTTCCGCAAGTACCTGGCCGACGAATCGCTGTGGTACGTGATCTTCGCCTGGTTTGCACCTGTTCAACAAAAGCGCTTGCTTCGTGCACGGCTGCATCTCGAGCAGAGCCACGACGCTTTGCAGGCATCGGAGCCGTTGCTGAACGAGGCTCAACTGACCCAGTTACTCGCGCTGGACAATGTGTTGGCAATCAGCGAAACACTGGCCGCCTGGCGTGCCACGACAAGCGCCGAGATCAGCGCACTTGAGGCGAAAATCGACGCCGCACAAGAGTTGCAGTTGGCGCTAAAGCAGCGCCTGGCGAGTTGGCGATCAGCACTGTCGCCGCTGGAGCTGGCTCCCGATGTTGTGACCGATGACATGACCCTGAACGATTGCGATCCGTTGGCCGACACTCGGATTCGCTTCCCGATCTTCCTGTTGAGCACGCACTATTGGGAAGGGCGCTGGTTGCTTGAAGTCGAGCAAACGTTGCCACAAATCCTCAAGGACCAAAGCAAGAACGGCCGAAAAGCCCTGGAAAAAAAATGGTATCGCTGGATGAAACTGACACCCTGCGTCGTGTCGACTTTCTTCATGCTGCCCGCCCATATGAAGGGCAGCAAGCACAGCGGCCAGGGTCTGATTGAAGACTACATGTACAACCTCATCGATCTATTGATCGTCGACGAAGCCGGTCAGGTTTTGCCCGAAGTCGCCGGTGCTTCCTTTGCCTTGGGCAAGAAAGCCCTGGTCATCGGGGACACGTTGCAAATCGAACCGATTTGGTCGATCCCGGACTCGGTGGACATCGGCAACCTGTTGTGTAGCAATCTGTTGCCAAGTGTCGGTGTCGATGAAGCGTATGCAAAACTTTGCGCCACGGGTGTGAGTGCGGCATCGGGCAGCGTGATGCAAATTGCCCAAAATGCCAGTCGCTATTGGTACGACCCCGACATGGACCGGGGCATGTTCCTGTACGAACATCGTCGTTGCTATGACTCGATCGTCGATTACTGCAACACCCTTTGTTACCAAGGCAAATTGGTGCCCAAGCGTGGTACTAAACCTCAAGGCGGCCTGTTGCCAGGCTTGGCTTATCTGCATGTGGATGGCATCTGCCGACAGCAGAACGGCCGTAGCCGCATGAACCGTCTCGAGGCCGAAACGATCGCGGCGTGGATCGCTGCCCACCGCGAGAAACTGGAGGCAAGTTACGGGCTGGAGTTGTGGAAGATCGTGGGTGTGATCACGCCCTTCGGCGCGCAATCCCAAGCAATTGCCGAGGCATGCGCCGCACTGGGCATCCAGACTGGCAAAGGCGAAGGCGAGCTGACCATCGGCACCGTTCACTCCTTTCAGGGGGCGGCGCGGCCGGTGGTGATCTTTTCTGCGGTGTATTCCAAGCACGCTGATGGTGGCTTCATCGATCGTCGACCGAGCATGCTCAACGTAGCGGTCTCCCGGGCCAAGGATAGCTTCCTGGTTTTTGGCGACATGGACCTGTTCGGCATGGTGCCCAAAGGTAAGCCTCGTGCTCTGCTGGCTGACTACCTGCTACGCGATCCTGCGAGTGAGCTGGCTTTCGAATACCTTCCGCGCAAAGACCTGGAGTCTCCCCGGTCAACACTTAGCCATCTGGTAAACGCGGATGCTCACGACGACTTCTTGTTGAAAACCTTGGCCACCGCAATGCGTGAAGTACACATCGTTTCGCCATGGATTATATTGAAGCGGATCCACGAGATCGGCGCATGGGAGGCAATGAGTGCCGCGGTTGAGCGAGGCGTCAAAGTGCGGGTTTATACCGACAGGGATTTCAACATTTCAGAAAAATCGCCTGACATTCAAGCGAAAAGAGATGAACTCAAGCACGCCATTGAGGCCCTGCGAGGCCAGCGCATCGACTCCCATGTGGTGGCCCGGGTACATAGCAAAATCGTCATGGCCGACGATGAGTTGCTGTGTATGGGATCATTTAACTGGTTCAGTGCGAGACGTGACCGCTGGGCCAACTATGAAACCTCAATGGTTTATGAGGGGCCGGATGTGACGGGGGAAATCAAGGTGCACAGGGAAAATCTTGTGGCGCGGATAGTTTCGCGGCACTGATAACAGGGCCTGGCCGCTCAGCGGCCAGGCCAGCAGAAATTCCCGTTTATTGCTGCGATCAGAACAACGGGTCGACATTCAAACAGAGAAATAATATGGACATTAAATGGCGCCGCTTCATACAGATTGAAGCGATCCTCCTGCTGCTCATCACCCCATTTTTTGCTCACGCAGACATTACTGAGGAGGAGGCCACCGCCAACTGCCTTAAAGTCAGCGAGTATTCCGCCGAGGGTGGGAAATATTACAAGCTCAAGCAATATGCCAAGGCTCGGGAACAATATGAGCAGCAAGCCGGTTGGTCTGAGAGTTGTCAGCTGGACGAAGAAAAAGTCGCGTTGGCCTACAACAACGTGGCACTGACCTACGTCCACGAAGGCAATTACCTGAAGGCTCGGGCGTGGTTGAGTATTCTGCCCAACGACAAAAAATCGATGTTCAACCTCGGGAAAATCAGCGGCGATATCAAGAACGCCCTGGAGAAACAGTCAAGCAAACCGCAAGGGCAGTATTGGCAATATGCCGGGGCTTCGTTATGGAATTCCATGACGATCAAGCCACAAGGCATGAAATACCAAGTTGATTTCGAGGGTTATTACGCAGGCCTGATGGCGATGTATTACGGTCCCAATCTCGGTGAGTTTTCAACGGTATTAGCGTTTGATAACGGCAAGGCTCATTACGCCATGAGTGGAGATGATGGTGACTGTGAATACGACTTCGACATTAAAAAAGACCTGCTCACGGTAACGCGTACGGCCGGTGAATCATGCGGTTTTGGTCACAATGTAGGCGCTGAAGGCGCCTACCAACGGGTCGAGTTCTAGTTTGGAAAGATGGAAAGCCCCGAAAGCTCAGGGCTGATTCCAACGGATCAAGCGTACCTAAGCCTCCCAGCCCGCCCCACTGACCGCTGCCTGCGCCAGTGGGTGCAAGTCTGCCCCTTGATGCGCCGTCTGCCAGGCCAGCAATTCCTTGCGCATGCCGGGCGTCCAGTACATCTGCAGATGATTACGCACGCCGAGCACTGCCTGTTTCTGGTCCGGCTCGCTGGCGAAATACTGGGCGATCTGGTTGGCCATTTTGATCAGGTTATCGGTACTCATCGGCGTACCTCCGCTTTAGCGCCACGCGCCTGGCGGCGTTCGTCGAGCAGGCGTTGCTGTTCGTCGCTGAACGCCTGATAGCGTTTTTGCCATTCCGAAGGGTGGTAGACGCGGCTGACTTCCACGGCGGTGACCTTGTATTCCGGACAGTTGGTAGCCCAGTCGGAATTGTCAGTGGTGATCACGTTGGCCCCCGACTCAGGGAAGTGAAAGGTGGTGTACACCACGCCCGGGGCTACCCGTTCGGTGATCCGCGCACGCAGAACGGTCTGCCCGGCGCGGCTGCCGATGCCGACCCAGTCCCCTTCGTTGATGCCACGGCTCTCGGCATCGGTCGGGTGGATTTCCAGGCGGTCTTCGTGGTGCCAGGCGACGTTGTCGGTACGCCGGGTCTGGGCGCCGACGTTGTATTGGCTGAGGATGCGCCCGGTGGTCAGCAGCAGGGGATAGCGACTGTTGACCTTTTCCTCGGTAGGCACGTAACCGGTGAGCATGAAGCGGCCCTTGCCGCGCACGAACTCTTCGATGTGCATGGTCGGCGTGCCGTCGGGTGCCGCGGCGTTGCACGGCCATTGCAGGCTGCCGTGGCGATCCAGTTCGGCATAGCTGACGTTGGTGAAGGTCGGCGTCAGGCTGGCGATTTCATCCATGATTTCTGACGGGTGCTGGTAACTCATCGGGTAACCGAGTGCGTTGGACAGCGCTACGGTGCCTTCCCAGTCGGCCTTGCCACCCAGCGGTTCCATGACTTTACGCACACGAGAAATGCGCCGCTCGGCATTGGTGAAGGTGCCGTCTTTTTCCAGGAACGAGCTGCCTGGCAGGAATACGTGGGCGAACTTGGCGGTTTCGTTGAGGAAAATATCCTGCACCACCACGCATTCCATGGCCGACAGCGCCGCGGTGACGTGCTGGGTATTCGGGTCGCTCTGGGCGATGTCTTCGCCTTGGCAATACAAACCTTTAAAGCTACCGCCCAGTGCTGCCTCGAACATGTTGGGAATGCGCAGTCCCGGATCAGGTTGCAGAGTGACGTTCCACGCCTGTTCGAACTGCGCCCGAACCGCTTCGTTAGAGACGTGGCGGTAGCCAGGCAATTCGTGGGGGAAGGAGCCCATGTCGCAGGAGCCTTGAACGTTGTTTTGCCCACGCAGCGGGTTCACGCCCACGCCTTCGCGGCCGATGTTGCCGGTAGCCATGGCCAGGTTGGCGATGCCCATGACCGCGGTGCTGCCCTGGCTGTGCTCGGTGACGCCCAGGCCGTAGTAGATCGCCGCGTTGCCGCCGGTGGCATACAGACGAGCGGCGGCGCGGATGTCGGCAGGGTCTACGCCGCAGATGGCGCCAAGGGTTTCCGGCGAGTTTTCCGGGCGGCTGACGAACTCGCTCCAGCGGGCGAAATCAGTGCCTTCGCAGCGGGCGTCGATAAAGGTTTGATTGAGCAGGCCTTCGGTGACGATAACGTGGGCCAAGGCGTTGAGCATGGCGACGTTGGTGCCTGGGCGCAGGGCCAGGTGCAATTCGGCGCGTGCATGCGCCGAGTCCACCAGATCAATGCGTCGTGGGTCGATGACGATCAGCCGCGCGCCTTCACGCAGGCGACGTTTGAGCTGGGAGGCGAACACCGGGTGGGCATCGCTGGGGTTGGCGCCCATGACCAGAATCACGTCGGCCTGCATCACCGAATCGAAACTCTGGGTGCCGGCAGACTCGCCCAGGGTTTGTTTCAGGCCATAGCCGGTCGGCGAGTGGCAGACCCGCGCACAGGTGTCGACGTTGTTGTTGCCGAAGGCGGCGCGTATCAGTTTTTGCACCAGATAGGTTTCTTCATTGGTGCAGCGGCTGGAGGTGATGCCGCCAATGGAGTCCCGGCCATATTTTTGCTGCAGCCGACGGAATTCGCTGGCGGCATAGGTCACCGCTTCATCCCAGCTGACTTCCTGCCAAGGGTCATTGATATGCTTGCGGATCATCGGCTTGGTGATGCGATCCGGATGGGTGGCGTAGCCCCAGGCAAAGCGTCCTTTGACGCAGGAGTGGCCGTGGTTGGCCTGGCCGTTCTTGTCTGGAACCATGCGCACCAGTTGGTCGCCTTTCATCTCGGCGCGGAACGAACAGCCCACACCGCAATAAGCGCAAGTGGTGATCACACTGTGTTCCGGTTGCCCCAGTTCGACCACGCTTTTTTCCATCAGCGTCGCGGTCGGGCAGGCTTGCACACAAGCACCGCAGGACACGCATTCCGAGTCCAGGAAGTTCTCGCCCCCGGCGGCCGCGACACGGGATTCGAAACCGCGCCCGGTAATGGTCAGGGCGAAGGTGCCCTGGGTTTCTTCGCAGGCGCGCACGCAACGGTTGCAGACGATGCATTTGCTCGGGTCGTAGTCGAAGTAGGGATTGGAAGTGTCCTTCACATCCGCCAGATGGTTGTCGCCTTCATAGCCGTAACGCACTTCTCGCAGGCCGACCTGACCGGCGACGGTTTGCAACTCGCAGTTGCCGTTGGCCGAGCAGGTCAGGCAATCGAGCGGGTGATCGGAGATGTACAGCTCCATGACGTTGCGGCGCAGGGTCGCGAGTTTTGGCGTCTGGGTATGGACGCTCATGCCTTCGCTGACCGGCGTGGTGCAGGAGGCCGGATAACCACGCATGCCGTCGATCTCCACCAGGCACATGCGGCAGGAGCCGAAGGCTTCCAGGCTATCGGTGGCGCACAGTTTGGGAATGGTGGTGCCCAGCAGCGCGGCGGCACGCATCACTGAGGTGCCTTCGGGCACGCTGATGCTGCGGCCATCGATATTGAGGGTGACTTGCACCTGACTGTCGCGGGCAGGGGTACCCAGGTCGATATCGGTTTTCGGATCGAAGAGAGTGATCATTGGTCGGCCTCCGAGGACTGCAGACCGAAGTCGGCGGGGAAGTACTTGAGGGCGCTGACGACTGGATAGGAAGTCATGCCGCCTAACGCGCACAGCGAACCGTATTGCAGGGTGTCGCACAGGTCCTTGAGGATGATCACCTGCTCATCACGACTGTCCTGGTCAGGCGCGGCCAGCAGGCGGTCTATCACCTCCACGCCCCGGGTCGAGCCGATGCGGCATGGGGTGCATTTGCCACAGGATTCCTCGGCGCAGAACTGCATGGCGAAACGTGCCATGTGGGCCATGTCCAGGCTGTCATCAGCCACCACCACACCGCCGTGTCCGAGCATGGCGCCGATGGCGGTGAAGGCTTCGTAATCCAGCGGCGTATCGAATTGCGCGGGCGGCACCCAGGCACCGAGCGGGCCACCCACTTGGGCGGCTTTCAGCGGCCGGCCGCTGGCGGTGCCACCGCCGTAGTCTTCCACCAGTTCCCGCAGCGTCAGGCCAAAGGCCCGCTCAACCAGGCCGCCGTGACGAACGTTGCCCGCCAACTGAAAGGGCATGGTGCCCAAAGAGCGGCCCATGCCGTAATCGCGATAGAACTGCGCGCCCTTGGCCAGAATCAGCGGCACCGAGGCCAGGGTCAGCACGTTATGCACCAGAGTCGGCAAGCCGAACAGCCCCTGCAGGGCGGGAATCGGTGGCTTGGCGCGAACGATCCCGCGCTTGCCTTCCAGAGAATCCAGCAGCGCGGTTTCCTCTCCGCAGATGTAAGCGCCGGCACCGACGCGCACTTCCATGTCGAAGGCCTGGCCGCTGCCGGCAACATTGGCACCCAGGTAACCGGCAGATCGAGCGATATTCAGTGCCGCGCGAAGCACGGCGACGGCTTGTGGATATTCCGAGCGCACGTAGATGTAGCCGTAAGTGGCGCCAACAGTGATACCGGCAATGGCCATGCCTTCGATCAGCAGGAAGGGGTCGCCTTCCATCAACATGCGGTCGGCGAAGGTGCCGGAATCGCCTTCGTCGGCATTGCACACAATGTATTTCTGCGCCGCTTCGGTAGCGCGCACCGTGCGCCATTTGATCCCGGCAGGGAAGGCTGCGCCGCCACGGCCACGCAAGCCTGAATCGAACACCTCGGTCGCGGTCTGTTCACCACCGAGGGTGACGGCTCTTTTCAACCCCTCGAAACCGCCATGATCCAGGTAATCGTCGAGATACAGCGGCCGGGTGATGCCGGCGCGGGCAAACAGCAGGCGTTGTTGGGTCTTGAGATACGGCAATTCTTCCACCAGGCCCAAGGCCAGTGGATGCGCGGACGGCTCGCCTTGCAATGCATCGAGCACGGAAGGCACGTCGGCGGCAGTCAGCGGGCCGAAGCCGATACGGCCTTGCGGGCTGTCCACCTCAAGCAGCGGTTCCAGCCAATACAGACCGCGCGAACTGGTACGTTGCAATTCCTGGGGAACAGAGCGTCCCCGGGCGTGGGTGATAAGGGCTACCGCAACCTCTTCGGTACCCACGGCACGGGCCACCGAATCCGAGGACAAATAGAAAGCCGGCATCATGCGTCCTCCCGGCAAGCGTCGAGCAGGGCATCCAGACGCTCGGCACTAAGCCGCGCATGCACTTGACCATCCAGCTCCAGAGCGGGCGAACAGGCACACGCGCCAAGGCAATACACCGGGCGCAAACTGATGCTGCCGTCGGCGCTGCTGCCGTGGTCGTCCAGTTGCAGGCGTTCGCGCAACTGCGCGGCGAGCTGTTCGGCGCCACGGCTCTGGCAGGACTCGGCCCGACACAGGCGCAAGATATGCCGGGCCGGCGGCGCGGTACGGAAGTCATGGTAGAAACTGATCACCCCGCGAACCTCGGCCTGACTCAGGTTGAGGGCGTGGGCAATCTCGGGGATGGCGGCATCGGGGATGTAACCAATGCCCTCCTGAATCTCATGAAGGATCGGCAACAGTGCGCCGGGGGAACGTTTGTGGCGCTCCAGCAGGCTGTTGACCATAGGCAGGTGCAACATTTCATCAGGCATACAGCATTCCTCACGATCACGGACAAACCAGGCGGTTGTCAGTTGTCCGAAAGTGTCGGCTGCGGCAGTCACACCACGTCACGGAATCGTGGCATTTTCAGGCCGTTGGCCAGGCACCCTGAGCGGGCATCTTGTTGGGCCCGGTGCAGTCTTTGCCGCACCTCTTCAGGGCATAACAGGCAGCTTGCCATGCTGCCTTTGATTCATCTGCACCAAAGCGACGTGTTCGATTCTGTCTACGACTACCCGTTAAGTCTAGAAGAGTACGGCCCGAGGCGTTCGCTCATTAACATCTTTCGAACAGTCCTTGAGCACGCTTGTGCCAAGCTGAGAGGGTATTGAAACGCCATGCATTCAATTGCCGGTCAGGCCAGTCCCAAGAGGTCCACAACATGAACACCACTCATGCATCGCACGTCCGTCGCGAGTTCTACAAAGCCGTCAGGTTTTACTTTCACGTTGTCTGGCCAATTTTTTCCATCCTGCTGTTTTTGATTGTGCTGTTCGGCCTGATCATCAGCTTTCTTGAAGGATGGGATCCCTTTGACGGCATCTACTTCGCGTTCGTGACCGGCCTGACCATCGGTTATGGAGAACTCGTCCCCAAACTGGCCGTCTCGCGGATATTGGCGATTTTGCTGGGATTCAACGGGGTGCTGATGACGGCGATATTTGCGGCGATCAGTATTCGGGCGATTGAGATTGCGGTGCGGACGACAGATCAGGCGGAGTAGGAGCAGCAGCGGTGTAGGGGGAAATTGGCTATGAAGTATTTCAGTGTTTGCTGTGACCTGAATGATCAAAAGCCCCGACGGTCTCGAGGCTACAAATACCTGTCAGTCGAGCACAATTCCTGTGGGAGCGGGCTTGCCCGCGAAAGCGCCAGGTCAGCCAACATCAATGCGGAATGCACTGTCGTCATCGCAAGCATTTCGCTCCCCCAGACCTTATTCCTTACCGACCGGCATCAGTACCATCCCGCCTAAGCACTTTCACCGCATCATCAACCACCGCCTTACTCATCGCCGTCAAATAATGCGCAGCCCAGGCATGGCGGTCAGTGTCTCTGGCGTAGGCGGCATCTTCGGTCAGCTTCTTGGCGAGAAACAGAAAATCAGAAGCCATGGCTAACGCATCACCGAGGGGAACGCCGTTAGTGACGTGGAACAGCGGTTGATCGGAGCAGTAGATGGCAGGTGTTAGGCCGATGGTTTTGAGTTCTGGTTGATCGGTCATTTGCCACCTCCGATGAGGGAGAGGCGGTGGGAGAGGGTGGACGGTGGGGTATTACGCGATTGGGAATTGCGTAGAGGGAAAAGCCAAATTTTGTACGGATTGATGCTGCGCATTATCAGACTCCTTGATATGGGGAGCTGCCACATTCGTTTCCACACGAATGGGTGACAGCTGTGCGCAGGGTGGAAAACCGGGAATCAAGGAAACCGGCACGCCCGAAGACGTCCCACGCACAGCCGCCATAACTCACGCCGCAGGCATAAAAAAAGCGCCGGCAGACGTGATGGGGGCGCTGTTGCGCCTTGAATTACACGGGTTTCCACACCCGGTCGCTGAATTGGCAGCGACGGTGGGAGGGTATCGCGCAGACCCTTTTCCTGCAACCTTCGAAAGCTTAAATTTCTATCCGCCAAAAAAATCGGAAAATAGTGTCTCACCCGCGTTTCGTTGCGTTTTGTTCATGTGCCTAAATATCAGATTGCGGTGAACGAGCCTCGACAAAAGTGCTTTCCCCCACACACCAAGACTTAATGATTTCAAAGCCGTTATCGAGCAGGAGCTCTTGTGTATTTGTCTTGTTAAAAATCCCATAATAAGTGGTGGATTTTTGATTTTTGTATATGTATCCATTTAGATGTTTTTTGCCAGATTCGAATTTTTTAAAATACGAGCTGCGGTGTTGATTGATAAATACAGCAACTCCATCTCTGGAAAGGAGCTTTTTAATGTTCAGTATTACGTTGCTAAGGGTTTCTGAGCAGGGGATTGCAGAGAGGACGTTTGTGCATGTTATTAGGTTGTACTGTTCTTGGTGTTCCTGTAATTTTTCGAATGGTACCGTTTTACAGTGTGGATAGTTTTTTGATACGAATTCAGTTACTGAGGTTTGTTCGTCTCTTATAATTTGTTTTCGAGAAAGCTGTATCTGAGAATCTACAAAAGTCACGGAGGTGGCTATTTTTGTTAATGTGTCGGAGTACCTTAACTTTCCGCAGCCAAAATCAAGGATAGAGTGAGCTTTACCGCGGCAAAGTAAATAATCTTCTACAGGTTTTGACTTTTGTGTATGCGGCTTGGCGGCATTTTCTGAACGGATGAGCGTGCCATTTACTAAATATCTCATGAGTTACGTCCTTGTTATTTGAAATATTCTTTCGTGGCTTGGGTAGGTATTTGTTTGGCCTGATCTTTGGATTTTTGAACGGTCACAAAAAACCATTGGGCTAGCGTGACTGCGAAGAGGGCAAGTAGATATAGCCACAGAGCAGTGAATGATTTGTCTCTGTAGATGAATTCAAGGATCGAGGTAGTAACCAAAACAACAAAATTATGCTCAAAGAAAACCCAGAAAAACATAGCATATCGCCAGAACAGCTGAACATAATGCTGATCTATCTTCTTTGCTTCTGGATAGTAAAACTTGCTCATGGCTAACTTTATTTCAGAGCGACTCAAGTCTTTGTTTATATTTGCATTTGCGAGTAGTGGTTTTATTATGAAGAACTTATCCCACGCGTATCTGATGCCAAGCAGTTTCGATATTTTGTTGTGCACCTCAAAAAAACTACTAAAAAAAGCTGCAAGCAATGCAGCGGCCAATGGTAAGGCGCCGAATGAGACTACCCAGTCTATGAACTCTTTATAGTCCTTTAGTGGTGGTATTAAAGATTCTGGAATTATAATGTTTGGAACCATTTCAAAGTAGCGAAGAGCTACAAAAAATATAAATGTAGTGATGGATGTTCCTTTGTTTAGACCTACAAGCATTTCGTTGTAGTTGTTGGGTGATTGTATTGTCAGCATTATTGTTTCCATTCAATAGGTGTTGGAAAATCTTGTTGGATCTGATCGAGCTTTCTCTGTCTAATAATCAGCGCTGCTTAAGGCTGTTGTTAATGGTGGGTAAGCCTAAAAACGGTAGGTGTATTTTCTTGAAAATAAACCCGTCCAATTTTTATTCTACGATCCTGCGTTATCCCTGTTTTAACCCTAGAATATCTTCAATCTCATGCTGACACATTTTTGGAAGTCCTAGTTTTGAAATGTCCTGTTTTATTAATATTTCAAGATAGTCTTCGGGCTCTGAAGAATCTGCCCAGTTGAGTCTGCCTTTAAGGCGAAGAGCAGTGAATCTAGAAAAACCTAGAGCCATTAAGCTTAGGTTGACTTTATCGCACGAACCAAATTCTAAGAAGGTGTGGTAGGGAGCTATTTTGATGGTTTGTTCTGGGTGACGTCTATCGATCATTACCTGATGTAGTATGTCTTCATATGCGCTGAAATATTTAACAAGGCTAAATCTTACTTTTTTTTCGATTACAGAGAGTACAGTTCTTATTATGGGAGATGCCTTTGCCATTGGGTCCTCCTTGCGAGCTCTAATTACGCGATCTCTGATTAATTGACTAATAGGAATTCCTGTTATCCATTTATGAGCTAATCCGCCGTACCATAGGCGTTGCAGTTCGCTGAGTTGCCAGTCAAATGCTTCACATATTAACTCTATAGCTTTGTCCATACGCGATTTTCCACCCTTCTCATAAGGTGAAATAAGCACAAGTTCACTAATGTCAATTTCTTCCATGAATCGATTGTATAAGGCTTGAAGATGGTCAGGTCTCAAGGCGCGATGCGTGTCGAGAATGCGTGAAGGAATGCTTATTTCAAGTGATTCTACGATGCTTAATGTTTTGGTCAGTTCGATTGAGTTGTTGGTGGATTCGTATTTCTTGACGATTTCCGCTGTGGTGCTCTCTTGGCTTTCATGAAATAGCCTTCCGAGTCCCGCCTCGGCTAACTCTTTGCGGTTTTCATTTTCCACCTTGCCATTCATTAGGTCGTGGATTAATGTTCCTCCGTCTTCCATTATTTTTGACATGGAAGATTGGATTTCCTGTAAACCATCTCCTGTGTATGACGGTTCTTCCCATAGATCTGGTGTCAGGCACCAAACATTTCCGTGAAACTCTTTGAGGAGTCTTCCTGCTCGGCCCGCGAGATTCAAAAAGTCGGGGCGATGCATTGGAGTAGCACCACTTTTAGGGTTTTCAATAACAATGTGTTTAGCCGGAAGATTTACCCCTTGTAAAAGAGTGCTAGTGCTGCATATGTACTTAATTTCACCTGATTTAAATAGGCTTTCTACGCCTGATCTAATAATGGAAGGTAAGTCGCCATAATGAAAGGCGACACCTCTTGGTAAGGTTATTACTAACGGGTGTTCTTCGTGAATTTCGGTTTTTATAAAAGATATGAAGTCTTTAATTTCTTCAGAGGTTTCTATTTCTTCTAGTGATTTTGCTAGCGACTTGGCGAGATCCTCCGCGTCAGCAGGTCCGTTTGAGAATATGATTGTCGATTCGTTTTGTTTGGTTATAAGTTTTGCGAAGGCTGATCTTCGTTGTAGGATCGGGGGGCGAAAGGTTATTCCGAGATCATAATTGCCTACGTCAATAGTGCCAAAGCGAGCAAGTAGTTGAAAGTTCGCGTATTTGGGCTTTCTAGCTACTTGGGAAACTAAAATTATATTTTGTGAAACTGGGGAGATTTGCTCCGTAAAAAAATATCCGTTGTCTAACCTGTTAAATAGATTGAGGAAGTAGCCTGGGTTTTTTATAAGTGGGCTTGCGAAAAATATTGAGGCGCCGGGGTATCGCCTTAAAGTTAGATCTACAGCGTTTTGTAATACAATGCCTCTTTTGCCTTTGTGTATCTCATGTGCTTCGTCAACGAATATTGAATCGATGCGAATTACATCATTCTCGGGTTTTAGCAAGCTTAGAAGACGCTCTTGAGTTAGTACGTATACTACGCTCTTTGATCTAAGGTGTTTTTCTAATGGAAAGGGAGCTGATCGGATTATTACGTCATTTATTTCTTGGTTTCGTACGGTAGATCTGATTCTGGAAGTTACTTCTGATATAAGAGCTCTTGTGGGGACGATGTATACAATGCATTTGTCAGTTTGAGAGGAGAGCCGCCGCATGAGGTCCATATTCAGGACGAATGACTTCCCAGCGGAGGTTGGCGCGGAAACGCTTAATGAACGCTCCCCACTCAAAGAAGTATAAAGTTTGTATTGGAAGTTCGTTAATAATGTTTCGTTGCTGACCGAGTTTTCCGCCTCTCTAGCAAGCCTTTCTAATGAAAGACTAAAGGGGATCTCTGGGCTATTTCCATTCGTATATCTTGTACGCAGAAGTGATCTTCCTGGGAAATTACCTATTCGTGAAAAAATTAGATCGGCTGCCCCATTAATTTTGGGCAGAGTTTCTGAGTAGCTTTCTAAAAGTCTTGTGATGATTTCATATGATAGATTTATGTCGTCACTTAGATCTGATATCGAAAGTGTCGAAGCTAGTCCAATTAAACGATTGCAGTCCAGTTCAGATAAAATATCATCTTGTTCGCTTTTTATAGAGAATAAGTTTAGCGCGCTACTACGGTAAAGTTTGGTTAGTGGGGATATGAATTCTTTTTCTAAGAGGTTCATTAGTCTAAAGCCTCATTGAAGGCGTTGCGAAATTCTTGTACTGAAGGAAAAGGAATAAAAAAAACTTCAAATCTTAAGTGTTTTTTTTCGAATTTTTCGAATTTCGTATTGAGTATTTTAGCCAGTCGACTGCTGTCTTTTAGTAGTCTGGCTCGGAAGTCCTCAATATTTTTTTTCGTGTTTGCAGTAGGGTTGTCGCGATATTCAGGCCAGTCGTAGCCTATTAAGCAAGCATGATTGAGTCTAACTCCTGGGCCCGGCTCTCCATACTTGATCAGGTCAGCCACGGATTCTCGAATTTTTTCATCCGCATACTTAAAGTGCTTTGTGACCATATTGAATTCATGTTTGTACATTTTTCCATCGTGAAATCCGTCCACGCTATCAAGTGCAGCAGTCACCGCGCGACTTACATCTTGATACATCTTTGATTCACCAAAGTAAAAGTCTACTATCTCATCAGCCTGATTCCACTTCATGTGGATGCCATCAGAACCTTTAACTTCATCTCTACGATTGGTTTTGAGCTCCATTTTTGCTACGACTTGTGGAGCTTCAAGTATGGCCTCGCTCAAAAAAAATAATAAAGCCTCTCCAGCTTCTCCGCTTGTATCAGGGTTGGTGGATGTGATGTTTGGGTGTCGAAAAAGCTCTCTAGCTTCTTTGGTAAGTTTGGCTGCTTGCCTAGTATTTAGTTGTTCTGGTCTATTCTTACAAGATATACAGTATTCAATGATGTATTGATAAAGCGCCTCAGCCAACGCTTTTATTGCTGGGCGACCATTTCCGTCAAAGCGCATGTGATGTATGCGCATATTTGCAGTGATTTCGCCAATCAACTCGCTATGCTCAACTACATCTAGGCATGATTCTAAATCTGCTTTAGCGACTGACAGAAAGCGCCCAATATCAAGTTCTTCCATAAACCTACCACTCATGACTATGTTGAGAAATCATTTTGTAGTGATCGAAGTCATCACTGTCCTTATCTAGTGACCAGCGTATTTCCGTAAGGCTGGCAACAATATGGCGATTTGCTATGGCAGACAGTATCGTGATGACTGAGGCGCGTAAAGTAATAGTAGCTGGGGAGTAGCTGATGTCGTTCTAGGGGCTGTGGTGTCGTCGGTAATTGCGGCATAGAGCGTGGTGGGGGCATTCCCTTGCGGATTCTGGAACCTATCAAGGGCAGGCTTGCGCGGGACTCAGAGGGGGTGTCAGAAATTTTGTGTTCGGGCATAACATGAGTAAGAGGTGCATGTATGCCAACCAAGAAGAAACCCGCGTTGCGAGATCTACCGAAAATCC
>NZ_MUNM01000078.1 GCF_002286815.1 Pseudomonas sp. PICF141
ACCCGCTTAAAAAGCTAGAACTGGTGCCCACTTAAATTTAAGTGCACACCATGTCTTGGCCTTGAAGGGCTGGGTAGATGACTTGGCCGGACGCATACAGATCACCTCGCTTTAGCCTCACTGTTGTTGCGACGCCTAGAGCAGAGTGGGCTGTTTTAAACCGAGCTGGGCGGGACGTTAAACCTTATCCTCAGCATGGATAGAGGCGGAAATGATGATCCCGCCCCATCGGCGCTCGCCGATGCAGATTGGTACCGGGTTGCCGCTAGCCGTGGTGTTCTTCGCACTTCCGAACGCGTAGCTCGGTGCGTTCTCGGGAGATGCGCTTTGCTTCAGGCCGGTAGCCTGAGGGCTTAGCATCTGGATGACTCCCCCCGCTGCAAGCGCGATACCTGGTGCCAGAGTCGCGCCATTCGTTATTGAGCTCATAGCAATCAAAACAACGCCAAGCACCGTTTGAAATAGGCCTGCGCGCTTGCTGCCGGCAATCACCGGGACGATCCGGATCTCCTGAGCGCTGCCCATCTTCAGTTCCCGCTCGCCGATATTCTTACGGTTCCGGAACACCGCGAACTCCAGTCCTTTCCGCTTGGCGTCTGCGAGATATTTTGCAAAGCCAGGGTGATTGACGTCGATAGCCTTCATCGCCTCGCGCGTATCGCCCGTAGATAGCTCGTAGATGTGTTCGCGCCCGAACAGCTTCGCAGCTGACCCTCCAAGCAGGATTCGGGTCTTGGTGCCGTAGTTTGTGGCCAAAGCCATGATTTACTCCTTGGCGCTCTGGGCGCTGTTATTGGGCACTTCAACGCCCAATCGGATGGCGAGTAGCGAGCGCGACATACGCGCCTGGTCGACCGTTACCTGTTCGTGTCGAGGGTCGTAGTTCCAGATCCGGTCGTAGATTCCCTGGTAGGCGCGGGCGCCCCGGAACGTGCCGCGCAGAAGATCTGCCGACACCCGAGCTTCGTCCTCAGTGAAGAATGGCCCGTCAATGGTTACCTTCTGGCCGTCGCGGACGTGCTGGACATCCCACACCAGGTAGCCAGAATTTGGGCCCTCTTTCAGTGGGTACGACTCAAAGCGGGCTGTCTTGCACGCTTCGGCGAAGCGCTCTTGATAGGTGGTCAAGGTTGGTTCTCCAGTCAAGCTGCGTCCGCATCAACGCCCTCTGTCTCTGCTGCTTGTTCTCCTTTTTCTTCAAGTTTCAGCTTCGTCGCCTCAGGCTTTTCCGCTGGTGTGCGCGACGGGAGTTTATTCAGCCATTCGCGCAGCAGCTCAGAGCCATCGCAGCCGAGGCGCCATTTTTCAAAACGAAGTTTGTAGCCTCCCGAGTTGTCGACAAGGCCGCACAAAGCCATGCAGGTCTGCGAGGTCGTTGCCATGACATCGTCATAGATGGCAAGCATATGGCGGAGCGCGGCAACATCTTCCGCGCGTGATGCTGCGATGCCAGCTCGCTCCAAGCTCCCCGCTGATTCTGAGCTCAGACCGGAGAGCAGGGGATTGGCCCGCAAGATCGCTTCGACAATCTCTGGATGTCCGCCTTGGCGTGCGGCGAAGACAAACGCACGACGATCGTCGCTGCTCATTCCCCGAACCAAACCCCGTAACTCTTGATCAGCCAGAAAGCCGACAACGTCGGTGCTGTTTCGTGGGGATACTGATGAAAAACCTCGCTGTACCGTCTCAGTAAGGGTCTGCATGTTTTGGGTGACAGTCTTGATTTTTGGCAGCAGATTCTCTGTCAACTGTTCGATTTTTTCTTTGCATATCCGCTCAATCGCTGCCGGGTTGAGGTCTTTGTTCCCGCGGACTTTTACGATCTCGGCCCCTACATCGTTGAAGCTCTCCAGAGAGTTCATTTGCAGGTCGCGAAACGGCCTGGCCAGACTGCCGGCCTGCCAGGTCACTTTCCTGCCGTCTGCCTGCAGAATGGTAAAGCTGCGAGACTCGACTGCTGCGTGGTCGTACTCGGAGTAGTGAATGCTCGCGGAGCCGACTTTCAGATTCATTCTCTTGCCGATTTTCATGGGGTTTTCCTTTGGTCAGGTTGAAAGGATGAAAGGATTTCTTGCAAGGTAACTTCCTGGATGGCGAGGCCACCTCCAGCAGCAAGCGCGCTCAGCTCGTCCATCAAGCTGCTGATTTCTCGCACGTCATTGCTGAATTGAGAGCGGCCGGCTTGTTGCTGTAACCGGACAATCTGGCTACGGATGTTCAATGCGGGCCTCGATGATTTCGCTGTATTGGTTGGCGACGTATTCCTGCACGCTGGTCCCCTTGGGCGGACGCTGCATTTGCCAGGCACCCGGAGGCGGGAATGGGCGCATATCCATAATCCCAACTTGTGCAGGGTTCCTTGGGCGCTCCATAGTTCGGACATGAAGGATCATCGCTTTGGCCATCTCCTCGGCCTCTGAACTGTTCATCTCGCAGAAGGGAAAATAGAAAGGGACGTTCAAGTCAGCGATGCGATAGTCAACGACATGACCGACTGTTTCCGGAAGGTCCATCGGTGCCTTGCTGCAATTCACGACCGCGAGGACGATCAGCACCACCATTTCTTCGTCGACGCCGACCTTCTCGGCGATGCGCTTAATTTCGGCTTTCAATGCCTTGAGGCTCATTGCTGCATTCCCTCCATCTGTTCGCGAAGCTCCTCGACGGCCTTTTGCAGTTCGGCAACCTCGATCACCCGGGCAACGGCGCCCAAGCCTTCGATGAGTGACTTGCCCTGGTCAGGAGCGAGTTGCCCGCCGGCGACGGCGCGCATAATTGATCGGGCGGCGCTGGGCAGGTCCGTATCGTCGAGTTCGAATTGCACGGCCTCGGAGGTCGGCTTGATCGGTGGCACCAGGCGCTCAAGGATCAGGCGGCAGGCCTGCATATCGCCCTTCTTGGCCGCTGCCAGAACCTTCTTGGTAACGGCTTCTGCACCCTCGGCCAGTCGGGCGCGGATTTCCTGCGTCTGGCCAGAGCGGCCCCCAGGATTACCCGATTGGCCGGGCTTCCATTTACCGCCCTTGTCGCGCTCAGTCATGCGGCGGGAGATTCCATGGCAATGACCGGTTTGTTTTCTGCGAGTGCGATCAGCAGGGCGGATGCTTGAACGCTTCCATCTGCGGCGGCTTCGCGGAGTCGACCCCAGGCCGCAGCAACTTCAGATCGTGTTGGTCTGTGTTGGCGTCCTCGGGCTGGCTTGGCTGTGTTCATGGGTTGCCTCGAATGGGATTTTGAAGTGCTCAAAAACTCACATTAGGCATGATCTGATTATTTATCCAGTGCTTTTTAGGTGCACCTAAGGTGCTACACGCAACCGGATTAAATGGGACTGAAATAGTTGGTTTGCAGCGGATGGAGGAGGGCGGTTTTGTTGCAGTAAGTCGAAGGTAGGCAAAGTGTTACGTTGAAGGCGCTACCCCGTTTCAAGGTTGTGTTGAGCTGGTCCGTCCAGCCCCCAACGGGGATGAACCGATGCAGGAACGCACGGCGAGCTCGTCCTCAATTCGAGGAATATCCACCGTTGGTGGGAATTGGCTTTGAGTCGGAAACCCAGTAACAAACCTGGTCTCCCATTTCGGTAGGGCAGGTGTCGCGACACGTTTGACGAATTATGAAAACGTGTCGCGGAGCTGACCGAGGCAAAGTGAGAAAATCCCACTTCGGTCCGGATGGCTCAAATGTGAGCCTGGATCACCATTGAATGCGCCTGCTCTGACGTGCTGTCAGGGCTATAAAATTGAGTTAATTATGTCGTTGTAGGCGCCTGAATCATAAGATGTAAAGCCGTTTCCATCCTCGTCTATCATTCCAACGACTAGAAGTATTTTAGGAGAAACACCATTTATGGCGTGAGATCTTAACGCCGATCTGATTTTGTTTACTTCATGTGGGGTTTGGAGAGCGAACGTTAATGTATAGCTGTCGACAACGCCGCTTTGAAGATGCGCATCTGCTCTGGCGATGACATTTTTGATCAAGATAGGGAAAATCGATTCGTCCATCATGAATGGCCTGATCTCGTAACCATGCTTGAGATTATTATATTCAACAATTAAATCTAACTGGTCGCTTGGTATTTCGACTCCTCCCCAAGACAGCACCCACTCTCGCACAACTCTCTTTGCTTCTAGAATATTTGCTAGTAACTGCTTGGGAGACTTTCTAAAGAAGTTCTCTTCGGATGTGTCGCGTACGTCCTCGATAGTCGCTTCGGAGATATCTGTATTTAAAAAGTCTTTGGCGTACTGCAAGAAGCCTTCAGGGTTGTACATGATGAAGGTGTTGATTCCCCCAGTTAAAGTGGCCTCCTCTATTAACTCCGGCCTAGGTCCAATTGTTTTTGGTCCGTCCAAGTTGTATTTGAGCCACCAATCTTCTTTAGCATCGTCTGTTACAAATATTACTTTATTTTTTTTGTTCTCTTTTGCGAATTGCAAGAGTTGCGTCCATATCAAGTAATCACCATATTTTCGCTTGTATATGATGTTGCTATGCGCGAACTCATCGGGGGAGTCCTCGTCTTTTTTGTTATCCATATAGCCAGGAGGGATTTTGAATTTATATCGCTGTTCTGCTAGCTTAAATAAATCGTCAATGGTCTTCTGGTCTGATGGGATAGGGCCAACACGGTTTTCAAATAGACTTTCGATTCGTTCCTTTAAGAAGTCTGGGTCAGTTAGTTTTTGCTGTGTTTTTTGAGAGTTGTCTAGCTGAGCTAGAAAATTTTCAGCTAAAGCGTCGAATTCGGAGGTTAAATAGTCAAAATCGATTAAGGTATGTCGTTTTGCAAGATTTAATCTTGTTGCTTCCGCTGAAATGGCTCCCTTGATTTTTTCAATGCTCTTCCGTACCTCAGAGAATTTTTTTCCCTGCTCCGAGATTACTTTAAGTCTATTTCTTTGGAATTCTAATGCGACATGGAAGGGGATCCATATTTTTTCAGATAATTCTTCTAATACTGACAGTAGTTCATCTCGAGTATTTTCTTGGTATCGATATAAATTTAGTAAAACATTTGTGTCAAATACGAAAATTGCGTCTTTCCACGCAGCTTTGTAATCTAGCTGACGCGATGTTTCGTACTGCGGAAAGAGTCCTTTCATGAGCCCTCCAGGCAGGCGTGCTATTGATATGGCATCATATTGCCGTCTTTTCGTATGCTTGTCTAAACGAACGCCAAGAGCAGCATCTGCGCGAATAGGGTGGCACCTCTTCATGGGGGGCCAGCCACGGTCAACTCTGCAATTCCCTGCCTGATGAAGTCCAGGTCTTCATCCAGCGTGGCAAGCGCGCAGCGCACGTTGTCGGCGATGTCTGCCGATCCGCGCTGCTCTACCCAATTGAAAGCTCCTCCACTGCGGCACGCAGAGCGATCTGGTTTTGGTTCTCCACGATCTGTTAGACAATCAGATCATGGGGCGCGCGGAGCTAAATAAACGGATTACGACCTAAAGGCGGGATTGGGATCTGTACGTCATGGAGATCTCTTATTAGGTCGTTCAATTGATTTTGGTATTGTTCACCAGCGCTGAGATTGAATCGTAGGCGAGTACTTAACTCTGCAGGGATAACAACTTGGTCGGTCGACTGGCGAACAATTGGGATGAATTTTACGGTTCCCAAATCCTGCATTAAGGCACCGGTTACAATCATGTGTTCGAAGCCCACGCCCCCTCTACGCCCAGCCGCTCTCTCGACATAACCCTCACTGCAAATAACAAGGACTCGGTCCGCCTCTCTAATAGAGCGATCCATGAAGGCCGCTAGATCCTCACCACCTCTCACGTGCCATTGATCAAGGATGACGTCTATGCCCTGAGCTCTTAGATTGGCGGCCAATAATGCAACCCATTGCCTATGTTCGGGCGAGTCCCATGAGTAGGATATAAACACTTTTGGTGGTCTTGGTTGAGGTGGAAGCTGAGCGAGGTTTAGAAGGTTAGCCCTCATTAGAACGTTAACCAGATCGACATCTTTTACAGCCCAATGTGTACGACTATGCTCCCAATTTCTTATGTTGATATCCAGCTCCTGGTAAATACTGCTCAAAACAGTCTGCGGTATAGGCGTAACTGCAGGGTCAAGAGCAAGGGTAACTCTCAATTCGTGTTGCAACTGTTGAATTTCGGTAATCCTACCTACCCGCGCTGGCTGATCCCGGAACTCCTCATAAGCAAATAGAGTGGGCATACCTTTAAGCTGCTCGACAACATCACCAGTCAAAGTATTGAATCTGTCCCTAAGCACCGGAACTGTGTGCTCAAGGTAGCGGCCCGTAGACAGTGACCACGTAGGGTTATCCCAGTCATCTTCTCCTGCAGTCATCAATAGGTTGTACATCTCACGCTTCCTTGAGCCTAAGCTCGGTTGTGGTCGTTGATACACAGAGCAGGCGTATCAGGAGGGGGAGCCGTGGGAAGCATAGTCGACGCAAAGGCGGCGCGCGTTGGAAGCCTCCGGCTTGACCGTCACTAGCTGCTAATAAGATCGGCGAGGTTTTCCGCGCATAAGGTGAGGCAAGGCCGTCAAAGTAAGACCATAACGTTATATGTCGCGATATTCCGCTATTAGATTTTGGTATTGCGGGATATTTACCTAGGGTATGGAGATGCACTCAAACCTGAGGGCATTAGCCCGATGCGCGGAATTCTGCTCACATCTCATCCAAGCACCTGGTGTGCTCAGATCTGAGCACATCAACGATGACCCAGTATTGGGCCATCCCCACCCTTCGGATTTGAAATCCAGAAGGGGCGGATTTGATCCGACCCTTGGCTCTGGGTTCTATATGCTGGCTTTTGTTGCGGGCTCTTCAATTGCATCTTGCGCAGCAAGTCCATTTTCGACCTTTTGATTTTCAGCCTTGAGTATGCGTTCTGCCGTTTCACCTAGTTTTTTTGAGATTGCTGAAAAGCCTGGGATTTTAGAGAGTGCTTCCATCGAGTCAGACAGCTTCGCGCTGTTTTCCAATGCATCCATCAATGGATGGTCGGACTTGTTGTAGTCAGTAATGAGTTTGCCTGGGTTTTCAGAACTGACTTGGAGTAAGTTGAAAAGCAGTCTGGTTCTTAATTCGTCTCGCACAAGGTTGTCTCGTGGGAGCGATTCTATTTGATTTGATAGTCCAGAGAAGGTTTTGCCAAGCACGGCTTTGTGTGTGTACTCTTCAATAAGTCGTTTCGAAAGATTGAGCTTTTTATTCGATGAGTAAGCGAACCATAATACAGGAAAGTAAAGAGGTAGGATTGAGACGATCAAGCTTGGTGTGTCCTTGATGACTTGAACTAAGTCGGAACCTTTCCATCCAAGCAGATATATGTCTACGAAAAACGGAATCAATGAAACTGCAACCATTAGCGCAATAGCAATGGCGAAACTTTTCTCATATTTCACTTGTGACAATATTTCATCGTCTTTCTTTTTTTCATATGCTGCGCTCAGGCCTTCTGCCATTGCACCGGGTAATAGGCCGGTTAGCTGTGCATTGATAGCCGCGATCCTGCTGTCTGATTTGTTAATTAGTTCTTCAAAGATGTCGTTGTTTTGTTTTAGTTTGGTTTCATGTTTTTCTGTTATGGTGTCGGTTAAGCTTTTGACTTTGTCATTTAGCTCAAGCGTAGCCTTTTCGATTCCGTCATATGCGGTTTGTAATTCGTCTATTAATCCATCAGTTCGTGCAGTGGTGCCGTCGCTACTTTTTATTTCTGCTCCGAGGATTTCTTTGTGAAGTTCGTCTATTTCTGATTTTCTTTTCATTGAGTGAGAAAGCAAGCTGTCCATGCTTTCACTCAATGTTTTAGAGTTGGTAAGTAGTGTTTTTGTAATTTCCACTTGCTCAGGTAATTTTTGACTTTCAACTAAAGCGGTTTTTATCACTGTATAGTTGGCTGTCACCTCGGATGCTTGAGTTTCAGCCAGTTCTTTGGTGTTTAGTAGTGCTGCGTAAGCCGCTTGATTGCTTGTGATAATTGATTCGGTCAGTGCTTTATCTTGTTCTATAAGTGCTCTGGTTTTTCGTGTTTCAACGAGCTCTGCCTTCGCTTCAGTGTTGCATGCCGCAAGCTCCGTTAACGCGGTGTCGATATTTGCTTTTGTTGCGAGTATTTGCTCTTCAATCGCTTTGGAGTTTTTTGCGGCTTTGTTGGCGATTTCTTCCGAGTCAGTAGCCCTAGTTCTTATTTCTTGTCGCAGTGTTTCAAGTTTTTGCTCAACATCTGAGCGAAATGTGTCAAAAACTTTCTGGTCAACACCTAAAAGAGCCATAAATTCCCCAATATCCTTATACGTGAAAGTTGATTATTAAAACGGCAGAGGCTCAGTAGGCTTCTTTTGCCGCTGGAGCAGGCATCTATTTTCGTGCAAGCAGACAGCTTCCGCCACGTTCGGGGCATCAGTCAACGAGAGGAAAGCGCATTTTTTACAATCATGCGTTGCGTTACCCGTAACGTAGGTTTATAGTATTGGTTCGTTACGGGTAACGGATGGCGATTAGCGGAGGAAATATGACTGACGAGAAGAAACCCAAAGGTCTAGCCGAAAGGCAGCGACTGTTTCGCGAGCGACAGCGTGAGGCCGGGTTCACGCAGAGGACGTTGTGGATTCATGTTGAAGCTGAGGACGCGGGCAGGCGCGCAGCTGCCAATGGTGAGCCTTGTGAGCCCATGGGTACCATGCACCCTCTAAGCTGGGCGGCAGGATGGGTTAGCGAAACAGAAAGCATGGGCCCGGAACTTGTGGAGGATATCCGGCGAAGCAAACACCCTTGATCTGGGTGATTTTTATCGGCTGAGGATTCAGCCCATTTTAGGAAAAGGTGCCAACCCGGTGCGCTAACACCGGGCCTGGCTATCACACGACGCAACTTCAAGGGACACGTCATGCAACTTAAACAGAATACCATCCAAATTCTTGATGCGCGTGGAGAAATCATCGGCACCATGAAGCTGCCGGCCAGCATCAAGCTGACCGATCTGGCCTCGCTGAAAATGCTGGGCGCTATCAGCGTGAAGGTCTTGCCTTGCTCCACTCCGTTCAGTGGAATCACTGTAGGGGGTGCCCAATGAGCCAGGCCAGCGCCAGCATCGCCGACGAGGCTCTTGAGCTACTGCGCGCCACGCATGAACGCATCAACAATATGCGGGTGCTGTTCAACGCCATCATCAAGGACCTAAAGCACGGCGAGTCGCACGATATCGAAGAGCTGGCCAACCTCGGCGGCTTCCTGGGGTACGACTGGGCGAACTATGTCGACTGCGAAATCGAGAAGATGCAGGCCGCTCTGGACACCGCGGAGGTGGCCAAATGATCGGGCAAATCAAAAGCCGTGATGATCTGAGCTTTACGAAGCGCGACGACGGGGGGCGGCTTATCAATTGGCCCCTGTATAACCGCGGTGTGCCGGCGGACTGGGCAAAGGGTATCGCCTGTTTCGATGGTGAGGTCTTTGAGCTGGCCTCCCACGATGAAACCGAAGCCTTCCACGCCATCCAATTCGCCATTGTGGGAATGGGTGGGCGGTGCACAAGCCTCGAAACTGGCTTTATTGATCGCGTGGCCCGGGCGGCGGTAATTGGGCTTCGTGCACTGCGTGATGGAGCCGAGCCGTTCGCTCCCACAGACACTGACTGACAACAACGAAAACTCCGTAGTAACCAGGGCACTACCCCGCAACAGGGTGGTGCCTTCTTGTATCAGGCCCACCGGCGGCGGATGAGCAATGCCTGTTTTGACAGACTGGTATGGTAGATATTTATAAGGGTGTATTGATTCGATACAGGAAGAATTGATTTAGTGGTATTGAATCAATACACGATGGGTTGATTTCTGAACCCAACCGGACAGAACGGTACTGTTAGTTTTTCTACGTGTATTGATTCGATACCGCTCTGTGTATTGATTTGATACCGGATCAAATCGAATTTGTCAGGTCTCGGACCGTTCTCGGCGGGGCGCTAGTTGGGGATATTTCGAGTTCTTTGCCCGGGCAATCGTCGATCGAATACCAGGAAAGCGCGTACAGGGCGCACCGCGAGCCGTGCCGGGAGAAAACGCTGCTTCGGGTCTGGATGATCCATCCACCACTCAAGAGATCAGTCAGCGCCTTTTGCAGAATGTTCGGAGAGCTCACTCCCCACTCTTTCGCCATTGTTCTTGTGGCTGACAGGTCGCCGTTGTTATTCCCGTTGTACTGCATGTGCAGCTCCATCAGCACCCCTCTGGCAGTGAAACTCAGCGCACGATAGGGGGCAGACTGCCCCATCTGCCACAGCATCATGGCAAATGGTTTAGCCTTGGGTTTGAACCCCTTTCTTTTTGTAGCCATACGGCCGCTCACAGGCAGGCGCAGAAATGCCCTCAACGTTGAGGGCATTTCTGCTGTCTTTGGGTTACGACGCTTCGCGCATGAGAATGTACTTGGCCACACGGTGAGGTGGCCGGCCTGGCTCAGTTGACTGATGCGTCCAATAGGTGCGGATCTCGTGACCCTTTTTCCTGAGCCGGCGGATGGTGTTTGGTGGCTGGACGATATCCAGGTCCTTTGCCGCCTCTATGGTCGACACTGGGCCGTTTCTCAGCGCCTCGATCATCTTACGGTCTTGCTCGGTTGAAGAATGGCGTGTCATAGTTTGCCCTTCACGTTGGTGCTATCCAGTGTGTTTTCGCTGAGGCGGTGCTCGAACACCGCCTTGGCAATCTTCCGCGCAGCCCTGCGCAATACTTCCTCCTTATTCTTTTCGCGCTTCACCGTGCGCCTGCCTTAGCTGCACGCTCAATGAACGCCTTCAGTTCGGACGCCAGTGCGAGACGCCGGCGGCCAATCTTGAAAGTTTTGATTTCCCCTTGGGCGATGAGCTCATAAGTAGCTGAGCGCGAGATCCCCAAGATGCGCGCTGATTCTTCGACGCTCACCGATAGCGGTGCCATTTGCTGCTGTGTTTGTTCCATGGTTGTCTCCTAGATTCCGACGCCGAAGAGGGTGCCAGATGTTGCTAGGTTACAACGCATAAATCTATCGGTGCAAGCAAATGCTAAACAGTATTGTACTTGCACGGATTGACAGTGGTTTGCGTGTCGCGCAAGCTGTGCCTATCAGGTCAGTTCCTGACCTTTACAGAACAGATGGAATGGTATGGCCACTAAGACAAGTAAGCGGACCGGCGAGACCAGCACGACAGTCAGCGTGGGAATAAGGATCGACCCAAAGATTAAGTTCGCCCTGGACATGATGGGGAGACTACAAAAGCGATCGCTCACCGCTGTGATCGAATGGGCTATTTCTAATGCGATGAGCCAGCAAGCTATCGATAGCTCGCATGGCGTCACTAAAATTACCGAAGCTATCGATGCGATTTGGTCCACAGACGAAGCGACCAGATTCATCAATATGTGTTTCGAAGTTCCAACGATGCTCACCTACGATGAACTGAGGCTTTGGGATACGATCAAGCTAAGCAAGCTTTTTTGGACTACTGGGTGCGCTACTGAATTTAGGGCGCACCTCGATGAATGGAGGCTCCGGCTAAACTGGAGCTTGCTAAAAGATCACGTCGAAGAGCACAAAAACTCGCCGTCGGTGGTCGAATTTAGTGACGTCCCGTTTTAGCGGATCAACAATCAGATCAACTCCACGGCCGCCGCCTTGGTGCCCGGCGCTAGATGGGCATACCGAAGCGTCATCTTGATATCCGCGTGCCCCAGCAGGTCCCGCACCGTGTTGAGTGGCACGCCGGCCATCACCAAGCGTGACGCGAAGTCGTGACGCATATCGTGCCAGCGAAACCCCTCGATATTGGCTCGCTCTAGTAGCTTGAGCCAGGCGCTTTTAACGTCCTCCAGGCGGCCGCCGGCCTGACTCGGGAAAACGTACCGAGACTTCCCGACCTGCTTTTTCCAACCCTCCAGCACGCCGAAGGTTTCCTTGTTCATTGGGATATGCCGTGTGTCGCTCGTTTTCGTGGTGGCGCCGGCGGCGGTTATCGTTTTCGTTTGGAAGTTCACCGCTGACCATTTCAGGTCAAACAACTCGCCGCGCCTCATGCCGGTATTCAGCGACACCAGCACCATGGGCTTCAGGTGATCTGTGAAGGGCAGTTGCAGCAAACCTTGCATCTGCTCTTTACCGCGGTCTGCTCGCCACTTGTTCGCAGTCTCGCGCTCGGCCCGCGCTTCGTCTTGACGCGCGTCCAGCGCTTGGCGCAGTCGCTTGGTCTCGTCGGCATCCAGATAGCGGACCAGCCCCATGGAGTCGACCTTGAGGGCTTTGAGCCTCTCCATCGGATGGGCGTCGATGTACTCCCATTCAACAGCTCTACTGAAGACGCCGCTGATGGAGCCCATTTTGCGGTTGACCGTCGACGGCTTGTTGCCAGACTGCATCCATCCCGTGCGGATTTGGTCCAAGTCGCGGCCGGTGATCGCGTTGAGACGCTGAGGCATGATCGCCTCGAAGTTGTTGTCGAGCGTGTGCAGGGTTTTCTCATGCCCTTTGTGGTGCGTCTTGAACCACGGCATATAGGTATCGTCGATGAATTGACGCAACGAGGGGAGGGCGGCACCTTTCCGCCCTTGGGCGACGGCCAGCGGCTCCCCGTGGGCGTGCGCATCGGCTAGGTACTGGGCGGCCTCAGTGCGCGCTTGATCAAGCGTCACCACTCCAACGCGGCCGAGGGTGGCATTCTTGTTGCGGCCCCAGGTGACCATGTACGATTTATGCCCGCTTGGCAGCACACGGATGAACAGTCCGGGCTGTACAATGTCATGAACGCGGTAAGCTTTCGGCTCAGTGGGCAGGCTGCTGATGAGTTTTTGGGTGATCTTCGTTTTCAAGCAGTACAGCTCCGTGACAGCACCGTGGCAGCAAAAATAACTATACGGGGCCGTTTTCACGGACGCAACCGGACGAGAAGCCCCGTAAATACTGGCCTACCTCAAGCCATGCGGCTTCTAAACTGACCCTCCTAAGGGGAAGGTTGGCAGTTCGAACCTGCCCTGGGACACCATATAGTTGAAAGCCCCACGCAGAGTGATCTGGTGGGGCTTTTTTGTGGCTGTCTGCAGCGATGGATTCGTTTCCAGCCCAACATCAAGCCGTCAGCGTATGGTCAGCCTCCCCAAACCACGTACGCACCAGATCGGTACCGCTTGTGCCCGTGTTGGCAAGGACCGCCACATCGGCGAAGTTCGTACCATTGGCTGCGCCGTCGGCATCCACCTTCACGGTGATGTCGCTGCCTGATTGCGCCAGTTGGACGAAGTCGGACGCCTGGCTAATACCGCTAACGAAGTTGGCGCTGAGCAGGGCAGAGAGGTCGAGTGCGTCGCCTTCGGCGAAGTTGTAGTCGAGGATGGTGTCCCCGCCTTCCGCCGCGTTGAGGTAGGCGAACATATCGGCTCCCGCGCCGCCACTGAGCGTGTCCTCTCCACCACGACCGGCCAGGATGTCGTTGCCGTCGCCGCCACTGAGTACGTCTGCCGTCATGCTGCCCACGAGTGTGCCGCTGGATGCGCCGTTGTAACTGACCTGGGTACCGGCCTCGCCGTCGGTGACCTGGAAGTCCTCCGCTATGTAATGCCCTAGCAGGTTCACCTCGGCCCGATGCGTGCCGTCGTTCACCGTCAGCAGGCCGCCGCTGCCAGAGGCGTTGGCGCTGTAGCTGAGCTGGGTGTTGGCGCCGAAGGCGAGATCGCCGAAGGTCAGCATGTCATCGCTTTCCAGACCGAGGATGCCGACCAGCGAGCTCGCCGCTTCGGCCTGTGCGATCACCAGCGTGCCCGCACCTTCGCCGTGGAAGGCGACGGACCCGTGGGCGGCGCCGGAAAAGGTCAGGGTCGCGTCGCCGTCGATGGTGGCGCTGCCGTTGCCCATCACGTCGGCCAGCAGACGCATGTCGCCGCCATTGGCCCATAAGTGACCGGAGTTGTCGACCGCACTGGCGACCGTCATGCCGCCTTCACCCGTGGATTCCAGCACGCCGCTGTTGGTAATGCTGTGGGTGCCGGTGTCGAGCACCAGACTGTTCAGTCCGCTGGCCAGGATCAGGCCTGCATTGACCAGTACCAACTGCCCGGCGCCCAACTGGCCGGCGCCGGAAATGCGGTTGTCGACGTTGGTCAGGACGGTGTCGGCGCTGCCACCGAAAATCACGTTTTGCGCGCTGTCGGATAGCAGGACCTGGCCGCCGCCGGTCAAGGTCGCACCGCGGAAAAGAATTTCCAGCTCGGTTGCGCTGCCGGTGGAACCGAGTTCGATGGTGCCGCTGTTATGAATGCTGCCACCGAACGGCATGATCGCGCCGTCGGCAATGGTGAGGGTGCCGGTATTGGTCATGACCGGGTCCACATCGAACTGGAAGTTCGCTTCGCTCAAGTCAGTCGCATCGACACCTTTCAGGGTGACCGACTGGCCGGCGCCGATGCTGACCAGTGCATTGCCGTTGGCGTCGTTAGTGATGTTCAAGTCAGCAAAGCTGTTGATGCCCGGGAAGCCGATCAAGTCGATCTTGTCCGCCGTGGCATCGAAGCTGTAGATCTGGTTGTTGCCGATCGGCTGGGCGAAAACGAAAGTGTCGGCACCGGACGAGCCAGTCAGGTTGTCGTCAGCGGACAAGGCGAAGATTGGTGCGTCGGGGGCATAGACTTCGATGTTGTTGAACACATAAGCGCTACCGTCGCTGCCGTCACTATTGCTCCAGTACATATTGACATCAAGCACCAACGCTCCCGCGAAGTCGCTTGGGGTTGTCACCGTCAATGCGCCAGGATCGCTGGTCTGCACGGTCCAGGTGCCATCGCCGTTGTCGGTTCCCGCATTGAATATCCATCCCGAGGGAACACCGCCGATTGAAACCGTTATCGGGCCGCTGATAGCGCTCGACGGAGTAGTGAGGGCTAGATTGATAGGTTCGCCGGCAACGCCTGCCGGAAGGTTTGCACTGCTCCCGGCAGCCCCAGCATTACCCGCCAGATCGGTGTAGCTATTCGCGCTAACGTCGACTTTCACGCTACCGGTCAGCGTTCTGGTCAGCGTCGCCGTATAGGTATCGCCGTCTACCTGCGTGAAGTTACCCCAGGTTCCGCGAGGGGTTGGCCCTGATGCACTCACCGTGACGTCGGAAAGGCTGAAACCGATCACTGCCTCACTGAACTGGAATGTGACTGTCGATACTGAGCCGATCGCATTCCCTAGCGCGGTCCCCGTCACTACCACCGTCGGTGCCACGGTATCAACCGGCGTCTCAACGACGTTCTGCACATTCACCGTCATCGTCTGCGTGTCAGTTCCCCCATTGCCGTCGGCCACCTGAACATCCACAACATAGATGTTATCACCGTCAGCACCACCGACATCCTGGGCATTCTCGTAATCGGGCGCTGAATTGAACGTCAGCACCCCGCTTGAACTGATCGAGAACTTGCTGAAATCCGTCCCGGCCGTATTCAGGATCGAGTAGCTCAGGGTTTGTGACGACTGATCAGCATCGGTTGCCGTCACTGTCGTGACCGTCGTGGTGTTCTCCGCCACGTTGACCGAAGCCGTCGCACCACCGCCGTTGGAGGTGATTGTTGGCGAGTCGTTGCTGCCGTTGATGGTCACCGTCACTGCAGTCGAGCTGCCGTCGGCACTGAGTACGGTGAAGCTGTCGGTGAGACTGTCGCCGACATTGAGTGCGTCGAAGGCCGAGTTGGCGGTATAGCTCCAATTACCCGAGGCATCGATGGCGAAGGTTCCGTTGGCGCCGGCGGTACCGGATTGGGCCTGGAAGGTTTCCGGGCTGTCGATGTCGCTGATGGTGAGGGTGCCAGCTGTGGTCAGTGGGGCATTGGTTTCGGTCAGCGTGACATTGGCTGAGGACAGCACGGCGGCGTCGTTAGTGCCGGTGACGGTCACAGTCACCAACTGGGTGTCCACGCCGCCGAGGCCATCGCTGACCTGCACGCTGAACACTTCATCGTGACTCTCGCCAGCCCCCAGCGATTGCACCGCACTGGCAACACCATCGGTGCCATTGGCCAGGGTGTACGTCCATTTACCAGTACTATCCACCGCGATCGAACCATAGGTGCCGGTATTCGTACCGGCAATGCTCCAGCTGGCTGTTGCGGCATGATCGACGTCGGCCGAACTGAACTGACCGCTGACGCTGAGCGTGGTGTCTTCCTGCGCCGCGCCGACATCATGGCCGGTGGCGAAACTGAGTACCGGCGCATCGTTAGTGCCGGTGATTGTGATGTTCACCGTCTGCGTCGCCGAGGCAGCATTAGCCGCGCCGCTGTTGTCAGTGGCAACCACCGTGTACGAGAAGGTGATGGTTTCACCCGCACCGAGGAAGTCGAGGTTCTGGTTGCTGCTGTAGTCCCAGCTGTTTTGATCGACCGAGAAACCGGCCACCAGTGCCGAAGCCACGGCCGCATTGAGCACGCCGCCGCTCCAGGCGATGTCGCCGTTGGCGGTCTGCGACACGGTCACCGTGTCGGTACTGTCCAGATCGGCAAAGCTCAGTGCACCGCTGTCGCTCAGCGTGGCGGTGCCATTACCTTCGTTCATTGCGCCGCTGCTGTCGGCGATTGTCAGCGTCGGCCGATCGTTAGAACCGGTGATAGTAATGGTCACGGTCTGCACCGCGCCGTCGCCGATCGCCACGTTATAGGTTTGGGTGACGATCTGGCCTTCGCCGAGGAACTGCAACGCGGCGTTGTCCACTGCGAAGTTCCAGCCCAGCGAACCACTGCCCGTGCCGGTGCTGTCGCTCAGCGGATCAGTGGTGAAACTGCCCAGATAGCCGGAAGCGCCCGGCGTGACGGTAACGCTGTGGATGTCGATCAGGTCGACGTCGGTGAAGGTGATGTTACCGCTGGCTGCGTAGTCGCCGCTGTCTTCCCCGGCATCGCCGGCCTGCACGCCGCTGGTGATCTGCACCTGGTCGTTAATGCCGGTGATGGTGATGGTCACATTCTGCGTGGTCGACGAACCATGCCCGTCACTGAGGGTGACGATATAGGTTTCAGTCACCGTCTGCCCTTGGGCCAGGGATTGGGCTGCCGCATTGTTCAGGGTGTAAGTCCAGTCAACCGTGCCGTCGGCGGCGTTGGCCGCTTCAGTTACTGATGCAAGGGTGAAGTTGCCCAGCGCGGTGGCGTTGCCTGCCGCAGGGACGAAAGAGGCGGTATGCGTGTCGCTCAGATCTACGTCGCTAAACGCAATCACCCCCGTCGCGCTCAGCGAGTCGGTCGGGCTCGATGTCGTGCTCGCATCTTCGGTTACTGTGCCGGCCTGCACATCCAGGCTTATCGTCACGCTGTCATTCGCACCTGCGAACTGCACCTGCGCGGTGGCCCAACTGAGGGTGCCGTTGCCGAGACGAATCGCATAGGTAAAGGTGTCTGTCAGGGTCCCTCCACCCGCCAGCGACTGAAGTTGTGCCTTGAAAGCCGTCGACAATGTTGCGGCGTCGTAGCCGACCTTGCCATCGGAGGTAATCCAGATCTTTGCCCCGTTGAAACTGGTGTCAGTACTCGTTGCCTCAATTCTGCCGGTGTCCTGGACCAGCAGGTCGGCCGGTGCATAAACCTTGGTGGCAGTGGAAAGACTGGTCGCGTCATCGAGTGACCACAGTGTCTTTGCGCTGCCGCCGAGGTCATTGGACATGACGTCCAGGTATACGACTCCCAGCAGGTCTTCAGTGATGGCCGCGGTGCTCGTGCCAATCACACCGGTCGTGAAAATGTCGTCCTGCGCCTGCGCAGTGTTGGAAAGTGAAGTAACGGTGCCGCCGCTGGTCGTTGTAGTGGTAGTCATGTCTGTCTCCCGAGAGGGCGGTTTTTTATTTTTGGAGTTGCCAGGCATTGCTGACAGGACGAAATCCTGTCCTTGCACCGTTCAGATTGTTCAAGACGTATTTTGAGAGAGCACCGACTCAGGGATACGGCCTTTCCTGATATCAGTTTGATGTGTGTTTAGTTGTGGGGGCAGGCTTTGTAAAGGTGTTAACCGCAGCTAACAGTACGACGTGCCAATATTCCGACAGGCGGGTGTTTCGGTGTCAATATTATGTCGATTTGTTTTTGGCGAAGAGGCCATGGGCACTCAATAGTAATTGCCCCGAATGAGCTGAAACCCGCGTGGGGCTTGGGCCGGCTGCGTCATAAGGTGTTGGGCTACGGATTAAATGTCTGTGCTCACCTGTTAGAAAACCTCCGCCAGCGCCTGTGCTCTGGCGATTTTATTACGCTCGAACCAGCCGACGACCTACATGGAAAGTCTGTCATTGCTGTGCCTTACTGCTCATTCCACAAGGAGCCCGGCAATGCGACACAGAGGCGCACAGTTCTGGTTATGGACCGATAATCGGTTATCGCTGCACATCCATGAAGAAGTGCTCAGCGATGGGGTACAAGTGGAAGTTCGTGCGCGGGTGAATCACGAAGGTGTTTCCCAGGTGTTCATCGGTATTTACGATGACCATGGGATCATGCTGTGCGAGGAGTTTCACGACAGGGGTCACGATGAGTCTTACTGCGCGGCGTTGAAATGGGGTGCCCAGCGCGCGAGGGAGATTGTGGCGGACGCCCAAGGGTTCGTCGCACCGCATCGGGTGCAATTGACGCTGGGTCCGGTCATCACCGATGAGTCTGTATTGGCGCTACGGCGCATGGAAATGAGCGAGCGTGAGCGTTTCAAGCTCAGTTGCGAAGACGCATGGTCGGAATACCTGGCCGCCAAAGCGGCCATGCTGAATCTCATGCGTGCGCCTAAGGTCGATCCCAAGGTCTGGGCAGACCACAAAGAGCGTCTGAGGCAGGCGATTGACCGGCGCGTGTGGGTGCAACGCACCTATTTACGCTGAGCGATTATGGCCCTCAGGGCTGGGATTGCCGCAGATTCTCAATGGTTGCGATCAGGTCATCGTAGGAAACCGGTTTTCCAATGTGCTGGTCAAAACCCGATTGGCGGGCCTTCTGAATGTCGCTGCTGGCGCCATAGCCGGTCAGGGCGATGGCCGGCACATCCTTGGCAAGCGGCAACTGACGCAATGCATTCATCAGCTCATGGCCGTTCATCACCGGCATGCCCAGATCCGAAATGATCAGGTCGAAACGAGTGCTCTTCGCTGCGTCCAGAGCGGCCACCGGGCGATCGAAGGCAATGACTTCGGCATCTTCCATTTCCAGCAGCATTTTCAAGGTTTCCAGTACTTCGGCAGAGTCGTCGACCAGCAGAATCGTCAAGCCGCTCAGTTTTCCTGACACATCATCGATTTGAGCTTCGGTTTGGGTTTTGCCTTCGGGGCTGGCCAAGGGCAAGTAGACACTGAAAGTACAGCCTTCCCCGACCCCCGGCGAACTCACCTCTACCGTACCCCGTTGGGCCTCGGTCAATTGGCGCACCAGCGACAAACCGATGCCCAGCCCCTCGCGTTGGTGGTTGGTGTGCTGGGTTTCCGCCTGGCCAAACAGGTCGAATACGTGTTCGAGGTGCTCGGGGGCGATACCAATGCCATCATCCTTGACGTCCAGGCGCGCCATGTTTCCGGTCTGCCGGGCGATCAATTGCACGTGGCCGTTGGGTGGGGTGAATTTCAGTGCGTTGTTCACCAGATTCCAGATGATTTGCTCCAGGCGCGTCGGATCGGCGCACACCATCAACGGCTCCGACGGTACTTGCAACTCCACGGTGGTGCTGTGCCGATCATTGAGCACGACCGTGTGGATATCGTGCAGCACACTGGTCAGGTCCACGGCCACCGGTTTCAGCTTGAGCTTGCCGGTACGGACGCGGGCGACGTCCAGCAGGTCATCGATGATCCGTGCCTGGCTGCTGACGGCATCGCAGATGGTGCTGACGGCTTTGGCGGCCGGCGCCACGGACTTGGTCACCGGCAGGCGCCGCAGCAGTTCGGCGTTGAGCTGGATCAGGTTCAGTGGATGCTTGAGTTCGTGGGACATGACCGCGAAGAACTCATCCTTGAGGTAATTGGTGTTCAGCGTCTCGGCCAGTTGTTGGCTCTGTTCTTCATGCTGGCGTTTGTGGCCGGTCAGGTCACGGGCGATTTTCACGTAGCCTCGCAGGTTGTCACCGCTGAGCAGAGTCACCTCGCCGCTGCAATAGAAACGGCTGCCGTCCTTGCGCAGGTGCCAGCGTTCATCTTCGGAACGGCCATGGGTACGTGCTACTTGCAGCTCGGTTTCGGGCACGCCAGAGGCGCGGTCTTCTGCGGAGAAGATGAAGTCGTAGTAAGCGCCTTCGGCTTCGGCCTTGCTGTAGCCGAAGATCAGCTCGGCGCCTTTGTTCCAGCTGGTGATCACGCCTTGTTCATCAAGGGTGATAATCGCGTAGTCGCGGGTACTTTCGGCCACCAGGCGCATGCGCTCTTCGCCCAGGCGCAGTTCTTCTTCGGCCGCGCGGCGTTTGGTGATGTCGATGAAGGTCAACACCGTGCCGTCGATATGGTCTTCGCTGGAGCGGTAGGGCAGCAGGCGCGCGATGTACCAGCGCTTGTCGGTGCTGCTGACTTCGCGCTCGATCATGTTCAATGATTCAAATACCTGGGCGGCATCACTGGCCAGTTCGTCGTAGTACAGGCGATGGGTGATGTCGAGCAGTGAACGGCCGGTGTCCATCGGCAACATGCTGAAAATGTCGGTGGCGCGCGGGGTGAACCATTTGATTCGCATGCTGCGGTCGACAAAGACGGTGGCAATGTCGGTGGAGGCGATCAGGTTGGTCAGGTAGTCGTTGATCTTGTCGGTTTCTTCGACTTTGGTTTTCAGCTCGTAGTTGACCGTCAGCAACTCTTCGTTGATCGATTGCAGCTCTTCCTTGCTGGTTTCCAGCTCTTCGGTGGCCGAGCGCAGTTCTTCGTTGATCGCCTGCATTTCTTCGTTGGAGGCTTTCAGTTCTTCACTGGAAATTTCCGATTGTTCAATGGTGTCCTGCAAGTGCAGCTTGGTGCGTTGCAGTTCACGCTCCAGGTTGGACAGTACCTGGCTCTCGGTTTGCAGCAGCGTCGTTGTCGTTACTTGCGAAGGGTCGACTTCGACTTCCTCGAAAATCACCAGGATGAACTCGCCGTCCGATTCTTCATCCTTGTAAGGCTGTGCCTCCAGGCTGACCTTGTAGAGCCGATCTTCGCGCTTGATCGGCACCTGGCGAGATTTGACCGCCAGGCCACTCTGCTGGACCTGAAACAGTGTGGTGCGGATCTCCAGGCGCAGCTCCGGAAGAATCAGCGTGAGCAAGTTGCGTGATAGTTCACCGCCCACATGTCGCAGGAAACGCCCGGCACTTTCGCTCATGTGCAGGATGTCGGCGTGGGCATCGACGATCATGCTCGGCGGGGCGGCGCGCTCGAGGGCGCGCTGGTGGATGTCGGCGAAGGACAACTTGCGCGGTGCTGTGCTTTGCGGTGTCTGCCGGGAAACATTGCTGCGCACATAGCCGCCGCGTGGCACGGTCGGCATGCGGCGGCTATTGGCGGTGCCGGTCTTGGCGCGGAAGATCCGGTTGCGTTTGTCTACGGGCGTGAACAGCTCATGACAAGCATCCGCGCTTTCGGAAGACCCCAGGAACAGGAAGCCGCCGGGCCGCAATGCAAAGTGGAACATCTGAAGAATTTCGCGTTGCACGCTGCGATCCAGATAAATCAGCAGGTTACGGCAAACGATCAGGTCGATTTGCGAAAAGGGTGGGTCGGACAACAGGCTGTGCTTGGCAAACAGCACTTTCTCGCGGATTTCCTTGCGAATCCGATAGTGGTCATCTTCCTTGATGAAGTAATTCCGCAGCCGTGTTGGCGGCACATCCGTGATAATCGCTTGCGGGTACAGGCCGGCCCGGCCGAAGCTGATGGCGCGCTCGTCGATGTCGGTGGCGAAAACTTGCAGCGAGGCCTTGCTGGACTCCAGTTGCAGCTGATCGCTGACCAGCATCGCCAGGCTGTAGGCCTCTTCGCCGGTGGAGCAGCCAGCCGACCACACTCGAATTTCTTCTTTCTCTGGCTGCGCCGAGACAGCGGCGCTGACCAGTTGCGGCACGATATCGCGCTCCAGTGCTTCAAAGGCTTCGCGATCACGGAAAAAGTTGGTTACGCCGATCAGCATGTCCCCCAGCAACGCTTTGGTTTCTTCGGGATTGCTTTGCAGGTACTGGTAATAAGCTTTCAGGTTTGGCTGCGCGGTGACCTGCATCCGGCGCTCGATCCGCCGCAATACCGTCGCGCGCTTATAGTGCTTGAAGTCGTGGCCGGTGCCGGAGCGCAACTGGATGAGGATGTCATGCAGCATTTGTTCGGCGAATGCAACATCGCGCTCGGACATCGAGGCGACGGCTTGCTGTTCCGGCTCGTTGAGGATGGGCAAACTGATTTCCTGGGAGTTATGCCATAGATCCAGCAGTTTTTGCGGCATTTCGACCACGGGCAATACGAGATCGACCATGCCGGTCTCGATGGCTGCGCGTGGCATTCCGTCAAATTCGGCGTCTTCCGGCACTTGGGCCATGGTGATGCCGCCCTGTTCCTTTATACGTGACAAACCGACCGCGCCATCGGAGCCGCTGCCAGAGAGCACCAGGCAAAAGGCGCGTTCCCTATGTACGTTGGCCAGGTCACGGAAGAACAGATCGATCGAGGCGTGGCGGCCCAACTGCGGATCGTTTTCACTGACCTCAAGGTTGCCGTCATTCATCGTCAGCCGTTGTGCCGGTGAGATGACGTACACCCGGTTTTTTTCGATCGGCACGGTTTCGGTGACCTGCAGGACCGGCATCCGGGTCGATTCCTGGATGATCTTGTCGGCGATGCTCTGATGGTCGGGCGACAGATGAAGAATGATCACGAACGCCATGCCGTTATCTTGAGGCATGTTCTCGAAGAACAATTTAATGGCTTGCAGCCCGCCCGCCGACGCGCCAATGCCCACCACCGGAAAGTCCAGGGTGCTGGGGCTCAGGGCCTTTTGCTCAGAGGCGGTGGCCGAGTGCTTGGGGTTGGTGGTCATTTCTTCTGCCTTTGCTGGCGATGTAAAGCGTACAGAGTTCAAGCAGATATAAACGCGCTTCATAAAATCAGAATAATCCCGTTTTTCAATAAGGCGTTCAATTATTTAGCGCGCATTTGTGGGGTTATATAAGTTTTTGACCACCAAACGTACGATTGCATTCCCGTCGCTTCAAGGGAACGCGACTACTGGCCGATAACCCGATCGGCTGTGCGAGTTTCGTCGCTGACGGCCGGCAAGTGTGATCACGCAATTGTGCGAAATTGCTTGATAGCCTATGGCCTCTCGCTATCATCTGCGCGCCCGAAAAACGGGCGCGACGCTGAGTTCACCCGTGTCACTGTCTTTAGGTTGTTCTTCTTAAATTGCCTGGAAATCTTCGATGCTGTCGTATCACCAAAAAAGCTTCCTGATCGTCGATGATTTCTCGGATTTCCGCAGTTCCGTGAGGTCCATGCTGCGGGAGCTGGGCGTCAAGGACGTGGACACCGCTGATACCGGTGAGCAGGCACTGCGTATGTGCTCGCAGAAATCCTACGATTTCATCCTGCAGGATTTCCACCTGGGCGACGGCAAGAAGAACGGTCAGCAGGTACTCGAAGACCTGATGATCGAGAAACTGATCAGCCATGAAAGCGTGTTTGTCATGGTCACTGCCGAAACCAGCCAGGCCATGGTGCTCAGCGCCCTGGAGCACGAGCCTGATGCTTACCTGACCAAGCCATTCAACCGTTCCGGCCTGGCCCAGCGCCTGGAACGGCTGGAGCAGCGCAAGACGTTGCTCAAACCGATCCTGCAAGCACTTGATCGGGGCAAACCGGTTGAAGTGCTCAATGCCTGCATCGCCCTGTGCAAACAGGACATTCGTTATTCGCCGCTGTGCCTGCGTTACCGCGCCGATGCGTTGCGCGATTTGAACCAGAACGAAGCGCTGGAGCGGCTGTACGACAGCATCATCGCTGATCGGCCTTTGCCTTGGGCGTTTGCCGGATTGGGCCAGCTGCTGTTCAAGCGCGGCCAGGTGAGCCAAGCCAAAGGCGTATATGAAAAGGCCCTGAAAGTTTTTCCGATGATGCCGGCCCTCTACGACGGCATGGCCGATGTGCTGGTCGCCGAAGGGGACACCAAAGGGGCGCAGAGAGTTCTGGAAGAGGCTATTCGCCTGTCGCCGCTGGCGGTGCGCCGGCAAGCGTTGCTGGGCAAACTGGCAATGGCCAACGAGGATTTCGATACCGCTTCCAGAGCCTATCGCCAAGCGGTGGCCCAAGGGGCGCAGTCACGTTTCAAAGATGCGGAAAGTAACCTCGGCCTGGCCCATGCCTTGATCAGCAAGGGCAGTGAAAAAGGCCTGGACACCCGGACCCGCCTCGAAATCAACACCACGCTGAGTGCCGTGGCGAAGGAGAACCCTTCCGACCCCGGCTTGCAGATTCGTGCGCGCCTGATGAAAGCCACCAGTCTGCTGCTCAACGATGCCGAAACCGCCGAGAAGCTCACCGAGCAGGCGATGATGCGCCTCGACGGCATGGAGCAGTTCATGAGCGCCGAAGCGGCGCTGCTGGTGGCCAAGCAGCTGCAAATGTTGGGGCAGGCGAGTGCCGGCGCTTCAATGCTGAAAAACTGTGCGGAAATCTACGGCGACGATCCGACTGTAATGAAAGGCATCGCCAAACTGACCGACGACCCGACCATCCTCAACTCCGGCAACGCGGCCGCCGACCTCAATCGTCAGGGCGTACGGGTGTACAAGACCGGCAACCTGGTGGAGGCCCGGGATGTATTTCGCAAAGCCCTGGCGCTACAGCCCAAGAACATCAGCATCGCCCTGAACATGGCGCAGTCGCTGTTGCATGGCACTGACACCAGCGTGCCGTCGGCCGAACTGGAAGAATGCCGGGCCTGCCTGAAAACCGTCGGCCTGATGCCCGATACCGACGCGCGTTATCCGCGCTACCAGAAACTGAAAATCAAGGCGTTCGGCGAATGATCGACAGCGAACCGTCACTCGACTTTTCCACGGTGATTGCCTCCACCGTGCATGACATGAAGAATTCCCTGGCCATGCTGATGCAGGCGCACAGCCAATGGCTGGCGCGCTTGCCCGATCCCGAGCAACACACCCCGGAGCAGGGTGTGATCGGGTTCGAGTTCGCCCACCTCAATGGCATGCTGGTGCAATTGCTGGGGCTGTACAAACTCGGCGTCAACCAGATGCCGTTGCAGCCGGCTTACCATGAGTTGGATGATTTCATCGAGGCGCAACTGGCGGCTCACCAGGAAGTGTTCGCCAGCCGCGGCATTATCGCCAGCTATGAAGTGGATCCGTTGAGCCCCCTGGGTTTTTTCGACCGGGAGCTGATTGCCTCGGTACTCGCCAACTGCATCAACAATGCCATGCGTTATGCCCGCCATGCCTTGTTGATCAGCGTCAACGATGAGGCCGGGCAACTGGTGCTGACCATCAACGATGATGGCGAGGGTTATCCGCCCGAGATGATCGAGCGTCAGGCCGATTACGTGCAGGGTATCAACCACAGCAGTGGCAGCACCGGCCTGGGCCTGTACTTTGCCGGACGGATTGCCGCCTTGCATCAGCGCAATGGCGTGGGTGGACGCACAGAAATCAGCAATGGCGGCCCGTTGGGCGGTGGCGTGTTCAGCCTCTATCTCCCCTGACAGACACAATCCCCTTCGGCGGTTCCTACGTCTTTTTGTTTGACGCTGCTTGATATTCCGAACAGCCGAAGCCTATTTTGTACGGGTCGCCGTTCGCGGCTCGTACAACAACAAGGATTGCGTCATGACAACCGATGGCCATCGTTCACTCGCGCAGCGATTGACGGGCATTGATGAGATTGAATGTGTCACGCCGGACCTGAACGGCGTACCCCGCGGCAAGGTGATGACCGCCGAAGGATTTCTTGAAGGGCGGCGTTTGCAGATGGCGCGGGGCGTGCTGCTGCAATGCATCATGGGCGGTTATCCGCCGGCGCGTTTTTATGGCAGCGATGATGGCGACCTGGCGCTGGTGCCTGATCCCGCGCAGATCCACCGCTTGCCCTGGAGCTCGCAGCCTCGGGCGCTGGCCATTTGCGATGCGGACGAACTGACTGGCGATAGCTCGCCATTGTCGACTCGCGGCCAACTCAAGGCCGTGATCGCTCGATACGCCGCCCTCGGTCTGGCACCAGTGGTGGCGACCGAGCTGGAATTCTTCGTCTTCGCGCCCAACCCTGACCCGACGCAACCCTTCCAGCCGCCACTGGGCCTGGACGGTCGTCGCGAGGATGGTCATTCGGCGTTCAGCGTCAGCTCCAATAACGGCTTGCGGCCGTTCTTCAATGAAGTCTACGAATGCATGGCGGCGCTGGGCTTGCCGCGCGATACCTTCATGCACGAGATGGGTGTCAGCCAGTTCGAGATCAACCTGCTGCACGGCGATCCGCTACTGTTGGCCGACCAGACGTTACTGTTCAAGCATCTGCTCAAGGAAGTGGCGCTCAAGCATGGCCTGACCGTGGTCTGCATGGCCAAGCCATTGGCGCACACGCCGGGCAGTTCGATGCATATTCACCAGAGCATCGTCGAGATCGGCACCGGGCGTAACGTGTTCAGCGACAAGGCCGGCGAGCCGACCGCGACCTTCCGTCATTTCATCGGTGGCCAGCAGGCCGGTATGGCGGATTTCACTGCGCTGTTTGCGCCGAACGTGAACTCTTACCAGCGCCTGTGCCATCCTTTTGCATCGCCGAACAATGCCTGCTGGTCCCACGACAATCGCGCGGCCGGGCTGCGCATTCCGGCCAGTTCACCGGTCGCTCGTCGGGTCGAAAACCGCTTGCCGGGGGCTGATGCCAATCCGTATCTGGCGATCGCCGCGAGCCTGGCCGCGGGGTTGTACGGTATCGAGAACAAACTGGAGCCGAGCGAGCCGATCCAGGGTGAGTTCGTTGTGCCGGATAATCTTTCGTTGCCGTGTACCTTGCATGCCGCTCTTGAACGTCTGAAACGTAGCCAATTGGCGAAGGAACTGTTCGGCAAGGAGTTCATCGAAGGCTACATTGCTTCGAAGACCATGGAGTTGACCAGCTTCTTCGATGAAATTACTCCCTGGGAACGGCGTGTTCTAGCAGCCCAGGCCTGACGACCCGTCGCCGTCGGGCTATCGTTTGTCGATAGCCCGATACTCACCGCAAGGAGCCGCTCGGAACGCCGATGCGCCAAATCTTGAAATCTTTTCGGGGGCTGTATTTCGCCTCGCTGATGATGTTGATCGGCTCTGGCCTGTTGAGTACTTACCTTGCCCTGCGCCTGGCAGCCGATAAAGTCGACAGCCTGTGGGTCGGTGCGTTGATGGCGGCCAACTATTTCGGCCTGGTGCTGGGCGGCAAGATCGGCCATCGGCTGATTGCCCGGGTCGGGCATATTCGAGCTTATTCAGCCTGCGCCGGGATCGTCGGTGCAGCAGTGCTGGGCCATGGCCTGGTGGATTGGTTGCCCGCGTGGCTGTTCCTGCGGGTGATCGTCGGCTTGGGCATGATGTGCCAGTACATGGTGATCGAAAGCTGGCTCAATGAGCAGGCAGAAGCCAATAAACGTGGCGTGGTGTTCAGCGGCTACATGATCGCTTCGTACCTGGGGTTGGTGCTGGGTCAGCTGATTCTGGTCATGCACCCGGGCCTGGGGCTGGAACTGCTGATGCTGGTCGCCCTGTGTTTCGCCCTGTGCCTGGTACCGGTGGCCCTGACGCGGCGGATTCACCCCGCACCTTTGCATCCGGCACCGATGGAACCACGCTTCTTCATCAAGCGCGTGCCGCAGTCGTTGAGCACGGTGTTGGGATCGGGCTTGATCGTCGGTTCGTTCTACGGTCTGGCCCCGTTGTATGCCTCGCAACAAGGGCTGTCCACTGAACAGGTCGGTCTGTTCATGGGTAGCTGCATTTTTGCAGGCCTGGTGGTGCAGTGGCCGTTGGGTTGGCTGTCGGACCGCTATGACCGGGCGCTGTTGATCCGCTGTTTCGCATTCAGCCTGGCGCTGGCTGCGTTGCCGCTGGCAATCATGCAGCAAGTGCCGCTGGAGGTGCTGTTCATCGCCGGGTTTTTCTGTTCGTTGGTGCAATTTTGCCTGTACCCGTTGGCGGTGGCGTTCTCCAACGACCATGTCGAGGCTGATCGTCGGGTGTCACTGACGGCGATGCTGCTGGTGACCTATGGTGTCGGCGCGAGTGTTGGACCGCTGGTGGCCGGGGTATTGATGAAGCTGTTCGGCAGTCAGATGCTCTATGCCTTCTTCAGCTTCTTTGCGCTGGTGCTGGTATGGCGAATTCGCCCCAAAGCGGTCACCAACCTGCATCAGGTGGACGATGCTCCGCTGCATCACGTGGCCATGCCGGACAGTATGTCGAGTTCGCCCTTGGTCGCTTGCCTGGACCCGCGAGTCGATGAACAGGTGGTGCAGGAGCAGATGCAGAACCCGGTCAACCCGGAGGATGATTTCAATCCGGAGGCCGAGCCCGCATCAGCAGTTGAAACGGAAGCTGAAACAGAAACGGAATCAGAAGACCCTGACACAGGTCGCGAGCAAAGTTTTACCGAAGCACGGCCTTGACCAAGGCATAAAAAAACGGGCAGTCACCGCAAGGGACTGCCCGTTTTTCATGGGCGTGGCGTATCAGAAGTCGTCTTTATCGAAGCGCCGCGCTTCACGCTGAAGCTGATAGACGAACCGTTCGACCTGACGCTGCACCAGGCCACTCATGTTGTGAAAGCGCACGCCGGCGAAGGTGGTGTTGATCTTTTCTTCAAAGTGCAGGTAACGCAGTTCGACCGGGGCCGTCATGTTGCCGAAGGGCAGGGCCGCGACAAAACGGTCGTAGACCTGGCCCAGTTGCAGCTTGGCGGTGATATCGCCCTCAAAGCGCAGCTTGCAGCCGGTGGCAGAGATGTCCAGCAGTTTGCCGCCGATGGCCGATTTGAGTTTGTCGCCACCCAAGTCGACATCGACCAGTTGCGCCAGCTTCAACGCGGCGCGGAAAGCGTTGCGACGCTGGTGATAAACCACTTCAGCGGGCAGTGCGCCACGGTAGCAGCGGCCATCGCCAGAGTCATGGATGGTCAGCGGGCCATTGCTTTCCCAGGCGATGCGCACGCCGTCGTGGAAGCCTTCGACCTTGAACGGTTCGCCGGCGAGCAAGAAGCGCTCGCCATCGCGCGGGATCATTTCGTCCAGGGCGATCATGTTGCTGTCACGGTCGATGTCCACCAGATAACTCTGGAAGCGCTGGCTGCGCTCATGGAACGTGATGATCAGCGGGTCATGGCTGTCTTGCAGCTGACGCAGATTGCCGGAGATTTCCAGGGGCGTAGTGAGCACCTTGGGCGGCTGCGGAGCATCTTCCGCGTTTAAGGCATTGAACACGGGGCATCAATCTCCAGACCAATATGACTATTTGCCAGCATTCTGCCAGCATGTTTCGCGTCTTGATAGAGCGTGCGCGTTGAAAGGCTCAAGCCTGACTGAGCGGGCGTGGCTTTGCGAGCTTGGAGGTTGATCCGCGGGCATCATAAAGCGCTGGCGGCTCGCCGCCGGTGAGGATCTTCAACTGGTTGGCCGTGGCGGCCTGCTGCACCAGAATCGACTGGCCATTGTTGACGTTGGCGGCCTGGCACCGGGCCAGGAGGTCAGTCAGCACATCGCTCTGTGCCAGCAACTGATCGCCAATGCTCGAATGGCTGGCAAGTTGTTCCAGGCCCTGGCGATTGGTTGGCAGGTTGAGACCGGCGAGGATTTCACTGCGCTTGCGGCCATGCTGCTCAAGCAAAATGATCAATGCCTGTTTCTGCGCCAGAATCTCTTCGAGCAGTGGCATGTCGCGACCGTGCAGCGCGAGGGACTCGGTTTGCAGCAGCTCCAGCAAGTGTTGCGCCGGGGCAAAGTCGTCGATGATCAGTTGCAGTAAATTAGTGTCGTGCATGGCTGGCCTTGGGTTTTAAGCGTCCAAAAGCCTGGCGCGGCCGTGGCCTAGCGCTGGGCTTCGAAGTTGAGCAGTTTGCTGGCTACACGGTTGCTGTCGACTTTATAGCTGCCATCGGCAATCGCTGCTTTCAACTCGGCCACGCGGGCCTTGTCGACGGCAGGCTGATCACGCAGCTTGTCAGTGACCTTCTGCAACTGTTGAGCCTCATTGCTGAGGTGTACCGACTCCCCGCTTTTGGTGGTACTGGCCTGTTCGGCCGGGGTATTCAGCGGCGTGGATTGGCCGGCTTCGGCGGTTTCCTTCGCTGCGCTGGTACGTGTACTGCCCGTAAGTGACGAGGAGCTGTTTAAACGACTGAAATCGATGACCATGACAAAAAACCTCTGGGTATTTGGACGCTTGCCATGTTTTCGGCCATTGCTGTGAAAACTTTAGGCCCATTTATCAATGAGCTTGCATGCGCCAGCGTGTGTCCTGCATGCGGCACAGTTTAGGCAACAGCCCAGTGGCGCGCCATCTCTTCACAAACTACATGGTCGCTTACATAGACACTTCCACCTGCCCGGGCGCGGTGACTTGCGCCTTGATAACCCGCTGGGAGTTCAGGTTTTTCACCCGAATCTGTTCGCTCATGCCGCCATTGGACAGCGCTTCACCCGGCATACGCACACTGAGCGTACCGCTACGGGCAGTAATCACTACCTGATCGCCCTTGCGAATGACTTCCGCCTGTTCGAGATGCACCAGGGTAATCACCTGATCGGCGACCATTGGTCGGGTCAGTTTTTGTCCGATCGCTTGATCGACGGAAGTCAGAAAGCCTTGATTTATCAGGCTGATATCGCGCTCTCGCAGGGTTACGTCCTGAGGTTCGATAATTCCTGTGCGTTTGAGTGGGCGGGTGGTGGTCACGATGTCGCGAAACAGCCGTACTTGAGCGGGTACAAAGACTGTCCAGGGAGAGGCGCCGTCGCAGCGAACCTTGACCGTAACCCGGCCCAGAGGCCTTGACGGGCTCTCAAGGCTGGCTGTCAATTCCTTGTCGCACATAGGCATGCGCAAGCGCGGATCGAGCTGGCTGACCTCGATCTCGTAGCGTCCTTGCGTTTGACTGGTGGCCAAATAGTCTTCTACGGTGAATTCAAGAAAGCCCTGAGTGACGCCGATAAGCATGTCAGGCAAGGTAACTGCGTCAGCAAGGGCAGGGCTGCCAGCGTTGAACAGGCAAGCGGCCGACACCGCGCAGAGTAATCTGCGGCAGGCTGAAGCCAGGTGTCGGAAAAATGTCGGTTCTGTGTTCATAAAAGTTAAAAAGCAAGCGCCGTGCCGTTTCGTGAAGAATGTGCGTCGCAACACACTTAGCGTTGGTGTAGGAGTCTGGGCATGGCTGGTGTAATGGATTCGGTGAACCAGCGCACGCAACTGGTGGGGCAGAATCGCCTTGAGCTGTTGTTGTTCCGTCTCGACGGCCAGCAGCTGTATGGGATCAACGTGTTCAAGGTTCGTGAGGTGCTGCAATGCCCCAAGCTGACCCTGATGCCCAAGTCCAGTCCTGTCGTGTGCGGTGTGGCGAATATTCGGGGGGCGACCATTCCGATTCTGGATCTGGCGATGGCGACCGGTTCCGGAGCGCTGAAAGATCAAAGCAATCCCTTCGTGATCATCACGGAGTACAACACCAAGACGCAGGGTTTCCTGGTTCGGTCGGTGGAGCGGATCGTCAACATGAACTGGGAGGAGATTCATCCGCCTCCCAAGGGCACCGGGCGCGATCACTACCTGACGGCGGTGACTCGGGTCGACAATCAGTTGGTCGAAATCATCGACGTCGAGAAGGTGCTGGCGGAAGTGGCCCCGACACCGGAAGCCATTTCGGCGGGCGTGGTCGATGTCGAAACGCAGCACAAGGCGTTGTCTTTGCGCGTGCTGACGGTCGATGACTCATCGGTGGCGCGCAAGCAGGTGACCCGTTGCCTGCAAACCATCGGCGTCGAAGTGGTGGCGCTGAACGACGGTCGGCAAGCGCTGGATTACCTGCGCAAGCTGGTCGACGAGGGCAAGAAGCCGGAAGAGGAGTTCCTGATGATGATCTCCGACATCGAGATGCCGGAGATGGACGGGTACACCCTGACGGCCGAGATCCGCAACGACCCACGCATGCAAAAGCTGCATATCATCCTGCATACTTCGTTGTCGGGTGTGTTCAATCAGGCGATGGTCAAGAAGGTCGGTGCCGATGACTTCCTGGCCAAATTCCGTCCTGATGACCTGGCATCCCGGGTAGTCGACCGGATCAAAGCAGCAGATAACAGCTAGGGGCCTTCTGCCCCTGGCGGTCAACACGATTTAAGAGGCGGCATCTTTGTCTACGGGTAATTTGGATTTCGAACAGTTCCGGGTCTTCCTGGAAAAAGCCTGTGGCATTTTGCTCGGTGAAAACAAGCAATACCTGGTCTCGAGCCGTCTCAACAAACTGATGGAACAGCAGGGCATCAAGTCGCTGGGTGAGCTGGTCCAGCGCATCCAGACCCAGCCGCGCAGCGGATTGCGCGAGATGGTGGTGGATGCCATGACGACCAACGAAACCCTATGGTTTCGTGATACCTATCCGTTTGAAGTCTTGAAGAACAAGGTGTTGCCTGCAGCGATCAAGGCAAGCCCCGGCCAGCGCTTGCGGATCTGGTCGGCGGCGTGTTCGTCGGGTCAGGAACCGTATTCGCTGTCGATGTCCATCGATGAGTTCGAACGGGTCAACATGGGCCAGTTGAAGATGGGCGTGCAGATCGTTGCCACTGACCTGTCCGGCACCATGCTGACCAACTGCAAGACCGGCGAATACGACAGCCTGGCCATCGGCCGCGGTCTGTCGCCCGAGCGCCTTCAGCGTTACTTCGACCCGAAAGGGCCAGGGCGCTGGGCGATCAAGGCGCCGATCAAGAGTCGGGTTGAGTTTCGCTCGTTCAACCTGCTGGACAGCTACGCGAGCCTGGGCAAGTTCGACATCGTGTTCTGCCGCAACGTGCTGATCTACTTCTCTGCGGAAGTGAAGAAGGACATCCTGTTGCGCATCCACAGCACGCTGAAGCCGGGCGGTTATCTGTTCCTTGGCGCGTCCGAAGCGCTGAACGGTTTGCCGGACCATTACCAGATGGTCCAGTGCAGCCCGGGGATCATTTACCAGGCGAAGTGATTCGTTGACGGCATAAAAAAACGGGAGTCCTCAGGGGCTCCCGTTTTTTTTGTGCCTGATTTCTCATTCTCGCCGCATTACCTGTAGGAGCGAGGCTTGCCCGCGAAGGCGGTGTATCAGACACAAAATCGCTGACTGACACATCGCTTTCGCGGGCAAGCCTCGCTCCTACAGTGGTCGGTGTAGTTCCTGATAAGCGGCAGAAAAGCGGCAGGCGGCGGAAACCGGTTGCCGCTTTTCTGGCATTGCCGGTTTGCCACCGCGCGCAAAGCCCCGGTTTACGGGGTTTTTTGAATTGGCACGACGCTTGCTATGTCCCTGTTACGAAAAATCAGGTCACCCGAAGGTTTCCCGACATGAGCATCAGCTTCGATAAAGCGCTCGGTATCCATGAACAAGCCCTGGGCTTCCGCGCCCAGCGTGCCGAAGTCCTGGCCAATAACATCGCCAACGCCGACACCCCGAACTACAAGGCTCGGGATCTGGACTTCTCGAAAGTGCTCGCCGAGCAGAACGAGAAAACCAAAAACGGCAAGTTCGCCTTGAACATGACCAACAGCCGTCACATCGAAGCTGAAGGCATGGGCAATGGCGACGAGTCGCTGATGTATCGCACGCCGATGCAACCGTCGATCGACCAGAATACCGTGGACGCTCAACTGGAACAGTCGAATTACGCGGAAAACGCGGTCAACTTCCAAGCCAGCTTCACCCTGCTCAACAGTAAATTCAAAGGGCTGGTATCAGCCCTGCGCGGAGAGTAAGTCATGTCCCTTGCCAGTGTTTTCAACATTGCCGGTAGCGGCATGAGTGCCCAGACCACTCGTCTGAACACCGTCGCCTCGAACATCGCCAACGCCGAGACCGTCTCCTCGAGCATCGACCAGACCTATCGTGCCCGTCATCCGGTGTTCGCCACCATGTTCCAGGGCAGCCAGAGCGGCGGCAGCGATTCACTGTTCCAGAACCAGGACGCTGCCGGTCAAGGCGTGCAAGTGCTGGGTGTGGTCGAAGACCAGAGCAACCTTGACGCGCGCTACGAGCCGAACCATCCGGCTGCCGATGGCAAGGGCTACGTCTATTACCCGAACGTCAACGTCGTCGAAGAAATGGCCGACATGATTTCCGCGAGCCGTTCGTTCCAGACCAACGCCGAAATGATGAACACCGCCAAAACCATGATGCAGAAGGTCCTGACCCTGGGTCAGTGATAAGGGGCGATTCATATGAGCGTTATCAGCGATGTTCTGGCCAATTCTTCGGTCCAGACCCCAACCACCAAAGACAGCCTGACTTCCGCCGCTACCGGCGGCCAGGCGCTGGGCAAGGACGCGTTCCTGCAACTGTTGGTGACTCAGCTGAAAAACCAGAACCCGCTCGATCCTCAGGACAACAGCGAGTTCGTGGCGCAACTGGCGCAGTTCAGTAGCCTGGAAGGTATTACCACGCTGAACGATACGGTCAGCGGACTTGCCAACAGCTACAGCTCCTCGCAAGCCTTGCAGGCTTCTTCGCTGGTGGGGCGCTCCGTCATTGCGCAGACCGACAAAACCCTGGTCGACACTTCCAAGAGCCTTAACGGAACCGTCGTGGTGCCTACCTCGGTTTCCGCCGCCACCGTCAAGATCACCAACTCGGAAGGCAAGACCATCCGTACGCTCGAGTTGGGCAGTCAAAGTGCCGGTAATGCCAGTTTCATCTGGGACGGTAAAGACGATGCGGGCGCGGTGGCACCGGCGGGTACCTACACCTTCGGCGCAACGACCACCATCGACAGCAAGGCGACATCACTGATTACTTACCTGCCAGCGACCGTTAACAGCGTGACCATCAGCCAGACCGGCGGTGAGTTGATGCTGAACCTGGCAGGCATGGGCAGCGTTGCCCTGTCCAAAGTACAAACCATTGGTATATAGAGCCGACTACACGGCACAAGGAGTGGAATATGTCTTTCAATATCGGCCTTAGCGGTCTCTATGCAGCCAACAAACAACTGGACGTGACCGGCAACAACATCGCCAACGTCGCGACCACCGGTTTCAAATCCTCCCGTGCAGAATTCGAAGACGTGTACTCGGCCACTCGCCTGGGTACCGGCAGCAAGACCGTCGGCAACGGCGTGCGTCTGGCCAACGTTTCCCAGCAGTTCGGCCAGGGCGATGTGAACAACACCGGCAACGTGCTGGACATGGGCATCCAGGGCAACGGCTTCTTCATTCTCAGCGACAACGGCTCCCTGAGCTACACCCGTGCCGGTGCGTTCAAGACGGATGCTGAAAACTATGTGGTCGATAACAACGGCAACCGTTTGCAGGGCTATGGCGTTGATGCCAACGGCAAGATCATCAATGGTGTGTTGACGGATTTGAAGATCGATACCTCGAGCCTCAAGCCGAATCCGACGACCAAGGTCGATCAGACGATGAACCTGAATTCGGCGGAAACATTACCGACCGTGACCACGTTCAGCCCGACCGACACCAACAGCTATAACAAGACCATTTCCACCAAGGTCTACGATAGCCAGGGTAACGAGCACACCATGGATCAGTACTACGTGAAAACGGGTACCAACGCCTGGCGTGTCCACACCTACATGGATGGTCGTTCCCCGGGTAACCCCGCCACCACGCCACCCGTGGCGATTACCGCCGACATCACTTTCAACTCCGATGGCAGCATCAATACGCTGACGGCGGGTGCTGGGTGGACCCAGACCGGCAACACCTTGACCATGACCGGTTGGGTGCCAGGCACCATTACCAACGCCGCAACGATCCCTGTGACCTGGGGGCCGAACGGTTCCGTCGCTGCCACTGGCGGTATCGCGTTCAACATGGCGCTGACCACTTCTTACAATTCGCCAACCGCTCGTACCGCCCAATTCCAGGATGGTTACGCCACTGGCCAGATCTCCAGCCTGACGATCGACGCTACCGGCGTCATGACCGCCAACTTCAGCAACCAGCAAACCAAGGCCATCGGCCAGGTTGCAGTCGCCAGCTTCGCTAACGAGCAAGGCTTGCAACCGATTGGCGGTACCCGCTGGAAAGAAACCTTCGCCTCGGGCGTGGCGGGTGTCGATGCGCCGACGACCGGCACGCTGGGTTCGGTTGTGTCCAACTCCCTGGAAGAGTCCAACGTCAACCTGACCAATGAATTGGTCGAGCTGATCAAGGCCCAGAGTAACTACCAGGCCAACGCCAAGACCATTTCCACCCAGAGCACCATCATGCAGACCATCATTCAGATGACCTGATGTTGGTGAGCGAATAGCGTTTCACAAAGGGCCCCTCGCAAAAGGGGCTTTTTTGTGGATGGTAGATACAGTTCAAGATCAAAGATCGCAGCCTCGCTTCGCTCGACAGCTCCTACGTTGATCCCTGTAGGAGCTGTCGAGCGAAGCGAGGCTGCGATCTTTTGATCTTAAGAGGCTGCGATTTTTTGACTTAAAGCAGGCAAAAGAAAACCCCCGACCAGCCAGAGGCTCATCGGGGGTTATCGAGGTCAGCGCCTTTCAGCGCTCACCGACTCAGCTTATTGGCAAGCTTCGCAATCCGGCTCGTCGATGGCGCACGCCTTCGGCACTGGAGCAGGGCCGGCAGGGGCTGCCAGGACCGAGTCGTCGCCGTGGTTGCCGCCGCTGGAAACAGCGTTCAGCTTACCGGTGTTGATGGTCGACTTCTCGGTGCTGGTCGCGGCCAGGGCACGGAGGTAGTAGGTGGTTTTCAGACCACGGTACCAGGCCATGCGGTAGGTCACGTCCAGCTTCTTGCCCGAAGCGCCGGCGATGTACAGGTTCAGCGATTGAGCCTGGTCGATCCACTTCTGACGACGGCTGGCCGCGTCAACGATCCACTTGGTGTCCACTTCGAATGCAGTCGCATACAACTCTTTGAGTTCTTGCGGGATGCGCTCGATCTGCTGTACCGAACCGTCGTAGTACTTCAGGTCGTTGATCATGACCGAGTCCCACAGACCGCGAGCCTTCAGGTCGCGAACCAGGTACGGGTTGATCACGGTGAATTCGCCCGACAGGTTCGATTTCACGTAGAGGTTCTGATAAGTCGGTTCGATCGACTGCGACACGCCAGTGATGTTGGCGATGGTCGCGGTCGGTGCGATGGCCATGATGTTGGAGTTACGAATACCTTTCTGTACACGGGCGCGAACCGGTGCCCAATCCAGGGTTTCGTTCAGGTCGACGTCGATGTACTTCTGGCCACGCTGCTCGATCAGGATCTGTTGCGAATCCAGCGGCAGGATGCCTTTGGACCACAGCGAACCCTGGAACGTCTCGTAGGCGCCGCGCTCGTCGGCCAGGTCGCAGGACGCCTGGATCGCGTAGTAGCTGACCGCTTCCATCGACTTGTCGGCGAACTCGACGGCGGCGTCGGAACCGTAAGGGATGTGCTGCAGGTACAAAGCGTCCTGGAAGCCCATGATGCCCAGACCGACCGGACGGTGCTTGAAGTTGGAGTTCTTCGCTTGTGGCACCGAGTAGTAGTTGATGTCGATAACGTTATCGAGCATGCGAACAGCGGTGTTCACAGTGCGTTGCAGCTTGGCGGTGTCCAGCTTGCCGCCCACGATGTGGTTCGGCAGGTTGATCGAGCCCAGGTTGCAAACGGCGATCTCGTCCTTGTTGGTGTTCAAGGTGATCTCGGTGCACAGGTTCGAGCTGTGAACCACGCCCACGTGCTGCTGCGGGCTGCGCAGGTTGCACGGGTCTTTGAAAGTCAGCCATGGGTGACCGGTTTCAAACAGCATGGACAGCATTTTGCGCCACAGGTCTTTGGCCTGAATGGTCTTGAACAGCTTGATCTTGCCTGGGTACTGGGACAGGGCTTCGTAGTACTCGTAACGCTCTTCGAAAGCCTTGCCGGTCAAGTCGTGCAGGTCCGGAACTTCGGATGGCGAGAACAGGGTCCACGGGCCATCATCGAAGACGCGCTTCATGAACAGGTCAGGGATCCAGTTGGCGGTGTTCATGTCGTGGGTACGACGACGATCATCACCGGTGTTCTTGCGCAGTTCGATGAACTCTTCGATGTCCATGTGCCAGGTTTCCAGGTAGGCACAGACAGCGCCTTTGCGCTTGCCACCCTGGTTGACGGCGACGGCGGTGTCGTTCACCACTTTCAGGAACGGTACAACGCCCTGGGATTTGCCGTTGGTGCCCTTGATGTACGAGCCCAGCGCACGAACCGGTGTCCAGTCGTTGCCCAGGCCACCCGCGAATTTCGACAGCATGGCGTTGTCGTGGATCGCGTGGTAGATGCCCGACAGGTCATCTGGCACGGTGGTCAGGTAGCAGCTCGACAGCTGTGGACGCAAAGTACCGGCGTTGAACAGGGTCGGGGTCGAGGACATGTAGTCGAAGGACGACAACAGGTTGTAGAACTCGATCGCACGGTCTTCCTTGTTCTTCTCTTCGATTGCCAGGCCCATGGCCACGCGCATGAAGAAAATCTGCGGCAGTTCGAAACGCACGCCATCCTTGTGGATGAAGTAACGGTCGTACAGGGTTTGCAGGCCCAGGTACGTGAACTGCTGATCGCGCTCGTGGTTGATGGCCTTGCCGAGTTTTTCCAGGTCGAAGGACGCCAGAACCGGGTTCAGCAATTCGAATTCGATACCTTTGGCGATGTACGCCGGCAGCGCCTTGGCGTACAGGTCGACCATTTCGTGGTGAGTCGCGCTCTCGGCGACGCCCAGGAAGTTCAGGCCTTCGGCACGCAGGGTGTCCATCAGCAGGCGGGCGGTCACGAACGAGTAGTTCGGCTCACGCTCGACCAGCGTACGGGCGGTCATCACCAGGGCGGTGTTGACGTCGGTCAGGGCCACGCCGTCGTACAGGTTCTTCAGGGTTTCGCGCTGGATCAGGTCGCCGTCGACTTCTTCCAGGCCTTCGCACGCTTCGGTGACGATGGTGTTCAGACGACCCATGTCCAGAGGTGCAAGGCTGCCATCGGCGCGGGTGATGCGGATCGACGGGTGAGCCTGTACCGCGTCCTCGGCAGGGGCACGTACAGCACGCTCCTTGGAACGGGCGTCGCGGTAGATCACGTAGTCGCGGGCCACTTTCTGCTCGCCGGCACGCATCAGGGCCAGTTCGACCTGGTCCTGGATTTCTTCGATGTGGATGGTGCCGCCCGATGGCATGCGACGCTTGAAGGTGGCGGTGACTTGTTCGGTCAGGCGGGCAACGGTGTCGTGGATGCGCGACGAAGCGGCAGCGGTGCCGCCTTCAACTGCAAGAAACGCTTTGGTGATGGCGACGGTGATTTTGTCATCGGTGTAAGGAACGACAGTCCCGTTTCGCTTGATCACGCGCAGCTGGCCAGGCGCGGTGGCGGACAGATCCGAAGTCGAATCGGCGGCCTGCGGCAAGGTGCCCTGCGGGTTCTCGCGAGTTGTGTCGGTTTGCATGGGGGGTTGTCTCCACATTCTCTATGTTTGTTTGGGCACCATAACGATGCCCACCGTTCCGTCCTGAAGCACTACAACCGGCGAGCGCCGGACATAACAACTTCGGGACAGTAGGAAGAAGGCTATTGATGCCGCTTCCATGCCGAAGTCTTTGGTCTCACGCCTTGGGCCTGAGACCGGAGTTCCTGTCGGGGGCAGTTTGAGGACTGCAACACCCGTACCGTTTTCGCCATTTCGGTGTGAAAAACAGCAGCCATCCGCAGGTGCGGTTTGGTCTTTCGAAAATACGTTTGGTTCAACCCGTTGGAAGCAAGAAAATACTTGAGTTTCTTGTCTGATTCGTGTTTGGGTTTTTTAGTGAAAAACCCCATATGTAGGGTTTTTTTTCACGCGGGCTACAAGATAGTGCGTTTTTGGGGGTGTTGCAACGTACTACCTGTGGATAAACCTGTGCGTAAATTGTGAGTGAAAGGTGGAATCAGCGTGTAAGCCGCGACGCTGCTGGAGCGGACTATTTTTCATCAATTTTCAATGATCGAAAACGCTCAAGCGAATTTTTAAGGGCGCGAACCCTATCACAAAAAAACGCTGTGTCCGAACGCATTTACCTGCTTGTGTTCCAGACGTGCGCCGTTTATACAATCGGCCAATGCAGATGCATTCTTATCCTCCCCAATCATTACAAAAAGACGGGCGGATCCTTCCTTTAAGTGATGTTGGCAAGCAGAGGTCACCGTGGAGCAAGAAGTCTGGCAGGTATTGATTGTCGAGGATGACCAGCGTCTGGCCGAACTGACTCGCGACTACCTGGAAGCCAATGGCCTGCGTGTGTCGATCGAGGGCAACGGCGCCCTCGCCGCGGCCCGCATCATCAAGGAGAAACCGGACCTGGTGATCCTCGACCTGATGCTCCCGGGCGAAGACGGCCTGAGCATTTGCCGCAAGGTTCGCGACAAGTATGACGGCCCGATCCTGATGCTCACCGCGCGCACCGATGACACCGATCAAATCCTTGGCCTCGACCTCGGTGCCGACGACTATGTGTGCAAACCGGTGCGTCCGCGTTTACTGCTGGCGCGCATCCAGGCCTTGTTGCGGCGCAGTGAACCCCCTGAAACCGCGCCCGAAAAACAACGCCGTCTGCAATTCGGTCCGTTGGTGGTGGACAACGCGTTGCGCGAAGCCTGGCTGCATGACAAAGGCATCGAGTTGACCAGCGCCGAGTTCGATTTGCTCTGGCTGCTGGTGGCCAATGCCGGGCGTATTCTGTCGCGCGAAGAGATTTTCACCGCGCTGCGCGGGATCGGTTATGACGGCCAGGACCGCTCCATCGACGTGCGCATCTCACGCATCCGCCCGAAGATCGGCGATGACCCGGAGCATCCGCGACTGATCAAAACCATCCGCAGCAAAGGCTATCTGTTCGTTCCTGAAGCCTGCGCAGATTTGTCGCTGTGAACTCGATCTTCCTGCGCATCTACGGCGGCATGTGCGCGGCGCTGATTCTGGTGGCCGTGCTTGGCGTGCTGGCCTTGCACCTGCTCAATCAGGTGCGCAGCGAGCAATACCGCGAGCGTCTGGCCCACGGCACGTTCTCGTTGATGGCCGACAACCTGCAGCCGATGAACGAAACCGAGCGTCACCGGGCCTTGCTGGTGTGGGAGCGCTTGCTCGGGATTCCATTGGCGCTCAAGACATTCCCCCAGACCGGTCTCGACCTGACCCAGCGCACCCGTGTACTGCGCGGCCAGGTCTTGGTGGAGCAGACCGGGCCGCACGCGGCGAAGGTTTACCGCTTGGTCAGCGACAAGGAACAACTGGTGCTCACCGGGGAAGTCCAGCAGATCAGCGAGCAACTGGCGCGAGCGACCATTTACCTGTTGGCCGATGAACTGGTGCGTTTCCCGGTGGCCGAGCAGCCCAAACGTCTGGCGCAATTGAAGGAAGAGAAGGGTTTCGGTTTTGACCTGAAGCTGGTCACGATCGATCAGGCCGACATGGACGAAGACCAGAGCCGGCGCGTATCCGAAGGCGACACGGTGATGGCGCTGGGCAAGGGAGGGGATTCGATCCGGGTGTTCGCCGGCATGGTCGGTACGCCGTGGGTGCTGGAAATCGGCCCGCTGTATCAGATGAATCCTTACCCGCCCGAGTGGCTGGTGCTGATCGCGGCCCTCGGCCTGAGCCTGATCGGTTTGATTGTCTATCTGTTGGTGCGTCAGCTGGAGCGCCGTTTGCGCGGGCTGGAAGCCGCCGCCACACGCATCGCCAAGGGCAGCCTGGAAACCCGCGTACCGGCCCGCGGCGCGGACTCGGTGGGGCGTCTGGCCTCGGCGTTCAACGGCATGGCCGAGCACTTGCAGCAATTGTTGGCGATTCAGCGAGAACTGGTGCGCGCCGTGTCCCATGAACTGCGCACGCCGGTGGCGCGCTTGCGGTTTGGCCTGGAGATGATCGGCTCGGCCACCACGCCTGAGGCGCTGGAAAAATACCGCGAAGGGATGGACCACGACATTGAGGACCTCGATCGGCTGGTCGATGAGATGCTCACCTATGCGCGGCTGGAGCAGGGCTCACCGGCGCTGAATTTTCAGCGGATCGATCTGGATGCGTTGGTCAATCAGGTGATCGAAGAACTGGCGCCACTGCGCGCCGAGGTCACGGTGCAGCGCGGTTTGTGCCTGTCGGCTGCCGATTGCGACGACGCCTGGGTCGAGGCCGAGCCACGCTACCTGCACCGGGCGTTGCAGAACCTGGTGAGCAACGCCATGCGCCACGCCCATTCACGGGTGACCGTCAGTTATCAGGTCGGCCAGCAGCGCTGTCGGGTCGATGTCGAGGATGATGGGCCGGGCGTGCCGGAAACGGCCTGGGAGAAAATCTTCACCCCGTTCCTGCGCCTCGATGACAGCCGCACCCGTGCCTCGGGCGGGCATGGGTTGGGGTTATCGATCGTGCGGCGCATCATCCATTGGCATGACGGGCGAGCATTGATCGGCAAGAGCAAAAGCCTGGGCGGGGCCTGTTTCAGTTTGAGCTGGCCGAGGAATCAGGAGCGGCGGTGAGGTTGGGCATATGACCTGTAGCAGCTGGCGAAGCCTGCGTTCGGCTGCGAAGCAGTCGTCAAACCATACATCCGCGGTGTTTCAGGCAAATCGCGTGCTCAGGATTTACGACTGCTTCGCAGCCGAACGCAGGCTTCGCCAGCTGCTACAGGGCTTCAGGCCTTGATGCTGACCAGGCTCAACAACTGCCCATCCATCACCGCAAATTGCGCGTCCAGCTCAGTGCCGCTACGCCATTCACCGGACAGGTCAGTCAGCAACCGCAACCGCACTTCACCGCCCGCGCTCCACTCCAGCACTTCGGCGTGTTCGAAATAAAAGCGCTTCTGCACAATAGGGTAGAGCGCCTTGAACAGACTCTCCTTCACCGAAAACGTCAACGTCACCAGCATCGCCAATTGATCGCCTGCCCCGGCAGCCATGCGCTGCATTTCAGGCCCGGTGAGAATTTCCCCGGCCAGGCGTTCGGCACGCTCTGCGTCGAGCAGGTTTTCCAGGTCCATTCCCAAGCCACGCCAATGGGCTTTATTCGCGACAATCGCTGCGGCCCGGCCGGTGCTGTGGGTGATTGAACCAGTGATGTGCGCCGGCCATACCGGGGCGCGGTCTTCGCCGATGGCGGGAATGAAGCTCAGCCCCTCCAGTTGTTGCAACGCCGCCCGGGCGCAGACTCGCCCGGCGAGAAACTCGGCCTGGCGCTTGGCTACTGAACGCTGAATGCTCGCAGGCGGCTCGATGGCGCTGCGCTGGAAATCATCACTGGCCAGTTGCCTGGTATCGAAGTGGGTGCCCAACAGGACGGTATCGGCCAGCACAAACGGCAGCGGCCAATGGGCGTCGAGTGGGGTGCAGCAGACGGGTAGGGCGGGGACGGGATTCATGACGGGCATTTTGCCGTCTGGCGCGATTGCTGGGTAGTGGCAGCACGGCTTTTGTGGCGAAGGGGCTTGCCCCCGTTGGGTTGCGAAGCAACCCCAAACCCTGCAATCGCGTTTCGATAGATACAACGCGTTCGCCGGTTCACGACTGCTTCGCAGCCGAACGGGGGCAAGCCCCCTCGCCACAGGGAGCAATGCTCGGCTCAGTGCTGTCGGTGTGTCAGCCAAATATCTTCTTGAAAAACGCCTGCATGTCCGCCCAGGACTTCTCATCGGCGGTCTTGCTGTAACCAATGTCCGGCCCGCCGTGGTCGCCATGGCTCAGACGATCCGCCTCCGGATTGCTGAACCCATGCTTGGCGCCTTCGAGGGTGACGAATTTGTAGTCGGCACCGGCCTTGTCCATTTCCGCTTTGAACGCCGCCACGTTTTCCGCGGTGACCATGCTGTCCAGATCGCCATGCTCCACCAGGATTTTCGCCTTCACGCTGCCAGGCGTCGCTGGCGTATTGGTCACCAGCGCGCCGTGGAAACTCACCACGCCCGCCAGCGGCACACCTTGACGCGCCGCATCCAGCACCACTTTGCCGCCGAAGCAATAACCGATGGCCGCCAGTTTGTCCGGATCGGTCTGCGGTTGTTTCTTCAGCAGGTCGAGCCCGGCCTGAAACCGTGCGCTGGCTGCTGCGCTGTCCTTCAATGCCGCTTGCATGAAGGCCATGGCATCCTTGGCATGTTCGGTGTTCTTGCCGTCGCCAAACATGTCGATCGCCAGCGCACTGTAGCCAAGACCGGCCAGATCACGGGCGCGGCGCTTGGCGTAATCGTTGAGGCCCCACCACTCATGCACCACCACCACGCCCGGGCGCGGGCCTTTGATGGCGTCGTCGTAGGCGTAATAACCGATCAGCTTGGTGCCGTCGGCACTCTGGTAGGGAATTTCCTGGGTCTGGATGGCGGCCTGGCTGACCCCGCTCAGAGCCAGTAACACGAGGGCGAGGAACACACGCATGATCAAATCTCCATATTAAGAATCGTCAGGACAGCGTAGTCGATTTGATTCAGCTCAGGTTCAGTGTGCGTTCAGGGGCCGTACAGGGAGGGGGCAGTAACCTTGCCCCGTACCCAAAAAGCACATAGCTCATGAGGAAACCCCAATGACTACTTTTAAAAAACTGCTTCTGGCTTTCACCATGCTGGGCGCCAGTGTGGCAGCCCACGCCGACACCACCAATTTCGCCGGCCTGAGCTTTGGCCAGACCAGCGACAAGGTTAAAAAATCCAGCGCCCTGAACGACAATCTCAACCACCCGAATGCCGATGGTGTGATTGGCAAGGACAACACCTGGGGCGTGCGTCTGGGCCAGCAAGACAGCAAGGGCCGCTACTACGCCACTTACGACAACGTATCGGGCTCGCACAATGGCATTAAACTGCGTCAGGAAAACCTGCTGGGCAGCTACGATCTGTTCTACCCGTTGGGCGGCAGCACCAAACTATTCGGCGGTGCCACGGCCGGTTTGACCAAGCTGACCCAGGATTCGCCAGGCTTCAGCCGCGACAGCGACATCGGTTACGCCATTGGCGGCCAGGTCGGTGTATTGCAGCAAGTTTCGCAAAACACCTCGGTCGAGCTGGGTTACCGTTACCTGCGCAGCAACGCCAGCACCGAGATGAGTGAGCGCGGCGGCAGCAAACAGGGTTCGCTGGACTTGACCAGCAGCGCCCAGACTTACCTGTCCGCCAACTACGCTTTCTAAAAAGTGTTTGGCGGCCAGTCGGTTAAGCCGCACAACCGGTGGGAGCGGGCTTGCCCGCGATGACGGCAACACATTCACCATTGATGTGTCACCGATCGCTATCGCGGGCAAGCCCGCTCCCACAGGTTCTGCGGCTTGATTGCTGGCGTCGCCCTGTCAGCCATTGAGGTGCTGTGCCTTTGCATATATTGCGCCTTTGGAGATGTTGATTTGCCCAGGAGAGCGTTATGAAATTGCTGGTCGTCGAAGATGAAGCGCTGTTGCGCCATCACCTGCAAACCCGCCTGACCGATAGCGGCCATGTGGTCGAATCCGTGGCCAACGCCGAGGAAGCGTTGTACCAGGCCGGGCAGTTCAACCATGACCTGGCGGTGATCGACCTCGGCCTGCCGGGCATGGGCGGGCTCGACCTGATTCGTCAATTGCGCTCCCGGGGCAAAACCTTTCCGATCCTGATCCTCACCGCGCGTGGCAACTGGCAAGACAAGGTCGAAGGCCTCGCCGCCGGTGCCGATGACTACGTGGTCAAGCCGTTCCAGTTCGAGGAGCTGGACGCTCGCCTCAATGCCTTGCTGCGCCGCTCCAGCGGTTTCACCCAGTCGACCATCATCGCCGGGCCGCTGTTGCTGGACCTCAATCGCAAACAGGCCTGCCTCGATGAACAACCGTTGGCGCTGACCGCGTACGAGTACCGGATCCTCGAGTACCTGATGCGCCATCACCAGCAAGTGGTGGCCAAGGACCGCTTGATGGAACAGCTCTATCCGGATGACGGCGAGCGCGATCCGAATGTGATCGAAGTGCTGGTCGGCCGCTTGCGCCGCAAACTCGAAGGCCCGGCCGGCTTCAAGCCAATCGATACCGTGCGTGGCCTTGGCTACCTGTTTAACGAGCGCTGCACTTGATTCGTTCCCTTCGCGTCCGGTTGATGCTCGCCGCCACCCTCCTGGCGGTTTTATTCATGCTGGCGTTGCTGCCGGCGATGCAGGGCGCGTTCAGCCTGGCCTTGCAGGACTCTATCGAGCAGCGCCTGGCGTCGGACGTCACCACGCTGATCTCTGCTGCCCGGGTGAATAACAACCGCTTGCAGATGCCGGCGCAACTGCCCGACGAACGCTTCAACCTTACCGACAGCCGATTGCTCGGCTACATCTATGACCGCGAAGGTCACCTGGTCTGGCGCTCGAAGGCTACCCAGGAAGAGAAGATCAACTACAAACCGCGTTACGACGGACGCGGTAACGAGTTCGCAAGGATTCGCGAAACCAACGGGGAAGAGTTCTTCGTCTATGACGTCGAGGTCAAACTGCTCGGCGGCCAAAGCGCAGCGTTCAGCATTGTCGCGTTGCAACCGGTGCGCGAATACGAAATCACCGTCGAAGGCCTGCGGGAAAACCTTTATCTGGGCTTTGGTGCGGCTTTGCTGGTGTTGCTCGCCTTGCTGTGGATCGGTCTGACCTGGGGCTTGCAGGCGTTGCGCCGGCTGAGCCAGGAACTGGACCAGATCGAAAGCGGCACCCGGGAAAGCCTCAGCGAACAACACCCGCGTGAATTGTTGCGCCTGACCGGCTCGCTCAACCGTTTGTTGCACAGCGAACGCGAGCAGCGCAGCCGTTATCGCGATTCCCTCGACGACCTGGCCCACAGCCTGAAAACTCCGCTGACGGTGTTGCAAGGGGTCAGCGAAGACATGGCGCAAAAGCCGCAAGAGCGCGATCAGGCCTGGGTGCTGCAAACCCAGATCGAGCGCATGAGCCAGCAAATCAGCTATCAACTGCAACGCGCCAGCCTGCGCAAAAGCGGCCTGGTGCGCCACCAGGTACGCCTGCGCCCGGTACTGCAAAGCCTCTGCGACACCCTGGACAAGGTCTACCGCGACAAACAGGTGCGAGTCGCTTTCGATCTGTCCGATCAATGTTATATGCCGATCGAGCAAGGTGCCTTGCTGGAAATGATGGGCAACCTGCTGGAAAACGCCTATCGCCTGTGCCTCGCCGAAGTGCGCATCAGCGTGCGCGAAACCCTCGGCGGCATTGAGTTGTGCGTCGAGGATGATGGGCCGGGCGTGCCACCGGATCAGCGCGCGCGGATTCTGCAGCGGGGCGAACGGCTGGATCGCCAGCATCCGGGGCAGGGGATCGGGTTGGCGGTGGTCAAGGACATCATCGAGAGCTACAGCGCGAAGCTGACGCTGGGGAATTCGCCAATGGGCGGGGCGGCGTTCCGGGTTCATTTTCCGGGGGGTTGAACCTGTCACTGATCGTTCCCACGCTCCGCGTGGGAATGCCTCAAGGGACGCTCCGCGTTCCAGCTCTGAAGGGACGCGGAGCGTCCCGGGCTGCATTCCCACGCGGAGCGTGGGAACGATCATAAACAGTGGTGTTTAAATAACCTCGATCCGCGAGGCTAGCGAAGAACCTGTAACCGATCGTTCCCACGCTCTGCGTGGGAATGCCTCAACGGACGCTCCGCGTTCGGCTCTGGAAGGGACGCGGAGCGTCCCGGGCTGCATTCCCACGCGGAGCGTGGGAACGATCATCGCAGAGCGTGGGAACGATCATCTTAAAGCTCTTGGGCCCGATAGGCCCCCGGCGTCAACCCCGTCCATTTCTTGAACGCCCGGTGAAACGCCGACGGCTCGGAAAACCCCAACTGCTCGGCAATCTGTTGCAACGACAGATCCGCGCGCCCCAGGTGATAAATCGCAATGTCCCGCCGCAACTGATCCTTCAATTCCTGAAAACTCGTGCCTTCTTCGCGCAAATGCCGGCGCAAGGTTTGCGGGCTGATGTGCAGGTGCGCGGCCACGGCTTCCAGGTCCGGCCAGCGAGCACTGTCGCGGCTGAGCAAGCGCCGCAACTGGCTGCTCAGGCTGTCGCCTTCGTCGGGGCGCGATAGCAGGTCGGCGGGGGAGCGCTCGAGAAAGTGCTTGAGGGTTCGTTCGTCCTGCAACAGCGGCATGTTCAGGTAGCGACTGTGAAACAGCAGGCTGCTTTGCGCCGTCGTGCTCTTTGCGTCGGCAAAGCTCAGCGGGCAGGAAAACAGCAAGTCGTATTCGGCCCCGTGTTCGGGCCTGGGGTAGCTGAACGTGGCCTGCTCCAGACGAATGCGCTGGCCTATCAGCCAACTGCCGAACCGATGCCAGATCACCAACAGGCTTTCGCTGAGGAAATGGTCCGGATCCCACAGCGGCGAATCGTCCAGGCTCAGGCGAACCATCTCGCCTTCGCGGCTCAGCGTCAGACGCGGCGCGCCGGGGAACAGGCTGTAAAACAATAGTCCGCGATTGAGCGCTTTCTCCAGGGTGCGGCAGTGAATCACCGCGTGGCACATCATCGCGAAGCTGCCGGGTTTGCTCGGCGCATGCCCGAAGCCCAGGTATTCATCATCCAGAGCCAGCCATAGACCCTGGATCAATCGGGCGAACTGCTCGGGTGCGATTCGGGCGCGCGGCTCCTCGAGCAACTCGGGGCTGATCCCCAGTTGCTGCAACAAACTTGAATAGTCGTAGCCACGCCGACGCGCGCCACCGAGGGCGGCGCGGGCGAAATGACTGGCGATGGTGCGTTCGCGCATAGGGGGTAGGTCCATCCATTGAGCAATGGATGGTAGCGGTGCCTGTCGAGAATGAACAAGGCGGATATCCGCCAAATTGCAGGACGAGGTTCGGCTGGCGGGCGGAAATCCGCCACATCGTTGTGACGGGGCAGTGACCCCAAAAAACCTGTAACCCTTGATGTCACAAGGCTGGCGGGGTTTTTTTCGAAGGTGGCACGACGCTTGCGATACAAGCCGCAGAGGTCTGCCGGCGTGCAGCTCGACAAAACAAATCCCTCCAGTGCAGGAGGGTTCGCAATTGAGGTGTCAGGGGCAACAGATGGATGTTGCTACTGAGGCACTCTTGAGGAACTTTGCAATGACGACTCGTCAGCCACTGTATAAATCCCTGTACTTCCAGGTGATCGTTGCCATCGCTATCGGCATCCTGCTCGGTCACTTCTACCCGCAGACCGGTGTAGCCCTCAAACCGCTGGGTGACGGGTTCATCAAACTGATCAAAATGGTCATCGCGCCCATCATCTTCTGTACCGTCGTCAGTGGTATCGCCGGCATGCAGAACATGAAATCGGTCGGCAAGACCGGTGGCTATGCGCTGCTGTACTTCGAAATCGTCTCCACCATTGCCTTGCTGATCGGTCTGATCGTGGTCAACGTCGTGCAACCGGGTGCCGGCATGCACATCGACGTGACGACCCTGGACACCAGCAAAATCGCTGGCTTCATCTCCGCCGGTAAAGACCAGAGCATCATTGCTTTCGTCCTCAACGTGATCCCGAACACCATCGTCGGCGCCTTCGCCAACGGCGACATCCTGCAAGTGCTGATGTTCTCGGTGATCTTCGGTTTCGCCCTGCATCGCCTGGGTGCCTACGGCAAACCGGTGCTGGACTTCATCGATCGCTTCGCTCACGTGATGTTCAACATCATCAACATGATCATGAAGCTCGCTCCAGTCGGCGCGTTCGGTGCGATGGCTTTCACCATCGGTGCCTACGGTGTCGGTTCGCTGGTGCAACTCGGTCAGCTGATGATCTGCTTCTACATCACCTGCATCCTGTTCGTGGTTCTGGTTCTGGGCGCCATCTGCCGCGCGCACGGTTTCAGCGTGATCAAACTGATTCGCTACATCCGTGAAGAACTGCTGATCGTGCTGGGCACTTCCTCTTCGGAATCCGCGCTGCCACGCATGTTGATCAAGATGGAACGCCTGGGTGCGCAGAAATCGGTTGTGGGTCTGGTGATCCCGACAGGCTACTCGTTCAACCTCGACGGTACCTCGATCTACCTGACCATGGCGGCGGTGTTCATCGCTCAGGCGACTGATACGCCGATGGACCTCACTGCCCAGATCACCTTGCTGCTGGTGCTGCTGTTGTCCTCCAAAGGCGCTGCGGGCGTGACCGGCAGTGGCTTCATCGTGCTGGCCGCTACCCTGTCTGCCGTCGGCCACTTGCCGGTTGCCGGCCTGGCGCTGATCCTGGGTATCGACCGCTTCATGTCCGAAGCCCGTGCGCTGACCAACCTTGTGGGTAACGCCGTGGCTACCATCGTGGTCGCCAAATGGGTCAAAGAGCTGGATGAAGACACGCTGCAAGTCGAGCTGGCTTCCGGCGGTCGCGGTATCTCCGACGAGCGTGAAGTAGACGACCTGGGCGTGGCCGAAGGCCCGGCTCCGGCTAGCCTCAAGTAAGCGCTTCACTGACATACAGGCTGCACTGAAAAACCCGCTTCGGCGGGTTTTTTCATGGGGGCGATTTGAGCACAACGGTCACCGCCGCTGACACATAAGGTGATTGCTGCACTGTCCTCGGCTGCCTAGGCTTGGGGGATTGCACTGGAGAACGCTTATGCTCGGTCCACTGGTATCCCTCAAGGTTCTGGATTTCTCTACACTGCTGCCGGGGCCGTTCGCCTCGTTGCTGCTGGCAGACATGGGCGCCGAGGTGCTGCGCATCGAATCGCCGACCCGCATGGACCTGCTGCGAGTATTGCCACCGCATGATCAAGGCGTGTCGGCCAGCCATGCGTACCTCAATCGCAACAAACGCAGCCTGGCGCTGGACCTCAAGCACCCCGAGGCGCTGGAGGTGATCAAACAATTGCTGCAAGACTACGACATCGTGCTGGAGCAGTTTCGTCCCGGCGTGATGGACCGGTTGGGTTTGGGGTATGACGCCTTGAAAGCGATCAACCCGAAGCTGATTTATGTGTCGATCACCGGTTATGGCCAGACCGGCCCCTACAAAGATCGCGCCGGTCACGACATTAACTACCTGGCGTTGGCGGGGCTTTCGAGCTACACCGGTCGCGCCGACAGCGGCCCGGTGCCGTTGGGCATGCAGGTGGCGGATGTCGCGGGCGGCTCGCTGCACGGGGTGATCGGTCTGCTGGCGGCGGTGATCGCGCGACAGCAGACAGGGCAGGGGCAACATCTGGATGTGAGCATGACCGACTGCGCCTTCAGCCTGAACGCCATGGCCGGTGCCGGGTACCTGGCCTGCGGGGTTGAGCCGGGCAGGGAAAATCAGATGCTCAATGGCGGCAGCTTCTACGATTACTACCGTTCCCGCGATGGACGCTGGTTGTCGGTGGGCAGTCTGGAGCCGGGTTTCATGCAGCAACTCTGTACGGCGCTGGGCCGGCCGGAACTGGCGGCCCAAGGGCTGTCGCCCGAGCCGGCCCGGCAACAGGCGCTGAAGGAGGCGTTGAAAGTTGAATTCGAAAAATACGACTTTGCCCAGTTGTGTGAACTGTTCGCCGGGGTCGATGCCTGCGTCGAGCCGGTGTTGAGCCTGGGCGAAGCGGTGCGGCATCCACAGTTGAAGGCGCGGGAATTGGTGACGGAGGTACCGAGGGGCGATGGTTCGACTCAGGCGCAGATGGCTTGCCCGTTGAAGTTTTCGGATGGGTTGCCTGAGCCTCGGCATATTGGCGCGACGCTGGGAGCGCATACCGATCAGGTGTTGGGGGAGTTGGGGTTCAGTGTTGAGCGGATCGAGGAATTGCGGCGTGCCAGGGTCGTTACATAGATCGTTCCCATGCTCCGCGTGGGAATGCATCCCGTGACGCTCCGCGTCACAGTGGACGCGGAGCGTCCATCGCGGCATTCCCACGCAGAGCGTGGGAATGATCATGTGGGTCACTCGACCCGCATCTCGCCACTGAACACCAATGTGCTCCTGCACCGCCGACACAAATACCGTCGCCCCTGTCTCACCAGACCATGTCGCTGCGCCGAAAACGGGAAATCGCTGTCGGGGCAGGGGCATTTGTAGATGTAGCGGGTCACGCTGCGGCGTTTGACGTCGTAGGTGTGGCAGCGGTTGGGCGGCAGTTCGTACACACCGCGCATGATCAGTTGCCACTCTTCGCCGTGAGGCTGGATGCGATCGCCGAACAGTTGATGGGCGATCAGGTGCGCGACTTCGTGCGCCACGGTCTGCTTGAGGAAGTCTTCGGTGTTTTCCCGGTACAGCTGCAGATTGAAACGCAGCAGGTTCTCGTGCAAATGCGCGACACCGGCTTTTTGCCCGCGCAGCTTGAGGCTCACCACAGGGCGTTTGAAAGGTCGTTTGAAAAAGGATTCGGCTTGTTGGAAACAATCTTCGACGCGGGTGTTGAGTTGCTCGGGCATGCTTGATGGATCTCCAGAGTCGTCGAGTATGCCGCAACCCTCGGGACTTGCGAATCGCCGAGGTGCCGAATGGTCGTACCTCCTGCTCTTTCCTGGAGCTAGAAGGCCGCCTTGCGGCGGCCTGTGTTGGCAGATCTTGTTTTTGGTGGGGGTGTTGCTAATTCGTATAGACCGGCCCCACGCCGAGTCCCCAGACAATCACCGTGAACGCCATGATCGCCACCAGCACCACCAGTCCTACGGCAAGCACCGAGCTTGAAAACAGAAATCCCTCGTCCGACGGAATGTTCATGAACGTTGGCAAGCCCACATACAGCAAGTACACCGTGTAGCAGACGGCCGCGGTGCCGACGATCATCCCCAGCCACAGGTGCGGGTACAGCGCCGCCAGGCCGCCGATGAACAGCGGCGTTGCGGTGTAGGTGGCGAACGCGACACAGCGTGCCAGGCTCGGGTTGGCGTCATAGGTGCGAGCCATCCAGTGAATGAACGCGCCCATCACCGCGACACCGCCAAGCATCGCCAGGTACGACATGATGGTCATCCACAGCGCGCTTTCCATGGTCAGCATCACCGGCGCCCGGTTACCAATGACCCAACCGACCTGCGTGGTGCCGATAAACGCCGATACGGCAGGGATCGCCGCCAGAATCAGGGTGTGCGTGAGGTACATGTGGCTGATGCTTTCCTCCTGGTCGCCACGGATTTCTTTCCATTCCTGGTCAGGGTGGGTGAAGAGCCCCACTACGTGATGGATCATGCCAGTCACTCCTCTTGTTGTTGCCATCGCCCCCCAGCGGAGCGCTTACGGGCCAAAGTGGCCAGGTAAGTACAGGTCTGAATACGTGTGCGACCTTATGCCGCAGTATAGAAAGGAGTTGCCGGAAATAGTGCGAGGGGCTTAGAGCAAATCGCGCTGTAAATGTTATGGGTAATCGCCGATGGGTCTGTGCCTTTTAAACCCTGTGGCGAGGGGGCTTGCCCCCGTTGGGTCACGAAGTGGCCCCCAATCAGTCGACTATATTTTCCAAGAGGAACCGCAGTGTTTGTTTTACGACTGCTGCGCAGCCGAACGGGGGCAAGCCCCCTCGCCACAAGTGCAATGTTTTTGCGTAAAATGCCGGCCTTTCGTCACACCTCACGGATTTCGCGTCATGGGCACTCTTACGGTCAACCAGAACAAACTGCAAAAGCGCCTTCGCCGTCAGGCGGGTGAGGCTGTCGCCGATTTCAACATGATTGAAGATGGCGACAAGGTCATGGTCTGCCTGTCCGGTGGCAAGGACAGCTACACCATGCTCGATGTGCTGATGCATTTGCAGAAAGTCGCCCCGATCAAGTTCGAGATCGTTGCCGTGAACATGGATCAGAAACAGCCGGGCTTTCCTGAGCACGTGCTGCCGGCTTACCTTAAAGAACTGGGCATCGAGTACCACATCGTCGAGAAAGACACTTACTCGGTGGTCAAGGAGCTGATTCCGGAAGGCAAGACCACCTGCTCGCTGTGCTCGCGCCTGCGTCGCGGCACGCTCTATACCTTTGCCGATGAAATTGGCGCGACCAAAATGGCCCTCGGTCACCACCGTGACGACATCGTCGAGACGTTCTTCCTCAACATGTTCTTCAACGGCTCGCTCAAGGCCATGCCGCCCAAGCTGCGCGCCGATGACGGGCGCAACGTGGTGATCCGTCCGCTGGCCTACTGCAACGAAAAAGACATTCAGGTTTACTCGGACTTCAAGCAATTCCCGATCATCCCCTGCAACCTCTGCGGCTCCCAGGAAAACCTGCAACGCCAGGTGGTCAAGGAGATGCTGCAGGAGTGGGAACGCAAGACCCCGGGCCGTACCGAAAGCATTTTCCGCAGCTTGCAGAACGTGATTCCGTCGCAATTGGCGGACCGCAACCTGTTCGATTTCACCACCCTGAAGATTGACGAAACGGCGGCTTCGCGCTTCGTCAACGTTGTAAACCTCTAAACACAATCACGGTGGGTGCCAGCAGGCTGGCTCCCACATGATGAACTGCCCCCCAAAAGTTGGACACCGATCCTGTCTTTTGGGGGGCAGTTCATGAGTCTATTCACTTACTCATCAGGAAAGGGCATGCGCGATTACAAGTGGCTGCACGAATACTGTCTGAACCGCTTCGGTTCGGCGGCTGAACTGGAAGCCCATTTGCCCGTTCCCAAGACCCCGGCGCAATTGCGCAAGATCAGCGACGATCGCTACCTCTCGACCATGGCGTTGCGGGTATTCCGCGCCGGGCTCAAGCACAGCCTGGTGGACGCCAAGTGGCCGGCTTTCGAAGAAGTGTTCTTCAAGTTCGACCCGGAAAAAGTCGTGCTGATGAGCGCCGAACACCTGGAACGCCTGATGCAGGACGCGCGGATCATCCGCCACCTGGGCAAGCTCAAGAGCGTGCCGCGCAATGCTCAGTTCATTCTGGACGTGGCCCAAGAAAAGGACAGTTTTGGCGCGTTGATCGCCGAATGGCCGGTGACCGATATTGTCGGCTTGTGGACCTATCTGAAGAAACACGGGCATCAGTTGGGCGGGTTATCGGCACCGCGATTCTTGCGCATGGTCGGCAAGGACACCTTCGTGCCCAGCTATGACGTGGTGGCAGCGCTGAATGCGCAGAAGATCGTCGACAAGGTGCCAACCAGTTTGCGGGACATGGCCACGGTGCAGAATGCGTTCAACCAGTGGCACGAAGAGAGCGGTGGGCGGCCGATGAGCCAGATTTCGATGATGCTCGCTTACACAGTGAATCATTGAGACCGAGTTGAGCCCATCGCGGGCAAGCCCGCTCCCACAGGTATTGGATTGAGCACAAAATATGTGAACGACTCCGGTCCTGTGGGAGCGGGCTTGCCCGCGATAGGGGCCTTTCAGGCGACGCTGGTCTGGCCTTCACCCGCCAACTTGCGGTTCAATTGATACCGCCACCGCACATACAACATTGCCGAGCAGAACACCGCCAGGCTCGCGCCCATCTCCAGTAACCCGAACAGCTGCCGGTTCGGGTCGTACGCGGCCAATGCGCCTTTCATGAAATACAGGTTCACCACAAAACACATCCACGAATGCCCGCGGGCGCTGCCAACGATCATCCCCGGCGCCAGCAATAGCAGTGGCACCAGTTCGATCAGCAGAATCACCCACGGTCGCGCGCCATGCAGGTCGGCGAATACCAGGTAGTAGGCGCAGAGCAGTCCCACCAAGCCGAAAAAGCACAGCAGGCTGATGATGCGCATCGCCCGTACTCGCGGTTCGAGCCATTCGATGGAAGGCAGAATCTTCGGCTTTTTGGCCATCTCAGCTCACCAACTTTTGCGCAGTCTTCGCCAACCGCAGGCCCAAGGCCCGGCACAGCGCAACTTCGTGTTCATTCAAACCGCTTTTACCATCGGCCCCAGCGTGATGGCTGGCGCCGTAAGGCGTGCCGCCACCGCGGGTTTCCAGCAGCGCCGACTCGCTGTAAGGCAGGCCGGTGATCAGCATGCCATGGTGCAGCAACGGCAACATCATCGACAGCAGCGTGGTTTCCTGGCCGCCGTGCAGGCTCGCGGTGGAGGTGAAGACCCCGGCCGGTTTGCCCACCAGGGCGCCGGTCAGCCACAGATTGCTGGTGCCATCGAGAAAGTACTTCAAGGGGGCGGCCATGTTGCCGAACCGGGTCGGGCTGCCGAGGGCCAGGCCGGCGCAGTTTTTCAAGTCGTCGAGGCTGGCGTACAGCGCGCCTTCATCGGGAATGTCCGGCGACACGGCTTCGCATTCAGTGGAAATCGCCGGCACGGTGCGCAATCGGGCTTCAAGGCCGGCTTGCTCGACACCCCGGGCAATCTGCCGGGCCATTTCATTGGTCGAGCCGCTGCGGCTGTAATACAGCACCAGAATGTACGGCGCGCTCACGGCAGCAACTCCAGCACTTGCTCCGGCGGACGGCCGATGATGGCTTTGTCGCCGACTTCCAGAATCGGCCGCTCCATGAGTTTCGGGTGCGCGGCGATGGCCGCGATCAATTGCGCCTCGCTCAGGCTGCTGTCGGCCAGGTTGAGGGTTTTGTACTCATCCTCGCCCGTGCGCAGCAATTGCCGGGCGCTGATGCCGAGCTTGCTCAGCAGGCTCTGGATTTGCGCGGCGTCCAGCGGCGTTTCCAGGTAACGGACCACGGTCGGGGCCAGGCCACGATCCTGGAGCAGTTCGAGCGCACCGCGGGATTTCGAGCAGCGCGGGTTGTGATAAAGCGTCAGATCGGTCATGTGCGGGTCGCATCTTGCGTAAGGTGGCGGCTATTCTAACCGTGCGGCGCGTAATCCAGAACCTTGGGAGGCGATGGGTCGCCGGTGTATTTCATTTTTGACAAGGATCCGGACATGACAAGGCGACTGGCAGCGGCATTGGCGATCTTGGGGGCATTATTGCTGGGGGGCTGCGGCAATGACTATGGCGTCGACCAGAACGGTCATAAAGTCGCCGCCGAACGTCTGGACCAACAATGGCTGGTGCTCAATTACTGGGCCGAGTGGTGTGGTCCGTGCCGTACCGAGATTCCCGAATTGAACCTGCTGGCCGAGCAGCTCAAGGGCAAGAAGATCGGAGTGTTCGGGGTCAACTTCGACAATGTGCAGGGCGAAGAGCTGAAAAGCGCCAGCGAGAAACTGGGCATCGCCTTCACCGTGCTGGCCCAGGACCCGGCCGACCTTTTCGAATTGCCGCGCAGTGAAGCGTTGCCGGTGACTTACATCATCGATGACAAGGGCAAGGTGCGGGAACAGTTGATGGGCGAGCAGACGGCGGCGGGGTTGATGGCGAAGCTTGAGGCGTTGCAGGCCAAGAACTAAAAGCAAAAGATCGCAGCCTCGCCAGGGCTCGACAGCTCCTACAAGATGTTCGGCAATCCATGTAGGAGCTGTCGAGCCCTGGCGAGGCTGCGATCTTTTCGGGGCTGATGATCAACCCTCTTCAAGCCACCAACGCAACGGTTTGCCTTGCGCCGGCCAGAAGCGCATCTGGTCGAGCGGTGAAACGTCCCAGCGCTGGACGTTTTCCAGCGCCTGCAGGAAGCGTTTTTCCTGCTCCATCAACGCAGGCGCACACATTTTGCGAGTGCTGCCGATCTTGCCGAAGCTCAACTTGTCGCCTTGCAGGGTATACGGCGCGAACCAGTGATTGCAGCCGCCATTGCCGTAGGCGCGACCGTCTTCATCGAGGGTAATGGTCAGGTGGCTGTAGTCCATCAACGGACGCTCGCCGATCCATTCCAGAATGTAGCTGCGGTTGTGTTGCAATTGCACCGGTTCGGCGGCGCAGCCCAACAGGCTGGCGCCGGCCATGGCGGTCAGAGCAAGGCGTATCATCACGCAGGCTCCTGGCACTTCTTGCACAGGTGCTTGTCGGCAACAGTGGCCCAGCCCAGCTCGGCAATGCGCGCAGTGGCCGCCGGTTTTTCGGCCTTGTTGCCCAGCTTGGCGTCGACCGCGAACTCAAAGCTCAGCTCTTTGGCGCAGCTGTCGCAATTGACTTTCCAGGTATGAATCGCCAGTTCGCCGAACACTGGACCACTGGCCACCGCGACCCATTGGCCCGGCGGGTTGATCAGGTGGCGAACCGTTTCGACGGTCAGGCGCATGGACAAGTCCTTACTGCCTTTAAGGGTCACGACCAACACGTCGTTATTACGAATCGAGCCGCCGTTGCCGGTGACTTGATAACGCCCCGGCACAAGGGCGCGGCATTCGGTGAGGGTGTGTTGCGGGTTCATCAGGCTATAGCGGAAATCGTGTTCGACCATGGGTCCTCCAAATATGCGCGATATGCTAGCACGGGCACGAATGCAGCATGGCGCGGGCATGTGACCTTCGATCTGGTTCAAATGACTTGCCGAGTCATGGCACACTGCCGCTTTTGTATCTCTAGGGAATGGAAATGGCGTTGATCGAATGTTTTGAGTGCAAGCAACGCATCAGCTCCATGGCGCCTGCCTGTATTCACTGCGGTGCACCTGCGCAGGCAGAAGCGGCTACATCGACAGCTACGCAGGCGCCTGTTTCTTTCGGGCGTTTACCGACCAATGAGAGCGTGCCGAGGGTGACCCCGGCCGCTTTCGGGCGCAAACGTAAAGCCGAGGTCGAGGCCGGGATTCCGACACCGGTACCCGGCGGGCGGCGTCCGGTGGAACTCTGGCTGAAACTGATGATTTTTCTTCTGCCGCCGTTTTTTGTCTGGTTCCTGCTGCGTCGCGGGCATTCGCTGGGGCAGCGCTTGCTGGGCTTCGGCTGGCTGGCCCTGATGATCCTTTTGTCCAAGTCCTGACCCGTCAGCTCTCGACCTGATTCTGTGGCGAACCGGCCGCCCAGGCCGCAATGTTCTGCAGGGTGGTCGCGGCAATCGCGCCCAGGGCTTCGCGGGTGAGGAAGGCCTGGTGCGCGGTAATGATGACATTCGGAAAGGTCAGCAGGCGCGCCAATACATCGTCCTGCAGCGGCAAGTCGGAGCGATCCTCGAAGAACAGCTGCGCCTCCTCTTCATACACATCCAGCCCCAGATAGCCCAATTGGCCGTCCTTCAACGCATCGATCAGCGCCGGCGTCTCCACCAGACCGCCACGCCCGGTATTGATCAGCATTGAACCGGGCTGCATGTGCCTCAGTGATTCGCTGTTGATCAGGTGTTTGCTTTGTTCGTTGAGCGGGCAATGCAGGCTGATGATCTGCGACTCGGCGAGCAATTGCGGCAAGCTGAGGTAGCGCGCGCCGAGCGCTTCGACTTGTGGGTTCGGGCAAGGATCATAGGCCAGCAACCGGCATCCGAAGCCGTTCATGATTTTCGCGAACGTCGCGCCGATCTGCCCGGTGCCGACCACGCCGACGGTTTTGCCGACGAGGTCGAAACCGGTCAGCCCGTGCAAGCTGAAGTCGCCCTCGCGGGTGCGGTTGTAGGCACGGTGCAGGCGTCGGTTGAGCGCCAGAATCAGCGCCACCGCATGTTCGGCCACTGCGTGGGGCGAGTAGGCCGGAACCCGCACAATCGCCAGCCCCAGGCGCTTGGCCGCCGTCAGGTCAACGTGGTTGTAACCGGCCGAGCGCAGGGCAATCAGGCGTGTGCCACCCGCGGCCAGGCGTTCGAGTACCGGAGCACTGAGGTCATCATTGATAAAGGCGCAGACCACGTCGTGATGTTCCGCCAGCGCCGCCGTGTCCAGGCTCAGTCGCGCTGGCTGAAAATACAGCTCGATGCCGGCGGGCAGTTCTGCATGCAGAAAACTGTCGCGGTCGTAGATCTGGCTGCTGAAAAGAATCGTGCGCATGCTGTCCTCCTGGAAGTTACCTGTAGCAGCTGGCGAAGGCTGCGTTCGGCGGCGAAGCCGTCGTTAAATCAGGCACCGCAATCGTTCAGGTAAACCGCGGATGCAGGTTTTACGACGGCTTCGCCGCCGGACGCAGCCTTCGGCAGCTGCTACACAGATTTGAGCTTAGCCTTCAAGGCGACCGGTGTTATTGCGCTGCATCAGGCATTGATACGCGCATGGGCTGCCAGCCGATTGATGGCCCGTTCGAGTTCTTCCAGCGCGCCGTGGGCTTTGGAGTCCTGTTGCTTGAGCAGGGTTTCGCTGCGCTGGCAGGCAGCGCGCAATTGCGGGACGCCGCAATAACGGGTCGCCCCATGCAGGCGATGGACTCGCTCGATCAGCGCATTCTGGTCATTGGCTTCACGGGCGAGGCGAATGGCTTCGCGGTCGGCCTCCAGGGAAGCCAGCAGCATTGCCAGCATGTCTGCCGCCAGGTCGGCCTTGCCCGCCGCCAAGCGCAGGCCTTCGTCGTGATCAAGTACCTGCAAGTCATTATCGATGCTGCTTTCGCTGGAGCGCTCCGGCCCCAGGTTGCGCAACGCCAGGCCGGTCCATTTCAACACCACCTGCGCCAGTTGCCGTTCGCTGATGGGTTTGGTCAGGTAGTCATCCATGCCGCTTTGCAGCAATGCACGTTTTTCGTTGGCCATCGCGTGAGCGGTAAGGGCGACGATCGGCAGTGGTGTGCAATGCCGTTCGCTTTCCCACTGGCGAATGGCTTCGGTGCTTTGGCGGCCATCCATGCCGGGCATCTGGACGTCCATCAGCACCAGGTCAAAGGTCTCGTTCTGCACGGCCTTGACCGCGGCATATCCGCTTTCCACCGCGAGCACCTTGGCGCCCATGTCTTCGAGCAGGGTTTGCACCAGCAGCAAATTGGCCGGGTTGTCATCGACGCAAAGGACCTTCGGTGCGCGACTCGAAAGCGGCTCGCCGGGGTCGCTGCGCTGCTGACGAGGGTTGACCATGTCGGACAGGGCTCGACGCAGTTTGCGCGTGCAGGCCGGTTTGGACTGCAGCTGGCTGTGGGGGTTGGGTACCGAGAGATGGAACATCGTCAGCTCGGTGGTCGGGCACAGCACCAATACTCTGCAGCCCAGGTGTTCGAGGTCCCAGATATGCTGGTTGAGGCGTTCCGGCGGCATGTCGTTGCTGGTGATGCCGAGCACAGCCAGACCGATGGCCTGATCGGTCTGATGGGCGCCGGTCACGCCATTGGCCAGGCTTTCGAGAGTGTTGAACGGCGTGACGGCCAGGCCGCAGTCTTCCAGTTGATGCTGCAAGGCCTGTCGGGCCAGTTCATGGTTTTCCAGCACCGCCACCCGCTGTCCGAGCAAGGGTGGGCCGGGCAGGTCCTCGGCGTCGTCGCGGGTTTTGGGCAGGCTCAGGCTGATCCAGAATTCCGAGCCTTCGCCCGGTGTGCTGTCGACGCCGATCTCGCCACCCATCTGTTCGATCAGTCGTTTGGAAATCACCAGCCCCAGGCCGGTGCCGCCAGGTTGCCGGGACAGCGAGTTATCGGCCTGGCTGAAGGCCTGGAACAAGGCGCGCACGTCCTGATTTGACAGGCCAATCCCGGTGTCCTGAATGCTGATGCGCAGTTGCACGCTGTCTTCATACTCTTCTTCGAGCATGGCGCGGGCGACGATGGTGCCTTCGCGGGTGAACTTGATCGCGTTGCTCACAAGGTTAGTGAGAATCTGCTTGAGTCGCAGCGGATCGCCCACCAGCGACAGTGGCGTATCGCGATAAACCAGGCTCACCAGCTCAAGCTCTTTGGCATGGGCGGCCGGGGCGAGGATGTTCAAGGTGTCTTGCAGCAGATCGCGCAGGTTGAACGGAATATGGTCGAGCACCAGTTTGCCGGCCTCGATTTTCGAGAAGTCGAGAATCTCGTTGATGATCCCCAACAGGCTGTCCGCGGATTTTTCGATGGTGCCCAGATAGTCGAGCTGACGCGGGGTCAATTCACTTTTTTGCAACAAATGGGTGAAGCCGAGAATGCCGTTGAGCGGCGTGCGGATTTCATGGCTCATGTTGGCCAGGAACTCGGACTTGATCCGGCTCGCCTCCAGGGCTTCCTTGCGTGCAAGGTCTAGCTCGATGTTCTGGATCTCGATGGTTTCCAGGTTCTGACGCACGTCTTCGGTGGCTTGATCGACGCTGTTTTGCAATTCTTCCTGAGCGTTCTGCAAGGTTCCGGCCATTCGGTTGATACCGGACGCCAGTTCATCCAGTTCCTGGCTGCCGAGGGGCGGCAGGCGGGTTTCCAGGTGACCGTCCTTGAGCTGTGCCACGGCTTGTTTGATCTGGCTCAATGGCCGGTTGATGGTCCGGCCCATGCGCAGCGCCAGCAGCGCCGCACCGACCAGGCCACCGCCGATCAGCAGCAGGCTGGCGAACAGACTGCGGTAACCGCGCAGCAACATGCCACTGTGCGACAGTTCGAGTTCGACCCAGCCCAGCAGGCGGTCGGTCTCATCGGGAATCAGGTCGCCCGCCAGGTTGCGGTGCTTGCCGAATACGGGCAGCAGATAGCGCGTGGCGTCATTGCCACTGCGTCGCAGAAGCTGGGAACCGCTGCCCAAAGGCGCCGGATTGAGCATGGTCGGGCCGGCATGGGCCAGTTGAGTGCGATCGGGGGCGAGGAAAGTCACCGCACGCACGTCGGTTTGTTCCAGGAACTGAGTGGCGATGCGTTCCAGCAGGTCGTTGTCTTTGCGACCCATGGCCGGGGCCACCAGCGGTGCCAGCTGTTCGGCAATCATTTCGCCGCGCTGCATGAGTTGGGATTGCAGGTCCGATTGCTGCATCCAGGTGAAATAGCCGCCCAAAACCAGTGCCATCAGGGTGGTCGGTAACAGGGTCAACAACAGCACGCGGCCTTTAATTCCCAGTTTCTTGAGCACGCATTTCTCCCGCATCCAGCTGTTTATTGACCTGCACATGCGTCCGGCATGCACCATCTGCGCAGTGTAGCGATTTGCATGCGGGCAATCTTCGTAAAATTGATCTCGTCATTCGTCGGTAAGTTCAGTGCTTGGGGCTTGGGGCGTAAACATTCGGCAGCTGTGGAAGAGAGCCTGCGCACGATACGGCCCTCTCAGCCGTCACCGCGCTGATTCATGCCGGAGCGTTCGCGTTTATTTGTACGACCTTTCCTAAAGAGCATTGCCGACACCTTATGCCTGACTCGACGGAATAGACTCGGGTTTTTCCTCGTCCTCCAGGAATTCGGCATGAATGCATCCAGCGTCCCCGACAACGCAGCTGACGACCGTTTCAATGAAGTGCTTGCGCTGATTCAAAGTGCCAGACAGCAAGCCATGCAGGCGGTGAATACCCAATTGATCGAGCTGTATTGGCAGGTGGGCGCTTACATCAGTCGCAAGCTGGAACAGGCTGAATGGGGCGATTCTGTGGTCAATCAACTGGCTGAGCATCTGGCTCAGACTCAACCGGGGTTGCGCGGGTTTACGCGCCCCAATCTATTCCGCATGCGTCAGTTTTATGAGACTTACCGGGGCGACGAGAAAGTCTCACCACTGGTGAGACAAATACCCTGGACCCATAACTTGGTCATTTTCAGCCAGGGCAAGCTGCCGGAAGAGCGTGAGTTTTACCTGCGTATGGCTGTTCAAGAAAAATGGTCGAAGCGCGAATTGGAGCGTCAGTTCAAGACCGCACTGTTCGAACGAAGCGTGACCCAACCGGCAAAAGCCTCTGCGGTGCTGAGACAAACTCACCCAGCAGCGCTTGAGATATTCCGCGACGCCTATGAGCGCAAAAACCACGAAAACCCAAATTGCATGAGTTCTATGCATTGGATTTTAAGCAGGAGACAAGCGGATAACCCCTCTTATTCCCATTCGCCATAAGCCTCTTACTTTGCGTGATATGGCCTGCGCACGTTTGCCGGTATGATAGGCGCCCCCGCAGTCTGGATTGCGAATACGCCATGACCTTGCAGTACCCAACCATCGCCGATTGCGTCGGCAACACTCCGCTGGTCCGTTTGCAGCGCCTGCCTGGCGCCACCAGCAATACCCTTTTGCTCAAGCTCGAAGGGAATAACCCGGCGGGTTCGGTCAAGGACCGTCCGGCGCTGTCGATGATCACCCGCGCCGAATTGCGCGGGCAGATCCACGCCGGCGATACGCTGATCGAAGCGACCTCGGGCAACACCGGGATCGCCCTGGCCATGGCTGCGGCGATCAAGGGTTACAAGATGATCCTGATCATGCCGGACAACTCCAGCGCCGAGCGTAAAGCCGCCATGACGGCCTATGGCGCCGAGCTGATTCTGGTCAGCCAGGAAGAAGGCATGGAAGGCGCTCGCGACCTCGCCCAGCGAATGGAGGCCGAAGGCCGCGGCAAGGTGCTGGATCAGTTCGCCAACGGTGACAACCCTGAAGCGCACTACACCACCACCGGTCCGGAAATCTGGCGCCAGACCGAAGGCACCATTACTCATTTCGTCAGCTCGATGGGCACCACCGGCACCATCATGGGCGTTTCGCGCTACCTGAAAGAACAGAACGACAACGTGCAAATCATCGGGCTGCAACCGATGGAAGGTTCGGCGATTCCGGGCATCCGTCGCTGGCCGCAGGAATACCTGCCGAAGATCTACCAGGCCGAGCGCGTGGACCGGATCGTCGACATGGCGCAAAGCGAAGCCGAAGACGTGACCCGTCGCCTGGCGCGTGAAGAGGGCATCTTCTGCGGCGTGTCTTCGGGCGGTGCGGTGGCGGCGATGCTGCGCCTGTCCAAAGAAGTTGAAAACGCGGTGATCGTCGCGATCATCTGCGACCGTGGCGACCGTTACCTGTCGACCGGCATTTTCGACGCGCCCAACTGATGGCCAGGCAAGAGAGAGGCCTGCGCTTCCAGCCCACGGGTGGCAGCAAGGCCCCGCAAGTCCCGACCGGCAAAAAGCAGCGCTTGACCATCGAGCGCCTGGCCAATGATGGTCGCGGCATCGCGTTTTTCGAAGGTCGCACCTGGTTCGTCATCGGCGCATTGGCCGGTGAAGACATCGAGGCGCGGGTCCTGGGGGCTCACGGCAAAGTGGTCGAGGCGCGCACCGAGCGCGTCTTCCAGGCCAGTGAATTGCGGCGCCCGGCACCGTGCGTTCATGCCAGTCGCTGCGGCGGTTGCAGCGTGCAGCATTTGCCCCACAACGAACAGCTCGCCCTGAAACAGCGCATGCTCGCCGAGCAATTGTCGCGGGTTGCCGGTGTCCAACCTGATGAGTGGGCAGCGCCGTTGAGCGGTCCGGAGTTCGGCTACCGTCGTCGCGCCCGAGTGGCGGTGCGTTGGGACATGAAAGCGAAAAAACTCGAAGTCGGTTTCCGCGCTGCCGGCAGTCAGGACATCGTCGCCATCAACGAATGCCCGGTGCTGGTACAGCCCTTGCAACCCATCATGAGCCGCTTGCCGGAGATGCTGCGACGCTTGAGCAAACCCAAGGCGCTGGGGCACGTGGAGTTGTTCAGCGGTTCGTCGTCGGCGGTATTGCTGCGGCATATGGCGCCGTTGTCCGAAGCCGACATGACCATCCTCAAGCAATTCTGCGCGTTCCATGAAGCCCAGCTATGGCTGCAAGGCGATGGCGAGCCGCAACCGGTCGAAGCCGATCAATCGCTGGGCTATCGCCTTGAACAGTGGGATTTGAACCTGGCGTATCGACCGGGAGATTTCATCCAGGTCAACGCCGGGGTCAACGAAGCGATGGTCGCCCAGGCGTTGGCGTGGTTGGCGCCCAAATCGGATGAACGGGTTCTTGACCTGTTTTGTGGGTTGGGCAACTTTGCCTTGCCGCTGGCCAAGACCGTTCGCGAAGTGGTGGCGGTGGAGGGCGTGCAAGCGATGGTCGAGCGGGCTGCCGCGAATGCCGCTGACAACAATTTGCATAATGCGACGTTTTTTCAGGCCGATTTATCCCAGCCTTTGACGAATGCCGAATGGGCCGACGAAGGCTTTTGTGCGGTACTCTTGGACCCACCTCGCGACGGTGCTTTCGAGGTGGTGCGCAAGTTGGCATCCCTGGGCGCCAAACGATTGGTGTATGTGTCGTGCAATCCTGCATCGCTGGCGCGCGACACCGTCGAATTGATCAAGCAGGGCTACCGGTTAAAACGTGCCGGGATTCTCGATATGTTTCCTCAGACGGCGCATGTCGAAGCCATGGCGTTATTTGAAGCGAGCCAGGACGGCTCGTCTGGTCCGACTGACCCGCTCGTGCAAACGCATTCGTCTTAGCCCCGCGAATGCACACGGGCAGCGACGGTCAGCGATTTGACGCATTGAATCTGCGTCGTAGGGAAGGTAAAGCAAGATGGTACAGGTGAGAGCACACCAGCCGATCAATACCGACGGCAGTATCAACCTCGAGGCTTGGCTCGATCATGCGGTCAGTGTCGATGCGGCACTGGATCGCGAAGCCTTGAAGGAAGCCTGCGAATTCGCTCGCGAGGCCGAACAACAAGCCAATGCGGCGAAGAATCTATGGTCCGAAGGGACCTCGAGTTTCCGCACGGGCCTTGAGATCGCCGAGATTCTCGCCGACCTTAAACTCGATCAGGATTCGTTAGTCGCGGCAGTCTTGTACCGCGGCGTGCGCGAAGGCCAGATCCCGTTGCCGGCGGTCAGCCAGCGCTTTGGTCCGGTAGTCGCCAAACTCATCGATGGCGTGTTGCGCATGGCAGCGATCAGCGCCAGCCTGAGCCCCCGTCAATCCATGGTGCTGGGCACTCAAGGCCAGGTCGAAAACCTGCGCAAAATGCTCGTGGCCATGGTCGACGATGTGCGTGTCGCGCTGATCAAACTGGCCGAGCGCACCTGTGCGATCCGCGCGGTGAAAACCGCTGACGACGAGAAGCGCCACCGCGTAGCCCGTGAAGTGTTCGACATTTACGCGCCGCTGGCCCACCGCCTCGGTATCGGTCATATCAAATGGGAGCTGGAGGATTTGTCCTTCCGCTATCTTGAGCCTGACCAGTACAAGCAGATCGCCAAGTTGCTCCACGAGCGACGGCTGGATCGTGAGCGTTTTATCGCTGACGTGATGACCCAACTCAAAAACGAGCTGCAGGCTACCGGCGTCGATGCAGACATCAGCGGTCGGGCCAAACACATCTATTCGATCTGGCGCAAAATGCAGCGCAAGGGTCTGGAGTTCAGCCAGATCTACGATGTGCGCGCGGTTCGTGTGCTGGTGCCGGAAATGCGCGACTGCTACACCGCGCTCGGCATCGTCCATACCCTGTGGCGGCACATCCCGAAAGAGTTCGACGATTACATCGCCAACCCGAAAGAGAACGGCTACCGCTCGCTGCATACTGCGGTGATCGGCCCTGAAGGCAAAGTGCTGGAAGTGCAGATCCGCACCTATGCCATGCACGAAGAAGCCGAACTGGGCGTGTGCGCGCACTGGAAGTACAAGGGCACCGACGTCAAGTCCGGTTCGAACCACTACGAAGAGAAAATCTCCTGGCTGCGTCAGGTGCTCGAGTGGCACGAAGAGCTGGGCGATATTGGCGGCCTTGCCGAACAACTGCGGGTCGATATCGAGCCGGACCGGGTCTACATCTTTACTCCGGACGGTCACGCCATCGATTTGCCAAAGGGCGCGACACCGCTGGACTTCGCCTACCGCGTGCACACCGAAATCGGCCACAACTGCCGCGGCGCCAAGATCAACGGGCGGATCGTACCGCTCAACTACAGCCTGCAAACCGGTGAACAGGTCGAGATCATCACCAGCAAGCACGGCACGCCGAGTCGCGACTGGCTGAACCCGAACCTGGGTTACATCACCACCTCGCGGGCGCGGGCGAAGATCGTTCACTGGTTCAAATTGCAGGCCCGGGATCAGAACGTCGCGGCCGGTAAAACCTTGCTCGAGCGCGAACTCAATCGCCTCGGCCTGCCGCAGGTGGACTTCGACAAGCTGGCCGAGAAGGCCAACATGAAGACCGCCGAGGACATGTTCGCTGCATTGGGCGCCGGCGATTTGCGCCTGGCGCAATTGGTGAATCTGGCGCAGCAACTGGTCGAGCCGGAACGCGGCAACGAACAGCTGGAGCTGATCCCGCGCAAAGCCACCGGCTACAAACCAGGCAAGCGCGGCGACATTCAGATCCAGGGCGTCGGCAACCTGATGACCCAGATGGCCGGCTGCTGCCAGCCGCTGCCGGGGGATGCGATCGTCGGTTACATCACCCAGGGCCGTGGCGTGAGCATTCACCGTCAGGACTGCGCCTCGGTACTGCAACTGGCCGGGCGCGAGCCGGAGCGGATCATCCAGGTCAGCTGGGGGCCGGTGCCGGTGCTCACCTATCCGGTGGACATCATCATCCGCGCCTACGACCGTTCCGGTTTGCTGCGTGACGTGTCGCAGGTGCTGCTCAACGAGCGGATCAATGTGCTGGCGGTCAACACTCGCTCGAACAAAGAGGACAATACGGCGTTGATGTCCCTGACCATCGAGATTCCGGGGCTGGATGCACTGGGGCGGTTGCTGGGGCGGATTTCCCAGTTGCCGAACATCATCGAAACCCGTCGTAACCGCACGCCGTGAGAGATCTGCACGGAAATTGATGGTGACACCTGTAGGAGCGAGGCTTGCCCGCGAAGGCGGTGTGTCAGGTATGCCGCCTTCGCGGGCAAGCCTCGCTCCTACAGGTGAAGTGTGTAGAGATTAGAAGATGTATTCACTTGAAGATTTGCTGCACCTGATGAACCGTCTGCGCGACCCGCAATACGGCTGCCCGTGGGACATCAAGCAAACCTACGCGACCATCGTTCCGCATACTCTGGAAGAAGCCTACGAAGTCGCCGATGCGATCGAGCGCGGGGACTTCGATCATCTGCAGGGTGAGTTGGGCGACTTGTTGTTCCAGGTGGTTTATTACAGCCAACTGGCCCGGGAAGAAGGGCGTTTCGAGTTCGATGGTGTGGTCGATAGCATCACGCGCAAGCTGATCCGCCGTCATCCTCACGTGTTCCCCACCGGTGATCTGTATGCGCCGCTGGACATCCCGCGTCTGAATGAAGAACAGGTCAAGCAACGCTGGGAAGAGATCAAGGCTGAAGAACGTGCCGAGAAGTCTTCGGCACCGCAGCAGTTGTCCTTGCTCGACGACGTGCCTGCCGCCTTACCGGCGCTGTCCCGTTCGGCAAAACTGCAGAAGCGCGCAGGGCAGGTCGGTTTTGACTGGCCGGACGCCTTGCCGGTGCTCGACAAGGTGCGCGAAGAGCTTGATGAAGTGCTCGAAGCCATGGCCGATAATGACTCGGCGGCGATTGCCGATGAAATCGGCGACTTGCTGTTTTCCGTGGTCAATCTGGCGCGACACCTCAAGGTCGATCCGGAAACCGCACTGCGCGGCGCGAACTCAAAGTTTGAAAGACGCTTCCGATTTATCGAACAGGCATTGCGCGACACCCACCGTCCCATAGAAGATTGCACCCTCGAAGAGTTGGACGCCTTGTGGGGCGAAGCCAAACGTCAGGAAAAGAATTTGCCCAGCTGCGGTTGAGCAGTTGCCTAAGTGAGAAATAAGCACCATGAGCCTTTCCCTTCGCGACCAGTTGCTCAAAGCAGGGCTGGTCAATCAAAAGCAGGCCAAACAGGTCGGCAAAGAAAAGCAGAAGCAGCAACGCCTGGCCCACAAAGGCCAGATCGAACTCGATGATTCCCAGCAGCGTGCGGCTCAGGAAGCCATGGCCGAGAAGGTCAAGCGCGACCAGGAGCTGAACCGCCAGCAGCAGGAGAAAGCAGAGGCGAAGGCCCGCGCCGCCCAGGTCAAGCAATTGATCGAAGTCTCGCGCCTGCCCAAGCTGACCACCGAGGATTACTACAACTTCGTCGACGACAAGAAGGTCAAGCGCATCTCGGTCAATACGCTGATGCGCAACAAACTCAGCAGCGGTTCGCTGGCGATCGTGCATCATGCCGGTGGTTACGAAATAATCCCTCGTGAAGCGGCCCTGAAGATTCAGGAGCGCGATCCACAGCGCATCGTGCAGCTGAATGTGAAGACAGAAGAAGTCAGCGTCGAAGACGATCCGTACGCGGCTTATCAGATTCCTGATGATCTGATGTGGTAAGCCGTTAGGGAGTGCAACAACGACAAACCCCGCTCATGGCGGGGTTTGTCGTTTTCAATGGGGTCGTTATGCAGAGCGTGCTTCGCGCTGCTGCTCCAGTGTTTCCAGTTCAGCTCTGTATTGATGGGCTGCGGTCTCGGAGTGGAACATCCCGACCAGCAGGCCTTGTTGATGTACATCCCAGATGCGGATACCGGCGGCGATGCCTTCATGGGACATATGTGAATCGTCGCGTTCAGTTACTTTTACAGTCATCTGCTAGCTCCAATCTCTGTTATCTGCAGCAAGGCGTGTGCAGGCCTTTGTTATATGTTTTGTTAGCTGGCTAAGTAAACGACAGAGTTCGGCAACCCATTCTTGCAGAATCGGCAAAAGTCCTGCAGCCCGCGAAATACGCGACATTCAGCCGCAGGCCATTGAGTTTCATGACAAATGTTTCATGTTTGCGAGACAGAAAACGCGGCTTGCACCTGTAGGAGCCAGGCTTGCCGGCGAAGGCGTATTCAAGGACGCTTTCGCCGGCAAGCCTGGCTCCTACAAGAGCAATCCACGCATCATGAACATTATTTACAGGCACAAAAAAACGCCCCGAACCAGTCGGGGCGTTTTTGTGTGAGGCTGGCCAAGCCTGCGATCTTTTCAGCGTCTTAACGGGCGCTAAAGATCAAAAGATCGCAGCCTGCGGCAGCTCCTACGCCTGCCAGCGCTTCAGTACCAGCGTGGCATTGGTGCCACCAAAGCCGAAGCTGTTGCTCATCACGGTGTTGATGGTGGCGTCTTCGCGAGTCTTGGTCAGGATTGGCATGTCTGCCACTTCCGGGTCCAGTTCGCCGATGTTGGCGGAACCCGCCATGAAGTTGCCTTCCATCATCAGCAAGCAGTAGATCGCTTCGTGAACGCCAGCGGCGCCCAGGGAGTGACCCGACAGGCTCTTGGTGGAGCTGATGGCTGGAGCCTTGTCGCCGAACACTTCACGCACACCTTTCATTTCCATGACGTCGCCGACCGGAGTCGAGGTGCCATGGGTGTTCAGGTAGTCGATCGGAGTATCGACGGTGGCCATGGCCATCTGCATGCAGCGGATGGCGCCTTCGCCGCTTGGGGCGACCATGTCGTAGCCGTCAGAGGTCGCGCCGTAGCCAACGATTTCCGCATAGATCTTCGCGCCGCGAGCCAGAGCATGTTCCAGCTCTTCGACCACGACCATGCCGCCACCGCCGGCGATGACGAAACCATCGCGGTCCTTGTCATAGGCGCGCGAGGCTTTTTCCGGGGTCTCGTTGTACTGGCTGGACAGTGCGCCCATGGCGTCGAACAGGAACGATTGGCTCCAGTGTTCTTCTTCACCGCCGCCGGCGAACACGATGTCCTGCTTGCCCAACTGGATCTGCTCCACAGCGTTACCGATGCAGTGAGCACTGGTGGCGCACGCGGAAGAGATCGAGTAATTCACACCCTTGATCTTGAATGGCGTCGCCAGGCAAGCCGAAACGGTGCTGCCCATGGTCCGCGTGACGCGGTACGGGCCTACGCGTTTGACGCCTTTCTCGCGCAGGATGTCCAGCGCTTCCATCTGGTTCAAGGTCGACGCGCCACCGGAGCCGGCGATCAGGCCGGTACGCACGTTGGAAACCTGCTCTTCGGTCAGACCGGAATCTGCGATGGCATCTTTCATGGCCAGGTAGGCGTAAGCCGCCGCGTGGCCGACGAAGCGATAGATCTTGCGATCGATCAGCTCTTCGAGGGGAAGGTCAATGGAGCCGGAAACCTGGCTACGCAGACCCATTTCAGCATATTCCGGGTTGAACCGGATGCCAGGGCGGCTTGCACGCAGGTTAGCGGAGACGGTCTCTTTGTCATTGCCCAGGCACGAAACGATGCCCAGACCAGTGATAACGACGCGGCGCATGCGAATAACCCTTAGAAGTTGTCAGTGGAGGTGAAAACGCCGACCCGAAGGCCTTCGGCGGTATAGATTTCGCGGCCGTCAACGGTCACCGAACCATCGGCAATAGCCATGTTCAGCTTGCCCTTCAGGATGCGTTTGATATGGATGTTATAGGTGACTTTCTTGGCAGTCGGCAGTACCTGGCCAAAGAATTTCACTTCGCCAGAACCCAGGGCGCGACCGCGGCCCGGCAGACCTTGCCAGCCGAGGAAGAAGCCGACCAGTTGCCACATGGCGTCGAGGCCCAGGCAGCCCGGCATCACCGGATCACCTTCGAAGTGGCAGGCGAAAAACCACAGGTCCGGAGTGATATCCAGCTCGGCGACCAATTCACCTTTGCCGTACTTGCCACCCTCTTCGCTGATATGGGTGATGCGATCGACCATCAGCATGTTCGGGGCGGGCAGTTGCGCGTTACCTGGGCCGAACAGCTCACCACGACTGCAGCGCAGCAGGTCTTCCCGAGTAAAGGCGTTTTGTTTGGTCATGCGAGCTCCTCAATAGTCCATGCGGCAGGGTGGGGCGAATCTCCCGGCCGATCGAAGCGTTCATGCCTCGAGTCAGCAGCCTACTCATAGACTATTGCGTTGTAGTGAAAGTCACAGCACCAAGGACATGAATGTACACTTGTGCACTGAAATTATTATTCAAGCCCCTTTTCGGGCTCGTTCGGGTGCCTAAGACTGCCGCACTTTCGTCGTTCACGCCAGTCGCAGATAGCCGAATGGCCTGTTCTACTGCACCCATCGCTGCAGAACTTGCTGCAGATCAGCGCGTTTGAAGGGCTTGGCCAGGTAATCGTTCATTCCCGCCGATAAACAGGCTTCGCGATCGCCCTGCAACGCATTGGCCGTCAGAGCGATGATCGGCACATCAGCGCAGCCGGGCAATCGACGAATCTGTCGGGTGGCCTCGTAGCCGTCGATGACCGGCAATCGGCAGTCCATCAGAATCGCTTCGAAAGTCAGATTCTCGGCACTGCGCACTGCTTGTGCACCGTCGGTGACGACGCTGACAGTAAAGCCCAGACTGCGCAACATTGCTTCGACAACCGTGCGGTTGACCGGGTTGTCCTCCACCAGCAGCACGTTGCGACCTTCGCCGTGGTCATCGCCGGTATGGCCTCGCGGGGTCAGTACCGGCAGTGGCTGCTTATACAGCGCCAAAGGGATTTCCAGGGTGAATGACGAACCAACGCCTTCTTCGCTCTGGGCGCGCAAGGTGCCACCCATCCGCTCAGCCAGGGTGCGGGCAATCGGCAACCCCAGCCCGGTTCCGCCGTAACGTCTTGAAATAGAACTGTCGGCCTGCTGAAACGCGTTGAACATCAACTCCAGGCTTGCGGCCGGAATGCCGATTCCGCTGTCGCGTACGGTGCAGGTAAACCACAGCAGTTCATGATCCAGGGACTGCCACTGGGGTTCGATCGTGATGCGGCCCCGTTCGGTAAATTTCAGCGCGTTGCCCACCAGATTGACCAATATCTGCCGGATTCGCGTTGGATCGCCCTGAACCTGAAGGGTGCGCATGTCTTCGGGGATGCGCAGTTGCAGGTCTAGCCCGCGTTGCACCGCGCTGTGCTGGAACGACTGGGCGCAGCTGCTGATCAGGTCTGCGAGGTTGAACGGAATATGTTCCAGCTCCAGCTCAGAGCGCTCGATGCGCGAGAAATCGAGAATGTCATTGATCACTTTGAGCAGGTGTTCGGTGGATTCCGAGGCCAGCGCCGCGTATTCGATCTGCTCCTCGGTCATCTCAGTGGTTTCCAGCAGTTGCAGCATGCCCAGTACACCATTCATGGGTGTGCGCAGTTCGTGACTCATCATCGCCAGGAAATCGGATTTGGCGTTGTTGGCCTTTTCCGCTTCTTCACGGGTCTGGATCAATTGCGCCATGGCCTGATGCTGTTCGCGACTGGCTTGCTCAAGGCCCTGGGCAAGGTTGTTGATGTGTTGCGACAGGGCGCCCAGTTCGGTGTCGTCGACAATCGGCAGGGGCGTTTTGTAGTCGCCTTCCTGGATCGCCTTGACCGCATTGCCGATGTCGTGGATCGGTTGCGACAGACTGCTGGCCAGGCGCCGGGCCAGCAGAAACGTAAACAGCAGCGCGAACAAGGCGAGGATCCCGGCCTTGAAGAGGATTTCCTGCTGGCGCTGATTGAATGCGTCATTGGACAAGCCGACGATCACCCGGCCCAGATAATCCTCGCCCGGTGCACTGGCAACGGTACGACTGTTCTGGAAAAAGTCATTGTTGAGCGCGATGCGTTGCAGGCGCACCGGCGCCTGGAACACTTCGACTTGATGCGAGCGGTTGTGCGCTTCCGAGGGTTGCTCGACATACACCAGAATCCGGTTGGCGCTGTCCTGTACTTCCAGAAAGCGCACGTTGGGCGTGGCCAGGGTGGCCTTGAGCAAACTTTCGAGCACCTCGTTGTTGCCTGAAATCACCCCGTATTCGGTGGCGGGCGCCAGTTGATTGGCGATCAGCTGACCGGTGTGATTGAGTTCCTGGCGCAGGTCCTGGATTCGCACGAAGGTGAAAAAACTGATCAGCAGCAAGGTCAGCAACAGGGCCGGGCCGAGGCTGATGATCTGGGTGCGGGTATTGATGTCCCAACCGCGACGGAAGGTCATGGGCGGCGTTCTCCTTCGGCCAGCTGTGTTGCGACAGAGGCTTCATTCATCGGTTCAATACTCAGTGAACGAGCCACTTGCGGGTTGCTCAAGACCTTGAAGTGTTGCGGGTAAAGTGCGCGTGGCCAGGTGCTCGAGGGCCGGTCGAGCAGTTCGTCGAGAATCTTCAGCCAATCGTTCTGGTCGCTGTAAGTACTGGCCAGGCTACCGGCCCTGACAAAGGCTGCGTTGGGGCCGATCAATGCCAGTTGCCGCGCATAGCTGCTGAGCAGCAGGTTTTTCACGGTTTTCGGGTTGTACAGATCAGGGTCGTCCAGGCCCAACAGCACATCACTGTTTTTCAGCAGGGCCTGCAAAGGGCGGCTGTCATGGGTGTTATCCCAACGCTCGGTGACCACTTCCAGGCCAAGGGGCAGGGCGGCCTGACGCAGTTCTTTCAAAAGGAATTCGCTGTGGCTGTCGAAAAGCACACCGACCCGGCGGGCCTCGGGGAGGACCAATCGGGTCAGGCGCAACTGGCGGTGCAGCGGCGGATCGCTCCAGAGCAGGCTCAGGTGCGGCGGCAGGTCATTGCCCAAGCGTTGGCGGGCTTGCAAACGACTGATGCGTAACACCAGCGTTGCGGGGCCTTGGGCGTCTTGCAGGCGCCAGTCGAGGCTGGGCAAGTCGAGCAGCACCAGGCGGGTGTCGAGGGGCAGTTGGCCTGGCGCCGGCAGGCTGGCGACAGGCTGGAAGCGCACATTGTCGGTGGGGCGCAATTCGCTGAGGGCCTGAACGAAAGACTGCACGCCGGGATTGTCCTCGGCGCCAGTCAACAGAATGTCGGCGGCCCGCGCCGGCAAATGGCACAGCAGCCCGATAAACACCAGGCACAACCCCGCCAGCAGGCGGCCAAGGGTTGGCGTCTTCGGTGGCGGGCGATATGGCATCTTAGAACTCCAGCTCCGCGCTGAAGTAGAGCACCCGGCGATCGTCGTAGTTGTTGTCGACGAAGGTGGTGGGCTGATTGTCGAGGCGTTGCTGGAGGACCCCGGCCAGCTCCAGACTGGTCTTGCCCATACCGATGCGTTTGGCGATGCGGGTGTCGACCCGTTCGAAGCGATAACCGTTGAGGGCGTCGGCACCATAGTAGAAGAGCGCGCTGTTCCAGCCCTGGCCCCAGTGGCGAAGCCAACCGGCGGAGCCGCTGTTGCGCGCGGTCTGTTGGGCATCCAGCGGGTTGCTGGCTTGGGCATCGACATAGGCATAGGTCAGGCGCAAACGATCGGCGCTGCTGACGCGCCAATCCAGTTGGGTTTCAGTCCCGGTGAAGCGCGAGTTGTTCGAGTTGCTGGCGATGTACTGGTTGTTGCGTAGCGGTTCACTGATCATGCCGGTGATTTCGTCATAGAACAGCTTCACATCGACCGCCAGCCCCCACTCTGCGAAGTAGCCGTTGTAGCCCAGTTCCCGGGAGCGCATGCGTTCTTGTTCGAGGTCGCCCGGGCCACGGGTCTTGACGAAATAACGGGCGCTGGACTGGCCGTAGGCACGGGGGTTGAGGTTGGTGACCTGATAGCTCCAGTTGACGTTGTTCTCGAACATGTCCGGTGAACGGATGGCTTCTGAATACACCGCGCGCAAGCCGTGGCGCGGGTTGATCAGGTAATTGACCGCCACCCGCGGGGTCAGCGAGTTGCCGGTCAATTGCGTGTCTTCGTACATCGCCCCGCCCTGCAACAACCAGTGCTCGGTGGCGCGCCATTCGAGTTGGCCGAACGCCCGCCAGGTGGTGTCATCGAGCGTGCCATTGAAGTAGGTCTCGGAATTGGCACGATCGTAGCGATAGTTTATCCCGCTGACCAGCCGCAGACTGTCGGACAGGCTGAGCGTGTCTTGCAGCTCGAGGTCGTAGCGCGATTCCCTGGCGCTCTGGTCAATGTCGCCGCAGAGGGTTTGCCGGGCGCCGTTTTGCCATTGTCTGAGCACCTGATTGGCCAGCGCACGTTCAGCCGCTGTCCCGGCCGGTGCGCCGGAACCGGTGTAGCGCTCCATATTGCGCGCCAGACGTTCGGCGTAGTTGGGATTGAGTTGCCAGAGCTCGGTCAGTTCCGGGCTGAACGAGACCTCGGCGTCACAGGCACGCCACGTCTGCTGGCGATCCCAGTGTTGTGCGGAGCCTTGAATATAAAGGCTGTGATCGGAATTGATGTCCAGGTTCCAGCGCAGCGAGCCGGCATAATCCTTGGCGATGACGTCGGAATTGTTCCCCGCGGCGGTAATGCCTGAGAACACCGGACGGTAGGTATAAGGCCGCTGGTTGGTCCCGTCCTTGGCATTCAGTTGCCAGTCGATGCTCTGGTTGTCATTGAGTGTCTGGCTGACAGCGAGGCTGAAGCGGTTCAAGCGACGGCTGTCGCGGTAATTGGCGCCGGTGCGATCCGAGTCGAAGCCGTCATCTTCTTGGCCGGACAACGACAGACGCAAGTCGCCGTTGTCCCAGCCCATGCCCTGGCTGGCGTAGAAATCATTGATACCGCGCTGGCCACGGGTGACTTTCAGCCGCGTGCCGTGGCTGTCGGCCGGTTTGCGGGTGATGATATTGACGACCGCCATCAGCGCGTTGGCGCCATAGCTGACGGTGTTCGGGCCACGGAAAACCTCGATGCGCTCGATGTCTTCCATGGCCACCGGAATATCACTCCAGTCCACCGTGGCCAGGCCGGCGCGGTACACCGAACGGCCGTCGATCAACACCTGCATGCGCCGCGCTTCGCTGGCATTGGTGCCGTGGTAGTTCACCGCCGCCTGATTGCCGTTGATATTGCCGACCATCATTCCCGGCACCAGCCGCAGCAGCTCGCTGATATCCCGCGCGCCGCTGGCATTGATCAGTTCATTGTCGATCACCGTCATGCTTCCCGGCACCGCCGCAGGCGATTGCTTCAGGCGCGTCGCGGTCAGCACTTGCGGCAGCGGAGCGTTATCAAGGAACAGATCGTCGGCCAGCAATGGCGAGCTGAAGATCAGCGTCAATACCAGCGGCGAGCGAGCACGGGGAAAGCCAAAAGACACGGCACGGCCTTGATAGCGATTAGTTGGCGCGCATGTTAACCGAGCGCAAAGACTTTTCCAGTCACGTTATGGGCATTTTCCTCGGTTTTCTTGGTCTTCTTCCTACAAGTGTCGGTAATTGATGCTGGGGCTGGCCGCGACCGGGCCGCTCCGTATAATGCCGGCATCGCCATTGGTATGGATTAACGGATTGCATATGACTGAACAGCGCCCAATAGCGGTCCTGGGAGGCGGAAGTTTTGGTACCGCCGTGGCTAATCTGTTGGCCGAGAATGGGCATCAGGTCCGGCTGTGGATGCGCGACCCGGAACAGGCCGAGGCCATTCGGGTCAATCGTGAGAACCCGCGTTACCTCAAGGGCATCAAGATTCTTCCGGCAGTGGAAGCGGTCACAGACCTGCAAGCCACCCTGGAGGCCTGCGACCTGTGCTTCGTCGCGCTGCCATCCAGCGCGTTGCGCTCGGTGCTGGTTCCTCACGCCGAACGTTTACGCGGCAAACTGCTGGTGAGCCTGACCAAAGGCATCGAAGCCCATACGTTCAAGCTGATGAGCGAGATCCTTGAAGAGATCGCCCCGCAAGCGCGCATCGGCGTGCTGTCAGGCCCGAACCTGGCGCGTGAAATCGCCGAACACGCGCTGACCGCCACGGTGGTCGCCAGTGAAGACGAAGAACTCTGCCAACGGGTCCAGGAAGCGCTGCACGGCAAGACCTTTCGTGTGTACGCCAGCGCCGACCGCTATGGCGTGGAGTTGGGCGGGGCGTTGAAAAACGTGTACGCGATCATCGCCGGCATGGCGGTGGCGTTGGGCATGGGTGAAAACACCAAGAGCATGCTGATCACCCGGGCATTGGCGGAAATGACCCGCTTTGCGGTGAATCAGGGCGCCAACCCGATGACGTTCCTTGGGTTGGCGGGCGTGGGCGACTTGATCGTGACGTGTTCGTCGCCCAAAAGCCGCAATTATCAGGTCGGGTTTGCCCTCGGCCAGGGTTTGAGCCTTGAGGATGCGGTGACGCGGCTTGGCGAAGTCGCCGAAGGCGTGAACACCCTCAAAGTGCTCAAGGCCAAGGCGCAGGAAGCGGGCGTGTATATGCCGCTGGTCGCCGGATTGCATGCCATCCTCTTCGAAGGGCGCACGCTGGAGCAGGTCATCGGTCTACTGATGCGTGCCGAGCCTAAAACCGACGTCGACTTTATCTCCACCAGCGGTTTCAACTAAACACCCATCAGGGCAGGGAGCGAAACATGAACGATCCGAAAGTAGAAGCCAAGTACGAATCCATCCTGCTGCGGGTGCTGTGGATGATTGTTTATCTGCTGGTCTGGCAAGTGGCGCAATTGATCCTCGGTGCAGTGGTGCTGGTGCAGCTGATCTATCGTTTGATTTATGGCGCCCCGAGCGCCAGCCTGATGAACTTCGGCGACAGCCTGAGCCAGTTCCTGGCGCAGATCGGTCGTTTCGGCAGCTTCCACAGCGATCAGAAGCCCTGGCCGTTCGCCGATTGGCCGACGCCGCGTACTCCGGAAGGTGAAGCCCCGCATGTTGTGGCGCCGGCACCGCATCCGGTCCGAGATGAGGAGCCAAAACTATGAAACTCTGGGTACTGCGTCATGGTGAAGCCGAGCCTCACGGCACTCGCCCGGACTCCGAGCGGACATTAACCATCAAGGGACGTGAAGAGGTGTTGCGCGCTGCCGCCTATTTGATGGGCAAGCCACTCACCGCCATTTATGCCAGCCCTTATCAGCGAGCGCAGGAGACGGCAGAAATTGTGCGTGCGGCGCTCAATTTCGCGCCGGAGATTCGCACCGTCGACTGGCTGACCCCGGATACCGATCCGGACAAGGTGGCGGAACAGCTTGTATCGGTGAGTGATGTGCTGCTGGTCAGTCACAATCCGCTGGTGGGCAACCTGCTGAGCTATTTGCAGCACGGTGCCGGCCATCCACCGGAAAAAGTCAGCACCGCCGGCCTGGCCGAGCTGGAGAACAATGAACTGCTGATCGGGTCGATGAAGCTCAACAGCATCAAGCACCCGTAATCTGCTTCTGTTCTAGCTGTGGCCCTTGCTTCTGCTTTTGTAGGAGCGAGGCTTGCCCGCGAAGCTTTTAGCGTTTTCGAAGCCCCTTCGCGGGCAAGCCTCGCTCCTACAGGGGCGGTGGCGTTTAGTTTTTGTTCTTGGTTTTTATGTGAAATAGTCAACCAAGCACTTGCTTGGTTGACTACGCTTGCTCCAGACAAAAAATAATGGAGCAAGTCGCATGTCTGCCGCTTTCCGTTTGCCATTGGACGTCTTCTACGAACGTGAAGCCCGTCATCCTCGCCAGCGTTTTCTGGTCCAGCCGATGGAGGGGGGCCAGGTCGAGACGCTGACCTGGGCCGACGTCGGCCACCAGGCACGTTGTGCCGCTCACTGGTTGCGGGCTCGGGAATTGCCACAAGGCAGCCACATCGCGCTGATCTCGAAAAACTGCGCCCACTGGATCATCGCCGATCTGGCGATCTGGATGGCCGGGCATGTCTCGGTGCCGCTGTATCCCAATCTGACCGCCGATTCCGTGGCCCAGGTGCTCGATCATTCCGAAGCTGCGCTGGCATTCATTGGCAAACTGGATGACTGGCCGGGCATGTCCGCCGGGGTCAGGTCCGATCTGCCAACCATCAGTCTGCCGCTGTGCCCGGCCGGGTCCTTCGATTTCAGCTGGGCCGATCTGCAGCGCAGCTCACCGATTCAGGACGACCCAAAACCTGACGCCGATCAGCTGGCGACCATCATCTACACCTCCGGCACCACGGGGCAGCCTAAAGGCGTGATGCACAGTTTCGGCACGCTGGGATTTGCCACCACCCGTGGTACGCAGTTGTTTGGCCTGAATGAGTCGGATCGCCTGCTGTCCTACCTGCCGCTATGCCATGTTGCCGAGCGGATGTTCGTCGAGTTGTCGTCGATTTATACCGGGCAAACAGTATTTTTTGCCGAGAGCCTCGACACCTTTCTCACTGATCTGAAACGTGCCCGGCCGACCGCGCTGTTCGGCGTACCGCGGATCTGGACCAAATTCCAGATGGGCGTCTACAGCAAAATCCCGGCCAAACGCCTGGATTTCATGCTCGGCTTGCCCTTTATCGGCAAGCGGGTTGGGCACAAAGTCCTTGCCGGGCTGGGGCTGGACGCCTTGCGCATTGCATTGTCCGGTGCGGCGCCCGTGCCGCAGACCTTGTTGCTCTGGTACCGAAAACTGGGGTTGGACGTGCTGGAGGTGTACGGCATGACCGAAAGCTGCGGTTACTCCCACATCGGCCTGCCGGGCCAGAACAGCCCAGGCTGGATCGGCAAGCCATGCCCGGAAGTGGAAGTGCGCATCGAACCCTGCGGCGAAGTATTGGTGCGTAGCGGCGCGACCATGCTTGGCTATTTCAAGGAGCCCGGGAAAACCGCCGAAGCCATCACCGAGGACGGTTTCCTGCGCACCGGTGACAAGGGCGAGGAAGACGCCGAAGGCAACCTGCGCCTGACCGGGCGCCTGAAAGAAATCTTCAAGACCAGCAAAGGCAAATACGTTGCCCCGGCCCCGATCGAGAATCGTCTGGCGGTGCATTCGCGAATCGAACAAGTGTGCGTGGTCGGCGACGGCTTGAGTGCACCACTGGGTTTGTGCGTGTTGTCGGCGGTCGGTCAGCAGGACGCCAGCGGGACGGCGAGGGCGGGTTTGCATTCAAGCCTGGAAAAACTGCTGGAGGAGGTCAACGGCGTCCTCGACAGGCATGAGCGCTTGCTTCGGCTGGTGGTGGTCAAGGACAGTTGGGCGGTGGAAAACGGCTTCCTGACACCGACCCTGAAGATCAAGCGCAACATGATCGAAGCCGCTTACGGTGCGCGCTTTGAAGAATGGAGCGAGCGTAGTGAGGCGGTGCTATGGCAGGATTGAGCCACGAACAACTCCAGCAAAGGAACGTAACGATGAGTCTGTGGCGCACCATTCCCAACGTCGAGCAGTTGAACGCAATCGGCAAAAATACCATCAGCGAAGTGCTGGATATTCGCTTTGAAGCCTTCGATGACGAGTCCCTGACCGCCAGTATGGTCATCGACCATCGCACGCATCAGCCTTTCGGTTTGCTGCACGGCGGCGCCTCGGTGGTGTTGGCCGAAACCGTCGGCTCGATGGCCAGTTATCTGTGCATCGACGCCAGCAAGTTTTATTGCGTGGGCCTGGAAATCAACGCCAATCATTTGCGCGGCCTGCGCAGTGGGCGAGTGACGGCGGTAGCCAAGGCGATTCATATTGGTCGCACGACGCATGTCTGGGATATCCGCCTGACCAGCGATGAAGGGAAGGTCAGTTGCGTATCGCGCCTGACCATGGCGGTGGTGCCATTGGGTGAGAATCCGCCGGCGCGTTGAGTTTCGCCAGCTGCTACCAAGGATAGGCGTCATCTTGCGCCATAGCCCTGACCCGACTGTCATCATTCCTGGCAGTTACGGTCATTGCTGCAGGACTCCGTCTTACGGACAATCAACCCTCGTTCTCGCTCATGGATTTGCAGGTATGTCGCAACAGATATTTTTCGCTCACGCCAATGGCTTTCCTTCGGGTACCTACGGCAAGTTGTTCGCGGCCCTGGCGCCCGAGTATCAGGTGACGCATCTGGAGCAGCACGCCCATGACCCGCGTTTTCCGGCGGACGACAACTGGAGCAATCTGGTGGATGAACTGATCCATCACCTCAAGCAGCAACCGGAACCGGTCTGGGGCGTTGGCCATTCCTTCGGCGGCGTCCTGCATCTGCACGCCGCATTGCGTTGCCCCCAGCTGTATCGCGGCGTGGTGATGCTCGATTCGCCGGTGCTGACCCGCGCCGATCAATGGGTGATCCGTGCCGCCAAGCGCTTCGGTTTCATCGATCGCCTGACCCCCGCCGGTCGTACGCTGGGACGACGGGAAGAGTTTGCCAATCTGGACGCGGCGCGCCTGTATTTCGCCGGTAAAACCCTGTTTCGTGGCTTCGACCCGGAATGCTTCGAGGCCTATCTTCAACATGGTTTGCAAAAGGTCGGCGACAAGCTGCGTTTGCGTTTCGATCCTGCCACGGAAATCAGCATTTATCGCGGCGTACCCCACACCAGCCCCGGCCGTGCACGGCAACTGAAAGTGCCGCTGGCGGTGGTTCGCGGGCACAAGAGTCGGGTGGTGATGCGCCATCACGCCCGTTCCGTCGGGCGCATGCCCCTGGGCGAGTCCTTGACCATGCCAGGGGGCCACATGTTTCCTCTCGAACGCCCACAGGACACGGCCACGCTGCTGAAGCATCTGTTCAGTCGCTGGGACGGTCACCGCCAACAGGATTGCGCATGAGCAGCGTTGTTGAAGAAGTTCGCCTGAGCCTGCCGCATATTGAGTTGGCGGCGCACCTGTTCGGTCCCGAGGACGGCGTGCCGGTGATCGCCTTGCACGGCTGGCTGGACAACGCCAACAGCTTTGCGCGGCTGGCGCCCAAGCTCAAAGGCTTGCGCATCATCGCGCTGGACCTCGCCGGGCACGGCCATTCGGGGCATCGGCCCAAAGGTGCCGGTTACGCGCTGTGGGACTACGCCCACGACGTGCTGCAAGTGGCCGAGCAACTGGAATGGAAGCGTTTTGCGCTGCTGGGGCATTCCCTGGGGGCAATCGTCTCGCTGGTGCTGGCCGGGTCGTTGCCCGAGCGGGTCACGAAGCTGGCCTTGATCGACGGCATCATTCCTCCTACCGACAAAGGCGAAAATGCCGCCGAGCGCATGGGCATGGCCCTGCAAGCGCAGCTGGATCTGCGGGAAAAACGCAAACCGGTCTACAACACCCTCGACCGCGCCATCGAAGCACGGATGAAAGGCTTGGTGGCGGTCAGTCGCGAAGCCGCTGAACTCCTGGCCCAGCGCGGCTTGATGCCGGTGCCGGGCGGTTATACCTGGCGCACCGACAACCGCCTCACCCTTCCATCGCCGCTGCGTCTGACCACGGAACAGGCGATGGCCTTCGTCCAGCGCGTCAATTGTCCTGCACAGCTGGTGGTTGCGGCTGACGGAATGCTCGCCAAACATCCAGAGTTGCTGGAGCGTCTACCCTTTAGCCGGGAACAGTTGCCTGGCGGCCACCATTTGCACCTGAATGACGAATCCGGTGCCGACCTTGTCGCAGACTGTTTCAATCGGTTCTTCGCCATTCCTTGACTTGCGCCGGGCAACTGTCGAGGCTGGGCGGGTTGAAATGGGAGACAACCATGATAGATCTGTACACCGCTGCGACCCCGAATGGCCACAAGGTCTCTATCGTGCTCGAGGAACTCGGCCTGCCCTACATGGTGCATGCCTTGAGTTTCGACAAAAAGGAACAGAAGTCCCCGGACTTCCTCAAGATCAATCCCAATGGGCGGATTCCGGCGATTGTCGACCGCGCCAATGGCGATTTCGCCGTGTTCGAGTCCGGTGCCATCCTGATTTACCTCGCCGAGATGACCGGCAAGCTGCTGCCTCAAGACCCGAAGGGGCGTTCGGTGGTACTGCAGTGGCTGATGTTCCAGATGGGCGGAATCGGTCCGATGCAGGGCCAGGCCAACGTGTTTTTCCGCTATTTTCCGGAAAAACTCCAAGGCGCCATCGATCGCTATCAACATGAAACACGGCGCTTGTATGAAGTGCTCGACACGCGTCTGCAAACCGTAGAATTCCTGGCGGGGGAATACAGCATTGCCGACATTGCGACTTTTCCGTGGGTACGTGGCCATGAATGGTCCGGCGTCGCGGTGGATGGCTTGTCGGCCTTGCAGCGCTGGATGGCGACCATGGACGCACGCCCCGCAGTACAACGCGGTTTACTGGTGCCCGAGCGCATCGATGACGACAGTGTCATCAAGGGCGCCCAGGCCATGCTGATTCGATGAGTCTATCCATGCGTTCTCTCAGTCTTCTGGCGCTGTGTTGTTTCAGTCCTCTGTTATTAGCCGCTGATGTCCCGGGCAGTCAGGACTTGCCGATCGTGCCGCGCATGGCCGATGCGCAGATCGTCGACTATCGCCCTGCGGCTGAACTGGAACGGATTTACCCGCTGGGTTCGATCCGCAAGATCAGCGGTCAGTTGCGTTTTGACGGCCAGGTTACCGCTCGGGGTCAAACCACCTCGGTCACCTACGAATTGCCACCGGAGCATTCTTCTACCGACGCCTTCACCGAGGCTCGCGAAGCCTTGCAGAAACAGGGCGCCGAGCTGTTGTTCTGGTGCCAGGCGCGGGATTGCGGGGAAAGCAGCCTGTGGGCCAACGAAGTCTTCGGCAACGCCAAATTGTACGGCAGCGATAATCAGCAGGCGTATTTGTTGCTGCGTCTGGCGGCCCCTCAAGACAACACGTTGGTGGCGCTTTACAGCATCACTCGCGGCAATCGCAGGGCTTATCTGCACGTCGAACAGTTCGACGCGATAACGCCGCTGGGTGATTTGCTACCGACGTCCGCGACCTTGTTGAGGCAGCTCAAGAGCACTGGAAAACTCGATTTCCCCAAACTCGTCGGCGACCCTGACGAAACCTGGCTGCGTCTGATTTCCCGAGGCCTGAACCTGGACACCACGTTGCGCGTCAATGTTTCGGGGTCCAATGCCGAAGCCTGGCGTCAGGCGCTGATCGGCCAGGGCGTAAGGGCTGCACGGATGGAAACCGGCAGCGTCGAAGGCTCTGGCTTGCACTTCGAACTGTTGCGTTAAGCTGCATTCGGCGAGCGCGTGCCAAGCGTTCGCCTACGCTTTGTTGACTGATTTTTTCGGCTGACTTTTTCAGGATCTTACATGCTCAATAACGATCGTCTGTTGGTGCAGATCCTGCTCCTGGTGCTGTTTGGCGCGAGTTTATGGGTGATGGCGCCATTCTGGTCGGCGCTGTTCTGGGGGGCGGTGCTGGCGTTTGCCAGTTGGCCGTTGATGCGGCTACTGACCCGTTGGCTCAATGGCCGTGAATCCCTGGCGGCGCTGGTCCTCACACTCGGCTGGATGGTGCTGGTGGCGGTGCCGCTGGTGTGGCTGGGGTTCAATCTGGCGGATCATGTGCGCGACGCCACGGCGCTCATCAAGGATATACAGGTCGATGGACTGCCCGAGGCGCCAACCTGGCTGGGCGATATTCCCTTGGTCGGTGCGCGGTTGGTGGGGATCTGGAACAGCATCGATCAGCAAGGGGCGGCGATGATGCTGGCGATCAAGCCTTATCTGGGGCAGGTCGGTAACTGGTTACTGGCGCGCAGTGCGCAGATTGGCGGCGGGATTCTCGAGCTGACGCTGAGTATTGTGTTCGTGTTCTTTTTCTACCGCGACGGGCCACGGTTGGCGGTGTTTGTTCATGGGCTGCTGGAACGGCTGATCGGCGAGCGTGCCAGCTATTACATTGAACTGGTGGCAGGTACCGTGCAGCGGGTGGTCAATGGGGTGATCGGCACCGCGGCGGCTCAGGCTATTCTGGCGTTGATCGGCTTCCTGATTGCCGGTGTGCCCGGCGCGTTGGTGCTGGGGATCGTGACCTTCCTGCTCAGCCTGATTCCGATGGGGCCGCCGTTGGTGTGGATTCCAGCCACGGCGTGGCTGGCCTGGAAGGGCGAGTACGGGATGGCGGTGTTCCTTGGCTGCTGGGGGACGTTCATTATCAGCGGAGTCGACAACGTACTTAAGCCGTACCTGATCAGCCGGGGCGGGAATTTGCCGTTGGTGATTGTGCTGCTCGGGGTGTTCGGCGGGTTGATCGCGTTTGGATTCATCGGTTTGTTCATCGGCCCGACGTTGTTAGCCGTGGCTTATAGTCTGCTCACCGATTGGAGCAAGAGCCAGGTTCGGGTTGAGGATCGTCGGCCCTGACCTGTGAGAGATTCCATGTTGCAGGGCAACCCTGCAACTTCAGGCCGGCTGACTCACATCGGCTCCGGCGGCCCGATCAGTCTTCCCATCACCCCAAATAACCCCAGCTCCCGAATCACCTCCAATTCGCCCTGGGTTTCCACCATTTCGGCAATCAACGGCAAGTCAATGCTGTTGGTCGCCCGGAAAATCGCCTCGATGAACAGGCGCTTGTCCGTCTGTTCATCGATACCCCGTATGTAGGCGCCGTCGATTTTCAGGTAAGCCAGCCCCAGTTGCGTCAGGTTGCCGATCTGGCTGAAGCTGCCGCCGAAATGCTGCAACCCGATGCGGTAACCGGTGGTGAGCAGGCTGTGGCTCAGGCGTTGCAGTTCTTCGGGGGGCGGCAGTTGGCGTTCGTCGATTTCCAGGATCAGCAGCGGCGCGAGTTCCGGCAGCGATTCGAGCAGGTCGAGAATATGTTGAAGCTGCGCCTGGTCGCGCAGGGTACTGCCGGACAGGCTCAGCGCAAGGGGCCAACGATTGGCGGCCAGGTATTCGAGGGTGGTTTCGAGCATCGCCAGATCGAACCGCGCCGACCAGCCAAGGCGTTCGATCCATGGCAGGAAATGGCCGGCGGCAATGGCCTCACCCTGCGGATCGAGCAGGCGAGCGAGGACTTTATGGTGCAACACCTGGCTGGTGTCGACGCACTGCACCACCGGTTGGAAATACAATTGGATCTTGCCTTCGGTCAGTGCCTCGTCGATCCAGCTGCGCCAATCGTGTCGGGAATGGTTCGGCGCGGTATCGGCATGGGCCTGGTATACCCAGGGGCGCTCGGGATGTTGCCGGGCCTGGGTCAGCGCCTGATCGAGGCGTAGCAGCACCTCGCTCGCCGGTTCACCGGGGTGATAGGCGACTACGCCCAAGTGCGCCACCGGCATACAGTCGCTGGCGCCGGTAAGACGCAGGTTTTCCAGGGTGGCGCTGATTTCGCTGGCCACGCGTGCAGCGTCCTTGCTGTCCAGGCCTGGGGTCAACAAACTGAATTCGCCGCCGCGATTGCGCGCCCCCAGCCAGGTTCGACGCTCTGGCGGTTGCGTCAAGCGCTTGAGCAATTCGCCGACAGCGCTGATCAGGGCATCGGTGCGCTGGCCGCCCAAGCGTTGGTTGAGGCCGATCAGGTCATTGATCCGCAGCATCAGCAAATGACCGTCGCGGCTTTGCTCGGATACCAATAACTGGTCGGCCAAATGTTCATCCAGCAAGCGCCGGTTCGCCAGACCCGTGAGGGCGTCCTGATAGGATTCGGCTCGCAGATTTTCACTGCGCGCGGCCTCCTCGGCGAACAATGCTTTGAGCTTTTCGACCATCTGGTTCATGGCCAGCACCACGCGTTTGAGTTCCGGTGTGCGCGGCAGTTTTGGCAAACTGCGGAATTCGCGTTTGCTGATGGCTTCAGCCTGTTTGACCATGTTGTCGAGCGGACGCAGTTGTCGACGTAATATCCATCCCCCCAATACGGCACTGAGCAGCCCGCAAATCAGCAACCAGATCAGGCTGCCGAGGGTGCTGTCCCAGAGTTTGGCCAAAGCGAATTGCGGATTGCTCCACACTTCGACCCGTGCTGCCTGCTCCCAGCCCCGTGTGATCAGTGCATCACCACCTTGCGGGCGCAGATCGACCAAATTCACAAACCACTCTGGAACGTCCTTTATCCGCGCCGGTGCGCTGCGCTCTACCAGCACCTGTTCATTCTCGATGCTGATGATCCGGATGCTGCTGAAATAGCCGCTATCGAAAATCGAGTTGACCATTAATTCGATCGTTGCCGGGTCGTCGATCTGTGCGGTCAATGACAAACCCAGTGCCGTGGCTGCGTCTTGGGCGTGAGCGCGCAACTGGCTGAGCACCTGCTCACGGGAGCTTTCCAGGCTGACAAAAAAACTGCCGCTGAACGCCACCAGCAAGAACACGCAGATGGCCAGGAACAACTGTTTGCGCAATGACATAAAACGCTCCTTGCTGTGCGGCTAGCCTTCGCCCACGGCGAACCCTTCGATGTGCATCTTTTGCAACACCTCTTGCCAGCGCGACAGTTTTTTCGAGTCGCTGCTGCGTTTACCACCATGGGCCCCCGGCAAGTACAGGCCTTCGGCATTGAAGGCGTACACCGGCAGCAGATCCTTGCGTTGGGAGGCGGGGAGAATCTCGCCAATCAGGTTATCCAGCACCAGCGGGTCGGCCGTGGGGCTGCTGTAGAACGTCAACACCATGTGCGCCTGGTTCTGGGTCAATGCCTTGACGTAGGTAATGCGCAGTTTCTCGCTGGGAATTCCGAGGTGACGCAGGCTGAAATATTTCGCCAGGGCGTAGTCTTCACAGTCGCCTGTGGCTTTGACCAGGGATTCCACTGGCGTGGCCCAGTAATCAGTCTGACGCCAGATGCGCGTGTCATCCTGAAAATTCAATTGTTGATTGAAGAAGCGATTGACCGCGTTCAGTTGTTCGCGCTCGGGCTGATTGAGTTGGCTTTGCAGCATTTGACTCCAGGCCTCGATCCGCCCCCGGGCGGGGCCAAGGGGGCCATAGCGTTTTTCGGCGGTTTGCAGAATCTGCGCAAAATCCCGGTCGGCCCAGACACTGCCCAACCCGGCCAGCAGAAAACTCGCCAACAGCCATCCGCCGAACCGAAGTCGGAGCGTCAACCATCCTGGGCTACGCGGACTGCGGGACATGTCTGGCTGCTCGGCTGCAGATGTCTGAAGTCTAGGCGTTGATTTGGGCGGGGTAGGGCAGGTCGTCGGACGAAAGGACGTCAGCGAGATGCTTTTGTGGCGAGGGGGTTTGTCGGAATGCCGCATCGCCCCGTTCGGCTGCGCATCAGTCGTAAAACCAATCAATGCGGCGCGTCAGGACAAGATCGGTTGGCGGTTCTGGGGTTGCTTTGCAACCCAGTGGGGGCAAGCCCCTTCGCCACAAAAAAACCGAGCCACGGGGTAAGGCAAACCCCTTGGGCATGGTCGCCCGGCAAAAGCCGTTCTCGGAAACACAAAACAGAATGCTTAGGTGCGGCTATCGATTAAATACCAGTTGCCTTCGAATGTGCTGAAGTCGAATGAAGATTGGACGGATAAATAAATCGACAGGGAGATAATCGATATATAAATCCGTCCGCGCTTTTTTTGACTGTCTTTAGAGGGGGCGGCGAATGAAAGTCAATACTGGTTACTATTATATAATGCTAATTTCCCAGAACTCGCTCCAGCTCGAAAGGGCATACACACCGAACCAACAATATCCAGGACTCAGCGAAAAGAAAGTGCAGTTCCAGTTACCTTGAGCATCCGCCTGAGCGTCCATTGAGCCAATAGTTTCGCCGGAGGGATTATAGCCGTAGTTGACGCTAATCGTTTGCTTCGGTGTAGCAATGCCTCTCAAGATAAAAGTGGAATTGTAGGTAGTTGAACCATTGGTGATGAGGTTACCGTCCTGATCCTCTAGCCGAGTGATTCGATGAGCAATTCGAGTCTCGACGCTGACAAGGTATTCAGCAGATGTCGCTCCGGGATCGTTCTTGTCATATACGACAAAGCGGTATGGCCCCTGCCTTAAGTCGAGACTACTACTGGTGGGGATATTCCATGTTTCTTGCAACGTGGTTTTTGTGCTGCCCAGAAAACTGCCATCGCTGGCGTCACTGAGCACTATTTCCGTGCCAACAGGGGCTTTGCCCGACACGGATTTTACTGCGGTAACCGCGCCTCCATGTTGTTGGATGTGCTGATTGAAGGAATCCTTCACCGAGGTGATCGCCAGCGCAAAGCCAGCGGTAATCCTTAATGTCCGCGCCACTGTTTCTGCCCCGCTGCCATATAACGCCTTGGCAGTGTAGCTATGGTCGCCGGTGGCCTGATTGGTCAGGGTATGGGTCCAGTCGTGTGCCGTATCCACTGGGATTGGGTTTCCGACCACCACGCCTTTGTCACGCAATTCAATCTGCTGGCCGGGCGCAGCCTTGCCCCTGAACACAAACGATTTCTCGGCGGTGCTGGCGCCATCGGTAATCTCGGTATTGCTCGGGGAGCCTTTGACCGAGGTGATCTTGAGTGTCATATCCTCCGCCAACACACTGACGGTATAACTTCGTACAGGAAAACCCGTTGCCGAAGCACTGTCAGGCACACCGTCAAAGTTCACCTTGAAGAATACCTTCAGCACGCTGTTATTCTTGAGCGTTTTCAACCAGCTCAGCGGCACAGGACTGGTAAACCCTGGCATTTGCGTATTGGGCTCACCTTTACGATCTTCGTAAACCACCGGGTTGTCGTTGTCATCGATCCCTGCGTAGCTCAACGACACGGGTTGCCCCACTGCCTGTAGCGGCCATTGGCTCACTTGCAACAGGTCACTGGCCTGCAATTTGTTTACATCCAGGCCATTGTCGCTCACGCCAGCAATGGTAGGTATCGGCAGCCGAATATCCCCCTCTACAATTTTCAACACACTCAGCGTCATCACCGGCGACTTGCCAACCAGCACTCCGCCCCGATTCAAATTCCACCGCAATCCAATGTCCTTGCCCTGCCGAGCCGCCAGAAACGCCGGACTCAACACCGTATTCACCCGTTTATTGATGTTGAACGCTACCAGCGGAAACTGCGGTGTCCCGGTCGGCGGATTGACTTCGACTAACCGTGCCCGATCCCCGTCCAGCGCGTCGAGGTATTCAATGCGCATAGTCACCCCGTTCGGATAGGCCAGTACGTCAATCGGACTCACCGCCGCCACCGGAAACGCTGGTTTCAGAACAATCTGGGTTTCGCCGCCAATCATCAATTGCAGCAATTGTGAATAAACCGGCGACTCTCCCACATTGGTGATCACACATTGCACCGTCAAAGGGCTACTGGTATAGGGCGCGATGTATTTGGCAGGTACTTTGAAAATCACCGGTTGTGTAGGGTCGGTGACGATCAGGCGGAAAATGAACAGGGCCGCAATTCCGTCCGGATCACTGGTTTGCCAGCGGGCCTCGACGGTAGCACCGGCTTTCAACGGCCAGTAATCAGCGACCCGCACCGAGGCCATGACGGTGTCCACTGGTAGTTTGTTGTCCACCAACGGCTCGACAATCGGTAAGCCCAATGACAGGGATGTGCCGCTGATGGTGATATCGGCAGGTTTCGAGAGTTGGGTCCCGCTGGCCTTGATCAATTGATAAGACGCACGCAAGGAACCCCCGATCAGATTGCGCAGTTTTTCATTCTCGATTGGAAAGTTCACTGTTCTGCTGGCGGCGTTCAGTGTCTGGCTGTAGGTATGGCTGACTGGTTCGCCACCTTTGGTGAAGCCTGTCAGAGTCAGCTCGATCCGGTCGTTTAGTGCAAATACCCCAATGACCAGTACATTGGTAGGACCGCCCAAGAGCAAATCGTGGTGCAGCACATTATCGGGGTCCGCTTGTTCAAAGATTGGTGCGGCCAACAATACGATGCCGGGTTTGAACGGGAGAATGAGAGCATCCGACCAGCCGCTGGAGTTTTCCACTGCATCGAACACTTCCCAGCGCACCACCAGGCTGTTGGTGGACGTCAGGGTCGCAAGCAACTCCGGTGTCAGCTCAAAAATCACATCCCCTAATGCAGAGACGATGACTTCCAGCTTCCGGGAGCCAAAGACAAGTACCACCCTGTCACCGATGGATTGATTGAAGTATTCAACCACCGTCACGAACATGCCGTCGTTGATCACCGTCTGATCGACAAAGCTCTCCGAAGCCACGGGCAACTTGAGCCCTTGATTGAATGGCTTTCCGCCGTCGGTATCCACTTCGCCGGGTGCCGGATACTTGTAAAACAGCGAAACGGGCGGTGATTCTTCGGTATTCTCACTTATGCGTCTGACCCAGAACCAGAGGTTCTTGTTTGCAGACAGTAAAGGCGAAAACCTGGCTTCCATATCTTTGGCCGAGATGTGGAACGGAATATTCTTCGGTTCTGGCCCATCGAAGTGCGCATCGGTGACAAAAAATTCGGCAACAGGAGCAATCCTTGAATCGAGGTAAACCTTGATGTAGTCGCCGACCGCCATGCCCAGATAAGCGAGGATGTAGACCAGCAATCCGTCCCGGTCGCCATAGACCATGTTGATGTTGACCCCTGATGCACCATCGTTTTGCAGTTTGTGACCGACCGGGTAGGGGGGCGGGACGGCCAGAACTCCGATACCGCGATCAGGGGGAAATACAAGGGCTTGTATATCGGTATTGGACAATAAGTTGGTCATGACGGAATACCTTTTTGAGACGCCCGCAGGACGTGGGGTTCGAAAAGGATTAGAGCGTGGTGCAGCAATACTTGCCTACTGTCATATCTGACAGGTAAACGGAGGTTTAAGACGAACGGTCAAGAGCGTCGAGTGGGGCCGATATCATTACGATAATTCGACATACTGTTGATTGACCCCACCGCTATCGCGAGAAAGTTACCGCACTGTTGGATAAGTAATTCCCCCAATTCTACTTTATATGTAACCCAATACAGGTGTGGGGATGTCGTACCCTGCAGCGTGAGAACCCATGAAGAATACAGCAAAAGTTTCGGTTCCGATAACTGCCGTGCCGGAAGCATTAGACAGTTTTCCCGTACTCCACTGCTTTGATCTATCGACTATAGATTTAGCGTCAAAATTATCATTAATAGCTTTTAAGTGTTCTTGGTAAATCAAGTTGCCGCCCTGAGATTGTATCCAGGCCGCTGCCGCAGCACGCGTGAGTGGAGTAGGGTTATATATTAGTTGCATGGCTCCACTCACTGTAACTTTGTATCCTTTCGATTGTCTGGGGACTGATGAGTCCGAGACGGTGATTATTGCCATTCCGTTTCTCACGGATTTTACTGTTCCAGTGTTATCGACTGTGACATTGGATGAGTTCGAACTATAGGTATAAGGCGGCTTACCGCCGCTGGCGGGGCGGGAGGCAGATGTACCAGGAGGATTACCATCCTTACGTGTCCAACCCAGTAAGGACGGAGCAGTTACACCTCCGCGCAAAAATAGGTCAGACACTTCGACAAAAAAATTTGAAGTCACAATAACAGTTCGTGGTTGCGAGGTGTTTCCGCTCCCATAAAGGGCTTTCGCGATAAAAGTGTGGGCTGCCACCGCCAGTCCACTGACCATCAATGTCCAGATGCCGGTCAATGCGTCGACCGTAGCCTTGCCTTTGGAGGTGGTGCCGTCGAACACCTCAATCTGCTGGCCGTTGCTCGCCGCGCCACTGAGCGTCAAGTTGGTTTCGACCGTTGTGCCACCGTGTGGGATCTCGGCATTTTTCGGGTCTTTCACCGAAGTGATAGTCGGAGCGATATTCGCCACGATAGTAAGTGTACGGACCGCCGACTCCGGCAGAGTCCCGTATTTCGCCTTGGCGGTGTAGCTATGGGCACCGATGGCTTGTCCGGTCAGGGTATGGTTCCAGTTGTCTGCCGCATCCACGGCCACCGTGGCTTTGACCACGCCTTTGTCACGCAACTCGATCTGCTGACCGGGCGCAGCTTTGCCGCTGAACACGAGTGTGGTGTCAGAGGTACTCGCACCGTTGGCGATCTCGACATTGCCCGGTGAGCCTTTGACCGAGGTGATCGTCGGGCTGAGCAGGGCCGCTGCCCGGATCGTGTAGACCCGGTCCGGAAACACCACGGCATTGGCTTGGATGTTGCTCTTATCCAATGAGGCCTTGAATTTCAGGGTCAATGTGGAACCGTCACCCAGTTCTTTCAGGTAACTGTTGACCAATGATCTTGGCCAAAAGCCCTGGGCGACCCAGGTTCCGTTGACATAGTGTCCACTGCCATTCCAGATAGTCAGGTTATGCGCCGTGCCATTGGCTTTTTTCCCCTCCAGTTTCAACCACACCTGCTGTCCCACTTCGATCAGCGTCCAGAGCAAGCCATGGATGGTGGCGTTTTTTGTCCCGAGTGCAATGACATCCAGGAAGTTGTTAGCGTCGGCTTCGATGATCTTCGGCGGGTTAAGGGCCGTTGCCGGCAATGCGAGAATATTCAGCTTCAACGGCAATGAAGTGCTGCGTACGCCATTACGCTCAATGACATAAGTGACAGTCACCACTTTGGCCAGACTATAGGCCAGAACCGATCGTGGCACGGCGATTTCAAGTCCGGCGCTGACCAACCGTGGCGTGCTGGTGTAGGAACTTGCCGCAATGCCCGTCGCGCCTTGCCAGATGACTGACAACAGGTCGCTGAGCAATAGCGCGCCTCGCGGAACCAGCACTCGCAATTCCGGCTGGGTGGGGCTGAAATTGTTTCCGATCTGGCCTTTCACGGTCGGGGCGGGCAGATTCAATCGGCTGAGATGAATGTCCACACGCTTTTCCGGCGACTTGCTGCGGTTGCCTAACTGATCGATAACATAAAATTCGGCCACTGCACTGGGGTTGTCGCCCGCTTTCTGAAAGGCGTCGGTGAACAGTGTTTGCGTCACCGCTGCCGGTGCATTCGGTACGTCAAATAGGATCGAGGTATCCCCCGGCCGGAATTCGATACGGTCGTAAGCGCGGCGGTTATTGTAGGTAAACCCGAACTCCACGCCCTGCGCTGCGCGGGCAGCATCGACGCCGTCGCTGAGAACATCCGGCGGAATCACCAGGTCCAGGCCCTCGGCGATTCGCAGGTGGTACAGCACCCTCAGGTCCCGGGAGGTCTCGACGTTCCCACTCACTCGGGTGACCTTATAGTGCAGCCGATTCACGCCATGATTCAACCGGCCGTGCGGCAGGTATAAACGTACACGCAATTGCTCCTCGCCCGGCGCGATGGTCTCGCCCACCGCTGGCGTGATGTCGTCGTTGACGTACAGATCGACGCGATCATCTACCGCCATGGTCGAGTTGAACAACCGAAGTTCAGACCAGGGGTCGACCAGGCATTCCAGGCCTTGTGGCTCTCCATCATAAAGGAGTTTGGGAATGCCGCCGTGAGCGATGCCGTCAGGTTTCACTGGCGTGACCCAGCCTTGGATGATAATCGGATACAGCACAAACACTTCGTTCAACTCTGAAGACTGGATGTCCATGGTTTGCTCCTGACGAGCCGTATCCGATAGGGGAGGCTCATCTCACACCCGAGGCGAGAGAACGGCAACTGTCAGATCTGACAGGTCGGGGCAGGTTTGCGACGAGTGGTTGGCATGGAGGCTTTCAAACCGACAAAAAAAACGGCCCGCAGGCCGTTTCCAATGATTTTCGCCACCTCGGTGAAGTGGAGGAGGCCGGCCAGATCATCCTCAGGTTTTATCCAGGGTCTTTTGCCGCAGGATATAGAGCGTCACCAGCACCGCACTGGTCAACATAAACCCCCGCGCCCACGGCAGCGGTACCAGATAACAAGAGAGCAGGATGCTTGCCCACATCAGCCCGATCGCATAGACCTTGCCCTTGAGCGGAATGCCATTGCCATCCAGGTAATCGCGAACCCACGGCCCAAGCCGTGGATGTTCAACCAGCCACTGATAGAAACGTGGCGAACTGCGGGCAAAACAGGCGGCCGCCAGTAACAGAAACGGTGTGGTGGGCAGCACCGGCAGGAAAATCCCGATCACCCCCAGCGCTACGCTCAGCCAGCCGATGGCCAGCAGCACGTAGCGCAACATCAGGGGGCGGTTGCCTATGGGGTTGTCCATAGGCAAAACCTTAGTGGTGACGTGGCTTGAGAATCGCCGGTTTTTCGTCTGGAGCCTGGCATAGCAGGTACAGCGCGGTCAGGGCTTCCGGGATCTGCACGATCATGTCGTCCATCAGGTTGGCATCTTTGGCGATGTCTTCGAACTCTGGCTGTTCGTCGAACAGACCGGAACCGACCATGATCGGCAGCAGCATTTCGCTGACTTCTTCTTCGGCGGTTTCGAACCAGGCCGCTTCGCGCAGGAACACGCCTTCCATGAAGCCGATGCACCAGCCGCGCAGGTCGGAATCGTCCGGGTCGTCGCCCAGGTCGAGCTCGCATGGCAGCTCGAATTCTTCATCGGACGCCAGTTGGCGGGCAATGTGCGCCTTGAGCAGCACCAGCGTGGATTCGATCGCTTCACGCTCGGTGTCGTCGGCGTAATGCGGCTCTTCAGCGAAGAGCGCGTCGATCCATTCACGCTCGGGAACTTCTTCGGAACAGATCGACAGCGCGGTGAGGTAGCCGTGGGCGGCCACGTAGTCCAGCGCCTCGTCATGCAGCTCGTCGGCGTCGAGGAAGACTTGCAGGCGGGTTAGTTGCTCAGCGAAGGACATTAAAGGGCTACCTTGGGGAATATACGATGCGGGAATTCTAGGCCTTCTTGAGCGCTTGGGCCAGCCGCTCGGCATATTTGCAGCCTTGCGGGGGGATTCTGTGGTTGTCGATACCGCCAGTCTGGCCCAATCCCTGTGGGAGCGGCGGTGCGTTCCTCTTCTCAGCGGCGTCCTTTGCCGGACAGGCCTCGGGTATACTCGCGCGTTTTGTGATGCCCTGCTGGCGTCACGGCTGAAATGTGAAGGGTCATGCAATGCGTACTTACGATTTGTCAGTGCAGCTTCCGTGGTTCTGAACCAGCCTTGCAGGGATGTTTCGGTGATTTTTGGAGTTTTTATGCTCGAGCAGGCTCAACGCGTCCTCAAGGACATCTTCGGCTACGACAGTTTCCGTGGCCGTCAGGGTGCAATCATTGAGCGCGTGGCCAGTGGCGGCGATGCCCTGGTGCTGATGCCTACGGGTGGCGGCAAGTCCTTGTGCTTCCAGGTGCCGGCACTGCTGCGTGAAGGCCTGGCGGTGGTGGTGTCGCCGCTGATCGCGCTGATGGACGATCAGGTCGCGACCCTCGAAGAGCTGGGCGTCGCCGCGGCGTCGTTGAACTCCACGCTAAGCGCTGAGCAACAGCGTGATCTGGCGGCGCGGATCAAGCGCGGCGAGGTGAAAATGCTTTACCTGGCGCCCGAGCGTCTGGTTCAGCCACGCATGCTGGCCTTCCTGCAAAGCCTACAAATCGCCTTGTTCGCCATCGACGAAGCGCACTGCGTGTCCCAATGGGGTCACGATTTCCGTCGGGAATACCTGCAATTGGGGCAATTGGCGGAATTGTTTCCCAATGTCCCGCGCATTGCCCTGACCGCAACGGCCGACAAGCGTACCCGCGAAGAAATCGTCGATCGCCTGCATTTGCAGAATGCCGAGCGCTTCCTTTCGAGTTTCGACCGCCCCAATATTTTTTATCGCATCGTGCCCAAGGAACAGCCGCGCAAGCAGTTGCTGGCGTTCCTCGCCGAGCGGCGCAGCGACGCCGGCATTGTTTACTGCCTGTCCCGTAAAAAGGTCGACGAAGTGGCGGTGTTCCTCAGCGAGCAAGGTTTCCCGGCGCTGCCATACCATGCCGGTCTGGCCAACGACACGCGAGCCCATCACCAAAAGCGCTTCCTCAATGAGGAAGGCCTGATCATGGTCGCCACCGTGGCGTTCGGCATGGGCATCGACAAGCCCAACGTGCGTTTTGTCGCGCACCTGGATTTGCCGAAGTCCCTTGAGGCTTATTACCAGGAAACCGGTCGCGGCGGGCGTGACGGCCTGCCAGCGGATGCCTGGATGGCGTACGGCTTGCAAGACGTGGTGATGCTCAAGCAGATGCTGCAAAACTCCGAAGGTGACGAGCGTCACAAGCGTCTGGAACAGCACAAGCTCGACGCCATGCTTTCGCTCTGCGAAGAAACCCGCTGCCGCCGCCAGACCCTGCTCGCCTACTTCGACGAAGACATGCCCGAGCCCTGCGGCCATTGCGACAACTGCATCGACGGCGTGCAAACCTGGGATGCCACGGAGCCGGCCCGTCAGGCGCTGTCGGCGATTTACCGCACCGGCCAGCGTTATGGCGTCGGTCATCTGGTTGACGTATTGCTGGGCAAGGACAACGAAAAGGTTCGCAGCTTCGGTCATCAGCATCTGTCGGTATACGGCGTAGGCAAAGCGATGGGGGAGAGCGAATGGCGCTCCTTGTTCCGCCAGCTTGTTGCCCGTGGCCTGGCGGATATCGACCTCGAAGGCTACGGCGGCCTGCGCCTGAGTAACACCTGCCGGCCATTGCTCAAGGGCGAAGTAACCCTGGAACTGCGTCGCGACCTCAAGCCGCAAACCACCGCCAAAAGCAGCAAGAGCCAGGCCAGCCAACTGGTTCGCGGCGAAGAGCGCGAACAGTGGGAAGCCTTGCGTGCCCTGCGTCGCAAACTCGCCGAAGAGCATGGCGTGCCGCCGTACGTCATCTTCCCTGACTCGACCCTGCTGGAAATGCTCCGCAGCCAGCCAACTTCGCTGGCGCAAATGGCCATGGTCAGCGGTGTCGGCGCCCGCAAACTGGAACGTTACGGCGAAGCCTTCCTCGAAGTGCTCGGCGGTCAGGTCGAGGCGCCGAAAGTGGTGGCCGATGTGCGTCATGAGCTGATCACGCTGGCCCGGGCCGGCATGACACCGCTGCAGATCGCCGGTCAGCTGCAATGCTCGGAAAAGAACGTTTACACAATGCTTGCCGAGGCCATTGGCAAGCAGCAGTTGTCACTGGAACAGGCGCTGGACCTGCCTGAAGAGTTGATGGGCGAAGTTCAGGACGCCTTCCTTGACGGCGAAGGCGAGTTGCCACCGGTGTCAGAGATTGCCGCGCTGTTCGCGGGAAGAGTTCCGGAAGGCGTTTTGTATTGCGTTCGTGCCGCCTTGCAGTCGGAATTCGAAGTCTGAATGACCTGCGGCACAGATGTAACGATTCAGTACAGGAGCAAACCTTGCCTATAGCCAAAGGTCATGCTTAGCTGACTAATAATTAGTTTTTCTCTATTTTCAGTCTAACCATGAGTGTTTTATGCCGTTAACCGATCAACACCGCTTTGGCATGCAACTGGCCCAGATGTCTCGGGGCTGGCGTGCCGAACTGGACCGCCGATTGGCTGGCCTGGGGCTATCCCAGGCGCGCTGGCTGGTGCTGCTGCACCTGGCACGTTTCGAGACTGCCCCCACCCAGCGCGAACTGGCGCAAAGCGTCGGCGTTGAAGGGCCTACACTGGCCCGACTGCTCGACAGCCTGGAAAGCCAGGGCCTGGTGCAACGCCAATCCGTGCTGGAAGATCGTCGGGCAAAAAAAATCGTGCTCTGCGCCCCGGCCCGGCCCTTGATCGAACAAATTGAAACCATTGCTACTCAATTGCGCCACGAACTGTTCGCAGGCGTCGATGAGGCGGATTTGAAAGTCTGCATGCGGGTCCACGGGCACATCCTGGGTAACCTGGAAAAATCTTGAGGCATAACCACGCGCCGGACTTTTGAGATACCCCGTTGGGCAGACTATAAAGAACTACTAGTCGATATCGTGTTCGTACCGGATGTGCGAAACACGTACAGGTTGGTTCAGGTTATCTAAGGGATGCTCATGCTCGAGAGTTGGCACGTTGTATTGCGGTGTTGCACCAGGCTGCTGCTGGTCGGTGGTGCTGTCACTTACTCGGCATTGGCCCCTGCGCTCGGGTTGGGTGAGATTACCCAGCATTCGGCGTTGAATCAGCCGTTCAATGCCGACATTGCTTTGGTGGACGCTGGTGGCCTGGCGGAGGGCGATCTCTCGGTCAGCCTGGCGACGGCGGACGAATTCAGTCGTGCTGGCGTCGAGCGAGTGTTCTTCCTCAATGACCTGAAGTTCACGCCGATCCTGCGGGGCAATCGCAGCCTGATCCGGGTAACGTCCAGCAAACCGGTCAATGAACCTTTCCTGAATTTTCTGGTGCAGGTCAATCAGCCCAATGGGCGGTTGCTGCGCGAATACACCGTGCTGATCGATCCGCCGGGGTCACCGGGCATTGTTCCTGTCAACGACGAACCCGCGCCGGGCCTTCAGTCTTCTGCGTTTCCGTCCGTCGAACCGGCTGTTGCATCGCCACCTGCTGCGAAGGCGGCGACGCCCAAGCCTGATGCCGATAAACCAGCTGCCGCGCCCGCGAATGATGCTATTGCCGAACAGTTGGCCGCCAGCGTGCTGCAGAACCAGCAGCTGCAAAAGTCTATCGATGAACTCAATGCCCGGCTTCAGGCGCAGGATGAGCAGATCGCCGGGCAGAAAAAGCAGGTGATCGAGCTGCAAGCCCAATTGGCGGAAGTCAAACAGGCGCCGGTAGAGCCGGTCGTGCCGCAGGTGACGGTACCTGCGCCCGTTGTAGAAGAGGAACCCGAACCGACGCCGTGGCTGCTGATCATCGGGTTGCTGGCACTGGTGACGTTGCTATCGGTTGCCGTTTTCATTCGTCGTCAACGACAGCAAGCTGAGGCTCGGGTCCAGGCCGAGCCGTTACCTGTGCAGCCGTTGCGTCATGAACCGGAGCCCCACCACACGCAAGAGCCGATCAGGTTGACGTCCCGGCCGCAACCACTAGCCGGATCGACTGAAGAACCTCCGGCAGGCGACGTGCTGGAAGGGGTGGGTATTTATCTGGCGTATGGCCGTTTGTCCGAGGCGGCCGGTTTGTTGCGAGACGCATTGGTCAGGGAACCCCAGCGCACCGATCTGGCCGTGCAACTGTTGGAAGTCCTCGGTAAACAGGGCGACGTGCAAGCTTATGATGCGCAGGAAAGCAGCCTGCGAGAGGCCGGGTTCGATGCACAGCAGCTTCAGGATATCCGCGCCCGCCATCCGAAATTGGTCAGCGCCGCACCGATAATCGCCGCCGTGGCAGTGGTTCCTCCCACCCCCGCAATCCCTGAAGCTGCGCCGAGCGATGAGTTCCAGTTGAACCTCGATGACCTGTCGATGGATTCGAACTGGGACCTGATCAGCCCCTTCGAAAACTCACCGTCCAGCACCAAACCGTCGAATGAGCCCACGCCGGCAGACGAGCCCGGGTTTACCTCGAACCTGCACGTGTTGCCTGATGTTTTCGAAATGCCCGAGGAGCCGATGCTGGACGAGCCCGAGCTTGAATGGATCGCCGAACCCGACGCTCAATCGCTGGACGAGACCTTTCTCAACGCGTTCAGCGACCCAGGCCAGCCGCTGGAACTTGAGCCGCTGAGTGCCGAATTGATGGATGTGGAACCGTCCGGACCGAGCAGCGCGGGCAAACTCGAACAGGCCCAGACCTGCATCGACGACGGCGATCTGGACAGCGCCATCGAACTGCTTAACGAGCTGCTCAAGGAAGGCGACGAACCGCTCAAGGAAACGGCCCGGACGCTGTTGGCCGGTATCCGATAACACCCTTACCCATGTAGGAGCGAGGCTGAACTGGTCAACTAATTTTGGACACCAGTTACGGTTTCATGCTGCCAGTTTCTCCATAGCTACCGGCGACCGGTAGTCGTTGTAGCTATGGAGCCTGACGTTGTTGTAACGCATCACATAACGCTGCACATCCACCCGCGCCTCATGTTCCGAGCGGTAGCCATCTTCTGGCACCCACTCTGACTTGAGGCTTCCAAAGAAACGCTCCATCGGAGCGTTGTCCCAGCACTCACCTTTGCGACTCATGCTCTGCAGGAGGCCATGTTTGCGCATTTCTTTCCTGAATTTATGACTGGTGTATTGGCAGCCCTGGTCAGAGTGAAACAGCACCTCTTTTGGCCGGCCTCGTAGGTCGACCGCCATCCGCAACGCTTCGCAGGTCAGCGTGGCATCGGAAATCATCGAAAACGACCAGCCCACGATCCTGCGGGCAAACAGATCCAGAACCGCCGCGAAATACATCCAGCGCGTGCCGACTTTGATGTAGGTCACATCGCCGCACCACACTTGGTTAACCGCCGTGACATCAAACTTGCGCTTGAGCACATGCGGCGCCACCAGCGCCTCAACGCCGGAAGATTTGTACTTGTGCCGCCGCCGTTGATGACTGGCAACACCGGCTTCGCGCATCAAGCTGCGAGCCATATGGCGCCCGACACGATGCCCCTTGGCTTGCAGTTCCTTGGACAGGGTGCGAGACCCGGCGGACGCTCTGGATTCCTTATGATGCTTGACTAGCACGGCCTTAAGTTTCTCCCGTTCAGGATTCACCTTGCCCTGGCGCTGACGCCAGGCGTAAAAGCTGCTGCGGGTGACTCCAAACGCCCGACAGCAATTGTTAACGCCGTACTGCTCGTCCAGCTCATTGATCAGCGAGAATGATCTTTGGAGTCCAAAAGCAGGAGAGCACTGGCCTTTTTTAGGATTTCAATGTCCAGGTCTTTTTGCCTGAGCAACGCTTTGAGCTGCTGAATCTCCCGCTGATCGGCGGTGATTGCCTTGGCCCCCACCGGGGTCGAACCCAAGCGTTCTTTGCGAACTTGGTCGACCCAACGGCGCAAGGCCGTAGGGCCAATATCCAAACTGGCACAGACCTCAGGAACTGACTGGCCCTCGTCCAGCACCATGCTGGCGGCCTTGAGTTTGAACTCACTGGAATAAGATTTACGCATATCCACACACCTCAGATTTGGGCACCATCTTAGCGCCCGATTGAAGTGTCCAAAATCATTCGGCCAGTTCAGGCTTGCCCGCGAAGAACGACAATGCGGTTGTCCTGATAAACCGCGTCATCGTTCTTCGCGGGCAAGCCTCGCTCCTACAGAATCAGGGGCAAGGCGGCTATTATGGCGACGCCCCCAGGCCCAGGAGTTTTGCCAATCATGAGCGCACGTAAACCGGAAATCGTCATCACCTATTGCACGCAATGCCAATGGCTGTTGCGCGCCGCCTGGCTGGCCCAGGAACTGCTCAGCACCTTCGGCGACGACCTGGGCAAAGTGTCTCTGGTGCCCGGCACCGGCGGGGTTTTTCACATTTTCTGTGACGATGTGCAGCTCTGGGAGCGCAAGGCCGACGGTGGTTTTCCCGAGGCCAAGGTGCTCAAGCAGCGGGTCCGTGATCAGATCGATCCGGACCGCGACCTGGGCCACAACGACCGCACTCAGTGAGACGGGGCTTGCGCCCCCACGGCACTCTTGCTTGAACTGCCGGACAATCGGCTGGAAACCACAATAGCCACGATGATCAGCGCGCCGCCAATCAACATGCGCAAGGTCGGGTTTTCATTGAACAACAACCAGGCCAGGGTGATGCCGTAAACCGGCTCCAGGGCAAACACCACAGACGCGGTCCGGGCTTTGATCACCGCCAGGCTGGCGACGAACAAGCTGTGGGCAACGCCGGTACAGAACACCCCGAGCAGGCCGATCCACAGCCAGTCGATGGCTCGCACTTCGCTCAACTGGGGCGCCGCCACCGGCAGCAGGCAGATCGCAACCACCACGTTCTGACACAGAGCCGCCTGCACCGGCGCAATGCGTCCCGAACTGGCGCGGTTGGTCAGCGACAGCAGGGCGAACAACAAGCCGGAAGCCACCGCCCACAACAGGCCGGTGGTAGCGCCGCTGGCCAGATCGAAATCCGGCGTGACCAGCACCAATCCGATGCTGACCAGTACCACCAAGAGGATTTCATTGGCGCGGATGCGCTCGCGGAAGATCAGCCCTTCGAGAATCACGGTAAACGCCGGGAAACTGGCAAACCCCAGGGTCGCGATTGCCACTCCGGCCACCTTCACGGCGATGAAGAAACTCACCCAGTGCCCGGTCAGCAGCAAGCCACTGAGCAGCAGGCGACGCAGGTCCACTGCATCGAGTTTCTGCCAACGGGTAGCGCTTGCGAACCGTGCGAAAAATGCCAGGGCGAGGACGGCAAACGCGGCCCGGCCAAACACGATGATCGCTGGCGAAGCAGCGGCGAGTTTACCGAATACACCGGTCAGGCCGAACATCAGTGCACCGATATGCAGAGCGCCAAGGGCGGTACGGGGAGTCATTGCAATCCTTGATAAGCGTATCGAATCCGGCCGACAACCATCGGCCCCGGAGCTGCCGAAGGCTGCGATCTTTTGATCTTGATCTCAAAAAACAAGATCAAAAGATCGCAGGCTTCGCCAGCTGCTACATTTAATCGTGCCGGGCTGGTTATGTCTGTCGCCAGACTCGCGTCATTTGTCGCCAGCCTCGCGGCGCAATTTACCGGGCGAGGCGCCGAACTCACGCAGCACTGCGGCGGCGAATGCACTCTGCGAGCTGTAACCGACCCGACAGGCAATCTCGCCAATGGGCAGCGCTGAATCGCGCAACAGGCGCACGGCAATGTGCAGCCGGCGACTGCGAATGTAGTCCATCGGCGTTTGCCCGCATTCCGCCACGAACCGCGCATGCAACCGGGCGCTGGACAGGCCGGCAATGCGCGCCAGATCGGCGACTTGCAATGGGTAGGCCGCGTACTGATCGATGTGCGCATTCAATGCCGCATAGGGCAGGCGCCGACCGCCCACACTGTCGGGTTTGGCGTTGTTCAAGCTGGCCAACAACAGCACCGCGCCTTGCTGCGCTATCAGCGGATCATTGATTTGACTGCCTGCCAGCCAACTCACCAGCTGGCTTTGCCCGGCGTCCAGCGACAGGCGCCCGGCATTGTCGAGCAAGCGGCGGCTGGCTTCGGCGTGATCGCCAAGGGACTGCGAAACCCACTGTGCACTCGGCACATCCAGCACCAGGCAACGACTGCCACGGGCGCTGTCGCAGGCATGATGCGCGCCCGACGGCACCACCACAAAACTCTGCTGCACCACCTGACTACCATGCCCTTCGACCTCGAAGTCCAGTGCGCCTGACAGCCCGAACACCAGTTGTGCGTGGTCGTGGCTGTGGACGATCAGGTCGTGGGTGTACTGGCGAAGTGTGAGGATCGGTCTCATCGCAGGTCTCATGGCGATTTTGATGAGGGAGGCGCCAGTCTACACCGCGGGTACCCATGCGCGTGTTGTCACAGGACTGACTTGCGATTGTCATGGGCAATTCACCCGACCGGCGCAAGCTTGCCAAAACTTGTCCTGAGGGTTGCCCATGACCAGCGCCGAGCTCGCCAAACCCAGCCGTAAGCAACGTGTGCGGACCTTGTGGATTTCCGATGTGCATCTGGGCACCCGGGACTGCCAGGCCGAACACCTGTCGCAATTTCTCAAGGGCTACCACGCGGACAAGGTCTACCTGGTCGGCGACATCATCGATGGCTGGAAACTGCGCAGCGGCATGTACTGGCCCCAGGCGCACACCAATGTGATTCGTCGTCTGCTGACCATGAGCAAGCGCGGTACGGAAGTGATCTACGTCACCGGCAACCATGACGAGTTCCTGCGCCGTTATTCGAAGCTGATCTTGGGCAATATCCAGTTGGTGGACGAAGCCGTGCACGTGACCGCCGATGGCCGTCATCTGCTGGTGATTCACGGTGATCAGTTCGACGTGATCACCCGCTACCACCGCTGGCTGGCATTCCTCGGCGATTCGGCCTACGAATTCACCCTGACGCTCAATCGCTGGCTCAACCATTGGCGGGCCCGTTATGGCTACGGCTACTGGTCGCTGTCGGCGTACCTCAAGCACAAGGTCAAAACCGCCGTCAGCTTCATCAGCGATTTTGAAGAAGCCATCGCCCATGAATGCGTTAAACGCGAGTTGCATGGCGTGGTATGCGGGCACATTCACCATGCCGAGATTCGTAAGGTTGGCGGAGTCGATTACCTCAATTGTGGGGATTGGGTGGAGTCGTGCACGGCGCTGATCGAGCATTGGGATGGCTCGATCGAGCTGTATCGGTTGGCCGATGCCCAGGCGCGGGAGGCCGGATTGAAGGCGGTGAAGGTCGCCGAGCCGGTGTGAACCAGAGGTTTAGCCTTTGTGGCGAGGGGGCTTGCCCCCGTTGGGGCGCGAAGCGACCCCGAAATCATTCATCCCGGTTGTATGGGGTAGACCGCATTTGTCGGTTTTTACGACTGCTGCGCAGCCGAACGGGGGCAAGCCCCTTCGCCACAAAACGCTGACACTGATCAAGCCGGCGAATGTTCTTCCATCGCCGCCTTGTAAATCGAATGCTTCGGCTGCGCAAACAGCCGCTCTACCATCGGTTCGAAGAAGCTCAGCGGCAGTGTGTCGTACGCCGGATCAAACGCCGCCGCATCGTAGCGGGCGCAAAACTCGATGGTCGCCTGATACTGCGGATGACCGCTGAATTGCTCGCGCAAATGCCGATCCATGCCCAAGTGATGGAAGAAGTAATAGCCTTGGAAAATTCCGTGTTTTTCTACTATCCACAGGTTCTCGGCGCTGACGAACGGCTTGAGGATCGCCGCGGCGATGTCCGGGTGATTGTAGGAACCCAGCGTGTCACCGATGTCATGGAGCAGAGCGCAGACCACGTACTCTTCGTCCCGACCATCGCGCCAGGCGCGGCTGGCGGTTTGCAGGGAGTGGGTCAGACGATCCACCGGGAAACCGCCAAAATCCCCCTCCAGTAACTTCAGATGCGCCACGATCCGTTTGGACAATTGCCGGGCATAGGCGCTGAAATCTGCGGCGATGATCGCCCAGTCTTCCTGCGTGCCGTCCTGCATATGGGTAAAACGGGCGTGGGCATTCATCGGCTATCCTCTTGTTCTGATTGAAAGGGATGTGTTGAGTGTAGGGCTTGGATTCAACGCCCCCTAGAACGCCACGCGACCCAGCATCATGTCGCGGTACATGACGAAATCGCCGAGCAGGCTGTAAAGAGGATGCTTGAAGGTGGCAGGGCGATTTTTCTCGAAGAAGAAATGCCCGACCCAGGCGAAGCTGTAACCGGCCAGCGGCAGGACCAGTAACATCCACCACGCGCCGTTGCCGATGGCCAGCACCAGAATGAAGATAACCAGAGAAGTGCCGACAAAGTGCAATCGTCGGCAGGTGCTGTTGCGATGTTCGCTGAGGTAATACGGGTAAAACTCAGCGAAGCTGTTGAAACGCTTGATGTTGTCCACGACTGCAATCTCTGTGGTAGCTGTGCACGCGACAAGTTGTTCTGCAGGTAGCTTATTTAAGTCTAGAGTGATCATTGGTATCAGCCAGTGACAATAGGCGCCACTTTAGTATCCTTGGGTATTGGGTCGTGGCATGCGGCCATCACGTAGTAAACGCCATGAGCGAACGAACGACTTCTGCAAGCTGGGCGATGGGGATTGTCAAAGCACTGGAAATGGACGGCCTGGATTGCCGGGTTCTGTTCAAACAGCTGGGGCTCGACTATGCGGCACTGGATGACCCGGATGCGCGCTTCCCGCAAGATTCCATGACGCGGCTTTGGCAGCGCGCGGTCGAGCTGTCCGGCAACCCGGCGATCGGCCTGAACATGGGCAAGGTGGTGCGACCGGCGTCCTTCCATGTCGCCGGTTATGCGCTGATGTCCAGCCAGACCCTGGCCGAAGGCTTTCAACGCCTGGTGCGTTATCAGCGCATCATCGCCGAAAGTGCCGACTTGAGTTTCCGATTACTGGATGAGGGGTATGCGCTGATTCTGACGGTGCATGGCGATCATCTGCCGCCCACCCGCCAGAGTGCCGAAGCCTCGCTGGCCTGTGCCCTGGCACTTTGCGGCTGGCTGACCGGCCGTACGCTTCAGCCGCGCAAGGTCTTGCTGCAAGGCGATTACCCCGTCGATCTTGAACCCTATAAACAAGCTTTCCACGCCCCGTTGATGTTCAATGCGCCCTATGATGCCTTGATCTTCGAGCGCGATGACATGGAGGCGCCGCTGCCCACCGCCAACGAGGCCATGGCGCGGTTGCACGACCGGTTTGCCGGCGAATACCTGGCACGGTTTTCCGAGAGCCGCGTGACGCACAAGGCACGGCAGGTATTATGCCGTCTGCTGCCCCAGGGCGAACCCAAGCGCGATGCGGTGGCCCAGACGCTGCACTTGTCGCAACGCACCTTGCAACGTCGCTTGCAGGAAGAAGGCACGAGTTTTCAGACGTTGCTGGATGACACCCGGCGTGAACTGGCCGAGCAATACCTGGCACAACCGAACATGACTCTGCTGGAAATTGCCTACCTGCTGGGGTTTGCCGATCCGAGCAACTTCTTCCGTGCCTTTCGACGCTGGTACGATTCCACGCCCGGCGAATACCGGGCACGGCTGATGGCAGCGCCCATGCCGATCAGTGACGCCAGAACGCCGGGATACACAGGACAAACACCGTAATGATCTCCAGCCGGCCCAGCAGCATGCCGAACGAGAGAATCCACTTCGCGGCATCCGGCAGGCTGGCGAAGTTACCCGCCGGGCCAATCGTTTCGCCAAGCCCCGGGCCTACGCCAGACACCGTGGCGGCCGCGCCGGTCAGCGCGGTCATCCAGTCCACGCCCAGTAGCGACAGCAGCAGTGCGATGACGCAAATGGTGATGGCGAAGAAGAACGAAAAGGTCAGGATCGAGCGCACGATCTCTTCGTCGAGACGGTGGCCGTTGTATTTCTGCTTGATCACCGCGCGCGGGTGAATCAACTGGTTAAGGTTGGCCTTGAGCAGAATGTAGGCAACCTGGAAGCGGAAAATCTTGATCCCGCCAGCGGTCGAACCCGAGCAACCCCCAACAAACCCCAGATAAAAGAACAGCATCAATGAGAAGTTGCCCCAGAGGCTGTAGTCCCCCAGTGCAAAACCGGTGGTGGTCACCACCGACGTCACGTTCAGCGCCACATGCCGCAAGGCTTCCAGCCAATGCAGCTGGGTCGTCCACCAGTACCAGGTGCCGAGCACCAGCCAGGTCACCAGCAACATACCGAGCAGGCCCCGAACCTGTTCATCCTTGATCAAGGCCTGACGGTTACCGCGCAGCGTCGTCACGTACAGTGTGAATGGCAGGGCACCGAGAATCATGATCACCACGGCGACCCAATGCACCGCAGGCTCCGGCCACTTGGCCAGGGACTTGTCGGAGGTGGAGAAGCCGCCGGTGGAAATCGCTGACATCGCATGGTTGATGGCATCGAACAGGCTCATCCCGGCCCACCAGAAGGCCAGGCTGCCGAGAATGGTAATGCCGACGTAGGCCGCAACGATCAAACGCGCCACCATGTGCGAACGGGGCATGACCTTTTCGGAACGGTCCGACGACTCGGTCTGAAACAGCCGCATGCCACCGATGCGCAGCAGGGGCAGGATCGCTACCGCCATGCCGATAAAGCCGATGCCACCGATCCAGTGCAGCAATGAACGCCACATCAGGATGCCGGGGGACATGGTGTCCAGGCCGTTGAGCACCGTCGCTCCGGTGGCGGTGATGCCGGACATGCTTTCGAAGAACGAGTCGGTGTAGCTGATGTGCTGGGTCAACAGGAACGGCAGGGCGGCGAAGATACACACCACCAGCCAGCTACTGACGGTCAGCAGGTACATGTCGCGCGGACGCAGATGGATGTGCTCGGGACGCCCGGGTATCACCAGGGCCAGGCCGGCGACAAAGGTGATCATGCTCGCCCAGAGGAACGACGGCAGATCGCTGGTGCGCTCGAAGATCACCAGCGTGGCCATGGGCACGACCATGGCGATGGCCAGCGTGATCAGGAAGATGCCGATGATGAAACCAATGATCCGTAAGGTCGGCAACGCCATGAAGTCCGCTCGGGCTAATAGTAGGAAGGGCGCCATTCTACCTGCGGGGCAGGGCATGTAAACCGACGCCGTCACGACAGTTGACGCTAGAATAGCCAAACATTTTCTACAGGAGGTGGCCGATGCAGGCTCTCGACGCTTTGCTCAACCGTGTTTCCGTCCCGCGACTGCTCGATCCGGCACCCACTGCCGAACAACGCGAAGTGCTGTTTCGCGCTGCGATGCGCGCGCCAGACCATGGCCACTTGCAGCCTTGGCGCTTCCTGACAGTCGAAGGCGCGGCGCGCGAGCAGATGGGCGAGTTGCTGGCCGAGGCGGCGAAACTGCAAGACAGTGATGTGTCCGAAGCCTTGCTGGACAAGGCGCGCAACGGCCCGCTGCGTGCGCCGCTGGTGATTGTGGTGATTGCCCGATTGCAGGAACACGCCAAAGTGCCGAAGTCCGAGCAATTACTGGCAGCTGGCTGTGCCGCTCACGGGATTTTGCTGGCCGCTTATGCGCAGGGCATTGGCGCGGTGTGGCGTACCGGTGAGCTGGCTTATTCGGCGCATGTGGCCAAAGGTTTGGGATTGGCGGAAGGGGAGCAGGTGATTGCGTTTCTTTACCTGGGCACGCCGCAGAAAGAACCACGGGTGGCGGAGAAAGTTGATTTGACCGAGTTTGTCAGCGCCTGGCCCGGTAAGGTCTGAAGATCAAAAGATCGCAGCCTCGTTTCACTCGACAGCTCCTACAGGGAAATATGTACATCTGTAGGAGCTGTGTAGGAGCTGTCGAGTGAAACGAGGCTGCGATCTTCTTGCATCACCACCGAATTTAAGGTTGCACTACCGCCCCCGGCACCAACGGCAATTCCAGGCTGGCAACAAACCCGCCCTCGGGGTGATTGGCCAGCACCAGACTGCCGCCATGACGCTCCGCCGCACGACGCGCAATGGCCAGCCCGAGGCCATGCCCGGCCGCTGTTTGCCCCGGTGCCCGATAGAACGGTTCCGCCAGCTGATTCAAATGCTCCGCTTCTACGCCGGGGCCATGATCGCGCACACTGACCACAATCCTGTCGCCCTGACGCAACGCTTGCACTTCGATCGGTTGCCCGACCGGGTTAAAACGCTGGGCATTGCGTAGCAGGTTGTCCACGGCGCGCTCGATCATGGTCGGCCAGCCTTTGAGGTTCAGTTGCGGCTCGGCCTTAAGGCGCACGTTCTGCTCGGGCGAACCCAACTGGGCGTCTTTTTGCAAGGCATTGAGCAGCGCATTGAGATCGACCTCTTCAGCACTGGCGTTGTCGGCATCGACGCGCGCCAGTACCAGGATTTCGCTGATCAACGCTTCCAGTCGATCACACTCACGGGTCAGGCGTGGCCAGAGTTTTTCTCGCTCCTCAGGATTGGCCCGTTCGGCCAATGCCAAGGCAATGCGCAATCGGGCCAAGGGTGAACGTAATTCGTGAGACACGTCCCGCAGTAATTGCCGCTGGCTGCCGATCAGGCTTTGCAGGCGCGCGCCCATGCGATTGAAGTCGTTGGCCAGCACGCCGAATTCATCGCGGCGGTTGGCCAGTTGCGCCAGGCTGTTCTGTTGGTACGTGGTCTGCCCCAGGTCATGCACGGCGCTTCGTAAACGGCTCAGGGGGCGCGTGATGGAGAAGGTCACCAGCAAACTGAACAGGGTCAACACCACCAGTGCGATGCCCAGTGCACTCAACGGCCAGAGCAGGCTTTCGCGATGCCAGGCGTCCAGTTCCGGGTGCGGAACGCGATAGATCAACAGATAGGTGTCGCCCGTCTTGGCGCTGGTGTATTCATCGGTCAGACGCCGCCATGGCAGGCGTCGATCATCGTTGTTCCGCCGTGCTTCGAAGGCCGCCGCCCGCGGTGGAAAGGTGCCGCGTACCACCGGGTCGCCGGCCTCGTTGAGCACTTGGACGTTGATGTGATACTGGCGCTTGCGTTGTTCCAGAATGTTCTGGGCGGCTTCTTCTCCCTGGCTTTCGTAGGTTTGCGTCCACTGTTCGGCCAAGGTGTTGAGGCCTGGGTGGCGACTGAGAATCCACGTGTCCTGATTGAGCATGTGCCCAAGCAGAATCGAAAGCCCTGCAACCAGAGCGATGGCCAGCCAGAAACTGGCCAGGATACGCCAGAACAATGAGCGCACAGAAAATCCTCAAACAACCACAAATCCATGTGAGAGCGAGCCCTGTGGTGAGGGGGCCCGTGTGGCGAGGGGGCTTGCCCCCGTTCGGCTGCGAAGCAGTCGTAAACCATTACCTGCGGTTTAACTTTGAAATGTCGGGGCCGCTTCGCGACCCAACGGGGGCAAGCCCCCTCGCCACACAAGCCCGTTCCCGCATTAGACGAATGGCAACAGACCCAACGGTGTTGGCCGTCGGGTCCGGGGTTAGCCCATTATTGCGCTTTTTGCGCTTTCCAGGCCTTGAACTCGGCCCATTCGGCGCGACGCTCAGCCTTTTTCTTCTGGATCTCGTCGAATTGCTTCTGTTGATCCGGTTTCAGTAGTGCGCGAACGTCGGCTTCGGCTTTGTTGTGCCTGGCCGCCATCTCGTCTTTCAGGGCTTTCTGATCCGCTGGCGAGAGTTTTTCCAGGTACTTGTCGACCAATTGCTGACGCTCACGCATCTGCTCGCCCATGATCTTGCGGATTTGCTCGCGCTGTTCGCGGCTCAGGTCCAGTTGGCTGTAAGGGCCTTTACCGTGCATGCCGTGCATCTGACCGCCGTGGCGTGAGCCGTCCATGTGGTCACCCATCGGGCCTGCGCCTTCCGGCATGGCCATGGCAACGGTCGGCAGGGCGGCAGCAAACATCAGAGCGATAAGAGTCTTGCGCATGGTGTATCTCCTTGTCTGGTTCCCGGTACGTTCCGGATGTGTGCAGATTACGCAGATCAAGGTCAGCGGCGGTCAGTGGAGCGTAAAGCTTGGGTAAAGATGATTTTCTACCTTCCTGACACTTCCAACACTTCGCCGACTTCTCTCCAACGAAACATGGCCTTTGTAGCAGCTGTCGAGCCCCAGCGAGGCTGCGCAGCCTCGCTGGGGCTCGACAGCTGCTACAAAGGTTCGCGTCAGGTTCAGAGGCTGTAGTAATAACCGCGACTGCGCAGGGCCACGATGCGCGGGCGGCCGTCGGAGTGTGGGCCGATTTTTTTGCGCAGGTTGCTCACGTGCATGTCCAGGCTGCGGTCGTACAGCGTCAGTTTGCGACCGAGGGCGATTTGTGCCAGCTCCTGTTTGTCCAGCGGCTCGCCCGGTTGCTTGAGCAGGGCTTCAAGCAGACGGCTTTCGGAGACAGTGAGGGTGAATTCCTGTTCATTGATGCTGACCACCCCACGCACCGGGCTGAAACACAAATCACCCAATTCGAGCTGGCTGGAAACTGCCGTCGGATGACTGCGGCGCAATACTGCGCGCAGGCGGGCTGTCAGTTCCCGCGGGTCGCACGGTTTGGCCAGGTAATCATCGGCACCGAGTTCCAGGCCGAGAATACGGTCCAGCGGTTCGCCACGGGCCGACAGCATCAGCACTGGCAATTCCGGATGGTCGTTGCGCAGTTGCTTGAGCAGTTCCAGGCCGCTGCCGTCAGGCAGCATCACATCCAGCACCACAGCCGCCGGGGACGTTTCAGCCAACGCGCGGCGCGCGCTCCGGCCATCATGGCAGGCGCGGACCTGAAAGCCTTCCTGGCTCAGCCAACTACTCAGGAGCTCACACAGCTCCTGATCATCATCAATTAATAACAGCTCGCTCATGACTCACTCAATTTAGCCATTGCCGACGTTTTCTACGTGCACCACTGGCGAAGATACCGCAGAGCAGCGCCAATAGCGCTACTCCGGCCCCGATCACGAACCACTGTTGCTGATCTGTCAGCAGGCGTGGCAGCGGACTGGCCTGGATTTCCTTGAGTTGCAGCTTCAGGCGCTGATTCTCTTGGCGCAACCGGCTCAACTGAGCGCTTTCGCGTTCGCCATCGGTATTTTGCAATTGTTTGCTCAGTGCTTCTCGTTGCTGCTCGCTTGCCTTCAAGCGCTGCTGCAACTCGGTGATCTGGCTGCCGGCACTCAAGGACAGCGGCGTGGAATTGCCAACATCGACGCTTTCCTCACCGTGGGCGGGCGCCATGATCGACAACGTCACCAACATCAGACACAACGGACCTTTGCGCATCGCAACTCCTGATTCCAATACGGGTATTGGGCAGGTTGTCGGCCGGTAAACGAGAATAATGAGCGATTGAACGCGCGATGAACCGACAAGGCCCATCGCGCGACAGGGTACTAAGGCAGGACTTGCTTGAAGGGCTTGACCAAAACATTGGCGTAGACGCCTGCGGCAATGTACGGATCAGCGTCGGCCCAGGCTTGGGCGGCGCTCAAGGAATCGAATTCGGCAACGATCAGGCTGCCGGTGAAACCCGCCGCGCCCGGATCATTGCTGTCGACGGCCGGGTGCGGACCGGCCAATACGATGCGACCTTCACCTTTAAGCACTTGCAGGCGCTCAAGGTGCGCAGGCCGTGCGGCCAGGCGGGCTTGCAGGGAATCGGCAACGTCTGTGGCAATGATTGCGTAAAGCATGTCAGTCCTCGGTTTTTGGTGTTGTGGTGTCGGCATCGTGCAAGTGGCGGGACAGGTAAATGCCCTGGCCGACCAGGAACAGCAACGTCATGCCCAGGCTGCCGAAGACCTTGAAGTCGACCCAGTAGCTCTGGAAGGTGAACGCAACAAACAGGTTAGCGGCGCCGCAAAACAGGAAAAAACCGATCCAGGCGATGTTCAGGCGGGTCCAGACCGGCTCTGGCAGTGTCAGCGCGTGGCCCATGATGCGTTTGATCAACAGTTGATCACCGATGAAGTGGCTACCGATGAACGTGAGGGCGAACAGCCAGTTGACCACCGGAGCTTTCCATTTCAGGAACGTCTCGCTGTGGAACGCCAGGGTCAGGCTACCGAAGACCAGGCAGGCGATGAGGGTCAGCCACTGGCTCTTCTCCAGTGTGCGCTGCTTGATGAACAGCGTGCCGTAGACCACCAGGGAGCTGATGATCAGTACGGCGGTGGCGCTGTAAATGCCACCGATAGACAGTTGAAAGCCGCCGATGTCGACGATCTGTGGATCGATTTTGAAGGCGATGAAAAACAGCAGAAGCGGGATGAAGTCGATGAATTGTTTCACAGTGGCAGCCAGAAGCAGGATGTGGCGGCATAATAACAAACATATTGACGCGCGATAGCGCCAGCTGATTTGAGGTTACACAGTCCTGTGAATGTTGATTTGCACTGCCATAGCACGGCTTCCGATGGCGCCCTCGCGCCGGCGGCACTGGTTGCGCGTGCGTTCGAGAAAGGTGTGCGAGTCCTGGCCTTGACCGATCACGATACCCTTGAAGGCCTCGACGAGGCCCGTAGCGCCGCGACGGCGCTGGGCATGCAGCTGGTCAATGGCGTTGAATTGTCCTGCACCTGGGGCGGGGCGACCATTCATGTTTTGGGCTACGGTTTCGACGTCAAAGCGCCGCCGTTGGCCGAGGCCATCGCAAAATTGCACGATGGCCGCTGGCTACGGTCCGAAGAAATAAGCCGCAAGTTGGCGCTTAAAGGCATGCCGGGGGCGCTCGAGGGCGCCCGGGCCATCCAACAGGAACTGGGCGACAGCGGTAACGCGCCGGCCCGTCCGCATTTCGCCGACTGGATGGTGCGTGAAGGTTTCGTCAAGGATCGCGCCGAAGCGTTTCGCAAATGGCTGGGCGCCGGCAAGTTGGGGGACGTCAAACAACACTGGCCAACCCTCGAAGACACCGTCGCCACCCTGCGCGCCGCGGGTGCCTGGGTCAGCCTGGCGCATCCCTGGCACTACGATTTCACTCGCAGCAAGCGTCGCCGCCTGATTGCCGACTATATTCAAGCAGGGGGCCACGCGATTGAAGTGGTCAATGGCCATCAGCCCGCCGAACAAGTGGGCAGCCTGGCCATTCTTGCCCGCGAGTTTGGTCTGCTGGTCAGCGCCGGCAGTGATTTTCATGGCCCTGGAGGCTGGTCCGAGATCGGTGAATACCGCCCGCTTCCAGAGGATCTGCCACCACTGTGGTGTCGATTCAAACATGACCCAATTATTGCCGTCGTCTGAACAGGTAGAGAATGTGAGTCAATTTTTCCAGATTCATCCGGAAAACCCGCAAGCGCGCCTGATCAAACAGGCTGTCGAGATCATCCGCAACGGCGGGGTGGTGATTTATCCCACAGACTCGTCCTACGCAATTGGTTGCCAGATCGGCGACAAAAACGCCGTGGAGCGCGTGCGCCGGCTGCGTCAGCTGGACGAGAAACACAACTTCGCGCTGATTTGCAGCGACCTGTCGCAGTTGGGGCTGTTTGCCAAGATCGATACCGGCACCTTTCGGGTGCTCAAGGCTCACTTGCCGGGTCCTTACACCTTCATTCTTAACGCCACTCGCGAAGTCCCGCGGTTGTTGCTGCATCCAAAAAAACGCACCATCGGCCTGCGTGTGCCCAGCCATCCGATAGCGCTGGCGTTGCTGGAACAACTCGGTGAGCCGCTGATGAGCGTGACCCTGATCATGCCCGGCGACACTGACCCGTTGACCGATCCTTATGAGATGCGTCAGCTGCTTGAGCATCAAGTGGACCTGATCATCGACGGCGGTTACGGCGGGATCAAGGCATCCACCGTGATCAGCCTCGCCGACGGCGAACCGGAAGTTCTGCGTGTCGGTTGCGGCGACCCTGCGCCTTTCATGGCCGAGGCCTAGATGTCTGCAGTAGAACCCGTCGACAGCCAGGCCGGTGCCCAGCAAGAACTGCCTTTCGCCATGGTCTATGGCCAGGCAGTCATGGAAATGCCCCTGGACCTGTACATCCCGCCGGATGCGCTCGAGGTCTTTCTTGAGGCCTTCGAAGGCCCGCTCGACTTGCTGCTGTACCTGATCCGCAAACAGAACATCAACATCCTCGACATTCCGGTGGCGGAAATCACCCGTCAGTACATGGGCTATGTCGAGTTGATGCAGTCGGTGCGCCTGGAGCTGGCCGCCGAGTATCTGGTGATGGCCGCGATGCTGGCCGAGATCAAGTCGCGGATGTTGTTGCCCCGTGCCGAAACGATTGAGGACGAAGAGGACGATCCTCGCGCCGAGCTGATTCGCCGCTTGCAGGAGTACGAGCGGTTCAAGGCTGCCGCCGAAGGCATCGATGGTCTGAGCCGCGTCGGTCGTGACGTGGTGGTGCCCAAGCTCGAGGCCCCGCAAGCCCGGGCGCGCAAACTGTTGCCAGATGTGAGCCTGGAAGAGTTGCTGATGTCCATGGCCGAGGTGCTGCGCCGTGGCGACATGTTCGAAAGCCACCAGGTCAGCCGTGAAGCGCTGTCCACCCGCGAGCGAATGAGCGATGTACTGGAACGGCTCAAGGGCGGTGGTTTTGTGCCATTTGTCGAGCTGTTCACCGCTGAAGAAGGGCGCCTGGGCGTGGTGGTGACCTTTATGGCAATCCTCGAACTGGTCAAGGAATCCTTGGTCGAGCTGGTGCAGAATGAGCCGTTCGCGGCGATCCATGTCCGGGCCCGAGCCGAATAACGAGTTGAATCATGAACCTGACTGAACCCCGCGAGCTGGCGCCACTGCTTGAAGCCTTTCTGTTGGCCTCGGGAAAACCGCAATCGCTTGAACGCCTGTTTGAATTGTTCGAAGAAGGCGAGCGGCCCGAGCCACCTGTTTTCAAGAAAGCGCTGACGATTCTGGCAAAGTCCTGCGACGGCCGTGCTTTCGAGTTGAAGGAAGTCGCTTCCGGGTATCGCCTGCAAATCCGCGAAAAGTTCGCGCCGTGGGTCGGACGTTTGTGGGAAGAACGGCCGCAACGCTATTCCCGCGCCATGCTCGAAACCATGGCCCTGATCGCCTATCGCCAACCGATCACCCGGGGCGAGATCGAAGACGTGCGCGGCGTGGCCGTCAACAGCCACATTGTGAAAACCCTGCTGGAGCGTGAGTGGATCCGCATCGTCGGTTACCGCGATGTGCCCGGCAAACCGGCGATGTTCGCCACCACCAAGGCGTTTCTCGATCACTTCAACTTGAAAAACCTCGACGACTTGCCGCCGCTGGCTGAACTGCGTGAGCTGGAACCGGATCCTGTGCTCGATTTCGACGACGCTGCGGTGCCGCAAGGCTTGCAGGACCTGGCCGACGCCAGTGCCGAGCCGGAAGAACCAAAGGAAGAAACCAGTTTCCACACACTGTTGCTGGAACTGGACACCATGGAAGAGGGGCTCAAGACCGACTTCGACGATTTGTTGCGAGATGGGGCGGTGAACGAGAGCGAAGGGGAGTTGGCTCAACCCGAGTCTGAAACCGAAGTTGAACCTCGGATTGAGGCTGAAGTCGAACCCGAACCCGAACCCGAACAGGAAGATGACATTCTTGGTGTCGCCGAAGCCCGTGAAAAACTCCTGGCCGCCGTCGCCGCGCTCGAACAGTCGAAACCTGAGCCCGAATTGACCGACGAAGAAGCCGAAGCCAAGGCTTTGGCAGAAGCAATTGAGGCCGAACGTCGCCAGTTCGAAGATTGATCAAATCCTGTGGACAATGGAAATCCCTGTGGGAGCGGGCTTGCCCACGAAGAGGGAGTGTCAGTCAAATCATTGCTGTCTGACCCACCGCAATCGCGGGCAAGCCCGCTCCCACAGTGTTTTGTGTCGGCAATCAAAGACCCCGGCACCACCGTTCGGCGCAAAAGCAAATAACCGACTGTCGATCAGCTAGTCTCTGATGCGCGAACGTCTCCATGAGCGTATGATTCGCGACCCTTTGGCGATCTTCGTCAAACGACCAGCTTTCACATCTTCAGGCAAAAGCCTGAACAGACCACACCGGGAGGTGCCCAGATGAGTATCAACGACCAGAAAGACGACCAGGAAATCGGCCCTGCAGGCGAAAAGCTGCAGAAAGTCCTCGCCCGTATCGGCGTCGGTTCGCGCCGTGACGTAGAAGCCTGGATCAGCCACGGCCGCATCAAGGTCAATGGCAAAGACGCCACCCTCGGCCAGCGCGTCGACCTGCATGACGCCATTACCATCGATGGCCGGGTGATCAAGCGCGAAGAAGCCGCCGAGTCGGTACGCCGCGTGATCATGTACAACAAGCCCGACGGTGAAATCTGCACCCGTAACGACCCTGAAGGTCGTCCGACCGTGTTCGACAAGATGCCGCGCCCCAAAGAAGGTCGCTGGATCAACATCGGTCGTCTGGACATCAACACCACCGGTTTGCTGATGTTCACCACCGACGGCGAATTGGCTAACCGCCTGATGCACCCCTCCTACGAAATGGACCGTGAATACGCGGTACGTGTACGTGGCGAAGTCGACGACGAGATGATTGAACGCCTGAAGGCAGGCGTGGTGCTCGAAGACGGCCCGGCCAAGTTCACCGACATCAAACAGGCTCCGGGTGGCGAAGGTTTCAACCACTGGTATCACTGCGTGGTGATGGAAGGTCGCAACCGCGAAGTCCGTCGTCTGTGGGAATCCCAGGGCCTGGTGGTCAGCCGCCTGAAGCGCGTGCGTTTCGGTCCGGTGTTCCTCAACTCCGACCTGCCGATGGGCCGCTGGCGCGAAATGAGCCAGTACGAAGTCGACATTCTCAGTGCTGAAGTCGGTCTGACCCCGGTGGCAATGCCGCAAATGAACGCCAAGAGCAAAGACAAGCTTGAGCGTATGCAGCGCAAATCGTCCCGTCCGGTGGGCAAGACCGAACGGGTGCGTACCCTGCGTCCAGCCGCGGGTTCGGCCGCTGTCAGCCCGCGCGAATCCCGCGAGCCACAGATCGAGGGCGAGCGCCCGGCCCGCAAGCCTGCGCCACGTCAGGATGGCGAGCGCGGTCCACGCACGCCGCGCCCGGCCAACGGTCGCACTGAGCGTGGCGAAGGCCGTGGCGCTCCGGCTGGTGGTCGTAGCGATCGCGGTGCGCCTGCCGGTCGTGGCACGCCTGTGGCAGACCGCCCGGCCGATACCAAGCGCCCGGCCAAGCCGGCGCCGAAGAAACGCCCAGGCATCGTACTGGTCGACCGTGACGCGCCATCAGGCAAACGCCGCGGCGCACCCGCCGGTTCCGGCCAGCGCCCGGGCTTCGGTCGTCGCAAACCTGAATAATCGGTAAGCGCCGCATGAAAAACGCCATCCTTCGGGGTGGCGTTTTTTTTGAGGTCTGGTTTTAGGGATGTGGTGTTTTTTGATCGTTCCCACGCTCTGCGTGGGAATGCAGCCTGTGACGCTCCGCGTCACCTCTCGAAAGCGGACGCGGAGCGTCCATTGAGGCATTCCCACGCGGAGCGTGGGAACGATCAGCTAGAACACAAACCGCCGATCAAACACCGGGTCATCATCCAGTGCCAACATGCCACTGGAGAAGATCAGGTCCAGATGATGGCTACCCTTGGCGCCTCCACCCAACCCCAGGTGCAAGCCGCAATGGCGCTCCTCGAACCCGGCATTGCGCGCATACAAATCTTTCACGCCTTCATTGGTGCCGATCCCCAATTCCTCGATTCGCCGATTGGACGGATTGGCGTCCAGGTACTTGTTGAAGTCATGTTCCAGCCCCGGTACATCGGTGGCGATTTTGCTGATGGTCGAGTTTTCGATCCACAACTCCAGCGGTGACGCCAATACGCCGTACTTGCGGGCAAATGGAATCGTACCGAGGAAAGTCCCCATGAATTTCACCCGCCCGTTAATGGCTTCGCTATGGGTAGCGATCTCGCCAGGCGCCAGGTCGAAATTGCCGATCCCGTTGATGTCGGTCCACTTCTTGATACTGCTCAAGGGTGTTTCGAACCACGACCCGTGCTCATCTTTGAAATTCAGGGTAGTGGCGTGGGACATGCGCTGGATCAAATGGCTATTCAACCCGGCAATTCGCTGCGGGGTGACACTGAACGTGTCGTAGAAGTAATCGCCGTAATCCTTGAACAACAATGACTTCTTCCAGTTCTGCGCCATCACGCCTTGCAGCGCACGGACAAACTCCGGTCCATCGGGACGCGGGTTGGGCAGGGTGGAAGAATCGTAGAAGAAAATGTACAGATCGCTGTCGGTAATCGCCTGTGTCAGCCATTCGGTGGGTTCGAGGTCCAGACGCATCGCGCTGAAGCTGAACCGTGGGCTGTTACCGGCCTGTTCGACGATGGCGCGGGTATATGTCTCGTAATCAGCGGTATGGCCAAGCAAGACCTTCGCCGGGTTGATACCGGCAACGGCAGGGTGATGTTCGAGGTAGTAAAGGAAATGCGAGACGGCGCGTTGCTTATCCATGGAGTCCTCCCTGACGAACCGAATAAGTGGCAGGCACGACCGGCCGGATCGTGCCTGCCTGGATGTCTTACAGAGGCCACATCGCCGTGCCAAACGGAACAACCGCATCGGCTTGCATCATCTCGACGGCGGCATCATGGGTCGGTGCTGCAAACCAATCGTCCAGTTGCAGTTCAGTGTCCAGGTCTTTGTCCAATGCTTGCATGGTGAGTCTCCTAGATGATTCCTTCGGTAAGAACAGCTTCGCTGAGAACAGCGGCGTGCTTTTCACTCATTGAAGAGCGCGTTAACGTGCCGATCGATGCCGCTCGGCAAGTCGCTGAAAACCTAGTTCACAGGATTTTGAAATGCAAAAAAATAATTAAACAATTTCAATTTGAACTATTTATTCCATTTTTCAAAAGCCGATATTTTTAATGGAAAACAGAAAACTAGGCAGGACATTTCCTTAGGAAGCTTCCTATCGTCAATTTACAGTCACCGGGCTTCTGAATCTGATTTGGAAAATTTACGTTACGCCTTGTCAATAAAATCTTACAAAAAGCGCAGTTGAATCCCGTGGAATGCCACGAGAAAAAGTTCTGTAAGGAAAACCTGCCGCCAGCCGCCGAGTTGGTGGCCTTCCACGGCTCTGGCACGCTTGTTTCGGCAGCGTATCAAGGGTGAGATGCGCCCCATGCCTGTCGTGCAGGACATAACAAGAAGGAGGCGCAATGTACGCCGTGACTCATCTCCATCTCCCCCAAAAGGGCGCTTTTCCCGCTGCCCTTATCGACGACCTGCAAAGGTCTGACTCCATTTTTGCAGTCGCCCGAGACTCTCGAGGCGGACACAGGCAATCCCGGCAACCGACACGCTGATCCAGTGGTGTCTGGCAGCAGGGGGTTACAGGTGTACAATGCGCCGCGTTTTAACTGTGACCCTCTGCGCAACAGCGCAAACCTCAAGGCTAATCGCTTTGTTCACTCCGCCGCGTCACGAGCGTGTCGGGTTCGATTTCGTCACAGATAAAAACAAACAGGTGACGCATGACTGTCGTAAAAACGCTGAACTCCTGGTGCCTGCGCTGGGGTTTGATCGGCGCTGCTTGAAATCGCAACTGAGCAGCAACGTCTACTGAACATCATCAAACCTTGCGTGAGACCCTTTTCATGAGTGGACAAAACTCGCATTCAGGCGAGCTGAAACGCGGCCTGAAAAATCGCCATATTCAACTGATCGCCCTCGGTGGCGCGATCGGTACCGGGTTGTTTCTCGGCTCGGCCGGCGTGCTCAAATCCGCCGGCCCGTCGATGATCCTGGGCTACGCCATCTGCGGCTTCATCGCTTTCATGATCATGCGCCAACTGGGTGAAATGATCGTCGAAGAGCCAGTCGCCGGTTCCTTCAGCCACTTCGCCCACAAATACTGGGGCGGTTTTGCCGGCTTCCTGTCGGGCTGGAACTGCTGGATCCTGTACATCCTGGTGGGCATGTCCGAGCTGACCGCGGTCGGCAAATACATCCATTACTGGGCGCCGGACATCCCGACCTGGGTCTCGGCAGCCGGTTTCTTCGTATTGATCAACCTGATCAACCTGGCCAACGTCAAAGTCTTTGGCGAGGCCGAGTTCTGGTTTGCGATCATCAAGGTCGTGGCCATCGTCGGCATGATTGCGCTCGGCAGCTACCTGCTGGTCAGCGGCGACGGCGGCCCCCAAGCCTCTGTCACCAACCTGTGGGAACACGGCGGCTTCTTCCCGAACGGCGTCGGCGGACTGGTGATGGCCATGGCCATCATCATGTTCTCCTTCGGTGGCCTGGAAATGCTCGGTTTCACCGCTGCCGAAGCCGACAAACCGAAAACCGTGATCCCGAAGGCGATCAACCAGGTGATCTACCGGATCTTGATTTTCTACATCGGCGCATTGGTGGTTCTGTTGTCGCTGACCCCTTGGGACAGCCTGCTGACGACGCTGAACGCGTCCGGCGATGCCTACAGCGGCAGCCCGTTCGTGCAAGTGTTCTCGATGCTGGGCAGTGATACCGCCGCGCACATTCTCAACTTCGTGGTCCTGACCGCGGCGCTGTCGGTATACAACAGTGGCACCTACTGCAACAGCCGTATGCTGCTGGGCATGGCGGAACAGGGCGATGCGCCGAAGGCCCTGTCGAAGATCGACAAGCGTGGCGTACCGGTGCGTTCGATTCTGGCTTCGGCCGCCGTGACCCTGGTCGCGGTGCTGCTGAACTACCTGGTTCCGCAACATGCGCTGGAACTGTTGATGTCGTTGGTGGTGGCCACCCTGGTGATCAACTGGGCGATGATCAGCTTCTCGCACTTCAAGTTCCGTCAGCATATGAACAAGACCAAACAGACGCCGTTGTTCAAGGCCCTGTGGTACCCGTACGGCAACTATGTTTGCCTGGCGTTCGTGGTGTTCATCCTTGGCGTGATGCTGCTGATCCCGGGCATCCAGATCTCGGTGTATGCGATTCCTGTGTGGGTCGTCTTCATGTGGATCTGCTACGGCATCAAGAACAAGCGCAGTGCGCAGCAGGCGTTGCTGGCCGCGGGTTCCACCGCGAAGTAAGTGCAAAGCGCAGAAACAACAAACCCGGCCATGTGCCGGGTTTTTCATTTGTGGGTCCATACAAAAACCTGTGGGAGCGTGGCTTGCCCGCGATTCAGGCGCCGCGGTTCATCAGGCAAACCGCGTTATCGTTCATCGCGGGCAAGCCACGCTCCCACAGGGGCCGCATTCCTTCTGTCTATTCGCGGTATCCTGCTTGTTCTGAATACGGACCTTTTTCCATGCTGGTGATTTCCAACAACGTGCATCTGCCGGATGCCGAGATCGAGTTGACGGCCATTCGCGCCCAGGGCGCCGGTGGGCAGAACGTCAATAAGGTTTCCAGCGCCGTGCACCTGCGCTTCGACATTCCGGCCTCATCCTTGCCCGAGTTCTACAAGGAGCGGCTGCTGGCGCTGCGTGACAGTCGCATCACCAGCGACGGCGTGTTGATCATCAAGGCCCAGCAATATCGTACGCAGGAGCAGAACCGTGCCGATGCGCTGGAGCGCCTGACCGAGTTGATCCTCAGCGCCACCAAGGTCGAGAAGAAGCGCCGTCCGACCAAACCGACACTCGGTTCGAAAAAGCGTCGGCTCGAATCAAAGACCAAGCGCGGCAGCATCAAGGCTGGGCGCGGAAAGGTCGACTTTTAACGCGCTTCTCTTTCTTCACGATACTTTGGCGCCTGCCGGTACAAGTAAACGCTTAGTATCAATCCGCTCAAAGCGGCGAGGGCGGCAAACAGAAAGATCGAGGCAAAACCAAACCCCGCAGCTATCGCGCCGGCCAGCGGCCCGGTGATCCCCAGCGACAAATCGATGAACAACGAATACGCCCCGACTGCCGCGCCACGGCTGGAGGCGGGTACCAGGTTAACCGCTTCCACGCCCAAGGCCGGGAACACCAGCGAAAAACCGAAACCGCTCAGCGCCGCGCCGGCCAGTGCCCAATGGGCATCGGGTGCCAGCCACAGCAGCAACAGCCCGAGGGTTTCCACCGAGAGGCAGGCAATCGCCACGCGAAAGCCGCCGAGGCGATTGATCAGGTTGCCGAACAACAATCGCGCACCGATAAAACTGGCGCCAAACAGGCTCAGGCACAGTACCGCGTTGGACCACTGCTGAGTGGCGTAATACAGGGTGATGAATGTGGCGATGGTGCCAAAGCCGATGGAACCCAAGGCCAGGCCACAGCCGTGAGGAAACACCCGCCCCAGCACGTGCATGAACGGCAGGCGTTCGCCGGCTACGATCGGTGCAGCGGTTTTTGGCCAGGCCAGCGCCAGGCCCAGAATGGCCAACAGCACGATGCTAACGCCCATGCTCCACAACCCCAGCTGATTCACCAGCAGCACCCCCAGCGGTGCGCCGACCGCCAGCGCGCCGTAACTGGCGATGCCGTTCCAGGAGATGACCTTGGCGGTGTTCGCTGCGCCGACCCGGCCGATGCCCCAGCCGATCGAACCGGAACCGACCAGGCTTTCTGCGCTGCCGAGCACCAGCCGGCCGATCAACAGGCTGATCAGGCTTAACATCGGCAGGCTTTGTGTCCAGGCCGAAATCAACATGAATACTCCGCTCAAACCGCAGCCGGCGAGGCCATACATCACCGCCAGTTTACTGCCCTTGTTATCGATGATGCGCCCGGCGTAAGGACGGCTGAGCAGGGTGGCCAGGTATTGCACGCTGATCACCAGCCCGGCGATCACGGCGCCGAAGCCTAAGTCGCTGTGGACATAGCCGGGCAACACGGCCAAGGGAATGCCGATATTCAGGTAACCGATGAAGGTGAACAGGACGATGGAAACGACTTGCAGCGTGACCGCCATGGGGCGCTGGGTTTCTGGCATGGGTAAAGGTCCACGGGGCAGCAGGATAGATAGGCTGCTTATGATAGCGGCGTGGACGGTCGCGGGGCGTGAAAAAGTAAAACTATTTGGCGGGCTGGGATAATCAGGATTTTGCGGGGGCTACCAGGTGCGTAGTGACCAGGGCGGCCAAGGCGTTTTCTTCACTGCCGAAGCGGGCCAGCAGCGCGGCTTGTTTCTCGGGGGAAAGGCGGTTCCAGATCTCGATCATCTTCTCGGCGGTGCCGATCAGGACGCTGGCCTGGGCTTCAGTGAAATCATCGCTCATGGTGCGGGCTCGCGGTTCAGGCAGTGTGGAAAGCGCATGTTAGCGCTTTCCACACGGTCTGGCATTGCAGGTGTATCAGTCTTCGCTGTCGGCCTGGCGGCGTTCAGGTGCTTCTTTCATTTCGGGCTGTTGGGCACCGGCTTGTTGCGTGGTTGTCTGCTCAGTTTCGTGCAGGCTTGGGAAGGGGAGATTAGGGATCTCGTGCATGTTCGCGCTCCTCGCTAAGTCTGTTGATAGATCTGGTAGATCCGCGCTTTTAAAAAAGCCTGCGCAGGATACAGCAGGAGAAATGACAAATAGACTTTTATATCCATTTGTTGCGACGGATGGGATTGTCTAGACAGGTCTGTGTAGGCGCTAGCGCAGCCTGGAGATCAAAATCAAAAGATCGCAGCCTCCGGCAGCTCCTACACTGGATTGGCGTACATCCTGTAGGAGCTGCCGAAGGCTGCGATCTTTAAGGGCGGCAAACCTCAGCGATGGCTTCGGCCAGCAGATCCAGACGCGTCGCATCGATCCCCGCGACGTTCGCCCGACCTGAGCTGACCATATAAACGCTGTGGCGTTCGCGCAGTTGCTTGACCTGTTCCGGCGACAAACCGGTGTAGGAAAACATCCCGCGTTGCACGCCGATGTGCGCAAATCGCTCGCGCAAGCCATAAGGTTCAAGCGCTTCGACCAGGCCGCTGCGCAACTGGGCGATACGCAAACGCATGGCTTCCACTTCGTCAGCCCAACGGCTTTTCAGCTCTGGATCGCCGAGAATGGTCGCGACCACGGCAGCGCCATGATCCGGTGGCGTCGACCACAGGTTACGGGCGATGTTGGCCAGTTGGCTGCGGATATCCACCAGCTTGTCGGCGGTTTTCGCGCAGACAATCAATGCGCCGGTGCGGTCGCGGTACAGGCCGAAGTTCTTCGAGCAAGAACTGGTGATCAGCACTTCCGGTAACTCGGCGGCGAACAGCCGGGTCGACCAGGCATCCTGCTCCAGGCCGTCACCGAAACCCTGATAGGCGAAGTCGATCAGTGGCAGCAAATCGCGACTGCGCACCAGGTCCAGCACTCGACGCCAATCGTCATGGGACAGATCGAAACCGGTCGGGTTGTGGCAGCAGGCATGCAGCAGAACGACGTCGCCCTTGGGGGCTTCATTGAGCACCGCCAGCATTGCTTCCACATCGAGACGGTTGTCGCTGCCCACGTAAGGGTAATGACTGACCTTGACCCCGGCTGCCGCGAAAATGGTTTCGTGGATCGGCCAGGTCGGGTTGCTCAACCAAACGCCACGGCCCGGCAGGCATTGGGCAATGAAGTCGGCGCTCAAACGCAACGCGCCAGTGCCACCCGGCGTCTGAGTGGCGCCGGCCCGTTGTTCGGCGATCAGCGCCGAATCGGAGCCAAGCACCAACTCGTTGATCACTTTGCCGAACGCTACATTGCCGTGGCCGCCGATGTAGGTTTTGGTGGATTGACGATCCACCAGCTGCTGCTCGGCGAGCTTCACCGCTTCGGGGATGGGCGTCTGGCCCTGGGCGTCTTTGTAAACGCCCACGCCAAGGTCGAACTTGCGCGGATCAGGGTCCAGCGCATAGGCCTCCATCAGGCCGAGAATCGGGTCGCCGGGCACTCGACCGATGGCGTCGAAATGCATTATTTGCGGCCCTCGGCGCTCTTCGCCACTTCGTCAGTGCGCGCGGCCATGATGAAGTCGTTGCGGTGCAGGCCTTTGATGGAGTGGCTCCACCAGGTCACAGTGACTTTGCCCCACTCGGTCAGCAGGCCCGGATGGTGACCTTCGGCCTCGGAGATTTCACCGACGGCGTTAGTGAACGCCAGTGCGTGTTTGAAGTTCTTGAACAGGAAAACTTTTTCCAGCTGCATCACCCCGTCGCGCACTTCGATGTTCCAGTCAGGGATCTGCTTGATCAGGATCGGCAATTCTTCGTCGCTGACCTGTGGGGCGTCGGCGCGGCAGGCTTCGCAATGGGCTTGGTTCAATGTGGACATGATGTGTTCCTGAAATCGAGTGTTTTGAAAAACGGTCGTCAGTGGGATCACGCTAAAGCAAAGCGGCGATCCGTAACAGACTCACTTGATGCCAAAAGGCGCGGGTCACGCGGCTTTTGGCGGAAATTTCGGCGCGTGCAACCCCAGCTGCATACCTTGCTTGACCATGCCCATGATGTCTTCGTGGGCCAGGTCGAACAGGCGCTTGAGGTTCGGCAGGACAAAGTACAGCGGTTGCAAGATGTCGATGCGGTACGGCGTGCGCATGCATTCCAGCGGGTCGAAGGCTTGGTGCTCAGGCTCGTTCGACAAGCAGTAAACGGTTTCTTTGGGCGAGGACAGAATGCCGCCACCGTAGATGCGCAGGCCCTGTGGCGTATCGACCAGGCCGAACTCGATGGTCATCCAGTACAGGCGCGCCAGGTACACCCGTTCTTCCTTGGAAGCCTTTAGGCCAAGTTTGCCGTAGGTGTGGGTGAATTCGGCGAACCAGGGGTTGGTCAGCAGCGGACAGTGGCCAAAAATCTCGTGGAAAATATCCGGCTCTTGCAGGTAATCCAGCTCTTCGCGGGTACGAATGAACGTCGCCACCGGGAACTGCTTGTTCGCCAGCAATTCGAAAAAGGTCTGGAAGGGAATCAGTGCGGGAACTCGGGCAACCTGCCAGCCGGTGGTTTCACCCAGGACCTTGTTGATTTCACCGAGTTGCGGAATGCGGTCGTGGGGCAGACCGAGTTTTTCGATACCGTCCAGGTATTCCTGGCACGCACGGCCCTCGACCACTTTCAGTTGGCGAGTGATCAGCGTGTTCCACACCGCGTGTTCTTCGGCGGGGTAGTCGATAAAACCTTGCGCATCGGGCTCACGAGCCACGTATTGCGTCTGCTTCATGCTGCTCTCCTGCTAGGGGATTCGTTCTTGTTGTGTGTACAGCTATGGACCTAGAAATACCCCAAGGCGTGCGGTGTTACAGCAGGGGGTTCGCGGTAAAAGCAGGAAAAGCCCGTGTTTTTTGTAAAATATTCGTTACGGTTTGATTGGTGTGGCGTAAGTATTGATATTTTCGGGTTTGAAATGGCCCACGGGTGTCACATAATCTTGACGACTAACTGGGTGCCCGCGCAAAAATTTTCTTGCGCCGGGCCTCATTCATCGCTGTTACGGGCCTTTCTATGCGTATCAAAGTTCACTGCCAGAACCGCATCGGTATTCTGCGCGACATTCTCAACCTGCTGGTCGAGTACGGGATCAACGTCGCTCGCGGCGAAGTGGGCGGTGAGCACGGCAATGCGATCTACTTGCACTGCCCGAACCTGATCAATATTCAGTTCCAGGCGTTGCGTCCGAAGTTCGAGGCGATTGGCGGGGTATTCGGCGTCAAACGCGTCGGGCTGATGCCCAGCGAGCGTCGGCACATGGAACTCAATGCCTTGCTCGGCGCCCTGGAGTTTCCGGTGCTGTCGATCGACATGGGCGGCTCCATCGTCGCGGCCAACCGTGCGGCGGCGCAATTGCTCGGGGTGCGGGTGGACGAGGTGCCAGGTATTCCGCTGTCACGGTACGCCGAGGATTTCGATTTGCCGGAACTGGTGCGCGCCAACAAGTCACGGATCAACGGCTTGCGGGTCAAGGTCAAGGGTGACGTGTTTCTCGCCGATATCGCCCCGCTGCAATCGGAGCATGACGAAAGCGAGGCCATGGCCGGGGCGGTGTTGACGCTGCACCGGGCGGACCGGGTGGGCGAGCGCATTTATAACGTGCGCAAGCAGGAACTGCGCGGCTTCGATAGCATTTTCCAGAGCTCGAAAGTGATGGCAGCAGTGGTGCGCGAAGCGCGGCGCATGGCCCCGCTGGATGCGCCGCTATTGATAGAAGGCGAAACCGGCACCGGCAAAGAGTTGTTGGCGCGGGCCTGTCACCTGGCAAGCCCCCGTGGGCAGTCACCGTTGATGGCGCTCAACTGCGCCGGTTTGCCGGAGTCCATGGCCGAAACCGAATTGTTCGGCTACGGTCCCGGTGCCTTCGAAGGCGCGCGGGCCGAAGGCAAGCTTGGGCTGTTGGAACTGACGGCGGGCGGTACGTTATTCCTCGACGGCGTCGGCGAAATGAGCCCGCGCTTGCAGGTGAAATTGCTGCGCTTCCTGCAGGACGGTTGCTTCCGTCGTGTCGGCAGCGATGAAGAGGTTTATCTGGATGTGCGGGTGATCTGCGCAACGCAAGTGGATTTGTCCGAGCTGTGTGCGCGCGGTGAGTTTCGCCAGGATTTGTACCACCGCTTGAACGTGCTCTCGCTGCACATCCCGCCGCTGCGCGAATGCCTCGATGGGCTGGCACCGCTGGTGGAGCACTTCCTCGATCAGGCCAGCCGGCAGATCGGTTGCCCGTTGCCGAAACTGGCGCCAGCGGCGATGGAACGGCTCAGTCACTATCACTGGCCGGGCAATGTACGGCAGTTGGAAAACGTACTGTTCCAGGCGGTTTCCCTGTGCGACGGCGGGACGGTCAAGGCGGAACATATTCGTCTGCCGGATTACGGCGTGCGTCAGCCCCTGGGCGATTTCTCGCTGGAGGGCGGCCTGGACGAGATTGTCGGGCGCTTTGAAAAAGCGGTGCTGGAGCGTTTGTATTCCGAGCATCCGAGCAGTCGGCAACTGGGCAAGCGGTTGGGGGTTTCGCATACCACCATTGCCAACAAGTTGCGTGAGTATGAGGTCGGTAAAGACAATACCTGATGTGGCGAGGGAGCTTTTGTGGCGAGGGGGCTTGCCCCCGTTGGGCTGCAAAGCAGCCCCCTTGCAATCTTTCAGATCCGTCGAGTTGTCCGTATTTACGACTGCTGCGCAGCCGAACGGGGGCAAGCCCCCTCGCCACAGGAATCTGTGTTGGCTGCAAAGGTCGATGCTTGCCGCAAGCGGCATAACACCGCCGGTTTTTCGTCTTCGAAACATTCCCTCAATCCCCTCTGAATCCCTCAAGTCCTTTGTTTGCCGGGCGCAGCGCCGCCAGAAAAAAGTTGGTCTGCTAATTGCTTATGGCTCAGCAGTACAGCGGTGGGCGGCAAACGTCCGGCATGCAGAGGAAAGAGTGTGGACAAGTACCTTTATGTGGCAATGACCGGCGCCAGCCAGAATGCACTGGCGCAGAAGGCTCATGCCAACAACCTGGCGAACATCTCTACCAACGGTTTTCAGAAGGACCTGGAACAGGCCCGTTCGATGCCGGTGTTTGGTGACAGCTTTCCGGCGCGTGCGTTTGCCATGAGCGAACGTCCAGCCACCGACTTCTCTCCTGGCTCGCTGGTGGAAACCGGTCGCGACCTCGACGTCGCGGTGCAGGGCAACGGCTGGATCGCCGTGCAGAACCCCGATGGCGGCGAAAGCTACGTGCGCACCGGCAGCTTGAACGTTGACGCCCTGGGCGTGCTGCGTGCCGGCAACGGTATGCCGGTGGTAGGCAATGGCGGACCGATTGCGGTGCCGCCCGAGCAGCAAATCGAAGTCGGCGAAGACGGCACCATCAGCATCCGGGCGATGGGTGAAGGCCCACGCGTAATGGCTGAAGTCGACCGGATCAAACTGGTCAACCCGGACTTCAAGAACATGACCAAAGGCCTGGACGGTTCGATCCACACCAAGGACGGCAAGCCGGCGCAGGCCGATGCCAATGTCAAACTGGTGTCCGGTTTCCTTGAGTCGAGCAACGTCAATGCCGTGGAAGAAATGACCTCGGTGCTGGCGCTGGCCAAGCAGTTCGAGCTGCACATCAAGATGATGAACACCGCCAAAGACGACGACCAGGCCATGGCTCGGGTCTTGCAGATCAGCTAATTATCAGAACGTCGCGCCGTAAAACAGGCGCACGAGGAGAATCGAATGCTTCCGGCTCTATGGGTTGCCAAAACAGGTCTGTCCGCCCAGGACACCAACCTCACCACCATTTCCAACAACCTGGCGAACGTATCGACCACGGGTTTCAAACGTGACCGCGCCGAGTTCCAGGACTTGCTGTATCAAATCAAACGCCAGCCAGGCGCCCAGTCGACCCAGGACAGCGAATTGCCGTCGGGTCTGCAAGTGGGTACCGGTGTGCGCATTGTCGGCACCCAGAAGAACTTCACCGCCGGCAGCCTGCAAACCACCGAGCAACCGTTGGACATGGCCATCGACGGTCGCGGTTTCTTCCAGATCCTGCAGCCGGACGGCACCACGTCCTACACCCGTGACGGTACATTCCACCTCGATTCCAACGGCCAGATCGTCAACGCCAGCGGTTTCGCCCTGGAGCCGGCCATTGTCATTCCCAACGATGCCCAGACCTTCACCGTCGGCCGTGACGGCACCGTGTCCATCACCGTTGCCGGCAACCCGGCCTCCCAGGTGATCGGCAACCTGCAAACCGCCGACTTCATCAACCCGGCTGGTCTGCAAGCGGTGGGTAACAACCTGTTCCTGGAAACCGCTGCCAGTGGCGCGCCGCAAGTCGGCACCCCGGGCCTTGCCGGTTTCGGCACCACGCTGCAGAACACCCTGGAAACGTCCAACGTCAGCACCGTTGAAGAGATGGTCAACATGATCACCACTCAGCGCGCCTACGAGATGAACTCCAAGGTGATCTCCACCGCCGACCAGATGCTCTCGTTCGTAACGCAGAATCTGTAATCAAGTCTATGAGGCGGCCATGAGGTCGCCTGCAACACCGTGAGGTAGGGTCATGAATCGCTTTGTATCTGTTCTGGCACTGAGTGGGGTCGTCGCGCTTGCGGGCTGCGTTGCCCCGCCGCCCAAGCCCAATGACCCTTACTACGCCCCGGTGTTGCCGCGCACGCCGCTGCCGGCTGCCGCCAATAACGGCTCGATCTACCAGGCCGGTTTCGAACAGAACCTGTACAGCGACCGCAAGGCGTTCCGGGTCGGTGACATCATCACCATCACCCTGAATGAGCGTACCCAGGCGAGCAAGAACGCCAACTCGCAGATCGACAAGAACAGCAAGACCGACATCGGCCTGAGCTCGTTTTTCGGGGGCGGCCTGAGCACCAGTGATCCAGTGGGCAGCGGTAGCCTGAGCCTGGACGTCGGTTATGAAGGTGACCGCGCCACCAAGGGCGACAGCAAGTCCGGCCAGAGCAACAGCCTGACCGGTTCGATCACCGTGACTGTCGCCGACGTGTTGCCCAACGGCATCATCGCCGTGCGCGGCGAGAAGTGGCTGACCCTCAACACCGGTGATGAGCTGGTGCGGATCGCCGGCCTCGTTCGCGCCGATGACATCGCCACCGACAACACCGTGTCGTCGACCCGCGTCGCCGATGCGCGCATCACCTATTCGGGCACCGGTGCGTTTGCCGATGCGAGTCAGCCAGGCTGGTTCGACCGTTTCTTCCTCAGCCCGCTGTTCCCTTTCTAGGTGGCTTCTCTGGTGAGCATGTTGAACTTCAAACACCTGATGGTGGCTGCGCTCCTGATGTCCGCAGCCTTCGACGCTCAAGCCGAGCGGCTGAAGGATATCGCCAGTATTTCCGGGGTGCGTTCCAACCAATTGATCGGCTACGGCCTGGTGGTCGGGCTTAACGGCACCGGCGACCAGACGACCCAGACCCCGTTCACCCTGCAGACCTTCAACAACATGCTTTCGCAGTTCGGCATCAAGGTGCCGGCAGGTTCGGGCAACGTGCAATTGAAGAACGTCGCGGCGGTGTCGATCAGTGCTGATCTGCCGGCGTTCGCCAAGCCGGGTCAACAGATAGATATCACCGTTGCGTCCATCGGTAACTCCAAGAGCCTGCGTGGCGGTACCTTGTTGCTGACGCCGCTCAAGGGTATCGACGGCAACGTCTATGCCGTCGCTCAGGGCAACCTGGTGGTGGGTGGTTTCGATGCCGAAGGGCGTGACGGTTCGAAGATCACCGTCAACGTTCCGTCGGCCGGTCGCATCCCTGGCGGTGCGTCGGTCGAGCGTGCCGTGCCAAGCGGTTTCAATCAGGGCAACAGCCTGACCCTGAACCTCAACCGTTCGGACTTCACTACCGCCAAGCGCATCGTCGACAAGATCAACAACATGCTTGGCCCTGGCGTCGCTCAGGCCATCGACGGTGGTTCGATCCGCGTGACTGCGCCACTTGATCCGAGCCAGCGGGTCGACTATTTGTCGATCCTCGAAAACCTCGAAGTCGACCCGGGTCAGGCGGTGGCGAAAGTCATCATCAACTCGCGCACCGGCACTATCGTGATCGGCCAGAACGTCAAGGTTTCTCCGGCCGCCGTGACCCACGGCAGCCTGACCGTGACCATCACCGAAGACCCGATCGTCAGCCAGCCCGGCCCTCTGTCCAACGGGCAGACGGCAGTGGTGCCGCGCTCGCGGGTCAACGCCCAGCAAGAAGCCAAGCCGATGTTCAAATTCGGCCCGGGCACCACCCTCGACGAAATCGTCCGTGCGGTGAACCAGGTCGGCGCGGCACCGGGTGACTTGATGGCGATCCTCGAAGCGCTGAAGCAGGCCGGCGCGTTGCAAGCCGATCTGATTGTGATCTGAGGGCGGCGACCATGGATATGCGTAAAAGCGGTCTGGTCAGCAGCAGCGATTCGGGTTCCTACTCGGACCTCAATCGCCTGAACCAGCTCAAGGTCGGCGACAAGAACAGCGATGCGAACCTGCGCAAAGTGGCGCAGGAATTCGAATCGCTGTTTCTGGGTGAAATGCTCAAGTCCATGCGTTCGGCCACCGAAGCGCTGGGCCAGGACAACCCGCTCAACACACCGGCCGCCAAGCAATACCAGGAAATGTACGACCAGCAGTTGGCCGTTTCCCTGTCCCGCGAAGGCGGCGGTATTGGCCTGGCGGACGTGCTGATGCGCCAGATGTCGAAGAACAAACCAATGGCGCCGGGTGAGGCCGCGGCAGCGTCTGCCGCCAAGCAAGCGGCCGCGAAAGCCGCCGTGGAAACGCCGATTGCCGCTGGTACGGCTGCCACCCACGGGCCGCTGTCGCGTCTCAACGGTGAGCGCCCGTTGTGGGCTTCGCGCTCGGTGAAAACGCCGGAAAGCGCGGGCGAGGGCGCTCATCGCAATGACATGGCGCTGATCAATCAGCGGCGTCTGGCACTGCCGCCGAAACTGGCTGATCGTTTGCTCGCCGGGCTGGTGCCGTCGGCATCGAGCACTGCAACAACTGCAACAACCGCCACAACGGCGCAGAGCACTATCGCGATGCCGCAGAGCACCAGGACCGGTTCCGGCCCTCTGTACAACGGCGATTGGCTGGCTGCGCAAACGGATACGACAGCCCGCGGGCGCCTGCAGATTTATGGGCGTGCCATGGCTCAAATCCCCTTGGCTCCGCCGAAAAAAGCCTTCAGTTCCGCCGACGAATTCGTCAACACCATGCTGCCGATGGCCAAAGAAGCTGCCGACCGTATCGGAGTCGATCCACGTTACCTGGTGGCTCAGGCTGCCCTGGAAACCGGTTGGGGTAAATCAGTCATGCGCGCCCAGGATGGCAGCAGCAGCCACAACCTGTTCGGCATCAAGGCCAGCAGTAACTGGAAGGGCGATTCGGCGCGGGCGATCACCAGCGAATTCAGAGATGGGGCGATGGTCAAGGAGACGGCCGAGTTCCGTTCCTACGGCTCTTTCAAAGACAGCTTCCATGACCTTGTAACGCTGCTGCAAAGCAATAATCGCTATCAAGATGTGCTGAAGTCGGCCGATAACCCAGAACAGTTTGTACGCGAGTTGCAAAAAGCCGGGTATGCAACCGACCCGGATTACGCAAGCAAGATTTCGCAGATAGCCAAGCAGATGACCAGTTACCAAAACTACGCTGCGGCGGGCGCTTCCATTACGCCTTTATAGGCACAAGGCATAAGGTCTGAACCATGAGTTTGCTCAATATCGGGATGTCGGGTTTATCCGCGGGTCAAACCGCGTTGATGGTGACCGGCAATAACATTGCCAACGCCGACACCGCCGGGTACTCACGCCAGCAAACCGTGCAGGGCACCAAGGCTTCGAATCCGTTCGGCAATGTCTACATTGGCACCGGTACGACCCTGGCCGATGTGCGTCGGGTGTACAACAGCTACCTCGATGCGCAGCTGCAGACCACCACTTCGCTTAACAGCGACTCGGCTGCCTACGCTGGGCAGATCAGCCCGCTCGATAAATTGCTCTCGGACAGCGGCACCGGCCTCAATGGTGCCTTGACCAAGTTCTTCGCCTCGGTACAGAACGTCAACGCCAAGCCGGGCGACGATGCTTCCCGCCAACTGCTGCTCAGCGATGCGCAAGCCCTGAGCAACCGGTTCAATTCGATCTCCAGCCAGTTGACGCAGCAGAACGCCAACGTCAACGGCAACCTGGCGGACATGGCTGATCAGGTCAATAAACTGGCCGCCACCGTGGCCCAGCTGAACCAGAAGATTTCCGAAGTTTCCAAAGCCGGCGGCCAGCCCAACGACTTGCTCGATGCGCGCAACGAGACGGTACGCCAACTGTCCACTTTCACCGGTGCGCAGGTGATGGAGCGTGACGGTAACCTCGACATTTACCTGGGCAGCGGTCAGCCGCTGGTCATGGGCAGCACCGCCAGCAAACTGGAAGTGGTGCCGAGCAAAGACGACCCATCGCGCTCGGCCATTCAGCTCAATCGTGGTTCGAGCACCATCGACATCACCTCGGTGATGAGCGGTGGTGAAATGGGCGGCTTGCTGCGCTATCGCAGCACCGTGCTGGACCCGGCCATGAACGAGCTGGGACGTGTGGCGCTGGTCGTCGCCGATCAGATGAATACCATCCAGGCCCAGGGCATCGACAAGAACGGTGACTTCGGTTCGAACCTGTTCAACAGCATCAACAGCGCCGCGCAAATGGCTCAGCGCAGCGTTGCCACGGTCGGCAACAGCGCCGGCTCGGGCAACTTCGAGGTGAGCATCGAGGACAGCGGCAAGCTGACCATCAACGATTACAAGGTCATCTTCACCAGCGCCACCAACTACACCGTGCAGCGCCTGCCTGAAGGCACCGCCATGGGCGCATTCAGCACGCTGACCACGCCGCCGCCAGTGATCGATGGTTTCTCGATGAAGCTCACCGGTGGCACCGCAGCCGCCGGCGACACCTTCAAGATCACCCCGACCCGCAACGCGGCGACCACCATCAAGACCGAGATGACCGACGCCAAGCGTCTGGCCATCGCGGCCCCGTTGGGCGCGGCCATTGCAGCGGGCGGCAGCGGCACATTGACGATTCCGGCCAGCGGTCAACCGACCCTGACCACGAAATTCGATATCTACGACACGGCGACCAGCACCACGATCCAGAACGGTCTGAAGACCTCGACTCCGGTCAAGATTGTGTTCGGCGCGACGGGCGGTGCGACCCAGACTTACGAACTGCTCGATGCCCAAGGCAACTCGCTCAGCACAGGCACCATTGTGCCGGGTCAAAACAATACGCTGAGCCTGACCATTCCACTGGTCGACGCCAGCGGTGCGGCGATCAATGATCCGGGACCGCCAATCGTGCAGCGCACGGTGTCGTTTGACATGACCGTGGCCGGTTCGCCAGGCCAAGGCTCTGCGATCAATGTCTCGCTCAGCCAGCCGGGTACGCTGGACAACCGCAACGGTACCGCACTGGCCGGCTTGCAGACCAAACAGACCGTGGACACCGGTTCGGCGAGCAAAGGCATTTCCCTGAACGATGCCTACGGCAAACTGGTTGAGGGCGTAGGCGCCAAAGCCGCCCAAGGCAAGCTCGACAGCGCGGCCACCGAAGCGATCCTGGCCAACGCCAAGGGCGCTCGCGACTCGTTGTCCGGGGTCGACCTCGATGAGGAAACCGGCAACCTGGTCAAGTACCAGCAGTACTACACCGCGTCTTCGCAGATCATCAAGGCTGCGCAGGAAATCTTCAGCACACTGATCAACAGTCTTTAAGGAGTCGTAGCCCATGCGCATTTCTACCGCCCAGTTTTACGAGTCCTCGGCCGCCAACTATCAGAAGAATTTCGCCAACGTGGTCAAGAGCAGCGAAGAGGCCAGCAGCCTGGTTCGTGTGAATACCGCGGCGGATGATCCGGTCGGTGCCTCGCGTTTGCTGCAACTGGGTCAGCAGGCGTCGATGCTTGATCAGTACGAGGCCAACACCACCACCATCAAGGCGACCCTGGGCACCACTGAAGCCGTGATGACCAGCATCAATAATGTGCTGCAACGCGCCAAGGAATTGGCCGTGGGCGCAGGCAACGCCGGTTATACCGATGCCGACCGCCAGGCCAACGCCTCGGAGCTGGGGCAGATCGAAGAGCAGTTGCTGAGCCTGATGAACAGCAAGGACGAGAACGGTAAATACATCTTCGCCGGCTCCAAGGGCGATACCGTGCCGTTCACACGCAACAACGATGGTACCTACAGCTACAACGGTGACCAGGTAACGCTTGACCTGGCGATCGGCGACACCATGTCGATGGCCACCAACAGCACCGGTTGGGACGTATTCCAACAGGCGATCAACACCAGCCGTAGCGAGGTCACCCGGACCGCGCCGGTCGTGGATGACGGCCGCGTGACCTTGTCCAACGGCCAAGTGTCTTCGAACGTCACCTACAACGCCAAATTCCGCAGCGGCGAGCCGTATACCGTGGACTTCGTCAGTGGCACCCAACTGAAAATCACTGACTCGGGCGGCAATGATGTGACTGCCGAAGCCAGTCAGGGTGGCGCATTCGATCCTGCCAGCAAGGCCGGCCAGGCCGTCACTTTCCGTGGCGTCGAGCTGACCCTGAACATCAACCTGAACGCCGGCGACACGGCGGCGACCGCGCTGCCTGGCCACACGTTTACCCTGGCGGCCAAGCCAGATACTTTCAGCGCAACCGGCAGCCCGGGCAATCCTTCGGCGGCGCAGGTCACCAACAGCAGCATCACCAACCCGGCGGATTACCACGCCAGTTTTCCTGGTGGCTCGGCGATCCTCAAGTTCACCAGCGCTACCGCCTTCGAGTTGTACGCAGCGCCTTTGACGGCCAGCAGTAAGCCGGTGTCGAGTGGAACCATGGCCGGCAGCGTCGCCACCGCCTCGGGTGTGAGCTTCACTGTCAGCGGTACGCCGGCTGCCAACGATCAGTTCAGCATTGCGGTCAACACTCATGAAACCCAGAACATCCTGGACACCGTGAGCCAGTTGAAAACCGCGTTGAATACACCAACCAATGGTGACCCGATCGCTACTCAGAAGCTGCAAGCGTCATTGGCGTCGGGTATTGCCAACCTGGCCAGCGGCACCGATCAGCTGTCCAGTGCCATTAGCTCGGTCGGTGGTCGCGGTGCTGCCCTGGATACCCAGAGCGATACCAACCAGAGTCTGAAACTGGCCAATGCCCAGACCCAGTCATCGATCCGCGATTCCGATCCGGCTGAAGTGATGACCCGTCTGACCTTGCAACAAACCATGTTGCAAGCCTCGCAACTGGCCTTCAGCAAAATTGCTCAGCTGGGCCTGTTCAACAAGGTCTGAGCCTGCGCCTGCCGAGCAGTCAACCGTCTTTTTTTAAGCGGTTCCGGGGCCTCTGCCTGAAAGGGTAGAGGCCCGCCGCTCGAGAGTTCCCGCCGTGAATCAACGTCCCCTCGTCAGCATCGTCATCCCAGCCTTCAACCCGCGCTTCTTCAGTCAGGCACTGGAAAGCGCGCTCGCCCAGACCTACGAGCACATCGAGATCGTCATCTGCGACGATTCGTCCAGCGACGAAATCCGCAACATTGTCGAGACCTTCGTCGAGCCGGCTCATCCGATTCGTTACTTGCGCAATCCGCTGCGTCTGGGGTTGCAGAAAAACGTATTGCGTTGCGTCGAGCAAGCCCGGGGCGAGTTCATTAAAGTGCTGTGCGACGACGATCGTCTGTTTTCACCGAGCATTGCCTTACAGGCACAGGTGTTGATTGATCACGCGGACGTGAATGTAGTGTTTGCCCTGCGGATGCTCAGCGACGCCGGCAATTTCATCTTGCCGCCACGGGTCGACAACTGCCGGTTCTCACCGAACGACGCCTTGCTCAAGGGCGATGACATGCTGGCGATCTTTGAAGGTACGCCAAAGAATTTCCTCGGCAATTTCAGTTCGACCCTGATGCGCCGCACCGATGTGCTGGAGCTGTTGCCGGCGCTGATTCAGGACGGTGCCGGTTTCGTCGCCATGCTCGATTTCGCCTTGTTCGTGTGCTTGATGCGTCGCGGCAATCTGGTGTCGCTGAGCACTGTGTTGAGCACTGAACGTCTGTACCCGGAGCGCCTGAGCAAAACCCCTGAAATGGTCAAGGCCGCAGCCGTGGAGTGGAGCTGGCTTTCGCAGATGCTCGCGGCGCGCAGCGGTGAATCGGCACCGGCATCGGGTTGGGTGCGTTACATCGAACTGACCAAAATCACCGACCAGCCCCACGCCTGGGAAGAGTTGTGCGTGGTGCGCATTCTGGGCAACCGCAACACGGTGGTAAATGGCCGGGTGGGCGGGGAGAGCGAAAGCTACGCTGATTTCTATCGCGAATGGCTGGCGATCCGCAGGTTCTCCGATGTCGAGCAACGGCTCATGCCGCAACGCCTCGACAGTTGGGCGTACCGTCCGCAGATCGTGCCTATCGTGATCGACAGCGGCACCGATAGCGCTGCGCTGAACACTACATTGCAAAGCATCAGTCGTCAGCTTTACGCGCCGCAAGCGGTGGTGGTGCTCTCCGATGCATGCTGCGCCGCCGATGATCGCATCGTGCAGTTACCGTTTCAGTCTGACTGGGCGCGACAGCTCAACGCCGTGGTTCCACAACTGGAAGGTGCCCACTGGTTTTATCTGCTGCACGCTGGTGACATCTTGCGCGAGTCGGCTCTGCTGATCCTGGCCGAACGCATTGCTGGTTCGGCAGGCTTTCTCTGTGCCTACAGTGACGAAGGGGCGCTGGTCGATGGCGAGTCGATCGATCCGGTATTCAAACCCGATTTCAATCTGGATCTGATGCGCGCCTATCCCTACGTCGGTCGAACCTTGGCCTTCGAGCGGCAGCGCTTCATGGCGCTGGGCGGTTTCGATTCGGCTCACGGTGAGCTGGCGCCGCACGATTTGTTATGGCGTCTGGTGGAAGAGTCCGGGCCGCAAACCATCGAGCACATCGCCGAAATCCAGGTAGAGTCGACTCAGTCTTTCGCCGCCTGGCTGTCATTGCCCGAAGTGATCGAGAGCAACGCCGGCATGGTCAGTGCGCATCTTGATCGTATTGGCGTGGCGCACGCGATCCGGCAGGAAGCGTTGCCGCTGATCAACCGCATCGACTACCTCCATGGGGTGCGACCGCTGGTGTCGATCATCATCCAGACCGGCGATTCGCTGTACGCGTTGCAGCGGTGCATCGAAGGCCTGATCGAACGTACGGCCTATAGCCAATACGAAATCCTGATCGTCGACAGTGGCACGGACGACCCGGCGATGCTCGACTGGCTGGAGGCGATGGCACAGCTGGGCGCCGCAATGCTGCGCGTGTTGCGTTATGCCGGCGACGCCAACGACGCGGCGATCCGTAACTTTGCCGCGAGCCTGGCGCATGGCGAGTACTTGCTGTTGCTCAGTGCGCAGACGGTAATCTGCGACAGCGACTGGCTGGACGAGTTGCTCAATCATGCCCAGCGTCCCGAAGTGGGTGTGGTTGGTGCCCGCCTCCTCAGCCCCGAGGGTTCGATCGTCAGTGCCGGGTTGATTCTTGGTCTTGCCGGACCCGTCGGTTCGCCATTTTATGGCGAAGCGGCCGGTTCTCGCGGCTACATGCAGCGTTTGCACGTGACCCAGAACTGGAGTGCGGTGAGCAGTCACTGCCTGATGGTGCGCAAGCAAGTGTTCGATGAACTCGAGCAGTTCGATGAGGCGACCTTCACCCAGGGCCTCAGCGACGTCGACTTGTGTTTGCGGGCGACCAAGGATGGCTACCTGGTGGTCTGGACGCCTTATTCCAGTGTGGTGTGGGTGCCGCAAGATGTGTCGCCGGCACAGCCTTCGACACTGGCGCTGCGCGAGCGTGAACAGGAGGATTTTTATCGCAAATGGCTGCCGAAGATCGCCAAGGATCCGGCCTACAGCCCGGCGCTGAGCCTCGGGATTTCCAGCTTCAGTCTGGAGCCGTCATTGCGCAATAACTGGAATCCGTTCTGCACCCGTGCCTTGCCGTTGATTCTCGGTCTGCCGGTCAACAGCACCGCCGTGGGCCATTACCGGGTAACCGCGCCGCTGGCCGAACTCGAAGCAGCCGGTCGGGTGATCGCGCGGGTGGCCTATGAGTCGCCCTCGACCGTGGAGATCGAGCGTCTGTCACCCGACACGATCATTCTGCAAGGGCGTTACAGCGAAGGCGCCGCGGGTGACATTCTGCGGATGAAAAAGTATTCCAGTGCGCTACGAATTTTCGAGCTCGACGACTACATCGTCAGTGCGCCGAAGAAAAACACCCACGCACGCAACAAACCGGTCAATACCGAGCAGCTGTTGCGCGAAGGCATTGGCCTGTGCGATCGCGTAGTGGTCACCACTCAGCCGCTGGCCGATGCCTTGTCGAGTATGCACAGCGAGATCCGCGTGGTGCCGAACATGCTATCGCCGGACCCTTGGGCGACACTGACCAGTCACCGTCGCACCTCCAGCAAGCCGCGAGTCGGCTGGGGGGGTGGAACCAGCCACACCGGTGATCTGGAGATCATTGCCGAGGTTGTGCGCGAACTGGCGAACGACGTCGAGTGGGTGTTCTTCGGCATGTGCCCTGACGCCTTGCGTCCGTATGTTCACGAGTTTCACTCCACCATCGGTTTGCAGAGCTACCCATTCAAACTGGCCAGCCTGAACCTTGACTTGGCGCTGGCACCGCTGGAATTCCATATTTTCAACGACTGCAAAAGCAACCTGCGCCTGCTGGAATACGGCGCCTGCGGGTACCCGGTGATCTGCACCGACACCGAGGCCTATCGCGGCCACTTGCCGTGTACCAAGGTCTATAGCAACAGCACGGACGAATGGCTGCAGGCGATCCGCATGCATTTGGCTGACCCGGATGCCAGCTACCGCATGGGCGATGAACTGCGTGAAGCGGTGCATCGGGATTTCATGTTGCGTGGCGACAACCTCAATCACTGGTTATGGGGCTGGTTGCCGGACTGATTCTGCTATTACCTTCCAGGTATCAAAAATCGCAGTCTTCGACAGCTTCACAGCAATGTGTTGGCAGGCGAAGGCTGCGATCTTTTTTGTGCTGCGCAATTGGCTCACTTCCTGCAAGTCGCCCCGTATATCGCCATAAAACCTTCACCCCCGAGGGGATGACCGGCCCAATGGCTGCGGGTAAATGATGTGCATGACGGCTCGCCAACCCTTGCGGGGGGCTGCCGCGCCGCGCGAAGAGCAAGAGGACAGCGATGAAGGCAGTAATTCTGGCGGGTGGTCTCGGTACGCGCATCAGCGAAGAGTCGCACCTCAAGCCCAAGCCGATGATCGAGATCGGCGGCAAGCCAATTCTTTGGCACATCATGAAACAGTACTCTGCCCACGGGATTCATGATTTCGTGATCTGCCTTGGCTACAAGGGCTATGCGATCAAGGACTTCTTCGCCAACTACTTCCTGCACACCTCCGACGTCACCTTCGACATGCGCAACAACCGCATGGACGTGCATCAGAATTACAGCGAGCCGTGGAGCGTCACCCTCATCGACACCGGAGAGGAAACCATGACCGGTGGCCGCTTGCTGCGCGCCGGCCGTTACCTCAAGGACGAAGAGGCGTTTTGCTTCACCTATGGCGACGGCGTCTCCGATATCAACATCCGTCAGCTGGTGGACTACCACCGCGCCCACGGTCGGCTGGCGACCGTCACCGCCGTGCAACCGCCAGGCCGTTACGGGGCCCTGGAGCGTTATGGCGATCAGGTGCTCGGTTTCACCGAGAAGCCCCGTGGCGACGGTGGCTGGATCAATGGCGGGTTCTTTGTGCTTTCGCCCAACGTGTTGTCATACATCGGCGGTGACGAAACCACTTGGGAAGCCGAGCCCTTGGCGCGTCTGGCCCAGGATGAACAATTGAAGGCCTTCGAGCACGAAGGTTTCTGGCACCCGATGGATACCCTGCGCGACAAGAACCACCTCGAAGCGCTGTGGCAGAGCGGGGAGGCCCCATGGAAGCAATGGGACTGAGCCCGCAATTCTGGCGCGGAAAACGTGTTCTGCTGACCGGCCACACCGGTTTCAAAGGCAGCTGGCTGACATTGTGGCTGCAAAGCCTCGGTGCCGAGGTCAGCGGGTTTTCGCTCGATCCGTCCACTGAGCCGAGCCTGTTCGAACTGGCGCGGGTACACGAGGGCATCAATGATCAGCGCGGTGACCTGCGTGATCTCGGTGCCTTACTGGAACTGATCGCCGAAACCCAGCCGCAAATCGTTCTGCACCTGGCGGCCCAACCGCTGGTGCGCGAAGGCTATCGCGATCCGCTGGGGACCTACTCCAGCAACGTCATGGGCACCCTCAATCTGCTTGAAGCGATCCGCCAGGTCGGCGGCGTGCGCGCCTGCGTGCTGGTGACCACCGACAAGGTCTACGCCAACAAGGAATGGCTGTGGCCGTACCGCGAGGATGAAGCCCTCGGCGGCCATGACCCTTACAGCAGCAGCAAGGCTTGTTGCGAATTGTTGGCGCAGTCTTACGCCGCATCGTTTTTCCCGGCTGACAAGTACGCCGAACACGGCCTGGCGTTGGCCACCGCGCGTGCCGGCAATGTGCTGGGCGGCGGTGACTTTGCACCAGAGCGCCTGATTCCCGATGTGCTCAAAGCCTGGTCGGCGGATGAGCCGGTGACCCTGCGCTACCCGCAAGCCGTGCGCCCATGGCAGCACGCATTGGAACCATTGGCCGGTTACCTGCAACTGGCCGCCGGCCTCTACGAGCAAGGCCCCAAGTTTGCCGGTGCGTGGAACTTTGGCCCGAGCGAAGCGGACATGTGCAGCGTCGGTGAAGTGGTCGAATTGCTCGCCAGCCGCTGGCCGCAAGCGCGCGGTTTGCGCATCGAACCGAGTGATTTGCATGAGGCCGGCCTGCTGCGCCTGGACAGCAGTCGCGCGCGTCAGTTGCTGGCCTGGCAACCGCGCTGGTCGTTGCAGCAGTGCCTGACCCAGACCCTCGACTGGCACCTGGCGTGGCAGAACGGCGATGACATGCGGGAAGTCACCCTGAACCAGTTGAACCTGTACCGAGGCGCGCTGTGAGTGAGTTCCTGTTGAAAGCCTTGCCGCTGGCCGGCCTGTTCAGTGTCCAGCACAAACGCTTCGAAGATGATCGCGGTCACTTCGCTCGGCTGTTTTGCGAAGGCAGCCTGAACGCCTTCGGCCAGACGTTTCATATCCGCCAGATCAACCACTCCTGCACCCGCGAGCGAGGCAGTGTGCGCGGCCTGCATTATCAGAATTCCAATGCGCCGGAAGCCAAGTTGATCACTTGCCTGCGCGGTGAAGTCTGGGATGTGGCGGTGGATTTACGCCCCGACTCCGAGACCTTTCTGCACTGGCACGCCGAACACTTGCGCGCCGGCGACGGTCGCAGCCTGCTGATCCCGGCCGGGTTCGCCCATGGTTTCCAGACCCTCACCGACGACGCCGAATTGCTCTACCTGCACAGCGCCGATTACACGCCTGCGCATGAGGGCGGTTTGAGCGTGAATGATCCACGGCTGGCGATTGTCTGGCCGTTGCCTGTCAATAATCTGTCGGCCCGGGACTCCAGCCATCCCTTGCTCGATGAACACTTCGCTGGAGTGCGTCTATGAACTGCCGTGGTTGCGCTGCACCGCTGAGCCTGCCGCTGATCGATCTCGGCACCTCGCCGCCGTCCAATGCCTACGTGCATGCGGATCGCCTGGAACAAGCCGAGCAATGGGTGCCGCTGAAGGTCGCGGTGTGTCAACAGTGCTGGCTGGTGCAGACCGAGGATTACACCCGCGCCGACAGCCTGTTCGATGCCGAGTATGCATATTTCAGTTCGTTCTCCAGCACCTGGCTGGCCCATGCCGAGCGCTATGTCCCCGAGATGGTCGAACGCTTCGGCCTGACCGCCGACAGCCGCGTGGTGGAAATCGCGGCCAATGATGGTTACCTGTTGCAGTACGTGGCGGGGCGCGGCATCCCGTGTCTGGGCGTCGAACCGACCCGCAGCACCGCGCAGGCGGCACGGGAAAAAGGCCTGCAGATTCGCGAACTGTTTTTCGGTCGCGACACCGCTGCGCAGCTGAAAAATGAAGGCTGGGCCGCTGACCTGATGGCGGCCAACAACGTGCTCGCCCATGTGCCGGACATCAATGATTTCCTCGGTGGTTTCGCCACCTTGCTCAAGCCGACAGGCGTGGCGACGTTCGAATTTCCGCAGCTGCTGACGCTGATGGCGGGGCAGCAGTTCGACACGCTGTATCACGAGCACTATTCCTATCTGTCCCTGACTGCCGTGCAGACGCTGTGCGAGCGCAATGGGCTGGAGGTGTTCGATGTCAGCCAGTTGACCACCCATGGCGGATCGCTGCGGGTGTTCGTGCAGCGCAAGGACGGTGAGCGCCGCGCCGTGCAATCGACGGTGCGCGAGCAGTTGCAGGCTGAACTTGATGCGGGTGTGAAAACCACCGAGTACTACGCGACCCTGGCGCCCGCTGCCGAACGCATCAAGCATGATTTGTTGCGCTTCCTGCTGCAGGCCAAGGCCGACGGCAAGCGCGTGGTCGGTTATGGCGCGGCGGCCAAGGGCAACACCTTGCTCAACTACGCCGGGGTCAAACCGGACCTGCTGGCCTGGGTGGCCGACGCCAACCCGCACAAACAGGGCAAGTACTTGCCGGGCAGTCGCATTCCGATCGTTTCGCCAACGCAGATCGATCTGGAAAAACCGGATTACATCCTGGTGTTGCCATGGAACCTGCTGCACGAAGTCAGCCAGCAACTGGCGCAGGTACGGCAGTGGAACGGCCGTTTCGTGATCGCCGTGCCCGAGTTGACCGTACTGTGAAAGTGCTGGTGACCGGTGCCACCGGGTTCGTCGGCCGCCATTTGGTCGAAGCCTTGCTCGCGCGTGGCTGTGAAGTCCGGGCCGTGGCGCGTAACGCCGAAGCCGCTGCGAGTTTGCCGTGGATCAATGCCGTGGAGTTCATCGCGGCAGATATTCACGCCGACGATCGGAACATCGCAGCGCTGACCGATGGCATCGACGCCCTGGCGCATCTCGCCTGGCCAGGCTTGCCGAACTATCAGGCGCTGTTTCACTTCGAGCACAACCTGATGGCCGATTACCGATTCATCAAGGGGGCGGTCGAGGCGGGCGTGTCGCAGGTGTTGGTGACAGGCACCTGTTTTGAATACGGCCTGCAAAGTGGACCGCTCAGCGAGCAGAGCGAGGCTCGGCCGAGTAACCCTTACGGGTTGGCGAAGAACACGCTACGGCTGTTCCTCGAAAATCTGCAGCGCATTCAACCGTTCACTCTGCAATGGGCGCGGCTGTTTTACCTGCATGGGGAAGGGCAGAACCCCAACAGTTTACTGGCGGCACTGGACCGGGCAATCGAGGCTGGGGACCACCGCTTCAACATGTCGGCCGGCGAGCAATTGCGCGATTACCTGGCGATCGGCACGGCGGCCGGTTACCTCGCCGCAATCCTGCAACAGCGCGAATTTGATGGCCTGATCAATTGCTGCAGCGGCCAGCCGATATCGGTCAGAGCGCTGGTCGAGCAGCGCTTGCGTGAGCGCGGCGCGTCAATCGATTTGAACCTGGGTCATTACCCATACCCGACCCATGAACCAATGGCGTTCTGGGGCGTGGCGGACCGCTTGCAACAGCTACTGGGAGCAGAGCATGAGGCATGAGTTGTATCGGGTCGCCGACCTGCCGGTGTTGCAGAACCGTACCTTTGCCGACCCGGAGTCGGCCAGGGCTTCGGCCAGCGCCGACATGCTGTTGGTGCAGGACGAGGCGAGCGGGCTGATCTTCAATCAGGCCTTCGATGCCGACAAGCTCAGCTACGACGCCGACTATCAGAACGAGCAGGCGCATTCCGGCCAGTTCCAGAAGCACTTGAACGATGTCGAAGCAATCATTGCTCGCCACTTCAAGGGGCAAGAGCTGATCGAAGTCGGCTGCGGCAAGGGCTATTTTCTAGAACTGCTCAAAGGCCTGGGTTACTCGATCACCGGCATCGATCCGGCCTACGAAGGCGACAACGGCGATGTGATCAAGGCACCGTTCACACGTGGCCTGGGCCTGTCGGCGGAGGCCATCGTGCTGCGCCATGTGCTGGAGCATATTCAGGATCCGTTGAGCTTTCTGGCGGTCATCGCCGAGGCCAATCAGGGCGGGCAAATCTATATCGAAGTGCCGTGTTTCGACTGGATTCTCGAGCATCGCGCCTGGTTCGACCTGTTCTACGAGCACGTCAATTATTTCCGCCTCGATGACCTGCGCCGAATGTTCGGCACGGTGCACGAGGCCGGTCACCTGTTTGGTGGCCAGTACCTGTACATCGTCGCCGACCTTGCGACATTGCGGCTGACTCCGGAACAACCGGTGCCGCGCCTGACGCTGCCCGAAGGTTTCACCGCCAGCCTCGACCGCGCCGTGCAGATCATCCAGGCCGCGCCTGAGCAAGGCTCGGCGATCTGGGGCGCGTCGTCCAAAGGCGTGATTTATTCGCTATTTCTGCAACGCGCGGGTGTGGCGGTGGATCGCGTGGTGGATATCAACCCGGCTAAACAGGGCCGATATCTGCCCCTGAGCGGCGCGCGGGTGTCCTCGCCGCAAGAGGCCATGGATGCTCTGCCCGAAGGCGCCAACCTGTTTGTGATGAACTCCAATTACCTCGAAGAAATCAAGCGGATGACCGGTGGACGCTACGTCTATCACGCCGTCGATAGCGCTTCGTTCCAGTGACCATTGAGAATTTTGAAATGACCGACAACAGCATCAACAAAGCCTTCGAAGCTGAATGCCAGGCAGAAATCGCCCGCCAAGGCGATGACCAGAAACTCACCGGCCTGGCCCGGGATTTCTTCAATGAATCGGCCAGGCACAAATACAGCTACCACTTCTCGTGGATGGGCCGTCCGATCATTCAGCTGCCGCAAGACATGATGGCAATGCAGGAAATCATCTGGCAGGTCAAACCGGACCTGGTCATCGAGTGTGGCATTGCCCACGGCGGTTCGATCATCTACTACGCATCGTTGCTGGAGCTGCAAGGCCACGGTGAAGTGCTGGGCATCGACCTGGACATCCGTGCGCACAACCGCGAAGCCATCGAAAGCCATCCGATGAGCAAGCGTATCAAGATGATTGAAGGTTCGAGCATCGATCCTGCGATCGCCGCACAAGTGCGCGCTGCCGCCGAAGGCAAGAAAGTGATTTTGGTGCTGGATTCCAACCACACCCACGACCACGTGCTCGAAGAGCTGCGTCTGTATGCGCCGTTGGTTTCGGTGGACAGCTATTGCGTGGTGATGGACACCGTTGTTGAAGACATGCCGGCCGACTTCTTCCCGGATCGTCCATGGGGCCCGGGCGACAACCCGAAAACTGCGGTATGGAAGTACCTGGAAGAGAACAAGGACTTCGAGATCGACCAGCAGATGCAAAACAAACTGCTGATCACCGTGGCGCCTGACGGCTATCTACGTCGCGTTCGTTAATAAAAAGTGGCTTCAGGTTCTTGGCGATTGGCCGGTTGTGGGGATAGGAAAATGCAGGTTCAAAGCAGTGCTCAAAACAACGTTGCTCCGCTGAACGAGCGCTTTACGGTCGTGGTGATTTCTCACAACCGGAACGCGTTTCTGCGGCGTACCCTGCAGTACTACAGCAACTATCCCTGCACGGTTCTGGTCCTGGACTCGTCCGCTGAGGGTGACGAGAACATGGCCCGGGACTTCCCGTCGGTCGACTATCGCCACTTGCCGCAATACACCTACAAGGGACTGCAGGAAAAACTCACCTATGGCGTCAACCAGGTCACCACGCCTTACATGGTATTTGCCGCCGACGATGACTTCCTGCTGCACCGCGCACTGACCGAGTCGGTGGCGTTTCTCGAAGCCAATCCCGACTACGGCTTGTGCCATGGCTACGGGATCATGTACCTGACCCGTGCCACTGAAGTGAACTACTTCCGTCGCGACCGCAAGGTTCAAGAGGATTACAACTCGGAGCAGGCCGAAGACCGTGTGTTGCGGTTCATGGATAATTTCCTGCCGCCGTTCTATGCGGTCACCCGTACCGACTTGCTGCAACAGTGGTACAGCCTGCTGCCAGCGGGCACCAGTTTCGAATGGCAGGAAATCGGTCACACCTTCTATTTATTGGCCTGCGCGAAAGCGCGGATCCTGCCGATTCCGTTCGCCGTGCGGGAAATGAACTATGGCGCTTCGGACCACAACACCAACGTGTTGACGGTGCTGACTTTCAAAGACGCCAAAAGCGTTGCCGAGCGTGAGCAGTTTGCCCAATTCCTGGCCTCGATCCCGACGCCACTCAGCGACAACAAGGATCCGGCCCGGGTCAAACAAATTGCCCTGGACAGTTTTGCCGCCATGGCCGACTGCCTGATCGAAGGCCGCTCGCTCAAAGGCACCATGATTATTCGCTCGGCCTGGCGTGAGGCGGGGGAAGAGCCGATTCGTTCATTCGGCCCGGAGCAATTCGTCGAAATGCCGTTCTACAACAAACCGGTATTCGATCTGCTGACCGAGTTCGAATTCCTGCTGCACGCGATGCCTGCCGGTCGCCTGCAACTTCAGGAACTGGAAGGCATCCTGCTCAAGCAGCATGAGTTGATGCGCGTTCACCCCAACGACACCGACCGCACCGTGCGGAGCCGGTTGTGGGAGGCCTTGAGCCTGAACGTGTTCAATCGCGCGGTGGTCAAGCGCCTGGCGGAGTCATTGAAAGACAGTGACGAGCAGGAAGAAGGCCTCAAGCTTCAAGCCTGGGCCGAGCGACTGAACGCTTTACCGGGTCAGCAACACCACCGACTGCTTGAGAACATGCCGTCCGGCCGCTTGCTGAGCTGGCTCGAAGCGCGCAACCCGGATGCCGCGCAGCTCAAGGCAATCGCTGCACAGTTGGCCAAACAGAATGGCGGTCCTCAGTTCGGCATCCTGTTGCTGGATCTGGATGCCGATAGGGTCAAGTTGCAGGCGACCTTCGACAGCTTGGTCGGTGGTTACTGCAAAGCGTTCAACGTGGTGGTGTTCACTACCGGTGATTTACCGGCGACCACATCCGTGCGCGACACCGTGCACTTCGTCAAAGTCACCGCGACCAATTATGTGGAGCGCATCAACCAGATTGTCGGTCAGTCCACCGCCGATTGGCTGTTGCTGGCCGAGGCCGGTGATCAGTTCACTGCCAGCGGTTTACTGCGCGCCAGCCTCGAGCTGGCCGGTGCCGAGGGTGTACGTGCAGTGGCGATGGACGAGCTTCAGCGTCAGGCCAACGGTGCACTGGCGGATGTATTCCGGCCGGGGGTCAACCTCGATCTGCTGCAAAGCGTGCCGTCGCTGATGGCTCGCCACTGGTTGATCCGGCGTGATGTGCTGGCTCAGGCACGCGGTTTCTCCGCCGAGTACAGCCTGGCACTGGAATTCGATCTGTTGCTGCGTCTGATCGAGGACGGCGGGCTGGCGGGCCTGGCACATCTGGCCGAGCCGCTGCTGATTTGCAATGCCCCGGTAGAGGACGTCAGCGTTCAGGAGCGCCAGGTGCTGACCCGTTCGCTGGCGGCAAGGGGATATCGCGCTCAGGTCAGCTCGACGCTGCCGCTGACTTACCAGATCGACTATCAGCACGCTGCGCGGCCGCTGGTGTCGATCATCCTCCAGAGCCAGGACAACCTTGAGTCGCTGCAACGAGCGCTGATCAGCGTGTTGCAGCGCACCCGTTATCAACGTCACGAAGTGCTGATTGCCGACAATTACAGCCAATCCGAAGAACTCGTAACCTGGCTGAGCAGCCTTGAAGGCAAGGGCGATCGACTTCGCGTAGTGCGCAGCGATCAGCGCCTGAGTACCTCGGCGCTGAACAACTTTGCCTGTGCCGAGGCGAAGGGGAGCTACCTGGTGTTGCTGTCGGCGGAATCCGAAGTGGTCAATGCCAATTGGCTCGACGCCATGCTCAACCAGGCCCAGCGTCCGGAGGTCGGCATTGTTGGCGCCAAGCTGATGGATATTCGTGGTGTCACCACCCAGGCCGGTCTGGTCCTGGGTTTGAATGGCGAGATCGGCTCGGTCTTTGTCGATGAACGTAAGGACGCCAAGGGCTACATGAACGGCCATCAGGTCGAGCAGAACTATTCGGCAATATCCGGTGCCTGTCTGATGGTTCGCAAGGACGTGTTCGAAGCAGTGGGCGGTCTGGACGAGGAACATTTCGACCAGGCTTTTGGCGATATCGACTTGTGCCTGAAAGTCGCCGATGCCGGTTACCTGATTGTCTGGACGCCACAAGCACAATTACTGCACCCGGGCCTGCTGCCCGATGCGCCTCAAGCACGCGCCGCTTTGCGCGACAAGTGGCAGGCCCGCTTCGAACACGACTCGGCCTGCAACCAGAACCTGGCCTTGACTGGCAAGGGCTTTACTCTCGGCGAACCGACCAGCGTGAACTGGGCGCAGTTGCTCGCATAAGCCTGGCTGACAGGTAAAAGGATTCAAGGCATGTTCAACGGTAAATCGATTTTCATCTCTGGCGGCACCGGCTCGTTCGGGCGCAATTTCATCCGCCGCTTGCTGGAGCAATACCAGCCCAAGCGGGTGGTGGTGTTCTCCCGCGATGAGCTCAAGCAGTACGAGATGCAACAGACGTTCAACGCGCCGTGCATGCGTTACTTCATCGGCGATGTGCGCGATGCCGAGCGCTTGCGTCAGGCCATGCGCGGGATCGATTACGTGGTGCATGCAGCGGCCCTCAAGCAAGTGCCGGCGGCGGAATACAACCCCACCGAATGCATCCGCACCAACGTCAACGGCGCGGAAAACATCATTGCCGCGGCCATCGATAACGGCGTGAAAAAAGTCGTGGCGCTGTCTACCGACAAGGCCGCCAGCCCGATCAACCTGTACGGCGCGACCAAGCTGCTGTCGGACAAGCTGTTCGTTGCTGCGAACAATATCGCCGGGGATCAGAACACACGTTTTTCGGTGGTCCGTTATGGCAACGTCGCCGGTTCGCGCGGTTCGGTGGTGCCGTTCTTCAGCAAACTGATTGCCGAAGGCGCCAAAGAGCTGCCGATCACCGATGAGCGCATGACGCGTTTCTGGATCACCCTCGATCACGGTGTGAAGTTTGTGCTCGACAGTTTTGCCCGCATGCACGGCGGTGAAGTGTTCGTGCCGAAGATCCCGTCGATTCGCATCGTCGATCTGGCGCGGGGCATGGCTGGACATTTGCCGCACAAGAACGTCGGCATTCGTCCGGGGGAAAAACTCCATGAACTGATGGTGCCGCTGGACGACGCGCGCATGACCCTGGAGTTCGATGATCACTACACCATCCAGCCGTCGATTCGCTTCACCAGCGTCGACGTGGATTTTGCTGTCGACAAACTGGGCGAGCAGGGCCGGCCGGTGAGCGAAGATTTCGAGTACCGCTCCGACACCAACCCGCACTTCCTCTCGGTCGGCCAGATCGCTGACCTGCATGCGGAGCTGTCGGCATGATTCCCTACGGTCGGCAAAGTCTGGATCAGGCAGACATCGACGCGGTGGTTGCCGTGTTGCAGTCCGACTGGCTGACGCAAGGGCCGACCATCGAGCGTTTCGAACAGGCCATGGCCGAGCGTTGCCAGGCCGATTTCGCGGTGGCGGTGTGCAATGCCACGGCGGCGCTGCACATTGCCTGTCTCGCCGCCGGCCTCGGGCCGGGCGATCGGTTATGGACCACGCCGAACACCTTTTTGGCCTCGGCCAACTGCGGGCGCTACTGCGGCGCGGAGGTCGACTTCGTCGATATCGATCCACTGACCTGGAACCTCGACGCTTACACCTTGGCGTCGAAGCTTGAGCTCGCCGAGCGCGACGGCAAGCTGCCGAAAGTGCTGGTGGCGGTGGCGTTTTCCGGGCAGAGCTGCGATATGCGCATGATTGCCGAACTGGCCGAGCGCTATGGTTTTACGGTGATCGAGGACGCTTCCCATGCGGTCGGCGCATCCTATGCCGGGCGTCCGGTGGGGTGTGGCGAATTCGCGGCAATGACCGTGTTCAGTTTCCATCCGGTGAAGATCATCACCAGTGCCGAAGGCGGCATGGTGTTGACCAATCGCCCGGAACTGGCCGAGCGCTTGCAGCGCCTGCGCAGCCACGGCATGACCCGTGATCCCGACCAGATGACCGAACCCAGCCACGGCCCCTGGTACTACCAGCAGGTAGAACTGGGTTTCAATTACCGCATCACTGACCTGCAAGCGGCCCTCGGTCTGTCACAGCTGAACAAGCTCGACGGTTTCATCGAGCGTCGGCGTGAACTGGCGGCGCGTTACGACCGGTTGCTGGCGTACCTGCCGCTGACCTTGCCCAGCGCGCAGCCCGAGGCCGAGTCGGCGTGGCATCTGTACGTGGTGCGCTTGCAGACGGAACGGATCAACCTCAGTCATCGACAGGTGTTCGAAGGTTTGCGAGCAGCCGGGGTGGGTGTGAACCTGCACTATATTCCGCTGCACTTGCAGCCGTACTATCGCGACCTGGGTTTTGCCGAGGGTGATTTCCCCCAGGCCGAACGTTATTACGCCGAGGCCATCAGCCTGCCGCTGTTTCCTCTGCTGAGCGATGAACAGCAGGATTATGTGGTCGAGCAATTGCGCCGACTGATTCTTGAGGAGTAGAGACTCTTGAGTTGTGTTGCGATCATTCCGGCCCGCGGTGGCAGCGAGCGAATCCCACGCAAGAACCTCAAGCCGTTCGATGGCGTGCCGATGATCGTCCGTTCGATTCGCACGGCGCTGGCATCGAACTTGTTCGATAAGGTGATCGTCAGCACCGACGATGAGGAAATCGCTGAGCTCGCGCGAGCCCATGGCGCTCAGGTGCCGTTCATGCGGCCCGCGGCGCTGGCCGACGATTTCACCGGGACCGCAGCGGTGATCGTGCATGCCTTGCAGCAATTGCCAGCGTTCGACTATGCCTGCTGCGTCTATGCGACGGCGCCGTTGTTGCAGGCGCGTTATCTGCATCAGGGGCTCGAGTTGCTGGAGCGGCACCCGGACAAATCCTTTGCGTTTTCAGTCGCCGGTTTTGGCTTCCCGGTACAACGGGCCTTGACCCTCGACGAGCAGGGCGCCTTGACCTCGCTCTATCCGGAATTTCGCGAGGTCCGGTCCCAGGACTTGCCCGAAGCTTTTCAGGATGCCGGCCAGTTCTATTGGGGGCGCAGCGAGGCCTGGTTGCGTGGCGATGTGTTGTTCTCGCCAGCAAGCTTGCCGGTGATTCTGCCGCGCCATTTGGTGCAAGACATCGACACCCTCGAAGACTGGAAACGCGCCGAATACCTCTATGCCGCCTTGAAGGCGAGTGGTGAGCTGCAATGAGAGTGCTGATCCGCGCCGACGCGTCGCCAACCATTGGCAGTGGCCACGTCGCCCGCTGCCTGACCCTGGCCAGGGTTTTGCGCAAGCAGGGCACGCACGTTGCCTTCGCCTGTCGTCTGTTGCCCGGGCATCGACTGGACAGTCTGCGGGCCGAAGGTTTCGAGACCTTTGCGCTGCCGGAGCGCTATCGCGATGAAGACCCGCAGCAGGCCATCGAGTCGATGCTGCCGTGGCAGGCGGAGATCGCAGCGCTGGGGCAGGCATTGGACAGTCATCCGGCGTTCGACTGGATCATCGTCGACCACTACGGTCTCGACCACCATTGGCAGACTGCCGCGCGCCGCTGGGCTCCGCGAATCGCGGCGGTGGATGATTTGGCCACTCGGCAATACCGCGTCGATCTGCTGCTCAATCAAAATCTGTCGGGCACGCCAGAAGCTTATGCCTCGCTGCTGACGCCCGATTGCCAGGCATTGCTCGGCCCCCGCTTTGCCTTGCTGCGCGATGAGTTCCGTTGCCCGGCAATCGAGATCAAACCTCGAGCCCGGCGCGTGCTGGTGAACTTCGGCGGCTTCGACGCGGCCATGCAGACTCACCACGCGATGTTGGCGCTGGCGGACCTCCATGAGCTGGAAGTCGATTTCGTGGCGGGTGCCGATAACCCGGCCTGGGAGCAGATGCAGAGTCTGGTGGACTATCGCCCGAACTGGCGCCTGCACCGTTTTGTCAGCGACTTCTACCGGCTGATGACCGAGGCCGATCTGTTCATCGGTGCCGGTGGTGGTACCAGTTGGGAGCGGGCGGCCATGGGGCTGCCGACGATCTGCATTGCGGTCGCGAATAATCAGCAGGCCAACGGCGAAGTAATGGCGACCTCCGGTGCCCATGTGTTTTTGGGCAACCGTGAACAGGTCAGCGTCGAGCAGTTGCGCCAAGCTATCGGTTTTGTCGTGGGCAATCAGGGGATTCGTCAGAGTCTGGCCGAACGTTCGCGGCAGTTGGTCGATGGCCGCGGGGCGCAGCGGGTGGCGGCAGCGCTGGCGGGTGCGGTGTTGCAGGTTCGTCAGGCCACTCAGGACGATGCGCGATTGTTGTTCGATGGGCGCAATGCCCAGGCGGTTCGGCGCTGGTCGCTGGACACCCACGTCATCGACTGGCAACGGCATCAGGCCTGGGTGGCCGCGAGCCTGAGCAATCCGCGGCGGTTGCTGTTGATCGCCGAGGCGGATGATGGCCCGGTTGGTGTGCTGCGTTATGACCTCGATGAAGCTCGCGCCGAAGTCTCGATTTATCTGTTCGAAGGCCGAATCGGCCTGGGTTGGGGCAGGGCGCTGCTGGCGCGGGGCGAAGCCTTTGTCACCGCTCATTGGCCGCAACTGGAAGCCATCACCGCTCAGGTGCTGCCGGCCAATTCAGCGTCGCTGAAAGTTTTTCGCGAGGCAGGTTTCACTCAGAGTGCTTGTGCGTTCACACGCGTTTTAAAGGATCACCCATGACCAGTTTCAAGATCGGCAATCGCTCGATCGGTGCCGATGCGCCGCCGTTCATCATTGCCGAGATGAGCGGCAACCATAACCAATCGCTGGACGTGGCGCTGCACATCGTCGAAGCCGCCGCCAAGGCCGGCGCACATGCCCTGAAGCTGCAAACCTACACCGCCGAGACCATGACCCTGGACCTGTCCGAAGGCGAATTTTTCATCAAGGACCCCAACAGCCTGTGGGCCGGATCTTCGCTGTACGCGCTGTACGAGAAGGCTCATACGCCGTGGGAATGGCACGCGCCGATTTTCGCCCGGGCCAAGGAATTGGGCATGCTGGCGTTCTCTACTCCGTTCGATGACACCGCCGTGGACTTCCTCGAAAGCCTGGACGTGCCGGCCTACAAGATCGCCAGTTTCGAGAACACCGATCTGCCGTTGATCCGGCGAGTCGCTGCCACCGGCAAACCGCTGATCATCTCCACCGGCATGGCCAGCATCGCTGAACTCGACGAAACCGTGCGTGCCGCCCGTGAAGCCGGTTGCAAGGACCTGGTGTTGCTCAAGTGCACCAGCACCTACCCGGCGACGCCGGCCAACAGCAATGTGCGCACGCTCCCTCATCTGCGGGAGCTGTTTGGTTGTGAGGTCGGTTTGTCCGATCATTCGATGGGCGTCGGAGTGTCCGTCGCCGCGGTAGCGCTGGGGGCAACGGTGATTGAAAAACACTTCACCCTCGACCGTGCCGCCGGTGGCGTGGACGCCAGTTTTTCCCTGGAACCGGCTGAACTCGCCAGCCTGGTGATCGAAACCGAACGCGCCTGGCAGGCCATGGGCCAGGTGCATTACGGCGTGACCCAAGCCGAGCGCAAATCTCTGGTATACCGACGTTCGCTCTACATTACTCAGGACATGGCCGCCGGTGAGCCTTTCACTGTTGCCAATCTGCGAGCCATCCGCCCTGGCCTGGGGCTGGCCCCCAAACACGCTGAAACCCTGCTGGGCCGCCGTGCGCGCCAGGCCATCAAGCGCGGAACACCGCTGGATTGGTCGTTGGTTGAATAACCGCTTGTGAGGTTGATTCGGCAAAATAGCGTGACCTGCGAGTCATAACGCGCATCTTCACTGTATTGTATAAAAAGGGAAGATGGCGCCTGGACTGCTCTTGGACCGGTGATGGCCTTTTATTCTTTCCGTTGTCACCCCTTTGAGGGCGACGTTATTCGTTGTTTGTCGGCGCCCCTCGGATCCTTGCGAGCGGTGGTATTGGGCTGTTTATTATTGGGAAGCCGTAATGATTGGCATAAAGAGCATTGCGAGCTACGTTCCTGTAGCCGGCGTGGACAATTACGCACAAGGTGCAAAATTCGAAAAGGATGAAGAATTCATCCTGGGCAAAATCGGTTCGGCCTTCCTGCCACGCAAAGATGCAGGGCAAGAAACTTCGGACCTGTGTGTCGAAGCGGTCAACGAGCTGTTCGCCAACAATCCCGAATTGAAGCGTGAAGCCATCGACGTGCTGATCGTCGTTACCCAGAACGGCGACGAAGAAGGTTTGCCGCACACCGCCGCCATCGTTCAGGACAAACTGGGCCTGCCAACGACCGTGGCGGCGTTCGATATTTCCCTGGGCTGCTCGGGTTACGTCTACGGCATCTACGCCATCAAGGGCTTCATGGAAGCCGCGGGCCTGAAGAATGGTTTGCTGGTGACCGCCGATCCGTACTCCAAGATCGTCGACCCGGAAGACCGTAACACCACCATGCTCTTCGGCGATGCCGCCACGGCGACCTGGATGGGCGAAGACGCGCCATGGCAGCTGGGCAAGGCCAAATTCGGCACCGACGGTTCCGGCGCGCCGCACTTGAAGGTTTCCGACGGGGTGTTCTTCATGAACGGTCGTCAGGTTTTCAACTTCGCGCTGCTCAAAGTGCCGGCGCATTTGCATGAGCTGCTCGGTGACTCGGGCCTGACGGCCGATGATATCGATGCCTTCTGCATTCACCAGGGCAGCGCGGCAATTGTCGACGCCGTGGCGCGGCGTTTCGAAGGCGAGCCTGAGAAATTCATCAAGGACATGGTTGAAACCGGTAATACCGTGTCGTCGAGCATTCCGTTGCTGCTGGAAAAACACGTGCTCGATTCCAAGTGGAAGCGCGTGGCGCTCAGCGGTTTCGGTGTTGGTTTGTCCTGGGGCTCGGCGATTATCTATCGTCCTTGAGCTTCTAAAAGCCAGGCACAAAAAAAGCGTTCAAGGTGTAACCTTGAACGCTATTTTTTTGCCCGAATGAAAAGCGAGGCTCCATGAGCGAGTTCTTTGAGCGCAACGTCGAGGTCATACAGCGCCGCTGGCCGGCCGTGGCTGAGCGTTTGCTGACTGAAGATCCGGGTCTGTTGCAGGCCGATCTGGTGGAAGGTCTGGGCTCGACGTTGAGCATCAATGGCATTCAGTTGACCAGTCGCCATGACCGGACTCGTGAGGCCAGGCTTCAGGCCGACAGCCTGCCTACCGACAGTTCGGTGGTGCATGCCTACGGCACCGGATTGGGCGATCTGCAGATGGAGTTACTGCAGCGCGCGGGGCTTGAGCGTTTGTATGTGCACATTCTCAACGGTGCGGTGTTTGCGCTGGTGCTGCAACTACTCGATCAACAGCAGTGGCTCAGCGATCCACGAGTTGAATTGTTATATGCCGGCGATATGGCGGAAATCCAGCTGCCGTTCTTTGCGTTGCCGTCCGAACTGGTGCTGGCCGATGACTTCAATGCCAAGATTCGTGATCGGTTGATCAGCGAAACTCACCTGGCGTTCAATAATCGCGAGTTCGACCCTCAGGCTCCGGACATCGTCGACCGCTTGCAGGCAAGCCTGGAACTGGTGCAGGGCGATCGGGATGTGGCCGAGTTATTCGGCTCGCGCAAAGGTCAGGAGGTGTTCGTCATTGCCACGGGCCCGAGCCTTGAGCAGCACTTCGAGACCTTGCTCGCGATTCGTAATCAGGCCGAACGACCGTTGTTCATTTGTGTCGATACAGCCTACCGACCACTGATCAATCACGGGATCCGACCTGATGTGGTGGTCAGCATCGACCAGCGCATTTCGGTGCGCCATCTACCCTCTGGAGGTACAACCGATATCATCCTGGCCTATATGCCCATGGTCGATCCCCTTGTGCTTGAAGCCTGGCAGGGACCGCGCTATGCCAGTTATTCTGCCAGCCCGATTTATCAGCAGATGCGTCTACAACAGCCCAAAGGCGAGCTGTATGTCGGCGGGAGCGTAATTCATCCCGCAGTAGATCTTGCGGTGAAGATGGGCGCGGCGCAGATCACCTTGCTCGGGGCCGACTTTGCCTTTCCCAATGACAAAACCCATGCGGGCTGGAACGATGGCGACCTGGGACCGCAACTGGGCGCCGCCAAGCATTGGGTGCTCGATGGTAACGGTCAGCGCATCAAGACCCAGCTCAATTTTCGCAGTTACCTGTGTGAGCTGGAGCGCTTTATCGCCGGCCATCCTCAGGTGCGCTTCTATAACAGCAGCCGGGCAGGGGCGATGATTGCCGGTACGGCATTTCATCCGGAGTGGGCGTCATGATCGGACTTGAATCCTTTGTCGTCGACTCAGAGCAATGTGCAACATTGTTCCGTTTGGGGCGTGATGTAGAAGCCGGGCTGGCGATGATCGAATTGATCGGAGCGGTGCAGCCGTCTTTCGATTTGTTGCCACAAGCTATTCAGCAACAGTGGCTTCTCTTGCTCGGCCGGATGCTCGAATGCCAGGAGGCGCAAAACTGGCTGGCGCTGGCGGACTATCTTGAATACGAACTGATCCAGTTGCTGCGCGACAGTCTGTCCATTTAAACAGTTTCTCCTCCGCCGGTGCGGGCGAGTCCTCGCCACTCTGTCACCGGCATTTCCCTGACGTCATTTTTTCGCTGCTTGAACATAGCCAAGCCCTTGATTTGCAGGGGGTGGCAACGTGATGGCAAATATTTTTCAAAATCCCCTAAAGCAAGTTCCGATCCCGACGATAACTATTACGAAGGTTCTCTAGGCCATACCCGGCGGTTGCCAGGGCCGGAAGCCGCAGTACCCAACCAACGAGGAATTCGTCATGGCTTTAACAGTAAACACCAACGTCACATCGTTGAACGTTCAGAAAAACCTGAACCGCGCTTCCGACGCTCTGTCGACGTCGATGACTCGCCTGTCTTCCGGCCTGAAAATCAACAGCGCTAAAGACGACGCCGCTGGCCTGCAAATCGCTACCCGTATGACTTCGCAGATCCGCGGTCAGACCATGGCTATCAAAAACGCCAACGACGGTATCTCGATCGCTCAGACCGCTGAAGGCGCGATGCAAGAATCGACCAACATTCTGCAGCGTATGCGTGAACTGGCTGTTCAATCGCGAAACGACTCGAACGGTACTGCTGACCGTGCTGCTCTGAACAAAGAATTCGCTTCGATGTCGGACGAGCTGACTCGTATCGCCAAGTCGACCAACCTGAACGGCAAGAACCTGATCGACGGCACCGCTGGTACCATGACCTTCCAGGTTGGTTCCAACACCGGCGCTACCAACCAGATCACTCTGACCCTGGACAGCGGCTTCGACGCAGCTACCCTGTCGGTTGACTCGGCTACCGTTCAGATCACTGGTAACAACTCGGCAACTGCCGAAGCTTCGATGAACAACGCGCTGACCAAAATCGACGCCGCTCTGGCCAAGATCAACTCCAGCCGTGCTGACCTCGGTGCTGCACAAAACCGTCTGTCCAGCACCATCTCCAACCTGCAGAACATCAACGAAAACGCCAGTGCTGCACTGGGTCGTGTACAAGATACCGACTTCGCTGCTGAAACTGCACAGCTGACCAAGCAACAAACTCTGCAACAAGCTTCGACCGCAGTTCTGGCTCAAGCCAACCAACTGCCTTCCGCTGTACTGAAACTGCTTCAGTAATAGCTGATGCGTTTTGGCGGGGGAGTGCGCATGCGCGCTCTCTCGCTTTTTCAGTTTAAGAGGTGATGGACATGGATATGAGCGTGAAGCTGAACTTGTCTTATCCTGCGGCCAAGCAGGCGACGACTGTTGCCGACAAGCCGGCGGAAAAGCCTCGAACGGTAGTTGCTCCAGTAACTGTCGTGAAAGAAAAAGAGAAGAGCGAACAGACCGAGCAGGACAAACTGAAGATGGCTGTTCAGGAAATTGAAAAATTCGTTCAGTCGGTCAAGCGCAATCTGGAATTCTCGATCGATGAGCCATCGGGCAAAGTGGTCGTCAAAGTCATTGCCAGCGAATCCGGTGAGGTGATCCGTCAGATCCCCAACGAAGAAGTCCTGAAACTGGCCAATAGTTTGAATGATGCAAGCAGCTTGTTGTTCAGCGCTAAAGCCTGACAGCTGGCACGAATTTTGTTGCTATGTTCTTTTGGGCGTTGTAGTGGTCAAAAGGCCGGCGACACACTGAAGGGAGTTCCACATGGCAAGTCCAATTCTACCGGGCACAGGTTTAGGTTCCGGCCTTGATACTGGTGCTATCGTCAAAGCCTTGGTAAACGCTGACAAAGCGGCCAAGCAAGGTCAGATCGATCGTGGAACGGCCACTAATACGGCGAGTATTTCCGGGATTGGTACCTTGAAGTCGCTGTTGGCCACGTTTCAGAAAGCGCTTACCGATCTGGGTAGTACGACAAGCCCTCAATTCACGGGTTTCGCCGCGACATCGTCCGATGTAAAAGTGTTGACCGCTACGTCCAGCAACACGGCTGTCGCCGGTAACTACGTGGTCGACGTCACCGCGCTGGCGACCTCCTCGAAAGTCGCCTCTGCTGCGTTTGCCGGGGGTACAACCAGTGCGATCCCTGCTGGTACGCTGACCATCACGCAAAATGGCAAGAGCTATCCAGTTACTGTGGGCGCAGGCGCCACACTGCAATCGGTGCGTGATTCGATCAACAGCCAATACCAGTCCAGTGGCTTGAGCGCCAACATTGTGACCGACAGCTTCGGCTCGCGCCTGGTGCTGGGTTCCACGACCACTGGCGCGGGTTCCGATATCTCCGCCAGCGGTATTGCCGGCCTGGAAATCGATGGGACCGCCGCGATGGCCACCCCGCCGACTGCCACTTCTTCGGGGGCTATCGGCGCTCCGGCCCAGGATGCGGTGTTTAGCGTCGACGGTCTGGCAATGACCAGCAAGTCCAACACCATTGACAAGACGATCTCCGGGCTGAGTCTGAGTTTGCTCACCACCGGCAAATCGACCGTTACCGTGGCGTCCAACAATGACGGTCTGAAGGCGTCGATCCAGAAGTTCGTCGATGCGTACAACGCTGTCGCCAACGCGGTGACTTCTTTGACCAAGCCGTCCCTGGATGACGATGGCAAGCTGACCGTCTCCGCGGCATTGACCGGTGATCCGCTGCCGCGTTCGATTCTGGATTCCTTGCGAGGTCCGCTGTCTCAGACCGGTGCGGGCGACAAACTGACTGTGCTTTCTCAGTTGGGTATCACCACCAACCAGAAGACCGGCGCACTGGATTTCGATAGCACCAAGTTCAACGCTGCAATGAACGACAAGAAGCTGGGCGGTGAGGTTCAAACACTGTTCACCGGTACCAACGGTCTGATTGAGCGTATGAACAATGCGATCAAGCCTTACACCGAAGGTAAAACCGTCAATGGCAAAGCAGTCGATTCCATCCTGGATGCGCGCGCCAAGAGCCTTGATTCAACCAAGAAAAAGCTGAGCAATGACCAGGCGGCCCTGGATCGCCGAATCGAAACCCTGACCGCGGTACTGACCAAAAAGTACAACGACATGGATTCTCTTGTCGGCAAGCTGAAGGCGACAGCCAGCAACATCACGTCGATGTTCGAAGCGATGACCGCGCAGCAGAAGAACTCGTAACACTCAGAGTGCCAAAAGCCCGGCAGCGTTTTCACGCTCCCGGGCTTTTTGTTTTTGAATCTAAAGTTTTTTGACGCGTCGTCGATACATTTGTTTATACGAACCACAGAATTCTGATGAGGTACAACATGAATCCAATGTTAGCCCTTCGCCAATACCAGAAGATTGGCGCTCAGGCGCAAACTTCCGAAGCCAGCCCGCATCGTCTGGTGCAGATGCTGATGGAAGGCGGCCTGGATCGTATTGCCCAGGCCAAAGGCGCGATGGAGCGCAAGGATATTCCGAACAAGGGCATTCTGATCGGCAAGGCCATTGGCATCATCGGTGGTCTGCGCGAAGGTCTGGACCTGGAAAATCAGGCCGACTCGGTGACTGAGCTGGATAATCTTTACGCTTACATGATGAAACGCCTGGCTGAAGCCAATCTCAGGACCGATCCAAAAATTCTTGACGAAGTCGCCGATCTGCTCCGTACGGTCAAAGACGGTTGGGATGCCATTGGCGCCCCTGCTCCCCAGTTCTAAGGAGATCACCATGAGTCTTGTCTTGCAGCGAATCGAACAAACCCGGGATGCCCTCGTGGGTGCATTGGCCGAGCGCAACTGGGAAGCCATCGGTGAATTGGACCTGGCTTGCCGTTCCTGCATGGAAGACGTCTTGAGTGAAGCTTCGGTGGACGAGGCCGCGTTGCGCGACAACCTTGAGGAGTTGCTGGGGGTGTATAAACAGCTTCTGGAGGCAGCGACGGGGGAGCGCCAAGCGATAGTCGACGAGATGTCGCAGATCCACCAAGCGCAGAGCGCGGCAAAGGTTTACCATCTGTTTGGTTAAACCCCCAGTTAATCCAAACATAGTGCGCCATAAATTTGACTGTGCACGGTTTTTTGACTTAACTAGTGGCTGGTTCCAGATTTCAGGCGTCTACAGGCATAACGTGTCTGCAAGCGTCTAGCTTGCCCCTCATTTTGGGCATTGAGTTGACTAGGGAAGTTGCTATTGCATGTGGCGTGAAACCAAAATTCTGCTGATTGATGACGATAGCGTCCGCCGCCGCGATTTGGCGGTGATTTTAAATTTTCTTGGCGAAGAAAATTTACCCTGTGGCAGCCATGACTGGCAGCAGGCTGTCGGCTCTTTGTCATCAAGTCGTGAAGTAATCTGTGTCCTCATCGGGACGGTAAATGCTCCTGGTGCACTTTTGGGCCTGTTAAAGACACTCTCAACCTGGGATGAGTTCCTTCCAGTTTTGTTAATGGGTGATAATTCTTCCATTGACTTGCCGGAAGACCAGCGTCGTCGAGTGCTTTCGACTCTCGAAATGCCACCCAGCTACAGCAAATTGCTCGACTCGCTGCACCGTGCACAGGTTTATCGCGAGATGTATGACCAGGCGCGTGAGCGCGGTCGTCATCGTGAACCCAATCTTTTCCGTAGCCTCGTCGGCACCAGCCGGGCGATTCAACACGTCCGCCAGATGATGCAGCAAGTGGCCGACACTGATGCCAGCGTGCTGATCCTCGGTGAGTCCGGGACCGGCAAGGAAGTGGTCGCGCGCAACCTGCACTACCATTCCAAGCGGCGTGATGCGCCGTTCGTGCCGGTCAACTGCGGTGCTATTCCGGCCGAGCTGCTCGAAAGCGAATTGTTCGGTCACGAGAAAGGCGCCTTCACCGGAGCGATCACCAGTCGCGCCGGGCGTTTCGAGCTGGCCAACGGCGGTACCTTGTTCCTTGACGAAATCGGCGACATGCCGTTACCGATGCAGGTCAAGCTGCTGCGTGTCTTGCAGGAACGTACCTTCGAGCGCGTGGGCAGCAACAAGACCCAAAGCGTCGATGTGCGGATCATTGCGGCGACCCACAAGAATCTCGAAAGCATGATCGAGATCGGCACTTTCCGCGAAGACCTCTACTATCGCTTGAACGTGTTCCCGATCGAGATGGCGCCGTTGCGCGAACGCGTCGAAGACATTCCGTTGCTGATGAACGAGTTGATCTCGCGCATGGAGCACGAGAAGCGCGGTTCGATCCGTTTCAATTCGGCGGCGATCATGTCGCTGTGTCGTCATGCCTGGCCGGGCAACGTTCGCGAGCTTGCCAACCTGGTGGAGCGCATGGCGATCATGCATCCGTACGGGGTGATCGGCGTGGTCGAATTGCCGAAAAAATTCCGCTACGTCGATGACGAAGATGAGCAACTGGTCGACAGCCTGCGCAGCGATCTTGAAGAACGGGTGGCCATCAACGGTCATACCCCGGACTTCACCGCCAATGCCCTGCTGCCGCCGGAAGGCCTGGACCTGAAAGACTACCTCGGTGGTCTGGAACAAGGGCTGATTCAGCAGGCGCTGGATGATGCCAATGGCATTGTGGCGCGGGCGGCAGAACGGCTGCGTATTCGTCGTACCACGTTGGTGGAGAAGATGCGCAAGTACGGCATGAGTCGTCGTGACGGTGATGAACAGGCGGATGATTGACGCCTGTTTTTCAACTCCTTCACTTATAAGGAGTTTTTTTTAGGCACGGGTATTGCTATGTCCCTCGCAACGTTCCGTTTAACTGACGGTCAACCCTGCGAGAGAGTCCGATGCCCCAAGCCGTCCAGATGTCTCCTGCCCTCGATGCTTCGGGGCAACCGTCGTCCGTAGAGCAGGCAAGCCGGCTTGGCCTTGAGCAGGCATTTGCGCTGTTCAGCCAGATGTCGAGCCAATTGACCGATTCCTACAGCATGCTCGAAGCCCGGGTCACCGAACTCAAGGGCGAGCTGGCGGTGGTCAGTGCTCAGCGCATGCAGGAGCTGTCGGAAAAAGAACGTCTGGCCAATCGCCTGCAAAACCTCCTCGATCTGTTGCCCGGCGGCGTCATCGTCATCGACGCCCAAGGCATCGTGCGCGAAGCGAATCCCGCTGCGAGTGAGCTGCTCGGGCTGCCTCTGGAAGGCGAGTTGTGGCGTCATGTGATTGCTCGATGCTTTGCGCCGCGCGAAGACGACGGCCACGAAATCTCTCTCAAGGACGGTCGGCGTCTGTCAATCGCTACCCGTTCGCTGGACGCCGAGCCCGGTCAGTTGGTGCTGCTCAACGACCTGACTGAAACCCGTCATCTGCAAGATCAACTGGCTCGCCACGAACGCCTGTCGTCTCTGGGGCGTATGGTGGCCTCGTTGGCTCATCAGATTCGCACGCCGTTGTCCGCTGCGCTGCTCTACGCCAGTCATTTGACTGAGCAGGCGTTGCCGGTCGAGACCCAGCAGCGTTTTGCCGGGCGCCTGAAAGAGCGTCTGCATGAACTCGAGCACCAGGTTCGCGACATGCTGGTGTTCGCTCGCGGCGAGTTGCCGCTGACCGATCGCGTGAGTCCCAGGATGCTGATGCAGGCGCTGCAAGCGGCGGCGCTGACTCACGTTCAGGACTTGCCGATTCGCTGGCAGTGCGACAGTCATGCAGGTGAGTTGTTGTGCAATCGCGACACCTTGGTCGGGGCGATCCTCAACCTGATCGAGAACGCCATCCAGGCCAGCGCCGGCGGCGTTCGTTTGAAGGTTCACCTGTATACCCGTGGCAACAATCTGCGCCTGTGCGTCAGCGACCGCGGCAGCGGTATCGACACCAAGGTACTGGCGCGTCTGGGTGAACCGTTTTTCACCACTAAAACCACCGGCACCGGCCTGGGCCTGACCGTGGTCAAGGCAGTCGTCCGTGCCCATCAGGGAGAATTGCAATTGCGCTCGCGGCCGGGTCGCGGCACTTGCGCGCAGGTGATTTTGCCGATTTTTTCGGGTGATCAACCCGACGCTCAGGGAGCGAAGTGAAGGACATGACGATCAAGGTTTTACTGGTCGAGGATGACCGCGCACTGCGGGAAGCATTGGCCGATACGCTGCTGCTTGCCGGGCACGATTACACGGCGGTCGGTTCGGCGGAAGAGGCGCTGACGGCGGTCGGCGCCGAGGCATTTGGTCTGGTGCTCAGCGATGTCAACATGCCGGGCATGGATGGTCACCAACTGCTGGGATTGCTGCGGGCTCGTCAGCCACAACTGCCTGTATTACTGATGACCGCTCACGGTGCGGTCGAGCGGGCGGTCGACGCCATGCGTCAGGGCGCAGTGGACTATCTGGTCAAACCCTTCGAGCCCAAAGCCTTGCTTGATCTGGTGGCTCGTCACGCACTGGGCAGTCTGGGCGCGACCGAGGGCGAAGGACCTGTGGCGTTCGAGCCCGCCAGTGCGCAATTGCTCGAATTGGCCGCGCGGGTGGCGCGCAGTGACTCCACGGTGTTGATCTCCGGTGAGTCCGGGACCGGCAAGGAAGTGCTGGCGCGTTACATCCATCAACACTCTCACCGCGCCAGTCGGCCGTTCATTGCGATCAACTGTGCAGCGATCCCGGACAACATGCTTGAAGCCACCTTGTTCGGTCACGAAAAGGGCTCGTTCACAGGCGCCATTGCGGCGCAGGCCGGGAAGTTCGAGCAGGCCGATGGCGGCACGATCCTGCTCGATGAAATCTCCGAAATGCCCCTAAGTCTGCAGGCCAAGTTACTGCGCGTATTGCAGGAGCGTGAAGTCGAGCGAGTCGGCGCACGCAAACCAATCACGCTGGACATTCGAGTGGTCGCCACCACTAACCGTGACCTGGCCGCCGAAGTGGCGGCGGGGCGTTTTCGTGAAGACCTTTACTATCGCCTGTCGGTGTTCCCGCTGGCCTGGCGTCCGCTGCGCGAGCGCACCGCCGATATCCTGCCGCTGGCCGAGCGACTGCTGGCCAAACACGTCAATAAAATGAAGCATGCCGCGGCGAAGCTTTCGCCCGAGGCGCAAGTTTGCCTGATCGCTTATCCGTGGCCGGGCAACGTGCGTGAGCTGGATAACGCGATCCAGCGGGCTTTGATTCTGCAGCAAGGCGGCTTGATCCAGCCGCAGGATTTTTGCCTGGCCGGGCCTGTGGCGTGCGCGCCATTGCCGCCATTGGTGTCGACCTCCACGCGGGCCGTAACCGTCGAAGCCGAACCGGCGGGCGCCCTCGGCGATGACCTGCGGCGCCGTGAATTTCAGATGATCATCGACACCTTGCGTTCCGAGCGCGGCCGTCGCAAAGAAGCCGCCGAACGACTGGGCATCAGCCCGCGCACCTTGCGCTACAAGCTGGCGCAGATGCGTGATGCCGGAATGGACGTGGAAGGCTACTTGTTCGCCACCTGAGAGTTGATGCAAGCAAAATCTGGAAGCACGCCTTTGTGGTGAGGGAGTTTTGTAGTGAGGGAGCTTTTGTGGCGAGGGGGCTTGCCCCCGTTGGAGCGCGAAGCGGTCCTTCTTTTTGCTGTGTGCTCAGATTTTGCGACTGCTGCGCAGCCGAACGGGCAAGCCCCCTCGCCACAAAGGGCTCGCTCCCACCCTGTTTTGCGGTTAAGGCAAAGCATGGAAGGCTTTTGTTTCAAGCGATCACCGAGCTGGCACCCTTGTTGCTAACACCTGACTACCCGCCGAGTGAGTGTCAAAAAATTGCGGGTAGCCGTAGCTTCGTCAAAGAGAGAAACCATGAGCCAAGGTATTGAATTCAATCGGTTGATGCTGGATATGCGCTCCATTCAAATGGATGCCATGTCTGCGCCGAAATCGACTGCCGCAGTCCCTGAATTGGGTGGCAGCAGCTTTTCCGACATGCTCGGTCAGGCCGTCAATAAAGTGAACGAGACCCAGCAGGCATCCACTCAGTTGGCCAGTGCTTTCGAGATCGGTAAAAGCGGCGTCGACCTGACGGACGTGATGATTTCCTCGCAGAAGGCCAGCGTGTCTTTTCAAGCGTTGACCCAAGTGCGTAACAAGCTGGTTCAGGCATACCAAGACATCATGCAGATGCCGGTTTAAGGACGAGATTGAGTCATGGCAGAAGCAATCGCCGATAATGTTCCGGCCAAGGCCACTCCAATAGACGGCAAACCGCCGCTGTTCGGGTTGTCCTTCCTGGAAAACCTCTCCGAGATGACCATGTTGCGTCAGGTGGGCCTATTGGTCGGCCTGGCCGCGAGCGTGGCGATTGGTTTTGCCGTGGTGTTGTGGTCCCAGCAGCCAGACTACCGGCCTCTGTACGGCAGCCTTGCCGGTATGGACGCCAAGCAGGTCATGGAAACCCTGGCCGCCGCCGACATTCCCTATACCGTTGAACCGAACTCCGGTGCCTTGCTGGTCAAGGCCGAGGACCTTTCCCGTGCGCGGCTCAAGCTCGCGGGCGCTGGTGTCACTCCCAGCGATGGCAACATCGGTTTCGAGATCCTCGACAAGGAACAAGGGCTGGGCACCAGTCAGTTCATGGAAGCGACCCGTTATCGTCGTGGCCTTGAAGGCGAACTGGCACGGACCATTTCCAGCTTGAACAACGTCAAAGGTGCACGCGTGCACCTGGCGATTCCGAAAAGCTCGGTGTTCGTGCGTGACGAACGCAAGCCCAGCGCTTCGGTTCTGGTTGAACTCTATTCCGGTCGCTCGCTGGAGCCGGGCCAGGTTGTCGCCATCGTCAATCTGGTGGCGACCAGCGTTCCGGAACTGAGCAAGTCCCAGATCACTGTGGTCGATCAGAAGGGCAACCTGCTGTCGGATCAGGCGGAAAACTCCGAACTGACCATGGCCGGCAAGCAATTCGATTACAGCCGTCGCATGGAAAGCATGCTGACTCAGCGTGTGCACAACATCCTGCAACCGGTGTTGGGCAATGATCGCTATAAAGCCGAAGTGTCTGCCGATGTGGACTTCAGCGCCGTCGAGTCGACTTCCGAGCAGTTCAACCCCGATCAACCGGCGTTGCGCAGTGAGCAATCGGTCAACGAACAGCGCACCGCCAGCAATGGCCCGCAAGGTGTACCGGGTGCCCTGAGCAACCAGCCGCCATCGCCGGCCTCGGCGCCGCAAACCACCGGTGGCGCTACCGCGTCGGCCGGCATGGTGCAGCCAGGCCAGCCATTGCTCGATGCCAATGGTCAGCAAATCATGGACCCGGCCACCGGCCAGCCGATGCTGGCGCCGTACCCGGCGGACAAGCGTCAACAATCCACCAAGAACTTCGAACTCGACCGTTCCATCAGCCACACCAAACAACAGCAGGGCCGTTTGAATCGCCTGTCGGTGTCGGTGGTGGTGGATGATCAGGTCAAGGTCAACGCGGCCAACGGCGAAACGACTCGCGCGCCGTGGAGCGCCGATGAATTGGCGCGCTTCACTCGCCTGGTACAGGACGCGGTCGGTTTCGACGCCAGCCGTGGCGACAGCGTCAGTGTGATCAACATGCCGTTCTCCGCCGAGCGCGGTGAAGTGATTGCCGAGATTCCGTTCTATTCCCAGCCGTGGTTCTGGGACATCGTCAAGCAAGTGCTGGGTGTGTTGTTCATCCTGGTGCTGGTGTTCGGTGTGCTGCGTCCGGTGCTCAACAACATCACCGGTGGCGGCAAAGACAAGCAACTCGCAGGCCTGGGCAGTGACGTCGAGCTCGGTGGCATGGGCGGCCTGGACGGTGAACTGTCCAACGACCGCGTCAGCCTCGGTGGCCCGACCAGCATCCTGCTGCCGAGCCCGAGCGAAGGCTATGACGCACAGTTGAACGCAATCAAGAGTCTGGTGGCAGAAGATCCGGGTCGCGTGGCCCAGGTCGTGAAAGAGTGGATTAACGCAGATGAGTGATAACCGAGCCGTTGCCGCCAAACTGACCAAGGTCGACAAAGCCGCGATTCTGCTGCTGTCCCTCGGTTCCACCGATGCTGCGCAAGTGCTGCGCCACATGGGGCCCAAAGAGGTCCAGCGTGTGGGCGTGGCGATGGCCCAGATGGGCAACGTTCACCGCGAGCAGGTCGAACAGGTGATGAGCGAATTCGTCGACATCGTCGGCGACCAGACCAGCCTGGGCGTCGGCTCCGATGACTACGTGCGCAAAATGCTCACCCAGGCCTTGGGCGAAGACAAGGCCAACGGCCTGATCGACCGGATCCTGCTGGGCGGCAATACCAGTGGTCTCGACAGCCTGAAGTGGATGGAGCCGCGCGCCGTCGCCGATGTGATTCGTTACGAGCACCCGCAGATCCAGGCCATCGTGGTCGCCTACCTCGATCCGGATCAGGCCGGTGAGGTGCTGGGCAACTTCGACCACAAGGTCCGGTTGGACATCATCCTGCGAGTCTCTTCGCTGAACACCGTGCAACCGGCAGCCCTGAAAGAACTCAACCAGATTCTCGAGAAGCAGTTCTCCGGCAACTCGAATGCCTCGCGCACCACCCTGGGTGGCATCAAGCGTGCGGCCGACATCATGAACTTCCTCGACAGTTCGATCGAAGGTCAGCTGATGGACTCGATCCGCGAAGTCGACGAAGACCTGTCCGGTCAGATCGAAGACCTCATGTTCGTGTTCAACAACTTGTCCGATGTCGACGACCGCGGCATTCAGGCGCTGTTGCGCGAAGTGTCCTCGGACGTCCTGGTGCTGGCCCTCAAAGGCTCGGACGAAGGCGTCAAGGAGAAGATCTTCAAGAACATGTCCAAACGGGCGGCCGAACTGTTGCGCGACGACCTCGAGGCCAAAGGCCCGGTACGCGTCAGCGACGTGGAAACCGCACAGAAAGAAATCCTCACCATTGCCCGCCGTATGGCCGAAGCCGGAGAAATCGTTCTCGGCGGGAAGGGCGGCGAAGAGATGATCTAAGGTCACTATGTCGTCCAAACATGATGAGTCTCATACCGACCTGATCCGTGCCAAGGACGTCGGTGGTTTCGATATCTGGTCGCTGCCCAGTTTCGATCCGTTTGTGCCGGAACCCGAACCGGAGCCAGAACCCGAACCGCCGGAAATGGAAGAAGTGCCGCTGGAAGAAGTCCAGCCGCTGACCCTTGAAGAGCTCGAAAGCATTCGTCAGGAGGCCTACAACGAAGGCTTCGCCGTTGGCGAAAAAGAAGGTTTCCACAGCACCACGCTCAAGGTCCGTCAGGAAGCCGAAGTGGCCCTGGCGGCCAAGATCACTGGCCTGGAACAACTGATGGCCAACCTGTTCGAGCCGATTGCCGAGCAGGACACGCAGATCGAAAAATCGCTGGTCGACCTTGTGCAGCACATCACCAGGCAGGTGATTCAGCGCGAACTGGCCATCGACTCGACGCAGATCGAACACGTCATGCGCCAAGCGCTCAAGCTCTTGCCGCTGGGGGTGGGCAATGTGCGGCTGTACATCAATCCGCAGGATTTCGAGCAAGTCAAAGCCCTTCGCGAGCGCCATGAAGAAACCTGGCGCATCGTCGAGGACGAGTCCTTGTTGCCGGGCGGTTGCCGGATCGAGACCGAACACAGCCGCATCGATGCCACCATCGAAACCCGTGTTACCCAAGTCATGGCCAAGCTGTTCGATCAATTGCACGATCAGGCGCTGCACCCGGCCGCACCGGACCTGAGCCTGGAACTGCCAATCGACGAAAAACCCGCGGTTGCACCGGTCGACCCGACACTGGACGCTCCCGATGCGCCTTGACCGCACCAGCTTCGCCAAGCGCCTCGGTAGTTACGCCGAGGCCACGGAGCTTGCCGGTGCGCCGATCCTCGAAGGTCGCTTGCTGCGCATGGTCGGCCTGACCCTCGAAGCCGAAGGCTTGCGCGCCGCCATGGGCAGCCGCTGCATGGTCATCAACGATGACAGCTATCACCCGGTGCAGGTCGAAGCCGAGGTCATGGGTTTCTCTGGCAGCAAAGTCTTTCTGATGCCGGTCGGCAGCGTCGCCGGCATCGCCCCCGGTGCCCGTGTGGTGCCCCTGGCTGATACCGGTCGCTTGCCGATGGGCATGAGTATGCTTGGGCGGGTACTCGATGGCGCCGGGCGTGCGCTGGATGGCAAGGGTGGCATGAAGGCTGAGGACTGGGTGCCGATGGACGGCCCGACCATCAACCCGCTCAAGCGCGAACCCATCAGCGAGCCGCTGGACGTGGGCATTCGCTGCATCAACGGTTTGTTGACGGTCGGTCGCGGTCAGCGGCTCGGGCTGTTCGCCGGTACTGGCGTGGGCAAGAGTGTGCTGCTGGGCATGATGACCCGCTTCACCGAGGCCGACATCATCGTGGTTGGCCTGATCGGTGAGCGGGGGCGTGAAGTCAAAGAATTCATCGAACACATCCTCGGTGAAGAAGGCCTCAAGCGTTCGGTGGTGGTGGCGTCGCCAGCAGACGATGCGCCGCTGATGCGTCTGCGCGCGGCCATGTACTGCACGCGAATCGCCGAGTATTTTCGCGACAAGGGCAAAAATGTCCTGTTGCTCATGGATTCCCTGACCCGTTTCGCCCAGGCCCAGCGGGAAATCGCCCTGGCCATCGGCGAACCTCCAGCGACCAAGGGCTATCCGCCGTCAGTGTTCGCCAAGTTGCCGAAACTGGTGGAGCGGGCCGGTAACGCTGAAAAGGGCGGCGGTTCGATCACCGCGTTCTACACGGTATTGTCCGAAGGCGACGATCAGCAAGACCCGATCGCCGACTCGGCGCGAGGTGTGCTTGACGGGCACATCGTGCTGTCCCGGCGTCTGGCCGAGGAAGGGCATTACCCGGCCATCGATATCGAAGCCTCCATCAGCCGGGTCATGCCGTCGGTGGTAGGCATCAAGCACATGAACCACGCGCAGACGTTCAAGCAATACTGGTCGCGCTATCAGCAGAGCCGCGATTTGATCAGTGTCGGCGCCTATGTATCCGGCGGTGATCGGGAAACCGATACCGCGATCAGTCTGCAACCGGCCATGACCATGTACCTGCGCCAGGGTTTGAATGACAACATCAGCATGGGCGCCAGCGAGAACCATCTCGCTTCGATCTTTGCGCCAGCGCCGGGCGGTTGACCCGTCATGGCCTCTAGCCGCGCCGCACGTCTGGCGCCTGTGGTGGAAATGGCTGAAAAGGCCGAAAAGACCGCTGTCCTGCGCCTGGGGCACTTTCAGGGCCAGGTTCGCCTGGCGGAAAGCAAACTCGCCGACCTGGAAAACTTTCGCCTCGAATACCAGGAACAATGGATCGTACGCGGCAGTGGCGGCGTGTCGGGCCAGTGGTTGCTGGGTTATCAGGGCTTTCTCGCGCAATTGGGCACGGCCATCGACCAGCAGCGTCAGAGCCTGAACTGGCACCAAAACAACCTGAACAAATCCCGGGATGCCTGGCAGCAGGCGTTTGCCCGAGTCGAAGGCTTGCGCAAACTGGTTCAGCGCTACAGGGATGAAGCGCGGCAACTGGAAGACAAGCGCGAGCAGAAACTGCTCGATGAGCTGTCCCAGCGGTTGCCGCGTCAGGATCCGTATTGAATCAGGTAGCCCGCGTTATCGTTCTTCGCGAACAAGCCTCGCGCCTACAGAGGCCGTGTCGAACGACAACGGTGTGTTCGACCATTTTTCGTAGGAGCGAGGCTTGCCCGCGAAGGCGATTTCACAAACCGAACAACTCTTCAGCCTTGCTCCAGCCCCCAACAGGTGCTAAACCTTGTACACGTACGTATGTTCGCCAATGACAAGGAAGCCGTGAAATGTCAGTCGTTACAGAAGTATCCCCGGATGGGCAAAAGCTGACGATTTCGATCAAGGGTCGATTCGATTTTGGTCGGCATCAGGAGTTTCGTGAGTCCTACGAGCGACTCAATAAGAAACCCGAATCCATAGTCGTGGACCTCAAGGAAGCCACCTATCTCGACAGCTCCGCGCTGGGCATGTTGCTCCTGCTGCGTGATCACGCCGGTGGCGACAGCTCCGATATTCGCGTCGTCAACAGCAGTTCCGATGTGAAGAAAATCCTCGCCATTTCCAATTTCGACAAGCTGTTCGACATCAGTTGACCGTCATGCAGTCGCTCGAACCGCTGACGATTCTGATCGCCGAAGACAGCGCGGCCGATCGCTTGCTGCTGTCGACGATCGTCCGGCGTCAGGGCCATGAGGTGTTGACGGCTGCCGATGGCGCCGAGGCGGTCGAAGTATTCCGCTCGCAGCGACCGCATCTGGTACTGATGGACGCCATGATGCCGGTCATGGACGGTTTCGAGGCTGCGCAGCAGATCAAGGCGCTGGCCGGCGAAACCCTGGTGCCGATCATCTTTTTGACGTCGCTGACCGAAAGCGAAGCGCTGGCCCGTTGTCTGGAGGCCGGCGGCGACGATTTTCTGGCAAAGCCTTACAACCAGGTGATCCTCGCGGCCAAGATCAAGGCCATGGATCGCTTGCGACGTTTGCAGGCAACTGTGCTGGAACAGCGAGACCTGATCGCCAGGCACCACGATTACCTGCTCAACGAACAACGGGTGGCCAAAGCCGTGTTCGACAAGGTCGCCCACTCCGGTTGCCTGAATGCCCCGAACATCCGTTACCTGCAATCGCCCTACGCGCTGTTCAACGGCGATCTGTTGCTGGCCGCGTTCACCCCGGCTGGCGACATGCATGTGCTGCTCGGTGATTTTACCGGCCATGGTTTACCGGCCGCGGTCGGTGCCATGCCGTTGGCCGAAGTCTTCTATGGGATGACGGCCAAGGGTTACGGTTTGTCCGAAACCCTGCGCGAGATGAACGCCAAGCTCAAACGTATTCTGCCGGTGGACATGTTCTGCTGTGCGGCGCTGCTGTGCCTGAGCTTTCAGCGAGGGTCGGTGGAAGTCTGGAACGGCGGAATGCCGGACGGTTACCTGCACAATATCGCCAGTGGCGAGCGCACGGCGCTGACGGCACGGCACTTGCCGCTGGGGGTGCTGAGCTCGCAAACCTTCGATGATCGCACCGAGGTGTTTCCGATGGCCGTCGGCGATCGGGTGTTCCTGCTGTCCGATGGGGTGATCGATACTTGTGATGCCAATGAGCAGTTGTTCGGCGTAGAGCGGCTGGAACAAGTGTTTGCAGCCAATCGCCAGCCCGACGCACTGTTTGAAGAAATCGAGCAGGCACTACGGGACTTTCGTGGCGAAGCTCGTGATGACGTGAGCATGGTCGAGGTCCGTCTGCTGGAGGCCGCGCAACTGAGCCCGCCGACGCCGGTGTATTCCGATAGCGGCCAGTCTTGCCCGCTGGACTGGTCAGTGAGTTTCGAGTTCCGCGCCGCCACCCTCAAGCGCTTCAATCCACTGCCGTACTTGTTGCAGTTGCTGCTTGAGGTGCATGGTTTGCGGGCTCAGAGCGGCGCGCTCTACAGTGTGCTGGCAGAGCTTTATTCCAATGCCCTGGAGCATGGCGTGCTGGGCCTGGATTCGAGTTTGAAACGCGATGCGGCAGGTTTTGCGCGTTATTATCAACAGCGCAATGCACGCCTGGACGAGTTGCGCGATGGCTATGTGCGGGTGCATTTGCAGGTGACGCCAAAAGGCGAGGGCGGTTGCCTGGTGGTCCGGGTCGAGGACAGTGGCAAAGGCTTCGATGTGGCGCGGGTCATGGCGCGTCCCCTCGATGATGTCCGTCTGTCAGGCCGAGGGGTCAATTTGATTCGCCAGTTGAGCGATCATGCGACCTGGTCCGATAATGGTCGCAGTGCTCGCGTGGAGTTTTTCTGGGAGGCTCTGGCATAATGCCAGGCGTTCTTGATCAAGGAGTGAACAAGTGGACAACACACATCTGGACCGCGACGTGCTGAGCGCGTTGCAGGAAGTGATGGAGGACGGGTATCCAGAATTGCTCGATACCTTTCTCGCCGATTCCGAAGAGCGTTTGAGTCTGCTGCGGCAAGTTGACGATGCCGATAAACTGGGCGCCACGGCGCACAGTTTCAAAGGCAGCAGCAGCAATATGGGCGCTACCCGGCTGGCTGAGTTATGCAATGAACTGGAACAGCGAGCCAAGCAAAAAAGCCTTGAAGGCATTGAAGCGCTAGTCGGGGAAATTGACGGCGAATTCGCGATTGTCCGGCCTCTCTACGAAGCGGAGCGTCAACGCTCCCTGGCTGAATAAAGCAACCGTCCGGGTAGCAGCTGGCGAAACCTGGCTGCGAAGCAGTCGTGAATCCGCCTGACACATTCTGCCTGACGTATCGCAACTTCATTTTACGACTGCTGCGCAGCCGAACGCAGGCTTCGCCAGCGCTACAGATCGCATTACCCCATAGCCGTCCGGCGCTTTTACCGACCAGTGAAGAAAACTGGCTCGACCCTTGCAGTGAACTTGCTCAACTGTACCTACGATCCCAGTGCAGCGGAGACCGTTTTATGCCCGTTACCCCAAACATTCTTCTTCAGGCCGCTGCGACGGCCAAGGCCCAAGCCGCGTCCGCCAATGCCCCGGCGCTGACCGCTGAGCCCGGGGACAAGGCCTCCAGCTTCGCTCAGGTCTATGCCAATCAGGCGCAGACTAAACCCGGCGCGATGGCGGACAGCTCGGCTAAACCGGCACGCGACAAAGTCTCGGACAACGTCGACAAAAAGGACGCGAGTAACGACAAGTCTGCCGCCCCGGAACCGACGGTTGCCGATAGCGGCAAATCCTTGCCCGCCGATAAACCGGCGCAGGCTGACCACACGACGGTCAGCGATGATGCGTCGGAATCGGCCGAGGCGTCGACGCCGGTGGCTGATTCCGCGCCTGTCGATCCGGCCCTCGACCCTGCATTGATCCAGCCAGTGATGCCAGCCGCTGTACCGCAAACCCCGGCAGTCGTGGCCACTGTGCAACCCGTTGAAGCACCTGCCGCCGTGGTTACCGCGGCAGCGGCGCAGACTGTTGCAACCCTCGATCCGGATTTCGATCCCGAAGCCGATCCTCTCGATGCCCTGCCAGCCGTGCGCATGGCCATGGAGCAGGGCGGGCACGTTTCACCCGCCAGCCAGGCCCAGCCCAAAGCGGCACTGACCCCGGCTCAAATCGATGGCGAGCCAACGTCGGCGCAGAACTTTGCCACGGGGATGTCGAACATGCTCGATGTGCAAGCCGATCAGGACAGCACCAGCCAGGGCGGCGAGAAGGCTTTCAGCGGCTTGATCGATGACGGCCTCAAGGATCTCAAGTCCGCCAGCAGCGACACCCGCGTCGATGATTTCGCCAACCGTCTGGCGGCACTGACACAGGCGGCAACGCCCAAGACTGCCAATGCATTACCGGTGAACCAGCCCATCGCCATGCATCAAAGCGGCTGGACCGAAGAGGTGGTCAACCGGGTCATGTACCTGTCCAGCGCCAATCTCAAGGCGGCCGACATTCAGTTGCAACCGGCCGAGCTGGGACGCCTGGATATTCGGGTGAACATGGTGCCGGATCAGCAGACCCAAGTGACCTTCATGAGTGCCCATCCGAGCGTTCGCGAAGCGCTCGACGGGCAAATGCATCGCCTGCGTGACATGTTCGCGCAACAGGGCATGGGCCAGGTCGACGTCAACGTTTCCGATCAGTCCCGTGGCTGGCAGGGGCAGGGTCAGGAGCAGGCTCAACAAGGGCAGGGTGGGCGTACCAACGCCAATGGCGGTCGCCTCGATTCTGCCGATGAAGAGCTTCCCGCGACTGTCGCCGAGGTGGCCGCCAACACCACCAGCGTGATTGGCTCCAGCGCCGTCGATTATTACGCCTGATCAAACGCAATACCCCTGTAGGAGCGAGGCTTGCCCGCGAAGAACGATAACGCGGTTTAACCGATAAACCGCGTTATCGTTCTTCGCGGGCAAGCCTCGCTCCTACGGTTCCTTCGATCTAAGCCTGCGCCTCAACTCCCTCCCGACACTTCTGGCATAACACTTGCTCTGGCCTTGCCGTGCGACTGTGAAAACCCGAATAGTGACGGATTATTGGCATGGCTAAGAGCGACGCAGCACCCGTGAAAGACCCCGCAACCAAAGGCAAAATCAAGCTGATCATTGTGATCGTCGTGGCCTTGTTGCTGGCGATCGGCTTGTCCGTGGGGGCGACCTGGTTCTTCATGCACAGCGCCCAGAGCAAACCTGCCCCCGCGGCTGAAACGGCGGTGATTGGCAAGCAGCCAGCGATCTTCGAACCCATGGCGCCGGCCTTCGTGGCCAACTACAACCAGAACGGCCGTCAGCGCTACATGCAGGTGAGCATTACCCTGCAGGGCCGCAATCAGGCTGATCTGGAAGCGCTCAAAGTCCACATGCCGGTAATTCGCAATAACCTGGTGATGCTGTTTTCCGGTCAGGATTTCGCCACGCTGGCGACGCCGGTCGGCCAGGAAATGTTGCGTCAGAAGGCCACGGCCAGCGTCCAGGAAGTGGCGCAGAAAGAGCTTGGCAAAGTGGTGATCGAACAGTTGCTTTTCACTAATTTCGTACTGCAGTAGGAACACGACATGGCCGTGCAGGACCTGCTGTCCCAGGATGAGATCGATGCGCTGTTGCATGGTGTCGACGATGGTCTGGTACAGACCGATAACGCTGCCGAACCCGGCAGCGTCAAAAGCTACGACCTGACCAGCCAGGATCGCATCGTCCGTGGACGCATGCCGACCCTGGAAATGATCAACGAGCGTTTCGCCCGCTACACCCGCATCAGCATGTTCAACATGCTGCGCCGCTCGGCGGACGTTGCCGTCGGTGGCGTGCAGGTGATGAAGTTCGGCGAATACGTGCACTCGCTGTACGTACCGACCAGCCTCAACCTGGTCAAGATCAAACCCTTGCGCGGCACCGCGCTGTTCATCCTCGACGCCAAACTGGTGTTCAAGCTGGTGGACAACTTCTTCGGCGGCGATGGCCGTCACGCGAAGATTGAAGGGCGTGAATTCACCCCCACCGAGCTGCGTGTGGTGCGCATGGTGCTGGAGCAGGCCTTCGTCGATTTGAAGGAAGCCTGGCAGGCGATCATGGAAGTGAACTTCGAGTACATCAACTCGGAAGTGAACCCGGCCATGGCCAACATCGTCGGCCCGAGCGAAGCGGTTGTGGTGTCGACGTTCCACATCGAACTCGATGGTGGTGGCGGTGACCTGCACGTGACCATGCCGTACTCGATGATCGAGCCGGTGCGCGAAATGCTCGACGCCGGCTTCCAGTCGGACCTCGACGATCAGGACGAACGCTGGATCAACGCCTTGCGCCAGGACGTGCTGGACGTCGATGTACCGATCGGTGCCACCGTGGCCCGCCGTCAGCTGCGCCTTCGCGACATCCTGCATATGCAGCCCGGGGACATTATTCCGGTCGAAATGCCGGAAGAAATGATCATGCGCGCCAACGGCGTACCGGCCTTCAAGGTCAAGATGGGCTCGCACAAAGGCAACCTCGCGTTACAGGTGATCGAGCCGATCGAGCGCCGCTGACCGGCGCTCTTGTTTCCCCCTTTAATTGACTGCTCTTGAGTGAGCAGGTGCCCGCCGAGGACAAATGATGAACGACGATATGAACGCCCAGGACGACCAGGCACTGGCTGATGAGTGGGCTGCGGCCCTGGAAGAAACCGGTGACGCCGGGCAGGACGATATCGATGCCTTGCTGGCTGCCGATGCCAGCGGTTCGTCGTCCAACCGCTTGCCAATGGAAGAGTTCGGCAGCGTGCCGAGGAACAACGATCCGGTGACTCTGGATGGTCCGAACCTGGACGTGATCCTCGATATTCCGGTGTCGATTTCCATGGAAGTGGGCAGCACCGATATCAACATCCGCAACCTGCTGCAACTCAACCAGGGGTCGGTGATCGAGCTCGATCGCCTGGCCGGCGAGCCGCTGGACGTGCTGGTCAACGGCACGCTCATCGCTCACGGTGAAGTGGTGGTGGTCAACGAAAAGTTCGGCATCCGCCTGACCGACGTGATCAGCCCAAGCGAACGCATCAAGAAGCTGCGCTGAGTGAAAAAGGTTCCGGGTTTTGTACTGGGGTTAGTGCTGGCCTTGCCATTCAGCGCGTTGGCGGCCGAGCCGGTCACGACAGCTGCAACAGCCGCCGCCACGCCGGCCGTCAGCAGCGGTGTGGCTGGGCAGTTGACGCAATTGGTATTCGGCTTGGTGCTGGTGCTGGGGGTGATTTTCTTCCTCGCCTGGTTGCTGCGCCGGGTCCAGCAGGCCGGGCCGGCCGGCAAGGGGCAGGTGATCGAGCTGATCGGTTCGCGCGCGCTGGGTCCCCGTGACCGTTTGATGCTGGTGCAGGTCGGCACCGAACAGATTCTGCTCGGCCTGAGCCCCGGCAGCATCACCGCATTGCATGTGCTCAAGGAGCCGGTGCAGGTGCCGGACAATGCCGAGAAAGCCACGCCGGAATTTGCCCAGCATCTGCTGAGGATGCTCGGCAAGGATCAGAAGGATAAGAAGTAATGGGTGCGTTACGCATCGTGTTGACGCTGGCCCTGCTGCTGGCCGCGCCGCTGGCGTTCGCCGCCGAGCCGTTGTCGATCCCGGCAATCACCCTGGGCACTAACGCCGAAGGCGCTCAGGAATATTCGGTCAGCCTGCAAATCCTGCTGATCATGACGGCGCTGAGTTTCATTCCGGCGTTCGTCATGCTGATGACCAGTTTCACCCGGATCATCATCGTGTTCTCGATCCTGCGTCAGGCCCTGGGCTTGCAACAGACACCGTCGAACCAGATCCTCACCGGCATGGCGCTGTTTCTGACCATGTTCATCATGGCGCCGGTATTCGATCGAGTGAATCAGGATGCCTTACAGCCGTATCTGGCGGAAAAACTTACCGCACAGGACGCCGTGACCAAGGCCCAGGTGCCGATCAAGGACTTCATGCTGGCCCAGACTCGCAGCAGCGATCTGGAGCTGTTCATGCGTCTTTCCAAACGCACCGACATCGCTTCGCCTGACCAGGCGCCGCTGACGATTCTGGTGCCGGCATTCGTGACTTCGGAGCTGAAAACCGCGTTCCAGATCGGCTTCATGATCTTCATCCCGTTCCTGATCATCGATCTTGTGGTGGCTAGCGTGTTGATGGCGATGGGGATGATGATGCTTTCGCCACTGATCATTTCCCTGCCGTTCAAAATCATGTTGTTCGTGCTGGTGGATGGCTGGGCGTTGATCATCGGTACCTTGGCCAGCAGCTTCGGCGGCGTTTCACCATGACGCCGGAAGTGGCCGTAGACATCTTTCGCGAAGCGCTGTGGCTGACCACCCTGATGGTTGCTGTGCTGGTGATTCCCAGCTTGCTGGTGGGTTTGCTGGTGGCAATGTTCCAGGCCGCCACCCAGATCAACGAACAGACCCTCAGCTTCCTGCCGCGCCTGCTGGTGATGCTGGTGACGCTGATCGTTGCCGGCCCGTGGCTGGTGCAGACTTTCATGGAATACATCCTGCAGCTGTATCACAGCATTCCTCAGGTCATCGGTTAGCCATGTCGCTGCTGCAGTTGACCGACACCCAAATCAGCACTTGGGTGGCAACGTTCATGTTGCCCTTGTTTCGCATCGGTTCGCTGCTGATGGTCATGCCGATTTTCGGCACGACGCTGGTGCCCATTCGCGTGCGTCTGTATTTCGCCCTGGCGATCACCTTGGTGATCGCGCCCGGCCTGCCGCCGATGCCGCCGGTCAATGCCCTGGACCTGAGTGCACTGCTGTTGATTGCCGAGCAGATCATTATTGGCGCGGTGTTGGGTTTCTCGTTGCAGCTGTTCTTCCAGGCTTTCGTGGTTGCCGGACAAATTGTCGCGATCCAGATGGGCATGGGCTTCGCCTCGATGGTCGACCCTGCGAATGGTGTGTCGGTGGCGGTGATCGGGCAGTTCTTCACCATGCTGGTGACCCTGCTGTTCCTGTCGATGAATGGCCATCTGGTGGTGTTCGAAGTGCTCACCGAAAGCTTCACTACGCTGCCGGTCGGCGGCGGCTTGATGGTCCATCATTTCTGGGAACTGGCCGGCAAACTCGGCTGGGTGCTCGGTGCGGCGCTGTTGCTGGTGCTGCCTGCGATCACCGCGTTGCTGGTGGTCAACATTGCGTTTGGCGTGATGACCCGTGCGGCACCGCAGCTGAATATCTTCTCGATCGGCTTCCCGCTGACCCTGGTGCTCGGGCTGTTCATTGTCTGGGTCGGCCTGGCGGACATTCTCAATCAGTATCAGCCGCTGGCCGCCGAGGCTTTGCAGTTGCTACGCGAACTGGCACGGACGCGCTGAGTCATGGCTGAGAGCGAAAGCGGTCAGGACAAAACAGAAGACCCCACGGAGAAACGCAAAAAGGACTCCCGTGAGAAGGGCGAGATTGCGCGCTCCAAGGAACTCAACACCTTGGCGGTCATGCTCGCTGGCGCCGGTGGATTGCTGGTTTTTGGCGGCGCACTGGCACAGGACATGATGGAGCTGATGCGCATGAACTTCTCGCTCTCGCGGGAAGTGATTCTGGATCAGCGCTCCATGGGCACTTATCTGCTGCATTCGGGGCAGATTGCCCTGATTGCGATTCAGCCGGTGATGATCATCATGCTGCTGGCGGCGCTGATCGGTCCGATCTCCCTGGGTGGCTGGCTATTTGCGGCTGGTTCCATGGCACCCAAGTTCAGTCGCATGAATCCGGGGGCGGGCCTGAAACGGATGTTCTCGGCCAAGGCATTGGTGGAGTTGCTCAAGGCCCTGGCAAAGTTTTTCATCGTGTTGTTCGTGGCGTTGGCGGTCTTGTCGGCGGACATCGACGATCTGCTGCGCATCGCCCACGAACCATTGGATCTGGCAATCATTCACAGCCTGCAAGTGGTCGGCTGGAGCACCTTGTGGATGGCTTGCGGGCTGATCATCATCGCGGCGGTCGACGTGCCAGTGCAGCTGTGGGAAAGCCACAAGAAACTGCTGATGACCAAGCAGGAAGTGCGCGACGAGCACAAGGATCAGGAAGGTAAACCGGAGGTCAAGCAGCGCATTCGCCAGTTGCAGCGCGAGATGTCGCAGCGGCGGATGATGGCGGCCATTCCCGAGGCCGACGTGGTCATCACCAACCCGACTCACTACGCCGTAGCCCTCAAGTACGACCCGGACAAAGGCAATGCGCCGGTGCTGTTGGCCAAGGGGAGTGATTTCCTGGCCTTGAAAATCCGCGAAATCGCCGTGGCCAACAATGTGCTGCTGCTTGAGTCGCCGGCACTGGCGCGTTCGATCTACTACTCCACGGAGCTGGAGCAGGAAATCCCCGGTGGGTTGTATCTGGCGGTCGCTCAGGTATTGGCCTACGTCTACCAGATTCGCCAGTACCGCGCGGGCAAGGGCAAGCGTCCGGACCCGCTCCAGGATGATTTGCCGATTCCAGCGGATTTGCGCCGCGATTCCTAAACGCGGAAAGATCGCAGCCTCGTTGCACTCGACAGCTCCTACGCAGCCCCTGCTTGCGCCCTGTAGGAGCTGTCGAGTGCAACGAGGCTGCGATCTTTTGATCTTCCGCACTTGAAAACACCTCTATTCCAAACCCCGGCAAAAGTTGGAAGGCTTCTTGCAATAGCCGCCCTGCGCCTGCTTCAGGCGTCAAAGATTTGCTTTAAAGGAACGGGGAAAACCGGTGGATCGCTCTCAGTTAATCAACACTGCACGCACAAACGTTGCCGACCTCAGTCGGGGCAATCTGGGCGTGCCGCTGTTGCTGCTGGTCATGCTGGCCATGATGATGTTGCCAGTGCCGCCGTTCCTGCTGGACGTGTTTTTCACCTTCAACATTGCCTTGTCCATCGTCGTGTTGCTGGTCTGCGTGTACGCCTTGCGGCCGCTGGATTTTGCCGTGTTCCCGACCATTCTGCTGGTGGCGACGTTGCTGCGACTGGCGTTGAACGTGGCCTCGACGCGAGTGGTAATGCTCCACGGTCAGGATGGCCATGCCGCCGCCGGTAAGGTGATTCAGGCCTTCGGTGAGGTGGTGATCGGCGGTAACTACGTGGTCGGTATCGTGGTCTTCGCGATTTTGATGATCATCAACTTCGTCGTAGTGACCAAGGGTGCCGGGCGGATTTCCGAGGTGAGCGCGCGTTTCACCCTCGACGCAATGCCGGGTAAACAGATGGCGATCGACGCCGACTTGAACGCCGGCCTGATCGACCAGAACCAGGCGAAATTGCGCCGGATGGAAGTGGCCCAGGAAGCCGAGTTCTACGGTTCCATGGACGGTGCCAGCAAGTTCGTGCGCGGTGACGCCATCGCCGGCCTGCTGATTCTGTTCATCAACCTGATCGGCGGCATGGCGGTCGGTATCTTCCAGCACGGCATGACCTTTGGCGATGCCGGTCGGGTGTATGCCTTGTTGACCATCGGTGACGGTTTGGTGGCGCAATTGCCATCACTGTTGTTGTCGACTGCCGCTGCGATCATGGTGACCCGTGCTTCCGGCTCGGAAGACATGGGCAAGCAGATCAATCGTCAGATGTTCGCCTCGCCGAAAGCCTTGGCAGTGGCCGCTGGCTTGATGGCGGTGATGGGCCTGGTGCCGGGCATGCCGCACTTCTCCTTTCTCAGCATGGCCGCCTTGGCAGCCGGCGGCGCTTACCTGTTCTGGAAGAAGCAGAACACAGTCAAGCTTCAGGCCCTGCAAGAGGTCAAGCGTCAGCAGGAGCTGCTGCCATCGCCGTCCCGCGCCCAGGAAACCAAGGAGCTTGGCTGGGATGACGTGACCCCGATCGACATGATTGGCCTGGAAGTCGGCTACCGCCTGATTCCGCTGGTGGATCGCAACCAGGGTGGTCAGTTGCTGGCGCGGATCAAGGGTGTGCGTAAAAAGCTCTCCCAGGACCTGGGTTTCCTGATGCCGACTGTGCATATCCGTGACAACCTCGATCTGGCGCCAAGCGCCTACCGCCTGACCCTGATGGGCGTGATCCTGGCCGAGGCCGAGATTTACCCGGACCGCGAACTGGCGATCAACCCGGGTCAGGTCTACGGCACGCTCAATGGCATTACCGCCAAAGATCCGGCTTTTGGCCTGGAGGCGGTCTGGATCGAAATCAGCCAACGGGCCCAGGCGCAATCGCTCGGTTACACCGTGGTCGATGCCAGTACGGTAGTGGCAACCCATTTGAACCAGATTTTGTACAAGCACTCCAGCGAGCTGATTGGCCACGAAGAAGTCCAGCAACTCATGCAATTGCTGGCCAAAAGCTCGCCGAAACTGGCCGAAGAACTGGTGCCGGGGGTGGTTTCGCTGTCGCAGTTGCTCAAGGTCTTGCAGGCATTGCTGGCCGAACAGGTGCCGGTACGGGACATTCGCAGCATCGCCGAAGCCATCGCGAACAACGCCGCCAAGAGTCAAGATACTGCCGCTTTGGTGGCCGCGGTGCGCGTCGGCGTATCCCGTGCAATCGTGCAAAGCATTGTAGGCACTGAGTCGCAGCTGCCTGTGATCACCTTGGAGCCAAGGTTGGAACAAATATTGCTCAATAGTCTTCAGAAAGCAGGACAAGGCTCGGAAGAGGGCGTTCTGCTGGAGCCAAGCATGGCAGAGAAGCTGCAACGTTCGTTGATCGAAGCGGCGCAGCGTCAAGAGATGCAAGGTCAACCGGTGATTCTGCTGGTGGCCGGTCCGGTTCGCGCGATGCTCTCGCGATTCGGTCGGCTGGCAGTACCGGGTTTGCATGTGTTGGCTTACCAGGAAATTCCTGACAACAAGCAAGTGACCATCGTTGCGACAGTAGGGCCCAACGGCTGAGGTAGTGGTTTATGCAAGTTAAGCGTTTTTTCGCCGCCGATATGCGTCAGGCCATGAAGCTGGTTCGTGATGAGCTGGGCGCTGATGCCGCCATCATTGGCAATCGCCGGATCGCCGGCGGTGTCGAGCTGACGGCTGCCCTGGATTACAAATTGTCGGCGCTGGCCCCGCGTGTTCCGAACATGGAACTGGAGGATGAGCTGCGCAAGACCCAGTCGCGGATCGTGACCGCCCAGGCCGAACTGAGCCTGCGTAGCGATGGCGAGAGCGACAACAGCACCAATCGCCAATTGTTCGCCGGCCTGCCGCTGACCGCCGCCGAGCCGCTGATCGAACCGACTTACGCTGAACCTCGTCGTGCTGCACCCGCCCCCGCGCCAGCCTCCGGCGCAGTTGATCCGCGAGCCTTCGATTCGATGCGTTTCGAGCTCAACAGCTTGCGTGAGCTGATGGAAGTGCAACTCGGCTCGCTGGCCTGGAATCAGCTGCAAGGCAGCCGTCCGGCCCAGGCCAACCTCTGGCGTCGCCTGCAACGCATCGGTCTGTCCGGCCCGTTATCGCGCGATCTGCTGGCACTGATCACCGATATCGAAGAGCCTCGGCAGGCCTGGCGCATGTTGCTCGCGCACTTGGCGCGGATGATCGCCACGCCGGAAGTCGAGCCGTTGGAGGAGGGGGGTGTGATTGCCATGGTTGGCCCGGCCGGCATGGGCAAGACCACCACACTGGCCAAGCTCGCGGCGCGTTATGTGCTCAAGTACGGCGCGCAAAACATCGCGCTGGTGAGCATGGACAGCTATCGCATCGGCGCTCAGGAACAGCTCAAGACCCTGGGCCGCATCCTCAATGTGTCGGTCACTCACGTCGACCCGGGCCAATCGCTGGTGCAGGCGCTGGAGCCTTTGCTGCGCAAACGCGTGGTGCTGATCGATACCGCCGGCCTTCAGGCCAGCGACCCGGCACTGCGCATGCAGCTCGAAAGTCTGGCCGGACGGGGCATCAAATCAAAAAATTATCTGGTCTTGGCAACCACCAGCCAGAAACAGGTTCTAACCGCCGCTTATCACAGTTACAAACGTTGCGGCCTCGCCGGCTGCATCCTGACTAAACTGGATGAAACGGCAAGCTTGGGCGAGGTGTTGAGCCTGGCCATCAGTCATGAACTGCCGGTGGCTTACCTCACCGATGGCCCGCGGATCCCGGATGATTTGCATCTGCCGCGTCGTCATCAGCTGGTCAGTCGCGCCGTTAGCGTGCAAATGCAGGAAGAACCCAGCGAAGAAGCCATGGCTGACATGTTCGCTGATATTTACCACAGCCCGACCAAGCAGGTTGGCTGAGGTGCTAATGAACAGTTTTTGTACCTACATCGATGGTCTGCCATGCATTGTTCAGTTGGTGAACGCGCAGCCAGTAATGTGGCCTCCGTCTAAGTAAGACAAGGTAAAGAAATAACATGGGCAGCATGCATCCCGTACAGGTGATCGCGGTGACCGGCGGCAAAGGTGGCGTCGGCAAGACTAACGTGTCAGTGAACTTGTCCCTGGCTCTAGCGGAGCTCGGCCGGCGCGTCATGCTGCTGGACGCCGATCTGGGGCTGGCGAACGTCGACGTCCTGCTGGGACTGACACCCAAACGCACATTGGCCGACGTGATCGAAGGCCGCTGTGAGCTGCGCGACGTCCTGTTGCAAGGGCCCGGCGGTATTCGCATCGTGCCGGCGGCGTCCGGAACCCAGAGCATGGTTCATCTGAGCCCGGCCCAGCATGCCGGCCTGATCCAGGCGTTCAGCGACATTGGCGACAACCTTGACGTATTGGTGATCGACACTGCTGCGGGTATCGGTGACTCGGTGGTCAGTTTCGTTCGCGCCGCTCAGGAAGTGCTGCTGGTGGTGTGCGATGAGCCGACGTCAATTACCGACGCCTACGCGCTGATCAAATTGCTGAATCGCGACTACGGCATGAATCGTTTCCGCGTCCTGGCCAACATGGCGCAGAGCCCGCAGGAAGGTCGCAACCTGTTCGCCAAGTTGACCAAGGTCACGGATCGTTTCCTCGACGTCGCCTTACAATACGTCGGTGCCGTGCCTTACGACGAAAGCGTGCGCAAGGCCGTGCAGAAGCAGCGTGCTGTCTACGAAGCCTTCCCGCGCTCCAAATGTGCCCTGGCGTTCAAGGCCATTGCGCAAAAGGTCGACACCTGGCCACTGCCGGCCAACCCACGCGGGCACCTGGAGTTTTTCGTCGAGCGCCTCGTGCAACAGACCGCAGGACCCGTCCTATGACAGCCAGTGGCTACAACCTCTACAAGAAGTCGGCGCGTGACGCGCAGTACGAGCTGATCGAGCGTTACGCGCCACTGGTCAAACGCATTGCCTACCACTTGCTGGCGCGTCTGCCGGCCAGTGTCCAGGTCGAAGACCTGATCCAGGCCGGGATGATCGGCCTGCTTGAAGTATCAACCAAATACGACGCCAGCAAAGGCGCGAGCTTCGAGACGTACGCGGGCATTCGAATCCGTGGCGCGATGCTCGATGAAGTGCGCAAGGGGGACTGGGCGCCACGTTCGGTTCACCGTAATACCCGCATGGTCAGCGACGCCATTCGCTCGATTGAAGCTAAAACCGGCCGTGACGCTAAAGATCACGAAGTTGCGGCCGAACTCCAATTGAGTCTCGACGATTACTACGGGATTTTGAACGACACCCTGGGCAGCCGGTTATTCAGTTTCGACGATCTGTTGCAGGACGGCGAACACGAAGGGCTGCACGAGGATGGCGCCAGTGCTCATCTCGAGCCGTCACGCGATCTGGAAGATGAACGCTTCCAGGCAGCGCTGGCGGACGCGATTGCCAATTTGCCGGAGCGTGAGCGACTGGTGTTGGCGCTGTACTACGACGAAGAGTTGAACCTCAAGGAAATCGGTGAGGTCCTGGGGGTCAGCGAATCGCGGGTCAGCCAGTTACACAGCCAGTGCGCGGCCCGTTTGCGGGGGCGTTTGGGGGAGTGGCGAGCGCGCTGACAGGCAGTGTGGGGACACTGCGAACGAGGTGGGTACGGCATTTTGCTGCATCTGCCACGGCCCGTTGTAATCCATGCAACTGTTGAGTGTTACGCCGAATTGATTGAACGGCGCGTTCAGGTGCTGCGCGCGTTTTAAGACTGCTTGGAGGTCGAATTGGACAAGAATATGAAAATCCTCATCGTTGATGACTTCTCAACGATGCGGCGAATCATAAAAAACCTGTTGCGTGACCTTGGGTTCACCAACACGGTCGAGGCTGACGATGGCACCACCGCCATTCCGGTCCTCAACAGCGGGAGCATCGACTTTCTGGTAACGGACTGGAACATGCCCGGCATGACCGGTATTGATCTGCTGCGCCACGTGCGTGCCGATGAAAAGCTCAAACACCTGCCGGTGTTGATGGTCACCGCCGAAGCCAAGCGCGAGCAAATCATCGAAGCCGCTCAGGCGGGTGTGAACGGTTATGTGGTCAAGCCATTCACGGCTCAGGCGTTGAAAGACAAGATTGAAAAGATCTTCGAACGCATCGGTTGATGTGCAAAGCCAGTCCGTCACGGGGGAGCTATGGGGCATAACGAATCTTCGCAGGGCGATTTTGAATCGACTCTGAAAAAACACGCGGTCGAACTGGTCGAGAGCCTTGAAAAAGGCAGGTTCGGCGACGCTGTGCAACTGATCCATGAGCTCAACCAGACCCGTGACCGCGGCCTGTACCAGGAAGTGGGCAAGCTCACCCGCGAGCTGCATAGCGCGATCGTCAATTTCCAGATTGACCCGCACATGCCGCAAGCCGAGGAAGTGTCTCAGATCACGGATGCCACCGAGCGCCTGGGTTATGTGGTCAAGCTGACCGAGGCCGCAGCCAACCGCACCATGGACCTGGTGGAAAACGCCACGCCGCTGATCAACAGCCTGAGCGATGAAGCCCAGGCGCTGAGCGCGGATTGGGGACGGTTCATGCGTCGTGAAGTCGGGGCTGAAGAGTTTCGGGAACTGGCGCGGCGGGTCGAGGGTTTCCTGGCACGCAGCAGTGAAGACAATCGCGTCGTGTCGAGCAATCTCAACGACATTCTGCTGGCCCAGGATTACCAGGACCTCACCGGCCAGGTGATCAAGCGCGTGACCCAGTTGGTCACCGAAGTGGAAAGCAACCTGCTCAAGCTCGTGCTAATGGCCAGTCAGGTCGATCGCTTTGCGGGTATCGAACATGACCGTGAAGCGATGCTGGCTGAAAAAGATCCGCAAAAACATCTCTCTCAGGGTGAAGGTCCGCAGATTCATGCCGATAAAAGAGAAGACGTTGTGTCCGGTCAGGACGATGTGGACGATTTGCTATCCAGTCTTGGATTTTAGGTTAGACCTTTAGGAGCACCCCCTTAATGAGCTTCGGCGCCGATGAAGAGATCCTTCAGGATTTCCTGGTTGAGGCCGGCGAGATTCTAGAGCAACTGTCCGAACAGCTGGTCGAGCTTGAAAGCCGACCGGATGATGCGGATTTGCTCAATGCAATTTTTCGCGGTTTTCACACTGTAAAAGGGGGCGCCGGCTTCCTCCAGCTCAACGAGTTGGTGGAGTGCTGTCACATCGCCGAGAACGTGTTCGACATCCTGCGCAAGGGAGAGCGACGCGTTGACTCGGAACTGATGGACGTGGTTCTCGAGGCACTGGACGCGGTGAACGGCATGTTCAGCGAAGTTCGCGAACGCAGCCCGATTACGGCTGCCACGCCTGAGTTGCTTGCAGCGTTGGCCCGTCTGGCCGAGCCGCAAACCGCCGATGAAGCGGCACCTGTCGCGCAAATGATGGAAGAGCCTGCCGCCGAAAGCGACTCAGGCGACATTACCGATAACGAATTCGAACAACTGCTGGACTCACTGAATGCCGTCAAGGCTCAGGCCGAGGCTCCGGCGGCTGCGCCAATGCCGACCAGCGATGCGGCGCCCAGTGACGAAATCACCGATGCCGAGTTCGAGTCGTTGCTCGATCAATTGCACGGCAAAGGCCAGTTCGCCGTCGATGCCGTGGTCCCGGCGCCCGCAGCACCGTCTGCCCCGAAAGCCGCAGGCGACAGCTCCGACATCACCGACGACGAGTTCGAAGCACTGCTCGACCAGTTGCACGGCAAAGGCAACTTTGCCGTCGATGCATTGGAGTCGGCGATTGCTGCGGCCCCGGCCCCGGCTGCGCCAACCGCTAAAGCGGCCGGCGACGATCTGATCTCCGATCACGAGTTCGAATCGCTGCTCGACGAATTGCATGGCAAGGGCAAGTTCACCGAGGTGGGCACTGGCGCAGTGGTTTCTGCTCCTGTCGCCAAGGCGCCCACACCGGTTGTGACACCTGTGGCCAAAGCGCCCGAGCCAAAAGCCGAAGCCCCGAAACCGGCCGCCGCTGCCGCACCGGCACCTGCTCGTGCCCCGGCCGCACCGCCACCGGAAAAACCGGCCAGCGAAGCCGAGACCACCGTGCGGGTCGATACCGCGCGTCTCGACGAGATCATGAACATGGTCGGCGAGTTGGTACTGGTGCGTAACCGCCTGGTCCGCCTGGGCCTCAACAGCGGCGACGAAGCCATGTCCAAGGCCGTGTCGAACCTCGATGTGGTCACGGCCGACCTGCAAACCGCGGTCATGAAGACCCGGATGCAGCCGATCAAGAAAGTTTTCGGGCGCTTCCCGCGTCTGGTTCGCGACCTGGCTCGCCAGCTCAAGAAAGAGATCAACCTGGAACTGGTGGGCGAAGAAACCGACCTCGACAAGAACCTCGTCGAGGCCCTGGCCGACCCGCTGGTCCACTTGGTGCGCAACTCGGTCGACCACGGTATCGAAGAGCCGGCTGAGCGCGAAGCGATGGGCAAGCCCCGCAGCGGCAAAGTGATCCTGTCCGCGGAACAGGAAGGCGACCACATCCTGCTGTCCATCTCCGATGACGGCAAGGGCATGGACGCCGATGTCCTGCGCGGTATCGCCGTGAAGAAAGGCCTGATGGACAAGGATGCGGCGGACCGTCTCAGCGAGTCGGATTGCTTCAACCTGATCTTTGCGCCGGGCTTCTCGACCAAGACCGAGATTTCCGACGTCTCCGGGCGCGGCGTGGGCATGGACGTGGTGAAAACCAAGATCGCCCAGCTCAACGGCACCATCAATATCTACTCGACCAAGGGCAAAGGCTCGAAGATCGTCATCAAGGTCCCGCTGACCCTGGCGATCATGCCGACGCTGATGGTCATGCTCGGCAACCAGGCGTTCGCGTTCCCGCTGGTGAACGTCAATGAGATCTTCCACCTCGACCTGTCGCGCACCAACGTGGTGGACGGCCAGGAAGTGGTGATCGTGCGGGACAAGGCGCTGCCATTGTTCTACCTCAAGCGCTGGCTGGTCAGCTCCGCGGCTCACGAAGAGCAGCGCGAAGGCCATGTGGTGATCCTTTCGGTGGGCACCCAGCGGATCGGCTTTGTCGTCGATCAGCTGGTGGGTCAGGAAGAAGTGGTCATCAAGCCATTGGGCAAAATGCTCCAGGGAACACCGGGCATGTCAGGCGCCACCATTACCGGTGACGGCCGCATTGCACTGATTCTCGATGTGCCGAGCATGCTCAAGCGTTACGCCGCACGGCGTATTTGATTCTGCGGGAGCGGGGCGACGGAGCCTCGCCCCGTCTAACGGAGTGTTTATGGCAGTCAAAGTCCTGGTGGTGGACGATTCGGGGTTTTTCCGCCGCCGCGTCTCGGAAATTCTTTCAGCGGATTCCAATATCCAGGTCGTCGGTACGGCGACCAACGGCAAAGAGGCGATCGATCAGGCGCTGGCGCTCAAGCCAGACGTGATCACCATGGACTACGAGATGCCGATGATGGATGGCATCACGGCCGTGCGGCACATCATGCAACGCTGCCCGACCCCGGTGTTGATGTTCTCCTCGCTGACTCATGAAGGCGCGCGGGTCACCCTCGATGCGCTGGACGCCGGCGCGGTGGACTTCCTGCCGAAGAATTTCGAAGACATCTCGCGTAACCCGGAGAAGGTCAAGCAACTGCTGTGCGAGAAAATTCTCAGCATTTCGCGCAGTAACCGTCGTGTCAGCGCCTACAGTGCCCCGGCTCCAATGGCCGCACCAGTCCCGACGCCGGCGCCTTCGAGCATCAGCAGCCATGGCAGCAGCAGTGCGCCTGCGCGTCCGGCCCCGGCACCGATTCCGCCTCGCAGCCATGCAGCGACGCCGTCGTCCCCGGCACCCAAACGCAAAGCCTACAAACTGGTCGCCATCGGTACTTCGACCGGTGGCCCGGTTGCCTTGCAACGGGTGCTGACACAGTTGCCGGGCAACTTCCCGGCACCGATCGTGTTGATCCAGCACATGCCGGCCGCCTTCACCAAGGCCTTCGCCGAGCGTCTGGACAAGCTGTGCCGCATCAGCGTCAAGGAAGCCGAGGACGGCGACATCCTGCGTCCGGGCCTGGCGCTGCTGGCGCCGGGTGGCAAGCAAATGATGATCGACGGCCGCGGCGCGGTGAAAATCCTGCCGGGCGACGAGCGTCTGAACTACAAGCCTTGCGTGGACATCACCTTCGGTTCCGCGGCCAAATCCTACGGCGACAAAGTTCTGGCGGTGGTACTCACCGGCATGGGCGCCGATGGTCGCGAAGGCGCGCGTCTGCTCAAGCAGGGCGGCAGTGCGATCTGGGCTCAGGATGAAGCCAGCTGCGTGATCTATGGGATGCCAATGGCGATCGTCAAAGCCGAACTCGCGGACGCGGTGTACAGCCTGGACGACATCGGCCGTCACCTGGTCGAGGCGTGTCTGTGATGGATGTGCTCAGCCTTATCGGAATCATCATGGCGTTCGTCGCCATCATTGGCGGCAACTACCTTGAAGGCGGTCACCTCGGCGCGTTGGCCAACGGCCCGGCAGCGTTGATCGTACTGGGTGGGACCATCGGTGCGGCGCTGCTGCAATCACCCATGAGCGCCTTCAAGCGCGCCATGCAGATTCTCGCCTGGATCCTGTTTCCACCGCGCGTGGACCTGGCTGGCGGCATCGATCGCGTCGTGAACTGGAGCCTGACTGCCCGCAAGGAAGGTTTGCTCGGTCTGGAAGGGGTGGCCGATGCCGAACCTGACAGCTACTCGCGCAAAGGCCTGCAACTGCTGGTGGACGGCGCCGAGCCGGAAGCGATTCGCAGCATTCTGGAAGTGGATTTCTACACCCAGGAAAGCCGCGACATCGAAGCCGCCAAAGTTTTTGAAAGCATGGGCGGCTACGCGCCAACCATCGGCATCATCGGTGCGGTAATGGGCCTGATCCACGTCATGGGCAACCTGGCCGATCCGTCGCAACTGGGCAGCGGCATTGCCGTCGCGTTCGTTGCCACTATCTATGGCGTGGCCAGTGCCAACCTGATACTGCTGCCGGTTGCCGCCAAGCTCAAGTCCATCGCGTTGCGGCAGTCGCGTTATCGCGAGATGTTGCTGGAAGGGATCCTGTCGATCGCCGAAGGTGAGAACCCTCGCTCAATCGAGTTGAAGCTTCAGGGCTTCATGGATTAAGGGAATAACCTCATGGCTCGTCGTCGGCAACCTGAAGAACACGTAAACCATGAACGCTGGCTCGTTTCCTACGCCGACTTCATTACGTTGCTGTTCGCTTTCTTCGTGGTGATGTACTCGATTTCTTCGATCAACGAAGGCAAGTACAAGGTCATTTCCGAGGCGTTGATCGGGGTGTTTACCGACTCTGATCGCGCCCTCAAGCCGATCCCGATTGGTGACGAGCGACTGAAGACCGTGACCCCGGCCAAGCCACTGGTCAAGGACAGCGAACAGGTCGACGCTGGCATCGCCCAGGCCGCCAACGATCCGCTCAAAAGCATTGCCGATGACATCAGCGCGGCGTTTGGCGACTTGATCAGTTCCAACCAGATGACCGTGCGCGGCAATGAGTTGTGGGTCGAGATCGAGCTCAATTCCAGCCTGTTGTTCGGCAGCGGCGATGCGATGCCCAGCGACATCGCCTTCACCATTATCGATAAGGTCGCGGCGATCCTGCGACCGTTCGACAACCCGATACACGTCGAAGGCTTTACCGACGATCAGCCGATTCGCACCGCGCAATACCCGACCAACTGGGAGCTGTCCTCGGCCCGTTCGGCGAGCATCGTGCGCATGCTGGCGATGCAGGGCGTGAACCCCGGTCGTCTGGCGTCGGTGGGTTACGGCGAGTTCCAGCCGGTGGCCAACAATGCCACCGCCGAAGGCCGGGCGCGCAATCGTCGGGTGGTGTTGGTGGTTTCCCGAAACCTCGATGTCCGCCGCAGCCTCACCGGTACCGGAACGGCTCATGCACAGCCGGATGCCGCGTTGAAGCGGGCTGGCACACAAACTGCACCGGCTGCGGTCAAGTCGCCGGGACGAGAGAGCTCCGTCAATTCTCCGTCACCCGCATTAATACGTTGAGCTATTTCTCGGTCGACCTGTTCGAGCGGGAGGAACAATCCGAATGAGAGTCTGGGCAGTCGCCAATCAAAAGGGTGGTGTCGGTAAAACCACTTCCTCCATCGCTTTAGCCGGTTTGCTGGCCGAGGCGGGCAAGCGCGTGGTTGTGGTCGATCTCGACCCTCACGGCTCCATGACCAGCTACTTCGGTTACGACCCCGACAGCCTGGAACACAGCAGTTACGACCTGTTTCTGCACAAGGGCAGCGTGCCGCAAGGCTTGCCCGGCCAGTTGCTGATGCCCACCAGTGACGAACGCATTTCGCTGTTGCCGTCGAGCACCGCGCTGGCGACCCTCGAGCGTCAGTCACCGGGCCAGAGTGGACTGGGCCTGGTGATCGCCAAGAGCCTGGCGCAGTTGTGGCAAGACTTCGATTACGCGTTGATCGACAGCCCGCCGTTGCTCGGTGTGCTGATGGTCAATGCCTTGGCGGCCAGCCAGCAGTTGGTGATTCCGGTGCAGACCGAACACTTGGCCGTCAAAGGCCTGGAACGCATGGTCAACACCCTGGCGATGATCAACCGCTCGCGCAAACAGGCGTTGCCCTTCAGCATCGTCCCGACCCTGTTCGACCGTCGCACCCAAGCCTCTCTCGGCACCCTTCGCGTGCTGCGCGACAAGTACCCGGAAGAAATCTGGCAAGGCTATATCCCGATCGACACCCGCTTGCGTGACGCGAGCCGGGCAGGGCTGACGCCTTCGCAATTCGACGGCAAGAGCCGTGGCGTTCTCGCTTATCGTGCACTACTCAAGCACCTGTTGGCCGCACAACTTGTCCCGGCGGTGGCCTGATGAACCCAATTCCTGTAGGAGCTGCCGCAGGCTGCGATCTTTTGATCTTGCTTTGTGACACCTTCGAATCCGCCAAAAGATCGCAGCCTTCGGCAGCTCCTACGATGGTGGGCGCATGACTCGTCCGGTGAAAATCACCTCGCGTCCGCAACTGGCCCTCCAGTCTTATCTGGACAGCTTGCTGCAAGACGCGACCGAAGAGTTGCCGGCAGAAGTCGAGGCGCTGCCCGAGGTTGTCGAGGTTATCGAGGTTGAGGCCGCGCTGGATGAGTTCCAGGCTGCCGTGCTTGAAGAGCAGGCCCGTGATGCGCAGAAACCGGCCGTGGCCGCTGCCCCCATCGTTGCGCCAGTGGTGAAAGCTCCGGTGGCCGTGATTGAGTCACCGGCACCGATCCTGATGCCCGTATCGACGATTGCACCCTTGTTGCAAGCGTTGGTGCCGCCGTTGGTTGAAGTTCATCTGCCGCCCGGCAACACGCCGCCACCGGTGGAAACCGACGGTCGTCCGGCATGGGCTGCCGAGCCGTTCGAGTGCCTGTTGTTCGACGTCGCCGGGTTGACCCTGGCGGTGCCGCTGGTGTGCCTGGGCTCGATTTATTCTTTAGCCGGTCATGAGCTGACGCCATTGTTCGGTCAGCCGGAATGGTTCCTCGGGATCCTGCCGAGCCAGGCCGGCAACCTGAAAGTACTGGATACCGCGCGTTGGGTCATGCCGGATCGTTATCGCGATGATTTCCGCCAGGGTCTGCAATACGTTATTTCGGTTCAGGGCTACGAGTGGGGGCTGGCGGTGCATCAGGTCAGCCGCTCATTGCGCCTGGACCCGAACGAAATCAAATGGCGCAGTCACCGGGGTCAACGGCCATGGCTGGCGGGTACGGTCATTGAACACATGTGTGCCTTGCTCGACGTTTCGGCACTGGCCGAGCTGATCGCCAGCGGTGGGGCAAAGCACATGGGCGGCGGCAAGCCGCTACACAAACCGACATAGCTGCCGACATAACAAGTATGCGACGGCATTGTTGAATGCCGCCTACAGAACACACACCGCCAGAAGCGGTTTTTCGAGGGGTCAGGTATGAGTAATCAAGCGACGAATGCAAAAGGTTCTGAAGATCCGATCCTGCAATGGGTAACCTTCAAACTGGACAACGAAACCTACGGCATTAACGTGATGCGCGTTCAGGAAGTCCTGCGCTACACCGAAATCGCCCCGGTCCCGGGTGCTCCAAGCTACGTGCTGGGCATCATCAACCTGCGCGGTAACGTGGTCACCGTGATCGACACCCGTCAGCGCTTCGGCCTGATGAATGCCGAGATCAGCGACAACACCCGTATCGTCATCATCGAAGCCGACAAGCAAGTGGTCGGAATCATGGTCGACAGCGTGGCTGAAGTGGTTTACCTGCGTCAGTCGGAAATCGAGACGGCGCCGAACGTCGGTAACGAAGAGTCCGCCAAGTTCATACAAGGCGTGTGCAACAAGAACAACGAACTGCTGATCCTGGTCGAGCTGGACAAGATGATGAGCGAAGAAGAATGGTCGGAACTGGAGAATATCTGATTGATTCTTGAGGTGGCTGTCATTGTCCTGTTTCTGTTCTGGGCAGGCACGCTGGCGATGTTCCTGGCGTACGTCCGCGCTCAGCGGCAGATCGCCGCGCAACAGGCCGTGGGCGATGCGCTGCGTGATCAGCGCATCAAGGACCTGGCCAAACGCGTGGATGACTACCAGAACGGCAACGTGCGCATGGGGGAAGACCTGCACGAACTGCGCGCCGTCGTCAGCCCGTTGCCGGACAAACTGGCGCAGCTGGAACAGCGTGATCCGTCGAGCCTTTCATTCGCCCAGGCGGCACGCCTGGTGGGGATGGGTGCCAGCGTCAGTGAGCTGACGCAGTCCTGCGGGTTGACCCAGGCTGAGGCGGAGTTGATGAGCAAGTTGCACAAGAACTGAGAAGATCAAAAGATCGCAGCCTCGTTGCATTCGACAGCTCCTACAGGATGTACACCGATGGAGATCGTTCCCACGCTCTGCGTGGGAATGCCTCTTGGGACGCTCTGCGTTCCGCTGTTGTGTGACGCAAAGCGTCACGGGCTGCATTCCCACGCAGAGCATGGGAACGATCAGTAGTCATCCCCTCGATCGGTGACATCCTTCTCCAGCATCACCGCATGCGGATCATGCCCCTGGGGAAACTTGCCCTTCAAATTCCACGCAAACGCAATGATCTCCGCAATCGTGCGGTACAACGCCTCTGGAATACTCTCTCCCAATTCCATCCGCGCCAGCAATTTCACCAGCTCGGCGTTTTCGTAGATCGGCACTTCGTAATCCCGGGCGATCCGCAGAATTTCTTCCGCTAATTCCTCGTCACCTTTGGCCGTGAGGGTAGGGGCGTGGGTGCCGTCGTATTTGAGGGCGATGGCCTGGCGCGGTGCAGTGGATTCGTTCATGCGGTTTCGTCGACCCAGCGTTGTTCGAGACGGGTTTGAGGGCCTTGGGGCGGTGTGCCAAGGTGGCAATCCAGATCGCCGACGTTCAGGCCTGAGGCCAAGAGGCGTTCGCGCAGCCCGGCCAGATTGCTTTCGATCAGGCTGGCGGTGTATGGCCGTTCAGCCCACAACTGACTGGAGAGGCTGCCTCTGATCAGCTGCGCCTGAATCTGCAACGGCCCCAGCGGTTCCATGTCGAATGCCAGCTCAACGCGCCACAGCTGTTGCCGGGGTTCGTGTTCGTCGCGGCGGTCGTGCGGGTGTTCTTTCTCGGGTGCTTCTTCGCGCTGGAATTTGACCTGCAACGGCACGATGTCCTGCAGGTTGCGCATGGGGATTTCCAGTTGCCAGGTACTGAGCAGCCGACCGTCGTTGGTGAGGCCGGTCTGTTCCAGGCTCGACAGCTGATGGCTTTGCAGGCGCGAGACGGCCGCTGCCGCCAGGCGCAGCAAATGTTCCAGATCGCCTTCACCGTCCTGATGTTGCAGCACGCGCTCGGGGAGCGGGAAACTGATCGGTAACGGTTTGGCGCTGACCTGGCCGAGCATGCCGAGAGCGCTACGCACGAAACCGGGTAATGCTTGCGCCAGTGTATTGGCGGCGATGATCGCGTGAAGGTTGGTATTGGCTGGCAGGCCCGGCGTCAGTTGCGCGATCAGTTTGAGCAGGTCGCCCTTCATGTCTGGTGTCAGCGTCGGGTTTTGCCCGGTCAGCAGTTTCGCTTCAAGAAACAGACCGCTGTTGGCCAATGCCTGGGCCAGGCCTTTGGGTGTACTCAATTGCTGAACGTCCGGCAGGCCGGCGAGCAATTTGTCTACGGCGGCGCGCAGGGCGCTGGAGCTCTGATCCGATGGCGGCAGGTTTTGCAGAACTTTGAGCAAGCCATCCAGAGAGCCCTGGCGACTTTGCTGGCTGACCAATTGCTGGGTCACCGCCAACTGTTCCTGACGGCTGCTCAACGGGACGAATGTCAGGGTCTGGGTGTCTTGCACCAAGGCGCTCAGCAAGGTGCCAATGCGCAGTGGCGTCGGGCTGTCGATGCTCAGCGTGCTGCCACTCAACGCGGTGTTAAGCAAGCTCACCATCGAGCGAAACACCATCGGTTGGCCCGGTACCTGCGGCATGACCTGAGAGGTCAGTACTTTGCCTTGCAGCAAGGTGCCGACCGGCAGTTGCGCCGTGTCGATGCGAGTGAGGGTGGCGACGCTGGAGGCGATGGCCTGTTGCACCGTGACCGCCAGGTTGCCCGCCGATGGTTGAGTGATTGCCAGGCTGGTGCCCTGGGGCAACGGCTGAGTACTGGTGGCCTGAACCGTGGTCTGGCGACCGTTGTCGAGGGTCACCTTGAGCAACAATTGAAAAGTCTGATCCGCCTGCTTGAGCGACAGCACTTCGGCCCTGGCAGTCTGACCGGCACTGATCAGACCCTCCATCGGCGTCAGTAACTTGAGTAGTTCACCACTCACCACCAGCGGCCGCGAAGTCACGGGCGTGCTCGGCGGCAGCGGGAGGATGTTCATTTCGCCTGTCATATGCGGTCACAACCTGTGGAAATTGCGCTCTTTAGAGTCGGGCATGGCATGTATAATGCCGCCCGTCTTCGGGGCGTGGCGAAAACATTGCATTTGTTTGACCTGGCTCTCTAGAACAAGCCGCCAATGCATCTATGCTGCATTCTCTTTAGCGGCCGCTCTGCCGCCGACTTGAACCGCAAAAGGCCCGTGATCTCTTGACCAGTCCTGTTCTGCAAACCGTTGCCCTTGCCTGTGAGCGAGACCTTCGGCTGCTCTTCGAAAATCTCGAATTGAGACTGGCCAGTGGCGAAATGTTGCAGATCAGCGGCCCCAACGGCAGCGGCAAGACCAGCCTTTTACGTTTGCTTTGCGGTTTGATGCACCCCACTGCCGGGCAAGTGCTGCTCAACGGCTTGCCACTGAGCGAACAGCGCAGCGAACTGGCGCGCAACCTGTTGTGGATCGGCCATGCCGCCGGCATCAAGGACTTGCTGACCCCCGAGGAAAACCTCAGTTGGCTCTGCGCCTTGCATCAACCGGCCTCCCATGAGGCGATCGGGCAGGCGCTGGAGGCTGTGGGGCTGCGCGGTTTCGAGGATGTTCCCTGCCACACGCTCTCCGCCGGGCAACAACGCCGGGTCGCGTTGGCGCGGTTGTATCTGGACAGCCCACCGCTGTGGATCCTCGATGAGCCGTTTACCGCGCTCGACAAACAAGGGGTGGCACAACTCGAAGAACACCTGGCTGCGCACTGCGAGCGAGGTGGCATGGTGGTGCTGACCACTCACCACACGCTCACCCGGATGCCTGCCGGCTATCGTGACATTGATTTGGGGAACTGGGCCGTATGAGTGTTTTCGGCCTGTTGGTCGCCCGCGAGGCACGTTTGCTGTTCCGTCGTCCTGCCGAACTGGCGAATCCGCTGGTGTTCTTCGCTATCGTCGTCTCTTTGTTCCCGTTGGCGGTCGGCGCAGGGCCTCAATTGTTGCAAACCTTGTCCCCGGGACTGGTCTGGGTAGCGGCGCTTTTATCGGTCTTGCTCTCGCTGGACGGGCTCTTTCGCAGTGATTTCGAAGACGGATCGCTTGAGCAGTGGGTCCTTTCGCCGCACCCTCTGCCTATTCTGGTTTTGGCCAAGGTACTGGCACACTGGGCCTTTTCCGGCCTGGCACTGGTTTTGCTCGCACCCTTGCTGGCGTTGATGCTGGGTTTGCCTGCCGCCTGTCTGCCGGTGTTGCTGCTTTCTCTATTGCTGGGTACACCGGTGCTGAGCCTGCTCGGTGCGGTGGGCGCGGCATTGACGGTGGGATTGAAGCGCGGTGGCCTGTTATTGGCGCTGCTGATTCTGCCGCTGTACATCCCGGTGTTGATTCTCGGCAGCGGCGCCTTGCAGGCGGCATTGCAGGGCATGCCGGCGACCGGTTATCTCTTGTGGCTTGGTAGCCTGACCGCCCTGGCGATAACCCTGACACCTTTTGCAATAGCTGCTGGCCTGAAGATCAGCGTCGGCGAATAATAATGAGGCCTGGTTGTTTTTTAACCACTTCTTTTTGAAGAAAGGCAGACCCGCTCTTCATAGCGAAGAGCACCCGTGATGGAAACAGCAATGAACTGGACCTGGTTTCATAAGCTCGGCTCACCCAAATGGTTTTACGCGATCAGTGGCAAACTGCTGCCATGGCTGAGCGTTGCGGCGTTGTTGCTAATCAGCATCGGCGTGGTTTGGGGGCTGGCCTTCGCGCCTCCCGACTACCAGCAAGGCAACAGCTTTCGCATCATCTATATCCACGTTCCGGCCGCCATGCTGGCGCAATCCATTTACGTGATGCTGGCCGTGTGCGGCATTGTCGGGCTGGTCTGGAAGATGAAACTGGCCGACGTCGCCCTGCAATGCGCCGCCCCGATCGGTGCCTGGATGACCGCCGTGGCGCTGGTCACTGGCGCGATCTGGGGCAAACCGACCTGGGGTTCGTGGTGGGTCTGGGATGCGCGACTTACGTCCATGCTTATTCTGCTGTTTCTGTACTTCGGTCTTATTGCACTGGGCAACGCCATCAGCAATCGTGACAGTGCGGCCAAGGCCTGCGCGGTGCTGGCAATCGTTGGCGTGATCAACATCCCGATCATCAAGTACTCGGTGGAGTGGTGGAACACCCTGCACCAGGGCGCGACTTTCACCCTCACCGAGAAACCGGCGATGCCCGCCGAGATGTGGCTGCCGCTGCTGTTGTCGGTGCTGGGTTTCTACTGTTTCTTCGGCGCAGTGCTGTTGCTGCGCATGCGCCTTGAAGTGCTCAAGCGCGAAGCCCGGGCAAGCTGGGTGAAAACCGAAGTGCAGAACAGTCTGGAGGCTGCTCGATGAGTTTCGCTTCATTCGGCGACTTTCTCGCCATGGGCCATCACGGCCTGTATGTCTGGTCAGCCTATGGCATAAGCCTGGCGGTGCTGGCCCTCAACGTGGCGGCGCCGATCCTGGCCCGCAAGCGGTATCTGCAACAAGAGGCGCGTCGTCTGCGCCGGGAGAACGGCAAGTGAATCCGCTGCGTAAAAAGCGTCTTATCATCATTCTCGCGATCCTGGTCGGTGTCGGCGCTGCCGTCGGCCTGGCCCTGAGCGCCCTGCAGCAGAACATCAATCTGTTTTACACCCCGACCCAGATTGCCAACGGCGAAGCGCCGAAAGACACGCGCATCCGTGCGGGCGGCATGGTCGAGGCGGGCTCGCTGCAGCGTTCCGGCGATTCCCTGGATGTGAAATTCATCGTCACCGACTTCAACAAGTCCGTGACCATCAGCTATCGCGGCATCCTGCCGGACCTGTTCCGTGAAGGGCAGGGCATCGTCGCTCTTGGCAAGCTCAACGCTGACGGCGTGGTGGTGGCCGACGAAGTGCTGGCCAAGCACGATGAAAAGTACATGCCGCCGGAAGTGACCAAGGCCCTGAAAGACAGCGGTCAATCCGCTCCGACACCTGCGAAGGAGGGTTGATCCATGACTTCCGGCATCTTTATCCCGGAGCTTGGCCACCTGGCCATGATCCTGGCGCTGTGTTTTGCCCTGGTCCAGGCCGTGGTGCCGTTGCTCGGCGCCTGGCGCGGTGACCGTCTGTGGATGAGCCTGGCTCAGCCCGCGGCATGGGGGCAGTTCGCGTTTTTGCTGTTCGCTTTCGGTTGCCTGACGTATGCCTTCATGGCGGACGACTTCTCCGTTGCTTACGTGGCCAGCAACTCCAACAGCGCCTTGCCGTGGTACTACAAATTCAGCGCGGTCTGGGGTGCCCATGAAGGTTCCTTGCTGCTGTGGGCATTGATCCTCGGCGGTTGGACCTTCGCGGTGTCGGTGTTCTCCCGGCAGTTGCCGCAAGTGATGCTGGCCCGCGTATTGGCCGTGATGGGCATGATCAGCACCGGTTTCTTGCTGTTCCTGATCCTGACCTCCAACCCTTTCGCCCGAATCCTGCCGCAGATGCCGACGGATGGGCGTGACCTCAATCCCTTGCTGCAAGACATCGGCCTGATCGTTCACCCACCGATGTTGTACATGGGTTACGTCGGTTTCTCCGTGGCTTTCGCCTTCGCCATTGCCGCGTTGCTGGGCGGTCGTCTTGATGCGGCGTGGGCGCGCTGGTCCCGTCCATGGACCATCGTTGCCTGGGCCTTCCTCGGTATCGGTATTACGTTGGGCTCCTGGTGGGCCTATTACGAACTCGGCTGGGGCGGCTGGTGGTTCTGGGACCCGGTGGAGAACGCATCCTTCATGCCTTGGCTGGTGGGTACGGCGCTGATTCACTCATTGGCGGTCACGGAAAAGCGTGGCGTGTTCAAGAGCTGGACCGTGTTGCTGGCGATCGCCGCGTTCTCATTGAGTTTGCTCGGCACCTTCCTCGTGCGTTCCGGCGTACTGACGTCGGTTCACGCCTTTGCCTCCGATCCTGAGCGCGGTGTGTTCATCCTGATCTTCCTGCTGTTCGTGGTCGGTGGTTCGCTGACGCTGTTTGCCCTGCGCGCCCCAGTGGTCAAGAGCCACGTCGGCTTCAACCTCTGGTCCCGGGAAACCCTGTTGCTGGGCAATAACCTGGTGCTGGTGGTGGCTGCTTCGATGATCCTGCTGGGCACCTTGTATCCATTGATTCTCGATGCAATGACCGGCGCCAAACTGTCGGTCGGCCCGCCGTACTTCAACGCGCTGTTCATTCCGTTGATGGCCATACTGATGGTGGTGATGGCGGTCGGCATGCTGGTGCGCTGGAAAGACACGCCGGTCAAATGGCTGATGAGCATGTTGACCCCGGTGTTGCTCGGCAGCGCTGCGCTGGCCGTCGTCGCGGGTGTCGCTTATGGCGATTTCAACTGGGCGGTGCTGGCGACCTTCATGCTCGCTGCCTGGGTGTTGCTGGCCGGTGTGCGGGATATTTTCGACAAGACCCGTCACAAGGGTTTGATCAAAGGTCTGCCAACCCTGACCCGCAGCTATTGGGGCATGCAGATCGCGCATTTGGGCATTGCCGTGTGCGCGCTGGGTGTCGTGTTGTCGAGCCAGAACAGCGCCGAACGCGATTTGCGCCTGGCGCCGGGTGAGTCCATGAGCCTGGCCGGTTATCAGTTTGTGTTCGAAGGCGCCAAACACTTCGAAGGGCCGAACTTCACCTCCGACAAGGGCACCGTGCGGGTGATCCGCGATGGCAAGGTCATCAGTGTGCTGCACCCGGAAAAACGCCTCTACACCGTGCAGAACTCAGTGATGACCGAAGCCGGGATCGACGCCGGTTTCACCCGTGACCTTTATGTCGCGCTGGGCGAGCCACTGGGCGAGGGCGCCTGGGCGGTTCGGGTGCACGTCAAACCGTTTGTGCGCTGGATCTGGTTCGGCGGGTTGCTCACAGGTATTGGCGGTTTGCTGGCGGCGCTGGATCGTCGTTATCGGGTCAAGGTGAAAAGCCGCGTGCGTGAAGCACTCGGCATGACGGGAGCCACCGCATGAGACGTTGGTTAATGTTGTTGCCACTGGCGATTTTTTTGGTGGTTGCTGTTTTTCTGTATCGGGGGCTGTATTTGAACCCGGCCGAATTGCCTTCGGCGATGATCAACAAACCGTTCCCGGAATTTTCGCTGCCCTCGGTGCAGGGTGACAAAACCCTGACCAAAGCCGATCTTCTGGGTAAACCGGCACTGGTCAACGTCTGGGGCACGTGGTGCATTTCCTGCCGGGTCGAGCACCCGGTGTTGAACAAACTGGCGCAGCAAGGCGTGGTGATCTACGGCGTCAACTACAAGGACGTCAATGCCGATGCCTTGAAGTGGCTGGCCGAGTTCCACAACCCGTATCAACTGGACATCCGTGACGATGCCGGCACCCTGGGCCTGAACCTCGGCGTATACGGCGCACCGGAAACGTTCTTCATCGACGCCAAGGGCATCATCCGCGACAAATTCGTCGGTGTGATCGACGAACAAGTCTGGCGCGAAAAACTGGCGGCCAAGTATCAGGCGCTGGTCGACGAGGCGAAGCCATGAAGCGCTGGATTGCCGCTGCCGTGCTGGGTTTGAGCATGGCCGGGGTGGCCCATGCGGCCATCGACACCTATGAGTTCGCCAAAGAAGGCGACCGTGAGCGTTTTCGCGAGCTGACCAAAGAGCTGCGTTGCCCCAAGTGCCAGAATCAGGACATCGCCGATTCCAATGCCCCGATCGCCGCCGACCTGCGCAAAGAGATTTTTCGCATGCTCGGCGAGGGCAAGGACAACCAGCAAATCATCGATTTCATGGTCGACCGCTACGGTGACTTCGTCCGCTACAAACCTGCCCTCAACGCCAAAACCGCGCTGCTCTGGTTCGGCCCCGCCGGCCTGTTGCTGGGCGGTTTTGTAATCATCGCCGTGATCGTCCGCCGTCGTCGCGTGCAACGCACTGACAGCCCGGACACGCTTTCTGCCGAGGAGCGCGAGCGCCTCGACCACCTGTTGGATAAAACCAAGAATGATTGATTTCTGGCTCGCTGCAGGCCTGCTGCTCCTGGTTGCCCTGAGTTTTCTGCTGATCCCCGTTCTGCGGGGTCGCCGCGCTCAGCTGGAAGAAGACCGCACGGCACTGAACGTCGCGCTTTATCAGGAGCGCGTGGCTGAGTTGCAGACTCAGCAGGAAGAGGGCGTGCTCAACGCCGAACAAATGGACACCGGCCGCGCCGAAGCCGCCCGTGAACTGCTCGCCGACACCGAAGGCGTCGAGGCACCGCGGGTGTCGCGTCTGGGCAAGCCGCTGCCATTGCTGGCGGCCGTTCTGGTGCCGGTGTTGGGCCTTGGGTTGTACCTGCATTTCGGCGCCAGCGACAAAGTCGAGCTGACCCGCGAATTCGCCCAGGCGCCGCAGTCGATGGAAGAAATGACCCGTCGCCTGGAGCGTGCGGTCGCCGCCCAACCGGATTCGGCCGAGGGCCTGTACTTCCTCGGCCGCACCTACATGGCTCAGGATCGTCCGGGGGATGCGGCGAAGATCTTCGAACGCACCGTGGCGTTGGCCGGGCGGCAGCCCGAACTGCTCGGGCAGTGGGCCCAGGCGCAATATTTCGCCGATGGCAAGAAGTGGTCGGACAAGGTCCAGGCCCTGACCGACGAAGCGCTGAAAGCTGATCCGAAAGAAGTCACCAGCCTCGGTCTGCTGGGCATTGCGGCCTTCGAAGGCGAGCGTTATCAGGACGCCATCGACTACTGGAATCGCCTGCTGGCGCAATTACCGCCGGATGATAAATCCCGCGTCGCGCTGCAAGGCGGCATTACTCGGGCCGCCGAGAAGCTGGAAGCCAGTGGTGGCAAGGTTGCCCAGGCGCCTGCGGTTAAAGCTGCAGTGCTCAAAGTGCATGTCGATCTGGCGCCAGAGCTCAAAGCCAAAGTCCTGCCGGGTGACAGCGTGTTCATTTTTGCCCGCGCCATTTCCGGCCCACCCGCGCCGCTGGCCGCCAAGCGTCTGACCGTTGCCGACTTGCCGGCAACCGTCGAACTGGGTGATGCCGATGCCATGATGCCGCAGTTGAAACTGTCGAACTTCCCTGAAGTCCAACTGGTTGCGCGCATCTCCCGCGCCGGCCAACCGACTGCCGGCGAATGGATCGGTCGCAGCCAACCCTTGGCCACCAGCACCACCGCGCAACAAAAACTGACCATCGACACCCCGGATAAATAACAGGAAACGCCACCATGACCGCCATCGCTCGCATCACTCTCCTCAGCATGGTTTTGGGGTTAAGCGCTTGTGCGGTCCAGCAGCCCGAGCCCACACGGCTGCCGCCAATCCCGCCTTCGCAGCCGAGCACCAAACCGGCTCCAACGACACCGAGCAAACCGAGTACCCCGGTCAAACCTTCGAAGCCGATTCCACGCACTTCCGCCAGCTTCGCCCCGCCACCGGGTGGCAACAGCCATTGGGACGCGAAACTTGGCGTTTACGTTCTCGATGATCAAACCAATACCTTCTACCGCCAGCGCACCTACTACCGCTGGAACAACGGCTGGAGCCGCTCGATCAGCCCGAACGGGCCGTGGGAAGAGACGGACATCCGTGGTGTTCCGGGTGGGTTGGGCAGAAAATTCGGGCAGTGATTGGAAACGGCGATCTGAGGATCGCCGTTTTGCTTTTTGGGGGCTGAAAAGATCGCAGGCTTCGCCAGCTCCTACAGGATCGCGTACGACGATGAACGGCGTGTGCACGCAAAGGTAGGCGCTGGCAAAGCCTGCGATCTTTTGATCTTGATTTGTGCCGCTCAGGGAGCGGGTACAAAACACATGTGTCATATACAGCGGTCGTCCTTAACGCTTGTGCTTGCTCGGCGAGGAGCGTTTTTCAGCCTGAAGAGAGTGAGCATTCTCGACGTAGGTCCGATCAAATCAACACCCTGTAAAACAACCGAGCGTCGCGATCCGGGTTTTTGTGCTTGAGTAAAAGTAACTCTAGGGTTATTTTTTGTCAGGCCGGAGCAAGGAGGCTGGTGGTGCAGAGCAGGTTATTGATCAAGGAACTGATAGAAGCGGGCTGGACACTGGACCGTGTCACCGGCAGTCATCACCTCTTCACTCACCGTTACAACCCTTACACGATACCCGTCCCTCATCCGAAGAAGGATTTGCCGGTCGGGACGGTTAAAAGTATCAGGAGGCGAGCCGGGCTTTATTGCCCGGGAGCCAGTTTGGCAGGAGATCCATAATGCAATACCCAATCTGTATCGAGTGGGGCGACGAGAACACCGCCATCGGTATTCAGATCCCCGATATTCCGGGTGCCGTAACGGCCGGGGATACGTTTGAAGAGGCTTACAACGCGGCGGTCGAAATTGCCCACATCATGCTGCAGGAGGTTATGGCAGGCGGGGAGTCCATTCCGATGCCGACCTCAGCGGCTACGCACCGCGTGAACCCGGAATTTGCCGGCATGGGGTGGGGAATGCTGGAACTCGACATCTCGCCGTATCTGGGCAAGACCGAGAAGGTCAACGTGACGCTGCCTGGCTACGTGATCCAGCGCATTGACCGCTATGTGCGAGAGCACAATGTCAAAAGCCGCTCCTCCTTTCTCGCGGATGCGGCGATGGAGAAGCTGGTTCGGCATTGAGTGGTATCAGTCGAATCGCCTTCGCGGGCAAGCCTCAAACCATTACCCCTCAATGTAGGAGCGAGGCTTGCCCGCGAAGCTTTTAGCGTCCTAAGCCGTTGCCAACGAACGCCTCGGCGAAACGCTCAAAAACCGCAACAACGCCAACAACGCAAACGCGCTACCCACAATCACGATCCACAGCCAGCCGCCATGCTCATACACCGCGCTGGCCACCGAAGAACCAAACGCGCCGCCGATGAAGATGCTGGTCATGTACAGCGCATTCAGACGGCCGCGGCTCTTGGCGTCGAGGGCGTAGACCGCTCGTTGGCCGAGGACCATGTTCATTTGCACGCAGAAATCCAGCACCACCCCTGTCACGGCCAGGCCGATAACGCTGTAGACCGGGTGGATGAAGGCGGGCAGGAAGCTCAGGCTGGCGAACAGCAAGGCCAGCAGCGAGGCGATGCGGGTATGGCCGGCGTCTGCCAGTCGACCGGCGATGGGGGCGGCAATCGCGCCGATGGCGCCGACCAGGGCGAAGATCGCGATCTGGGTTTGCGACAAGCCATGATTGCGCGACAGTTCCAGCGGCACTGCAGTCCAGAACAGGCTGAAGGTGGCGAACATGCAGGCTTGGTAAAACGCACGCTGACGCAACACGGGCTGCTGGCGCAACAGCGTCCAGAGCGAACCCAACAACTGACCATAAGAAGCGCTGTGATCAGGCTGGCGCTTGGGAATGGTCAGGGCCAGCACCATGCTGATGGCCGCCATCAATACCGCAGCGATGATGAACATCGCACGCCAGCCGAAGTGGTCGGCTATTACGCTGGATACCGGTCGAGCCAGCAGAATCCCCAGCAACAGACCACCCATGATGCCGCCGACCACGCGACCGCGCGATTCTTCGGGCGCCAGATGGGCGGCCAGTGGAATCAGGATCTGCACCGACACCGAGCTGAACCCCACCAGCAACGAGATGAGCAGAAACACGTTCGGCTGATCGGTGAACGCCGCGCCCAGCAAACTGGCAATCGCCACCACGGTGGTGATGATCATCAAGCGGCGGTTTTCCAGCAGATCACCCAATGGCACCAGGAAAAACAGACCCAACGCATAACCAATCTGCGTCAGCGAAACGATCAGGCTGGCCATGGTGTCGGTCAGGCCGATGTCCGGCGCGATCAGGCCGATGATTGGCTGGGCGTAGTAGATGTTGGCCACGATGGCGCCGCAACAGAAGGCAAAGAGCAACACCATCCCCGGGGTCATTGTCGCGGCACTGACGGGCGCCTGAGTCGTTGGATTCATAACGGGTCTCGTTGAACAAGAAGAAGTGCGCAGAGGCTAATGGGCTGGCTAGAGCGGCGGAAGAGGGTACAGGATGATAGTCATCATGCCTCTGAAGAATGATTGAAAGAGACCGGTCATTGGGTCTTCAAGCTCCCACAAAAAAGGCGACCTATGAAGGTCGCCTTTTCATGGGCCTCAGGAATTACTGACCGCTGTAAATCTGATCAAAAACCCCACCATCATTGAAGTGGGTTTTCTGCACAGTGCGCCAGTCACCAAAGGTCTTCTCCACCGAAAGGAAATCAACTTTCGGGAAGCGATCGGTGTACTTGGCCAATACCGCCGGATCACGCGGACGCAGGTAGTTGGCCGCCGCAATCTCCTGACCTTCCGGCGACCACAGGTACTTCAGGTATTCCTCGGCTGCAGCGCGAGTGCCTTTTTTCTCGACCACTTTGTCGACCACGGACACCGGCGGTTCTGCCTCAGCGGAAACACTGGGGTAAATCACTTCAAACTGATCACGACCAAACTCACGCGCAATCATCTCCGCTTCGTTTTCGAAGGTCACCAGCACGTCGCCGATCTGGTTGGTCATGAACGTGGTAGTCGCCGCACGGCCGCCGGTATCCAGCACTGGCGCTTGTTTGAACAGTTTGCCGACGAAGGCCTTGGCCTTGTTTTCGTCGCCGCCGTTTTTCAGTACATAGCCCCAGGCCGAGAGGTAGGTGTAGCGGCCGTTGCCCGAGGTTTTCGGGTTGGGGACGATCACTTGTACGCCGTCCTTGAGCAGGTCCGGCCAGTCTTTCAGGGCTTTCGGGTTGCCTTTGCGCACGATGAACACGGTGGCCGATGTGAACGGCGCGCTGTTGTTCGGCAGGCGCGTGACCCAGTTGTCCGGGACCAGTTTGCCGTTGTCCGCCAGGGCATTGATATCGGTGGCCATGTTCATGGTGATGACGTCAGCCGGCAGACCATCGATCACTGAACGCGCCTGTTTGCTGGAGCCGCCGAAGGACATTTGCACCGTGATTTTTTCGTTATGCTCGGCTTGCCAGTGTTTCTGGAAGGCAGCGTTGTAGTCCTTGTAGAAATCTCGCATCACGTCGTAGGAAACGTTAAGCAGGGTCGGTGCAGCCTGTGCCACGCTGCCCAGGGCCAGGCCAGCGGCCAGAAGTGAGGCGCCAAAGAGTTTTTTCACTGCGCATTCCTTGTTTTATCAAACATGTTCTATGAAAAGAGTTGGCAATTTGCCCGCGACTATAGCCGGGCTCGCATAGTCCTTTAAAGATTAAAAAGCACTTTGCTTATTCCAGTTTTTTGAACAGTGCATTGCCGCAACGCGAGCAAAATGCGGCGCCGTGTTCGTGGCTGTTTTTTTTGCAAGTCGGGCAATCGTGTTGCAGTTGTTCGCCGCGCATGGCGTTGGCCAGTTCCGCGGTAAAGATGCCTGTGGGCACGGCGATGATCGAGTAACCGGTGATCATCACCAGCGACGAAACCACCTGACCCAGCGGCGTCTTGGGCACGATATCGCCGAAGCCCACGGTGGTCAGTGTGACGATGGCCCAATAGATGCCTTTGGGGATGCTGGTGAAGCCGTGTTCCGGGCCTTCGATCACGTACATCAGCGTGCCGAATACCGTCACCAGGGTGCTGACGCTGAGCAGAAATACCACGATCTTCTGCTTGCTGCCCTGCAACGCGGTCATCAAATAGTTGGCTTGTTTCAGGTACGGGCTGAGCTTGAGCACGCGGAAAATCCGCAGCATCCGAATGATCCGGATAATCAGCAGGTACTGCGCATCGGTGTAATACAGCGCAAGAATGCCGGGCACGATCGCCAGCAAGTCCACCAACCCATAGAAGCTGAATGCATAGCGCAGCGGCTTGGGCGAGCAATACAGGCGCAGAGCGTATTCGATGGCGAAAACGACGGTGAAGCCCCATTCGATGTACGCCAGTATGTCGGCGTAGTTCTGGTGGATGCTGTCGATACTGTCCAGAACCACGATCACCAGGCTTGCCAGGATGATCAGCAGCAGAATGCTGTCGAAGCGGCGACCGGCGGGGGTATCGGATTGGAAAATGATGACGTAAAGGTCTTCACGCCAGTTTTTATTGCTGTCCATGGAGAACGCCTGAGCCAGGAATCAACGAAGCCTAGGTTGATTCTCCCCGGTTGCGCAAGGCGCGCTGTCCCTGGCGGCCTGATGCAACACCCGAATGCCTGCGCGAATCAGCCAGCAGGCAAGGATGAAGGGCGCCGTCAGTGTCGCCAGCCCCAGTGCGGCGAACCCCGGCGTGAGCAACACCGCCAGCAGGATTCCCAACAATGGCAGCCAAGGCTGGCGGCGATTTTGGCTGAAAGCCAGGGCGGCGAGCACGGCGTTGTAACCGCTCAATCCCAGCAGCGCGGTTGCTGTTTCGTGATGCACAAGGGCGAAACCGAGGCCGGTGGCGGAGCCGAACAACGCCCACAGGAAGGCACGACGGTCAGCGACCAGCAAACCCGTAGCAATCAGGGCGCCGGCCAGCGGATGACCGAGAAACAGCACCTGCCCCAACCCTTTTAATGACGCGGCGAGCACATTGAGTGTGGTCATTTCGATCAGCGGCGCGGGTTGCTGGGGCGCGGCAAACGACAGCAGCAACCAGCTTATCCCGACGAAGGGCGCGGTGTAGGCGGGAAGGCAATCATGAGCGCGCGAACGCTTGAGCCATTGCTGGGTGAGCATCGCACTCAGGCCGCCAGCGGCAATGATCAGCGGCGGCAATAATGCTGACCACCGGAAATAAAGGCTCAGCAGCAGACCGAGCAGAATACCGTTGTAACTGAACAGCCCGGCCTGGCGATCAGCCTTTGTGTAACCGCGACGCTGCGCGGTGAGCAACCCGGCGATTCCTCCCAGCAACGCACCGCCGAGCTGGGCCGGGGCGCAGAACATAATTGCCAACAGACACAGCAGCCCGCACAGCGGATGACGCTGGAGAAAGATTTGGCTGAAGCCATTGAGCAGGGCAGTGGCCCAGTCGGGGCAGTGGGTGTTGAAGTGGTGGGCAGGCATGTTAAGGGTCGTTCAGTACGGATCGTTCCCACGCTCTGCGTGGGAATGCCTCAATGGACGCTCTGCGTCTGCTCTTGGGACGCAGAGCGTCCCGGGCTGCACTCTCACGCAGAGCGTGGGAACGATCATCGTGTAGGGGTTAAATCAGGGTTTCGATACGCAACGAATTGGTCGACCCCGGCTGCCCAAACGGCACACCCGCAGTAATCAACAACGTATCGCCGCGTTGAGCCATGCCCTGTGCCTGCGCAATCTCCAGCGCTGTCGAGCACACTTCATCCACCTGGCGCAGCCGATCATTGACCACCGAGTGCACGCCCCACGCCACCGTCAAGCGTCGCGCGGTTTGCAGATTTGGTGTCAGGTTGAGAATCGGCACAGTCGGGCGTTCCCGCGCCGCCCGCAGGCTCGATGTGCCGGACTCGCTGTAATTCACCAGTACCGCCACCGGCAGCACGTTGCTGATGCGGCGGATGGCGCAGCTGATCGCGTCCGACACCGTGGCCTCGGCTTTCGGTCGGCTCACGTCCAGTTGGGCCTGATAGTCCGGGCCGTTTTCCACCTGACGGATGATCTTGCTCATCATCTGCACAGCTTCCAGCGGGTACTCGCCGGACGCGGTTTCCGCCGACAGCATCACCGCATCCGCGCCTTCGGCCACTGCGTTGGCGACGTCGGTGACTTCGGCGCGGGTCGGGGCCGGGGAGAAGCGCATCGACTCCAGCATCTGCGTCGCCACCACCACCGGTTTGCCGAGTTGGCGGCAGGTGCTGATGATGTTTTTCTGGATTTGCGGCACGCTTTCGGCCGGCACTTCCACGCCCAGGTCACCGCGAGCGACCATGATCGCATCGCTCAACTCAGCGATTTCCCGCAGTTGAGTCACGGCCGATGGCTTCTCGATCTTCGCCATCAAAAACGCCTTGTCGCCGATCAGTGCGCGGGCTTCGCGAATGTCTTGCGGGCGTTGCACGAACGACAGCGCGACCCAATCCACCCCCAGCTCCAGTCCGAAGCTCAAGTCGCGACGATCCTTGGCAGTCAATGGGCTCAGATCCAGCACCGCTTGCGGCACGTTGACCCCTTTGCGATCCGACAGCTCGCCACCATTGAGCACCGTGGTGTCGATGGCGTCGGCATATTTGGTCATCACCCGCAGGCGCAGCTTGCCGTCGTCCAGCAGCAAGTCCATGCCTGGTTCCAAGGCTGCAATGATTTCCGGGTGAGGCAAGTTGACCCTGCGCTCGTCGCCCGGCGTCGGGTCCAGGTCCAGACGCAAGGCCTGACCGCGATGCAACTGCACTTTGCCTTGGGCGAATTTGCCGACCCGCAATTTCGGGCCTTGCAGGTCCATCAGAATCCCCAGCGGGTAATTCAGCTGGCGCTCGACTTCACGAATCCATTGATAGCGCTGGGCATGGTCGGCGTGATCACCGTGGCTGAAGTTCAAGCGAAAGATATTGACCCCGGCCTGCACCAGTTCACGGATGTCGTCGATTCCATGAATGGCAGGGCCAAGGGTGGCGAGGATTTTGACCTTTTTATCAGGCGTCATGTTCAGGGCTCTCGAGAATCAGAATGGCGCGGAAATCGTTGACGTTGGTGCGGGTCGGCTCAGTGACGATCAGCGACTCAAGCGCGGCGAAATAGCCATAGCCATTGTTGTTGTCCAGTTCATCGCAGGCAGCGAGGCCGAGGGCGGTGGCGCGGGCGTAACTGTCCGGGGTCATGATGGCGCCGGCATTGTCTTCGGAGCCGTCGATGCCGTCGGTGTCACCCGCCAGGGCGTAGACGCCGGGCAGGCCTTTGAGGCTGTCGGTCAGGCTCAGCAGAAATTCGGCGTTGCGCCCGCCACGGCCATTGCCGCGCACGGTGACGGTTGTTTCGCCGCCGGACAGAATCACGCACGGCGCTGCCAGCGGCTGGCCGTGCTGGACGATCTGCCGCGCAATGCCGGCGTGGACTTTTGCCACGTCCCGGGATTCACCTTCCAGGTCGCCGAGAATCAACGGACTGAAACCGGCTTGGCGGGCTTTCACCGCTGCCGCTTCCAGCGATTGCTGTGGGCGTGCGATCAACTGGAAATGACTGCGGGCCAGGCTCGGATCGCCGGGTTTGACCGTTTCCGATTCCGGGCTTTGCAGCCAGTTACGCACTGAGGCCGGGACGTCGATGCCATAACGCTTGAGGATCGCCAGCGCTTCAGCCGAGGTGCTCGGATCGGCCACGGTGGGGCCGGAGGCAATGACCGTCGCAAGATCGCCCGGCACATCGGAAATCGCATAGGTATAAACCGTGGCCGGCCAGCAGGCTTTGCCCAGACGACCGCCCTTGATGGCCGAGAGGTGCTTGCGCACGCAATTCATCTCGCCGATGGTCGCGCCGGATTTGAGCAGGGCTTTGTTGATCGATTGTTTGTCGGCCAGGGTGATGCCGGCTGCGGGTAAGGCGAGGAGGGCAGAGCCACCACCCGAAAGCAGAAAGATCACGCGGTCGTCTTCGCTCAGGTCGCTGACCAGTTCCAGCACCCGTTTCGCCACAGCCAAACCCGCCGCATCCGGCACCGGGTGCGCGGCTTCGACCACTTCGATTTTTTCGCACGGGGCGCCGTGACCGTAACGAGTCACCACCAGGCCGGACACTTCGCCCTGCCAGCAGCGCTCGACCACCTGGGCCATGGCCGCTGCGGCTTTACCGGCGCCGATGACGATCACCCGACCGCTGCGATCTTTGGGCAAATGCGCTTCGAGGACGTGCTGCGGATGGGCCGCGTCGATGGCTGTGGCAAACAGCTCGCGCAGCAGTTGTTGCGGATCAGCCGACATGGCGGGCTCCCGGAATTCTTGTTATTGGAGGGCGACTCGGTTCCCTGTGGGAGCGAATCTGTGGCGAGGGGGCTTGCCCCCGTTGGGTTGCGAAGCAGCCCCAAAATCTCTGATGCACCAAAGATCTTGTGAGTGCTGCGCACTCAAACGGGGGCAAGCCCCCTCGCCACAGCCTCGTTCCTACAGGGGCGGGTGATGGTGTTATTTATCGCGAATCGAGAAATTCGCCATGTGTTCCAGGCCTTTGATCAGCGCCGAATGGTCCCAGTTGCTGCCACCAATGGCCGCGCAGGTGCTGAACACTTGTTGGGTATTGGCGGTGTTCGGCAGGTTGATGCCCAATTCGCGAGCGCCGGCCAGGGCCAGGTTGAGGTCCTTCTGGTGCAGGCTGATGCGGAAGCCCGGATCGAAGGTGCCCTTGATCATGCGTTCGCCGTGCACTTCAAGAATCTTCGACGACGCGAAACCGCCCATCAGCGCTTCGCGCACCTTGGCCGGATCAGCACCGTTTTTCGAGGCGAACAGCAGCGCTTCGGCCACGGCCTGGATGTTCAGCGCGACGATGATCTGGTTCGCCACTTTCGCGGTTTGACCGTCGCCATTACCGCCCACCAGCGTGATGTTCTTGCCCATGGCCTGGAACAGCGGCAGGGCGCGTTCGAACGCCTCGGCATCGCCACCGACCATGATGCTCAGGGTCGCCGCCTTGGCGCCGACTTCACCGCCGGACACCGGCGCGTCAAGGTACTGTGCGCCTTTCTCGTTGATCTTGGCAGCGAAAGCTTTAGTAGCGGTCGGCGAGATCGAACTCATGTCGATCACCACTTTGCCCTTGCTCACGCCAGCCGCAACGCCATCGGCACGGAACAGCACGTCATCGACCTGCGGAGTATCCGGGACCATGACGATGATGAACTCGGCTTCCTGGGCTACTTCTTTCGGGTTCGCCAGGGCGATGGCGCCAGCGGCCACCAGGTCGGCAGGCGCCGGGTCGTGGTGCGCCGACAGGAACAGGCTGTGACCGGCTTTCTGCAGGTTCAACGCCATTGGGTGGCCCATGATGCCGGTGCCGATAAATCCGATTTTAGCCATGAGAAAATCCTCTTGTTTTTATTGCTCTGTTCGCAAATTCGTGGGGTGACAGCGAGGACGCCTTCGCGGGCAAGACAATTCTGGCCCCCGTAGGAGCGAGGCTTGCCCGCGAAGAACGATAACGCGGTGTCAGATCAAATCGCGTTATGGGTTTTAAGCCAGCCCAGGCCCGCTTCAGTGGTGGTCAGCGGCTTGTACTCGCAGCCAACCCAACCCTGATAACCAATGCGGTCCAGGTATTCGAACAGGAAGCGGTAATTGATTTCACCGGTGCCTGGTTCGTTGCGCCCTGGGTTGTCGGCCAACTGGATGTGGTTGATCTCGTCCAAATGCGCAGCCATGGTGCGGGCCAGGTCGCCCTCCATGATTTGCATGTGATAGATGTCGTATTGCAGGAACAGGTTGGTGCTGCCGACCTGTTCGCGAATCGACAGGGCTTGCGCCGTGTTGTTCAGATAGAAGCCGGGGATGTCCCGGGTATTGATCGCTTCCATCACCAGTTTGATGCCCGCCGCTTGCAGCTTGTCGGCTGCGTACTTGAGGTTGGCGACGAAGGTCTTTTCCACCGTGGCATCGTCGACGCCTTGTGGACGAATACCGGCCAGGCAGTTGATCTGGGTATTGCCCAGCACTTTGGCGTAAGCGATGGCCAGATCGACACCGGCGCGGAATTCTTCGACCCGATCCGGCAAGCACGCAATTCCGCGCTCGCCCTTGGCCCAGTCACCGGCTGGCAGGTTGAACAGTACCTGGGTCAAGCCATTGGCATCGAGCTTGGCCTTGATTTCGGCGGAGCTGAAATCGTAGGGAAACAAGTATTCGACACCACTGAAGCCGGCCTTGGCGGCAGCGTCGAACCGGGCAAGAAAATCCTGCTCGGTGAACAGCATGGACAGGTTGGCTGCGAAACGCGGCATGGTGGTCTCCCGTAAATATAAATCCCTGTAGCAGCTGCCGAGGCACGAGGCTGCGTTGGGTCGCGAAGCGGCCCCCCACGGCGGTCCTGCGGACACGCAACGCAGCCTCGTACCTCGGCAGCTGCTACAGGTGTCAGGTTCTTAATCGAGCAGCGAAATCGCCGTCGGCGCATCGTTGCCGACCAGCGCCAGGTCTTCGAATTCGTTGACGGCGTTGATCTCGGTGCCCATGGAAATGTTGGTCACGCGCTCCAGAATGATTTCGACGATCACCGGCACTTTGAACTCTTCGATCAGTTCCTGAGCCTTGCGCAGGGCAGGCTGGATCTGAGCCGGTTCGAACACCCGCAGCGCCTTGCAACCCAGGCCTTCAGCGACCGCGACGTGGTCGACACCGTAGCCGTTGAGTTCCGGAGCGTTGAGGTTGTCGAAAGACAACTGCACGCAGTAGTCCATGTCGAAACCGCGCTGAGCCTGACGGATCAGCCCCAGGTACGAGTTGTTCACGACCACGTGGATGTATGGCAACTTGAACTGCGCGCCCACCGCCAGTTCTTCGATCATGAACTGGAAGTCGTAGTCGCCCGAAAGCGCCACCACCTTGCGGGTCGGATCAGCCTTGACCACACCGAGCGCCGCCGGAATGGTCCAGCCCAAGGGACCGGCCTGACCGCAGTTGATCCAGTGACGCGGTTTGTACACGTGCAGGAACTGCGCGCCGGCAATCTGCGACAGACCGATGGTGCTGACGTAGCAGGTGTCCTTGCCAAACACCTGGTTCATTTCTTCGTAAACCCGCTGCGGCTTGACCGGCACGTTGTCGAAGTGCGTCTTGCGCTGCAGGCTGGCTTTGCGTTGCTGGCAGTCTTGCAACCAGGCGCTGCGGTTTTTCAGTTTGCCGGCGGCTTGCCATTCGCGGGCGACTTCGATGAACACGATCAACGCGGCTGCGGCGTCGGACACGATGCCCAGGTCTGGCGTGAACACGCGACCGATCTGGGTCGGTTCGATGTCTACATGAATGAATTTGCGGCCTTCGGTGTAAACATCGACCGAACCGGTGTGACGGTTGGCCCAGCGGTTACCGACGCCCAGTACCACGTCCGACTTCAGCATCGTGGCGTTGCCGTAGCGGTGCGAGGTTTGCAGACCGACCATGCCCACCATCAGCGGGTGATCGTCCGGGATGGTGCCCCAGCCCATCAGGGTCGGGATCACTGGAATACCGGTCAGCTCGGCGAACTCCACCAGCAATTCGCTGGCGTCGGCATTGATGATGCCACCACCGGCCACCAGCAACGGGCGCTCAGCCTGGTCGAGCATGGTCAGGGCTTTTTCAACTTGAACGCGGGTCGCGCTCGGCTTGGCCAAGGGCAGTGGCTGATAGGCGTCGATGTCGAATTCGATTTCGGCCATCTGCACGTCGAACGGCAGGTCGATCAGCACTGGGCCAGGACGACCGGAGCGCATTTCATAGAAGGCTTTCTGAAACGCGTAAGGCACCTGGCCCGGTTCCATGACGGTGGTCGACCACTTGGTGACCGGCTTGACGATGCTGGTGATGTCGACGGCCTGGAAGTCTTCCTTGTGCATCCGGGCCCGCGGTGCCTGGCCGGTGATGCACAAGATCGGGATCGAGTCGGCCGAGGCGCTGTAGAGCCCGGTGACCATGTCGGTGCCGGCCGGGCCGGAGGTGCCGATGCACACGCCGATGTTGCCGGCTTTGGTGCGGGTGTAGCCCTCGGCCATGTGCGAGGCGCCTTCAACGTGGCGAGCGAGGACGTGATCGATGCCACCGACCTTCTGCAAGGCGGAGTACAGCGGGTTGATCGCGGCGCCCGGGATGCCAAAAGCGGTATCCACCCCTTCACGGCGCATCACCAGAACGGCGGCTTCGATTGCTCTCATTTTGCTCATTGTTTTGTGCCTCTTACGTTTTGTAATTGTATACAAGTGGCTTTGCGCAGAGTGTATTCACGGCGGACGGCGCAGGTCAATCCATTTTATCAAGCAGCTGTTTCATTCGTCGGAAGCCTAAAGCAGTGTGGCTTTTCGTCGCATGTGGTGCTTTTCGAAAATTATTGTATACAAAAAAATAACTCATTGTGTTCTATTTGTCGCATCGGATTGCGCAACAGAAAGCAATCCAACGGCTTTCCCAATAACAAAATGAGGACGGCACCATGAGCGCTTTAACCTTGAACGTCGCAGTTAACCTGGCCAGCCAAGCCATCACCGCAGGCCGTGCAATCTCTGCCGCGCCATTGACCGTTGCAGTACTGGATGCCGGCGGGCACCTGATAACGCTGCAACGCGAAGACGGCGCCAGCCTGCTGCGCCCGCAAATCGCCATCGGCAAAGCCTGGGGCGCGATCGCCTTAGGTAAGGGCTCACGCCTGCTGGCCCAGGACGCCCAACAGCGCCCGGCGTTCTTCGCCGCGCTGAATAGCCTGGGGCAGGGCAGTGTCGTGCCGGTGCCGGGCGGCGTGTTGATTCGGGAGCAAGACGGGACTGTGTTGGGAGCGGTGGGCATCAGCGGTGACTTGTCTGATGTGGATGAACAGTGTGCGATCAGGGCGATCGAGGGGGTGGGATTGAGGGCGGATGCGGGGGTGGTTGGTTGATCTTCGGCGTCTAATTTACCGCTTTCGCGAGCTTGCTCGCGAAAGCAATTTCCCAGACTCATGCAGCTAAAAGTCTGCGCCATTTCGCGCAGCCATTCGCGAACTACTGTCCTCCATACTTTCGCCCAGGGCATCCAGAAATGCAGCGGTCGGCCTGCATTTGCGCAATGCCTTGCGGATGAAAACAGCTTTTTAGCTGCCTGCTTTTTTCGTTGAAATTTCCATCCGGTAAATTCCAGATTTTTAGAATTTTGTGCGAAACATTTGGGCGTCGCCGAAGATTTTCGCAAGAATATTCACAGGTATCACTCGTATCATTCTCTCGGAACAGGCCGAGAGCTTTGCAATGAAAACAACACTGTCTTGGTGGGATATCAGCCCGCCTTTGAGCACCGCTACACCTACCTGGCCGGGTGACACACCTTTTCAGGAAGAGCGCGTTTGGACGTTCGGACCAGAGTGTCCAGTGAATGTCGGGCGTATCACCCTGTCGCCCCACACGGGTGCCCATGTCGACGCGCCGTTGCATTACAGCGCTGATGGTGCGGCCATTGGCGATGTGTCACTCGATGTCTATATGGGGCCTTGCCGTGTGCTGCATTGCCTGAATAGCGGCCGGCTGGTATACCCCGAGCAGCTTGAAGGTCGCTTGCAAGACCTGCCTGAACGGGTGCTGCTGCGCACTTGGCGACAAGCACCGTTGAGCTCCTGGGATCCGGATTTCACCGCAGTCGCCAAAGAAACCGTCAACCTGCTGGCGAGCCTCGGTGTGCGCTTGATCGGTATCGATACGCCGTCGCTGGATCCTCAGCAATCCAAAACCATGGATTCGCACAATGCCGTAGCCCGACATGGCATGGCCATCCTCGAGGGCATCGTGCTCGATGACGTCCCGGAAGGGGACTATGAATTGATTGCGCTGCCGCTGCGTTTTGCCCATCTGGACGCCAGTCCGGTCAGGGCAATTTTACGTCCACTGAATAAATCGCAACTTGAGGAGCCGACTCAATGAACCAATGCCCCTATTCACATCCAAACCAGACTGGGGAATGGCATAACGCCGAGCTGAATTTTTCCGACTCCATGAGCTACGGCGACTACCTGGATCTGGGGCGCATTCTCAGCGCACAGCACCCGTTATCTCCGGACCATAACGAGATGCTGTTCATCATCCAGCATCAGACGTCAGAGCTGTGGATGAAGCTGATGCTGCACGAGCTCAAAGCCGCCCGTGAACACATTCGACTGGGAGAGTTGCCGCCCGCTTTCAAGATGCTGGCGCGGGTCTCGCGGATTTTTGATCAGCTGGTGCATGCCTGGACGGTGCTAGCCACCATGACACCCACCGAGTACCACGCGATACGGCCCTTTCTGGGGCAGTCTTCGGGCTTTCAGTCGTTCCAGTACCGCGAGATCGAATTCATTCTGGGCAACAAAAGCGCGACCCTGTTGCGCCCCCATGCGCATCGGCCGGAACTGTTGCAGGCGCTTGAAAAGGCGATCGCCACACCGTCGCTGTATGACGAGGCGATTCGCTTGATGGTCAGCACAGGCTTGACCATCGACCCACAGCGTTTCGAGCGTGATCCGACCAGTCCGACGGCGCATGACGCGTCGGTCGAAGCAGCCTGGCGCGAGGTCTATACCGACCCTTCGCGTTATTGGGATCTCTATCAGCTGGCGGAGAAACTCATCGACCTTGAGGATTCTTTCCGTCAATGGCGCTTCCGGCATGTGACCACGGTTGAGCGGATCATCGGCTTTCAACCAGGGACCGGCGGCACAGAAGGTGTCGGTTATCTGCGCAAGATGCTCGATACCGTGCTGTTCCCGGAGTTGTGGCGAGTGCGCTCAACGCTCTAATTACCGAGAGTAATGTCTGAACGCTTAGACCGAGCGGCAATTGAATAAATTGACGCATTCAAACCATGCCTGACCATAACAATTAGAAGGTAACCAGATGGCGGATGAAATCTTGCGACAAGGCGAGCTCAAGCGAGGGCTGAAAAATCGTCATATTCAGCTGATCGCCTTGGGCGGAGCGATAGGTACCGGGTTGTTTCTAGGCTCTGCCGGAGTACTCAAATCGGCCGGGCCGTCGATGATCCTCGGCTATGCGATTGCCGGCTTCATCGCCTTTCTGATCATGCGCCAGCTGGGCGAGATGATTGTCGAGGAACCGGTGGCTGGCTCCTTCAGTCATTTTGCCCACAAGTACTGGGGCGGCTATGCCGGCTTTCTGTCCGGCTGGAACTATTGGGTGCTGTATGTGCTGGTGGGCATGGCTGAGTTGACGGCTGTCGGCAAGTACGTGCAGTTCTGGTGGCCGGAAGTCCCCTCCTGGGTCAGCGCGGCGGTGTTCTTCGTCCTGGTCAATTTGATCAATATGATGAACGTCAAAGTCTTCGGCGAGATGGAGTTCTGGTTCGCAATCATCAAGGTCGTAGCGATCATTGGCATGATCGCCCTGGGGTGCTACATGTTGTTCAGCGGAACGGGCGGCCCGCAGGCCTCGGTCAGCAATCTGTGGAGTCACGGCGGCTTCTTTCCCAACGGCACCACTGGCTTGCTGATGTCCATGGCGTTCATCATGTTCTCCTTTGGCGGTCTTGAGCTGGTTGGCATCACCGCCGCTGAAGCCAGCGAGCCGGGTAAGGTGATTCCCAAGGCGATCAACCAGGTGGTTTATCGCGTGCTGATTTTTTACGTAGGCGCACTCACCGTGTTGCTGTCACTGTATCCGTGGGATCAACTGCTACAGACACTGGGCGCTTCGGGCGATGCCTATAGCGGCAGCCCGTTCGTGCAGATTTTCTCCTTGATCGGCAGCGACACCGCAGCGCACATCCTCAATTTCGTGGTGCTCACTGCGGCGCTTTCTGTCTATAACAGTGGCGTCTACTGCAACAGCCGCATGCTTTATGGCCTGGCCGAACAGGGCGACGCGCCCAAGGCGCTGATGAAACTGAACAAACAGGGCGTGCCTCTACTGGCGCTGGGCGTATCTGCGTTGATCACCATGCTTTCCGTGCTGGTTAACTACCTCGCCCCGCATGAAGCGCTTGAGTTGCTCTTTGCACTGGTGGTCGCATCGCTGATGATCAACTGGGCGATGATCAGCCTGACGCACCTGAAATTTCGCAAAATCATGGGCCAGCGAGGCATCGTGCCGGGTTTCAAGGCGTTTTGGTTCCCCTACAGCAATTACCTGTGCCTGGCCTTCATGGCCATGATCGTCTGCGTCATGCTGATGATTCCAGGGATACGCGCTTCAGTCTTCGCCATACCGGTGTGGGTGTTGATCATCTTCGGTTTTTACCGGATGCGTATGGCCAAGGATCGGGCCTTGTCGGTTGTTCAATAGCCTTCTCCCGATAAAAGCCCCGACACTCAATGAGTGACGGGGCTTTTAAACGGATACAGCCGTGTTGTGGCGTGGGACTTGCTATTTTCAAGCCTGATACGCGCCATCAGAACGCGCTGAAAAATATTGCCGTGGGTGCGCCGTAATGAGTAGCAACGCTGATCCGCAGTTTCGAGACATTCGTATCGATCACTATGACCTCGAGGGTGCAAGGAACTGGATGTCTGGTATCTGCGGGCCGCACCGCCTCCAGACTTCGACGCCAGAGCGGGTCCGCTTTCATCACAGCGCCAATGTGTTCAAGTCGATGGCCACGACTCTGGGCACGCTCTCATACGGCACCGATGTCACCATCGATATCGAAGACGCCGAGCATTTCAGCAGTTACAGCCTGAGTTTGCCTTTGGTGGGCGAGCAGGAGCTGAGCAAGAACGGCAGCGTGGTGAAATCCAACCGCGATCAAGGGGTGATCATTTCCCCGAACGAGAACCAGATGCTGGCGATCTCCGGCGACTGTCGCAAAGTCCAGGTGGTGATCACCCGCGCCGCCATGAGAGTGTCGCTGGAAAGCATGCTGCAGCGACCGCTGGATATGCCGCTGCGTTTCGAACCGGTGATGGATGCGGTAGACGGCGCGTCGGCCTCGTGGTGGCGCATGGCGCGCTATTTCATCGCGGAGCTGGAACACAGCAATGAATTGTACAAACAGGTGGCCTTCACTCGGGACATCGAAAGCTCATTGATCAAAGGCTTGATCCTCGCCCAGCCGAACAACTACTCCGAAGAATTGCGCAACGTGCTCGGCGTGAAACTGCCGCACTACCTGATCAGAGCCAAACAATACATTCACGACAATGCTCGCGAAGCCTTGCACTTGGAGGATATCGAGGTCGCAGCCGGGGTCTCGCGTTTCAAGCTGTTGGAGGCGTTCAAGAAGTACTTCGCCCTGTCGCCGATGGTTTACCTGAAAAAGTACCGGTTGAACGCTGTGCGCCAGGAAATCCTCGAACACGACTCGGTGCGCAATATTTCCGCGATCGCCATGGGCTGGGGCTTTACACATCTGGGACGTTTTTCTGCCGAATACCGTAAGTTATTCGACGAGTCCCCCAGCATGACCTTGCAGCGTAACGAAGCCCGGCGCATGCGCGGGGTCTGAATATCCCGGCATCCAGGATTGAATCAGACCTGCAACAGCCTGATGAAGCGCTATTTGTGGCGAGGGAGCAAGCGCCCTCGCCACAATTCATCACCTGGCCGATATCCATTAATTGGCGCTCACTTACGCACCACCAAATCAAGCAACGTCTCCCGCTCCTTGATTTTCTGCAACACGATTTCCGAGCGGATATCCGTCACCCCCGCTGTTCGGTTCAGTTGGTTGACGATGAAGTCGGAGAAGTGTTTGACGTTACGCGCCTGGACACGCAGCACATAGTTGCTCGCCCCGGTAATCACGTAGGCGGTGACCACTTCCGGCCACAACTGGACCTTCTTGATGAAGGTCTCGTGCCAGTCCTCCACGTCCTGTCGCAATGACACATGGACGATGGCTTCCAGTTCGACTCCCAGCTTCTCTGCGTTCAGCATCGCGCGATAGCCAGTGATGATTCCTTCACTTTCCAGCAGGCGTAAACGGCGCAAACAGGCCGACGGTGACAGTGCGACCTTCTCTGCCATTTCGTGATTGCTGATACGGCCGTCCCGTTGCAAAAGGTGCAAGATCCGCAGGTCTGTCGAGTCGAGAGTCATGGCTAGAATAAATCCGCGATATTTGGAGAGAGATTCGAATTTTCTTCGAAGTAAATACTAGATGGCCACTTACTTTGCACGAAAATTCTCTAAAGCTTCGTTCATTATCTCTTCACCGTGAAGGCCTAAATAACGCCTGACACACGACACTCACACCCGACTATCGCGATCTGCCCGGACGGCACTTCTTTCAAAAAAGCAGGACACCCAATGACTACAAGAAACGATTGTCTGGCGCTTGATGCGCAGGATGCTCTGGCCCCTCTGCGTCAGCAGTTTGCGCTCCCTGAAGGCGTGATCTATCTCGACGGCAACTCCCTGGGCGCGCGCCCGGTCGCAGCGCTGGCGCGTGCTCAAGCGGTGATCGCCGAGGAATGGGGCAATGGCCTGATCCGCAGTTGGAACATCGCTGGCTGGCGCGACCTGCCTGAACGTCTGGGCAATCGACTGGCAGGGCTGATTGGCGCCGGTGACGGCGAAGTGGTGGTGACCGACACCACCTCGATCAACCTGTTCAAGGTGCTCAGCGCCGCCCTGCGCGTGCAGGCCACGCGAGCGCCGACGCGGCGGGTGATCGTCACCGAGACCAGCAACTTCCCGACAGACCTGTACATCGCCGAAGGTCTGGCGGACATGCTGCAGCAGGGCTACACCCTGCGTCTGGTCGACAGCCCGCAAGAGCTGCCGCAAGTGATTGACCAGGACACCGCGGTGGTCATGCTCACCCACGTCAACTACAAGACCGGCTACATGCACGACATGCAGGCCCTGACCGCGCTGACCCATGAATGTGGCGCGCTGGCCATCTGGGACCTGGCGCATTCCGCCGGGGCGGTGCCGGTCGACCTGCATCAGGCGCGTGCCGACTACGCCATCGGTTGCACCTACAAATACCTCAATGGCGGTCCGGGCTCGCAAGCTTTCGTCTGGGTTTCCCCTGAGCTGTGCGATCTGGTGGCGCAACCGCTGTCCGGCTGGTTCGGTCATTCGCGGCAGTTCGCCATGGAGTCGCATTACCAGCCGCGCAGCGGAATCGCCCGCTATTTGTGCGGCACCCAACCCATCACTTCATTGGCGATGGTCGAGTGTGGTCTGGATGTCTTCGCCCAGACCGACATGGCCAGCCTGCGCAGCAAGTCCCTGGCGCTGACGGACCTGTTCATCCAGTTGGTCGAGCAGCGCTGCGCCGCTCACGAACTGACATTGGTCACTCCACGCGAACACGCCAAACGTGGCAGCCATGTCAGCTTCGAACATCCCCAGGGGTATGCGGTGATCCAAGCCTTGATAGCCCGTGGCGTGATCGGCGATTACCGCGAGCCGCGGATCATGCGGTTCGGCTTCACCCCGCTGTACACCAGCTTCACCGAGGTCTGGGATGCGGTGCAGATCCTCGGCGAGATTCTCGATCAGAAAACCTGGGCGCAAGAGCAATTCCAGATCCGCCACAGCGTCACCTGATACCCCTCGACGCCTTTGTCTTGCTGCCGCGAATTTCCCGGCAGCAGGGCTTCGGTCACCTCCGATAAGCACTTCTGTGAAAACACAATAATAAGGAACACGCAGAATGAAACAGTCCCTTTGGCCCGCCTTGCCGCTCGCCGTTACCAGCTGTCTCGGCCAAGTGGCCTATGCCGCACCCGACAATGGATTCGTTGGAGACAGCAGCCTGACCCTGACCAATCGCAATTTCTATTTCTACCGCAACAATCTCAACAATCCGGGTGGTCAGAACTATCGGGAGGAGTGGGCCCACGGGATCATGCTTGATTACCGTTCCGGCTATACCCAGGGCACTGTGGGCTTGGGAGTCGACGCCTACGCGCAGTTGGGGCTCAAGCTCGATAGCGGCAGGGGCCGTACCGGCACCGGATTATTGCCGGTCGATTCCGATGGGCGCGCCGAGGATGAGTATTCCGAAGCGGGTGGTGCACTCAAGGCGCGGATCTCGAAGACCGAACTCAAATACGGCAACTTGACACCGCTCAACCCGGTGTTCGGCACCGGCTCGGCGCGCCTGTTCACGACCTACGCCAATGGTTTCCAGCTGACCAGCAGCGAGTTGAAAGGACTGCAACTCGATGTCGGGCACTTCACCTCGGGCAATGACAGTGCTTCGACCAACGACGATGGCGCCCTCAAGGCGCTGTATGCCGGGATGGAAACCCGTAGCGTCGATTATCTGGGCGGCAGTTATGCCCTGAGCGATCAATTGAGCGTCAGCCTGTACGGTTCGCAGTTCGCTGATATCTGGCGGCAGTACTACGCCAACGCCAACTACAGCTATGCCCTGAGCGAAAGCCAGTCACTGAACCTGGATTTCAACCTCTATCGCACCAACGACTCTGGCCAGAGCCTGGCCGGCAAGATCGACAACACCACCTGGTCGCTGGCCGCCGCTTATAAGGTGGGTGCGCACCGCTTGACCCTGGCTTACCAACGGGTCGATGGCAATGAACCGTTCGATTATCTCGGCTTCGATCAGCAGCCGGGCACCTCGATATTCCTTGCTAACTCGGTACAGATCCTCGATTTCAACGCGCCCAATGAACGCTCCTGGCAGCTGCGTTATGACCTGGACATGGCGCCTTTCGGCGTGCCGGGCCTGAGCTTCATGTCGCGCTATGTGAGCGGTGACCATATTGACGACAGCCACTACGACGGCGGCCCCAATGCTGCCTATGGACGTTACGGCAGTGACGGCAAGCGCTGGGAGCGCGACCTTGAAGCGCGCTACGTGGTGCAGGAGGGCAAGGCCAAGGACCTGTCGATACGTGTGCGTCAGGCCAGTGTGCGCTCCACCGGCCAGGTCGCCCGAGCGGACACCACCGACAACAATGAAGTCCGGGTGATCGTCGAGTATCCGCTGAATATTTTCTAATCCGGTAACCCCCAAAAGATTTGCTCTCTTCAAGAAAGACAATATTCAGAGGACAGAAAAATGACCGATAACGCCGGTTTTGAAAACATCTCCAAGCGTGAGCAGGGCCTCAGGCGCCAGCTCACCTCGGGTCAAATGAGCATGATCGCTATTGGCGGTGCGATTGGCACCGGGCTGTTCATGGGCAGTGCCTACGCCATTGGTTATGCAGGGCCGAGCGTGCTGCTCAGCTACGCCATTGGCGCGATCATCACCCTGCTGTTGATGGGCTGTCTGGCGGAAATGACGGTGGCCCATTCGACCTCCGGCTCGTTCGGCGCCTATGCCGAATTCTATGTCAGCCCATTGGCCGGGTTCCTGGTGCGCTATGCCTATTGGGCGGCGATTGTGCTGGCAGTGGGCACGGAAGTGACGGCGGTGGCGATGTACATGAAGTACTGGTTCGCCAACGTGCCTGAATGGATCTGGATTGTTTCGTTCTCGAGCATGTTGATCGTGCTCAACGCCATCAGCGTGAAAACCTTCGGCACCTTCGAGTACTGGTTCTCGACCATCAAGATCGGTGCGATTGTCGGCTTCATCATCCTCGCGGTGTATGTGGTGTTCGGTTCCGGCAACGCGGATTACGGCGTGCACAATTACACCGCCCACGGCGGCTTTTTTCCCAATGGTCTGCAAGGGATGTGGATTGCGGTGATCGTCTCTATCTTCAGTTATCTGAGCGTGGAAATGATCGCAGTGGCTGCCGGCGAGGCGCAGGACCCGGAGCGGGCGGTGAAGAAGGCCTTTCGCGCGACCATCGTGCGGCTGGTGGTGTTCTACCTGCTGACCCTGGCCCTGATGTTGGCGATTGTACCGTGGGTCCAGGCCGGTCAAGCGCAGAGCCCGTTCGTCACCGTCATGCAGACCATCGGTATTCCCGGCGCAACTGGCGTGATGAACTTCGTGATCCTGATTGCGGCGTTGTCGGCGATGAACAGTCAGCTCTACATCACCACCCGAATGATGTTCAGCCTGTCCCGCGGCGGTTACGCACCCAAGTCCATGGGGTTGTTGAGTAAGACCGGGATCCCGCTGAATGCCTTGTTGCTGTCGAGCTCGGGCATTGCCCTGGCAACGTTGCTCAATGTGCTGTACCCGGAAAGCTCCTTCACCTTGATGATGGCGATCTCGATGTTCGGCGCGATCTTCACCTGGTTCATGATCTTCCTGACCCACTACTGCTTCCGTCGCTACCACGAGCGCAACGGCGAACGGAAACTGTCTTTCCGCATGCGCCTGTTCCCGTACACCACGCTATTGGGGCTGCTGCTGATGGGCGCGGTGATGATCACCACCTACTTCACCGATGCCTTCAAAATGACCTTGGTATTCGGTGTGCCTTTCCTGCTGATCCTCACGGTTGTCTACTGGATCTTCTTCAGAAAACCCAGGGCAGCCGTGGCGTTGAATCCGCTGCCGAAGGTTTAGAGGGCGCAAACATGCAATCCCGACCGGCAGTTTTCATAGACTGCCGAGTCGGCATTGATCCTGGGCCGCTATCAGTCCAACTCACACCCCTTAAGCACCAACCGGATAATCGTCTGCGCCGCCGCTTCATAGTCGGCCTCATCCAGTTTGGCCTTGCCGGTAACCGCAGTGATCTGCCAGTCAAAGTCGGCGTAGGTCTGGGTCCCGGCCCAGATGCTGAACATCAGGTGGTTGGGGTCGATGGGGGCGATCTGGCCGCGGTCGATCCAGGTCTGGATGCAGTCGATGTTGTGCCGGGCCTGGCCGTTGAGCTGCTCGACCAGGTCGGGGCTCAGGTGCGGGGCGCCGTGCATGATTTCGCTGGCGAACACTTTGGAGGCGAAGGGCAGGTCACGGGAGATGCGGATTTTCGAGCGAATGTAGCCGCTCAGCACTTCGCTGGGCACGCCATCGGCGTTGAATGGCGTCGAGGCCTGCAGGATGGGCTCGATGATGCTTTCCAGAACCTCGCGGTAGAGATTTTCCTTGGATTTGAAGTAATAGTAGACGTTAGGCTTGGGGAGCCCGGCCTTGGCCGCGATGTCACTGGTTTTGGTCGCAGCGAAGCCCTTGTCGGCAAATTCTTCACTGGCGGCACGCAGGATCAGTTCTTTGTTGCGCTCGCGGATGGTGCTCATAAACCAAGGAGTTCCTTGCCTGTTCTGGCGGTTGCGCATGGTAGCACCGGCCTCGCGCGGCGCTCAAGAATGCCCCGTCTGGCCTCGGGTCGCGCTATGCTGCGCACCATTCATTCAAGAAGGAAACCTGATTCATGGCGGGAAGCAGTTTGCTGGTGCTGATCGACGACATCGCCACCGTACTGGACGATGTGGCGTTGATGACCAAAATGGCCGCGAAGAAGACCGCCGGCGTGCTTGGCGACGATCTGGCGCTCAACGCCCAGCAGGTTTCCGGCGTGCGTGCCGAACGGGAAATCCCGGTGGTGTGGGCGGTGGCCAAGGGTTCGTTCCTCAACAAACTGATCCTGGTGCCCTCGGCCTTGGCCATCAGTGCGTTCATTCCGTGGCTGGTCACGCCGTTGTTGATGGTCGGTGGCGCTTACCTGTGCTTTGAAGGCTTCGAGAAACTCGCCCACAAATTCCTCCACAGCAAAGCTGAAGATCAGGCCGAACACGCAGAACTGGTCGAGGCTGTGGCCAACCCGGCGGTCGATCTGGTGGCATTCGAAAAGGACAAGATCAAGGGCGCGATCCGTACCGACTTCATTCTCTCGGCAGAAATCATTGCCATCACCCTGGGCACCGTGGCTGACGCTTCGCTGACCCAGCAAGTGATCGTGCTCTCGGGCATCGCCATCGTCATGACCATCGGCGTCTACGGCCTGGTGGCCGGCATCGTCAAACTCGACGACCTCGGTCAGTGGCTGGCCCTCAAGCCCGGGCAAATGGCCAAAAGCATCGGCGGCGGAATTCTGCGTGCGGCACCGTACATGATGAAAAGCCTGTCGGTGATCGGCACCGCGGCGATGTTTTTGGTCGGCGGCGGGATTCTGACCCATGGCGTGCCGGTGGTTCATCACTGGATCGAGAGTGTCAGCGCGGGGGCTGGCAGTGGCGGGTTTATCGTGCCGACGTTGCTCAATGCCGTGGCCGGGATTGTGGCGGGTGCGGCGGTGTTGGTTGGGGTTATGCTCGTGAGCAAAATCTGGAAAACGCTGAAAAGATAAGAAACTCTCTGCGCCCACATCCCTATCAGACTGTTCCTACAGGAGTTTCTTGGGCGCTCTCGTAAAATCCGCTCCGCTATTTGGCCGGTAATGGTCCAAATAGATTTCTGGTCGCTAAAGGATTTTGGGATGAAGTGGTATTTGTACGCATTGAAAAAGTATGCAACGTTCAAGGGGCGTGCCAGCAGAAAAGAGTTCTGGATGTTTTTTCTTGTGGAAACTTGTTTCCAAGTTCTATTTTTCGCAGTAGGTTTCGCCACCGAATTGAACAAAGAACCCTATTTTTTACTGATACTTCCAATCTATGGAGTTCTGACCGCTTGCCCTCGGTTAGCGCTGATTTGGCGCAGGTATCACGACATGAACAAAAGCGGGGTTAATTTCTTCTGGGTGGCTGTACCCCTTGTTGGACCGTTCGTTCTTCTTATCATGTTGGCGGCTAGCGGCACCAAAGGAGAAAATGACTACGGCCCGGATCCATTGGAGTCGCAGGTTGTTCATGCTTGATCGTTTTTTAACGTGTAGCTGATGAGCGACAAAGAAAAAAAGGCCATTCGACCCAAATCGAATGGCCTTTTTTGTTGCCGTTGGAATTACTCGGCGACCTGCAGCTTGCGCGATTCGGTGTATACGTAACGCACTTTTTCATACTCGAACGGTGTGTTCAGCTGGCCGTAGCGGAAGCTGTTCTGATAGCGCCTGTCGATGGTGCGCAGTGCCAGGACTTCCGGATGGTTGGAGCTGACTTCGGCTACGTTCAGGAAGTTGATCGCCGACTCGCCGGTGTAATCCACCACCAGGCCTGCAGTGTCGCGCAGGTTCGATGGACCGAGGATCGGCAGCACGAAATAGGCGCCACCCGGTACGCCATAGAAGCCCAATGTCTGACCGAAGTCTTCGCTCTGGCGCGGCAGCCCCATGGCGGTAGCCGGATCCCACAGGCCGGCAACCCCGATGGTGGTGTTGAGCAACAGGCGCGCGGTGGTTTCCATCGAACGCTGCCCTTTGAATTGCAGCAGGCTGTTCATCAGGTTTGGCACATCGCCAACGTTGTTGAAGAAGTTGCTGACGCCGGTGCGCAGGAAGCTTGGGGTAATGTAGCGATAGCCGTTGACCACGGGCAGGAATACCCATTGATCGAAACGGTAGTTGAAGTGGTAGACGCGGCGGTTCCACTCTTCCAGCGGGTCGTAAACGTTCAATGCGTTGAGCGTCGAACGTTCGAACTCCCGTTGATCCAGCCCCGGGTTGAATTTGAGTTTGCTCAGCGGTTGCTTGAAGCCGTCACTATCGACCACCACAGGTGCATTGGCTTTGCTGTTGTCGGCGTTGGCGACGCCTGCACAGAGTAACGCTGCGATCAGCAGAAGGTATTTAGCCACGGAAAAACTCCAGCATGGCATCGCTGTTGACGCGATAGTTGAGGTTGCCGCAATGGCCGCCCAATGGATAAACAGTCAAACGGTCGCCGAAGGTGCGACGCAGAAACCCCAGGTCGCCAGGGCCGAGAATCACGTCGTCGGCATTGTGCATGACGGAGATTTTCGGGCTGTCGTGCAGATAATCCTTGAGTGCATACAGACTGACTTGATCAATCAGTTGCAGCAGGCTGCCGCCATCGGTGCGGGCGCGCCACATCGGGATGACCTGTTCGGTGAGGTAGCAATCGAAGTCGCATTGCAGTGCGCGTTTTAGGAACGGCGTAAGCGTGGTGCCTTCGGTGATCGGGTATTTCGGTGGCGTGATCAGGCCACGACGGTTGATCAGGTCCGAGGTGAAGGCGATGTCGGCCGCCGAGAAACGGAACGAAGTGCCAATCAGCATGGCCATCTGCTCGTTGCTCAAGTGCTGCTTGGACTGCTGGAAGTCATAGAGCAGGGCATCGTTGAGGTCGATGTAACCCTTCTGTTGGAAGTAGCGGGTCAGTTTGTCCAGCACCAGTTCATAGAAAGTGGTGGTGTTGGTGATGCCTTTCACCTCTGTCTGTACCAGCTTGTCCAGGTTGGTGACCGAGGTGTAAAGGTTGACCGGTGGGTTGAGCAGCAAGACTTTCTTGAAATTGAAACTGCGGCGGGTTTCATCCAGGTGCGCCACAAAAGCCGCATCCAGAGCACCGAGGCTGTAGCCGCTCAGGTAATACTCGGTGATCGGCAGTTTCGGGTTTTGCGCCCGCACCGCCTGCATCACCCGATACATGTCTTCGGCATCTTCCTTGGTCACGCCGGGGGTGGCGAAGCGCGAGGCGGCGGTCATGAAATCGAAGCTGGTGGGCGACGACAACTGGACCACGTGATAGCCGGCCTTGTAATAGAGCTTTTTCAGGTACTCATTGAGAGTGCTGTCATAGCGCGCACCTGTGCCGGAGATCAGGAAAATCAGTGGTGCGGGTTGATCCTGCGTGGCGATGCGGTAGGTGAGTTTCTTTACCGGCCAGAAGTTGTCCGGCAGGCTGAACTCACGCTCGGGGCGCAACGTGACGCTGCGATCCTCCTGATTGATGTCGTCGTCCAGCGGCAGTTCCGGGCGTAACTCCGGCGGTGTCGTGGCGATGGTTGCCTCGAACGGGTTGGTCAGGGGGTAGCCGTAACTGGCGGCATCAATGTCGGCCGCCAGGGCGGACGCACTTAAAATCAAGCCGCCAAACAAGGCGGCGCAGCGCAAGGAACGGAGCATGACTAGATCCCTTAGAGGAAGGTGCCGGATGAAGTTCGCAGGCTATGACCATCGGATGTGCGTCAAAGTGCCATGCGTCGGCACCAAACAGGCCTGATTTCGGAGCAATGGTAGCTGGACGATACACTTTGCAGCCATCCGATGAACAGTTATCTGTTGATGTCATTGATGACGGTTGATGTCACTTGCTTACTGCGGGCAGGGGATTAAGCTGGCCGCCGATTTCATTGATTGGAGTGCTTCATGTCCCGCCGTTTGCCTGTGATGCTGTTGCTCGTTCTTCTGCCATTGTGGCTGGCTGCCAGTTATGGCGCGCGTTATGGCTTCATGGAGGATGCGCAATGGGTCGGCATCTGCGCTGATGAAGCCAGTCGCTGGGAATGCGTGGTGCGCTCAAACCTCGGGCTGATGATTCATTTCAAGGTACTGGGCTGGACAGCGCTCGGCGCGGCGCTGATCGGCTTCATCCTGCCGGGACGGGCAGGGTGGTGGCTGGCGGTACTGGCGCTGGTGTTCGGGTTGCCGGCGCTGGCGTTGTACAACACTACCTTGGCGGTATTTGCGGTGGTGATTGCGGCTTTGCGTTTGGTCCGGGCATCTCGTAGCGCCTGATCGGCAGCCTTCGCGGGCAAGCCTTGCTCCTACAGTTTAGAGTCGTTCGCAACTATCACGGTCGACATCAATCTGTAGGAGCGAGGCTTGCCCGCGAAGAGACCGCAAGCACGCTGAAGATCAGCCCTTGCGAACCCGCAAGCTGCGCCACAACGCCGCCACCATCAACACACTCACCAGCGCCCAACCCCAGGCCTGCTGGTTGTGCACACCTTCTTGATACAGTTGCGGCGCAATGCCGGCGCCGATGATGAAGGTCAGCAGGGCAATTTCCCGGCGCGGCACACTGACCGGACGGCACAGGTACACCAACGCAGGCAGGATGAACGCGACACTCGGGAAGCTGCGATAACGCGGGTCGAACACCATTTCCAGCATCATCACCGCCGCGGCAAAACCTGCCGTTGCCAGCCACCAGCCGGCGCGACGCTCCAGTGCATTGAAGGCACGTCCACGCCAGCCGGTCCGGGCGCTCAAGGTCAGCGCGGCATGGGCCAGCACCAACAGATTCAACCCCGTCAGCAAAGCGACCCATAGCCATTCACTGGCGAACCGTGTGGTCACGCGCGCCAGATCTCCCCAGGCACCCATCGAACAGGCGGCCAGTGCGCCGAGCAGCGGCAACACCAGCGCCGCGCGGGTGCTGCGAACGCGACCGCCGAGGATCAGCGTACCGATGAAGATCAAGCCACCCACCGCCAGCCATTGCGGCCAGTACGGCACGTTCGAGACCGGCCCGGCAAGTACGCCTTTATCCTGGCGATCGGCGTCGAACAATCCCCAATAACCCCCGACCGCACCTTCGCTGGCGCGTTTCCAGGGCTGGTCGAACGCCTCGATCAGGTTGTAATGCCAGCCTTGCTGTTCGGCCATGCTCACAAAGCTGCGAATGAACCTGGCTTCGTTGACCCGGCTCGGCAAAGCGGTTTCGCGCTGACGGCCTTCGCTCGGCCAACCGGTTTCGCCAATCATTACGTCTTTGGGGGCGAATTTGTTGCCGAACACCTGACGCACTTCGGCCACATGCTGCAGCGCGGCGTCGATGTTCGACGGATCGTCTTCCCAGTACGGCAGCAAATGGATGGTCAGGAAGTCCACCGCCGGAGCGATTTCGGGATGCTGGAGCCAGAACTCCCAGACGTCGGCGTAGGTCACCGGTTGTTTAACCTGGCTTTTGACCTTGTTAATCAGCGTCGCCAACTGTGCCCCGGTGACTTCCTTGCGCAGCAGGGTTTCGTTACCTACGATCACTGAGGTCACTACATCGGCGTTGGCATTGGCCGAGGCGATCAGCAGGTCAACCTCTTTTGCGGTGTCCATCGGGTTGCTGTTGACCCAGGCGCCGATCATCAGCTTCAAGCCGTGCTTGCGTGCAAGGTCAGGCAGGGCTTCCAGGCCGGTCATGGAATAGGTGCGGATGCATTCGAAACGGGTTGCCAGCAAGGCGAGATCGGCGTCCATGCGCTCGGGGCGCAGTTTGAACGGCACATCGAACGGCGATTGGTCTTTGTCGAACGGGGTGTAGGAGGCGCATTGCAGCTTGTGCGTCGCGCTGGCCACGTCCGGCAGAGTCACCGGTTTGCCAAGTCCATACCAGAAGCCACCGAGGGCAAAAAGCCCCAGCAGGCAAGCAAATAAATAAGCAAAAAAAGGAAAGCGGGATGTCGCGGGCATGGTCAGGCCGTCTGGGAACAAAGCCGCGCATGTTACCTGCATTTGTTCCGCGCTTGGTGGCCCGCATAATTTTGACATGCAAAGTTCAGGCGGGTTGGCGGACGGATTTGCGCCGGTTGCAGTTAATGGCCTTCTGATGTCGTTTCTCGATGCCTTGAGGTCGCTGGCAGAGCAGGTCGCAGTGGGCGGGGGGTTGATTATCGACGCGTCAGTGCTCTCATATAAAATCGCGCTGATGGTCGGACGGTTTGCGGTGAGGCGTGATGGGGCGCTGTGCACCATAACAATACGTTGAGCGGCTCGGCATCCGTCGAGCGCAGCACTTTCGGGGAAGTAACGATGAAGATGCGACGACTCTTGGGCGCAGGTGCCGCTTTGGTGCTGGCGATCAGTTCTACGATGGCCAGTGCTGAAGGCAAGGCAGTGACGATCGGTTATGTAGACGGCTGGTCGGACAGCGTCGCCACGACCAACGTGGCCGCGGAAGTGATCAGACAGAAACTCGGTTATGACGTGAAGCTGCAAGCGGTTGCCACCGGGATCATGTGGCAAGGTGTAGCCACTGGCAAACTCGACGCCATGCTGTCGGCGTGGCTGCCCGTGACTCACGGTGAATACTGGACCAAGAACAAGGATCAGGTCGTCGATTACGGCCCGAACTTCAAGGATGCAAAAATCGGCCTGATCGTGCCGGAGTACGTCAAGGCCAAGTCTATTGCCGATCTGAAAACCGACGACAGCTTCAAAAATCGTATCGTCGGTATCGATGCCGGTTCAGGCGTCATGCTCAAAACCGATCAGGCCATCAAGGACTACGGTCTGGACAACTACACCCTCAAGGCCAGTTCTGGTGCCGGCATGATTGCCGAGTTGACCCGTGCCGAGAAGAAAAACGAATCCATTGCCGTCACTGGTTGGGTGCCACACTGGATGTTCGCCAAGTGGAAACTGCGTTTCCTGGAAGATCCGAAAGGCGTTTACGGTGCGGCTGAAACCGTCAATAACATCGGTAGCAAGGGCCTGGAAGCCAAGGCGCCTGAAGTCGCGAAGTTCCTGAAGAACTTCCAGTGGTCTTCGAAAGACGAAATCGGCGAAGTCATGCTGGCGATTCAGGAAGGTGCCAAGCCTGAAGCCGCAGCGAAGGATTGGGTAGCCAAACACCCGGATCGCGTTGCCGACTGGGTCAAATGATTTGATCTGAAACGTCTAGTCAGCACCTCCCAAGGCCCCTTGGCATTTTTGCCAAGGGGCCTTTTGCTTTTTCATGTGTTTGATACATGCAGGAGAAATGAAGACTCGGTCATGTCGTTCTAATACTAAGGTCGTCTGGAACCTGTCCGGCAGCCGCATAAAGTGGATCACGTTCCAACTTAATCTGTGCTGCGAGGATAAAAACAATGAACGACAGCATTTACCTCTCGATTCAAAACAGCTCGCGTTTCAAAGAGCTGGTCAGCAAGAGAGAACGATTCGCCTGGATTCTTTCAGCGATCATGCTTGGGCTGTACTCCGGATTCATTCTTTTGATTGCTTACGGACCGCATATCCTGGGCGCAAAAATCAGCCCCGAGTCCTCAATTACCTGGGGCATTCCAATCGGGGTCGGGCTGATCGTTTCGGCCTTTATCCTGACAGGCATCTACGTGCGACGTGCCAACGGCGAATTCGACGACTTGAACAATGCAATTCTCAAGGAGGCTCAGCAATGATCCGGCGTCTAATGGCTCTATTGAGCATCGCAGCCTTTGCACCTGGCGCCTGGGCGGCTGAAGCCCTGACGGGTGCGGTACAGAAACAACCCCTCAACGTTTCCGCGATCCTGATGTTCGTGGCATTCGTGGGTGCAACCCTGTGCATCACTTATTGGGCATCCAAGCGTAACAACTCGGCGGCCGACTACTATGCGGCGGGCGGCAAGATCACCGGTTTCCAGAACGGCTTGGCGATCGCCGGTGACTACATGTCCGCGGCGTCCTTCCTGGGTATTTCCGCGCTGGTGTTCACCTCCGGCTACGACGGCCTGATCTACTCGATCGGCTTCCTGGTGGGCTGGCCGATCATTCTGTTTCTGATCGCCGAGCGCCTGCGTAACCTGGGCAAGTACACCTTTGCCGACGTGGCGTCCTACCGCCTGGGGCAAACACAGATCCGCTCGCTGTCGGCCTGTGGTTCGCTGGTGGTGGTGGCGTTCTACCTGATTGCGCAAATGGTGGGTGCCGGCAAGCTGATTCAGCTGCTGTTTGGCCTGGACTACCACGTTGCGGTGATCCTGGTGGGGATCCTGATGTGCGCCTACGTGCTGTTCGGCGGCATGCTGGCGACCACCTGGGTACAGATCATCAAGGCGGTGCTGTTGCTGTCCGGTGCCTCGTTCATGGCGCTGATGGTAATGAAGCACGTCAACTTCGACTTCAATGCGCTGTTCTCCGAGGCGATCAAGGTTCACCCTAAAGGTGAGGCGATCATGAGCCCGGGCGGCTTGGTGAAGGATCCGATCTCGGCGTTCTCCCTCGGCCTGGCGCTGATGTTCGGTACCGCTGGCCTGCCGCACATCCTGATGCGCTTCTTCACCGTGAGCGACGCCAAAGAAGCGCGTAAAAGCGTGCTGTATGCAACTGGCTTCATTGGCTACTTCTACATCCTGACCTTCATCATCGGTTTCGGCGCGATCCTGCTGGTCAGCACCAACCCGGCCTTTAAAGATGCGGCTGGCGCGCTGATGGGCGGCAACAACATGGCGGCGGTGCACTTGGCCAACGCGGTGGGTGGCAGTGTGTTCCTGGGCTTCATCTCGGCGGTGGCGTTCGCAACCATCCTGGCGGTGGTGGCGGGTCTGACCCTGGCGGGTGCTTCGGCGGTGTCCCATGACCTGTACGCCAGTGTGATAAAGAAGGGCAAGGCCAATGAGAAGGACGAGATCCGCGTCTCGAAAATCACCACCATCGCTCTGGCGGTGCTGGCGATCGGCCTGGGCATTCTGTTCGAGAAGCAGAACATCGCGTTCATGGTGGGCCTGGCGTTCTCCATCGCGGCGAGCTGCAACTTCCCGGTGCTGCTGCTTTCCATGTACTGGAAGAAGCTGACGACGCGTGGTGCGATGGTCGGCGGCTGGCTGGGGCTGGTCAGTGCCGTTGGCTTGATGGTGTTGGGGCCAACCATCTGGGTGCAGATCCTGGGTCACGAGAAGGCGATCTTCCCGTATGAATACCCGGCGCTGTTTTCGATGATCATTGCCTTTGTCGGTATCTGGTTCTTCTCGATCACCGATAAGTCGGCCGAGGGTGTGAATGAACGCGCGCTGTTCTTCCCGCAGTTTGTCCGTTCGCAGACCGGGTTGGGGGCGAGCGGGGCGGTTTCGCACTAAGGCTTTGAGTTTCTATATATAAGCTGAGCCACACAAAATGCCCCGGTCGAGAGATTGGGGCATTTTTTATTGGGGGGGTATCGGGTTCTGATCGTGTACATATCCGTTTCTGCGGTAGCGCCGGCCGGCGGTTATCGCCCGCCCTTGTAGGAGCGAGGCTTGCCCGCGAAGGCGGCCTGATAGTCGACCAGGGTCTTTGATTGTGTACATACCCGTTTCTGCGGTAGCGACGGCTGGCGGTTTCGCTTTTACAGCGAGTCACTTTCGAAAAGCCTGCGCGGCCCGGCGGAAAGTAACCAAAGCGCTTTTGCCCCGCCATTCGGTGCCTCGCTTAGGCTCGGCATGCCCTCACTCCGGCATCCTTGCCGCGGTGCCCCCTGCGCGACGCCTGCGTTCGGCCTCTGGGAAAGGGGCAACAGATCAAAAGCCAAAGCCAAAGCCAAAGCCAAAGCCAAAGCCAAAGCAAGATCAAAAGCTTCGCGAGCAAGCCCGCTCCCACAGGGGGGGGCATCTGCAAGAGACTGGTCGGCTGTCAGGCCGCCTTCGCAGCGATGCGGCGACCCGACAAGCCAGTTCCCACAAAAAATCAGAGCGCATCCGCTGTGCTTTTCACCACTCAACAGGCCGAGCGTTAGCTCGCCTGCAGCTTTTGATGTTGACGCACCGCCCCCTCGAGAGGCCGAGTGGAGGTTCTGCGCAGTGGGCAACCCGGCATGGATGCCGGGTTAGCCGCGCACGGCCATGGATGGCCGATCGCGGCGGGCCCACGGAGCAGGACCGGAGCGAGGGCATGCCGAGCCTGGGCGAGGCACCGAACGAAAGGGGCAAGAGCGTTTTGGTTACTTTGGCGCTTTTCCAAAGTGACCCGCTGTAAGAGCGGAACCCTAAGCAGTCGTTACCGCAGAAAAGGATATGTACCCGACCAAAGAGCCAGTCGGCCCTCAGGCCGCTGCGTATACAACGTCAGGCACAAACAAAAACGGCCCCTATCCAATAGAGGCCGTTTCCGGTACAGCTCAAGACGTTATCGCAAGACAGCCCTTATCAGCGGTCTTCAAGCCGGGTGATATCACGCGACTCATAGCCAGTGTACAGCTGGCGCGGACGGCCAATCTTGTACGGGCTGGAGAGCATTTCCTTCCAGTGGGAAATCCAGCCGACAGTCCGCGCCAGGGCGAAGATCACGGTGAACATGCTGGTTGGAATGCCGATCGCCTTGAGGATGATCCCCGAATAGAAGTCGACGTTCGGGTACAGCGAGCGTTCGATGAAGTACGGGTCAGTCAGGGCGATCTCTTCCAGGCGCATGGCCAGTTCGAGTTGCGGATCGTTGGTGATGCCCAGTTCCTTCAGCACTTCGTCGCAGGTCTGCTTCATGACGGTGGCACGTGGGTCGCGGTTTTTGTAAACCCGGTGACCGAAGCCCATCAGTTTGAACGGATCGTTCTTGTCCTTGGCCTTGGCGATGTACTTGTCGATGTTCGAAACATCGCCAATCTCGTCAAGCATGGTCAGAACGGCTTCGTTCGCGCCGCCGTGGGCAGGGCCCCACAGTGCAGCGATGCCAGCGGCGATACAGGCGAACGGGTTGGCACCCGAGGAACCTGCCAGGCGTACGGTGGACGTCGATGCGTTCTGCTCGTGGTCGGCATGGAGGATGAAGATCCGGTCCATGGCCTTGGCGAGTACCGGGCTGATCGGTTTGATCTCGCACGGGGTGTTGAACATCATGTGCAGGAAGTTTTCCGCGTACGACAGGTCGTTGCGCGGGTACATCATGGGTTGGCCCATGGAGTACTTGTAAACCATTGCGGCCAGGGTCGGCATCTTGGCAACCAGGCGGATCGCGGAGATTTCACGATGCTGCGGGTTATTGATGTCGAGGGAGTCGTGGTAGAAGGCCGAGAGGGCGCCGACTACGCCGCACATGACAGCCATCGGGTGGGCGTCGCGACGGAAGCCGTTGAAGAAGGTCTTCAACTGTTCGTGAACCATGGTGTGGTTCTTCACGGTGCCGACGAACTGGGCCTTCTGTTCTGCGGTCGGCAATTCGCCGTTGAGCAGCAGATAGCAGGTTTCCAGGTAGTCCGACTTTTCAGCCAGCTGTTCGATCGGGTAGCCGCGGTGCAGCAGAATGCCGTTGTCGCCGTCGATATAGGTGATCTTCGACTCGCAGGAGGCAGTCGACATGAAGCCAGGGTCAAAGGTGAAACGGCCCGTGGCCGTCAGGCCCCGAACGTCGATAACATCGGGACCAACGGTGCCGGTTAAAATGGGCAGCTCGACGGGGGCTGCGCCCTCGATGATCAACTGCGCTTTTTTGTCAGCCATGTGGCCTCCTATTTATGCTTGAAATCATCAGACAGACCCCCCACGCAGGGCCCGCACCACTATAGTGAGATAAATTCGAATGTCAATTTGCCTAAAGTCTTGCTCCAGAAGGCTTTAACCGGACTTTTTCCTCGAAATTGACTGCCATTTACGCCTTTTATGTCACTTGTGCAATCAGCTATTAGGGGAAGGTGAACGCGTTGTCATTAGTAGCCTAACTGTCTATACTCGGCCACCGACCGCCAAGGGCTTTTGGGCCTGCTTTATTGGGGGTCGCATCCCTGGGTGGTGGTTACCTGACCAGTGCACTCCCCAACAACTTTGCCCTGATTGTTAGGGGCTCTTCAGTGTGAAAAAAAGCCGTGAAAAGCCAACGACCTGTAAACCTAGACCTAAGGACCATCAAACTCCCCATCACCGGCGTTACGTCGTTTCTTCACCGTGTTTCCGGCATCATCCTCTTTCTGGGCCTTGGCTTCATGCTTTATGCATTGGGCAAGTCTCTGGATTCCGAGGAAGGTTTTGCCGAGGTGAAGGCATGCTTGACCAGCCCGCTGGCCAAGTTCGTAGCATGGGGCCTCCTGTCCGCTCTTCTGTATCACCTGGTAGCCGGTGTGCGCCATCTGATTATGGATATGGGCATCGGTGAGACGCTGGAAGGCGGCAAGCTGGGCTCGCAAATCATTATCGCCGTATCTGCGGTGTTGATCGTTCTGGCGGGAGTTTGGATATGGTAACCAGCGTTACGAACCTGTCGCGTTCGGGCCTCTATGACTGGATGGCACAGCGTGTGTCTGCGGTCGTTCTCGCGGCTTATTTCATCTTCCTGATCGGATACCTCGTTGCGAATCCTGGCATTGGCTACACCCAATGGCACGAACTGTTCGCAAGCAACTGGATGCGTATCTTCAGTCTGCTGGCCCTTGTGGCCCTGGGCGCTCACGCCTGGGTCGGCATGTGGACCATCGCGACTGACTACCTGACGCCAATGGCGCTGGGCAAGTCCGCGACTGCAGTACGTTTCCTTTTCCAGGCAGTATGCGGCGTTGCGATGTTCGCTTACTTCGTCTGGGGTGTGCAGATTCTCTGGGGTATCTGATCCATGGCTAACATTCCAACGATTTCTTTCGACGCCATCATTATTGGTGGTGGCGGTGCCGGCATGCGCGCAGCGCTGCAACTGGCACAAGGCGGTCACAAGACTGCCGTGATCACCAAGGTTTTCCCGACCCGTTCGCACACCGTGTCGGCCCAGGGCGGCATCACTTGCGCCATCGCGTCCGCTGATCCTAACGATGACTGGCGCTGGCACATGTACGATACCGTCAAGGGTTCCGACTATATCGGTGACCAGGACGCTATCGAATACATGTGTCAGGAAGGTCCGGCTGCCGTTTTCGAGCTGGATCACATGGGGCTGCCGTTCTCCCGTACCGAACAGGGTCGCATCTACCAGCGTCCATTCGGCGGTCAGTCGAAGGATTACGGTAAAGGTGGCCAGGCCGCCCGTACCTGCGCCGCTTCCGACCGTACCGGTCACGCGCTGTTGCACACCCTTTATCAGGGCAACCTGAAAGCTGGCACCACGTTCCTTAACGAGTACTACGCTGTTGATCTGGTGAAGAACCAGGACGGCGCATTCGTCGGCGTGATTGCCATCTGCATCGAAACCGGCGAAACCACCTACATCCGCGCCAAGGCTACCGTACTGGCCACCGGCGGTGCAGGTCGTATCTACGCCTCGACCACCAACGCCCTGATCAATACCGGTGACGGCGTTGGTATGGCGCTGCGTGCCGGCGTACCGGTACAAGACATCGAAATGTGGCAGTTCCACCCGACCGGCATCGCCGGCGCCGGTGTACTGGTGACCGAAGGTTGCCGTGGTGAAGGTGGTTACCTGATCAACAAGCACGGCGAGCGTTTCATGGAGCGTTATGCTCCGAACGCCAAAGACCTTGCCGGTCGTGACGTTGTTGCCCGTTCGATGGTTAAGGAAATCATCGCCGGCAATGGTTGCGGTCCGAATGGCGACCACGTAATGCTCAAACTCGACCACCTGGGCGAGGAAGTGCTGCACAGCCGTCTGCCAGGCATCTGCGAACTGTCCAAGACTTTCGCACACGTTGACCCTGTTGTTGCTCCGGTTCCGGTCGTTCCGACCTGCCACTATATGATGGGCGGCGTTCCGACCAACATTCACGGCCAGGCCATCACCCAGAACGACGAAGGCGTCGACGAAATCATCCCTGGCCTGTTCGCAGTGGGTGAAGTGGCGTGCGTATCGGTTCACGGCGCCAACCGTCTGGGCGGCAACTCGCTGCTTGACCTGGTGGTATTCGGCCGTGCTGCCGGCCTGCACCTGGAAAAAGCGCTGAGCGACGGCATCGAATACGATGACGCCACCGACGCTGACATCAACGCAGCCCTGGCACGTCTGTCCGCTCTGAATGAGCGTACCGACGGTGAAGACGTGGCAACCCTGCGTCGTGAACTGCAAAGCTGCATGCAGAACTACTTCGGTGTGTTCCGTACCGGCGAATACATGCAGAAAGGTATTGCTCAGTTGGCTGATCTGCGCGTGCGTATCGCCAACGTCAAGATCAACGACAAGAGCCAGGCCTTCAACACCGCGCGTATCGAAGCGCTGGAACTGCAAAACCTGCTGGAAGTCGCCGAAGCCACTGCTATCGCTGCAGAAGTGCGCAAAGAGTCCCGCGGTGCTCACGCCCGTGAAGACTTCGAAGACCGTGACGATGAAAACTGGCTGTGCCACACACTGTACTTCCCGGGTGACAAGCGCGTTGCCAAGCGTGCCGTGAACTTCTCGCCGAAGACTGTTCCGACTTTTGAACCTAAGATTCGGACTTATTAAGGGTGGCCGCCATGTTGCAAGTCAGTGTTTATCGTTACAACCCTGATCAGGACGCTGCGCCGTTCATGCAGGAATTCCAGGTTGATACCGGTGGTAAAGACCTGATGGTGCTGGACGTGCTGGCCCTGATCAAAGAGCAGGACGAAGGTTTCTCCTATCGTCGCTCTTGCCGTGAAGGTGTTTGCGGTTCCGACGGCATGAACATCAACGGCAAAAACGGTCTGGCATGCATCACGCCGCTGTCTGCCGTCGTAAAACGTAACAAGCTGATCGTTCGTCCGTTGCCAGGTTTGCCGGTTATCCGTGACCTGGTCGTCGATATGAGCATCTTCTACAAGCAATACGAAAAGGTTAAGCCATACCTGCAGAACGACACGCCAGCTCCGGCCATCGAACGTCTGCAGTCTCCTGAAGAGCGTGAAAAGCTCGACGGTCTGTACGAGTGCATCCTGTGCGCTTGCTGCTCGACTTCGTGCCCGTCCTTCTGGTGGAACCCGGACAAGTTCCTGGGTCCGGCTGCTCTGCTGCAAGCCTATCGCTTCCTGGCAGACAGTCGCGACAACAAGACATCCGAGCGTCTGGCTTCGCTGGATGACCCGTTCAGCGTATTCCGCTGCCGGGGCATCATGAACTGCGTCAACGTTTGTCCGAAAGGCCTGAACCCGACTAAGGCCATCGGTCACATTCGTAACATGTTGCTGCAAAGCGGCGTGTGATTCAGCTGCTGTACCCGTAGAACCGCTGTACCCGTAGATGCTACGGCGCCGGCTTCAACCGGCGCCGTAGTTTTAACCTGAGCAGCAGCTTAAAAGGCTGCCGCTCTTATTTTGAAGAAATGAGACAAGCAGGGGCATCCGGGCTGGTACCCGGACTATCAGCGTGATCCTAAGTGGCTTGTTTTAGTCGCTGCATTCGGACTTCTGCAAGTTTGCTCGGTGTCGACGCCGGTGGTGTTCCCCTAACCGAGGGTGACCAAGCATGCAAGAAAGCGTGATGCAGCGCATGTGGAACAGCGCCTACCTATCCGGTAGTAACGCTGCCTATGTGGAAGAGCTTTACGAGCTCTACCTGCACGACCCTAACGCTGTGCCAGAAGAGTGGCGCACCTACTTCCAGAAGTTGCCTGCTGACGGCAACCCTGCCACCGATGTTTCGCACTCCACAATTCGCGATCATTTCGTCTTGCTGGCAAAGAACCAGCGCCGCGCCCAACCGGTTTCCGCCGGCAGCGTGAGCAGTGAGCACGAGAAGAAGCAAGTTGAAGTGCTGCGATTGATCCAGGCCTACCGTATGCGTGGCCACCAGGCAGCCCAGCTTGACCCGCTGGGGCTGTGGCAGCGTCCTGCACCTGCAGACCTGTCAATCAATCATTACGGCTTGACCAATGCCGATCTTGATACGACCTTCCGTGCCGGCGACCTGTTCATCGGCAAAGAGGAGGCGAGCCTACGCGAAATTCACGAAGCGTTGCAGCAGACATATTGCCGCACCATCGGCGCTGAATTTACGCATATCACCGATTCCGAGCAGCGCCAGTGGTTCCAGCAGCGTCTGGAAAGCGTGCGCGGTCGTCCGACATACTCCGCCGACATCAAGAGCCACCTGCTTGAGCGCGTCACCGCCGGCGAAGGCCTGGAAAAATACCTGGGGACCAAATACCCGGGTACCAAGCGTTTCGGTCTGGAAGGCGGCGAGAGCCTGATTCCGATGCTCGACGAGTTGATCCAGCGTTCCGGCTCCTACGGCACCAAGGAAATCGTGATCGGCATGGCCCACCGTGGTCGTCTGAACGTACTGGTCAATACCTTCGGCAAGAACCCGCGCGAGCTGTTCGACGAGTTCGAAGGCAAGAAAAAGGTCGAGCTGGGTTCCGGTGACGTTAAATATCACCAGGGCTTCTCGTCCAACGTGATGACCACCGGCGGTGAAGTTCACCTGGCCATGGCGTTCAACCCTTCCCACCTGGAAATCGTTTCCCCGGTGGTCGAGGGTTCGGTTCGCGCCCGTCAGGATCGTCGTAACGACCCTACCGGCGAGAAGGTTCTGCCAATTTCCATCCACGGTGACGCGGCTTTCGCCGGTCAAGGTGTGGTCATGGAAACCTTCCAGATGTCGCAGACCCGCGGTTTCAAGACCGGCGGCACCGTGCACATCGTGATCAACAACCAGGTCGGTTTCACCATCAGCAACCCGCTGGACTCGCGCTCCACCGAGTACGCGACCGACGTTGCGAAGATGATCCAGGCGCCGATCCTCCATGTGAATGGTGATGATCCGGAAGCCGTGTTGTTCGTGACCCAACTGGCCATCGACTACCGCATGCAGTTCAAGCGTGACGTGGTAATCGATATGGTCTGCTACCGTCGTCGTGGCCACAACGAGGCCGACGAGCCTAGCGGCACTCAGCCAATCATGTACCAGCAGATCACCAAACAGCGCACCACCCGGGAGCTGTATGCCGAACGTCTGACCCAAAGCGGTGTGCTGGACGCAGAGCGTGTTCAGGCGAAAGTCGACGAATACCGCAATGCGCTGGACAACGGTCTGCATGTTGTAAAAAGCCTGGTCAAAGAGCCGAACAAAGAGTTGTTCGTGGACTGGCGTCCGTATCTGGGCCACGCCTGGACCGCGCGTCACGACACTCGCTTCGATCTGAAAACCTTGCAGGAACTGTCCGCCAAGCTGCTGGAAATTCCGGAAGGCTTCGTGGTTCAGCGCCAGGTCTCGAAAATCTACGAAGACCGTCAGAAAATGCAAGCCGGCGGCCTGCCGATCAACTGGGGTTACGCCGAAACCATGGCGTACGCGACCCTGGCGTTCGAAGGTCACCCGATTCGCATGACGGGTCAGGACATCGGTCGCGGTACGTTCTCGCACCGTCACGCTGTCTTGCACAACCAGAAAGACGCGGGTACCTATATCCCGCTGCAAAACCTGTACAAGGGCCAGCCACGTTTCGACCTGTACGATTCGTTCCTGTCCGAAGAAGCCGTGCTGGCGTTTGAATACGGTTACTCGACCACCACGCCTGACGCGCTGGTGATCTGGGAAGCCCAGTTCGGCGACTTCGCCAACGGTGCCCAAGTGGTTATCGACCAGTTCATCACCAGTGGCGAGCACAAGTGGGGTCGTCTCTGCGGTCTGACCATGCTGCTGCCGCACGGTTATGAAGGTCAGGGGCCAGAGCACTCTTCGGCTCGTCTGGAGCGTTACCTGCAGCTGTGCGCCGAGCACAACATTCAGGTAGCCGTGCCGACTACGCCGGCTCAGATCTACCACTTGCTGCGTCGTCAGGTGATTCGCCCGCTGCGCAAGCCGTTGGTCGTTCTGACTCCGAAGTCGCTGCTGCGTCACAAACTGGCCATCTCGACCCTGGAAGATCTGGCCGAAGGTTCGTTCCAGACCGTTATCCCGGAAATCGATGCCCTGGATCCGAAAAAGATCGAGCGCGTCATTCTGTGTAGCGGCAAGGTCTACTACGACCTGCTGGAAAAACGCCGTGCCGAAGGTCGTGATGACATCGCCATCGTGCGTATCGAGCAGCTGTACCCATTCCCTGAGGACGACTTGAGCGAAGTCCTGGCTCCGTACGCCAACCTCAAACATATCGTTTGGTGTCAGGAAGAGCCGATGAACCAGGGTGCCTGGTACTGCAGCCAACACCACATGCGCCGCATCGTTGGCAATCACGACAAGTCGCTCGTACTCGAGTACGCGGGTCGTGATGCTTCTGCTGCGCCGGCTTGTGGTTATGCATCGATGCACGCTGAGCAGCAGGAACAACTGCTGCAAGACGCCTTTACTGTTTAACGCCTTCGCGCACCTGAAACCGAATTTAAGGACCCACAGATAATGGCTATCGAAATCAAAGCCCCCACTTTCCCGGAATCGGTTGCCGATGGCACCGTTGCCACCTGGCACAAAAAACCGGGCGACGCCGTCAAGCGCGATGATCTGATCGTCGACATCGAGACCGACAAAGTCGTACTGGAAGTGCTGGCCACCGCTGACGGCGTGCTGGGCGCTATCGTCAAGAACGAAGGCGACACCGTTCTGTCCGACGAAGTTCTGGGCTCCATCGGTGAGGGCAGTGCTGCTGCCGCGGCTCCAGCCGCCGCTGCTGCACCTGCTGCCGCTGCCGCTGCTCCTGCCGAAGCGGGCGAAGAGGACCCTGTTGCTGCACCGGCTGCTCGCAAGCTGGCTGAAGAAAACGGCATCAACATCGCTTCCGTTGCCGGTACCGGCAAAGGCGGTCGTGTGACCAAGGAAGACGTTGTTGCCGCTGTAGCTGCCAAAAAAGCCGCTCCGGCTGCCGCACCTGCCAAGGCTGCCGCGCCTGCCGCTGCTGCTCCTGTGTTCGCCGCCGGCGATCGCATCGAGAAGCGCGTACCGATGACCCGCGTTCGCGCCACCGTGGCCAAGCGTCTGGTTGAAGCTCAGTCGAACATGGCGATGCTGACCACTTTCAACGAAGTCGACATGACCGAAGTCATGGCGTTGCGTTCCAAGTACAAGGATCTCTTCGAGAAGAGCCATAACGGCGTGCGTTTGGGCTTCATGTCGTTCTTCGTCAAGGCTGCCACCGAAGCGCTGAAACGCTTCCCGGCTGTCAACGCTTCGATCGACGGCGGCGATATCGTTTACCACGGCTACGCTGACGTCGGCGTTGCAGTTTCCAGCGATCGCGGCCTGGTTGTTCCGGTTCTGCGTAACGCCGAACTGATGAGCCTGGCTGAAATCGAAGGCGGCATCGCCACCTTCGGCAAGAAGGCTCGTGACGGCAAGCTGTCGATGGACGAAATGACCGGTGGTACGTTCACCATCACCAACGGTGGCACCTTCGGTTCGATGATGTCGACGCCGATCGTCAACCCGCCACAAGCGGCCATCCTGGGCATGCACAACATTCTGCAGCGTCCTATGGCAATCAACGGTCAAGTCGTTATCCGTCCGATGATGTACCTGGCGCTGTCCTACGATCACCGTTTGATCGACGGCAAAGAAGCTGTGACCTTCCTGGTTACCATCAAGAACTTGCTGGAAGACCCGGCTCGTTTGCTGCTGGATATCTGATAGAAGCAGCTGCAGGCTTCAAGTTACAAGCTGCAGGAAAGGGCAGCTTGGCTTGACGCTTGCGGCTTCAAGCTTGCCGCAAAAAAGAGGATTTTTTGAATGTCGCAGAAATTTGACGTAGTAGTGATTGGCGCGGGCCCTGGCGGTTACGTGGCCGCCATCAAAGCAGCGCAATTGGGCCTTTCCACTGCCTGCATCGAGAAATACACCGACAAGGAAGGCAAACTGGCCCTCGGCGGTACCTGCCTGAACGTCGGCTGCATTCCATCCAAGGCGCTGCTGGACAGCTCCTGGAAGTTCCACGAAGCCCAAGACGGCTTCGCGATCCATGGTATCAACCACGCTGGCGTAACCATGGACGTGCCAGCAATGGTCGGCCGTAAAGCCAACATCGTCAAAGGCCTGACCTCGGGTGTTGCCACCCTGTTCAAGGCCAACGGCGTGACCTCGATCCAGGGCCACGGCAAACTGCTGGCCGGCAAGAAAGTCGAAGTCACCAAGCCTGACGGTTCGGTAGAAATCATTGAAGCCGAAAACGTGATTCTGGCTCCAGGTTCGCGTCCGATCGACATTCCGCCAGCTCCGGTTGACCAGAATGTGATCGTCGATTCGACTGGCGCGCTGGAATTCCAGTCCGTGCCAAAACGTCTGGGCGTGATCGGCGCTGGCGTGATCGGTCTGGAACTGGGTTCGGTCTGGTCGCGTCTGGGTGCAGAAGTGACTGTCCTGGAAGCCCTGGACACCTTCCTGATGGCAGCGGACACCGCTGTTTCCAAGGAAGCGCTGAAAACCCTGACCAAACAAGGTCTGGACATCAAGCTGGGTGCTCGCGTTACCGGTTCCAAAGTGAACGGTGACGAAGTCGTTGTGAACTACACCGATGCCAACGGCGAACAAAACATCACATTCGACAAGCTGATCGTAGCCGTTGGTCGCCGTCCGGTGACCACTGATTTGCTGGCTGCTGATTGCGGTGTGACCCTGGACGAGCGCGGTTTCGTGCACGTTGACGATCACTGCGCCACCACCGTACCGGGCGTTTACGCCATCGGTGACGTGGTTCGCGGCATGATGCTCGCACACAAGGCCTCGGAAGAGGGCATCATGGTCGTTGAGCGCATCAAGGGCCACAAAGCCCAGATGAACTATGACTTGATCCCGTCAGTTATTTATACTCACCCGGAAATCGCGTGGGTCGGCAAAACCGAGCAGACCTTGAAGGCTGAAGGCGTTGAAGTTAACGTTGGCACCTTCCCGTTCGCAGCCAGTGGCCGTGCCATGGCAGCCAACGACACCGGCGGTTTCGTGAAAGTCATTGCCGATGCCAAGACTGACCGCGTATTGGGCGTCCACGTGATTGGCCCGAGCGCTGCAGAACTGGTTCAGCAGGGCGCGATCGGTATGGAATTCGGCACCAGCGCTGAAGACCTGGGCATGATGGTTTTCTCCCATCCGACCCTGTCTGAAGCCTTGCATGAAGCAGCTTTGGCTGTGAATGGCGGCGCCATCCACATCGCCAACCGCAAGAAGCGTTAAGACAATAAGAAACCACGGCGGTACGGCCCGTCGTGAGCCTTGCGTGCAAGACTCACCGCGGAATGTCCGCTGGACGCAGTCTTGCGTAGCTGCACCGGGTGACCGGAAAGCTACGCAAGCAGCAGTCACAGGTGGTGCGGCACCAGAACGGTGCAGCACCGAATGCGCAGTACCTAACGAAGACGGTAATAAGCATGAATCTTCACGAGTATCAGGGTAAGCAGCTGTTCGCTGAATACGGCCTGCCAGTTTCCACCGGCTACGCAGTAGACACCCCGGAAGCAGCAGCAGAAGCTTGCGACAAAATCGGCGGCACCGAGTGGGTTGTCAAAGCCCAGGTCCACGCTGGTGGTCGCGGTAAAGCGGGCGGCGTAAAGCTGGTTCGCAGCAAAGAAGACGCCAAAGCATTCGCTCAACAGTGGTTGGGCAAGCGTCTGGTGACTTACCAGACTGATGCCAATGGCCAGCCAGTCACCAAGATCCTGGTTGAATCGTGCACTGATATCGCTAAAGAGCTGTACCTGGGCGCTGTCGTTGACCGTTCGAGCCGTCGCATCGTGTTCATGGCTTCCACCGAAGGTGGCGTGGACATCGAGAAAATCGCTCACGACACCCCTGAGAAAATCCTCAAGGCTACTATCGATCCACTGGTTGGCGCTCAGCCATTCCAGGGTCGCGAGCTGGCTTTCCAGCTGGGCCTGGAAGGCAAGCAAGTTGCTCAGTTCGCCAAGATCTTCGTAGGTCTGGCCAAGCTGTTCAAGGATCACGACCTGGCTCTGCTGGAAGTGAACCCGCTGGTGATCAAGGCTGACGGCGATCTGCATTGCCTCGACGCCAAGATCAACATCGACGCCAACGCCATGTACCGTCAGCCTAAGCTGAAGACTTTCCACGATCCGTCGCAAGACGATCCGCGCGAAGCGCACGCTGCCAAGTTCGAACTGAACTACGTAGCACTGGAAGGCAACATCGGTTGCATGGTCAACGGTGCTGGCCTGGCCATGGGTACCATGGACATCGTCAACCTGCATGGCGGCAAGCCAGCCAACTTCCTCGACGTGGGCGGCGGTGCTACCAAAGAACGCGTGACCGAAGCGTTCAAGATCATCCTGTCCGACACTAACGTCGCTGCAGTACTGGTCAACATCTTCGGCGGCATCGTTCGTTGCGACATGATTGCCGAAGGCATCATCGGCGCGGTGAAAGAAGTCGGCGTGAAAATCCCGGTTGTTGTTCGCCTTGAAGGCAACAACGCTGAGCTGGGCGCTAAAGTACTGGCAGAAAGCGGTTTGAACATCATCGCTGCTACCAGCCTGACCGACGCTGCTCAACAAGTTGTCAAAGCTGCGGAGGGCAAATAATGAGCGTCCTGATCAATAAAGACACCAAAGTTATCTGCCAGGGTATTACCGGTTCGCAAGGTAGTTTCCACACCCAGCAAGCCATCGAATACGGCACCCAGATGGTGGGTGGCGTAACGCCTGGCAAAGGCGGCACCGAGCACCTGGGTCTGCCAGTGTTCAACACCGTGAAAGACGCTGTAGCTGCCACTGGCGCCACTGCCAGCGTGATCTACGTTCCAGCTCCTTTCTGCAAGGACTCGATCCTGGAAGCGGCATTCGGCGGCATCAAGCTGATCGTGTGCATCACCGAAGGCATTCCTACCCTGGATATGCTGGACGCTAAAGTTAAGTGCGACGAGCTGGGCGTAGTCCTGATCGGCCCTAACTGCCCAGGCGTGATCACCCCAGGCGAATGCAAGATCGGCATCATGCCAGGTCACATTCATTTGCCAGGCAAGGTCGGTATCGTTTCCCGTTCCGGCACCCTGACTTACGAAGCCGTGAAGCAGACCACTGACGCCGGTTTCGGTCAGTCCACTTGCGTCGGCATCGGTGGTGACCCGATCCCAGGCTCCAACTTCATCGACATCCTGAAGCTGTTCCAGGAAGACCCGAAGACCGAAGCGATCGTGATGATCGGTGAGATCGGCGGTTCGGCTGAAGAAGAAGCGGCTGCCTACATCAAGGCTCACGTGACCAAGCCGGTTGTTTCCTACATCGCTGGTGTGACTGCTCCTCCGGGCAAGCGCATGGGCCATGCTGGCGCAATCATCTCTGGCGGCAAAGGCACTGCAGACGAGAAATTCGCTGCTCTGCAAGACGCAGGCGTAAAAACCGTGCGTTCGCTGGCAGACATCGGCAAGGCCCTGGCCGAGCTGACTGGCTGGGCTGTCAAGTAAGCCTCGCGCTTAACTGACGCTTCACCAAACAAAGGCCACCCTCGGGTGGCCTTTGTCATTTCCAAAGATCAAAAGATCGCAGCCTTCGGCAGCTCCTACAGTTGGAATGCGATCCCATGTAGGAGCTGCCGAAGGCTGCGATCTTTTGATCTTCAAGGAAAATTAGATATGTAAACGCGACATTGAAATGTCGTGTATCGGATAGTTCGCCCTGTAACAGTGCGTTTGTCGTGCGAATTCGTTAGGCTAGCAGCCATTTTTGCGTCCGCGGCCCACAAGGCAGCGACGCGCTAAACGGGTTAGTCCTATACGGGCCGACAGCATTTCCCTCACCCATAAGGGAAATCCCTCTCTAAATTCCGATTCAGTAGTGTGGTATTTCCTTAATGAAAGTGTTGAAAGGCCAGGACATCCTGGCACTGGGTTTTATGACATTTGCCCTGTTCGTCGGGGCTGGCAACATCATCTTCCCGCCTATCGTCGGTTTGCAGTCCGGGCCTAATGTCTGGATGGCGGCGCTGGGTTTTCTGGTCACAGCGGTCGGTTTGCCGGTGATCACCGTTGTCGCCCTGGCCAAGGTCGGTGGTGCAATGGATGCCTTGAGCAGCCCGATCGGTAAAATCGCCGGTGGCCTGCTGGCAGCGGCGTGCTACCTCGCCGTCGGCCCGTTGTTCGCGACGCCGCGCACTGCGACCGTGTCGTTCGAAGTGGGCCTGGCGCCACTGACTGGCGAGAGCCCGCTGGCGTTGTTTCTCTATAGCTCGGTGTACTTCCTGGTGGTGTTCTTCATTTCGCTCTACCCGGGCCGCCTGCTCGACACCGTCGGACGTTTCCTTGCACCGCTGAAGATCATCGCCCTGGCCGTTCTGGGCATCGCCGCGTTTGCGTTGCCGGCTGGTGATATTGGCGTGGCCACCCCTGAATATGTCACAGCACCGTTCTCCCAGGGCTTTATCAATGGTTACCTGACCATGGATACCCTGGGTGCGCTGGTATTTGGCATCGTTATTGTCAATGCGATCCGCTCCCGTGGCGTGGAATCACCGGCCTTGATCACCCGTTACGCGATCATCGCCGGTCTGATTGCCGGCGTGGGCCTGGCGCTGGTTTATGTCAGTCTGTTCCGTCTCGGCTCGGGCAGCCATGAAGTGGCGGCCGGTGCTGCCAATGGCGCGGCGGTACTGCACGCGTATGTCCAGCACACGTTTGGTTCGTTGGGCAGCGGTTTCCTTGCGGTGCTGATTTCCCTGGCCTGCCTGGTGACGGCAGTCGGTCTGACGTGCGCTTGTGCCGAATACTTCAGCCGTGTACTGCCACTGTCCTACAAGACGCTGGTGATCATCCTGGCTGCGTTTTCCCTGTTGGTGTCCAACCTGGGCCTCACCAAACTGATCGCGTTCTCGATCCCGGTACTGACCGCCATCTATCCGCCGTGCATTGCCCTGGTAGCGCTGAGCTTCTGCAAGGATTTCTGGCATGAGCAAGGCCGCATCGTCGGTCCGGTGATGCTGGTGTCGTTCATCTTCGGTCTGATCGATGCCCTCAAGGGTGCCGGTCTGGCCGATTGGATGCCGTCCCAGCTGACACACCTGCCACTGAGCGAGCAGGGTCTGGCGTGGCTGGTGCCGGCGGTCATGACTCTGGTGGTCGCGGTGGTTTGCGATCGTCTGCTGGGCAAGCGCGCCGAAGCGCTGGCCTAAGCTTCATGGCCCGCCACAAGCGGGCCTCGAACTGCTTTCCTGGCAAAAATGAAAATGCCCCGTATCAATCGATACGGGGCATTTTTTATGCGTGTGATGCAGTGTCTTTTTCCTTGAGCTAACGTCGAAGCATTGCCAAATCTAATGTGGGAGCGAGCCCACTCGCAATGGCGGCTTTACATTCAATAGATGCGTTGGCTGATCTACCGCCATCGCGAGCAGGCTCGCTCCCACAGGTTTCAGTTCTCCGAAAACGCACCACAAGGACCTGCATGTCGTTCATCCACGCCAATCTGATCCACATCCTCGCCGCGCTCTGGTTTGTTATCTGCTGGGGTGGCTACACCCGTTACGCAACATGGAAAGGCCGCGACACTGCATGCCTGGCCAGTGTGTTGCATCTGTATCGCGAAGACTGGATGCGCCGCATGCTGTTGCGCGACAACCGCATTGCTGATGCCAGCGTGATCGGTAACCTGGAGCGCAATGCCTCGTTCTTCGCGTCCAGTACGTTGATTATCCTGGCCGGTATTCTCACGGTATTAGGGGCGTCCGATAGAGCCGTGTCGTTGCTGGCGGATATCCCGATGGTGCAACAGGCTTCCCAGGGCATGTCGGAGATTAAGTTGTTATGCCTGGCGCTGGTGTTTGTCTATGCGTTCTTTACGTTCAGCTGGTGCATGCGTCAGTACAACTTTGCGGCCATTCTCGTGGGGTCGGCACCCATGATCGGCGAGCGCCATGTGTCCGAGCAAGAGCGTAAAGCCTTCGCTTCCCGTGCCGCCCGTGTCATCTCCATGGCGGCCAACCAGTTCAACTTCGGTCTGCGTTCCTATTACTTCGGTATGACCATGCTGGCGTGGTTCGTCAGCCCCTGGTTGTTCATGTTGATGAGTGCCGGCGTCGTGCTGGTGTTGTATCGCCGCGAGTTTCACTCCGACGTTCTCGATGTGATGGTCTATACCCCCACAGAGGCGCCATTGCCTGAAGTTAACAAGGAGGCTGCTTGATGAGTATTCCGTTCTGGTGTGTGTTTATCAGCGCATTATTGATTTTCCTGGCAAAGATCCCGGTGGCCAAAGCCATGAACGAGCAGGGTGGTTACAACAATCACCTGCCGCGTCAACAACAGGCGCAACTTACAGGCTTCGGTGCCCGTGCATTGGCAGCCCATCAAAACAGTTTCGAGGCGTTCATGATCTTTGCGGTGGGGGTGTTGATGGCGCACACCACGCAGACGGCGGGATGGCTGATCGATGCGCTGGCGATCATCTTTGTGATCGCACGTATCTTTTACCTGTTGTGCTATTGGGTGGATCTGGCCTGGCAGCGCAGTCTGGTGTGGTTTGTCGGCTTAGTGTCTTCGTTGCTGCTGATGATTAGTCCGACTTTTAGGGCGATTTTGCTCTAAGGCTGCACGCCAAACAAAAGCCGCAGACAAAAGAAAACCCGCACTTGGCGGGTTTTCTTTTATCACTAAAAACGTTGTTAGTTTTTAGGAGCTTCTGGCGCGGCTTCTTTTGTCGCTGCTGCGTTCGATTCGGCCTGAGCTTTGGCAGCTTCGGCGTTTTCTTTTGCTGCCTCGTTCACTTTATCCTGAGCTTCACCCATTTTTTCCTGAGCTTGCTCAGCATGTTTGGTGGCTTCTTGAGCTTTGTCCTCGGATTTTTTATCGCAGGCAGCGAGACCGAGGGAAGCGGTCAACATCAAGGCAATAGCTAAAGTCTTACGCATGGGGTGTTTCTCCTGATGGAAAGTATCTACTGGCCTTTCGAACGCAGCGATCAGGGTTAAGTTCCTTAATTCGCACAGATATATAAGTTTGTTTTTCTACGGAACTTTTACCCATTAGCCTGCTACTTTTCCGGGGCACTAAGAAGAGTTTAATCCAATGGCCGAAAACCCCGTTTTTGAGCGTGCGACGCGATTCCTGTCGGCATTGCGGCATTGTCAGGTACTCGGTTTGCGCGTTCACAGCGCCAGCAGCGAAGGATTGACGGTGATTCTGCCGTACAGCCCGCAAATCGTCGGCAATCGGCAAACCGGGGTGATCCATGGCGCAGCGTTGACCTCACTGATGGACACCGCCTGCGGCATGGCTACCCTTTGTGTGTTGCCCGAATTCGAAGTCTGTCCGACGCTCGACTTGCGCATCGACTACATGCACGCCGCCGAGCCGCACAAGGACGTGTACGGCTTCGCCCAATGCTACCGAGTGACCACCGATGTCATCTTCGCGCGCGGTTTTGCTTATCAAGATGACCCCGAACAGCCCATCGCCCATGTGGTGGGTACCTTCATGCGCATGGGCAAGGGCGTCAAAGGCACCAAAGGCTTTGCCGGTGCCATTGCGGGAGGTGCGAAATGACCGACGCGTTCAACGAGCAGCTTCAAAAGGCCCATGCGCAGGGGGACTACGCCTCGCTGCTGGACCTGATTCCCTATGCCAGACTGATTGGCGTCGAATGTTCGCGGGTGGGTGATGAACTGCTGTTCCGTCTGCCGGCGAACAAAGACAACATTGGTAATCCTTTATTGCCAGCAATTCACGGCGGGGTGATTGCCGGGTTCATGGAGCTCTCGGCGGCATTGCACCTGCTGATCTTCACCGGCTCGTCCAGTGTGCCGAAGATTATCGACTTCTCCATCGATTACCTGCGCGCGGGGCAATTTCGCGATACCTGGGCCAAATGCCAGGTGTGCCGACAGGGGCGCCGGGTGGCAAACGTGGCGATTACCGCCTGGCAAAGCACTGAAGCCGAGCCCATTGCGACGGCCCGCGCTCATTTCAAAATAGAACAGCCCTTGAAATCCTGATCACAGCCCCCAACTCTGAGGACAACCCGCCGTCGACCCTCAAGGTCGCGGCTTATGCCATCTGATTGGAGTTTGATGACCATGAGTGTGGAAACTCAAAAGGAAACCCTGGGCTTCCAGACCGAGGTGAAGCAACTGCTGCACCTCATGATCCATTCGCTGTATTCCAACAAGGAAATTTTCCTTCGCGAATTGATCTCGAACGCCTCTGACGCTGTCGACAAATTACGCTTTGAAGCGCTGGCCAAGCCTGACTTGCTGGAAGGCGGCGCGGAACTGAAAATCCGTGTGAGCTTCGACAAAGACGCTAAAACCGTCACCCTCGAAGACAACGGCATCGGCATGAGCCGTGAAGACGCGGTGACCCACCTGGGCACTATCGCCAAGTCCGGCACTGCCGATTTCATGAAACACCTGTCTGGCGATCAGAAAAAAGACTCGCACCTGATCGGTCAATTCGGGGTCGGTTTTTACTCGGCCTTCATCGTCGCCGATAAAGTTGACGTATTCAGCCGCCGTGCCGGCCTCGCTGCCAGCGAAGGTGTGCACTGGTCATCCAAAGGCGAAGGCGAATTCGAAATCGCCACCGTCGAGAAGGCTGACCGCGGTACGCGCATTGTCCTGCACCTGAAATCCGGTGAAGACGAGTTCGCCGATGGTTGGCGTCTGCGCAACATCATCAAGAAGTACTCCGACCATATCGCCTTGCCGATCGAGTTGCCCAAAGAAGTGGCGGCCGTCGAAGGCGAAGACAAGCCTGCCGTTGAATGGGAAACCGTCAACCGCGCCAGCGCTCTGTGGACTCGCCCTCGTACTGAAATCAAGGACGAGGAATACCAGGAGTTCTACAAACACGTCGCTCATGATTTCGAAAACCCGCTGAGCTGGAGCCACAACAAGGTCGAAGGCAAGCTGGAGTACACCTCGCTGCTTTATGTGCCGACCCGTGCTCCGTTCGACCTGTACCAGCGTGAAGCGTCGAAAGGTCTGAAGCTGTACGTGCAGCGTGTGTTCGTCATGGATCAGGCTGAGTCGTTCCTGCCGCTGTACCTGCGCTTCATCAAAGGTGTGGTCGACTCCAACGATCTGTCGCTGAACGTGTCGCGGGAAATCCTGCAGAAAGACCCGATCATCGATTCGATGAAGTCGGCGCTGACCAAGCGCGTCCTGGACATGCTGGAAAAACTGGCGAAGAACGAGCCTGAGCAATACAAAGGCTTCTGGAAGAACTTCGGTCAGGTCATGAAAGAAGGCCCGGCAGAAGATTTCGCCAACAAAGAAAAAATTGCTGGCCTGCTGCGTTTCGCGTCCACTCAGGGCGACGACGGCGAGCAAGTTGTAGGTCTGGCCGACTACCTGGCCCGCGCCAAGGAAGGTCAGGACAAGATTTACTACCTGACTGGCGAAACCTACGCGCAAGTCAAAAACAGCCCGCACCTGGAAGTCTTCCGCAAGAAAGGCATTGAAGTGCTGCTGCTGACCGACCGCATCGACGAGTGGCTGATGAGCTACCTCACCGACTTCGACGGCAAGAGCTTTGTCGACGTGGCACGCGGTGACCTGGACCTCGGTAACCTGGATTCGGAAGAAGACAAGAAAGCCGCAGAAGAAGTCGCCAAGTCCAAAGAAGGCCTGGTTGAGCGTCTGAAGACGGCATTGGGCGACTCCGTTGCTGAAGTGCGGGTGTCCCATCGTCTGACCGATTCCCCGGCGATTCTGGCCATCGGCGAGCAGGACCTGGGCCTGCAAATGCGTCAGATCCTGGAAGCCAGCGGTCAGAAGGTTCCGGATTCGAAGCCGATCTTCGAATTCAACCCGGCGCACCCGCTGATCGAGAAGCTCGACAACGAGCAGAGCGACGAGCGCTTCGGCGACCTGTCGCACATTCTGTTCGATCAGGCGGCCTTGGCGGCCGGCGACAGCTTGAAAGACCCGGCCGCTTATGTGCGCCGTCTGAACAAGCTGCTGGTTGAACTGTCGGTTTAACCGCGTTGTAAAAAAACCCGCTTCGGCGGGTTTTTTGATCGTTCCCACGCTCTGCGTGGGAATGCCTCTGGGGACGCTCCGCGTCCAGTGACGCGGAGCGTCACGGGCTGCAACCACGCAGAGCATGGGAACGATCAGCCGATCAATTACAGGGGCGTTGGCGGGCTTCGGTGTTTCGGCAGTTCGATCCGCTCGCTTTCCCCTGGCACTGTCGGCCAGTCCCCGGCCGCCCAACGCCGACGTGCTTCATCGATCAATGCCGGATCACTGGCCACGAAATTCCAGTTGATCCGCCGTGGCCCATCCAGCGGCGCACCGCCAAACAGCACGGCATGGCAGTCGCTTTCAGCGAACAGTGCCATCTCTTCACCGGCCGGCAATACCACCAGCGAGTGAGGTTCAATCAGCTCGCCATCCAGTTGCGCCTCGCCGCTCAACACATACAGTGCCCGTTCTTCATGCTCGGTGGGAATCAGCAATGTGGTTGCCGTTTGCAGGTTCAATTCGGCATACAGCGTAGGAGAAAGCACTGGGACGGGCGATTCCAGGCAAAAGCCTGACCCGGCGATCATCCGAATCTTCACGCCCAAATTATCGCTGACGGGCAGCGTAGCAGCCGGATGGTGGCTGTAATGTCCCGGACCGTGTTCATGATCCTGGGGCGACGCCAGCCATATCTGCAAGCCGTGCATCGTAAAGCCGCTTTCCTTCAATGCTTCGGGCGTGCGTTCGACGTGGGCGATTGCACTGCCGGCGATCATCCAGCTGACATCACCGGCATTTACCACCTGATCGGAGCCAAGACTGTCCTTGTGCTGGATTTGCCCTTCGAACAGGTAGGTGAGGGTGGACAGGCCAATGTGCGGGTGCTGACGGATATTCATGCCTTTACCCGCCGGGTAACGGGTTTCGAGCATGTGGTCGAAAAACACGAAAGGTCCGACGTTGCGGCATTTGGCTGACGGCAACGGGCGAAGAATCGGCTGGCCTTCGACATCTTCGGCGCGAGGGCGTATCACGAGTGGCGTGTTCATGGTGCATTCCAGGCTGAGCGGGTGACGCACGGAGCATAACCCGCTTGCGTAGCCCTTGCCGCTATTGGCTGAACGCACCTTCGGACAGATGGGTTTCGATGCTGACTTCGGAGGTGGTCATCAGCTTATGTACCGGGCAGCGGTCAGCCACGCGATGCAGTTCGTCGCGCTGGGCATCGGTGAGCACGCCTTTTAGCGTGAGTTCGACGTGCAAGGCGTATTTGCCTTTCTGCTCTTCACTGTTGTCGCGCTTGACCTCAACCTCGACGCCCGTCAGCGGGATGTTCTTTTTCCTGGCGTAGATTTTCAGCGTCAGGGCCTTACAGGCACCGAGGGCTGCATCGAAGTAGTCGTGGGGTTCAGGCGCGGAGCCTTCGCCGCCAGAGGTTTTCGGCACGTCGGCAAAGAGTTCGTGGTCATCGATCTGGACGCTGTGACGAAAACCTTCGGCGGAGACGGTATTGACGGTAACAGTCATAAGAAACCTCGCAGACAATGGGAAAAGTCATTCGATCAAAAAAGACCCTGAAGTTATAGAGCATCCCTTCAAATTCGCGTTCCACTTTCTTGCCTGGCGATCCTGCCTGGTGTTGTCGCGAAGTGACCACAATCCCGTGGCGAGGGGGCTCGCCCCCGTTCGGCTGCGAAGCAGTCGTAAATCCGGACAACTCAATCTGTCTGAAAAGGTACAGGGGGCCGCTTTGCGACCCAACGGGGGCAAGCCCCCTCGCCACAGGCAAGCCCCTCCCCACGGGATTGTGCTGAACCCAAGGTTGTCATCGTCCTGTCACCCCGGCGTCATACCCTCGCGCTCATCTCAATCAAGGAGCGCACTATGCACCTCACCCGCTTAATCGCCCTGGCCACAATGATGTTCATCAGTGGCCTGGCCAATGCCGAAGTCCGCGTCGAAGGCCCGGTGGAATACGGCGTGTTCGCTGGCCCGAAAGCCGAACTGCAATCGGGCGAGCGAGTGTTGCGTCGCAGCAATGAACAGATCCGGCAGACCGAAATCGTTCCCGCCAAACTCGGCACCAAATTCGGTATGCGTTACCAGTTGGCTGGCAAGGTCGCCGAAGACCAGCCGTTGACCTTGCTCTATTTCACCCCGGGCATCCGAACTCCGGATGGCGTGCGTCACGACAAACTGGAAGTCACTCAAAAACTGGTGCCCGGTGCTCCCCAAGACGTGATGGCCTTCGAGTTCACCGAAAGCCACGAAGTCGTTCCCGGCGAGTGGCGGTTCATGGTGTTCCAGGGCGATCGTCTGCTGGCCCAGCAGCGTTTTACCGTGCGCTGATCGTTCTCTCGACCAACCAAACGCCAGACGAAAAAAAGCCCCGCGTTTGCGGGGCTTTCATGTGGGTGCGGATCAGCTGCCTTTGACCGGCTTGCCATTGACCGTGCCGTCGAGGAGCATGATGTTGTACTCCTTGCCATCGGTTTCGACCTGTTGCAGACGGACCAGCAGGTAATCCCAATCCTTGGCGAACCACAGCACCGTGATGCGCTTGCTTTGGGTCGGGTCGCGCACTCGCTCGACTTTGATCGCATCGATCTGGCCGGCCTTGGTGTCGACTTTTTCCGAACCCAGCACGCGGAAGTCATAGGTATCGACTTCGCCGTCATCGACGACCTGATAGCTCATGCTTTTCTTGCCGGCGGCCACATCATGCTGCAGCGCCAGTTGATAGGTGGACTTGTCGACCATGCCGCGATTGAGCGGCAGCTTGACGGCGTCACCGCGATCGGTGCCGGTGACCATCTTGTTGGTCCAGTCGAAGTCCAGATCGACCTTCTTGGCTTTGCCCAGGCCGCCACGTTCGAAGCGGTAGGACTGCGGCAGCAGAGCGTCCTTGTCCAGGGTCAGGGTGCTTTCTTCGGTCAGGCTGGCGATCATCATCGACGCCTTGAAGCTGAGTGTCCAGACACCGTTGGCGCCCTTGGTCAGGCTGCGCTCGGCGGTGCCGCTCATGGGCAGTTGCTTCCAGTCGGCGGTGTAGCTGGCGGAGAAGGGTTGAAGGTCTGCGGCCTGCGCAAACGGCAGGGCGAGCAGAGCGCAAGCGAAGAGCAGGGCGCGACGCATAAAATCTCCTAGGTTCGAATCAAGTGGCCGCTGGCCGCGAGTAACTGTCCGTCCAGTAAAGCACCTTGTTCACCCAGTGATAAACGACCTTCGGCAAACCAGCGTACGGCCATCGGGTAGATCAGGTGTTCCTGGGTATGGACTCGCTGCGCCAGACTCTGCGGCGAATCGTGCAACTCTACCGGTATTACTGCCTGTACGACCAGTGGTCCGCCATCGAGTTCCTCGGTGACGAAGTGCACCGAACAGCCATGTTCAGTGTCGCCGGCCTCCAGCGCGCGCTGATGGGTGTGTAACCCTTTGTATTTTGGCAGCAGCGAGGGGTGGATATTGAGCAGGCGACCCTGATAGTGGCGCACGAAACCAGCGCTTAGAATGCGCATGAAACCGGCCAGTACCACGAGTTTGGGATTGAAGGCGTCGATCAGTTCGATCAGCGCGGCATCGAAGGCCTCGCGACCTTCGAAAGCCTTGTGATCCAGGGTGCGGGTATCGATACCCGCGTCCCTGGCGCGTTGCAGGCCGTAGGCGTCGGCGCGGTTGGAGATCACCGCAGCGATGCGAACCGGGCTGTCGCCGGTCCGCGTGCTGTCGATCAAGGCCTGCAAGTTACTGCCAGTGCCGGACAACAGCACCACCACATCACAGGTGTGGGACATCCGCTCTTGCATCAGTGTGCCTTGAGGTTTTTCAGTTCGACCTGGGCCGCGCCTTCGGCAGCGGTGGCGATCTGACCGATGACCCATGGTTGCTCGCCGGCTTCACGCAATACGTTCAACGCGGTTTCAACATGCTCTTGCGCAACGCAGATAACCATGCCGACGCCGCAGTTCAGCACGCGGTGCATTTCGTTCTCGTCGACGTTGCCTTTCTCTTGCAGCCAGTCGAACACGGCAGGGCGGGTCCAGCTTGCAACGTCAACTACCGCTTGGGCGCCTTTTGGCAGAACGCGCGGGATGTTGTCCAGCAGGCCACCACCGGTGATGTGGGCCATGGCTTTGACGGCGCCGGTTTCTTTGATCAGCTTGAGCAGCGGCTTCACGTAGATGCGGGTCGGGGCCATCAGCAGGTCGGTCAGCGGTTTGCCATCCAGCTGGATGTTTTCGATGTCTGCACCGGACACTTCGATGATCTTGCGGATCAGCGAGTAGCCGTTGGAGTGCGGACCGGAAGACGGCAGGGCGAGCAGGGCATCGCCAGCAGCGACTTTGGAACCGTCGATGATTTCGGATTTTTCCACGACGCCGACGCAGAAGCCGGCCAGGTCGTAGTCTTCACCTTCGTACATGCCAGGCATTTCCGCGGTTTCGCCGCCGACCAGGGAGCAACCCGACAGTTCACAGCCAGCGCCGATGCCGGTTACAACCTGAGCGGCGGTGTCGACGTTCAGTTTGCCGGTGGCATAGTAATCGAGGAAGAACAGCGGCTCGGCGCCGCAGACCACTAGATCGTTCACGCACATGGCAACCAGGTCGATGCCGATGCTGTCGTGTTTGTTCAGGTTCAGCGCCAGGCGCAGCTTGGTGCCGACGCCGTCAGTGCCCGAAACCAGTACCGGTTGCTTGTAGCCGGCCGGGATTTCGCAGAGGGCGCCGAAACCGCCCAGGCCGCCCATGACTTCCGGGCGCGCAGTGCGCTTGGCGACGCTCTTGATGCGTTCGACCAATGCTTCACCGGCGTCGATGTCTACACCGGCGTCCTTGTAGCTCAGGGAGGGTTGCTTGCTCATGATCCAGGCCTTTAGGGGGGATTCAGGGGTAACGACCGAGTCCAGTGGGGCCACTGAAGCTGGCGAAGGGCAATTGCCGTACGCGAATTTCAGGGCGCCCGGCTGTTGCCGGTCTGCGAAGGCGCGCGATTTTATCAGGCTTGAGGGGCAGCGGCCATCCTCGTGCCGACGGGCAGGGGCATATCGCGTTAAAAAAACCCATATTGCCCGTGTTGGTGGCGTCACGGATGGCTGTATAAGGTATCGACGCTAACCGTCTATCGTTATGACAGTGCGAAAACTTACCGGGGTCGGGTGAATGTTTTGCTTGAGCCTGTGGTCAACAGACCCTTGGTTCAATCATCTTCACGCGGTCTGTTTCCAGCCGCTCTTGTCGTCAGGAATCTTTTTATGCGTTTTCTTAAATTCTTGTTCGTGGGCTGTTTGACCATGGTCAGCCTGACCGGTCATGCCGAAACCGTCAAAGGCCTCTATCAAGTGCGCGAGCCTGTCAGTAGCCAGACGCCGCAGGAGCGCGATGAGGCGACTCAGCGGGCGCTGGATACGTTGGTGTTACGCCTGACCGGCGACCCCAAGGCGGCGCAGAGCCCGGGGCTGGCGACCGTGCGTAAAGATCCTCAGCAGATCATCAGTCAGTTCGGATATGACGCCGGCCCACCTCAAGTGCTGAAAGTCGATTTCGACCCGGCCACCACTGAACAGGCCTTGCGGCGTGCCGGGTTGGCCGTGTGGGGGGCGAACCGGCCGTCGATTCTCGGTTGGTGGCTGAATGATTCCGCCGAAGGTTCGAACCTGGTCGGCGATGGCCAGGCCAGTGCCACGCCACTGCTTCGAGCAGCGCAACATCGTGGGCTGCCGCTGCGTTTGCCGCTGGCGGACCTGGATGAGCAGATTGTCGCCACTGCACCGAATCTGGAAAGTGCAGATCCGGCATCGCTGCGGGACGCATCCGACCGCTACAATGCCGACGCCTTGCTGGCGGTGCATGCCCGTGAAGAAGGTGGCCAATGGCAAGCCAAGTGGCGTTTGTGGTTGGGCGATCAGAAAGAAGCCGGTAGCGCGCAGGGCGCCGATACAGCCGCGCTGGCCGATGCGGTGATGCTGGCGGTCAGCCAACGCCTGGCGCCGCGTTTTGCCGCCAAACCGGGTGCTTCCAGCGAGCAGTTGCTGGAAGTGCAGGGGATGAGCCTGGAGCGTTATGCGGCGCTCGGGCGATTGCTGGAACCTTTTGGCGCACGCTTGCAAAGCGTTGATGGCGATCGCGTGCTTTATCGGGTCAACGGCAGTCCCGATCAGCTGCGGGCGCAGTTGTCCTTGGGCAGGTTGCAGGAAATCCCGGCCGGTGAGGCGCCGGCTCCGACCGTGCCGGTTCAGCCTGTTGCAGCGGGCTCGGCACCGGCCGTAGCGCCAACTGCGGCACCGACGCCGCAGTTACGTTTTCGCTGGTAGTTTTCCTTTATATAGAAGCAGGAGTGGTGCATGGCCGATACACGGCGTTGGTTCTGGCTCGGTGGGGTGGTCCTGCTTTGCGTGTTTGTTTACCTGTTGCACCCGATCCTGACGCCTTTCCTGGTGGCGCTGTTGTTGGCGTATCTGTTCGACCCGCTGGTGGATCGGCTGGAAAAGCATGGGCTTTCGCGGACCTGGGGCGTGGTGGCGGTGTTTGCCTTGTTCACATTGCTCGTTACCGCGTTGTTGTTGGTGCTGGTACCGATGCTCGCCAAACAGCTGTTTCGCTTGTATGAGCTGACGCCGCAAATGCTCGACTGGTTGCAGCACACTGCCGTGCCGTGGGCGCAATCGAAGATGGGGTTGTCGGACGGCTTCTGGAAATTCGACAAGCTCAAGGCGGCATTCAGCGAGCACATGGGCCAGACCACCGATGTGGTCGGCGTGGTGCTGAGTCAGGCGACGGCTTCAGGTCTTGCGCTGATTGGCCTGCTGGCCAATCTGGTGCTGATTCCGGTGGTGAGTTTTTATCTGCTGCGCGACTGGGACCTGATGATGGCCAAGGTCCGCAGCCTGCTGCCCCGTGATCGTGAAGAGCGCGTCATGTCTTTGACGGGAGAGTGCCATGAAGTGCTAGGGGCTTTCGTGCGCGGGCAGTTGCTGGTGATGCTGGCGCTGGGTGTGATTTACGCCGCAGGCTTGATGATCGTCGGGTTGGAACTGGGGCTGTTGATCGGGCTGATTGCCGGTCTGGCGGCGATTGTGCCGTACATGGGGTTCGTCATCGGCATTGGTGCGGCATTGATTGCCGGCCTGTTCCAGTTCGGTGGCGATTTATATCCCTTGATCGGTATTGTCGCGGTATTCATGGTCGGCCAGGCGCTGGAAGGCATGGTCCTGACACCGTTGCTGGTCGGCGACCGGATCGGCCTGCATCCGGTGGCGGTGATCTTCGCCATCCTGGCTGGCGGCGAGCTGTTTGGTTTTACCGGTGTGTTGCTGGCATTGCCGGTAGCCGCGGTGATCATGGTCCTCCTGCGTCACGTACATGATTTGTACAAGGATTCGGATATCTACGGTGGTGTCGACGAATCCGCGCTGTAAGGGTTTTTGATCGTTCATGGTGGGCAGCCTGGTTTCGTGCCAGGTGTGCCCGTATCCCTCGTGCGGCTGTCACATGCGCCGCCAAAGAAACTGTCATAAAACCAGTGTGTTATCGCAAACCTTTGATTTTGCTTGTGGTCTGTCGCATTGTGCGGTCAGCCTCACGGGTATAAACTTCGCAAACTTTACACAGAGGCCACTAACGGTTCCTTGGGAACTGTTCAGTCAGCATGAAACCGATTCAGCTGCCCCTAGGTGTGCGTCTGCGTGATGACGCTACCTTTATCAATTACTACCCAGGCGCCAATGCCGCTGCACTCGGCTATGTCGAGCGGCTCTGCGAAGCCGACGCCGGCTGGACGGAAAGCCTGATTTACCTCTGGGGCAAGGACGGGGTCGGGCGCACGCATTTGTTGCAGGCGGCGTGTCTGCGCTTCGAACAACTGGGGGAGCGGGCGGTGTATCTGCCGTTGGCCGAATTGCTGGACCGCGGCATCGAAATCCTCGATCACCTTGAACAATACGAACTGGTCTGCCTGGACGATCTGCAGGCAGTCGCCGGCAAGGCGGATTGGGAAGAGGCGCTGTTCCATCTATTCAATCGCTTGCGTGACAGCGGCCGGCGTCTGTTGATTGCTGCCTCGACGTCCCCGCGTGAATTGCCGGTGAAGCTGGCGGACCTCAAATCGCGGCTGACCCTGGCACTCATCTTCCAGATGCGCCCACTTTCTGACGAAGACAAATTACGTGCCTTGCAGTTACGCGCATCCCGCCGTGGCCTGCACCTGACCGATGAAGTCGGGCATTTTATCTTGACCCGTGGTACCCGCAGCATGAGTGCGCTTTTCGAGCTGCTTGAGCGTCTCGATCAGGCTTCTCTTCAAGCTCAGCGCAAGCTGACAATCCCGTTCCTGAAAGAAACCCTGGGCTGGTAATCACCTGATCAACCCCAGGGTTTACCAGGGTTTCGGCATATTCCAGGCGTCAACGAATCCGCTTTCCTGCAAGAGGGCAGGCTGCGCAAAGGTTCAAAACGGGCTTAAGCGCTTAGATGTAAACGAGAAACGGATAAGTCACAAAAAGATCGATTGAATTTGCAAATGAGTTTGATAGCGGGCATAGTCGCGGCTTCTTTAGAAACTATCAGCCACGGTCGTGCCCATGCTAAAGCGCTTCGCACCCCTCGTGCCTCTCGCACTCGTCACCCTGTTGTTCGGTTGCGCTGCCCACTCTCCAGTGTCCCAGCAAGAGCCAAAACCTCAGGTTTCAAATTCAGTTACCGCGCAATCTTCTTCCGTTCTTTTCCAGGAAGAGCTAGCTACCGATAAAGAACTGGCAGACTTCGCCGACGGCAAGTCGTACCAGCTTCCTGTTCTCGCCGACAGCATCCTCGAACGTGGCATGTCCCTGATCGGTACCCGTTACCGTTTCGGCGGCACCTCTGAAGCCGGTTTCGACTGCAGTGGCTTCATCGGTTACCTGTTTCGTGAAGAGGCCGGCATGAACCTGCCGCGCTCCACCCGCGAAATGATCAACGTTGACGCTCCTCTGGTTGCTCGCAGCGCCCTCAAGCCCGGTGACCTGCTGTTCTTCGCCACCAATGGTCGTCGCGGTCGTGTCAGTCACGCCGGGATCTACCTGGGTGACAACCAGTTTATCCACTCCAGCAGCCGCAAAAGCGGTGGTGTCCGGATTGACAGTCTGGGCGACAGCTACTGGAGCAAAACCTTTATCGAAGCCAAGCGCGCACTCGCGATGGCGCCGACTGCGGCCCCGGCTATCGTCACGGCACGCAAGTAAGCGGACAGTTTGTAAGGCGAACTTAAAGTCTTACTTGAAGTTTGCCGCGTAGCCGCTAGAATCCTGATCTATTATTGATGGCAAACCGCCTGCGTCCTGCGCAGGCGGTTTTCTTTTCTGCCTTTTGGGTGGAAAAAGCCGCAGCCAGATCAGGATGTTCTGTTTATGACGATGTCGGCCCGCCTCGCACTCATGTTTTTCGCAGCGCTGCTCAGCGCCTGCGCCAGCCGTACACCGCCACCTGCGCCGGTGGTTCGCGCTCCCATTGTTTTCGGTCCTTCCCAAGCCTTTTCCCCTGCGGCAGAAGACGTGCTGTTTCGCGCGCTGGGCCTGGTGGGAACACCTTATCGCTGGGGCGGCAACACGCCCGATTCCGGGTTCGATTGCAGCGGGCTGATCGGTTACGTTTATCGCGATGTCGCCGGCATTTCCTTACCGCGCTCTACCCGCGAGATGATCGGCATGCAAGCCCCCAGTGTTGGCAAGGAAGGCCTGCAAACCGGTGACCTGATTTTCTTCGCCACCAATGGCGGCTCCCAGGTCAGTCACGCCGGGATCTACGTCGGCGAAGGCCGCTTCGTCCACGCACCCGCCACGGGCGGCACGGTCAAGCTGGACAGCTTGTCCAAGGCCTATTGGCAGAAAGCCTATCTGAGCGCCAAGCGCGTCTTGCAACCTGAGCATTTGGCACATAATCCGTAGTTGTCATGAGCGCGCTTGAAGGATGACTCGCGCTGGGTGATAGGTTGGCGCTGTGCAAAGCTGTAGGAGCGAGGCTTTCCCGCGAAAGCGGTGTGTCAGTCGATATCAATGTTGACTGTGCTGCCGCCTTCGCGGGCAAGCCTCGCTCCTACGATCAGAGCTGATTACTTAGCCGCGGACACGCGCCACACCTTGTTCCCCACATCATCCGCCACCAGCAAGCCTCCTTGCTGATCGATCACAACACCCACCGGCCGCCCCATCGCTTTTTCGTCGTCAGTGAGGAAGCCAGTAAGCACATCCACCGGCTGCCCGGTCGGTTTGCCGGCATTGAACGGCACGAAAATCACTTTATAGCCGCTGTGTGGCTTGCGGTTCCACGAGCCGTGTTGGCCGATGAAGGCGCCTTGGGTGAACGGTGCGGGCAACTTGCTGCCTTCGGCGAACGTCAGGCCCAGTGATGCGGTATGTGGCCCTACCGCGTAGTCCGGCGCAATCGCCTTGGCCACCAGATCGGGGTTTTGTGGCTCGACGCGAATGTCGACGTGCTGGCCGTAATAACTGTAAGGCCAGCCGTAGAACCCGCCATCCTTCACGGAGGTGATGTAGTCCGGCACCAGATCGCTGCCGATTTCGTCGCGCTCGTTGACGGCGGTCCACAGGGCGCCGCTTTGCGGTTCCCAGGCCAGGCCGTTTGGATTGCGAATCCCTGAAGCGAAAATGCGATGGTTGCCGGTGGCACGGTCCACCTCCCAGATCGCCGCGCGGCCTTGCTCCTGATCCATGCCGTTTTCACCGATGTTGCTGTTCGAACCCACAGTGACGTATAGCTTGCTGCCATCCTTGCTGGCGATGACGTTTTTGGTCCAATGGTGATTCAGTGTGCCGCCCGGCAGATCGACCACCTTGATGGGCTGTGACTTGATCGCCGTCTCACCGTTTTCATAGTGGAAGCGCAGCAGACGATCAGTGTCGGCGACGTACAGGTCCTTGCCGACCAGGGTCATGCCGAAGGGCGAATTAAGGTTTTCCAGGAAGACCGTGCGGGTTTCGGCCACGCCATCGTGGTCCTTGTCCCGCAGCAGGGTGATGCGGTTCGGGCTAGGGACGCCGGCACCGGCGCGGCCCATGACCTTGCCCATGACCCAGCCGCGAATGCCTCGGCCAGGTTTGGGCGGTGCGTTGGTTTCGGCTACCAGTACATCGCCGTTGGGCAGCACGTACAGCCAGCGCGGGTGCTCGAGGCCTTCGGCAAACGCTGCCACTTGAGTCCCTGGTGCGGCGACAGGTTTCTTGCCTTCAGGCCAGCCGATCGCCGGGGCGATGTTCACCGTCGGGATCAGTGTTTTATTCGGTTCTGGCAGCTTGGGCGAAGGGCCTGTGCCGTCCGAGACTTGCAGGCTGGAGGTGTCACCACAGGCGGCGAGCCCTCCGGCGAGCGCGATAACGAAAGCGAGCTGGGATTTGCGCATTACTGATCTTCCCTATGAATGCATTGAAGTAATCATAGAGAAGCGTAGACGCCCGATGGTTCAACCGGTCAGCCGCGGGCTTCCTTGAGCACAATAGCGATGCCCGGATGGTAGTTGCCGGCTTCATTGCGCAACTTGCGGTAGGCGTAAGGGAAATACCAGGCCACGGCGCAGGTGTGTTCCTTTTGCAGGTCATCGACCATGTCCTGGAGTTCCTCCGGGGTGGCGCTGTGCTGGGCTTTTTGTGGCGCGACAAACAGACAGCCGAGTTTCAGATCGCTGGCGTAGCTGATTCGCTTCGCATCACTGGTGATGTCCGCCAGCGCCTGGGTCAGGTTCAGGCTATTGACCCGTGGCCAGCGCTGGGTGGCCTGCAGATACGCGCGCTCTTCGCTGCTGGCGATAAACAGATCGGCCCGGGCGTTGCGTTCGCCTTCTTCGATCTGTTTGCGGGTCGACGTTTGTGTCAGCGTGACCATTTCTGCCATCCAGGCTGCGGCGGAAAGCAGGCCGAGGTTGGCGTTTTCGTCGTGCCAGTAAGGCGTATCGTTATCGCCGCGCACGGCGTTGTAGCGGTCGATACAGTCAAACCAGCGTTCCAGCACAGGCCGCAGGAATTCCAGCTTCGGATTGCTGATGATCATGCCTTGCATGTGGCTCACCCTTGTTATTGTGTTGTCAGGTTGTGGCTCTTTGATATCACTGCTGACAGTGTGGCACAAGATTGGCGTCAGTTAATTGATCGATGGCAGTTATTCGCTCAGCGGTGTCCCGGCTTTAATTGACGCTCCACCCCCAACCCTCTAACCTTCGCGGCTTGTTTCAGGTGCTCTGTGACCTTGGTCGACAGAGTGAAACAGGGAAGCCGGTGAGTGAATTTCTTCCAGCGAAGAATGATCACGATCCCGGCGCTGCCCCCGCAACGGTAAATGAGTAAAAGCTGCGCGAGGGCCTGATGACAGGCCCTAGCCACTGTGTCGACTGTCGACATGGGAAGGCGCGCAGTCAGGCGCAAGCCGCTCATGAGCCCGGAGACCGGCCTGATTCATCCAACGGCATCACGGTGGGCGATGCCAGGCTTCTTGCCGTCTATTCTTGTGCCTGCCCGCCGTTATCCAGCCTCAACGGAGAGCTCCCCCATGACTGATACTCCCGATCGTGACGAACGCCATCTGGCGCGCATGCTGCGCAAAAAAGCGGTGATCGACGAACGCATCGCCAATTCGCCGAATGAATGCGGTTTGCTGCTGGTGCTCTCCGGCAACGGCAAAGGCAAGAGCAGTTCGGCGTTCGGCATGCTTGCGCGGGCCATGGGCCACGGCATGCAGTGCGGCGTGGTGCAGTTCATCAAGGGGCGCAACAGCACCGGCGAGGAGCTGTTCTTCCGGCGCTTTGCGGAGCAGGTGCGTTTTCATGTGATGGGCGAAGGCTTCACCTGGGAAACCCAGGATCGCCAGCGTGACATCGCCGCCGCCGAAGCCGCTTGGGCGGTGTCCCGCGAACTGCTGCGCGATCCGGCCATTGGCCTGGTGGTGCTCGATGAATTGAACATTGCCCTCAAGCACGGCTACCTGGATCTCGATCAGGTGCTCAGCGATTTGCAGGCGCGTCCGCCGATGCAGCACGTGGTGGTCACGGGTCGTGGCGCCAAACCGGAGATGATCGATCTGGCCGACACCGTCACTGAAATGGGCATGATCAAACACGCCTTCCAGGCCGGAATCAAAGCGCAAAAAGGCGTCGAGTTGTGAACTGCACTTTATGAATAGCCATCGTCAATGCCCGGCGGTCCTGATCGCCGCGCCGGCCTCCGGTCAGGGCAAGACCACCGTCACCGCCGCGCTCGCCCGTTTGCATCGTAATCAGGGGCGCAAGGTTCGCGTGTTCAAATGCGGCCCGGACTTTCTCGACCCGATGATTCTCGAGCGCGCCAGCGGCGCGCCGGTCTATCAACTCGACATGTGGATGGTCGGCGAACAGGAAAGCCGGCGTCTGTTGTGGGAAGCCGCTGGCGAAGCCGACCTGATCCTCATCGAAGGCGTCATGGGGCTGTTCGACGGTACGCCGTCCAGTGCCGACCTGGCGCGGCACTTCGGCGTGCCGGTGCTCGGCGTGATCGACGGCACCGCCATGGCCCAGACCTTTGGCGCGCTGGCCCTGGGCCTTGCGCGTTATCAGCCGGATTTGCCGTTTGCCGGTGTGCTGGCCAATCGGGTCGGCACCGTGCGCCATGCGCAATTGCTCGAAGGCAGCCTGACTGAAGGTTTGCGCTGGTACGGCGCGCTGTCCCGGGAGACCGGGATCGAATTGCCGAGTCGGCATCTCGGCCTGGTTCAGGCCAGTGAATTGAATGATCTCGACCTGCGTCTCGATGCGGCGGCCGACTCATTAGCCAGCAGTTGCGACGTGGCGCTGCCGCCAGCCGTGGAATTCGCCGCGCCTGAAATGATCGCCGCCGAACCGTTGCTGGCCGGTGTGCGGATTGCCGTGGCGCGGGACGAAGCGTTCGCGTTTACCTACGGCGCGAGCCTGGATTTGCTGCGGGCCATGGGCGCCGAATTGACGTTCTTTTCGCCGATCCGCGACAGCGAGTTACCTGAGGCAGACAGCCTCTATCTGCCGGGCGGCTATCCCGAATTGCACCATGTGGCGTTGTCACAAAACACGTCGATGCTGACCGCGATCCGCGCGCACCACGCGGCGGGCAAACCGTTGCTGGCCGAGTGTGGCGGCATGCTGTATTTGCTGGATTCCTTGACCGATGTCGAGGGCACTCGCGCTGAACTGGTTGGCTTGCTGGCCGGTGAAGCAGTGATGCAGAAGCGTCTTGCCGCGTTGGCCTTGCAGGCGGTCGAATTGCCGGAAGGTTTGTTGCGTGGCCACACCTATCACCACTCGCTGACCAGCACCGGGCTTGAGCCGATTGCCCGAGGTTTGAGCCCCAATGGCGGGCGAGGGGCGGAAGCGGTTTATCGTGAGGGGCGGATGACGGCTTCTTATGTGCACTTTTATTTCCCGTCCAATCCATCGGCGATTGCCGCGCTGTTTGTGCCTGACCTTAAGACCGCCATCGCGGGCAAGCCCGCTCCCACAGGGGAATGCAATTCAAATGTGGGAGCGAGCCTGCTCGCGAAGAGGCCATGACCGACAACACATTTTCCGAAGCCGAACGCGCAGCCGTTTACCGAGCCATCGCCGAGCGCCGCGACATGCGGCACTTCAGCGGCGGCTCGGTCGAACCCGAGTTATTGAGGCGTCTGCTCGAAGCCGCGCACCAGGCGCCGAGTGTCGGCCTGATGCAGCCCTGGCGTTTCATCCGCATCAGCGACCGGGCCCTGCGCGGCAAGATCCAGCAACTGGTGGAAGAGGAACGCATCCGCACTGCCGACGCCCTCGGCGAGCGCTCCGACGAATTCATGAAGCTCAAGGTCGAAGGCATCAGCGACTGCGCCGAGGTGCTGGTCGCTGCAATGATGGACGATCGTGAACGGCACATTTTCGGCCGTCGTACATTGCCTGAAATGGACATCGCGTCGCTGTCCTGCGCCATCCAGAACCTTTGGCTCGCATCCCGCGCCGAAGGCCTGGGCATGGGCTGGGTGTCATTGTTCGAGCCACAAGCGCTGGCGGATTTGCTGGGGTTGCCGATCGGGGCCAAGCCTTTGGCCGTTCTTTGCCTGGGGCCGGTCAAGGAATTCTACCCAGCGCCCATGCTGGTACTCGAAGGCTGGGCGCAGACGCGTCCACTCAGCGAGTTGTTGTATGAAAATTACTGGGGAGAGAGTCAATGAGTGTGGCGTTGTTGAGTGTCGCCGCGGTCGCGCTGGATGCGCTGCTGGGTGAACCCAAACGCTGGCATCCGCTGGTGGCGTTCGGTCGTTTTGCCGATCGCATCGAGCAACGTTTCAACTCCGGTGGCCGTGGCTGGCGCAGTCACGGCGTCACGGCCTGGGTGATGGCGGTCGTGCCGCTGACTTTGCTGGCCACCGCACTTTCCTGGGCACCTTATATCGGTTGGATCGTCGAGATTCTCCTGCTCTATTGCGCTCTTGGCATGCGCAGCCTTGGTGAGCACGTTGAGCCGGTGGCCAAGGCCCTGCGCGGCGATGATCTGGGGGAGGCGCGCAAACGCGTCAGCTATCTGGTCAGCCGTCAGACCAGCGAACTGGATGAAACCGACGTCGCCCGCGCCGCCACCGAATCGGTGCTGGAGAACGGCAGCGATGCGGTGTTCGCCGCGTTGTTCTGGTTTGCCGTGGCGGGTGCGCCCGGCGTGGTGCTCTATCGCCTGAGCAACACCCTCGATGCGATGTGGGGTTATCGCAACGATCGCTTCGAACGCTTCGGTTGGGCCGCGGCGAAAATCGATGATGTTCTGAACTACATTCCCGCACGCCTGGTGGCATTGACCTACGCGCTGCTGGGCAAAACCCGACTGGCGTTGAAATGCTGGCGTACCCAGGGCCCGACCTGGGACAGCCCGAATGCCGGGCCGGTGATGGCGGCCGGTGCAGGTGCGCTGGGTGTCGAGTTGGGCGGGGCGGCGATTTATCACGGTGAACTGCATCAGCGTCCGCCGTTGGGCGAAGGTGTGCCGGCGGACGCCGATTCCATCGAGCGTGGCTGGCAATTGGTCCAGCGCGGGGTATGGTTATGGCTGCTGATTCTTTGTGTGGGGGCGCAGTTTTATGCTTGAGCACGGTGGTCGCTTGCGCAAGGCGGCGCTTGAATACGGCATTGCCGAAGCCGATTGGCTCGACCTGTCCAGTGGCCTCGCGCCTTGGCCATTCCCGGTCCCGGACATCCCGCTGCGGGCCTGGGCGCGGTTACCGGAAACCGATGACGGTCTGGAGCAGGCTGCCTGCGACTATTACGGTGCGGCTCAGGTATTGCCGGTGGCCGGTTCGCAAATGGCGATCCAGTTGCTGCCGCGATTGCGCCGGCCCGGCAAGGTCGGCGTGCTGGCGCCGTGTTACGCCGAACACGCCGAAGCCTGGCGTCGCAATGGTTATATCGTGCGCGAAGTGCTGGTGTCGGAAGTCGATTTCTTTCTCGACAGCCTCGACGTGCTGGTGGTGGTCAACCCGAACAATCCCACAGGGTTGAGCCTGACCCCGGCTCGCCTGCTGGATTGGCATGCGCGGCTGGCCCAGCGTGGTGGCTGGCTGGTGGTGGACGAGGCGTTCATGGATAACACGCCGCATTTGAGCCTGGCGCCGTTTACCCATCAGACCGGATTGATCGTGCTGCGCTCCTTCGGCAAATTCTTCGGCCTGGCCGGTGTGCGACTGGGGTTTGTGCTGGCCGAGCGCAAGTTGCTCAAACTGCTGGCCGAACAGGTCGGGCCCTGGGCGGTCAGCGGTCCGACACGAGTGCTGGGCCAGGCGTGCCTGACGGATACGCACGGGCACACTCGACAGCGCATTCGTACGGACGAGGCTGGCGAGCGTCTGGCGTTGCTGCTTGAACAGTACGGTTTCAAACCCCAGGGCGGCTGCGCATTATTTCAATGGCTGATCACTGAATCTGCCCAAGCGCTGCACGAATTCATGGCCCGGCGCGGCATTCTGCTGCGGTTGTTCACCCACAACAGCAGCGTGCGGTTCGGCTTGCCCGCCGATGAAGCGGATTGGCTGCGTCTTGAGCAAGCGCTCGAAGCCTACGTCAAGGACGCGCAATGACTACGTTAATGGAGCAGGGCGCGACTTTGATGGTGCAGGGCACGACTTTGATGGTGCAAGGCACTACATCGGACGCCGGTAAAAGCACACTGGTGACGGCGCTGTGTCGCTGGGTGACGCGTCAGGGCGTGAGCGTCGTGCCGTTCAAGCCACAGAATATGGCCCTCAATAGCGCGGTGACCGCCGACGGGGGCGAGATTGGCCGTGCTCAAGCGGTGCAGGCTCAGGCGGCCAACCTCGAACCGCACACCGACATGAATCCGGTGCTGCTCAAACCCAATAGTGATACCGGTGCTCAAGTGATCATTCATGGCCGTGCAGTCACGACGATGAACGCGGTCGCCTATCACGACTACAAAGCCATCGCCATGCAAGCGGTGCTGGCCTCCCATGAGCGTTTGTGTGCGGCGTATCCGGTGGTGATGGTCGAAGGGGCGGGTTCGCCGGCAGAGATCAATTTGCGCGCCGGCGACATCGCCAACATGGGGTTTGCCGAGGCGGTGGACTGCCCGGTGGTGCTGATTGCCGACATCAATCGCGGTGGGGTTTTCGCGCATTTGGTCGGTACGTTGGAGTTGCTGTCGCCCAGCGAACAGGCGCGGGTCAAAGGCTTCATCATCAACCGGTTTCGCGGCGACATCGCCTTGCTGCAACCAGGCCTCGATTGGCTGGAGGCGCGCACTGGCAAACCGGTGATCGGGGTTTTGCCCTATGTGATGGACCTGCACCTTGAGGCCGAGGACGGCATCGATCAGCGCCAGGCCGACAAGGCCGAGCAAGTGCTCAACGTGGTGGTGCCGGTACTGCCGCGCATCAGCAACCACACCGATTTCGATCCGCTGCGCCTGCATCCGCAAGTGGACCTGCAATTCATCGGCCCCGGTCAGGCGATTCCGCCGGCCGACCTGATTATTCTTCCCGGCTCGAAAAGCGTGCGCAGCGACCTCGCATACTTGCAGGCCAATGGTTGGGACACGGCCATCTCGCGACACTTGCGCTACGGCGGAAAAGTACTGGGGATCTGCGGTGGTCTGCAAATGCTCGGCGAGCAGGTGCACGACCCGCTGGGCCTCGAAGGCGCGCCGGGTTCCAGTGCCGGTTTGGGCTTGCTGGCGTTCCAAACCCAGCTCGAAGAAGAGAAGCAGTTACGCAATGTGCGTGGACGCCTGGCGCTGGAAGATGCGCCGGTCAGTGGCTATGAAATTCATGCCGGCGTGACCTGCGGGCCGGCGCTGGAAAACGCAGCGGTGCACCTCGATGATGGTCGCTGCGACGGCGCACAAAGTGCCGATGGGCAGATTTTCGGCACCTATCTGCATGGGCTGTTCGAATCACCGGCGGCGTGCGGTGCGCTGTTGCGCTGGGCCGGGCTGCAGGCTGTGCAGGAAGTGGATTACCACGCCTTGCGCGAGCGCGATATCGAACGGTTGGCAGATTTGGTGGAGAAGCATCTGGATACTTCGCTGTTGCGTGAACTCTGTGGGATTTGAGGTGGTTTTGAGGGCGCCTTCGCGGGCAAGCCTCGCTCCTACAGGTTGTGTGTCGTTCACATTATTACGATTCGACGCTAATCCGTAGGAGCGAGGCTTGCCCGCGAAGAGGCCTGCCCCGACACCGCACATCTTAAGGAATAAACATGCTGCAACTGATCCTCGGCGGCGCCCGTTCCGGTAAAAGCCGCCTGGCTGAAAAACTGGCGACAGAGAGTCAGCTCCACGTCACTTACATCGCCACCAGCCAACCCCTGGACGGTGAGATGAACGAACGGGTGGCCCATCACCGCGCCCGTCGTCCAGCCGAATGGGCACTGATCGAAGAACCGCTGGAACTCGCCCGTGTGCTGCGCGAAAACGCCAGTGCCGATCGTTGCTTGCTGGTGGATTGTCTGACGCTGTGGCTGACCAATCTGCTGATGCTCGACAATGCCGAGCGCTTGTCGGCCGAGCGCGAAGCCCTGCTGGACTGCCTGGCGTCATTGCCAGGTGAAATCATTTTTGTCAGTAACGAGACCGGCATGGGTGTCGTGCCGTTGGGCGAATTGACTCGCCGTTATGTCGATGAAGCCGGTTGGCTGCATCAAGCCTTGGCCGAGCGCTGTCAGCGAGTCGTCCTGACCGTCGCCGGCCTGCCCCTGACTTTGAAAGGAACTGCGTTATGACTCACGCCTGGTGGCTGAACCCGTGCAAACCCATCGATGCGCAAGCGGTCGAACAGGCGCAGGCGCGTCAACAGCAACTGACCAAACCCGCGGGCTCACTCGGTCGGCTCGAATCGGTGGTGGTGCAACTGGCCGGGTTGCAGGGGCAGGTCAAGCCGGCGCTGGATCAGCTGTGGATTGCGATTTTTGCCGGTGACCATGGTGTGGTTGCTGAAGGCGTGTCGGCGTTTCCCCAGGAAGTCACTGGGCAGATGCTGCTCAACTTTGTCAGCGGTGGCGCGGCGATCAGCGTGTTGGCGCGGCAGTTGGGGGCTTGCCTGGAAGTGGTCGATCTCGGCACTGTCACGCCGTCGTTGAATCTGCCAGGCGTGCGTCACCTGAACCTTGGTCCGGGCACGGCGAATTTCGTCCAGGGGCCGGCGATGACCCAGGTCCAAGGTGAACTCGCCTTGCAGGCCGGCCGGGACAGTGTGCAGCGCGCCATCGCAGCCGACGCGCAGTTGTTCATCGGTGGCGAAATGGGCATCGGCAACACCACGGCGGCCAGCGCATTGGCCTGTGCGTTGCTCGATTGCCCGGTGGTGCATCTGGCCGGACCGGGCACCGGATTGAATGCAGCGGGTGTCAGCCATAAAGCCCAAGTCATTGAACGCGCCTTGGCGTTGCATGGCGCTCAGCGTAGCGATGCGCTGCAAACGTTGTTCAACCTCGGCGGTTTCGAAATCGCTGCGCTGGTCGGCGCGTACCTGGCCTGCGCTCAGGAAGGTGTCGCGGTGTTGGTCGACGGGTTTATTTGCAGCGTCGCTGCGTTGGTGGCGGTGCGTTTGAATCCGGCCTGCCGTGAGTGGCTGCTGTTCGGTCATCGCGGCGCCGAGCCGGGTCATCGCCATGTGCTCGAAACCCTGAACGCCGAACCCTTGCTGGAGCTCGGCCTGCGACTGGGCGAGGGCAGTGGTGCGGCATTGGCCGTGCCATTGTTGCGCCTGGCCTGCGACCTGCACGGGCAAATGGCGACGTTCGCCGAAGCCGCAGTGGCGGATCGTCCGGCATGACCTTGCGCCTGGACCTGTTGCGCCATGGCGAAACCGAGCTCGGCGGCGGTTTGCGCGGCAGCCTCGACGATGCACTGACCAGCAAGGGTTGGGCGCAGATGCGCGCCGCGGTGCTTGAGCAGGGGCCCTGGGATCGACTGGTCAGTTCGCCGTTACAGCGTTGTGCACGCTTTGCTGACGAGCTGGGGGCGCAACTCGGGTTGCCAGTGCAGTTGGATAAGGATCTGCAAGAGCTGCACTTCGGCGCTTGGGAAGGGCAGAGCGCGGCGGCGCTGATGGAAACCAGCGCCGAGGCGTTGGGCATGTTCTGGGCCGATCCGTATTCGTTTACGCCGCCAGACGGTGAACCGGTGACGGACTTTTCTGCGCGGGTGTTGGCGGCCATCGAACGGCTGCACACGGCCTATGCCGGTGAGCGGGTCTTGCTGATCAGCCATGGCGGCGTCATGCGTTTGTTGCTGGCGCAAGCGCGCGGATTGCCGCGTGAGCAGTTGCTCAACGTTGAAGTCGGCCACGGCGCGTTGTTTTCGTTGTCGGTCGAACCCGGCGTTTTGTTAAGGGAAGCGATCTGACCATGTTGCCGTTCTGGATCGCCCTGCAATTCTTGAGCAGCCTGCCGATTCGTTTATCGGGTATGCCGACGCCCGAGGAATTGGGTCGATCGCTGCTGTTTTACCCACTGGTCGGTTTGCTGTTCGGCTTGATTCTGTGGGGGCTGAACTGGCTGTTGCTGGGCGCGCCATTATTGCTTCACGCCGCTTTGCTGCTGAGCGTTTGGGTCGTGCTCAGCGGCGCGTTGCACCTGGATGGCCTGGCCGATAGCGCTGATGCGTGGCTCGGCGGTTACGGCGACCGTGAACGCACCTTGACCATCATGAAAGACCCTCGCAGCGGGCCCATCGCGGTGGTGACGCTGGTCGTGGTATTGCTGCTTAAGTTTGCTGCGTTGCTGGCGTTGCTCGAGCAGCAGCACAGCGTGATCCTGATCATCGTTCCACTGCTTGGCCGCAGCGCATTACTGGGCTTATTCCTCACCACACCTTACGTGCGCCCCGGTGGATTGGGGCAAGCGCTGGCCGATCATCTGCCGCGTTTGGGCGGCAAACAGGTAGTGGCGATCAGTGCGATGGCCTGTGTGCTGATGGCTGGCCTTAGCGGCGTATGGGCGCTTGTGTTGGCGGCCGTGATGTTTGTCTGGCTGCGGCAAGTGATGGTGCGCCGATTGGGCGGGACGACGGGCGATACGGCGGGAGCATTGCTGGAATTGCTGGAAGTGACGATGCTGGTGGGGCTTGCATTGCTCTGAACCCCTTGCTCTGAACCCCTGTAGGAGCGAGGCTTGCCCGCGAAGGCGGCGGCTCAGTCAACATTGATATCGGCTGATACACCGCCTTCGCGGGCAAGGCTCCAACGGTAAGATGTATCAAAAAATTTGCATTCATTTAACTGCGGGTATATACACGCACTATGCTTCCTTCTCAATGTTTGTGCACTAACCTGCGTCGCGCCGCTCGTGGCGTCAGCAGGCATTACGACGGCGCCCTCGACGGTTTCGGGATCAACGTTGCCCAGTATTCTCTGCTGTGCAATCTGCAGCGTCTGGATCAGCCAAGCATCTCGTCCCTGGCCGAAGCCATGGGCCTGGATCGCAGCACGCTGGGGCGTAATCTGCGGGTGCTGGAGGGCGAAGGTCTGGTAACGCTGACCGAAGGCGAGGACATGCGCAATCGCATCGTCCTGCTCACCGAGACAGGGCGCGAACGCCTGGCGGCGGCGTTGCCAGCCTGGGAAGCGGCGCAGCAGCGGTTGATCGATCGCCTGGGTGCCGAGAAGCGTGAGATTTTGCTGAAACTGCTGGATGAACTGGCTTGAGGCCAGTTTGTTCGATCTTAAGCGGGTATATACCCGCTACCGGAGAACAACAATGACATCGATGTGGCGTACGTGCGGTTGGGTGCTGTTGGGGAGTGCGCTGATTCTGGCGTTGTCATTGGGAGTGCGACACGGCTTCGGGCTGTTTCTGGCACCCATGAGTGCCGAGTTCGGCTGGGGCCGCGAAGTGTTTGCCTTCGCGATTGCTTTACAGAACCTGATCTGGGGCCTGGCCCAGCCATTCACCGGCGCATTGGCCGACCGCTTTGGCGCTGCGAAGGTGGTGTTGATCGGGGGTGTTCTGTACGCCTTGGGTCTGGCGTTCATGGGGCTGTCCGATTCGGCGGTAACCTTGTCCTTGAGCGCGGGGCTGTTGATCGGTATCGGCCTGTCGGGCACCTCGTTTTCGGTAATCCTTGGCGTGGTCGGCCGTGCGGTGCCACCGGAAAAGCGCAGCATGGGCATGGGGATCGCCAGCGCTGCCGGTTCTTTCGGTCAATTCGCCATGTTGCCCGGCACGCTGGGGTTGATCGGCTGGCTTGGCTGGTCCGCGGCGTTGCTGGTGTTGGGGCTGGTGGTGGCGCTGATCGTGCCGCTGGTGAGTATGCTCAAAGACAATCCGCTGCCGGTGCTCGGGCACGAGCAAACCCTCTCTGAAGCGTTACGCGAAGCCTGCTCCCATTCAGGATTCTGGCTGTTGGCGTTCGGCTTTTTTGTCTGCGGTTTTCAGGTGGTGTTCATCGGCGTGCACTTGCCGGCCTATCTGGTGGACCAGCACTTGCCGGCCTCCGTCGGCACCACGGTGCTGGCGCTGATCGGCCTGTTCAATATCTTCGGTACCTATACCGCGGGCTGGCTTGGCGGGCGAATGTCCAAACCGCGCTTGCTCACCGGTCTGTACCTGTTGCGGGCGGTGGTGATTGTGCTGTTCCTCTGGGCGCCGGTCACTCAGGTCACGGCTTATCTGTTCGGCATGGCCATGGGGTTTCTCTGGTTGTCGACGGTGCCCTTGACCAACGGCACGGTAGCGACCTTGTTCGGTGTACGAAATTTGTCCATGCTCGGTGGGATCGTTTTCCTTTTCCATCAGCTCGGCTCGTTCCTCGGCGGCTGGTTGGGTGGGGTGGTGTATGACCGGACCGGGAGCTACGACTTGATCTGGCAGGTGGCAATTCTCTTGAGTCTGGTGGCCGCAGCCCTGAACTGGCCGGTGCGCGAGCAGCCGGTGGCGCGTCTGCAAACCCGGATGAGTGCCGCATGAACAGTCTCTGGCCGCAAATGGCTGCTATCGGCGTCGGCATTTTGTTGCTGGCCCTGGCATGGTGGGGCTGGCATCAGGGTGGCCTGGCATTGATGCAACTGGGCATGGGTGCTTGCTAGCGAGCGGCGAAGGCGAGTAATTTCGTTTTTTGACGATTGTTCAAGGATGCACCGACATGCTGATGCGCTGGCTTGCAGTACCCGCATTGTTGATGGCTTTCACCGGTGTGGCCCAGGCGGCAGAATGCCCCGAGTTATTACAAGGCTCTTTGCCCAAGCTGCGTGCCAAGGAGTCCATCGATCTGTGCCAGCGCTTCGCCGGCAAGCCGCTGGTGGTGGTCAATACCGCGAGTTTCTGTGGCTTTGCCCCGCAATTCAAAGGCCTTGAGGCGCTATACCAGCGTTACAAGGATCAAGGGCTTGAGGTGGTCGGCGTGCCGTCCAATGACTTCAAGCAAGAGTCCAAGGATGGTGCAGAGACTGCCAAGGTTTGTTACGTGAACTACGGCGTGACTTTCACCATGACCGAACCGCAGAACGTCCGCGGCGATGACGCAACGCATTTGTTCAAGGTTCTCGCTGCACAAAGCAGCTCGCCGAAGTGGAATTTCTACAAGTACGTGGTGGATCGCCAAGGCAAAGTGGTTGCCAATTTTTCCAGCCTGACCAAGCCGGATAATCCCGAGTTCATCGAGGCGGTGGAGAAAGCGCTCGCATCGAAACCCTGATCGACATGCACTAAAAAGCCCCGCCTCTGTACAAGAGCGCGGGGCTTTTTCAATTCAGGCGGCGAGGGCGTCGCCGTGAATCATCAGAAACGGTATGTCGCGCCAACACCGAAACCGTTCGCATAGTTTTCATACTCTGCGCTGTAGTTCTGACGGCCGTTGCTGTTGTTGACCTTGACCGATTCTTCGCGCAGGTACGAGTACGCCACGTCGATGGTCAGGTCGTCGGTCGGGCTCCAGCCGGCGCCCAAGCTGAAAATCTTGCGATCGCCCGTCGGGATGCGTGGGGAGCGGTCGACGTTGTTGGTCGGTGCCTGGTCAACGGACAGGCCGGTACGCAGGACCCATTGTTTGTTCAACTGGTACGAAGCGCCGATGGCGTGCGCCCAGGTGTCGTGCCAGTTCTGCTCTTCGGTGATGGTACCGAACTGGCCATTGAGGAGGGCCGGAACGCCTTTGTTTTCGACGGTGATTTCTTTCAGGCGACTCCAGCGAGTCCAGGTGCTGCCTGCGTAGAGCGTCCATTGGTCATCCAGTTGGTGTGTGACCGAGAAGTCGACCGACTCAGGCGTGGTGATATCCAAAGACGCGTCGTACTTCTGGTTCGGGTTTTGACCAACGGCACCGAGGAGGTTGTAGTTGACCTTGGTGTCACCCTCCAGCTTGTACTTCACTTTCGAGTGGTAGGTCAGGCCGACACGAGTGCTGTCGGTGGCCTGTACCAGGATACCGACGTTGTAACCCAGCGCGGTGTCGTCACCCTCGATCTTGACCTTGCCGTCCGGCGCGGCCTGAGTGATCGACAGGTTCGATTCCAGGGTGCCGGAAATGTGGTTGATGGTCGGACCAAAACCGATCGACACCTTGTCGTTGAAGGCGTAGCTGACGGTTGGCTGGAGCGTCACGATCTTGACTTCGCTCTTGCTGCCGAAGTATTTGCCGGCGAAGCCGTTCTCGTAGTCGGTCACCAGGCCGAATGGAGCGTAGACACCGAAACCGAATGCCCACTGGTCATCGATTGGCTTTACGTAGTAGCCCATGGGCACGCCCATGAAAGGGACCATGTCACCCTTGTTGGTGCCACTATTCGGACTGGAGCTTGCATCACTGATATCAGCATGGGCGTCGATAAATGCAACACCACCGCTCACTTGTTCACGCTTGAGGCGAGACATGCCGGCAGGGTTACCAAAAACTGTAGATGCGTCGTCGGCAGAAGAAGATCGCCCGGCAAAACCTGTCCCCATCCCGCTGATGCTTTGTTCGTTGAGCGCGAAGCCACTTGCGAAGAGTTGGGTGGAAGCCATGGCAACGGCGAGGCTAAGGGTGGTTTTGAGCATTACTTTTTTCATTATTAGAATTCCTGGTGATCACCGGCGCGGAAATTACCAAGATTTTCGTCTGGGCGCTATAGCTTGTAACGCTTGAGTTAGAGCGGTTTTGTAGGACAATCCGACCAAAATCGCGACCAGTTGTGCGATTTTCGTAAAGGGGTGGATCAGCAGGCGACCTGATTCAACGATGAAACACAGGTTTGCCACGCGTAGGTGAAATCTCGCAGACGACCTTGGGGCTGGAAAGTCTGGCGCCAGATTCGGGCCATTCCCAATAAGTCGTCGGAGGCGGGGAGGGGAGTGTTCTGTTCTTCTACCAGCAGCCAGGCAATGGCAGTGGCGTAACGCAGGTTGACGGTCAATTCCAGATGCGGCCCGCTGAGAAAAGCATGCTGGCTGGCAAGGCCGCGGACCAGGCTTGCCCGATCCGGGTCCAGGGCCAGGTAGTGATCCCAAAGTGCCTGGTGGCGGGGTTCGGCGATTCGGTACAGGCCGTGTCCACGGCGGTCATGCAGGGCTGAACCAAGGGCTGACTGACTGGCGGCGATGCCCAGCAGCAGGGATTCGGCAGTTGCGCTATGGCGTCCGAGGTAGATCAACGTCGGACGGATCACATAACGACACAGTTCGCTGGCAGCGATTCCCATAAAGCCCTCGAAACATGAAGTGGTCGGCGAGACCTGAAGGCCTTGGCAGCAGTGGATCGATTCAGGCTCGCCGCAAGCGGATCAAGCCGCTTGAGTTGAAGTGTAGTGTCATTATTTTGCTGTAAAGGACTGTTTTTAAAATATTTCCGGCTTCGAGTTATAACCGTTATATCGGTTGGTGCTTAGCCGCATGCCGCGAAATGAGAAATATCGGGCAATAAAAAGCCCCGCTTTTCAGCAGGGCTTTTCAGGTTTCAGCTTTTCGGGTGTCTCAGGCAACCAGTGCCTGGCGAGTACGTTCGATCACAGCCTGCAGCGGTTCTGCGCTGGAGTATTGATCAGGGTACAGGCGTTCGCTGTGACGAGCGATGCCGTGTTCATTGACCAGAGTGAAGCTGAAACAGCCTTTGCGAGCGGCCAGGATCAGGCAGTTCATTGGAGCAAAAGCGTTGGTTAGGGTGCGAATGGCATCCTGAGTGTGGATTTGAGTGGACATAATGGGTGTTCCTACAAGCGACACGGATAAGAACCGTGCAAAGTTAAAACGTTCCAGTAACGACGACCACCATTGGTCGAACGAAGAACCCGACTGGAACAAAGCAGCCAGTTTGAAGCGCTGATAAATTGGCGCGCTTGGGCTGGCAGGTAGGTACTTAGGAGGGCAGGCAACACATCAAGGGCAAAGGTTCTGGGCCCGGGGTGAAGATCCTGATCAATTTGCAGGCTGGTTCGGTCAGAGTAAGTGAGCTTGGCAACACCCTTTGCTTTCGATTCAAAGGCTGTGTTGGCGCAAGATTTACCTGGAAACCATCGAGGTGGTCGATCCCGTTTTGTCGGTGGAGGCTTCTCTTAGGGAAGGCTGACCGGAGGATTTGTTCGACCAGAATTGACTTTCAGCTTGGTACTAACGCCGCGGATACTAACGGATCGAATGGCAGAAGGGAAGTCTGTTTGAAAAAAAGCGCTGAAGGGCCTGTCGGCAAGTCTCGATTGAACTGTCGAACACACCAGTGCCCCACAATAGCCCGGAACCCGACCGTTGATCCGAGAGAACGATCGCGTCAGGACCGATCGGCGGCAAGGGTTGCTCGGGTTTATCCCCAGACGCTATCCAAAGGCGCGCCGAAAAAGCGCATCGGTATAACCACTTCCCAGGCACTTGTGCACACAAATTGCGCGAACTGTCATCGCGCTGTCATCCTCGCTTCAACCGGAGTGGGTGCCTGTAATGAAAATTTAAGTCAATGAAAAACATCGCTTTTTTTTACTGGTGAAAAAATCGTCAGTTTGACTGCGGGCCCCACGCCACACGGCTTTGCGCCAGTTCAAAGGCGGTTGTCCACTGAGTTATCCACAGCTTCTGTGGATTGTCCCAAGCGCTTGCTCTAGGACGGGCGTGCAGGCTTTTTTCGACTTTACCTGTACGAAAAAAAGAGTAGAGTGGCGCGCCTTCCGATCTGCCCCACAGTGCTTTATGAAGTTTCGCTCATCCGTCTCTGCTACCTCAACGCCCTCCCGTGTTATCCCGCCCAAGCGCTTTGCAATGCGCGTGGCCGAGTGGTTACTGGACAGCCCACGCCTGGGCGAAAACTCCAACGTCAAACACTTCGCCGGACGCTTGCTCAAGCAGCCTGCCCGTGAAGGCGTCGTGGCGGCGCAAAGCCGTCTCGGCCAGTTGATGTGCCGCGAGTGCGGTAATGCCCGGGATCGCCGCATTGGCCAGGAGCTCCTGCGTCAGGCCGCGCGTGCGGGCGACCGACGTGCACAAGAGGAACTGGGTCTGGGCGAAGACTGAGCTGTCCAAGACCTGACACCTTGGTTAACCTTCACGCTTTATCGAATCGGCAGGAGTGGCTATGGCGATGGACTTGACCAGCGCATTGCTGGGGCTGGCGGGCGCCGGGTTGCCGTTATTGGTACTGGCCTGGCAGCTTCAGCGGCGGGCGAGTGCGGGGCAGGCCGAACTGGCGTTGCTGGAAGAGCGTCTTGCCATTGCCCAATTGACGCAGGATGGCTTGACTGCCCAGCTTGATACTTGCCGTGATGAAATCGCTGACTTGAGCCAGGCCAATGCCGCCAAACAAGCGGATCTGGCCGCGCTGCGCCGTGAAGTCGAACTGCTCCAGATCGAACGTGACGACGCCCGCGATGCGTCTCACGCCTGGAATATCGAACGTGCCGGCAAAGAGGCTGAGTTACGTCGCCTCGACGCGCAGGCCGCTTCCCTTAATGCCGAATTGCGTGAGCAGCAGGAAAGCCATCAGCAGCGCCTCAACGACCTCCAAGGCTCACGAGACGAGCTACGCGCACAATTCGCCGAGCTGGCGGGGAAAATCTTCGACGAGCGTGAGCAGCGTTTTGCCGAAACCAGTCAGCAGCGTTTGGGGCAGTTGCTCGACCCGTTGAAGGAGCGCATTCAGTCGTTCGAAAAGCGCGTTGAGGAAAGCTATCAGGCTGAAGCCCGCGAGCGTTTTTCCCTGGCCAAGGAGCTGGAACGGCTGCAACAGCTGAACCTGCGCCTGAGCGACGAAGCCACCAACCTCACTCGTGCGTTGAAGGGGCAGAAAACCCAAGGCAACTGGGGCGAACTGATTCTCGAGCGGGTGCTTGAGCACGCGGGTCTGGAGAAGGGGCGTGAGTACCAGACCCAGGTCAATCTCAAGGGACCGGACGGCGAGCGTTTCCAGCCGGATGTGATTATTTACCTGCCCGGCGACAAGCAGGTGGTGGTCGATTCCAAAGTCAGTCTCACGGCCTATCAGCAATACGTGGCGGCCGAGGACGATGCCATCGGCCAGATCGCTCTCAAGCAGCACGTGCTGTCTTTGCGCAGTCACGTCAAAGGCTTGGCCGGCAAGGACTACAAGCGGCTCGACGGTTTGCACAGCCTGGATTTCGTTCTGCTTTTCGTCCCGATCGAGGCCGCGTTTTCTGCGGCATTGCAAGCTGAACCGACGCTGTTTCAGGAGGCATTCGACCGCAACATCGTGATCGTCAGCCCGACTACGCTGTTGGCCACCTTGCGGGTTATCGACAGCCTGTGGAAGCAGGAGCGCCAGAGCCAGAACGCCCGGGAAATTGCTGAGCGCGCCGGTTGGCTGTACGACAAGTTCGTGTTGTTCATCCAGGATCTGGATGAAGTCGGCAATCGCCTGCAACAACTGGACAAAGCCTACAGCGCAGCACGCAATAAGCTGACTGAAGGCCGCGGCAATCTGGTCAGTCGCAGCGAGCAGCTCAAGTTACTTGGGGCGCGAGCCAGCAAGAGCTTGCCGGCGGACCTGCTGGAACGGGCGATGACGGATGTCGATGGCTTGGCCGAGCTACCGGAATAAGTAAGGCACTACCTAATCTTCGTGGCGAGGGTGGGCTGGAGGACGGCACTACAACGGCAAATGCCGACTCAACAACGCTCGCAACGCCGCCGGTTTCACCGGTTTGGCCAGGTAATCCAGGCCAGCCGCATGCACCTGGGCCACCGTCTCCGGCCGTCCATCGGCACTGATCACCACCCCCGGCACCGGCTCGCCCAGTTGTGTGCGCAACCAGGCCATCAACTCGGTCCCGGTTTCGCCATCGTCCAGGTGGTAATCCACAAGCGCCAATTGCGGGCGCATTCCATCGCCGAGCAGCGTCGCGCATTCCACACGGTTACGTGCGGTCCAGACCTGGCAACCCCAGCGGGTGAGCAAACTGTTCATGCCGATCAGGATGCTGTCTTCATTATCAATACACAGCACCTGCGCGCCGCTGAGCAAATGGCCATTGAGTTCGGCCACTTTGACCGGCGTTGCCGTTTGTGTCCGAGCCAGCGGTACGCTGACACTGAACACGCTGCCGCGACCCGGCCAGGAACGCACGCGCAAGGTATGACCCAATACGCGACACAGCCCATCGGCAATCGCCAGGCCCAGGCCCAGACCTTTTTCGGCCCGGGTCTGGTGGCTGTCGAGGCGTTTGAACTCTTCGAAAATCACCTGGAGTTTGTCTTCTGGAATACCCGGTCCACGGTCCCAGACCTCAAGGCACAGCTCGCCGTTGCGCCGCCGAGCGCCGAGCAGCACCGGGCCTTTGGCATAGCGGAAGGCATTGGTGAGGAAGTTCTGCAAAATCCGCCGAAGCAGTTTGATGTCGCTGTCGACCCGTAATGCGCTGCCCCTGACGCGAAACTTCAGCCCCTGTTCCTGCGCCAGTGCCTTGAACTCCGCGCCCAGCGTATGGAACAGATCATTGAGTTCGAAAGGCTTGCGGTCAGGGTTGATCTTGCCGTTTTCCAGGCGGGAAATGTCCAGCAGATCGCTGATCAGGTCTTCGGCCGAGCGTAGCGAACTGTCCAGGTGATGAACCAGCTTGCGGGCTTCACTGGATAAATTTTCTTCCTGGTGGGAGAGGGCGGCAGAGAACAGTCGTGCAGCATTCAGCGGTTGCATCAAGTCATGGCTGACGGCGGCCAGGAAACGGGTTTTCGACTGGTTCGCCGATTCGGCGACGCCTTTGGCTTCGGTCAGGGCAACGTTGAGTTGCGACAATTCGTGGGTCCGTTCGATGACCCGTTGCTCGAGGCCTTCGTTCGCTTCGGTCAGCGCCTGTTCGGCCTCGCGGAACGCGGTGATGTCGGTGAAACTCATGACGAAACCGCCGCCGGGCATCGGGTTACCGATCAACTCGATCACTCGACCATTGGGGAACAATCGTTCGGAGGTATGGGCCCGCCCCTGGCGCATCCAGTGCAAGCGACGGGCGACGTGCACTTGCGCTTCGCCAGGGCCGCACAGACCGCGCTCGGCGTTGTAGCGAATGATGTCGGCAATCGGCCGGCCCACGCTGATCAAACCGTCGGGGTAATTGAACAGTTCAAGGTAGCGCCGGTTCCAGGCCACCAGTTTCAACGACTGGTCGACCACGCTGATACCTTGGGTGATGTTCTCGATGGCGCCTTGTAACAGGGCGCGGTTGAACTGCAGCACTTCCGAGGTTTCGTCGGCGATTCGCACGACATCCTCAAGCTGCATTTCCCGACCTTCGATGGCGGCTTTTACCACCGCCCGGGTCGAAGATGCGCCGAGCACGCCGGCCAGCAAGCGTTCGGTATGGGCGATCCATTCACCATCGGCATTCTGGTTGGGGTTGAAGCCTTTGCCCTGGCGATAGGCGAAACGGATGAAGCTCTGACGAGCGCGTTCTTCGCCGACAAAGCGGGCGGCCAGTTGCAGCAAGTCGTTGATCTGTACTGCCAGCATTGAGCGGGAGTTGGGGCGCGCGCTGATTTCCTGGCCGATGAAGCGGCCGGCCTGCCAGTGCTCCGAAACCCGCGTGCGTGACAGCAGCGAGACCCAGGTGAACAAGGTGAAGTTGCCCGCCAGGGACAGCACCACGCCTTGAGTCAGCGGCGTGATCGGCAAGTTCAACGGGTTGCCTTGCAGCCAGGCCAAGCCTGGAAAACTGCTCAAGGGCAAGCCAAGGCTGTTGGCAGCGATCGGCAACACCAGCGTGTAGAACCACAGGAACGTACCGGCGGCCAGCCCGGCAAACACTCCACGACGGTTAGCCTGTTTCCAGTACAACGCGCCAAGCATGGCCGGGGCCAGTTGGGTCACGGCGGCAAAGGCGATCTGGCCGATGGTTGCCAGGCTCGCGGTGGAACCCAACAGTCGATAACTGACGTAGGCCAGCAGCAGAATGACCACGATGCTCACCCGCCGCGCCGACAGCATCCACTGGCGGAACACTTCGAACGGCCGCTCGGCGTTGTTTCGCCGCAGCAACCAGGGCAGCAACAGGTCATTGGAAAGCATGGTCGACAGCGCCACGCTGGCCACGATCACCATCCCGGTCGCCGCCGAAGCGCCGCCAATGAACGCCAGCATCGCCAGGGCGGGATGAGATTGCGCCAAGGGCAGGCTGATGACGAATGAGTCCGGCAGCACCGAACCGGGCAGCAACATCTGACCGGCCAGCGCAATGGGCACGACAAACAACGCGGCCAGCGCCAGATAGGCCGGGAACACCCATTTGGCCAGGCGTAGATCCTGAGGATCGATGTTTTCCACCACGGTCACATGGAACTGCCGGGGCAGGCAAATGATCGCCATCATCGCCACGCCGGTTTGCACCACCATGGACGGCCAATTGATGGTTTCTTTCCAGTACGCTTCGAGGCGCGGGGCGAGCATGGCCTGATCGAAAAGGTCGTCGAAACCGTCGTACAGGCCGTAGGTCACGAACGCGCCCACCGCGAGAAAAGCGAACAGCTTGACCAGCGACTCAAAAGCAATTGCCAATACCATGCCGCGGTGGTGTTCCGTGGCGTCGAGGTTGCGGGTACCGAAAACAATGGTGAACAGCGCCAGCACCAGGGATACGATCAGGGCCGTGTCCTGCGCGCGCGTGCCCATGGCGTCGGCACCGGCGCCAATCAGCAGGTTCACGCCCAGCACGATGCCCTTGAGCTGCAAGGCGATGTACGGCAGCACGCCAACCAGGCAAATCAGCGCCACCACCACGGCCAGCGACTGGGATTTGCCGTAGCGGGCGGCGATGAAGTCGGCGATGGAGGTGATGTTCTCCTGCTTGCTGATCATCACCATTTTTTGCAGGACCCACGGCGCGCAAATCAGCAGAAGAATCGGCCCGAGGTAGATCGGCAGAAATGACCAGAGTTGTTCGGCCGCCTGACCCACGGCGCCAAAGAATGTCCAACTGGTGCAGTAAACGGCCAGCGACAGGCTATACACCCAGGCTCGCACCCGTGGCGGCAACGGCGTGCTGCGCCGATCGCCGTAAAAGGCGATAGCGAACAGAATGGCCATATAGGCCAGGGCGACGGTGGCGATCAGCCCGATGGACAGCGACATGAGAACTCCAGGCAAAAGACATCCGGGACTCCGCCCGGTCAAGACAGTCTCGCATGACCGCTTGAGTTAGTCAGTGTCGACCAAGGTCGTGACGTGGCGGGGTATCGCAATACCTGTAGGAGCGAGGCTTGCCCGCGAAGGCGGTGTTGTTCCTGATTCAACGCAATCTGATGCATATCTGCAAAACAGATAACAGTTAGAGAAATTACCCGTTATATCGATATTCGATTCGGATCTACCATGAGCTCCACCTCACGAGAGGACAGGAGTTCACCATGACCTGCACCCATAGCGTTAAACCCGGTATCAAACCGCTCAGTCATTTGCAGCACCCTCGAGAAGCCATTCGCCATTTCACCCCCAATTGGTTCGCGGCGACCATGGGCACAGGTGTGCTGTCGCTCGCGCTTGCGCAATTACCGGTGGCGAATCCTGGTCTGCATGCGATCGCCGAAGGCCTGTGGCTGTTCAATATTGTTCTGTTTGTTGTGTTCACGGCCATGTATGCCGCGCGCTGGGTCATGTTCTTCGACGAAGCGCGGCGGATTTTCGGGCACTCAACGGTTTCGATGTTTTTCGGCACCATTCCCATGGGCCTTGCGACCCTTATCAATGGCTTTTTGTTGTTCGGTTTGCCGCGCTGGGGTGACGGTGTGATTCATCTCGCCGAAGTGCTCTGGTGGCTGGACGTGGCCATGTCGCTGGCTTGCGGCGTATTGATTCCCTACATGATGTTCACCCGTCAGGAGCACAGCATCGACCAGATGACCGCGGTCTGGCTGTTGCCGGTGGTCGCGGCGGAAGTGGCGGCGGCCAGCGGCGGTTTGCTGGCGCCGCATCTGGCCGATGCTCATTCACAACTGGTGGTGCTGGTGACCAGCTACGTACTGTGGGCCTTTTCCCTGCCGGTGGCATTCAGCATTCTGACTATCCTGTTGCTGCGCATGGCGTTGCATAAATTACCCCACGAAAACATGGCCGCCTCAAGCTGGCTGACTCTTGGGCCGATTGGCACCGGTGCGCTGGGCATGTTGCTGTTGGGGGCTGACGCGCCAGCGATCTTTGCCGCCAACGGTTTGCCGGGTATCGGCGAGATTGCCGCAGGGCTTGGCTTGGTGGCCGGCATCACGTTGTGGGGCTTCGGGCTCTGGTGGATGCTGATTGCGCTGTTGATCACCCTGCGTTACTTGCGCGCCGGTATCCCGTTCAATCTTGGCTGGTGGGGCTTCACTTTCCCGTTGGGCGTCTATTCTTTGGCGACGTTGAACCTGGCAAGCGCATTGCACCTGACCTTTTTCAGTGTCTTTGGCTGTGTGCTGGTGGCGTTGCTGGTGGTGATGTGGCTGATTGTTGCCAAACGCACAGTGCAGGGCGCATGGCGAGGTGAGTTATTTGTTTCACCCTGCATTGCAGGATTAAACAAATAACCGGCCAGGATTGGGTAATCTGTGGCCTGGATCGACGTTCCACATTCCAATAACAATTGTTACGCCGCTTTTTTATCCAGCACCAATTACCCAACATCAGCTACCCAACATCAGGGCACATGGAAGATGAGTCACCCCTCGCAGTTCACCTTGCTTCGCACTCGGCGCTTCCTGCCGTTTTTTATCACCCAGTCCCTGGGGGCCTTCAACGACAACATTTTCAAGCAGTCGTTGATCCTCGCCATTTTGTACCGGTTGACCATCGAGGGTGACCGTTCGATCTGGGTCAACTTGTGTGCGTTACTGTTTATCTTGCCGTTTTTCCTGTTCTCGGCCCTGGCCGGGCAATTCGGGGAAAAGTTCGCCAAGGACGCATTGATCCGTCTGATCAAGCTCGGGGAAATCGTCATCATGGCGGTGGGGGCGGTCGGTTTCATGTTCGATCACCTGTCGCTGATGCTGGTGGCGCTGTTCGCCATGGGCACCCACTCGGCGCTGTTCGGGCCGGTGAAGTACTCGATCCTGCCCCAGGCCTTGCACGAAGAAGAGTTGGTGGGTGGCAACGGCCTGGTGGAAATGGGCACCTTCCTGGCGATTCTCGCCGGGACCATCGGCGCCGGGATCATGATGTCGACCAGCAACTACGCGCCGGTCGTGTCCACGGCAATCATCGGTATCGCCGTGCTCGGTTACCTGGCCAGCCGCGGCATTCCCCGTGCGGCGGCGGCAACGCCGGAAATGCGTTTGAACTGGAACATTTTCAGCCAGTCCTGGGCCACCTTGAAGTTGGGCCTGGGGCAAACCCCGGCAGTATCGCGTTCGATCGTCGGCAACTCATGGTTCTGGTTTGTCGGGGCGATTTATCTGACGCAGATCCCGGCGTATGCCAAGGAATGGATGCACGGCGACGAGACTGTGGTGACGCTGATTCTTACCGTGTTCTCGGTCGGTATCGCACTGGGTTCGATGCTTTGCGAGAGACTCTCCGGGCGCAAAGTCGAGATTGGTCTGGTGCCGTTTGGCTCATTCGGTCTGACAGTGTTTGGCCTGTTGCTGTGGTGGCATTCCGGCGCGATTCCAGACAGTGTTGCCGGCCATGGCTGGATCGAAGTCCTTGGGTTCGGACACGCCTGGCTGGTATTGATCGATATCCTAGGGCTCGGAATCTTCGGCGGTTTTTACATCGTGCCGCTGTATGCGCTGATCCAGTCGCGTACTGTCGAGAATGAGCGTGCACGGGTGATCGCTGCGAACAACATTCTTAACGCCCTGTTCATGGTGGTCTCGGCCATTGTGTCGATCGTCTTGTTGAGCATCGCCAAGCTATCAATCCCGCAGCTGTTCCTGGTGGTGTCGCTGCTGAACATCGGCGTCAATGCCTACATCTTCAAAATTGTCCCCGAGTTCAGCATGCGCTTCATGATCTGGCTGCTCGGCCATTCCATGTACCGCGTCGAGCATCGCAACCTGGAGCTGATTCCCGATGAAGGCGCGGCCTTGCTGGTTTGCAACCATGTGTCGTTCGTCGATGCGTTGCTGATAGGCGGCGCGGTGCGTCGGCCGATTCGCTTTGTGATGTATTACAAAATCTACAACCTGCCGGTTCTGAACTTCATCTTCCGCACGGCGGGGACGATTCCAATTGCCGGGCGTCAGGAGGACATCCAGATTTATGAAAAAGCCTTTACCCGCATTGCGCAGTATCTGAAGGACGGTGAACTGGTGTGCATCTTCCCTGAAGGTAAATTGACCGCCGATGGCGAGATCAATGAGTTCAAGGGTGGGCTGACGCGGATTCTCGAAGAAACGCCGGTGCCGGTGATTCCGCTGGCATTGCAGGGGTTGTGGGGGAGTTTTTTCAGTCGGGACCCGGACAAGGGCGTGTTTCGTCGGCTGTGGTCCCGGGTGACTCTGGTGGCCGGGCCGGCGGTGGCCGTTGAAGTGGCTGAACCGGCGACGTTGCAAGGGTTGGTGGGGGAGTTGCGTGGCGCCGTCAGGTAGTCGTTGATTGGGCGGGCGTCTTCGCGGGCAAGCCTCGCTCCTACAGGGATTGGTGGTGTGTCCTCAACCTGGAGCGAGGCTTGCCCGCGAAGACGGTAGAGGCCTAAGCGCTGATCTTGAGCCCAACCAACCCGGCAATGATCAACGCCACACTGGCCAACCGAAACAGCGCCATGGATTCACCAAACAGAATGATCCCGGCGATCACCGTGCCCACCGCACCCACGCCAGTCCAGACTGCATAGGCCGTGCCTAGCGGCAACTCCTTCATGGCAAGGCCCAGCAAGCCCAGGCTGATCGCCATGGCTGCAATGGTCAGTGCGGTAGGAAGAGGGCGGCTGAAGCCATCGGTGTATTTCAGGCCGACGGCCCAGCCGACTTCGAACAGGCCAGCGAAAAACAGAATGATCCAGGACATTGAAGACCTCCATCGATGGATGGGGTCGTCCCCGGATTAATCACTCGATCGAGCCGCGAGGTCGTCCCCGCGTTGCGCAATAGAGTGCCCATCATTAACCCGAGGATCAAGTTAGGTTGAACAGGCGCCCGGTGAAGTAACCCACCAACGCCAGTGGCCAGTGCGCCCATGGCCTGATCCTTGTTTAAGTAGCACCACAAAACCAATGTGGGAGCGAGCCTGCTCGCGATGAGGGGCTGACATTCAACAATGATGTTGACTGAAATGCCGCTATCGCGAGCAGGCTCGCTCCCACAGTAGGCATCAAACGTCTTTAGATGCCCTGCGGCATCTCTTCACCACCCAACGCCTCGACCATCGACGGCAGGAAGTCGCCGAAGGTCAGCATCATCAGGGTAAAGCTGGCGTCCAGTTGCCCCAAGGCTTCGTCGCCACCGTCCTGTTCCGCCTGATCTTGCAGCAGGTCTTCGAACTTCAGGCGCTTGACCACCATTTTGTCGTCAAGCACGAACGACAGTTTGTCCTGCCAGGCCAGCGACAGTTGAGTGACTACTTTGCCGGTGCTCAGGTGCAGCTGGATTTCTTCGCTGGTCAGGTCCTGACGCTTGCAGCGCACGATGCCGCCGTCTTCATGGGTGTCGCGCAGTTCGCACTCGTCCAGCACGAAGAAATCATTCGCGGCTTTCTGAGTGGTAACCCACTCGGTCATGGTGGCAGTCGGCGATATTTTCACCGTCAACGGACGCACTGGCAGCGAGCCGATCACTTCGCGCAAGGTGGAGAGCAGGTCTTCGGCGCGTTTCGGGCTGGCCGAGTTAACCAGGATCAGGCCCTGTTTCGGTGCGATAGCGGCGAAGGTCGACGAGCGGCGAATAAAGGCGCGGGGCAGGAAGGCCTGGATGATTTCATCCTTGATCTGATCGCGTTCCTTTTTGTAGACCTTGCGCATTTGTTCGGCTTCGATCTCGTCGACCTTTTCCTTCACTGCGTCACGCACGACGCTGCCCGGCAGAATGCGCTCTTCCTTACGGGCGGCGATCAGCAGGAAATCACCGCTGATGTGCACCAGCGGCGCGTCTTCGCCCTTGCCGAACGGCGCGACGAAACCGTAGGTGGTCAACTCCTGGCTTGCACACGGACGCGCCAGTTTGGTGGCCAGTGCAGTTTCCAACGCCTCGGCATCAAAAGGCAGATCTTGGGTCAGGCGATAGATAAGCAGGTTTTTGAACCACATGGGGTGAGTCTCTCCTTTAAACAAAGGGGGGCATTATTGTCCTCCGGGTGCCATAGGCCAACCCTTCTCTAAGCCTTTGGAAGGCCTGAGAAAATTAATTAAAAAAGTGCTTGCCAGAGGTTGGGTCGCTCCGTAGAATGCGCGCCACACCGAAAGTGAAGGGTGATTAGCTCAGCTGGGAGAGCGTCTGCCTTACAAGCAGAATGTCGGCGGTTCGATCCCGTCATCACCCACCA
>NZ_MUNM01000079.1 GCF_002286815.1 Pseudomonas sp. PICF141
AAATTGGTGGAGCTAGACGGGATCGAACCGTCGACCTCTTGCATGCCATGCAAGCGCTCTCCCAGCTGAGCTATAGCCCCTCATCGCTGAGGACGGGGCGAATCTTAATGGCGCTTCGGAAGGCTGTCAAACTTATTTTTAACAATTTCCAAAATTTTTTGTCGCCATAACAATCACTTACCGCCCTCCCCCCGTAAATTCGGGGGTAACGCCGAAGAGCAAGATCAAAAGATCGCAGCCTTCGGCAGCTCCTGCGCAAGGTTAAACAGCGTTAAGCGATAGCGCTCAGGAGTTTTTCCCATTCCTTGTTTTCTTTCTTCGACACGCCACCCAGCAGGTCGATAGCCTGGCGCAGACGGAAACGGGTCAGGTCCGGCCCGAGGATTTCCATCGCATCGAGCACCGAAACCGAGCTGGCCTGGCCTGTGATCGCGGCGAACATCAGCGGCATGGCATCCCGCAGCTTCAGCTCCAGGGATTCGACCACCGACTGGATGGTTGCAGTAATGCTGTCCTTGTCCCACTGACGCAGGCTTTCCAGCTTCCACAGAATCAACTGCATCAACTGACGGACCTGATCGCCCGAGAGTTTCTTGGACTCGAACAGCTTGGCATCCGGGTTCACGCCACCGGCAAAGAAGAAGCCGGCCAGCGGCGCGACCTGGCTGAAGATTTCAACCCGGCCCTGCACGTGCGGTGCAATCTTCATCATGTATTCAGGATTCAGCGCCCACTTCTGCACGCGCACGGCAAACTCTTCCACCGACAGGTCACGCAGCCACTGGCCGTTGAGCCACGACAACTTCTCGATGTCGAAAATCGGCCCGCCGAGAGAGACGCGCTTGAGGTCGAAATTGTCGACCATTTCCTGCAACGAGAACTTCTCCCGCTCGTCCGGCATCGACCAGCCCATGCGGCCCAGGTAGTTGAGCATCGCTTCAGGCATGAACCCCATGCGCTCGTAGAACGTCACCGAGGTCGGGTTCTTGCGCTTGGACAGCTTGCTCTTGTCCGGGTTACGCAGCAGCGGCATGTAGCACAGCTGCGGTTGTTCCCAGCCAAAGTATTCGTACAAGAGGATCAGTTTCGGCGCCGAAGGCAGCCATTCTTCACCGCGCAAAACGTGGGTGATGCCCATCAAGTGGTCATCGACAACGTTGGCCAGGAAGTACGTCGGCAAGCCGTCGGTCTTCATCAGCACTTGCATGTCCATGCGATCCCACGGGATCTCGACGTCGCCACGCAGCATGTCAGGCACGACGCAAACGCCTTCGGTCGGCACTTTCATGCGGATGACGTGTGGCTCGCCGGCGGCCAGGCGGCGCGCAACTTCTTCCTTGGAGAGCAATAGCGCGCGGCCGTCGTAACGCGGGGTTTCGCCACGCGCCATTTGCTCGGCGCGCATCTGGTCCAGTTCTTCAGCCGTGCAGAAGCACGGAAAGGCATGACCCATGTCGACCAATTGCTGGCAGTACTTCTGATAGATATCGCCGCGCTCGCTCTGCCGATAAGGACCGTGCGGGCCGCCGACATCCGGGCCTTCGCTCCAGTCGATACCCAACCAGCGCAGGGCATCGTAAATCTGCTGTTCGGACTCGCGGGTCGAACGCAGTTGATCGGTGTCTTCGATACGCAGGATGAACTCACCGCCATGCTGCTTGGCAAAGCAGTAGTTGAACAAAGCGATGTAAGCGGTACCTACATGGGGGTCCCCGGTAGGCGATGGCGCGATGCGAGTGCGGACGGTGGTCATGGCATGTCTCGAAAAGAATAAAAGCGAAGATCAAACAAGAGGCGAATGGTAACAGGCGATCACTGCCCGGCTCCAGTGAGCGGGGTATTTAAGAAGTTTTGGACCATGGTGCACCTTTCGCGGCAAGCCTCGCTCCTGCAGGTACGTGCCGGTCGCAAAATGGGTGAACGACACGCCCCCCGTAGGAGCGAGGCTTGCCCGCGAAGAGGCCCTCACAGACAACACAAAAATCAAACAGCGATCAACCGCTCGCGCAACTTGCCGATTTCGTCGCGCAGCTGAGCCGCCGCTTCGAATTCCAGGTCGCGGGCGAGCTGGTACATTTTTTCTTCCAGCTGACGAATGCGTTTGCTGATCTCGCTTGGCGAGCGCAGTTCGGCCTCGTACCTGGCACTTTCCTCGGCGGCCTTGGCCATGCCTTTGCGCTTCTTGCTGCGCGAACCCGGCACAACCGCGCCTTCCATGATGTCGGCGACGTCCTTGAACACACCCTTCGGCGTGATGCCATTGGCCAGGTTGAAGGCGATCTGCTTGTCGCGACGACGCTCGGTTTCGCCGATCGCACGCTCCATGGAACCGGTGATGCGATCCGCATACAGAATTGCCCGCCCATTGAGGTTGCGCGCCGCCCGACCGATGGTCTGGATCAGCGAGCGCTCGGAACGCAGGAAGCCTTCCTTGTCCGCGTCGAGAATCGCCACCAGCGAGACTTCGGGCATGTCCAGGCCTTCACGCAGCAGGTTGATCCCCACCAGCACATCGAAGACGCCAAGGCGCAAGTCACGGATAATTTCGACCCGCTCCACGGTGTCGATGTCCGAATGCAGGTAACGCACGCGTACGCCGTGGTCGGCCAGGTAATCGGTCAAGTCTTCGGACATGCGCTTGGTCAGCGTGGTAACCAGCACCCGCTCCTCCAGGGCCACGCGCTTGGTGATTTCCGAAAGCAAGTCGTCGACCTGAGTCAACGCCGGGCGAATTTCGATTTGCGGGTCCACCAGGCCTGTCGGACGCACCAGTTGCTCGACCACTCGGCCGGCATGTTCCGCTTCGTAATTGCCTGGCGTGGCCGAGATAAAAATCGTTTGGGGGCTGATGCTTTCGAACTCGTCGAAACGCATCGGCCGGTTGTCCAGCGCAGAGGGCAGACGGAAGCCGTACTCCACCAGCGTCTCTTTGCGTGAACGGTCCCCCTTATACATAGCGCCAACTTGCGGCACGCTGACGTGGGATTCGTCGATCACCAGCAAGGCATCGGCCGGCAAGTAATCAAACAAAGTGGGCGGCGCCTCACCGGCGGCTCGTCCCGACAGGTAGCGCGAATAGTTTTCGATGCCGTTGCAGTAACCAAGCTCCAGGATCATCTCCAGATCAAAACGGGTGCGCTGCTCCAGTCGCTGAGCTTCCACCAGTTTGTTATTGGAACGCAGGTATTCCAGGCGTTCCTGCAATTCGAGCTTGATCCCTTCGGTAGCCTCGAGCAGGGTTTCCCGCGGTGTGACGTAATGGCTCTTCGGATAGAAGGTAAAACGCGGCAGTTTGCGAATGACTTCACCGGTCAACGGGTCGAAGGCGGACAGGCTCTCCACTTCGTCATCGAACAGCTCGATGCGGATCGCCTCGAAATCGGATTCCGCCGGATGAATATCAATCACATCGCCGCGCACCCGGAAGGTCGCCCGGGCGAAATCCATGTCGTTGCGGGTGTATTGCAGGTCCGCCAGGCGACGCAGCAGCGCGCGCTGGTCGAGCTTATCGCCGCGATCGACGTGCAACACCATCTTCAAATAGGTTTCCGGGCTGCCCAGACCGTAGATGCAGGACACCGTGGTGACGATGATCGTGTCCTTGCGCTCCAGCAGCGCCTTGGTCGCGGACAGGCGCATCTGCTCGATGTGGTCGTTGATCGAGGCATCCTTCTCGATGAAGGTGTCGGACGACGGCACGTAGGCTTCGGGCTGGTAGTAGTCGTAGTAAGACACGAAGTATTCAACGGCGTTGTGCGGGAAAAACGCCTTGAATTCGCCATACAACTGCGCGGCCAGCGTCTTGTTGGGCGCCAGCACCAGCGTCGGGCGCTGTATCTGGGCGATCACGTTGGCGATGCTGAAGGTCTTGCCCGAGCCGGTCACACCGAGCAACGTCTGGTGCGACAGCCCGGCCTCAATGCCCTCGACCATCAAGCGGATGGCTTCCGGCTGATCGCCGGCGGGCTCGAAGCGGGTGACTAGCTGGAATTCAGACATAAGTACCTCTGGATTCGCGCCTGTACGGTCAAACCGGACAGCGACGAAAAAAACCACAAACGACCGATGTCGCCCGAGGAAAAAACTGGATTGTGCTCAATGTGGAGCCGATTGCCATCGCTTTCAAGGCAAACGTCCTGCATCGGGTAAAACCTATGACGACACCACCCGACCCGCGATCGAAAAATAATTGGAAAAACTTACGGTAAAAGCCGAATCGCCTGTCGCCATCAATCGCTGATGGCCTCTATACTAGCTCCCCGTTTGTGCACCGCTCTAGTGCATTCGGCTGGAGCGCGACACGTCCCTCCATACTCCATTCAGAGCCGCCGCAATAATGAGCCTGTTCTCCGCTGTCGAAATGGCACCACGCGATCCAATCCTGGGCCTCAACGAAGCATTCAATGCCGATACCCGCACCAACAAGGTCAACCTGGGGGTCGGTGTTTACTGCGACGAGGAGGGGCGAATTCCACTCCTGCGCGCCGTTGTCGAAGCCGAGACGATTCGCGCTGCTCAACACGTTTCCCGTGGTTACTTGCCGATCGACGGCATCGCCGCCTACGACCAGGCCGTGCAAAAACTGCTGTTCGGCAATGATTCACCGCTGATCGCCGCTGGCCGGGTTATCACCACCCAAGCCGTTGGCGGTACTGGCGCGCTGAAAATCGGCGCTGACTTCCTCAAGCAACTGCTGCCGAACGCCGTCGTTGCCATCAGCGACCCGAGCTGGGAAAACCACCGCGCGCTGTTCGAAACCGCTGGTTTCCCGGTGCAGAACTATCGCTACTACGACGCCGCCACCCACGACGTTAACCGCGTCGGCCTGCTGGAAGACCTGAACGCCTTGCCGTCCGGCTCTATCGTTGTGCTGCACGCTTGCTGCCACAACCCGACCGGCGTGGACCTGAGCCCGGCAGACTGGAAAAACGTGCTGGAAGTGGTCAAGGCCAAAGGTCACGTGCCGTTCCTCGACATGGCTTACCAGGGCTTTGGCGACGGTATCGATGAAGACGCCGCGGCCGTGCGCCTGTTCGCCGAATCGGACCTGACCTTCTTCGTTTCCAGTTCGTTCTCCAAATCCTTCTCGCTGTACGGCGAGCGCGTTGGCGCCCTGTCGATCGTCAGCGAATCGAAAGAAGAAGGCGCGCGCGTATTGTCGCAAGTCAAACGCGTGATCCGCACCAACTACTCCAACCCGCCAACCCATGGCGCAAGCATCGTCGCCGCCGTGCTGAACAGCCCGGTATTGCGCGCCCAGTGGGAAGAGGAACTGGCAGAAATGCGCCTGCGGATTCGCGGCATGCGCACCCAGATGGTCGACCTGCTGGCGAAAAACGCACCACAGCGCGATTTCAGCTTCGTGGGTCGTCAGCGCGGCATGTTCTCCTACTCCGGCCTGACGGTTGAGCAGGTTACCCGCTTGCGCAGCGAGTTCGGCATCTATGCACTGGATACCGGCCGCATCTGCGTTGCCGCGCTGAACCAGAGCAACATCGACGCCGTGACCAAGGCCATCGTTCAGGTGATCTGAGTCCTCGCGTGATACGAAAACGGGAAGCCAAAGGGCTTCCCGTTTTTTTATGGATCGCAGATATCTCTCGACCCGATGGCCAAGCCCTCTAGACTGCACACCATCCCCACTATGGGAGCCGGGCTTGCCCGCGATGAAACCATCACATTCAACATTTATGTTGGCTGATCGACCGCTATCGCGGGCAAGCCCGGCTCCCACAGGTTATGAGTACATCCGAGAATTCTTGAGAAACCCACATGAAAAACGATGACCTACGCGCCGACCGCGACGAGCTGGACTACTTCATACCCCGCTCTTCGGCCAAACGCGGTAATAACCTGGTGCTGCAAGTGGCTGCGGGCGTGTTCCTTGGCGGTCTGGCGTTGTGGCTGGTACAACTGGGCGCCACGATGCTGTATGCCAAGCTGATGCTTGGCACCATCACCTTCGGCGGTTAAGCCAATTCGGTTGCACGCTGGCTGGCCGCGTCGTCATAGGCCACATAAAGCGACTCGGCCACCTGGCTTTTGATCGCCTTGGTGCTTTCCAGGCCCAGGACAAAACCTTCGGCCTTGCCGCCCGCGCGATTCAATTCGTCAGCGGTGCTAGCCTGAGTGATTGCGTCGAACAGTTTTTCGGCGTGCGGACCAACGCCTTTGGGCAGGCTGATCTGAGCGATGCTCATGCGAACACCCCGCTGTTTTGACGTGTGAGGATTGGGTGATTCATGGCGCATACCTTTTCGGCTGAGGGCCGGCAGCGCGTGTCACCACTTCCGGGCGACCATGGTAGACCTCTACCGCGATTCTGGTAACCGCCAATGGCCGATAACCCCCTCTGATCCGATGAAAACATCAAACTGCCGACAGAGGCTTGACTTCTCTTTTTGAATCAGTAACATAGGCGCCATTCCGCGATAGCTCAGTTGGTAGAGCAAGTGACTGTTAATCACTGGGTCCCTGGTTCGAGTCCAGGTCGTGGAGCCAGACAAGGTTCCAGAGAAGGCTTACAAAATCTCTGCCCCCCCCCCGAAAAACCCGCCTTATGGCGGGTTTTTTCGTTTTGGCGTTCTGTCGGATTCCGGTGGGTACCAGCCATTTTAAGAGTTTGGGATAAAGGTCA
>NZ_MUNM01000080.1 GCF_002286815.1 Pseudomonas sp. PICF141
AGCCGGGCTGAACCAATAGCCCGTTTTGCTGCAGGCTTCGCCAGCAACAATACGATTAATCTGGGAACCAATATCACCCTTATAGTTTCGAGCGTACTCGACCAATGCTTTCGGATACACCATATGGTCTATTTTGCTGTCATCTATGCCATACAAGAAGGCAACTGCACCAGCTTCAAAGGCCCAGTAACCCACGTAAATTCCTTCATCCCCTTGAAGGTGAGTGTCGTGCCAAGGAGCTTGCTTGAAGGCTGGATACCATTGTTGGCAATATTTTTTCAGAAGTTTTGGTTGCTCTTCTTTGTCATCGCTATAAATTGCTTGAATAAGTAACGTGTATACGTCGTGATACCATTCATCTACATCGTGCCGATTAGGCATCACCTTGTTCAGTAAGGCCTCATAAAGCGTATCGTCACTCGCATATCCTGCGCCATCAATGAGCTTGACAAAGCGTGGGAGTAAGTCGGTCCGGTGTAAAAGTATACACAGGCTGATCACCTGGACTGCTTCTTCATATTGGTTTGGCCCGTCGTCTATTGCCAGTGGCGATATATTCGGGATGCCCTGATATTCGGCCAGGGCTTTTTGGCGGATTTCGTACTTTTTCACTAGTTCCTCAAGGAGAGGAATAAGGGTCTCTATATTCTCACCGGCAGTGTAGGTGGCAAGTAACTTGTCTAAAGAGAGTGTCTGAAAATATTTGGCGCGCTGAGAGGCTTCCTCTAAAGCAGAGTCAGATTTGAATTTGTTTACTTTAAAGAATTCGATTAACTCGTCATGTTCTCTGAGGAAATTCTCATAATGTTTTTGGCTGAAAAATTTTTGCCGTATATTCATAGTGTCATGCCTCAATCTTTAAAGTATTCAATGCGCCATGCTTTTTGGTCAAAGACTTTTTGCGCTTATTCACAAACGCTTTAACCTCTGTCTCATTGTAATGAAAGGCTTTGTGAATGTGGTGCTCGCTTTCATTTGCATTATTTATTCTGGCCTCAGCATGCTCTTTAGGGCTGGAGCTCGGGTGGTAGAGTGGGGAATAAAATAAATGTCGACTGTAAGACGCTTCTACTTGGGCGGCGAGTATTCGATTGCCGACCGCTTTTTGAAGATTACTTAGTATCCATTCCACGCTCATCTGTACGAGTACGTCTTTGGATTTAGTAGTACTGGTTTTTGAGCTTTTGGAAGGTAGTTTTTTTGATCTGCCGGTGTTCTTGGTGCTTGGGCTATTTTTACTACTGGCATCTTGCTCGCTTTCGATGGGTTCAAGCAGCGTGCTTGGATCGCCCAATCCTGATACACCTAACTTAGAGCCAACACCAGGTTTGCGCATGTTGTTCAGTTTACGCATGAATTTTGGCGCATCCTCGTCACGGCTTGCCTTAGCCTCAACAATGGCAAATTTCTCGCCTCCATTGTTGGAAGGGTTGGCTCGCCAAACTGCATCTATCCCCGTTCCATTTGCGCCATCAGACAGTTTGTAGAGAACGTGTTTTGCCTTGGGGCTTCCACCTGCGGAGAGTTTCCCCGTTTTACTCGCACTAGGTACACCCTCCAACCACTTCCCATCCGCCCCCTTATCATGCCCATCCCAATCCTTACCCCAACCAAACTCCACCGCGCAGATGTAATCGGCAATATGCTCCCCACTAACCCC
>NZ_MUNM01000081.1 GCF_002286815.1 Pseudomonas sp. PICF141
GCTACGTTGTTCATGGCAATGATCTCCGATGAGCCCCCGGTGAAAGCTTAGTGGGCGATCACAGGGGGGGGGAGGCGGGGGTAGCCATTTCATTAGGTTTCTGCGCTTGCAGCGAACTCGCTATTTCGCCCCCTCCAACCAAACGGACGGTGCCTGCCCCAGCACGCGACGAAACATCGTCGAGAACGCTGCCGGGCTGTCATAGCCAAAATCCAGGGCAATCCGCGTCACCGGCGTGCCCACCGCCAGCCGCGCCAAAGCCAGCACCACACAGGCCCGCTGCCGCCATTGGCTGAAACTCAGCCCAGTCTGCTGGCGGAATAAACGATTGAAAGTACGCAAACTGATATGCAACTGGTCAGCCCAGTGTTGCGGCGTTTGATGAGCGTTCGGTTGCTGGAGAAACGTCTGGCACAACCCCAGCAGTCGCGTATCCACAGGCAGCGGAATGTGCAACGGCAAGTGAGCGCTACGGGCCAATTCATGCAGCAGCAAGTCGATCAGTGCACCGTCGCGTCCGGCCTCGTCGTATTCCAGCGCAACCTCTACCGACTCCATCAGCAAATGTCGCATCAGCGGCGAAACATTGATTACCTGACAGCGATTGCCCAGATCAACCGCCCCCGGTTCGATGTACAAGCTGCGCGTGCTCACCCCCAGCATCAACACCTCATGCGCCACCCCCGGCGGAATCCACACCGCCCGCTGCGGCGGTACCACCCAATTGCCGTCGTGCGTGCTCACCTGCATCACCCCGGTAGCGCCGTACAGCAATTGCGCCCTTCGATGGGTATGGCGCGGCAACAGCTGCCCGTCGGGGTAATCCGTGCCGAGGGCCACCACCGGTCGCGGCGTGTCATCCAGCAGATCAATCGAAACATTGCGCATCGAGCGGCACCCAACGGTTGGCGTAAACGCAAACATTATTGGCCGACTTGCTGAAGCAGGCCAAGCCTCATCGCCCTATCGTCGGCCACTCTCAACCAACGGACGATGCGCGATGTTCTTCTACCTCTTGCTGGCACTCTTCGGCTGCATGACCGGCGCCACCGCCGTGCTGTTCGGCTTCGGCGGCGGCTTCGTCGTCGTGCCCCTGCTGTACCGCATGCTCACCGCCAGCCACGGCGCCGACGCCCCCATCAGTCAATCGGCGATGCACATCGCCGTGGCCACCTCGACCTGCGTGATGATCGTCAACGCCCTGATCGCTACCGAAAAGCATCACCGCGCCGGTAATCTCATTCGCCATTACCTGTGGCCGTTGGGCGGGTTCATCGGTTTGGGCGCGATCGTCGGCGCCGTTGCAGCGATGTGGGCGAGTGGCGAACTGATCCGTTTTGCCTTCATCGCCTACCTCGGCGTGACGATTCTGGACTGCTTGTTCCGACGCGGTTTTCTTACACAGTCCGACGCCGTCATCCCACGGCGATTGGGCAGGGCAGAAGTGTCGGGCGGCGGTGTAGGCATCGGCAGCATCGCCACGTTCCTCGGCGTGGGCGGCAGCGTCATGACCGTGCCCTTGCTGCGGCGTTGTGGGCTGAGCATGTCCCAGTCGACGTCCATGGCCAATCCGTTGAGTCTGCCGGTTGCACTGGCCGGGACGCTGACTTACATGGCGATGGCGGGTTTTGCCGAGTTTGATCTGGGGGCGTGGTTTGTCGGTTATGTGGATGTGCTGGCGTTTGCGGTGCTGACGGCTGGATCGCTGGTGGGGATTCGCCTGGCGACGCCGTGGATCGGGCGGATACCGGACCAAATACATGCGCGGGTTTATATTGGTTTGCTGGTTTTGGTGATGCTGAGTATGTGCGCCAAGTGAGGTTGGAATCAGTCGGCTCATTCGCAAGAATAGGCCATGCACGACTTGCTGACCGACGCCGAATTATCAGTTCTCAGCGAACATGCGCTGGACTACATTTCGGAAGTTGTTCGCCAACCCTATGAGCTTGAATGGGTTGACGAGATCGTGAGCCAGGACTGAGTGTCCTTCACTACATGAACCAAAAGGACCAAGGATGTTGATCTTCAACTGCACTGAAGCGGCCAGTGACTTCTTCAGTCGCGTGAGCAAGGGCAAGAAAATCACTCCGGTGGAGAAACCGCCATCGCCTGTTATCGAAGACGACGAGTCAGTTGAGTCCACCGAACAGTGGCTGGTCCATGCAATCACCGTTCAACGCAAGCACGTGTTATTTGTCATCCATGTGCAAACCCGTTATTGCATGATTTTCGCGGACGCGAAAAAGGCCGATGTCGCAGGTTTTGTTCAACGTTTTTCCGAGCGATGGATAAACGGCCTGATCCATCATGCGGGGCAGCACGACATCCTTCGCTGGGCCGAAGATAAGCCAATGATGGAGCGCTTTGAGGAAAGCAATCGCGAGTACCGACTGTATAAACGCCGTCATCGCGGTGCGCAAAAGCACATCGACGAGATCGCCTGGATCTTCCAGGATTGCGCTGCGGAGTGGGGCACCTTACCGCCGGATGAGTATGCGGCCGGCCGCTTCGACGCGCGGATGAACAACTTCCTCAAAGGCAGTAAAGGTCATAAAGACTATTACTTCCCGAGCGAAGAGATGATGGTTCACTGGTTACGTCAGTATTGCGGGGTTGATGAGCAAAGTATTCAGGCTGCACGTGATCGACTTAAAGAGGTGAAGCAGGAAATTCGGGATTTGGAGAATCAGCTTCAGCAAAACTGATTACTTCTCCGCCAACCCCGGCGCTTCACGAATAAGGAAGTGATCCAGATTCTCGATGTTGGCACTGAACACCCCGAACGTCTGTTCGGGGTTTTTCTTGCTCGGCACCTGCTTCAACTCCGGCGTCACCCCATAAAAGAAGCAATACAACTCGGCGTCACTGTCGACCGCGTGCTTGATCTCTTCCAGAAACGCCTTGCGCTTGCGGTAGTTGTCGATCAGCTTCTTGCTCAAATAAACGTTCACCGAATAAGGCTTCTTCTTCGCCTCGTCCGGTTGCTTGAACCAGACCTTCTGCTCGAAATCGATACGAAAACTCTGGGTGTAGTCCTTGATCTCCTTGATCTTGCCCCAGTAAATCAGCCCCTTGTTGTCCTGCAAATACTCAATCTTCTTGAAGAACGACCCATAAGGCGCCGAGTGCTCGCCAATCTTCAGGGGCATGCGCTTGAGCAGCTCCTTGTCCTCGAAGTTCGACACAAAACACTCCACCGGATGGGCGAAGACACTGGTCTTGTCCGGCGCCGACTCCCGGCTCGGGTGCTCGACGTTACTGGCCGCTGAAGAAACTCGCGGCTCATTGCGCACAACATCCGCCGCCTCCGCCGGGTTTGACGGCTTACGCGCATACTCACGCCGAGTCAGCAACAACTCCGACGGAAAATGCTCCTCCCGACTGTCATCCGATTCCACACCATCCGCCTCCAGCCCCGACGCCGGCGTCTTCAGACTGACATAAGGACAACCCTCGACATGCCGCGTGCTGGGTATGTTCTTGAAGTGCGGCGTGCGCACGTAATTCACATTCTTGGCGTTGAACGTCCCCAACACGTTGGCCGCATCAAACGCCGAACGGCAGGCATCGTTGGGGCACTGGAAGTGTTCTTTGGCGGAGTCGAAATCCATGGTCTCGTCGAAATTCAAATCCCGCACGTCATAGATCGACAGCTTGTCGTCGAGGCTGAGGCAGTAGGCGAGGTCGAATTTCATGCTGGGCTCGGGTCCTTGAGTGGGGAAGGGTATTAATAGCGGGAGGCGGGGCGGGTTGCACTGACTGTTTTCAACACAGCGCAAAATCTGTGGCAACACACCAATCCTGTGGGAGCGGGCTTGCCCGCGATTCTCAAATTCACCACAGCCATTCAAGCCTGAAATCATCCCTGTGGCGAGGGGGCTTGCCCCCGTTGGGTCGCGAAGCGGCCCCAAAACCGGCAAACGCGGCAGGTCAGGTATAACGAGTTGTTTGCTTGGCGACTGCTTCGCAGCCGAACGGGAGCAAGCTCCCTCGCCACAGTCCCCGTTTAATCACTCGGGAATTAGCCGCGCGACCTGCTTATAAAGTAACGCTGTGAGCTCATTTTTTTTGTCGGAATGGTGGCAGCTCCGATGACAGTTCGGGCACAACGCTACAGCGTTGGTGACTTGATCCGAGCCTTTTTCGGCGAGCGGCTTAACGTGGTGGACTTCCAGGTAAGGCAAACCAAGCTTTTGAAACGGAGCGGGCTCGCCACAGCCGTCGCAATGACCTTCGGCTTCATTTCGAACCCAGGCTCTGACTTCGGGATCACGTACGTATGCCGTGCGAGAGCTTGCCGCTCGCTTCGGTTTCTTAATGCCCTTTGGCGGTTCTTTTATCTTTTGCTTTTGGAGCGCAGCAGCGCGACGTTCTAGCGTTTCTTCATCAGCTGTCGGAGCGCTGGGGTCACCAGGTTGAATGCCTCTTTCAGTAAGCGCAGCTCGAATTAACTGCTCAACATTTGAGCCAACGTTTCTGGCAGGCTTGTATCCCTTGATAAATTCCCGATCCATCTCCATCAAAATCGTAGAGATGTTCTGCATCCGGAATTCGACAGATCCCTTGGTGCGGGTGGGTAAGGCTGTTTCGCGCAGCGCAAGATTTTCCGCCGTCTTAACGAATGTCTGGCCACTTAGTTCTAGCGCGAGCATCTTCAGATAGGCATCCACCGCAGCCCTAATCTCAGAAACGCTCCAGTCGCTGTCTTTCTTCTTTACGCTCATACAATCGCCGAGGGTTGGAAACCCTCGGACGATACTGAGTGGCCATTACACCTGTCTACGAAAATTCCTACAGAAAAGACCGACGTATCGCTCAAGCGATCCTACAAACACACCGTTGCTCTGACCCACCGAATGCTTCGAAGACTGAAACACCTCCACATATCCCGCAGCAGAATTCAACCTTCATCCTGCCAATGCAACAGACTCGATATGGGCCGATCCGTCCAGCTTGGCTGACTACTCGCATCCGTACCGGCGCCAAGGGCGCCAAGGTTGCTAACGGCTCAGTTGTACGAAGTTGGCGTACTGCCCGCTACTGTTTAAACAGCCTCTACTCGTTGCTCTCCAGCCATGCTAGTACTTTGGTTGCGCATTGATCCGGTGGGAATACTGGGTAAAACACCTGTCTGATTTTTCCATCTTCTAATATCAGAGCTAAACGCTTGTAAAACAATTGGCCGTACGCTTGAAATGTGGGCAGGCTTAGTTTGTCTCGCAGAATGAAGTTTGAATCGTTCAAGAGTATGAAGGGTAGCTTTGTTCGTTGCTTGAACTCGATCTGTTCTGCCGCACTCTGTGCGCTGACACCGAATACCTGATACCCCATCTTCTTAAACTGCTCGTAACGCTCGCCAAAGCCCAGTGACTGCAAGGTGCAACCCGGTGCCCCTGGAATAGCATCCCAATCTGGTATGGGATCTTTGCCAGGTACGCCGGTGGCCGGGTAGATATAGACTATTGTTTTCCCAGAGTGTTTAGCCAGATTCCAGAGTTTGCCCTCTGTGGACGTCAATTCGATTTCCGGCAACCGCATTCTCGCTAGATGATCACACGCACCGTCATCCTGCGGGACAGGCAAGTCAGGAGGAAGCGTATAGGGATTAGGTTGTTGGTTAGTCATGCTTGTTCCTTGCCTGTTGCAGGCTGGTTCATTACCAATGCGAATTGCCTGGTCTTTTCATATTGTTCCAACCGATTCCGAACGTAACTCGCCGCGGCGAGAGCCCGCTCCCATGAACGGGTGGTGGCCATTTCCGCTGTGTTCAATTGTACTTTTGCATGATGGGCACAGTCTTGCATTAAGCCGAGGAGGGTTGTTGTATGAAGGTTGCTTAACCTGAAACAATAACGCCCGTGCACATTAATAACTGCAATAAAGCCAAGCTCGTTCAGTAAACAGAACAAGAGATAAGGTATCAGTCCGTAAGGTGCACTGTGCAGGGTCAATATGCCCTGGCGATGAACGCCAAAGCGAAGTAGCAAGTTATACAGGAAGATTTGTACAGCCTGTTCAGGTGCTAGCAGTTTTACCGCAAATCCGAAAGCATTCAAATCCGCGCGGAATTCTTCAAGGTAGATAAGCGGCCACAGGGTTTTTCCGCCGGGTGCGAAATAACCATCGTTCTGTTTGGTAAAAACATCATAGGCGATGAAGTGCCCGGCCTCATGCACGATATATTCATTGGCGATGGTCGTTTGCAAGTCGCTTAAATGCCCCATGGCGTGCTGATAGTCTTCAGCACAGAACAGCGTCTGGACAAATTTTTTTCGCTGGATCCAGTTCTGCCACGACTTAAGCACATCGACAATATTTTCCAGCATGGCATCGCTGTCGGGGGCGGGGATGAACAGGTCATGCTTGTAGAGAATGTCCGGCTCGGAGGCGAATTTGCCGAAACGTTGACTGATTAGCGCGGGCCGCAACGCCACCTGTACCTGACCAGTCCAGAACGGATGGGCCCGTAATGCCTCATTGATACCCGCATTGCCCAGCACACCCGGGCCAACATACCACTCACCTTCCAGTGCTGATGTGGCATAGTCTCGCCGGCTTTGTACGCGGTACTGTCCATGGAGAGAGAAGTGCGACATTGCTGACCCCGTCCTATATCTGTAACAACCTGTGCGGCATCAGATCGCGACTGCCAAGCCAGCGGACGATAAGTTCGTCTAGCTGGCGCAACGCCGTTAAAGGTAAAGGGCAGCTTGAGCTACTCACTACGCAGCCGCGCAGAGCCTGTTCGATGCAGGTTCTCACTGCATCAGTCAACTTGAACTGGGTGAGTCGTTCGCCTAACAGGCTAGTCAGCATCAACCAAGTGGCGGGGCAGTTGGCGGCTTCCAACAAGTGGTTGGTGATGGCCAGCGACCATGGATTGAGCGGATTGTCGGATTCGCTTGGCTTGGCATGCCGGGAGAAAGCTGTAGCAACTCCCCCGCAGGCGATGATCTGATCGTGGTCGCGAGCAAAGCCGAGCGCCCGAAAAGCACTCTTGCATAATCCGTCGACTAGAAAAGCCTGATCGACATCGCGCAAGCGGGCCGTCTGGGGAAACTTTTCCGTGCCGAGATGGCTGGTCAGCGCTTCCCACAAGTTAGGGAGATTGCGGGCTGCATTCTGCTCAACCGGTAGTCGCAGGTATATTTCATCGCCGTGCTGCTCCTGTTGAATGTCGTCCAGGCTACAACATAGAAAATAGAAGCCGAGCCAGGCATTGCGTAACGCGCGCTCCAATACAGCTGCTTCCACTTCGGCAGCGGAGTCCAATAATTGACCGAGCCCCTCGGCATGGCCATGGTTGACGTCTATCTGGATATGTTGTTTCCAGGTATTGAATAAACCTTTGATGTCATATTGATCCTCTACGATTTGATAGAAATCGTTGCTGGCGCTGGCGAAAGCGATGCTCGACTCTTGAAAGTAGGCGATCAATAAATGTCCTAATGGATCGGTTTCCGCGACTTGCAGGCAGTGCTCTTCAAATGCCAGCGAACTAGGCAGAGGCACATAGGATTTCACATCATCCAGACTTACGCCTTGCAGCAAGGGCGTATCCAGAGAGTAGAACGCATCACAGTGCCAATATTCTTCCAGTGCATCCTGTTGAAAGAATTGAGTCGAGATTGTTTCTTTTCCCAAGGCCGCCATTCGGGCCGCTACAATGCCAGCGGCGCGAGAGATGTGATAATTGTGTATTAACCAGGCCAACAATACATTGCGGTTGGACTTTCCGGTTCTTATTTGTTCCCAGATGAGATGGGCATAATAGGTTGCGTACCATTCGGAACGAAGCGGATCAAACAGCGCTTTTATTTCTTTAAGAGAATAGTGCGTTTTTTCAATCGATGTGAAACAGCCCTGTGCGCTGAGCAGATTTACCAGCGCATTGGCCATCGGATTCTCCAGTGCTTGGGCGCGGGATATACGTCGATCAAGCAGGTCTTTTATGACGGGTCGAGCGTTCACCCAACTGACAGGAAGTTTCACTTCCCACAGCGCGTATGTAATTGTTGTCTTGTCGTTCGAGAACACCACAGAGACGTTATCTTTTAAGCGCTCGCTGACAAGACTGGTGGCTTCCTTGCTTTGCATGATCTTTAACCCTTTGGCTTCTTGTTCGCTGCACTTCCTTGCACAAGTGACAAGCACTTGTGCAAGGGCGCTTGGGTTAGCGCACGATGACTGATGCAGCCTTGGTGATGACTCGAACTTCGGTTCCTTTCGGTAGTTCGAGGATATCCAGTAACTGATGGATTTTTTCCGGTTTGTCGTGCAGGGAAGTCAGATTGCCTTTCAGGACTACGGGATTATCCGATTGTTTCGAGAAGATCTGGAGTTCTGTCTCCGTACTTTCCGCATTGTATTTTCCAGACATGGCTTTGCTCCTTCTAGCAGGTCATTGGAAATAATATGCGCACATGGATGGCTCTGCTCCTTGAGCGCCTTGGCATCAATCATGAACGCGTGCCTGAAAGGAACGTATTCATACGATGTAATAAAAAACGATAGTTCCGTTTCATGGATCATGAACCCTTCTCGGACCAACGGCGGGGGTGTTTGGTTTTACGAGGGCTTTGGTCGGGCGCGACCCCGGCTCGGACGTAGCCTTCGGTAACGGCTATGAGGGGCGTGCGCTCTTCTTCCCAAACTAAAAAGCCCTGAACAAGTCAGGGCTTTTTGATTTTTCCAATCTGCCGATTCAGATCACAACCGGCCGTGGCTAGGTCCCAAAAATCAATCCCAGCTCAACGCCCCACCCGTCTGATACTCAATAACTCTCGTCTCAAAGAAATTCTTCTCTTTCTTCAAGTCCATAATCTCGCTCATCCAAGGGAACGGGTTCGTAGTCCCTGGGTATTCCTCTTTCAACCCAATCTGCGACAACCGACGGTTAGCAATAAACTTGAGGTAATCCTCCATCATCGCCGCATTCATGCCCAACACGCCGCGAGGCATGGTGTCCCGTGCGTATTCAATCTCCAGCTGAGTCCCTTGCAGAATCATCTGGCTCGCTTCTTCCTTCATTTCAGCATCCCACAAATGCGGGTTTTCGATTTTGATCTGGTTGATCACGTCGATGCCGAAGTTCAGGTGCATGGATTCGTCGCGCAGGATGTACTGGAACTGCTCGGCGACGCCGGTCATTTTGTTGCGGCGGCCCATGGAGAGGATTTGGGTGAAGCCGCAGTAGAAGAAGATGCCTTCCAGAACGCAGTAGTAGGCGATCAGGTTGCGCAGCAGCTCTTTGTCGGTTTCGACGGTGCCGGTTTCGAACTTCGGATCGGAGATCGAACGGGTGTATTTCAGGCCCCAAGTGGCTTTTTTCGCGACCGATGGGATCTCGTGGTACATGTTGAAGATTTCGCCTTCATCCATGGCCAACGATTCGATGCAGTACTGGTAGGCGTGGGTGTGGATCGCCTCTTCGAAGGCCTGGCGCAGGATGTACTGGCGGCATTCCGGGTTGGTGATCAGGCGGTACACGGCCAGGACCAAGTTGTTGGCAACCAGGGAGTCGGCGGTGGAGAAGAAGCCGAGGTTGCGCATCACGATGCGGCGCTCGTCGTCGGTCAGGCCTTCCGGGTTTTTCCAGAGGGCGATGTCGGCGGTCATGTTGACTTCTTGCGGCATCCAGTGGTTTGCGCAGCCGTCCAGGTACTTCTGCCATGCCCAGTCGTATTTGAATGGGACGAGCTGGTTGAGGTCGGCGCGGCAGTTGATCATGCGCTTTTCATCGACAGCTACACGGGCGGAGGCGCCTTCCAGTTCGGCGAGGCCTTCGGCGACGTCGAGGGAGTCCAGGGCAGCCTTGGCGCGGGCGATCGCGGCGGAGTCCGTCGCGGTCACGGCGCGGGCCTCTTGAGCGGCGGCACCACCGGCGCTGTCGAGGCGGTCCATGTTGGCTTCAGAAGCGTGGCCGGCATTGGCGCCTTTTACAGCGACTTCGCCGTCATCTTCTTTGTCGAATTCGTCCCAGCTCAGCATGACGTGTCGTCTCCTGCGTGAGGGCCAGATTGCCCGTGTGAAAACTGATAGGTTGGTTTTTCACACAGCCGTTTCTGGCCGCGTTGGATCTAAAGGAAATCGTTTTTTGCAGCAGTACAACGCAGGCAATAAACAGAATTTTGTACGGGTGTTCCGAAGCCGCTGAGGGGTGCAGAAAACGTGACCGCTCTGCGTGGGCTTCAGACTGGCTTTTCACCTCTGTAAGGGAATATTGCAGGCCCGTTTAAGTGCGCATTATAAGGAAATTTTCGCCCCCGTGGTGCGGCGAAATGGCACCCGGAGCGGTCGGTGAGGGGCGTTTTCAGGTTGGAGCGAGGGTTTACAGGGCTTTGGCGGAGGAAGTTTTTTTTTCGCCTGTTTTGGCTGGTTTTTGACGGTGAGGGCTGGGTGTTCGCGCGATTAGGGTCTGCTGTTATGTTGCAGGCCAGGTGGGGCGGGCCTTTCAGCGTTTTTGTGGGTGGGATTGTGTGCAGTTTTTGGCTGAAAATGTTCTTGGAATAGACTGCTCAAAAAACAACCAGAAACGGCGGTTTTTACTACATGTAGTGGTTTTGGTCGATTTCTGACCACTCCAGACACAACTAAGCCCGACCGAAGTCGGGCTATGAGGGCGTTTTCGATTTTCAGCTGAGACGACCAGCGCCGACGTGATCAGAACCGTCGGCGGCGACCTTGGCAGCGCCGGTGTGATCAAAGCCGTCTGCAGCAACCCTGGCAGCGCCGGTGTGATCAGAACCATCGGAGGCGAAAGAAGCCGAACCCGTGTGGTCATAACCGTCAGAAACGACAGCCGCTTGAGTGAAAGCGGCCGAGCCGGTGTGGTCGTAGCCATCGGCGGCGAAAGTGTTGGCGGCCAGAACGGAAAGGGTCAGGGCGAAGATCAGTTTGGTTTTCATGGTGGTATCTCCAGGTTCGTTGGCGTTGTGTGCCTTGGGCGTGGAATTCATCCTACGCCAACTAATTTGATTAAAAATCGCAAATAAACGCTTAAAGCAATCGTATTTATCGATTTAATGCTCGGCGCTTCATCTGCCTTCAAAGCGGGCGGATGGATCGAGCCTTGATAAATAAAGGGGGGGCGGATCAGCCGTTAGTGCAGCCGTTGCCCATGACGCTGTAGCGCAGAATGTGCCGCTGGCCTTTGGAATCGTCGTATTCCATTTTGGCCGGAACCACTTCGCAGACATTCGGGATTTCGCTCATCGATATGACTTTGGCGATGTCCAGGTGGGTGGAGTAGGTGTATTCCTCAATGGCGGGTTTTTGCTGTGCGACATCAGTCGGGACCTCATCCGCCATGGCGGTTAAGCACAGACTGCCGAGGACCAGAACCCATAAAGCTTTCATTTCAAATTTACCTTTCTGAAGTCGAATGGGGTCGCGCAATCTTTTTTGGATTGCGTGTGGCGCTTTAATAAAGAGTCTTGGATTAACTGCCTTCGTGGGGGCTGCAACTGGGTTAATCACGTTGCCGTGTTGGCGAGATCGATTTTAAGCCTGGGGGTGGCGTGCATATAGCCGTGCTTTTGATAAACACTTTTGGCGGATTTGGTAACAATCCCCAAAAAGGCAAGGCATCCGTTTTACTGCGACGCATGATTTGTAGCAGCGGGCGAAGGCTGCGTTCGGCTGCGCAGCAGTCGTAAAACCAGCCAGTGCGGTATGTCAGCTAATTTGGCGTTTACCGAATTGCGACTGCTGCGCAGCCGAACGCAGGCTTCGCCAGCTGCTACAGGGCGCGTTACCGGCATTGTCTGGGATAGGCGTAGAAGTGGGGTTTCGGGGTATCCACGATAATTTGTAGGGGCTTGTTACTACCATCGTCGAATGGTTCTATAGGCCCGGCCCGGCTACAACTGAAGCCATACAAAAACAACTATTCCACCGAGGTAAGAAAGATGAGTGCGGCTTCTTTGTATCCCGTTCGTCCCGAGGTTCTAGCCAACACGCTGACTGACGAGGCCACCTATAAGGCCATGTACCAGCAGTCGGTCGTCAACCCGGACGGCTTCTGGCGTGAACAAGCCAAGCGCCTGGACTGGATCAAGCCTTTCACCACGGTGAAGCAGACGTCCTTCGACGATCACCACGTCGACATCAAATGGTTTGCCGACGGCACGCTGAACGTTTCCTACAATTGCCTCGACCGTCATCTGGCCGAACGCGGCGATCAAATCGCGATCATTTGGGAAGGGGATGACCCTGCCGAAAGCCGCAACATCACTTACCGCGAGCTGCACGAACAAGTCTGCAAGTTCGCCAACGCCTTGCGCGGCCAGGATGTGCATCGCGGCGACGTGGTGACGATCTATATGCCGATGATCCCCGAAGCCGTGGTCGCCATGCTGGCCTGCGCCCGGATCGGCGCAATTCACTCGGTGGTGTTCGGCGGTTTCTCGCCAGAAGCCCTGGCCGGCCGCATCATCGACTGCAAATCCAAAGTGGTGATCACCGCTGACGAAGGCGTACGGGCTGGCAAAAAGATTCCGCTGAAGGCCAACGTCGACGACGCGCTGACCAACCCGGAAACCAGCAGCATCCAGAAAGTCATCGTGTGCAAGCGCACGGGTGGCGACATCAAGTGGAACCAGCACCGCGACATCTGGTTCGAGGACCTGATGAAAGTGGCGGGCACCGTGTGTGCACCCAAAGAGATGGGCGCTGAAGAAGCGCTGTTCATCCTTTACACCTCCGGTTCCACCGGCAAGCCGAAGGGCGTGCAGCACACCACCGGCGGTTACCTGCTGTATGCGGCGATGACCCACGAGCGTGTGTTCGATTATCGTCCGGGCGAAATTTACTGGTGCACCGCCGACGTCGGCTGGGTCACTGGTCACTCATATATCGTCTACGGACCGCTGGCCAACGGCGCGACCACGCTGCTGTTCGAAGGCGTGCCGAACTACCCGGACATCACCCGGGTGGCGAAGATCGTCGACAAGCACAAGGTCAACATCCTTTACACCGCACCGACCGCGATCCGCGCGATGATGGCCTCGGGCACCGCCGCCGTTGAAGGCGCCGATGGCAGCAGCCTGCGCCTGTTGGGTTCGGTGGGCGAGCCGATCAACCCGGAAGCCTGGGACTGGTACTACAAGAATGTCGGCAAGTCTCGTTGCCCGATCGTCGATACCTGGTGGCAGACCGAAACCGGCGGCAACATGATGAGCCCGTTGCCGGGCGCTCACGCCCTCAAGCCGGGTTCTGCGGCGCGTCCGTTCTTCGGCGTGGTGCCAGCGCTGGTGGATAACCTGGGCAACATCGTCGAAGGCGAGGCCGAGGGTAACCTGGTGATTCTCGATTCGTGGCCAGGCCAGGCGCGTACGCTGTTTGGCGACCATGACCGCTTCGTTGACACCTACTTCAAGACGTTCCGTGGCATGTATTTCACCGGTGACGGTGCGCGTCGCGATGCGGACGGTTATTACTGGATCACCGGTCGCGTGGATGACGTGCTCAACGTATCCGGCCACCGCATGGGCACCGCCGAGATCGAAAGCGCGATGGTCGCGCACCCGAAAGTCGCCGAAGCGGCGGTGGTCGGTGTGCCGCATGACATCAAGGGGCAGGGCATTTATGTTTACGTCACCTTGAATGCTGGCGAAGAGCCGACCGAGCAATTGCGTCTGGAGTTGAAAAACTGGGTGCGCAAGGAGATCGGTCCGATTGCTTCGCCGGATGTGATCCAGTGGGCGCCGGGCCTGCCGAAAACCCGTTCGGGCAAGATCATGCGCCGGATTCTGCGCAAGATTGCGACGGCCGAATACGATGGGTTGGGGGATATTTCGACCCTGGCCGATCCGGGTGTGGTGCAGCATCTGATTGATACGCACAAGACCATGAACGTCGCGTAAGCGCCGATTCCTGAGTCATCGAAGCCCCACCAGGTGTTGAGCCTGGTGGGGTTTTTTCGTATTGATCGTTCCCATGCTCTGCGTGGGAATGCCGCCATGGTCGCTCCGCGTCCGCCGTTGACGCTGTGACGCAGAGCGTCACGGGATGCATTCCCACGCGGAGCGCGGGAATGATCAGCGGGAGTGCCAATAATTATCGGTATCCGCCGTAGGCCCATTCCCACTGTTACCCATCCCGCTTCAAGTAACTTAATGTGTAACCGCTCGTCCAATAACGAGGCATTGGGAAACGCAACGCCCCGTTTCAGGGCCCTTCAATCCGGCCTGAAAAATAAGACGCCACGCTGCGCTTGCCGGATTAGAAGGGTTTGCCAATAATAGGCCCGCAATTTGCAATATAGATCGGTTCACTGTCTTTTGCTCTTGCATGAAATTGCAAGGCTGTCAATGCGCTCAAGCGGCTTTCTCGGTGCATCTGTAATTTGTTGTCGCATTGAAGAAATATCGGCTTCGGGCCTGTCGTTAGAATGCCGATCACTCGCTCGTCGTTGCCTGTGTTGAAATCAGCGCATGGTTCCTAGGACGCAGCACCGCTTTGCGGTTTAACCCATTCGCATATTGGGCTGTTGCTCACTCTGCCGTTTTGCCCTTTACCGATGGAGTCCCAAGATGAAGAAACTTGTGCTGCTTGGCGCCCTGGCGCTGTCCGTGCTGTCCCTGCCGACCTTCGCCGATGACAAGCCCGTAAAAATCGGTATCGAAGCAGCTTACCCTCCGTTCGCCTCCAAAGCGCCGGATGGCAGCATCGTGGGTTTTGACTACGACATCGGCAATGCCCTGTGCGAGGAGATGAAGGTCAAGTGCGTGTGGGTCGAGCAAGAGTTCGACGGCCTGATCCCGGCACTCAAAGTGCGCAAGATCGATGCGATCCTGTCGTCCATGTCCATCACCGAAGACCGCAAGAAGTCCGTGGACTTCACCAACAAGTACTACAACACCCCGGCTCGCCTGGTCATGAAGGCGGGTACTCAGGTCAGCGAAAACCTGGCTGAGTTGAAGGGCAAGAACATTGGCGTGCAACGTGGTTCGATCCACGAGCGTTTCGCCCGCGAAGTCCTGGCCCCGCTGGGTGCCGAGATCAAGCCTTACGGTTCGCAGAACGAAATCTACCTCGACGTGGCTGCCGGTCGCCTCGACGGCACCGTGGCAGACGCTACCCTGCTGGATGACGGCTTCCTGAAAACCGACGCTGGCAAAGGTTTCGCCTTCGTTGGCCCGGCCTTCACCGACGTCAAATACTTCGGCGACGGCGTGGGTATCGCAGTTCGCAAGGGCGACGCGCTGAAAGACAAGATCAACACCGCGATCGCGGCCATTCGCGAGAACGGCAAGTACAAGCAAATCCAGGACAAATACTTCGCCTTCGATATCTACGGCAAGTAATCGTCCCCGCAACACCTGCGAAATGGCGCAAGCAACAGGATCTCTGAGGTTTGCGCCATTTTTTCATCCCAACTTTCGAGGACCTGAATCATGTTGAAAGGCTACGGGGCTGTCATCCTCGATGGCGCATGGCTGACGCTTCAGCTCGCCTTGTCGTCCATGGTCCTGGCCATTGTTCTGGGGCTGATCGGCGTTGCGCTGCGTCTGTCCCCGATACGCTGGCTGGCCTGGCTGGGCGACCTGTACTCCACGGTGATCCGCGGTATTCCCGATCTGGTACTGATCCTGCTGATTTTCTATGGCGGCCAGGACTTGCTCAACCGTGTCGCGCCGATGCTCGGTTATGACGATTACATCGACCTGAATCCGCTGGCCGCCGGTATCGGCACCCTGGGTTTCATCTTCGGTGCGTACCTGTCGGAAACTTTCCGGGGGGCCTTCATGGCAATCCCGAAGGGGCAGGCAGAAGCCGGCATGGCATATGGCATGAGCAGTTTTCAGGTGTTCTTCCGGGTGTTGGTGCCGCAGATGATTCGTCTGGCGATTCCGGGTTTCACCAACAACTGGCTGGTGTTGACCAAGGCGACCGCGCTGATTTCGGTGGTCGGTCTGCAAGACATGATGTTCAAGGCCAAGCAGGCGGCAGATGCTACCCGCGAGCCTTTCACCTTCTTCCTCGCAGTGGCGGCGATGTACCTGGTGATTACCAGCGTCTCGTTGCTGGCATTGCGTCACCTTGAGAAGCGCTACTCGGTAGGCGTAAGGGCGGCTGATCTATGATCTTCGACTACAACGTCATTTGGGAGGCCTTGCCGCTGTACCTCGGCGGCCTGGTGACCACCCTGAAATTGCTCGCACTGTCGCTGTTCTTCGGTCTGTTGGCGGCCCTGCCGCTGGGGCTGATGCGCGTCTCCAAGCAGCCGGTGGTAAACATGAGTGCCTGGCTGTTCACTTACGTGATCCGCGGCACGCCGATGCTGGTGCAGCTGTTTTTGATCTACTACGGCCTGGCGCAATTCGAAACGGTACGCGAAAGCTTCCTCTGGCCATGGCTGTCCAGTGCCACGTTCTGTGCGTGCCTGGCCTTCGCTATCAATACCAGCGCCTACACCGCTGAAATCATCGCCGGCAGCCTGCGCGCCACGCCGAACGGCGAGATCGAAGCGGCCAAGGCCATGGGCATGTCGCGGGTCAAAATGTACAAGCGGATCCTGCTGCCATCGGCCCTGCGCCGGGCACTGCCGCAGTACAGCAACGAAGTGATCATGATGCTGCAGACCACCAGTCTGGCGTCCATCGTGACCCTGATCGACATCACCGGTGCCGCGCGCACGGTCAACGCTCAGTTCTACTTGCCGTTCGAAGCCTACATCACCGCCGGCGTGTTCTACCTGTGCCTGACCTTCATTCTGGTGCGCCTGTTCAAAATGGCCGAGCTGCGCTGGCTGGGCTATCTGGCCCCGCGGAAGCACTGATATGGAACGTATCGATCATGTTTTGCCGTGGAGTCACCTGGGCAGCGAGCGCCGGATTTCGGTGTTCCGCTTCGGCGCTGGCGAGCGCAAGGCCTACATCCAGGCCAGCCTGCACGCCGATGAACTGCCGGGGATGCGCACGGCCTGGGAACTGAAAAAACGCCTGACCGAACTCGAAGCCCAGGGCTTGCTGAACGGTGTGATCGAACTGGTGCCAGTGGCTAATCCGCTGGGCCTGGGTCAACTGCTTCAGGGGAATCATCAAGGGCGATTCGAGGCGGGTAGCGGCAAGAACTTCAACCGCGATTTCGTCGAGCTGAGCGAGCCCGTGGCCGCTGAGCTGCAAGGGCATCTGGGTGACGATCCTCACGCCAATATCCGTTTGATCCGTGAAACCATGAGCGATGTGCTGGCGGCCTTGCCGCCGGCCGCGAGTCAGTTGCAAGGCATGCAGCGCATCTTACTCAGTCATGCCTGCACCGCCGACGTGGTGCTGGATCTGCATTGCGATTGTGAAGCGGCGCTGCACATGTATGCCTTGCCGCAACACTGGCCGCAATGGCGTTCACTGGCTGCGCACTTGAACGTCAAGGTCGGGCTGTTGGCGGAGGATTCCGGCGGCAGCTCCTTTGATGAAGCCTGTTCGCTGCCATGGCTGCGTCTGTCGCGTCTGTTTCCGGATGCCCGGATTCCACTGGCCTGCCTGGCAACGACCATCGAGTTGGGTGGCCAATCCGATACCGGTCGCGAAGAGGCGGTGGCTTGCGCCGAAGGCATTCTGGCGTTCCTCGCGGAACAAGGCTTGATCAGCGGCGAATGGCCAAAACCTGCGCAAGACGCTTGCGAAGGCCTGCCGTTCGAAGGCACTGAATTGCTGTTCGCGCCGCATCCGGGCGTGGTGAGTTTTCTGCGTAAACCCGGTGAGTGGGTTGAGGCGGGCGACGAGATTTTTGAAGTGATCGATCCGTTATCGGATCGGGTCAGCACGGTGTGTGCTGGTACGTCCGGGGTGCTGTTTGCCATTGAACGGCTGCGTTATGCCCAACCCGGTTTCTGGCTGGCCAAGGTGGCGGGGCGCGAAGCGCTGCGTCACGGGCGCTTGCTCAACGACTGACTGACTGTTTTTGTGAGAACCGACCGCATGTACAAACTTGAAGTCCAAGACCTGCATAAACGCTATGGCAGTCACGAAGTGCTCAAGGGCGTGTCCCTGAAAGCGGCGGCTGGCGATGTGATCAGCATCATCGGCTCCAGTGGCTCCGGCAAAAGTACTTTCTTGCGCTGCATCAACCTGCTCGAGCAGCCGCACGCGGGCAAGATTCTGCTCAACAACGAAGAGCTGAAACTGGTCGCCAACAAGGACGGCGCGCTGAAAGCCGCCGACCCGAAACAGCTGCAACGCATGCGTTCGCGCCTGTCGATGGTGTTCCAGCATTTCAACCTGTGGTCGCACATGACCGCGATGGAAAACATCATGGAAGCGCCGGTCCACGTGCTCGGCATATCCAAGAGCGAAGCCCGCGAAAAGGCCGAGCATTACCTGAACAAGGTCGGTGTTGCCCATCGCAAAGACGCTTACCCGGGCCACATGTCCGGCGGCGAGCAGCAGCGTGTGGCGATTGCCCGGGCGCTGGCGATGGAGCCTGAGGTGATGTTGTTCGACGAGCCGACCTCGGCCCTGGACCCTGAGTTGGTCGGTGATGTGCTGAAAGTCATGCAGGCCCTGGCACAGGAAGGCCGGACCATGGTGGTGGTGACGCACGAAATGGGCTTTGCCCGTGAAGTGTCGAATCAGCTGGTGTTCTTGCACAAAGGCGTGGTCGAGGAAAGCGGCAACCCGCGCGAAGTGCTGGTCAATCCGCAGTCCGAGCGTTTGCAGCAATTTTTGTCCGGCAGCTTGAAATAATCAGGACTGTCGTTATGCACCGCGATTGTGCATGCTTCGCGATTTAGAGGCCGGCCCCGATCCCTGTGGGAGCTGGCCTGCCAGCGATAGCGGTGGGTCAGTTTGCATCTGTGGCACAGACACACCGCCATCGCTGGCAGGCCAGCTCCCACAATTTGATCTCCATCGGTTTCAAGATTTGTGTTCATTTACAGGCTAGCCTTGGCCCAAGCCTTCATTCTGTTCTTTGCTTCGGATTGCCCGCCATGACTGCCCATCGAATTGGTTTCCTGATTTGGCCCAGCACAAAAGCTCTGACGCTTGCGCTGGCTGAGGAGGCCTTGCGTGTTGCCCAGCGTGTGCACCCGGACGTCGTTTACGAACTGTCGTTCTTGCAGGCCGAACCATCGACCGAAGGCGCCTGGCAATTGCCAGGTGAACCCTGGGCCGGCAAGCTCGAAAACTTCCAGAAACTGTTCCTGCTCGCCGACGAGCCGCCGACCTCGCTTGCGCCGGCACTCAGCAGTGGGCTGAAACAACTGGTGCGCGCCGGTTGTGTAATCGGTGGGTTGTCGGCCGGTGTCTACCCGTTGGCGCAGTTGGGTTTGCTCGACGGTTATCGCGCGGCCGTGCATTGGCGTTGGCAGGACGATTTCGCCGAGCGTTTCCCGAAGGTGATTGCCACCAGCCACCTGTTCGACTGGGATCGTGATCGCCTGACCGCGTGCGGCGGCCTGTCGGTGCTTGACCTGTTGCTGGCGGTGCTGGCCCGCGATCACGGTGCCGAACTGGCCGGTGCGGTGTCGGAAGAACTGGTGGTCGAACGCATCCGGGAAGGCGGCGAACGCCAGCGCATTCCGCTGCAGAACCGCTTGGGCTCCAGTCATCCGAAGCTCACCCAGGCGGTGTTGCTGATGGAAGCCAACATCGAAGAGCCGCTGACCACCGACGAAATCGCCCAGCACGTGTGCGTATCGCGTCGGCAGCTGGAGCGCATCTTCAAGCAATACCTCAACCGCGTGCCGAGCCAGTACTATCTGGAATTGCGCCTGAACAAGGCTCGGCAGATGTTGATGCAAACCAGCAAGTCGATCATCCAGATCGGCCTGTCATGTGGCTTCTCTTCGGGGCCGCATTTCTCCAGCGCCTACCGCAACTTCTTCGGCGCCACGCCGCGGGAAGATCGCAACCAGCGGCGCAGCAGCAGCCCGTTCGAGTTGTCGTCGGTGCCATCCGAACGCGGTTGATCGGTCGTTGAATCTGGCGTCGATCACTCATCGACGTCAGAGCCTTCGGACGATGACACTTCCATTTCCGCTTGATCAATGACCGCATCGACGCCGAAGTAAATACCTGTCTGCCTGAAATAATCGATCAGCATTTGCAGGCTTTCCTCTGACAACGGATTGCTTCTCAGATTGATGCCTTCGCCAATCTCCCGTGGCAATTCCCGAATCTCGGCGGGTATATGGATGATTGCGTTTGCGCTGAGATCCACAGTGTTCAGGGAGTTGAGTTGCAACAAACCTGGCGGCAATTCAGTGATGCCGGTGTTGTTCAGCAGCAGGGTCGTGAGGCGGGACATCTGACTCACGTCTGGCGGGGCGCCCAGCGGGTTGTCGCTCAGGTCCAGATAATCAAGCCGCTCCATCTGTGCCAGTTCCAAGGCACTGTGCGCCGTCAGGGTGAGTTGGCAATCGGTCATCGACAAGGCGGTCAGATCGCCCATCCTGAAAATCGCTTCGGGAAAATGTTGCTGTCGGTAGTTAACGAGGGTCAGCCCTTTGAGGCGAGGAAAGCTCTCCAGAAAACGCTCGGCCCCAGAGGACAGCCCATCAACGCTGTGCAAATACAGCAGCGAGACGTGACTGAAGTCGGCCCGCAGCGTCGGCAAGTTACCGGTAATAATGGTGGGCAGGCTCAGCTCATAGGTGGGCAGGAGCTGCTGATTGAAATCATCCAGAGTGGTTTGCCGGCGCCAGCAACGTTCCACAATCCGTTTGAATTCATCCCGGATCGAATGCTCGCTGAGCAACTCCTGCGCGGTAAAAGGGGCCCCGCTCACCGGATGCACCGCCGGTACATCTGCGGTCCAGGCTGAGAGGTCGTTGCTGAGGGTGTTGAATTCGCTTTCCAGGCGCGTGATCGCCACTTTGCCGTCGGCCAGCGTGCCGGGCAGCAAATAGATTAATTCACTGGCTTCCTCCTGATCCATGCCTGGGTACAGCGCTTGCACCCGATCGATATCAGCCTGTTCGGCAAACACTGCGAAGTCCTGACGCGTGCGGTGGAAATGGATTTTTATGCGTTCTCGGGCAACGACTGAAAGCGGATTTGCGCCGAGATCGAAGCCTTCCCGGGTAGCGTTGGGAAGATTGAAAAGTGCCTCGGGCAGCTCCTGAATGCGGTTGTCGTTGAGCAGGGCGGTTCGAAGGTGTGGCCGAGTCAGTAAACCGGAGGGGAATCTGGAAATGCCGGTGGCCGAGACGTCGATGTAGTTCAGGTGGGGCAAATTTTCGACATTAGGGATCATTCCCAGCGGGTTCTTGTACAAGTCCAGAATTACCAGTTTATCCAGCGCCGACAGGGTCGCATGGCTTTGTTGCGTCAGGGTGATGGCGCAGTCGCTCAGAATCAGTTCATTGAGGTTCGGCCATTGCTCAATGGCCTGCGGCAAGCGATTGAGGCGCAAACCGCGCAAGGCCAGACGACGCAAGCCGTGGAATCCGCGTATGAATTCGTGGACTCCTCGTGTGGCGATGTGGCCGTCCAGCGACAGGTTTGTCACGTGGTCGAAGCCCGCGCTGAGGGCTGGCAGCTCGCCCAGTATCGGTTGGGAGAAGCGGAAGTCGACACTGTGATCCTCGCCGTCGGGCGGTGAGGCTTGTTGTCGCCAGCAGTCGAGTAATTCTTGTGCCAGGTCTCGGCGATTTCGCTGCTGGATGCTGAATTGTTCTGGGGTGATTCTGATCTGGGTGTCCGGCATCAACAGCGGGATTTCGTCACGCCACAGGTGCAGGTCATTGCGCAGTCGCGCGTGTTCGGCCATGAGCCGGGTCAGCTCTGCCCGCGGGCCGGTCGGATGCTGTTGCAAGCGTTCGACAAAGGCGTGCAGTGCTTCGCGCGATAGCTGGGGGAACAGCTGATGGGCGCGGGCCTGCAAGGTTGGCGTAGCGTACGGCGCGCGATGGTAGCCATCCGCGCCACCGAGCAAACGCATGACAGTCGGGTCGTAACTGGGTTTCAACAGCGGATGTTGCGCCAATACCGAACGCAGTTCATCGCGGTTCAGGGCATGGCTGCGAATCAGCTGTTTGAGTTTTTCGCCTTCGCCAATGTGGATGCCGAGTGCCGAGCGCTCGCTGTCCGGTAGCGCCTGCAATAGCTCCAGATAAAACGTGCTCGTGCCGCTGAGCTCAAGGCCGTTATCGTCAAAGGCCTGGTAATCGCCATCCGCATTGAGAACGAGCACTTTGCGGATCGGCGCATCGTCATTGCCGACACGGTCGAGCAAGCGTCCACCATGGACGTATTCGCGAATCTCCAGGCGCAATTGTCCTGACCAGCCAGGCAGTTGCTTCAAGGTGTGCAGGGCCAGGCGATCGGTGTCGGGGTTGTTGGCGGTTGAGCGGAGCTCCAGGCCTTCGTAAGCCCTGGTCACCCTGACTTGCAATCGGGCTTCACGGGTGAGCAGTGCCAGGCGTTTGGATAAGTTGCCGCGCTCCAGTTGTTGCAGCTCTTGGTCGCTGGCCGTTTGCAGCAGCGCTTGGGCCATGCTGGTCGGCAAGCCGGGTTCGGCTTCGATGAGTTTTTGCACCAGCGGGGAAGTGGCGCGTTCGAGCTTGCGGTATCGATTGTCGAAGAGAATTTCCCGTTTACTCTCGGCGAGCGCTTTCAGCGTCGCGCGTAAAGTGCGGGCGCGGGTATCGAGGCTTGGAGCCGGCGTGCCGAAATGTTCACCCAGCAGTGTTCTGGTTTCGCTTTCCCCAAGCTTCAGGAATAGCGTTCTGATCAGGTCACCGTTGCTCAGTTGCGTTTGATTGATCTGCACCACGGTTTGGTGGGCGGTGCTGCGCTCCCAAAGGGTTCGCGTTGCGTCGACCAGGCGCAATCCTTTGTCAGCCGGCCAGTAGTTGTAGTCACACAGCAGTTCCAGTTGTGCGATGGGGTCGGCCTTCAGGTAGTCAATCGGCTGTGCGCTGCCGATCAGATCGATAAAGATCTGGAGGTCTTGATCGATCTTGAAGCGTTTGAGCGTGTCGGCCAGCAATGGCGGCAGCTGTCCGGCATTCACATGCATCTTGCGCAGGGCATTTTCATGGCAGTGGCTGATGCTGAGCATGCGTTCGCGCATTGACGGTGAAAACCGTTGCATGTCGGGGCCGATACGGCGCAACACCGTGGCCTGGTCCCAGCTCAGCGGCTGGTCGACCTCGGTTTGCCAAGCGCCTTTGCCATTGTGCTTCAGCGCGGGTTTGTAGGTTTGGGGGCGAGTCGGGTGTTCGATGCGATACTCGCCGCTCACCGGATCCAGGGACACGTTGTAGTGTTTGTTTTCCAGGGTCAGCAGGGTTTTGCCCGCGTAATGGTGTAGCCCGAGTTCATCGGGCTTGATGTCGTCAGGAAGCGCGACGGGTTGTTCGTAAGGGGTCAAGTCGGGGTTCCAGTAGCGGGTGGCGCCAGTGGGCGTCTGTACTGGATTGAAACGGTCGATGAATTGCACGATTTCCCGGGGCAGAACCGCACGGAACTCCCCCGCAGCAATAACACCTCCGGCCGCAAATGTGCCCAGTTGCACGGCCGACTCGACCACCCCCATGAAGTGCTCGAAGGCTTCAACGGTCAGGCCTTGCGCCCAGTCGACAATGCCTTCGAAGGTTTCGTCGAGTAACTGGTAGGCCATGTAGGCCAGCATCAACTCGCCGAGAAATGGCACGAACGGCAGGGCGACGAAGGAGACGATATTGATCAGGGCCGAGGCGATTTCACTGAACGAATCCCATAGCGCCCAGCGCGCTTTCTGGTCGACGGTCGCCGTCGATACCGCGACAACACGTGCATCGTTGAGAAGCTTGTCGAGCTTGCGCTGATAGAGATGAGTCCATAGCTCCGCTTTTATCGGCGTTGCCGCCATTTGCAGATTTACCCGTCGGGCGGGATTTTCTCTCCAGGTGGGGCGTGGATCGCCAGGTTGAAGCGGTTGCCAGGTGATGGGGGTGAGACGGTTGTTCAACTGAGCGAAGAAGTGTCCGCGATCCTCGTGGTCGATAAAGCGACTGAAGAACTGTTGATAGTCATGATTGCGCAAGCGCTGGGTCAGGTCCTGGGCAAACGCGCTGCTGGAGGGATATTCCTTGATCGGGTGTTCGGGGTCGTTGGGGATATAGGCCACCACTCGGGCCGCTGCATGCGCCCGTTCCAGGTCCGGGGAAAACAGCACGATGCCAGTCAGGCGTGCGTTCATGATGGTCAGTTCATGACAGCCCCATGTCTGTCCGTGCAGGCGTAAATGCTGCAGGCCGTCGAGTAAACCAAGGATCAGGCGATGGGCATCGCCGCCAAGCCGGTTTTGCATGTAGGCCATTTGCAGGGCGGTGTCGAGGGCCGTTTTCTGGCTATCGCGGACTCTGGCTTGCAGGATCGCCGCGACCACCGGGTTGCTGATACCCAGGTTTTCTTCGAGGTAGGTTTTGTAGTGTTCGCCAATATCCAGTTCCCGGCACAGCTGAGTGAATGCCGTGATGGGCATTTTTAGCCGGACGTGCGGCAGCTCATTGAACTGTCCCGCAGGGGAGGGCGCACTGATGTAGGTCGAGGCGGCCTCAAAGGCGTCGCCCTCGGTCTCGCTGCTTTCGAAGTTGTGCAGCGCGGCGTCCAGCAGCGACACCGTCCAGATGCGCGCCGCGCCCGACTTCAGCTGCAACCAGGGGATATGGGCGGGAATATAAAGACGCAAAAAAGTTTGATGGACGTCCAGCACCAGGCCGAAGCGCTTTTTCAGCGCTGCAACCAGCAATGGTTCGGCAAAGTCGCTGGCATTTTTCAACTTGGCCAGGGACTGGTCAACGCGATTCTGTGCTTGCCAGTGCAAGGCATTGAGTTCGCGTAATTCGGCGTGCTGGCTGCGGGACGCGCTGTCGAGGCCGGCCGGCAAACGTGGTTTTGCCTTGCTCAAGGCTTCGCGCTTTTGCGCAGTCGCCTGCGTCAGCCAGCGGGGGATGACGCTCATCAAATGCTGGTAATGGGTGTCCCTGTTAAAGGGTGGCATCGGATCGAGATGGAGAGCGTCCGGATTTTCGTTGGTCAGGCTCATGAAGGTTGCCGTTGGCGTTAAGAAGACCTCAGAAAACACCCTGAGCGCCGACGACGTGCGGTACATATATACCGCCACCGTAAAATCCGGATGAGTAAGATCCTCGCAGCCTGCCGCAAACCCTGCAGGCAGTTTAAACTGCGCCTTTGCGACGGTATTTGTCGCATTGCCGTAAACCCGGGCAAAACCTGTGTTTGCGCTATAAGAAGTTGTCGCTTGGCGGCAAGGCCGGGCTGAAAACTGTCCTTACAATCCCCTCATCGCTCGCCAGTTCCAGGCGAGTGTTCCTCTTCAGGAGACTCCGATGTCCGTTGAGCACGCTGCGGTAGAACGCGCCGATTTTGACCAGGTAATGGTTCCCAACTACGCGCCAGCCGCTTTCATTCCTGTGCGTGGTGCCGGTTCCCGTGTTTGGGACCAGTCTGGCCGCGAGCTGATCGACTTCGCCGGCGGGATTGCCGTTAACGTATTGGGCCATGCGCATCCGGCGCTGGTCACTGCATTGACCGAGCAAGCGAACAAGCTGTGGCACGTGTCCAACGTGTTCACCAATGAGCCGGCCTTGCGTCTGGCTCATAAGCTGGTCGACGCCACTTTTGCCGAGCGCGTGTTCTTCTGCAACTCTGGCGCCGAAGCCAACGAGGCCGCTTTCAAGCTGGCCCGTCGCGTGGCCCATGACCGTTTCGGTACCGAGAAGTACGAAATCGTTGCCGCGCTCAACAGCTTCCACGGCCGTACCCTGTTCACCGTGAACGTCGGTGGCCAGTCGAAGTACTCCGACGGCTTCGGTCCGAAGATCACCGGCATCACCCACGTGCCTTACAACGATCTGGCTGCGCTGAAAGCGGCTGTTTCCGACAAGACCTGCGCGGTGGTTCTGGAACCGATCCAGGGCGAAGGCGGCGTACTGCCAGCCGAGTTGTCTTACCTGCAAGGTGCGCGTGAACTGTGCGATGCGCATAACGCGCTGCTGGTGTTCGACGAAGTTCAGACCGGCATGGGCCGCAGCGGCAAGCTGTTCGCCTACCAGCATTACGGCGTGACCCCGGACATCCTGACCAGCGCCAAGAGCCTGGGCGGCGGTTTCCCGATCGCAGCGATGCTGACCACCGAAGACCTGGCCAAACACCTGGTCGTCGGCACCCACGGCACCACGTATGGCGGCAACCCGCTGGCATGTGCGGTCGCTGAAGCGGTGATCGATGTGATCAACACGCCCCAAGTGCTGAATGGCGTCAGTGCCAAGCACGACAAGTTCAAGACCCGTCTTGAGCAGATCGGCGAGAAATATGGCCTCTTCACTGAAGTTCGCGGTCTGGGCCTGCTGCTCGGTTGCGTGCTGAGCGATGCCTGGAAAGGCAAGGCCAAAGACATCTTCAACGCCGCCGAGCGTGAAGGCCTGATGATTCTGCAAGCCGGCCCGGACGTGATTCGTTTCGCCCCAAGCCTGGTGGTTGAAGACGCCGATATCGATGCTGGCCTGGACCGTTTCGAACGCGCCGTGGCCAAGCTGACGCAAGCCTGATAGACCCCTCGACGCCTGATGATTTCAGGCGTCGAACCCAATTTTTTGTGCCGGGCCAAACCAATGTGGGAGCGGCTTGTTGTGGCGAGGGGGCTTGCCCCCGTTCGGTTGCGAAGCAATCGTAAACCGGTCACCACCTTCTGATCCAAGATCGTGGCGACTGGTTTCAGGGGCGCTTCGCACCCCAACGGGGGCAAGCCCCCTCGCCACACAAGCTCGCTCCCACAGTCTCCTCAAGGGCGGCCCGGATATTTTCTTCTGTGAATTTTTCGAGAAAGGAGTGACACCATGCTGGTGATGCGCCCCGCACAAATGGCTGATCTGGGCGAGGTACAGCGTCTGGCTGCGGACAGCCCGATTGGTGTCACTTCCTTGCCGGATGACGTTGAACGCCTGAGCGACAAGATCGCCGCAAGCGAAGCCTCGTTCGCCGCCGAAGTCAGCTTCAACGGTGAAGAGAGCTATTTCTTCGTCCTCGAAGACACGGCCACCGGCAAGCTGGTCGGCTGTTCGGCCATCGTTGCATCGGCCGGTTATTCCGAGCCGTTCTACAGCTTTCGTAACGAAACTTTTGTGCATGCCTCCCGCGAGCTGAAGATTCACAACAAGATCCACGTGCTCTCCCAGTGCCACGACCTGACCGGCAACAGCTTGCTGACCAGTTTCTACGTGAAGCCGGAGCTGGTGGGTTCGCCTTGGGCTGAACTCAATTCCCGCGGTCGCCTGTTGTTCGTGGCCAGCCATCCGGAGCGCTTTGCCGATTCGGTGGTGACCGAGATCGTCGGTTACAGCGACGAAAATGGCGACTCGCCGTTCTGGGATGCCATCGGTCGCAACTTCTTCGACCTCAACTACGCCGAAGCCGAGCGTCTGTGTGGCCTGAAAAGCCGCACCTTCCTGGCCGAACTGATGCCGCATTACCCGATTTACGTGCCGTTGCTGCCGGACTCCGCTCAAGAGGCGATGGGCCAGGTGCACCCACGGGCACAAATCACCTTCGACATTCTGATGCGCGAAGGCTTCGAGACGGATCACTACATCGACATTTTCGACGGTGGCCCGACGCTGCATGCCCGCGTCTCGGGGATCCGTTCGATCGCCCAGAGCCGTGTCGTGCCGGTGAAAATTGGCGAGCCGGTCAAAGGCGCAGGTCGTCAATATCTGGTGGCCAATGCCCAGTTGCAGGATTACCGCGCCGTTTTGCTTGAGCTCGATTACGCGCCGGGCAAACCCGTCACCCTGGATCTTGAAGCGGCCGAAGCCCTGGGCGTCGGTGAAGGTGCCAGCGTGCGCCTGGTGGCGGTTTAACGCCTGCTGCTATGCCTATAAAGAATGAATGCTTAGTAAAGCAGCGAGTTTCACGGGCAGCGCCAGCGGCCCGTTTGAGGAGATAGCATGATTGTTCGTCCCGTACGCAGCAGCGATTTACCCGCTCTGATCGACCTGGCCCGCAGCACCGGTACCGGCCTGACCACCTTGCCGGCCAACGAAGAGCGTCTGGCCCATCGGGTCGGCTGGGCCGAGAAGACCTTCCGCGGCGAAGCCGGGCGCGGTGATGCGGACTATCTGTTCGTACTCGAGGACGACAACGGCCGCGTGGTAGGCATCTCCGCCATTGCCGGCGCCGTCGGCCTGCGTGAGCCCTGGTACAACTTCCGGGTCGGCCTGACGGTCAGCGCCTCGCAAGAGCTGAACATTTACCGTGAAATTCCGACGCTGTTTCTGGCCAACGACCTGACTGGTAACTCCGAGCTGTGCTCGTTGTTCCTGCACGCCGATTTCCGCAGTGGCCTCAATGGCCGCATGCTGGCCAAGGCGCGGCTGCTGTTCATCGCCGAGTTCCCGCAGCTGTTCGGCAACAAGATCATCGCCGAAATGCGCGGTGTGTCCGACGACGCCGGGCGGTCGCCGTTCTGGGAAAGCCTGGGTCGGCACTTCTTCAAGATGGAATTCAGCCAGGCCGATTACCTCACTGGCGTGGGCAACAAGGCGTTCATCGCCGAACTGATGCCGAAATTCCCGCTGTACACCTGCTTCCTGTCGCCAGATGCGCGCAACGTGATCGGCCAGGTTCACCCGGATACCGAGCCGGCACTGTCGATGCTCAAGAGCGAAGGCTTCAGTTATCAAGGCTATGTCGACATTTTCGATGCCGGCCCTGCGGTGGAATGCGAAACCACCAAGATCCGTGCGGTCCGCGACAGCCAGGCGCTGGTATTGGCCATCGGCACCCCGGGTGACGACGCCACGCCATTCCTGATTCATAACCGCAAGCGCGAAGACTGCCGGATCACTGCCGCACCAGCACGCTTCGCCGCCGGCACGTTGGTGGTCGATCCGCTGACCGCCAAACGTCTTCAACTCAACGCTGGCGATCAAGTGCGCGCCGTTCCGTTGTCCGCTCGGGAGTCGAAATAATGAATTCGCTATACATCGCCGGTGAATGGCTGGCCGGTCAGGGTGAAAGCTTTCAATCGGTAAACCCTGTGACCCAGCAAGTGCTGTGGGCCGGCGAAGGCGCCACGGCCAGTCAGGTCGAGTCGGCTGTGCAAGCGGCGCGTCAGGCGTTCCCGGGCTGGGCTCGTCGTACCCTGGAAGAACGCATCAGCGTGCTGGAAGCCTTTGCCGCTGCACTGAAGAATCACGCCGACGAGCTGGCTCGCACCATCGGTGAAGAAACCGGCAAACCCCTGTGGGAAGCGGCGACTGAAGTCACCAGCATGGTCAACAAGATTGCGATCTCGGTGCAGAGCTACCGCGAGCGTACCGGCGAGAAGAGCGGCCCGCTGGGCGATGCCACTGCGGTATTGCGCCACAAACCACACGGAGTGGTGGCGGTGTTTGGTCCTTACAACTTCCCGGGTCACTTGCCGAACGGACACATCGTGCCGGCGCTGCTGGCCGGTAACAGCGTGCTGTTCAAGCCAAGTGAACTGACCCCGAAAGTGGCTGAGCTGACGGTCAAGTGCTGGATCGAAGCCGGTCTGCCGGCCGGCGTGCTGAACCTGCTGCAAGGCGCTCGCGAAACCGGTATCGCCCTGGCGGCTAACCCGGGCATTGACGGTCTGTTCTTCACCGGTTCCAGCCGCACCGGCAATCATCTGCACCAGCAGTTTGCCGGTCGTCCGGACAAGATCCTCGCGCTGGAAATGGGCGGTAACAACCCGCTGGTGGTGGATCAGGTCGCGGACCTCGATGCCGCTGTTTACACCATCATTCAGTCGGCCTTCATTTCCGCCGGTCAGCGCTGCACCTGCGCCCGCCGCTTGCTGGTGCCGCAAGGCGCCTGGGGCGATACGCTGCTGGCGCGTCTGGTGGCCGTCAGCTCGACGATTGAAGTCGGTGCGTTCGATCAGCAACCGGCGCCGTTCATGGGCTCGGTGATTTCCCTCGGCGCTGCGAAAGCCCTGATGGATGCGCAAGAACACCTGCTGGCCAATGGCGCCGTGGCCCTGTTGGAAATGACTCAGCCGCAGGCTCAGGCAGCGTTGCTGACCCCTGGCATTCTGGACGTGACGGCGGTTGCCGATCGCCCAGACGAAGAGCTGTTCGGTCCGCTGCTGCAAGTGATCCGCTACGCTGATTTCGAAGCGGCGATCGCTGAAGCGAATGACACCGACTATGGCCTGGCGGCTGGTTTGCTGTCGGATTCCGAAGCGCGTTATCAGCAATTCTGGCTGGAAAGCCGCGCCGGTATCGTCAACTGGAACAAGCAGCTGACCGGTGCGGCAAGCAGCGCGCCGTTCGGTGGTGTCGGCGCATCGGGTAACCATCGCGCCAGTGCCTACTACGCCGCGGATTACTGCGCGTACCCGGTGGCCTCGCTGGAAACCCCGAGCCTGGTGTTGCCAGCCACCCTCACGCCTGGCGTGAAGATGGTGTAAAGCCCAATCGCGGGCAAGCCCGCTCCCACAGGATTTGCGTCGGTCACAACATGTGTGAACACCTCCGAACCTGTGGGAGCAGGGCTTGCCCGCGATGGCCGCGACTCGGTCGCACTGAACAGTTAGTTACTGAAGCCTTATAACAACAGATTCTCGTGGAGCCTCGCTGATGAAATCCTATGAAGTCAATTTTGACGGTCTAGTGGGGCCGACCCATAACTACGGCGGCCTGTCCTACGGCAACGTCGCCTCCCAGAGCAACAGCCAGCAGTCTTCGAACCCGAAGGAAGCCGCGCTGCAAGGCCTGGCGAAGATGAAAGCGCTGATGGAAATGGGCTTTCAGCAAGGCGTTTTGGCGCCACAAGAACGTCCGGACGTAGCCGCATTGCGCCGACTGGGTTTCAGCGGTACCGATGCTCAGGTGATCGAGCGCGCCGCCAAAGAGGCCATGCCGCTGCTGGTTGCCAGTTGCTCGGCGTCGAGCATGTGGGTGGCGAACGCCGCCACGGTCAGCCCGAGCGCCGACACCGCCGATGGCCGCGTGCATTTCACCGCCGCCAACCTGAACTGCAAATACCATCGCAGCATCGAACACCCGACCACCAGCCGCGTACTGGGGGCGATGTTCGCCGATCAGAAGCATTTTGCTCACCACGCCGCTTTGCCGGCCGTGGCGCAGTTCGGTGATGAAGGCGCGGCCAACCACACCCGTTTCTGCCGTGATTATGGTGAAGCCGGCGTTGAGTTTTTCGTATTCGGTCGCAGCGCGTTTGACACCCGTTACCCGAACCCGCAAAAGTACCCGGCACGCCAGACGCTCGAAGCGTCCCAGGCGGTCGCGCGTTTGCACGGGTTGAGCGATGACGGCGTGGTCTATGCCCAGCAGAACCCTTCGGTGATCGATCAGGGCGTGTTCCACAACGACGTGATCGCGGTGGGTAACGGCGAGGTGCTGTTCTATCACGAGGACGCCTTCCTCGATACCGAAAAGATGCTCGCCGAACTGCAAGGCAAACTCGCAAAAGTCGGTGGGAAATTTCAGTCGATCTGCGTACCGCGTTCCGCGGTCACGGTGGAAGACGCGGTACGTTCCTATCTGTTCAATAGCCAGTTGCTGTCGCGTCCTGACGGCTCCATGCTGTTGATCGTGCCGGAAGAATGCCGTGGCAACGAGCGTGTCTGGCAGTACCTGCAAGGCCTGACCAGCTCTGGCGGCCTGATCCGCGAAGTGAAGGTTTTCGATCTCAAGCAGAGCATGCAGAACGGCGGTGGCCCGGCTTGCCTGCGGTTACGCGTCGCACTTAACGAAACCGAACTGGCGGCCGTCAACCAAGGGGTTATCATGACCGCACCGTTGTACGGCACATTGACCGAATGGGTCGACAAGCACTACCGCGACCGCATGACCGAAAACGATCTGGCGGACCCGCAATTGTTGCTTGAGTGCCGGACGGCACTGGATGAACTGACGCAAATCCTTAAACTGGGCGCGGTTTATCCATTCCAGATCAATTGAAAGTCGGCGCATGAATTGAATGCGCCGCGCTATCTCCAGACGAGAGCGTAAAACATGAGCGATACCCTGCAGCTGATCCTTGAAGACACCGACGGCACGCAACTGGAAACGTCCTGCACCCGCGTCGCGGTCATGTGGCAAGGCAAAGAGCTGTGGATCCAGCAGGATGGCCGCGGCCAGTTGCTGATTGGCGTGGACGTCGAAGAAGGTGACGCTGAATACGCCAACCTGCTGCTGCGCCCATTGGCGACTAATCTGGTAAGTTTGCAACTGGAGATGGAACCGGCCGACGTCGGCGATGATGAGGACCACGTACACGGCCCGGATTGCAATCACGACCACTAAGGAAACCGCTCTATGCTCGCCCTCGGCAAACTGCTTGAACTGACCCTCGCCGGCCGCGAACCGGCGGAGAAGACTCAACTGACTGTCGAAGGCGTGCGCATGCGCTGGTTGAGCGAAGGTGCGCTGGAAGTCCGGCCACCTGAAGCTCGCGACAACGGCCTGGACCTGCTGCTTTCGGCCGGCATCCATGGCAACGAAACAGCGCCGATCGAGCTGCTCGATCGCCTGTTGCATGACATCGCCCGTGGTGACTTGAAGCCGCGCGCACGTATTCTGTTTCTGTTCGGCAACCCGGAAGCGATTCGCAAAGGCGAGCGTTTCATCGAGCAGGACGTCAATCGGCTGTTCAACGGCCGGCACGAACAAACCAGTGGTTCCGAGGCCTTGCGCGCGTGTGAGCTGGAACGGCTGGCGGCGACTTTCTTCAGCCTGCCAGAGCGCGATCGCCTGCATTACGACCTGCACACGGCGATCCGTGGCTCGAAAATCGAGCAGTTCGCCCTGTACCCCTGGAAAGAAGGTCGTCAGCATTCACGCCAGGAACTGGCTCGCCTGCGCGCCGCCGGCATGGAGGCGGTGCTGTTGCAGAACAAACCTTCCATCGTCTTCAGTTCCTACACCTACGACAAGCTCGATGCCGAGTCTTTCACCCTGGAACTGGGCAAGGCCCGGCCGTTCGGGCAGAACGAGGGGGTCAACGTCGACCTTCTTGAAACCCGCTTGAAGCAGATCATCGAAGGCACCGAACCGCCAATCACCGCGGACGGGCTGGATGGCTTGCAATTGTTCAGCGTCGCGCGGGAAGTGATCAAGCACAGCGATAAATTCCACCTGAACCTGCCGGCGGATATCGAAAACTTTTCAGAGTTGGATGTGGGGTATGTGCTGGCCGAGGATATCGCCAATACCCGCTGGATCATCGAAGAGCAGGGCGCCCGGATCATCTTCCCGAACCCCAAGGTCAAGAACGGCCTGCGCGCCGGCATCCTGATCGTACCGACCACCGACGAAAACCTGACCTGACTTTCGCGCAACGAGCGTTCCCACGCTCCGCGTGGGAACGATCATTCGACTAGACGGCTACCGCGCGTGGCTCACTTCGACGCAGCGCCCGCATCTTGTGCAGCGTATCCGCGCAGGTCTTCGCCGCTTCCTGGCCCTTGTGCACGAAATGCTCGAAGAAGAACTTCTGATGTTCTTCGCCAGCATGGAAGTGGTGCGGGGTCAAAACCACCGAGAACACCGGCACTTCGGTTTCCAGCTGTACCTGCATCAGGCCGCTGATGACTGACTGGGCGACGAATTCGTGGCGATAGATACCGCCGTCGACCACCAGGCCCGCTGCGACGATGCCGGCATAGCGACCCGATTTGGCCAGCAGTTTGGCGTGCAGTGGAATTTCAAAGGCGCCGCCGACTTCGAAGAAATCGATGTCCGACTCTTGATAACCCTGAGCAATCATTTCACCGACGAAGCCTTTACGGCTCTGGTCGACGATATCCTTGTGCCAGCAGGCCTGGATGAACGCGACGCGCTCGCCCTGATGGTTTTTGCTTTTGCTATCTATTGCGGTGGGTTGCATGTTCTGACTCCTGTTTGTGTGAAAAACAGGGCGTTATGAATCGAATGGGATTTAAGCGTACGCAGCCACAAGTGCCTGCGGACGGCGCTTTGGTGCAGAGCCTAGGCGACGCCAATCCCGTTCTCTCTTCATCCGGACTATGACCGTCGGCCCCGGGATCACACCGGGTCTGCTGACCTTGTCGCCATCACAGCCATTGCCATGCTGCCGCCAAGCGCTCGCGGGCTATGCGCATTGCGCGCAATTACCGCCGGTGGGGAATTGCACCCCGCCCTGAGAACGTTTTGCCGCCAGATTGTTTGGCGGCGAAGCGTTTTTAACACATATTTCTCACCTGTGCATTGCTGCTATCTGATGATTGTTATCGACTGTTTGGTTGGCTTGAACCACCTTTTCCTAGCCGAAGGGTTGATTAATCATCGGCATGACCGCAGTAATTCCTTCCTTAAAGGGATTTCCCCCTGCTTACCGAGGCCAGATTCATGAGCGTTATCGATCTTCGCAGCGACACCGTTACCCAACCGACCGCAGGGATGCTCGACGCGATGGCCAATGCGGCCACCGGTGACGACGTTTATGGCGAAGATCCGACGGTCAATCATCTGGAAGCCGAACTGGCAAAACGATTGGGTTTTGCCCAGGCACTGTTTGTCCCGACGGGCACCATGAGCAACTTGCTTGGCCTGATGGCCCACTGCGATCGCGGTGACGAATACATTGTCGGACAACAGGCTCATACCTATAAGTACGAGGGGGGTGGCGCTGCAGTGCTCGGTTCGATCCAGCCGCAGCCGCTGGAAGTGCAGGCCGATGGTTCACTGGACCTGGCGCAGGTCGCCGCGGCGATTAAACCGGATGACTTCCATTTCGCTCGCACCCGTTTGCTGGCGCTGGAAAACACCATGCAGGGCAAGGTTCTGCCGCTGGAGTATCTGGCCCGGGCGCGCCGTTTCACTCATGAAAACGGCTTGGCGCTGCATCTGGATGGCGCGCGGCTCTACAACGCGGCGGTCAAGCTGGGTGTCGATGCGCGGGAGATCACTCAGCATTTCGATTCGGTTTCGGTCTGCCTGTCCAAAGGCCTGGGTGCGCCGATCGGTTCGGTGCTGTGCGGTTCGGTCGAGTTGATCGCCAAGGCGCGGCGTCTGCGCAAAATGGTTGGCGGCGGCATGCGTCAGGCCGGGATTCTCGCCGCAGCGGGGCTTTATGCGCTGGACAACCATATTCAGCGCCTGGCAGATGATCATGCCAACGCACAAAGGCTGGCCGACGGCCTGCGAGCAGCGGGTTATGAGGTCGAGCCGGTGCAGACCAATATGGTTTACGTACAGATGGGCGACAAGGCCGAAGCAATCAAGGCCTTTGCCGCGACACGCGGGATCAAGCTCAGCGCTGCCGGTCGACTGCGAATGGTCACGCACATGGACGTCAGCCATGGGCAAATCGAGCAAGTCGTCGCCACATTTGCCGACTTTTCTCACAACTGAGCGTGTTAGCCGTCCAATTGACTGCTTGTATCGTACAAACACGCTGTACCTGGTCACTAACGCCGATATAATGCGGCCCTTTGCCGTCGCTTCGTCTGTTGACGTTTCGCACAGGCCTTTGGCCGCAGCCTCCGTGGAAGAACCTAATGAAAAGCGCAGAAATCCGTGAAGCCTTCCTTCGCTTCTTCGAAGAGCAAGGCCACACCCGTGTAGCCTCCAGCTCTTTGATTCCGGGCAACGACCCAACCCTGCTGTTCACTAACGCGGGGATGAACCAGTTCAAGGACTGCTTTCTGGGCCAGGAAAAACGCGCGTACACACGCGCTGTAAGCAGCCAGAAATGCGTGCGCGCCGGCGGCAAGCACAACGACCTGGAAAACGTCGGTTATACCGCCCGTCACCACACCTTCTTCGAAATGCTGGGTAACTTCAGCTTCGGTGATTATTTCAAGCGTGATGCCATCACCTACGCCTGGAACTTCCTGACCTCCGAGAAGTGGCTCAATCTGCCGAAAGAAAAGCTCTGGGTCACCGTCTACGCCAGCGATGACGAGGCGTACGACATCTGGACCAAAGACATCGGCGTGCCGGCCGAGCGCATGGTTCGCATCGGCGACAACAAAGGCGCGCCGTACGCGTCCGACAACTTCTGGACCATGGGCGATACCGGTCCGTGCGGTCCTTGCACCGAGATTTTCTACGATCACGGCGACGATATCTGGGGTGGCCCACCGGGCTCGCCAGAAGAAGACGGCGACCGTTACATCGAAATCTGGAACAACGTGTTCATGCAGTTCAACCGCACCGCCGATGGCGTGTTGCATCCGTTGCCAGCACCGTCGGTGGACACCGGCATGGGGCTTGAGCGGATCAGTGCCGTGTTGCAGCACGTTCACTCCAACTATGAAATCGACCTGTTCCAGAGCCTGCTGAGCGCATCGGCCAAGGCCATCGGTTGCACCAACGATGCTCAGGCGTCGCTGAAAGTCGTGGCTGACCACATCCGTTCCTGCGGCTTCCTGATTGCCGATGGCGTGCTGCCGTCCAATGAAGGTCGCGGTTATGTGCTGCGCCGGATCATTCGTCGCGCTTGCCGTCACGGCAACAAACTGGGCGCCAAGGGCAGCTTCTTCTATCAGATCGTTGCGGCCCTGGTCGCCGAGATGGGCGAAGCGTTCCCCGAGCTGAAATCCCAACAGGCGCACATCGAGCGCGTCCTGAAAGCCGAAGAAGAGCAATTCGCCAAGACCCTGGAACAGGGCCTGAAGATCCTCGAGCAGGATCTAGCCGAACTCAAAGGCGACGTGGTGCCGGGCGATGTAGTGTTCAAGCTTTACGACACGTACGGCTTCCCGATGGACCTGACCGGCGACATCGCTCGTGAACGCAGCCTGACCATCGACGAAGAAGGTTTCGAGCGCGAAATGGAAGCCCAGCGCGTGCGTGCCCGTTCTGCCAGTTCCTTCGGCATGGACTACAACAGCCTGGTCAAGGTTGATGTGGCCACCGAGTTCACCGGTTACACCGCTCATAGCGGTTCCGCCAAAATCGTTGCTCTCTATAAAGACGGGCAATCGGTTGACGTGCTGAGCGAAGGCGAAGAGGGCGTGGTCGTTCTCGATCAGACCCCGTTCTATGCCGAATCCGGTGGTCAGATTGGTGATTGCGGCTTCCTCCAGGCGGGCGCTGCGCGTTTCGACGTGCGCGACACCACCAAGACCGGCGGCGCGTTCCTGCACCACGGTGTGCTGGATTCGGGCAGCCTGATCGTCGGCGCTCCGGTCGAGACTCATGTCGATGCCGACGTGCGTCATGCGACGTCGCTGAACCACTCCGCCACTCACTTGTTGCACGCCGCGTTGCGCCAAGTGCTGGGCGAGCATGTTCAGCAGAAAGGCTCGTTGGTTGACAGTCAGCGTCTACGCTTTGACTTCAGCCACTTCGAAGCAATCAAGCCTGAGCAACTGAAGGCGCTGGAAGACATCGTCAACGCCCAGATTCGCAAGAATTCCCTGGTTGAAACCGAAGAAACCGACATCGAAACCGCCAAGCAAAAAGGCGCCATGGCGCTGTTCGGCGAGAAGTACGGCGACAGCGTACGCGTGCTGAGCATGGGCGATTTCTCTGTCGAGTTGTGCGGCGGTATTCATGCTACCCGTACCGGCGACATCGGCCTGCTGAAAATCATCAGCGAAGGCGGTGTGGCCTCCGGTGTGCGTCGTATTGAGGCAGTAACCGGCGCAGCAGCGCTGGCCTACTTGAACGCGGCTGAAGAACAACTCAAGGAAGCGGCCAACCTGGTCAAGGGCAGCCGCGATAACCTGATCGACAAGCTGTCGGCTGTGCTGGAGCGCAACCGTCTGCTGGAGAAGCAACTCGAGCAGTTGCAGGCAAAGGCGGCCAGTGCGGCGGGCGACGATCTGTCGGCTTCCGCCCTGGACGTCAAAGGTGTGAAAGTGCTGGCCGTGCGTCTGGACGGTCAGGACGGCAAGGCGCTGCTGGCGCTGGTCGATCAACTGAAAAACAAACTCGGCCGCGCAGTGATCCTGCTCGGCAGTGTCCATGAGGAAAAGGTCGTACTGGTTGCAGGCGTGACCAAAGACCTGACTGGCCAACTCAAAGCCGGTGATTTGATGAAACAGGCTGCTGCGGCAGTGGGCGGGAAGGGCGGTGGTCGTCCAGACATGGCGCAGGGCGGTGGTGTTGACGCTGGCGCACTGGATGCCGCATTGGCCCTGACCGTTCCATTTGTAGAGCAGGGTTTATAAGGCAATGTGTCTGGCTCGCGGTCTAGTGGCGGGCCAGAACGTTGTTTGAGTGATTATTGGGCGCCCTTCATGGGCAGAGGCGGCTTTGAAATGGCTTTGATCGTACAGAAATTTGGAGGCACCTCCGTCGGCACTGTCGAGAGAATCGAGCAGGTCGCCGACAAGGTTAAGAAATTCCGCGAGGCGGGCGATGACCTGGTGGTTGTGCTGTCTGCAATGAGCGGCGAAACCAACCGTCTGATCGATCTGGCCAAGCAAATCAGTGGCGATGGCCAGCCGGTTCCTCGCGAACTGGATGTGATCGTTTCCACCGGTGAGCAGGTGACGATTGCACTGTTGGCCATGGCGCTGATCAAGCGCGGCGTGCCAGCGGTGTCGTACACCGGCAATCAGGTACGGATTCTGACGGATAGCGCGCACAATAAAGCGCGTATCTTGCAGATTGATGACCAGAAGATTCGCGGTGACCTGAAAGCCGGTCGTGTGGTGGTTGTCGCCGGTTTCCAGGGCGTCGACGAGCACGGCAATATCACCACCCTTGGTCGTGGCGGTTCCGACACCACCGGCGTGGCGCTGGCGGCAGCCCTGAAGGCTGACGAATGCCAGATCTACACCGATGTCGACGGCGTCTACACCACCGATCCGCGTGTGGTATCCGTGGCTCAGCGTCTGGACAAGATCACCTTCGAAGAGATGCTGGAAATGGCCAGCCTCGGTTCCAAGGTGTTGCAGATCCGTGCGGTGGAATTCGCCGGCAAGTACAACGTTCCGCTGCGCGTACTGCACAGCTTCAAGGAGGGTCCGGGCACCCTCATTACTATTGATGAAGAGGAAACCATGGAACAGCCGATCATTTCCGGCATCGCCTTCAACCGCGATGAAGCCAAGCTGACCATCCGTGGCGTGCCAGACACCCCGGGCGTGGCGTTCAAGATTCTCGGCCCGATCAGTGCCGCGAACATCGAAGTCGACATGATCGTGCAGAACGTTGCGCACGATAACACCACCGACTTCACCTTCACCGTGCACCGCAACGACTACCAGGCGGCTCAAACCGTGCTGGAAAACACGGCTCGCGAGATCGGTGCCCGTGAAGTCGTTGGCGACACCAAGATTGCCAAGGTCTCGATTGTCGGCGTCGGCATGCGCTCCCACGCAGGTGTGGCCAGCCGTATGTTCGAATCCCTGGCGAAAGAAAGCATCAACATCCAGATGATCTCGACCTCGGAAATCAAAGTGTCCGTGGTGATCGAAGAGAAGTACCTGGAGCTGGCTGTGCGTGCTCTGCACACGGCTTTCGAACTGGATGCGCCGGCCCGACAGGGCGAGTAATACGTTCTCCCAAGGGCGCGGTCTGACCGCGCCCTTCGTTTTTTTGAATGGCGCGTACCAAAACTGTTCTTTTGCTCGCGCTAGTCAATACTCAGGCATGTAGGGCTGCGATCGTTCTGGTTGTAGGTCAAATGCCTTTTTTTTGCAGACTGTTGTCCCTGAAATGAATGCGTGAGGAGAAAGGTATGCTGATTCTGACTCGTCGGTGCGCAGAAAGCCTGATTATTGGTGATGGCGAAATCACCGTGACCGTGCTCGGCGTAAAAGGAAATCAAGTGCGTATCGGTGTCAACGCCCCGAAAGAGGTTGCTGTGCACCGTGAAGAAATTTACCTGCGTATAAAGAAAGAGAAGGACGAAGAACCAAGCCATTAATTTTTATCGTTTTTTATGTTTGCAAACGGGGAAAAGGTTGGTTAAGATACGCCCCGTGTTGCGGAGAGCTGGCCGAGTGGCCGAAGGCGCTCCCCTGCTAAGGGAGTACACCTCAAAAGGGTGTCGGGGGTTCGAATCCCCCGTTCTCCGCCATTATTTGCGTAGTACGTTGTAATCTGGCTTTTTCGGTAAGTTGTTGAAATTACTAGAAAAAATAGCTTTACAAAAAGATTCAACGGCCTATAATGCGCGGCAACAAATGCACTCGTAGCTCAGCTGGATAGAGTACTCGGCTACGAACCGAGCGGTCACAGGTTCGAATCCTGTCGAGTGCACCA
>NZ_MUNM01000082.1 GCF_002286815.1 Pseudomonas sp. PICF141
ACGCCGGATAGATGAAAGCAAGCCAAACACGCATCAAAAACAGTATTGCAGAAAAGGGGGTAACCATAGATGTAGGAGCGAGGCTTGCCCGCGAAAAGGCCATCATCCCTGATACAAGGCTCACTGCCGCCAAAACTCGTCGGAAATATCCCCTTTTACGACGTTTTTTTGTAGGACCGAGGCTACACCCAATGAACTTAAACCCGCACCGTCAGCCACTACTGTCCCTCCGTGGCGAGGGGGCTTGCCCCCGTTGGGGCGCGTAGCGGCCCTTTGAATGCACAACCCATTTCCTCCAGAAGCACCGCATTTGCTGGTTTTGCGGCCGCTGCGCCGCCGAACGGGGGCAAGCCCCCTCGCCACAGAACCGGGTAGGCCGAACCTACAATCACTCAACAAAACCAGCCCAATCAATACCCGGTAACTCATTCCTACATCCGGAAATACCTTGTTGCCAGCGCCTACATCCGTCCCTACCATCCACGTCAACGGGCACAGCGGAGCTGTCCAACAAAACCCGAATTCAAGGAACCAGAATGACCCAGCGTATCCATCGCAGCATCGACACCCCACTCCGATCAGGCCTGAACCGGGATGAATTGTGGGAAGGCCACGACAAAGGCCTGATCAAATGCTGGGAAATCGGCCGCCAACGCGCCGCCCGCTTTCCTGACCTCGCCCAGCAATGCCTCATCGGCGAACTCCCGGTGCTGGGCTGGAAAGGTGGCATCAGCCGCAGCCTGAAGAAACTCGAAAAATACGGATCCCTCAAATACCTCGCCCAATGGCAGGGGTTGCGCGGGGAAGATCTGGATATTGATTTGAGCGCAGAACGGGCGTTGACCTGTTCCAGAACCAAAATGGTCGTGACGTTTACACCGGACCGGTCGAAGTATTTCAATCAGGTGGTGGACGTCGAAGCCTGAGAGGAAGGCTCTACGACGACTTGACTCGTCCCTCAAGGCAATACTGGTTCTGCTGGTGAGCTGACGGAAAACCGCTCGCGATAGGCTTGCGGCGTCACGCCCATGGTTCGCAGAAAACTGCGGCGCAAGGTCTCTTCACTGCCAAATCCGCATTGCACCGCGACCCGTTTGATCGGCACACCGGTGTCGCTGAGCAGCCTTCGCGCGGTCTCGACCCGAATCAGTTCGATGGCCCGCGCCGGTGTCTGGCCGGTGTCGGCGCGGTAGTGACGGACGAAGCTGCGCTCGCTCATGCCGGCCTGCAAGGCCAGGGTCGGGATGCCGAGGTCCTTGGTGAGGTTTTCGCTGATCCAGGCATGAAGTTCGTCGAAACGATTACCTTCTTTTTGCAAAGACAGGGTCACGCTGAACTGCGACTGGCCACCCGGACGCTTGAGAAACACCACCAGTTGCCGGGCGACGTCCAGGGCCATGGTTCGGCCCAGGTCTTGTTCGACCATCGCCAGGGCCAGGTCGATGCCCGCGGTGACCCCGGCCGAGGTCCAGACCGGGCCGTCGTTGATGAAGATCGGGTTGGGTTCGACGTGCAGTTTGGGGTGCTGCTGCGCCAATTGCTCGCAACGAGTCCAGTGCGTGACCACTCGCCGGCCATCGAGCCAACCGCTGGCCGCCAGCAGAAACGCCCCGGTACACACCGACGCCACCCGCCGACACCCCGTCGCGTGCTCACGCACCCAGGCCACCAGCGACTCGTCTTGCGCCGCCGCGTAAACGCCCCAGCCTCCGGCAATGATCAACGTGTCGCTGCCCTGATCCGGCAACGGCTCTGCCAACAGCGCCAACCCCGCCGATGACATCACCGCCCCGCCACCGCTGGCAATCACCGAGGGCGCATAGGGTGGCGGCAAACCGTGCTGGCGAGCAATGTCATTGGCCGAAGCGAACACCTGCAAGGGGCCGGTGACGTCGAGCACTTGTACGTTGGCAAAGGCCAGCACATGAATGGTTTTCGGGGTATTGGGCATGTTTGGCGTAATTCGTGGAGTTATTGGCGTATACGCCAGATCCTACGAGCCTAGAGTGAAGCCGTCCACCCAACCAGGAGAAAAAGCACCATGACGTTGCAGATCGGTTTTCTGTTGTTTCCCCAGGTTCAGCAACTGGACCTGACCGGCCCTTATGACGTGCTGGCCTCGTTGCCGGATGTGAAGGTGCATCTGATCTGGAAGAACCTGGTCCCGATCACCGCGAGTACCGGGCTGGTGTTGAAACCGACCACCACGTTCGACGATTGCCCGCCGCTGGATGTGATCTGCATTCCTGGCGGCAGCGGCGTCGGGCCGTTGATGGAAGATGACGAAACCCTGGCCTTCATCAAGGCAAAGGCCGCCCAGGCGCGGTATGTCACCTCGGTATGCACCGGCGCGCTGGTGCTTGGCGCGGCGGGGTTACTCAAGGGCAAACGCGCCACCACTCACTGGGCGTATCACCCATTGCTCGGGGTTTTGGGGGCGATCCCGGTGAATGATCGGGTGGTGCGCGACGGCAATCTGTTGACCGGTGGCGGGATCACCGCGGGGATCGATTTTGCCCTGACCCTGGCGGCTGAATTGTTTGATAAGGACACCGCGCAACTGGTGCAGTTGCAGCTCGAATATGCTCCGGCCCCTCCGTTTGCTTCTGGCAGTCCCGAGACAGCACCGGTCAGCGTACTGGAGGAAGCCCGCAAACGCGCTGTCGCGTCGTTGACATTGCGCTCGGAAATCACCGAACGTGCAGCGGCGAAACTCGCCCGCCAGTGAAAGAACCGGCTGCGGAAGCTATCGCCCTCGCAGCCTGTCGCTCAGGCCGCAACATCCGTCGCCGTTTTTGTGCAGCCCCAAAACGTCCTCTCAAGCATTCGCCGCACGCCGACCATTGGGCACAAACAGCTCGACCGTGCCATCGCCATAAGCCCGCTCCACTTTAGAGATGACCACTTGATAACCAGCGTACCATTTGCGGTACTGTCGCTTGGCCTCCAGGTGCCTGGGATGGCTGGCGAACTCACGGATAGAGGCTTCGTCCTGCCAGTAGTAACTGGCATTGATCAGCTCGCCATCTGCCGAGCACCAGGACTGGGTGCCCACGAACCCTTCGATGCTGATCGCGACTTCGTCGATCAAAGCGCTCAAGCGGTTGAACTCCTCGTCCCGCTGCCCGGGTTTGTAAATAAACGAAGCGATGTACATGCACAGGTTCCTTTTCAGTGAATGAGTCAGGCCGGACGGGTCATCAGGGCCAACCGGATGGCGAGCAACAGCAGTACTGCGGCCAGCCCCAATGACTGCCATTTGGCGAATGGCGAAAGGCTGGAAATACGCCCGCTGACAGTACTGCCAAAAACCCCGAGCAGGGTATGAAACACACCACTGACCAGCGTCAGCACCACGCCCAGCAGCACAAGCTGTAAGGCAATGGGGCCCTGCTGCGCATCAACGAATTGCGGCAGGAACACCATGAAAAACAGCAAAGCCTTGGGGTTTAACAGGCTGTTGAGCATTGCCCGAATCATCAGGGTCTTGAGCGGCACTCGCGCAACATCCGACGTGTCGCTGGCCGAGGTTTTTTGCAATGCCTTGAATGCCAGCCACAGCAGGTACAGGACACCGGCATACCGGATCAGGTCAAAGGCCGGCGGCCAACTCGCAATCAGCGCCGTAACCCCCATCGCGGTCAACGCCGTCAGAATCAGATCGGCCAGGCCAATGCCTAATCCCGACGCCACGCCACCGCGCCAGCCATAACTGGCCCCATGGCTGATCACGAAGGCCATGTTCGGCCCGGGCGACAGTAGCAGCAGCATCACCGCACCGACGAAAATCGATAAGGTTGCAGGGTCAATCACGGCGCAGTCTCCGTCCTGGAAAGCCTGTAGATTAGAGCGCTAATCTGATACAAACAAAAAATTGATCCAGATACAAAGAGTCCCACTCATGACCCGTATTCGCTACAAACGCCTGGTCGATGAATTCGCCGGGAAGATTCGCAGCGGTGAACTACCACCGGCCACGCAATTGCCGACCATTCGCGCGCTGATGCAGAACGAGCGAATTGCGCTGGCCACGGCATTGCGGGTCTATAACGAGCTGGAAGCGATCGGCCTGGTCGTAGGCGAAACCGGCCGTGGCACCTTTGTGCGCGACACTTCGTTGCCTCGAGGGCTGGGGCTGGAACAGCAACCTTTGGGCGTCGGCATGGTAGACCTGACCTTCAATTACCCGTCGGTACCCGGGCAGGACGAGTTATTACGCGAGGGTCTTCGAGCAATTGCCGCATCCGGGGATATCGATGCGTTATTGCATTCCGCGCCTCAGGGCGGACGGGTGCATGAACGGCAGACGGCGGCCCGGCATTTACGCAATCGGGAAATTCGAGTGGGCGCAGATCAGGTGCTGATCGTCAACGGCGCCCAGCAAGGTCTTGCCGTGACGCTGATGGCATTACTCCAGCCGGGAGATATTCTGGCCCTCGACGCCCTTACCTACCCCGGTCTGAAAACCCTGGCCCAGGCCCATCGACTGGACCTCGAAGCCCTGCCGCAAATTGCCGGGCACACCGACCTCGACGCCTTGGAAGCACTGTGCAAACGGCGCCCCGTACGGGCGATTTACAGCATGCCGACGATGCACAATCCGCTGGGGACGGTGATGTCCATCGCCGACCGTGAACGCCTGGTGCAATTGGCCGAACGCTATGATTTTCTGATCATCGAAGACGGCGCCTATGCCTTCCTCGCAGAACCCGCGCCCAAACCGCTGTTTACCTTGGCCCCGCAGCGCACGCTGTATATCAGCGGCCTGTCGAAAAGCATTGCCTCGGGTCTGCGCATTGGCTTCATCGTTGCCCCCAAAGCGATGATGCCGGTACTGGAACAAGCCATCCGTGTGTCGACATGGAGCACTCCGTCGCTGACCGTCGCTCTGGCCTGCCGCTGGATCGATAGCGGCGAGGTCGACAATCTCGAAGAGCAAAAGCGCCTGGACGCCCGGCAACGACAGGACCTGGCTCGGCAAATACTGAACCATTGCGATGTGGTGACGCATCCCGCTTCCTACTACCTTTGGCTCAGATTGCCTGAAGGATTGCGGGCCGAGACGGTGGTTGCCGAATTGGAACGCAAAGGCGTGCGGGTAACCAACGCCGAACCCTTTGCCACGACCACTCATGTGCCTCCTGCCCTGCGGGTGGCCATGGGATCGATCAGCCTCGATGTGTTGAAGCGCGCCCTGGAGACTTTGCGTGAAGTCGTGGACATCTGACGGGCTTTTCTGACGCCCATGAAAAAACCCGCCGAAGCGGGTTTCTCAAGACCATTGCGACATCCTGTCGGCAGCCATCCTGGCGTATGGTCGATCATCCGTGATCCTGAGCACGTCCTGTGCTTCAGTTGATGGATCCAGATTAAACGCATCGGTGAAGCATCAAAAGACGACATACCACTGACTACGTGTAAGCCATTGACCATTCAGCGCCTGAAAACCTTCCCCTGTAGCAGCTGCCGAAGGCAGCTGCTACAGGATCGCGTTTTTTGCACGACGAAAAAAAACCCGCCGAAGCGGGTTTTTCCCAAGACCATATCGACTCCCTGTCGGCAGCGATCCTTGCTATGGTCGATCATCCGTGACCCTGAAGCACTTCCTGTGCTTCAGTTGATGGGGCTAGATTACGCGTGGGATCCAATCTGCAATAGACGACATAACTACTATCGCGTGTAAGACATTCGCTATAGCCGCCCCTCCGAAAACCCTTGGATGTCTGCGCCATCATGCATTAAAGCCACGAGTTTCATGGCTTGCAGCCATTAACTTCCCTGACGCCGCTCGTGAGTCTTGGGATTTGTTTCCAGAAACTGTTCGATATTATTCATCTGCTCTTCCCAGCCCCGGCTGTCCATGCGGAACGCCTTGAGCCTGCGCGACTGGGGGATGTGATCGAAACCGGACTCGACAACCGTCAACAATGTGCCTTCGTCCATATCCTGGAGCTCGAATTTCACCAGCGTAGTGGGTTCTTGGGAATAGTCGGTTTCGGGATCGACTGCATACGGGTGCCAGCGAAACGAAAACACCCGCTCCGGTTCGACACGCTCCACCAGCACATTCCACAACAAGTGCTCATAACCAGGATAAGTGATCTGCCCCTGAGTCCACTCTCCGGCGACAAAGCGCTTGCCTTCGAGCGCCACGCCGAACCATTGACCGAAGACTTCGGCATTGGCCAGCACGCGCCATACCTGCGAGCGCGGCGCCTTGAGCAGGATCTTCCTTTCGATGCGATCTGATGCTGGGTTCATAAGTCACCTCCTGTAGTAAACAGTAGGCCTGTAAAGACCATAAGACCAACCTGAAAGTTGTATCAAACGCATGCCGCCATTGAGCGTGCCTGAAATATTCGGCCTCAGTTTTGACCATAAGTTCTGGTTTGAAGGAAGAGTCAGCGGGTTGAAACTGCTAACGTTTGCAACGACGGGAACCCTTACAAGGACGATTCATGCAGCCTTCACTTACGGAACGTTATCGTGCAACCTTGCTGGGGCTTGCGTGTGGGGATGCCGTTGGCACCCGTGCCGAGTTCCAGCCACGCGGCTCATTCGCTCCGCTGACCGATATGGTTGGAGGCGGCCCGTTCAATCTGAAGCCAGGGCAATGGACCGATGACACTTCCATGGCGCTTTGCCTGGCAGAAAGCCTGCTGAACAAAAAAGGTTTTGATGCGGCCGATCAAATGGGTCGTTATCTCAACTGGTGGCAATCGGGTTACCTGAGTTCGACCGGCGAATGCTTCGACATCGGCATGACCGTCCGTGAAGCGCTGACTCGTTATCTCGAAAACGGTCAGCCATTCGCAGGTTCCACCGATCCCTACACAGCTGGCAACGGTTCGCTGATGCGGTTAGCGCCAATAGTGTTGTACTACTTTCCCGACCCCGAGCGGATCAGGAGGTTTTCCGCGGACAGCTCGCGCACGACCCATGCGGCGCCGGAAGCACTTGAATGCTGTCAGTTGCTTGCCGAGCTGATCCGCAAGGCATTGCAAGGAGCGTCCAAGCAAGATTTGCAGAGCCTGCCAGAGACGACGTTCGTGGAGTTGAAGGTGGCGAACATTGCCCGGGGCGATTACCTCGGAAAATCCAGAGAAGATATTCGCGGTACCGGTTACTGCGTTGCATCACTGGAAGCGGCCTTGTGGTGCTTTCACCACACTGACAGTTTTGAAGCCGCCATCCTCGAAGCCGCCAACCTGGGCGATGACGCCGATACCACTGCCGCCATCGTCGGCCAGTTGGCCGGGGCTCACTACGGTGTGCAGGCGATTCCTGACGGGTGGCTTGCGAAATTGCACATGCGCGATGATATCCAGGCCTGTGCAGACCAATTGCTCGCGGCTTCGGGTGCCCTTGGTACAAGTTGAAACTTCCCAGACTGCCCCCAACTTTCCATCATCACAGCGAGCCCCCTCATGCCTCCACATTATCTCCTTGCACTGACGCCACTGTTTTTCGCTTCTTTTGCACAAGCCATCGACTGCGACAACGCCACCGACCAGTCGACGATGAATCAGTGCGCGGCGCAGCAGTACAAAGCCGCCGACAAGGAACTGAATACGCTTTACCAGCAAATCACCACACGGTTGAAGGACGATCCCGAGGCGAAAAAGCTGTTGGTCGGCGCGCAGCGCTCATGGATTGCGTTTCGCGATGCCGAGTGCACGTTCTCGGCGTCCGGGGTGGCGGGTGGCAGTGTGTATCCGCTGATCTACAGCAACTGCACCACTGAGCTGACCAAGAGGCGGGTCGAGGCGTTCAAGACTTATTTGAAGTGCCAGGAAGGGGATTTGAGTTGTCCGGTGCCTGAGGCTTGAGGCTTGAGGCTGCGGTGTGCTTGAGGGCCTCTTCGCGGGCAAGCCTCGCTCCTACAAGGGGCTTTGGCGGTACATAAATTGTGTGTCCACCAAAAAACCCATGTAGGAGCGAGGCTTGCCCGCGAAGGCGTCCGCTCAGGCACCACAATTACCGCATGAACACCTGCGTGGTAGTGACCGCCATATCCCCACCTGGCAACTTGATGTTGCCGATCTGCTTCAGGCTATCGGCATCGAAAATCGCCACATCGTTAAATGTCCCGGTCAGGTAGAGCTTGCTGCCGTCCTTGTTGAAGGAAATGCAGTAATAAGAATGATCAAGCGTCGCCGCCTGCAGCATTTTCTGTTGCTTGATGTCGTACTTGGCCAAGCGATTGAGCACACCGAACATCAGGTTCGGGTCCTTGGGCGAGCGCATGCCGCTGAAGTAGATCTCCGTCAACGGGCCGAAATCGGTGGTCTCGGTCTTGCCGGTTTTCAGATCAATGCTGAACAGTCCGTAAACGTACTCGGCGGTGGCCGGGTCCTGCTTCTTGTCCTTGAATTTCGCGGCAGTGTAGAGCAGCGAAAAATCATGCTGGTAGGTTTGTTGATTCCATATGTAAAGCACATCCGGCGCACTGTAGTTGGGGCGCTTCCAATGCCGACTGGGGATCAGCACGTCGAACTTGCCGGTATTCACATCGACTTTGTAGATATCCGCCCCCGCCACATACAGCGTGCCATCGTCGCCGCTTTGCATGATGGTCAGCTGCCGCGGCGCCGGGAAACTGCGCACAGGCTTGGCGTCCATGCCGGCGTCGGTGGCGTACACATCAAGCCGGGGTTGCTGCACTTCGTAGCGATCATTGAGCATTAACGTCGGGTTGGCGATGGTGAACAGTTCCTTGCCGTCATGGCTGACGGTGAAGGCGAACATCGATTTCGCTTTCTCCCCCGGCTTCTGGGTGATGCTGGCGTGGAACACCTGCTTGCAGCTGTCCAGCTCAACACCGTAGACATCCGCGTAATGGTTGTTCAGCACGTAAGCGGTCTTGCGATCCGGAGACAGTTGCACGGTGCCAGGACCGAAAGCGTCCGGCATTTTGCAGGTCTTGAACAGGCTGTCGGTGGCCAGGTCGATCACGTGCAGGTTGTTCGGGTAATTGGTGGTCACCATGTATTCGTGACCGCTTTGGAGCGCGGTACTTTCATCGGCCAGAACACTGAGCGGCATGGCGCTCAGGAGGCAGAACGCGGCCAGGCCGCAGGCTTTGATGCTAGGCATGCTGGAATCCTTCTTCTTTGTCCGACTGCTTTCAATGGACGATCATTTGTCTTTAGGAAAGACAGTCCCGAGGTTGCGCCAGTTTTCGTTGGACGCCTGGGCATCCTTGTTCCAGTCCGGGTAGGTGCTCATCATGTCCGGCACCTGGGCCGGCCACCAGCACGGGTCGGAGCAGCCATAAAGGTCGGCTTCCATCGGCTGGCACAACGACGACACACCGCCGAAAGCATCGATTTCCCAACCGGGGTCGGTGGTCGAGGCGCAGCCGGCGACGGAACTCATCGCCACCACTTCCTCAATACGGTTTTCGGCCGCGGCCTGATCCATTTTCAGCGCTTTGTTATTGATTGCCTTGAGATGTTTCATGTCAGTGAGCCTTGCGCGGAGTGATGTAGCTGCTGATGAACGCAGGGTTGTGAGCCATGATCCGGGTATAGACCTCGATGCCGAAGTCGACCCAGTCACGCATCAGTTCGCAGTAGTGATAGGTCGGATGGGTCGGGTCGCCATATCGGGCATAGCTCTCGTGGTAGCAGCCGCCGGAGCAGAGATTGCGGATCTGGCAGTCTTCGCAACCGGTGTTGGTGCGGTCCAGACGCTGGGACAGGAAGTCGTTCAACTCGACCTGTTTCACCCCGCTGTGAACGTTGCCGAAGGTCGGCAGGCTCGAACCGGTAAAGCGGTGGCACAAGTTCAATTCGCCCTTGTGGTCCACCGCCAGCATCTTCAGACCCGCGCCGCACGGCAGAGCCTTTTTGTGGCCTTCATGGATGTCGGTAATCAGCTGGTGCAGGTTGGAGAAGCCGATATTGCGGTGCTCCAGCGCCGCGTCCAGATAGCGCCGGCCGAGCTTTTTCATGTTGGCGAAGACTTCGATCAGCTCGTCACTGGTCAGGTTGAAGCTGCTGATGTCGCCGGAAGTCACCGGAGCAAAACCGACTTCGGCAAACCCCAATTCGTTGAACAGGTGATCCCAGATGGTTTCAACGTCGGTGACGCCAGTGGTCAGGGTTACCCGCGCGCCGACCGGACGACTGTTGTAGCGTGACAACAGCATCTCGGCCTTGCGCCGCACCACGTCATACGTGCCCTGCCCGCCCACCGTGATGCGGTTGCGGTCGTGCACGGTTTTCGGCCCGTCAATGCTGACCGAGAGCCCGAAGCGATGGGCGTTGAGGTAGTCCACAGTGTCTTCGGTGAGCAGCGTGGCGTTGGTGGTCATGACGAACTCGACGAACTTGCCCGCCTCGGCAAAGCGCTTCTCGCAGTAGTCGACCATGTACTCGATCAGCTTGCGATTGCTTAGCGGCTCGCCGCCGAAGAACACCACGGTGAAACGCTCTTCATCCGGGGATTCGCGCAGCAGCATTTCCACCGACGCGACCGCTGTTTCGACGTCCATTTTCTTGCCGGCCGACGGCTTGTCGAGGTCTTCCTTGTAGCAGTAGGTGCAGCTCAGGTTGCAGCCGGTGTTGACGTTGAGCACCACGGTATTGATCGCGGTGCGCTCCACCCGTTTGGTGCCGATGTCCGGGGTCAGTGGCGAGCCGTCGCTGACCAGTTCCAGAGCCATCAGCTCGCGCAAGGTCTCGGTGATTTCTTCGCCGTTGAAGCGTGTGGCCAAGCGCTGGATCAAGTCGTCCGATGAACAGCCAGGACCGCGCAAGGTATCGATGATGGAGCCCGTCAGTTCATCGCTGGCGAACAGCGAACTGCTGGGGATATGGAACAGCATGCGGTCGGCGTCGACATGCACTTCGTGCAGGTTCCGTTCGACCAGATTCAAAATAGCGCCCATTGCAAACCTCCTGTGCAAAACCCCCGGTTCAGGGCTTGCGGTCATTCCAAAAAGTGTCTGAAAAACGCGTACGTTCAGCCAACTCAAGGAATGGGTGGATTGTTCCAACGTTGCACGGTGACGATCAGGTGGCCCTCGCCGGTCAGGGATTTCCCGGCATCGTCCACGGCGGCGATCACCTTGAGGTTGCCAGCATTGTTGGTGGACATTTTGCGCGCAGGGTTCGGCCCGGCATCGCCTGGGGTGAACACACCGGTGTCGGCCTGCATGGTGCCGGCGAACTTGACGTCCTCATCCTCTTTGGCGCGCTCATCGAAGGCTTCGACTTTCCACTGCGCCGGGAACACGCCGATGCGATACGGCTTACCATCGGCATCCTTGCCCCAGGCTTCCGCATCGAACCGGCCCTGGACTTTCGGCGTTGAACCGCCGCCCCCGCCAATCCGCGCCACCGAGAATTCGGGCACGACCTTGACTTCGGCGATCTTGCTGTAGACCGACAGGGTCGGGCCGTTCAGCGTGCCGACCGTAACGTTGCGCAGACCCGGTTGGGCATTGGCAGCCGCCTTGAGTTTGACCCGCAGACGTTCGGGACTTTGCTCCAGTACCTCGACCACTTCCACGCCGTTGCCGAAGCTCGGCTTGCCGGTGAGACCGCTGCCGATCAAGGTAACTTCGGTTTCGCTGCCCGCTTTCAGATAACCCGGCTGCACCGCCAGCAAACGACTGGAACCCTGTTTGGCGGCGACGAAGTCCAGACCGCGCTCGTCGTGCTCGGCTTCGAACATCCGGCCCTGCATGGCGTTGTCCTGAGCGGCGAATACCTGACGCATGGTCACGCCATCGATGGTCACGTTGCCGCGCCATTCGTAACCGGTGTAGAGAATCGCGCTGCCATCGCCGTTGAATGGCGTGCCATCGGCGTATTGGCCTTTGACGCTGATCTTGAAGGTGTCGCTGCCATCGGCCGTCACGCCCATTACACCGGTCAGTGCGCCTTTACCCGGCAGGTGGCCGCTGAAGCTCCAGTCGCCGACCAGCGCCTCGGCTTTCGGCGCGCTGCTCAGCCATTTTTTCCAGGCCGGGTTGTCCAGCGAATAACGTTTGGCCAGCAGCGGCACCATGTCTTTGCGGGCCAGATCGAACCAATCGCGGTCGCGGGACAGGGCCTGGTATTCCAGGGACGGCCATTGGCCGAGGTGGAAGTTCACCAGACGCTCCCATTCCTGAGCCGGTCGACGCTGCAGGGCAACCCGCGCACCGGAGTGGCAGCGGCCGCACATCTGGCTGGTCTGCTCGTCGAATTTCTCGACGGTATTGAGTCGCCGCTCCAGCGCATAACGCACGCCGTCGGTTTCGCTCGGCGCCAGGCCTTGGGTGTCGGCCAGGTATTTGACCAGGGTTCGGCGGTCCTCATCGCTGATCTGCAAACCGTGCATGGTCTGCATCCGGGCGATGCTCATCAGCCAGCCTTCCGGGGTTTTGCGCTGGTGGCTGATGCGGCTCAGGGCACTATCGGCTTCGGGGGTATGACAGCCCTGACAGGTTTCCTTGAGGATGGTCTGGGCGTCGCGAGCTGCCAGGCTGTAAGGCGAATGCAGCGCCACACAGGCCGCCACGGCCAGCAGACTGACACTCAGGCCTGATCGGAGTTTTCTCTTCATCTACGTCGAACCTCGCACGGTGCTTTCTTATTTTTGTGGCTTATCGTTTTTATGGTTTCTGCCGTCGGCGGTGACCCGCTGACGGAGGCAAGAGAAACGTCTGCGATGAGCAATACACGGAGCGTGCCAGCTTAAGGAATACCTTTTTAATCAATCAGTTAACTGAATAAATCGGCTTTTGAGCGCATCAGAACGAGAATGCCCGCGTCCAATATCGCGACAGCTGTTGCAGTCTGAGACAAGCATAGATGCTTGCGATCGGAACACTTCATCGCTCACGACGTTGCGGTGCCCCAACAAGGGCCGAAGATTTTTGAGGGTTGTAGATAGCGGGACGTTTCCAGGAAATCCATCATGACCCGACGGACATACGCCGCACCACTGACGTGGTGCGGCGCATCCATCGGCTCAGCTGAAAAACGTCGGGTGAATGCTTTTGTGAGCTGCAATTTCTTGCCGCATATCAGCGACCAGCGATGCGATCGCGTGGGGGCTGTCCAGTGTCCATACCGGTACATGGGTGGCCACCAGATCCACTTTGCCGGTCATGCAATCGCAGACCCGAATCGTCATGGACTGGTCCGCTTCCAGGCTGCAAGTGCACACGGCGGGCAGAAAACTGTGCTCAATGATGTTTTGAATTTCCAGGGTTGAAAGGAACATCGCTACCTCCCTCACGCCAGATGTGTGGCTGGGCAAATACTCCATCATTCACCCTTTTAACCTGAAAATTCTAATCCTCAATGGCAGGTGTCTCAAGACCGTAACAGGTTGCTCGTCGTCTCATCCGCTGTCGCGATTTGCGACAAAACCTGGGGGCCACTCTTCTCCCTTCATGACTCAAAACCCCACCGACAAAGGGCTATCCGCCCGTTCCTGATACTTGGCACAGCCATTGCCAACCGTGGAGAAAGCTCCGTTCTCATGCACAACAAGAGGTCTCGTCATGCCCCTCCCCTATCTGCTTTCCGCCACGTCGGCTTTTATCCAGCGCGCACCGCGCATGCTCATCGGCGGTGACTGGGTCGAGGCCGCCGACGGCCAGACCATGCCCCTGCACAATCCCGCCACCGGCGAAGTCCTGTGCGTGGTGCCACGGGCCACACCCGAGGATGTCGACCGCGCGGTACTCGCCGCCCGTCAGGCCTTCGACGATTCGGCCTGGACCCGCACCCGGCCCCGGGAGCGGCAGAACCTGTTGTGGAAACTCGCCGACCTGATGCAGCGCGACGCCGAACTGCTGGCGCAACTCGAATGCCTGAACAACGGTAAAAGCGCGGCGGTGGCCCAAGTGATGGACGTGCAGCTGTCCATCGACTTCCTGCGCTACATGGCCGGTTGGGCAACCAAGATCGAAGGCTCCAGCGTTGACGTGTCGCTGCCGCTGATGCCCAACGATCAGTTTCACAGTTTCATTCGCCGCGAAGCGGTGGGCGTGGTCGGCGCCATCGTCGCCTGGAATTTCCCGTTGCTGCTGGCCTGCTGGAAACTCGGCCCGGCCTTGGCCACCGGTTGCACCGTAGTGCTTAAACCCGCCGACGAAACCCCGCTGACCGCACTGAAACTCGCCGAGCTGGTGCTGGAAGCCGGTTACCCCGAAGGCGTGTTCAACGTAGTCACCGGCACCGGCGTCACGGCGGGGTCCGCCCTGACCCATAACCCGCTGGTGGACAAATTGACCTTCACCGGCTCCACTGCCGTGGGCAAGCAGATCGGCAAAATCGCCATGGAATCCATGACCCGGGTCACGCTGGAACTGGGCGGCAAATCGCCGACCATCGTCATGGCCGATGCCGACTTGAAGACCGCAGCAGCGGGTGCCGCCAGTGCGATTTTCTTCAACCAGGGCCAGGTTTGCTGTGCCGGTTCCAGGCTGTATGTGCAGCGCAAACATTTCGACAATGTGGTGGCGGACATCGCCGACATCGCCAATGCAATGAAGCTCGGCAATGGCCTGGACCCGAGTGTCGAAATGGGGCCGCTGATTTCGGCGCGCCAACAGGAGCGGGTTTACGGTTACATCGAAAAGGGTCGGGAAAGTGGCGCGACCATCGCCTGTGGTGGCGAGCAATTCGGGCCCGGGTATTTCGTCAAGCCAACGGTGATTGTCGATGTCGATCAGCGACATTCGCTGGTGCAGGAGGAAATCTTCGGCCCGGTGCTGGTGGCGATTCCATTCGATGACGAAGCCGATGCGTTGCGCATGGCCAATGACAGCCCTTACGGCCTGGGAGCGAGCATCTGGTCGAATGATTTGGCGGCGGTGCACCGGATGATTCCGCGAATCAAATCGGGCTCGGTGTGGGTCAACTGCCACAGCGCCCTGGACCCGGCGCTGCCGTTTGGCGGCTACAAGATGTCGGGGGTCGGGCGTGAAATGGGGTATGCGGCGATCGAGCATTACACCGAGTTGAAGTCGGTGTTGATCAAGTTGTAATTTCGGCGATCTCAAGGCCGCCATCGCGGGCAAGCCCGCTCCCACAGTGATTTGTGTGATGCCGCAGATTGCAGCTTCATCACAAAATCCTGTGGGAGCGGGCTTACCCGCGCTAGGGCTGCACCAGCCAACAAGAATCTCAGGGTTTGAAACCTTGTGCGATCAACCACCCCCGAACCACCCGCCCCTGCTCCATCGTCAATCCGGCCAACACCCGCTCGGCCGGCTCGGTGCGCAACTGCCGCACCAACGGTGCCAGTTCCACCCCTTGCACATGCCAGATCCCCAGCGGCTGATCCGCTGTGATCACCACCTCGGCCTCATCCACAAATCCATCGCGCAGTACCGGCGCTCGCTCGACTCTCAACGAGGAAAAATCCGCCTCGGCATGCGCCACTTCAGCATCCGGCCACTGCCGCCGCGCCAGCCAGAACGGCTGATCCCGCCACCGCTGCTCATCGGCATAAAAATCCCGGCCAATACGCGCAAAACGCAAAAACAACTGCTCCACCCGCTGCTGATGAAAACGCTGGGCCAGCAACGCCCGCTCAGGTTTGCGCAATAGCGTGTTGATCACCGTTGGCGCCTGCAACGCCGAAGACAATGACTGAAAGATGCCATTACCCGACAGCGGATCCACCGCCATCGCCGCGTCGCCCACCCGAATCCAGTGATCGCCACACACCTGCGGACACACAATTGCCGTGCTGCTGCGGGCATGCAGGTGCAGATCGGTTTCCGGCTCATTCCCGAAAAACTCCCGGGCCAACGCCGAATCCTGGCGTCGCTGACGGCAGTAATCGAGCAATATAGCCTTGCCCGGCAACTCGGCACTGGCCACGTCCACCGTCCATTGCCAGTAACACTGGCCGTCGGCCCGTCGCGCCATCCAGGCCCAGCCGTCCTCAAGGCTCTCCACAGCGCTGGCCGTTGTACCCGGCGCACCTTGCCAGCGATTGAGCAAGCTGACCGTCTCCGGCCCACGCAGGCCTTTGCCGAGTGTCGGCGCTTGGCGCCCGCGAGCCTCCACCAGAAAATCCGCGACCAGTGCTTCGCGTCCTTCCAGTTCGATTCGATGCCCCGAAGCCGACGACTGCACCGCCAGCACCCGAGCTTCGATCAGTTCGACGCCGGCCAGCCGCAAATCCTGCCGTAAGCCTCGATCAAAGCTCGGGCGATCCAGGAGAAATTCGATGTTTTGCGCATGCTGCTGGCCGTTCCAGGACACCCGCCTTTGGGAAGGCTGCGCCGCATCCGTCAGCGCTTGATGCAGCCCCGCCGCCCGTAAGGCATCGAGCACCCGCACGGAAACCCCTTCCAGCGCCGCAAACCGTCGCCATTCACTGACCAGCGTTACGGCATACCCGAGCCGTCGCAGCCCCAGGGCCACCGCCGCCCCCGCAGGCCCGGCACCAAGAATCACAATCGGGTTCATGCTCCGGAGCGCCTTTCAGGACCACGATAACGGGCGTTCTCACGCAGCCACTCGACTACTTGTTCGTTGCTCGCCTCGGGATTTTCAACCAGGAAGCTTGCGATGTGCCCGCTCAATGCCGCACAACCGAGGCTCGCACCAGACTGCCCTGGATAGGTGCCATGAACACACGCGGCAAAATCCGCCTGGGCGCTATTGAGCCACGACCATTGCTGCTCGGCGCAACGCGCATCGCCGGTGACCCGCAACACCTGAGGATAATTCGCCGGAAACACACCCTCGCCCTGGGCCGGGCTGGATGCACACAGCATAATGCCCTGTGCTGCCGCTGCCGCGCAGGCTTCACGCAACAGACGGCGATCCTGCCGCAAACCGAGGCTCAGATTGATTAACCGCACGTCCTGCGCTCTCAGCCAATCGATCGCAGTGGCGATTTGCAAGGCGCTGGTGACGCCGCGCTGGTCAAACACCTGGGCCACGCAAAAAACTGCCGAAGGCGCCCGTCGGCCAATGGCCTCGATCACCGCGCTACCATGGCCCAGCGGATCGTCGCGCACATCGCTTTCGAGCAGTCCGTCTTCCAGCAACGAGAACCGTCGACCGGCCACAACCTGCACCCGTTGCGCCACTGAGTGACCGCTGTCCACCACACCAATCCGCAGTTCAGGCTTCATGCTGCACCGTTTTGGACGTGAGCACGCCATCCAGCAATTCAAAGCGCAGATCGGCATCGGCCAGGGTCGAGGGACGATGGCTGATCAGAATTCGTGTACGCCCGGCGAACAGCCGATCAATGGCCTCGATCACTTCGCGCTCGGTGGCTTCGTCGACCGCCGAAGTTGCTTCGTCCAGCACCAGAATCAACGGATCCTGCAGCAACGCCCGGGCGATGGCGATGCGCTGTTTCTGTCCGCCGGACAACTGCTGGCCGCGCTCGCCCAAAGGACTGTCGAGGCCTTCCGGCAGGGATTCGATCAAGCTGTCGAGTTGCGCGAGCCGTGCCACTTCGGCAATGGCTTCGCGACTGGCGTGCGGCGCTGCGTAGGCCAGGTTGTCGGCGAGGCTGCCGCGAAACAATACGATGTCCTGGCTGACCACGGCGATCCGTCGACGCAACTGGAACAGGTCCAGTTCCCGCAGATCGACTTCCCCCAGCAACACCCGGCCGGATTGCGGATCATGGTGCCGTTGCAGCAGGTCGATCAGGGTCGATTTGCCGACACCGGAGCCACCGCTCAGGGCGACTTTCAAACCGTAGGGAATCCGCGCTTCGATGCCGCGCAAAGTCGTGGGGCGACCGGGATGGCTGAAGTGCACGTTGTCGAAACGCAGTTCGCCAGAAGCCGGCATCGGCTGCGGCACAACCGGCGTCAGCACGGTCGGTTCTTCACCGCGCAACTCCATGACTCGCCCGAGGCTGACGGTCATCCGCTGAACCGCGACGTAGAGCCCGAGCAGGCTCTGAACCGGGCCGACCGCCATCCCAAGATAGGTCGAAAAGGCGATTAGCGCGCCCAGTTGCCAAGTCCCTTGCACCACCCAGTAACCGCCAATCAAAAACGCGCAGGCCCGGGACAACGACGTCAGGGTTCCGGGTACCGCTTGAGTGACAAATTCGGTGACTTGCAGGCGCAGAAGCTGACTCATATACCCGTGACCCAACGTCTCCAGCCGCCGCGCTTCTCGCTGTTGCTGACCGGCGGACTGGATGAATTTCATCACCGGCAAGGTCTCGACCATGAACGAGGACATGTCCGCCGAACGCTCGCGCAACTGCCGCACATCGCGCTCGACTTTACGCCGCATCCAGCGCAGCCAAAGCACATCGAGCGGAATCAGTACCAGGGCCAGCAGCGAGAGTTGCCACGACAACGTCACCAACATCGCCACAGCGACCACCAGCCCGATCACGCTCGACACCGCAGAGAACAGTGAGTCCACGGCAAAGCGCTGGATCTCCGCGACATCGCCATCGAGGCGCGACATTAAATCGCCGATTCGCCGCTGGCCGTAGAAACCCGGCGAGAGGGTTTGCAAATGCCGATAAAGGTCATCGCGCAGGGAAAACAGAATCCGGCCGGACAGTCGCGTGTGCAGGTACCGATTGATGCCCGACAGCGCCGTGCCTAACAACCCGGCGACGATCATCAGCCCGGCGATCAGCACCAGCATCGGAAAATTGCGCGCCAGCAGGCCGTCGTCAATCAGCAGTTTGGTCAGCCAGGGCTGTACCAATACCAGCGACGAAGCGCAGACCGACAGACCAAGCAGCCCGGCAATCGCCCATCGATGCGGCCGTACGAAGCTGTACAGCCAGCGCAATGCCGCTTGCAGGGCCATGGGGTTCTGGCTGTCGATCAGCCGAACGATCAAGCGCAGCATCACGAACGCAACTGTTTAAGCTTGCGATACAGGGTCGCGCGACTGATGCCCAAGGCATCGGCGGCGGCGGAGACGTTGCCTTGGTGAGTATCCAGGGACTGGCGAATCAGCTCCAGTTCCTGTTCACGAATACTGCCGCCCTGAGGGCGTTCGCCGGCGGTCAATTCGTCGAGCATGCTGTCAGGCAAATGGTCGAGGGTGAGCACGGTGTCTCCCGGCTCGCGCATGGCCAGCGCGGTGCGCAAAACCATTTCCAATTGGCGAATGTTGCCTGGCCAATGATAGTTGCCGAGCAAACGCATCAAATCATCATGCAGGGCCACCGTAGGCGCGCCGAGTTTGGCCAGCAAACGCTCGACCAGGCCATTGAAGTCGTCGCGTTCGCGCAGGGCCGGAAGCATCACACTGATACCGTTGACCCGGTAGAACAGGTCCTCGCGGAAGTGCTTGTCTTCCACCAGACGCTTGAGGTCGCGGTGAGTGGCACAGATCAGCGCGATGTCGATGTCTTGCTCTTCTCCAGCACCTAGCGGTGCAACCTTGCGGTCCTGCAAGACCCGCAGCAGACGAGCCTGCAAGGCCAGCGGCATGTCGCCAATTTCGTCGAGAAACAACGTGCCGCCATGGGCCTGTTGCAAGCGACCGACCATCCCGCCCCGGCGCGAACCGGTGAAGGCGCCTTCGCGGTAACCGAACAGCTCCGATTCGATCAGGCCTTCAGGAATTGCTGCGCAGTTCACCGCGACGAAAGGTTTGTCGCAGCGCATACCGGCCATGTGCAGCGCTCGGGCAATCACTTCTTTACCGGTGCCCGTTTCGCCCAATAGCAACACCGGCAGTTCATTGGCCAGGCCCTGGCGGGCCATGCGTAACGTCCGGGCGTAACGGGCATTGTTACCGGCCAGGGATTCGAGATCAGGCTGTGGTTTGGCAGTTTTGGCTGAGCTGCGTGATGGGGTGCTGACATTGATCGACCGCTGCGGTGCGCGCAGGGTTTTGTAGAAAAATTCGCCTTTGGCGGTTTGCAAACTGCCGATGCCGCCCTGATGCAGACGCGATAACAATTGCAGGCCATCGATACCCAGAAACTCTTCACAGCGTCGCCCTACCAACGCCGAACGCTCGGCGTGGAGCAACTGACAGGCTTGGGCACTGACCGCAAGAATTTGCCCGCCGAGACTCACCGCGAGCAAGCCCTGCCAAGGGGATTCGAGGTATTGTCGACGGCTGTGGAAGGCCAGAACGATCTGGTCCGGGTAACTGGCGTTGAACACGCGGCTTTCAATCTGGCTGACGGCCATGGTCAGCAACGCGGTGCTGTCGTGAACACGGCCGAGCGGGCCTTCGCGGGTCAGGTCGAGCACACCGAGGATGTCGCCTTGAGGACAATAAATCGGCACTGAGGTGCAGGAGAAATCAGTCAGGCGATCAAGGTAATGTTCGCCGCAATCGATCAACGTTGGCCGGGCTTCGACCAATGCGGTACCCAGCGCATTGGTGCCACGCGCCGCTTCGCTCCAGCAGGCCCCGAGAGCGATGTCTTGCAGGCCGCTACCCCTGAAGCGGTCGGCGCGACCTTCGGCAGCGAGGATAGTGGCGTCGGAATTGGCCAGGATGATCAGCCCTTCCTTGCCCTGACGCTCGGCCAGATAGTCGATGGCCGGCATCGCCGCATCGATCAACAACCGATTGCTCGCCAGCAGCACTTCAAGACTCACGCTCGATTCCAGCGCCAGCTCATGCTTGGCATTGAAATGCACGCCATGGCTGAGGCTACGCCGCCACGACGCATCGATTTCCGCACGCAATACGCCATCAGGGACGGCGCCTTCGAGATGAAGCTTTTCCCGCGCCAATCGAGCTTCGCGGTGCAGCTTGGGGGAAGTTGTTTTTATTAGCGTCATCAAGCGCTCCGGATCGGTCCGCCCTGCACTTTTTAAGTTCAGCGCCCTGTCGCAATCTTTACGTTAACGTCAGGGTTATGGCAAGTGCCTTATGGCGCTTGGGTTTGGTCCGTTGCACCACGTGATCTCGATCATAGATCAATCCGCCTGCATCGACTCTTGATGTAAAGGATGCCGATCCGTGATCTTCAAGTCAGTCTGTTAAGAAACGAGCTGCGCCCGTTCTACCGAAACGTCATGAACAATGCAGCCGAATGTAACCACCGCGGCACTTTCCTGCGGACAAAACAAAACCCCTACCTGCAGATGCAGATAGGGGTTTCGGAATTTGATCTTGACGATGACCTACTCTCACATGGGGAAACCCCA
>NZ_MUNM01000083.1 GCF_002286815.1 Pseudomonas sp. PICF141
CGAAAACCGCGTAACTCATTGTTTACCAAGGAGTTTTCCGTTTCGACTGCGCCGGAAGTGGGGCGAATTATAGGCCTTCAAAATCTGCCGTCAACCCCTTATTTGGTTTTTCTATCAGGATACTCAAAAACCCTGCTATATATAGACGCGCCCACAACGGTTGCGCAATATATTGCCCAACACATAAAACAATACCCTCGCTTGCCACTTCGGACGATGCCACGCAAATGAATGATCACCCCCGCAGCCTTGTCTCGACCCTGTCCTCGGTTGGCCTGCTCTTGATAGCCATGGCATCGATTCAGTCCGGAGCTTCCCTGGCCAAAAGCATGTTCCCGGTCATCGGTGCTCAAGGAACGACCACCCTGCGATTGATCTTTGCCAGCGTGATCATGCTGCTGCTATTGCGTCCATGGCGAGCGAAGCTCACTGCGAAATCCCTGCGCACCGTTATCGTCTACGGAATGGCATTGGGCGGGATGAATTTCCTCTTCTATATGTCCTTGCGCACTGTCCCCCTGGGTATCGCCGTAGCCCTGGAGTTCACCGGCCCCTTGGCAGTCGCTATTTACGCCTCACGGCGAGCAATAGACTTTCTGTGGATCGCTCTGGCAGCCCTGGGTTTGCTGCTATTGATTCCGACAGGCGCCACGAGCACGGGCATTGATCTGGTCGGCGCAGGTTATGCCCTTGGTGCGGGCGTCTGTTGGGCGCTGTACATTCTGTTCGGCCAGAAGGCTGGTGCTGACAATGGAGTGCAGACCGCTGCGTTGGGCGTGATGATTGCGGCCCTGTTCGTAGCTCCCATTGGTATCGTCCACGCTGGCGCCGCGCTACTGACACCCTCGTTGATTCCCGTGGCCATTGGGGTCGCCATTTTGTCCACCGCCCTGCCCTACACCCTGGAAATGGTCGCCCTCACACGGATACCCGCCCGAACCTTCGGTACGTTGATGAGCATCGAACCCGCGATCGGCGCGCTGTCCGGCTTGTTGTTTCTCCAAGAATACCTTTCCCTGTCACAGTGGATGGCTATCCTGTGCATCATTCTGGCTTCCATCGGCGCGACCATGACCATGGGCAGCACCGCCAAGCCCGCGGTCGCAGCGGATTGAAACGAGATTTGACGAAGGTCTGGTATTTGCCGCTCAATTAGGCCATGTTTAGGCCACGTAACTCAGTGTCAGACATGGATTTTTTCAGATAGGGATATCAGAACGCTTCAAGCAAAAGCGAATGCAGGCAGACCCAGGCACAGATCCGGGGCCGCTATTAAGGACAGCAATGAAACAAATTTTGATACTGATCGCCGTACTTGCAATTGCGGGCTGCGCTGCGACCTCCAAACCCCAGACGAAACACGGCAAGAAAGGACTGCATATCAACTGCTCAGGGCTTTCGTCCTCGTGGGACAAGTGCTACACCAGCGCCACCAATTCGTGCGCGCCCAAGGGGTACAAAGTCATCGCCAAATCAGGGGATGCGGTGGAAGAGCCTGGCGACTATCCCTTCGGCCTCAACCCTGCCGGCTATACCAGCCGCAGCATGATCGTCATCTGTAAGTAACCCTCTCCTTCTATCGGGCTTGCACAGCCCGATAGGCGCTTCGCTGCGATGCTGCTAACGTTTGTCAGTCAATGACCGTTCAGCAAAGGGCGATATCCATGACCTCCGCTATCGATAACAAGAAAATCATACTGGTCGTCGGTGCGGGTGATGCCACCGGCGGCGCCATCGCCAAGCGTTTTGCCCGTGAAGGGTATATCGCCTGCGTCACACGTCGCAGTGCAGACAAACTCCAGCCATTGGTAGAGTCCATCACCGCCAGTGGTGGCCAGGCGCACGGTTTTGCCTGTGATGCGCGCAATGAAGACGATGTGATAGCGCTCATCGAGCAGATCGAAACCGGGCTAGGCCCCATCGAAGCGTTCATCTTCAATATCGGCGCCAATGTGCCGTGCAGCATCCTTGAGGAAACCGCCCGCAAGTATTTCAAGATCTGGGAAATGGCCTGTTTCTCAGGGTTTCTCAACGCCCGTGAAGTGGCCAAGCGCATGGTCACCCGTCAACGGGGCACAATATTGTTCACCGGCGCCACTGCTGGCTTGCGCGGTGCCGCGGGTTTCGCTGCTTTCGCCGGTGCCAAGCACGGGATTCGCGCTTTGGCGCAAAGCATGGCCCGCGAACTGGGGCCGATGAACATCCATGTCGCCCATGTCGTGGTTGATGGCGCTATCGACACCGACTTTATCCGCAACAATTTTCCGGAAAAATACGCGACCAAGGATGAGGACGGCATTCTCAATCCCGAGCATATCGCCGACAACTATTGGTACCTGCACAGCCAGCCACGGGATGCCTGGACTTTCGAGCTGGACCTGCGCCCCTGGAACGAACGCTGGTAGCCTCCCCTTCCAACAATAAGAAGAGCACATCGACCATGAGCAAAACCGTGGAGTTCTTTTTCGACCTCGGCAGTCCCGCCACGTACCTGGCCTATACCCAGTTGCCGAAGATCTGCAAACAGACCGATAGTCAACTGATCTTCAGGCCGATGCTGCTGGGTGGTGTGTTCAAAGCTACCGGCAATGCTTCCCCCGTCACCGTACCGGCCAAGGGTCGTTACATGTTTCAGGACCTGGAGCGCTATGCCAAACGTTATGGCGTACCGCTGAAGTTCACCCCGAACTTCCCGATCAATACCCTGATGCTGATGCGGGCTGTCACGGGAATGCAACTGCACCATCCCGAACGCTTTCAGGCGTTTATCGATTGCCTGTTTCACGCCCTTTGGGTTCAAGGACTCAGCCTCGATGATCCAGCGACCGTTGCCGCCGTGCTGACCCAAAATGGTTTTGATCCCAACGAGGTGCTGGCGCTGACCGCCGATGAGACCGTCAAAGCAACCCTCAAGGAAAACACCGAGGAAGCGGTGCAACGCGGTGTATTCGGTGCGCCGAGCATGTTTGTCCGTGATCAGCTGTTCTTCGGCCAGGATCGGCTGGACTTCATCCTTGAAGCCCTGCGCGCGCACTAGCCAGCGCCTGCCTATGAAATGAGCCAGGCGCTGAAAACAGCGCCAGGACTCAAACCGCTCAAATAGCTGCGGTTCGGGTGTTCAACCACTCAAGGGCCGCGCCATCGAGCAATGGGCTCAAGCGCTCACGCACTTCGGCGTGATAACCGTTGAACCACTGCTTTTCGTCTTCAGTCAGCAGCGATGGCTCCAGGCAACGGGTGTCGATCGGGCACAGGGTCAGGGTTTCGAATTTCAGGAACTCCCCGAATTCGCTCTTGCCCGCTTCACGATTCAATACCAGATTCTCGATACGCACCCCCCAGCGTCCTGGACGGTAAGTGCCCGGTTCGATGGAAGTGATCATGCCCGGCTGCATCGCCGTTTGCGGTGCTGCCGCGGCCTGATAGGCGATGACTTGCGGGCCCTCGTGAACATTGAGGAAGTAGCCGACGCCGTGACCGGTGCCGTGGCCGTAGTCGACGCTTTCAGCCCAGATCGGTGCGCGGGCAATGGCGTCCAGCAACGGCGACAGAATGCCTCGCGGGAACTGTGCACGGGAGAGCGCAATCACGCCTTTGAGCACGCGAGTGCAATCGCGCTTCTGCTCGTCAGTCGGCGTACCCACCGGCACCATTCGGGTGATGTCGGTGGTACCGCCCAGGTATTGGCCGCCGGAGTCGATCAGCAACAGGCCGTCACCCTCGATCACCGCGTGTTCTTCTTCGGTGGCGTGGTAGTGCGGCATTGCACCGTTGGCGTTAAACGCGGCAATGGTGTTGAAGCTCAGCGACACATAATCCGGACGCCGGGTACGCGCCGCGGTCAGGTGTTCATCGATGGTCAGTTCGGTGATGCGCTCACGCCCCAAGGCCACTTCCAGCCAGGCGAAGAACTCGCACAGGGCCGCGCCATCCTGCTCCATCGCCCGACGAATGTGTTCGGCATCGGCCAGGCTTTTCTGCGACTTGGCCAAGGTGGTCGGGTTCAGGCCTTCGAGCAGTTTCACGCCGCTGTTCAGGTTATCCAGCAGACCGGCCGTGACCCGCGCAGGATCTACTTGCAAGCTCTCGCCGCTCGGCACGGCGCGCAAGGCGGCGGCGACTTCGCTGTAATCGCGCAGGGTCACGCCGTCCTGTTCAAGAATGGCACACAGCTCGGCGCTCACTTTGCTCAGGGCGACGAACAAGGTGGCTTGCTGCTGGCTGATCAGGGCGAAGGACACGAACACCGGATTGAACGACACATCGCCGCCGCGCAGGTTGAACAGCCAGGCGATGTCATCGAGGGTGGCGATGAAGTGCCAGTCGGCACCGCGTTCTTTCAGCACGTCACGCAGTTTGGCGAGTTTTTCGCCACGGCTGACCGTCGCCTGAGGCGGCAAGTGTTGATAGATCGGCTCGTTCGGCAGGCTCGGACGGTCAATCCACACTTCACTCAGCAGATCGATGTCGGTGCGCAGGCGCGCGCCGCGCTCTTCAAGCTTGCTGCTCAACGTACGTGCGGAGGCCAAGGCCATGACCGCGCCATCGACCGCGACGACACCGCCTTCAGGGGTTTGCTCGGCCAGCCAATCGAGCGGTCCGGGTTGACCCGGTTGCAGCTTGACCAGCTCGATGCCGCTACCCTTGAGCTCCTTGCTCGCTTGTTCCCAATAGCGGCTGTCGGCCCAGACGCCGGCAAAATCCGGCGTGACGATCAGCGTGCCCACCGAGCCATGAAAACCCGAGAGCCACTGCCGCCCCTGCCAATAGCCCGGCAGGTATTCCGATAGATGCGGATCGGCTGACGGCACCAGCAGCGCATGAATACCCTCCCGGCTCATCAGCTCGCGGGTTTGCGCAAGGCGCTGGGGTACCCATCCATTGGTCAAAGGCTGTGTACTCATCGTTTCTCCTGCTAACCACTCAACGTTATTATTCGGTGCCGATCGGAGTCGGCGCTTACTGACCTGTCGCCCAGAATGCCGGAGCACTGGCGCAAGCCGCTTTAATCAGGTGTACCGCCTGATCGATATCCTGCTCGGTGGTGAAACGTCCCAGGCTCAAGCGAATGGTGCGACTGCTCGAGCGTGCGTCATGCCCCAGAGCCAGCAATACATGGGAGGGCGCATTGCTGGCGGAATTACAGGCCGAGGTCGCGGAAAACGCGATCGAGGCGCTCAACGCCGCGGAACCGAATTCGCCTTCGTTGAAAGTCAGGCTCAGGGTATGGGGAATGCGTTGGGTGGGGCTGCCATTGAGGCGCACGCCGGGGATGTTCAGCAGCGGTTCGAGCAAGCGTTCACGCAGACGCGCGATGGTGGCTTTTTCTTCATCGAATGAGGTGGCCGCCAACGCGAAGGCGGCACCCATCGCGGCAATCTGGTGCGTCGCCAGCGTGCCGGAACGCAACCCGCCCTCGTGACCGCCCCCGTGGATCTGCGCCTGCAGACGCTGCTGCGCACGAGGACCGACATACAGCGCGCCAATGCCTTTGGGGCCGTAGACCTTGTGCGCCGAGAACGACATCAAATCCACCGGCCACCGGGCCAGATCAATCGCCACTTTACCCGCGCCCTGAGCCGCATCAACGTGGAACAACGCATCGCGATCACGCACCACCTGGCCGATGGCCGGGATGTCGTTGATAGTGCCCAGTTCGTTATTGACCAGCATCAATGACACCAGAAAGGTGTCCTCACGCATCGCTTCGCTAACTGCTTGCGGGGTAATCAGACCTTCGGCATCGGGCACCAGATACGTCACCGCAATACCTGCGTCCTGCAACTGTTTTGCCGTGTCGAGGATCGCTTTGTGTTCGATCTGGCTGGTGATGATGTGGCCGCCGGATACACCGCGGGCCTGGGCCACGCCCTTGAGGGCAAGGTTGTTGGACTCGGTGGCACCGGAGGTCCAGACGATCTGTTCCGCCTGGGCGCCCACCAACTCGGCGACCTGGCGCCGTGCTTGCTCGACCGATTGCCGGGCCTGTTGGCCGAAGGCGTGGGAACTGGACGCTGGATTGCCAAAGTTACCGGTGAAACCCAGACACTCGACCATGACCTTGATGACCCGCTCATCCACCGGCGTGGTGGCGGCATAGTCGAAATACAGTGGACGTTTATTCATAGAAGTCTCGCAGAGCGTGTTCCGGGATCAGGAAGCTCGTCCTGGAAATATCCAAGCGCCGCCTCATGAGCGACGCCGAATTTTCAGAACGACAGCAATACCTGATCGCAGGCCATTAAAGAAGAACAACTTCGTTTAAAAGTGCGTAGGAACGCTCCTGAAGTCGAGCTTACAGGCATCGGGCCACCGGATGAAGCAATGCGTCAGCTAAAACTTTCGAGCAACAACGGGTATAGCGAAGCCACCAACAATAAGGCCATGCCCCAGTTGAACAGCCGCAACCAGCGGCGATCGCGCAGAACATTGCGCAACAGCGTGCCGCAACCGGCCCACACACTGACACTTGGCAGGTTGATCAAAGCGAAGACCGCGGCAATCACAATCACATTGGTGAAATAGCCCTGCATCGGCGTGTAGGTGCTGATGGCACCGATGGCCATGATCCAGGCCTTGGGATTGACCCATTGAAACGCTGCCGCGCCCAAATAACTGATGGGCTTGCCCTCCCCCTGCTCACCGTCGGCGACCGGCCCGGAACGAGCAATCTTCCATGCCAGGTACAGCAAATACGCCGCACCGGTATAGCGCAACACGGTGTAAAGCATCGGGTAGGTTTGAAACACCGAACCCAAACCGAAACCGACGGCAACCACCAGGACGAAAAAGCCGCAGGTAATGCCCAGCATGTGCGGGATGGTGCGGTGAAATCCGAAATTCACGCCCGAAGCCAACAACATAGTGTTGTTCGGACCGGGTGTGATCGAGGTGACAAGAGCAAACAGGGCAAAGCCCAGCAGCAGGTCGAGCGAGAGTGTCATGGGTGGCAGTCCATCAGGGTCAGTCAGGTATTGACCCTATCGCACGCCTTGCGGGAAACCCATGGACAGTTGGGTGAAAGTTCGAGCAGTACAGTTGTCGCTCAGCTTTGACGGCCGCGCAGCTGTACTGCGCGTTCGGCGTTCATCTCACCTTGTTTGTCGAAACTGAACGATTTTGTCGGCTGGCCGAGCAATTCGGCTTTCTTCGCATGGTATTCCTCGAAGGACAAGCCACGGCGATTCAGGGCCTCCAACGCCAGTTCCCGGGTTTCTTCAGCGGTGTAGGGCCGCAATTCCGGTGAAACATGACTGGCACATCCGGCGAGAACGGAGATGGCAAGCAGCAAGAAAGTGGCGAGCAGAGATTTCATTTCGGGCGTCCGCAGATCTGTGTTTGGGGCAATGAACACAGGCTACCCGTGGCGCTCGAAGGGCAGAAATCAACGCTCTCGATAGTGGATATCGGATCAAAAGATCGCAGTCTTGGGCAACTGCTCGTCGGGCACTCGGCTGCGGAAAAAGGGCTGACCTATAGTTATTCGACCGGAAATCGGCGAAGGAACACCTTAACCCCACCACAAAAGGAGAACCGTCATGAGCGTCAAACCTATTCCAGAGGGTTATCACAGCATCACCCCGTATCTGGGCATTCAGAAAGCTGCCGAAGCCATCGACTTCTACAAGAAAGCCTTTGGCGCCACCGAAGTCATGCGCCTGGCCATGCCTGATGGCGGCATCGGGCACGCCGAGCTGCGTATCGGTGACTGCCCGTTCATGCTGGGCACGCCCTGCGACCAGGGCCCATTGAGCAACCCGGACAAGTCACCGTCCGTGGGGCTGTATCTGTATGTGGACGATGTGGACAAGTCCTTTAAACAGGCCATCGATGCCGGTGCCACGGTGGTGTCCGAGGTCAAGGATCAGTTTTATGGCGACCGTTCGGGGACGTTGAAAGACCCCTATGGGCATCTGTGGTTTTTGGCCACGCACAAGGAGGATTTGACCCAGGAGCAGATTGAACAGCGGGCGAAAGAGATGTTTAAGCAGGGTTGAGGACTTCAGTGTCTGATCCGGCCTCATCGCGAGCAGGCTCGCTCCCACAGTTGATCGGTGTTGAACGCACATTATATGTACGCCGCCGATTCAGGTGTGGGAGCGAGCCTGCTCGTGAGGGGGCCTCTACATTCAACTTCAATGTCGACCTTCAGGCCCCTTTCACGAGCAAACCTTACCAAGACAGAAACACGAAACATTTACTTTCATATCCCCTTTCGGGATTTCCGATGCTCATACGTCTTATTTAGATGCAGTCGGTCGCTTAGGCAAAAGCCACGACCGGACTTTTCATGGACCGCACCGCTGGGAAGCCCGCAGCAGCAGTCCTCTCATCGAAACAAGACCGTTAATCATGTCGAAGAAATCCCGCTCAAAACTCTGGTTTCTGGTGCATAGCTGGCTGGCGCTGCCCATCTGGTTCTTTGTATTGATCGTGTGTGTGACCGGCACGCTGGCGGTGGTCAGTCAGGAAATCGTCTGGTTGGCCAATCCGCAAATGCGTGCCAGCGCGCCTTCGGACGACGCCCCGCGGCTCAACTATGACCAGATTGTCGCCGCCATCAAACAGGCCGAACCCCAGACGCTGGTCCAGGGCATCAATCGCCCCGACGAATCGCATTTCGCCCTGGACGTGGACGTCACTTACCCCGACGGCCGCTCAGTGACAGTTTATGTGAACCCCTACAGCGGGGTGATTCAGGGCACCGCCCCACCATTCAATTTCAAGGCATTCACTCGCGCACTGCATGGCTGGTGGCTGGTGCCGTTCACCAATGGCTACAGCTGGGGCTGGTATCTGGTGTCGTTCCTCGCGCTGCCGATGCTGGCGTCGCTGGTGACCGGGCTGGTGGTCTACAAACGGTTCTGGAAAAGCTTCTTGCGACCGACCCTGCGCATTCGCCATGGCGCGCGGATTTTCTGGGGCGATTTTCACCGGCTCAGCGGCATCTGGTCGATCTGGTTCATTGCGGTGATCTCGATCACCGGTGTCTGGTTCCTGATCAAGGCGATTCTGTTCGACAACCAGATTTCGATTACCACGGAACCGGTGGTGTCGGTCGTCTCGCGTGAAAGCGTGCCGTTGACCCGCACCGGCAAGCCGGCCCCGATGATCAGCCTGGAACAGGCGATCAAGGTCGCTCAGGAGCAAATTCCCGGGCTTGATGCCAGTTTCGTCACCTTGCCGAGCAACGCTTACAGCCATCTGTCCGTGGGCGGTCGTAGCTGGTATCCGCTGATGTATCAGACGGCTGAGGTCAACCCGTACAACGGTGATATCGCCAGCACACGGTTGCTGACCGATCGCACCGGCCTGGAGTTCGTGACCGAGTCGATGCGTCCGTTGCACACCGGTGACTTTGGCGGGATCTGGATCAAGCTAATCTGGTTCTTCTTCGGTTTGCTGCTGAGCATGATGGTGCTCAGCGGGTTGCTGATCTGGACCAAGCGCACCGCCCTGGCCACCGCCAATGCGTTCAAGCGCAGCAATCAGGCGCCGCGCCCGGTATCAAGATCGCAAACGGTCATGAACCAACAGGCTTCGGAGGGCAACCTGTGAGCAAGATGATCACTGCATCGCAGCCTTCGCGGGCGAGCCTGTTCTGGCGCAAATGGCGCTTCCACATCAACATTCTCTTGCTGCTGATCCCTTTGGGCTTCATGCCCAAATACTTGGCCGACGCCTCGTTGTTTCGCGGTGACAGCGGACTGGGGGAGCGGGAGATCGGCCAAATCCAGGTCGGCCCCTGGAGCCTGCAACTGGCCGAGCTGCGCAACGAAGCACCACGGTTGACCGGCCCGGCCGGTTACATGAAAGGTTTCAACGCAGCGCTGTGCGAACGCTGCCGCGACCAAGTCAAGGCGACTTACCTGCGCATCGGCAAACCCCGCAGCCTGCGCGCGGCCGGTGCGATTTTTTTCGGTACGCCGTACCGCATGGGCGCCATGCTACCGGTACCTGAAAAGACCAAAACCGACGCCGAACTGTGGATCACCATGGAAGGCTGGGACGGTGCCATGCATCAAGCGTCCATCCCTCTGAGCCAGGCATCCCCGGCCACCCTCGCCTGGCTGAACAAACAAGGAGGCAAACCATGATCAACGCTTTTCGCCCCGTTTTATTGATGCTGTGCGCCGCCTTTAGCACCAGCGCCTTGGCCCATAACCCGATGTGCGAATGCAAGGCCCTCGACGCCGAACAGATCCAGTGCACCGGCGGTTTTTCCGACGGCAGCGGCGCACCGGGCGTGACGCTGGATGTGATTGGTTACGACGAAACCATTCTGGTGCCGGGCAAGCTCGGTGCCGATTCGACCCTGACGTTCAAAAAGCCTGGCGCCGAGTTCTACGTGCTGTTCGACGCCGGTCCCGGCCATGTCGTCGAGATCGACCAAGCGGACATCCAGGCCCCATGACGACACCAACCACGCACGTCGTCCGCCCGGCGGGTGCCGGCCATGAAACGCTCTATGTGCTGCTGTTGTGCCTGATGATCCTGGCGGTTGCCTGCTCGGTGGTCACCTGGCGTGGCGAGACTCAAGAAGTGAGCAGCGTGGGCAGCCATCAGCTGGATGCCCGTCGTGATTTGAGCGCATCCGAGCAAGGTATTTACGCCGACCTGCGAGTCACGCTGGATGAAATTCATCTGTTGCATCAGGAACAGCAAGCGTTGCCCACACCCGCCGCCCTCGCCGATGAAGGCTTTGCGCCGTTTGCCCAGGACGCCAGTTCTGTCAGCCGCGGCGGTCATGCCTGGCAGTTGCTGGACACCAAGGCCTACTTCGGCCAGAGCCAGGTTCCAACCGTGGCCGGTTCGTTTTTGATGCGCTTGACCGCTGAAGACGACTCGGCGCCAGACATCTGGCTCAACCGCGGTAGCGCCCTCACCGCCCCGAACGATCTCACCGACGCTGCGCTCAATGACGCCGGTTGGCAGCAGATCGTCGCGCAATTCGATGCCGGCGTTACCCGCCAGCATCGGCATTGAACCCTCGCCTTCACCCGAGAGAAGACCGCTTTCCCATGCCTAGTTCATCTCAACGTCATTCCTTTATGCGCCTGCTGCTGGTCGGCCTGCTTGCTTGTTTGCTGATCCCTTTGGCCAGCGCCGACGAAGCCAGGCGCCTGCGCATCGGTATCACCCTGCACCCTTATTACAGTTACGTGGCCAACATCGTCGGTGACAAAGCCGAAGTGGTGCCGTTGATCCCGGCCGGTTTCAATCCCCATGCCTACGAGCCCCGGGCCGAAGACATCAAACGCATCAGCGGGCTGAACGTAGTCGTGCTCAACGGTGTGGGCCATGACGACTTCGCCGACCGCATGATCGCCGCCAGCGAAAGCCCGAACATCAAGGTGATCGAAGCCAACGAAAACGTGCCCCTGCTGGCCGCCACCGGCGTCGCTGCCCGGGGCGCCGGCAAGGTGGTCAACCCGCACACGTTCCTGTCGATCAGTGCCTCCATTGCCCAGGTCAACAACATCGCCCGTGAACTGGGCAAGCTCGATCCGGCCAATGCCAAAACCTATACACAAAACGCCCGCGCCTACGGCAAACGTCTGCGGCAGATGCGCGCCGACGCCCTGGCAAAACTGACCCAGGCGCCGAACGCCGAGTTGCGCGTGGCCACCGTCCATGCTGCGTACGACTATCTGCTGCGCGAGTTCGGCCTGGAAGTGACCGCTGTGGTCGAGCCGGCCCACGGTATCGAACCGAGCCCCAGCCAGCTGAAAAAGACCATCGATCAACTGCGGGAACTGGACGTCAAAGTGATCTTCTCGGAGATGGATTTCCCGTCCACTTACGTCGAGACCATTCAGCGTGAATCCGGGGTAAAGCTGTACCCGCTGTCGCACATCTCCTATGGCGAATACACCGCCGACAAATACGAAAAAGAAATGACCGGCAACCTCAATACGGTGGTCCGGGCGATTCAGGAGTCCGGCGCATGACGACTCAGGAAACCATGAGCCCGACCGTCACCGAACCCCCAGTGGGAGCGAGCCTGCTCGCGAAGGCGTCCAGGCAGTCAACATCATCGTTAAATGACACACCGCTTTCGCGAGCAAGCCCGCTCCCACAGGTTTCGGGGCCGACCCTCGATTTTGCCGAAGTGAGCCTCACGCTGGGCCGCACGACGATCCTCGACAAGGTGACCTTCGAGGTCCAGCCCGGCAGCGTGCATGCACTGGTCGGCCCTAACGGTGGCGGCAAGAGTTCGCTGATCAAGACCCTGCTCGGGCAAATGCCGCATCAGGGCCGCTTGAGCCTGCAATGGCCTGGCGAACCGGGGACCATCGGTTACGTGCCACAGGCGCTGGAGTTCGATCGCGGTTTACCGATGACCGTCGATGACTTCATGGCTGCGATGTGCCAGAGGCGCCCGGCGTTTCTCGGGTTGAGCAAACACTACGCCGCGGCCATCGGCGAAGCACTGGAACGGGTCGGCCTGCAGGATAAACGCAAACGGCGCATGGGCGCGTTGTCCGGGGGTGAGCGCCAGCGTGTTTTGCTGGCCCAAGGGCTGATTCCGGCGCCGCAATTGCTGGTACTCGATGAGCCGATGTCGGCACTCGATGAGGCCGGTATTCAAGTGTTCGAACGGCTATTGAGTGACTGGCGCCAAAGCGGCATCACCGTGCTGTGGATCGAGCATGATCTGGAAGCGGTCGGGCGACTGGCGGACCGGGTCACCGGACTCAATCGCCGGGTACTGTTCGATGCCACGCCGAAACAGGCACTGACCCCGGAGCGATTGCTGACCTTGTTCTCGACCCATCCGCGGAGCGCTGTCTGATGAGTTACGAAGCCTTTCGTTTGATGGTCCAGGGCTGGGCGTCGTCGGGTTACCTGCCGCAAGCGCTGGCCTATGGGTTTGTGGTCAACGCGCTCCTCGCGGGGCTATTGATCGGCCCGGTGCTGGGCGGCTTGGGTACGCTGGTGGTGGTCAAGCGTTTCGCGTTCTTCTCCGAAGCCGTGGGCCACGCGGCGCTGACCGGTGTGGCCATTGGCATTTTGCTCGGCGAGCCCTACACCGGGCCTTATGGCAGCCTGTTCGGTTACTGCCTGCTGTTTGGCATTTTGCTCAACTACCTGCGTAACCGCACGGGGCTGGCGCCGGATACTTTGATAGGTGTGTTTCTCTCCGTATCGCTGGCGCTTGGTGCGAGCCTGCTGCTGATCCTGGCCGGCAAAATCAATGTGCACATCCTGGAAAACGTGCTGTTCGGTTCAGTGCTGACGGTCAACGGCAATGACTTGCTGGTGTTGGCCATTGTCGGTTCGCTGGTGATGGCGCTGGCCCTGCCGCTGTACAACCGCATCATGCTCGCCAGTTTCAATCCGCAACTGGCGGCGGTACGTGGTGTGGCGGTGAAGACCCTGGATTACCTGTTCGTGATTCTGGTGACCCTGATCACGGTGGCGGCGGTGAAAGTCATCGGGGCGATTCTGGTCGGTGCACTGTTGGTGATTCCAGCGGCGGCCGCGCGATTGCTCAGCCAGTCGCTGAAGGGTTTTTTCTGGTGTTCGGTACTGATCGCCACGGTCAGCACGCTGTGCGGAATTCTCGCACCGATTGTCTTTGACCTGCCTATTCCTTCCGGTGCCGCGATCATTCTGGTGGCCGGTATCGCCTTCGCCCTGGCCGCGATTGCTCGTGGCATCGTCCCAAGTCTGAAAGGGAATCTCGGATAAATGTCTTTTTCTCTGCGTCAATTGACCCTGGCGCTGACCTTGTGTGGGCCAGCCTCGTTCAACGTATTCGCCACCGATACCTTCGAACCAATGCGTCTGTTGGCCAATCATGGTGTCGGTAACAGCGCGCTCTTCGCCTCGACTTCCACGCACAAAGTGCTGGTGCTGGCGGCGTTACCGGTGACCTACGGTCTGGGGGCCCTGCTGCTGGAGGGCACCGATGTCCGCCTTGAGCGCGCCGCGCCGGCCAACCTGCCCGGCAGTCGGCAGAGCGCTTATTTCACCGGTCGCGGCGCTCAAGCGCTCAATACGCTGGCGATCGACGCCGATGCAGTCATCGGCTTACGCTCGCTATGGCCGGATGATCCGCTGTATCCGAACGCACGTCGCAGCAATATCCGCATCATTGAAATCGACGCCGCCCGCCCGGTGGACGGCGCCCTGCCCGGCATCGCCGTACAGCCTGGCAGCAAGATCGACGGCCTGAACAGTCAGCCTTGGCTGGCCAGCAACAACATGGGCCGGATGGTGGATGTCATGGCGGCAGACCTGGTGCGCCTGGCGCCAGCGGCCAAACCGAAGATAGACGCCAACCTGGCCGCACTCAAACAGCGCCTGCTCAAGCTCAGCGCAGACAGCGAGTCACGCTTGGCCGATGCCGACAATTTGAGTGTGATGAGCCTGAGCGATCATTTCGGCTACCTGATCGGCGGCCTCAATCTGGAGCTGATTGGCCTGGATGCACGGCCGGATGCCGAATGGACGCCACAGGCGCTGACGCAATTGGGCGCAACGCTCAAAAACAATGAGGTGGCGGTGGTGCTGCATCATCGCCAGCCGTCGGACGCGGTAAAAGCGGTGATTGCCGGGGCGGGCAGTCGGTTGGTGGTGTTGAGTGTCGATGCGGCGGATCCGGTGGCCGAATTGGAAGGGAATGTGGATCAGGTGATCAAGGGGTTGAGCGGGGTGTAACGTCAGTTAGACCGCGTTATCGTTCTTCGCGGGCAAGCCACCCCTGTAGGAGCGAGGCTTGCCCGCGAAGGCAATTTCAAGCCATGAAAAAAGCCCGCTGACCTTACCGGTTCAGCGGGCTTCTTTTTGCGCGGTGACTCAGTGAGCCACAGCCGCCTGTTCTTCCATTTTCAGGCGCAGGCTCAGTGGACGCATGTCAGTCCAGACCTCTTCGATGTAGGCCAGGCATTCCTTTTTCTGGCCGCTCTTGCCCACGGTGCGCCAGCCTTGTGGCACGGCTTTGTAGTCGGGCCAGATCGAGTATTGCTCTTCGTGGTTGACCACGACCTGAAAGAGGATGTCCTCGCGGTCGAATACTGACGTCATGCTGTCTCTCCATCGCTGTAGGGTGGGCTGCACGCCGTGCGCAGCCGTTATGTAGAAGGAACGTTCAAGGCACCGAAAAATTTAAAGGCTGGTGATGGCTGCGGCCATGGCCCTGCCGAAAATGTCGGCCACCCGATCGACTTCTGTGGCGGTGATCACCAACGGTGGCAGGAAACGCACGACACCGCCGTGACGCCCGCCCAGCTCGAGGATCAATCCGCGTTTGAGGCATTCGCGCTGCACCAACGGCGCCAGACGAGCGAATATCGGTGGATGGCCTTGAGCGTCCGGCGCGCCGCTCGGGTCGACCAGCTCAACGCCCAGCATCAAGCCGCGTCCGCGGATATCGCCCAGTTGCGGGAAATCCCGTTGCAGGATGTGCAGGTGTTCACTCAAGCGTTCGCCCATGGCGGCGGCGTGCTCGCACACCTTGTACTCTGTCAGGTAGTGCATCACCGCAGAGCCTGCGGCCATCGCCATTTGATTACCGCGGAAGGTCCCGGCATGGGCGCCCGGCAGCCAGGTGTCGAGCCGGTCGCGATAGACCACCACCGCCAGCGGCAGGCTGCCGCCAATAGCCTTGGACATCACCACCACATCCGGAATGATCCCGGCGTGCTCGAAGGCGAACATCTTGCCGGTGCGGGCGAAACCGCTCTGGATTTCATCGACGATCAGCGCTACGCCGGCTTTTTCGGTGATACGTCGCAAGCCGCGCAGCCAATCGAGATCGGCCGGAATCACCCCGCCTTCGCCCTGCACCGCTTCGACGATCACCGCAGCAGGCAATTGCACACCGGCCTCTGGGTCATTCAGCAGGTTTTCCAGGTAACTCAAGTTGACCTGCACCCCCTGCGCGCCGCCGAGCCCGAACGGGCAACGGTAATCGTAGGGATATGGCATGAACTGCACGCCACTGCTGAGCAACGCACCCAACGGCTTCTTCGGCCCCAGACTGCCCATCAGGCTCAGCGCGCCCTGGCTCATGCCGTGGTAACCGCCCTGGAACGACAAAACCGTGCTGCGGCCGGTGGCGGTGCGCACCAGTTTCAGCGCGGCTTCAACAGCATCGGTACCGGTGGGGCCGCAGAATTGAATCTTGGCTTCAGCGGCCAACGCCGGCGGCAACAGACCGAACAGGTCCTGAACAAACTGATCCTTCACCGGTGTGGTGAGGTCGAGTGTGTGCAGCGGCAACTCATCGGTCAGCACTTGCCGGATCGCTTCGATCACCACGGGATGGTTGTGCCCCAGGGCCAGCGTCCCCGCACCGGCCAGGCAATCGATGAAACTGCGGCCTTCGACGTCCTCGACATAAATGCCCTTGGCACGCTTGAGTGCCAGGGGAATGCGCCGCGGATAGCTGCGAGCGTTCGACTCCTGCTGGCTTTGACGAGCCAGCAATGGCGATTCGTTGAACTGATAAAGCGTCTCGGCAGGCGTCGGAACGATCCGGGCCGGCTGATCTTCGACAAGGCTGATAGCGACTGACATCTCTCGATCCCTCAATACGCTGTTGATAGTGACCAAAACTGCACACCGGGCAGGTGCGCGTTCCCGTCACGGGGCGCACTTGCAGGTTTCCTGTTCTGGAAACGCATCAGGACCTCAAGGATTTAGACCCTCGATCAGCTTTCTATGAAGGTGGCGACAGCGCCTTGTGCATGGGAATGGCGTGGAGTCCGGCCACGGTGAAGGTCTCAGCGCAAGCCCGGTAACCCAGACGCTGGTAAAACGCCTCGCCGGTACGGGTGCTGTTGAGCCGCGCCTGAGGCAAACCCTGAGCGATCAACCAGGTTTCAAGATCCTGCACCAATGCTTGTCCGGCGCCTCGCCGAAACCATTCCGGCTGTACATAGCAGAACGCGACCTTGCCGCTGATCGCCGCCATGGCGACGCCGATCGGTTTGTCCTGAAGCAAGGCGATGTTCAGGTACAACCGCGAGTCGGCCAGCCAGGGCTGCACGTGTTCGATGGTTTTGTTGTGGGTCCAGGTGGCGACGGTTCGCGGATCGTTGCGATGGTCCAGCGCGCAGCCGACGCGAATGGAGCGCTCGACAATGCGGCTGATGATGCCGGCGTCGGCGGGCGTTGCCTTGCAGATGTGTATCGGTGCATTCATGGCGCTGTTACCTCAATCCATTGAGTCAAAGCTGCCAGGGACGATAGCGCTGTGGCGGCCGGGTGGCTAATGGAGAGACGTTACATTTGGTGTGCAACACAAAAACAATAGGAGAGCGTGCTTTTGTGGCGAGGGGGCTTGCCCCCGTTCGACTGCGAAGCAGTCGTAAACCATCTCATGCGGTGCATCTGATGCACTGCGATGACGGGATTCAGGGCCGCTTCGCGCCCCAACGGGGGCAAGCCCCCTCGCCACAAAAGCTCGCTCTCACAGGGTTTGGTGTTGTTGGTTAGACCGGTTGCAGAGGCATGGTCAGTTCGACCCGCAAGCCATCCGGGCGGCTGTCGAAATGCAGGGTGCAGCCGCAACGCTGGACGATGGCCTGGACAATGGCCAGGCCGAGGCCGCAACCGGTGCTTTGGCCGTTGCGCCAGAAACGTTGGGTCAGGTGGTGCAGGTCATCTTCGGCAATTCCCGGGCCGTGGTCGCGGACCAGAAAGCGCACGCGATTGTTGGTGGTTTCCAGGCTCAGCTCCACGGCCCCATTTGCCGGGGTGTGGCGCAGGGCGTTGTCGAGCAGGTTACGCAATGCGGCAATCGACAGCACTGCCGGCATTTGCAGCGGTGCATCGGAGAATGTGCTCGGCAATTGAAGCTTGATCCGCTGACGATCACCGCTGGCGGCATCCTGAATGGCCAGTTTTGCCACCTGCTCGGCGCTGCATTGCACGCCGTCATCGAACGACAGACTACCCTCGACGCGCGCCAGCAGAAGCAATTGTTCAAGCGTGCGGTGCAGACGGTCGGCGCCCTCCTCGGCCCGGGCCAGGGACTGGTCCCGAGCGCTGCCTTCGGTCATGCGCGCCACTTGCAGGTGGGTTTTGATCGCGGTCAGCGGGCTGCGCAACTCGTGCGCGGCATCGCCGGTCAGGCGCCGCTCGCGCTCGATGGTCTTGCCGATGCGCAGGAACAACTGATTCTGGGTTTCCAGCAGCGGTTGCAGTTCGCTGGGCAGCGGCTGGATCTGCAACGGTTCCAGGGAATCGGCGCTGCGTCGCATCAACGCATCGCGCATGCGATTGAGCGGTGCCAGTCCCTGACCGATGCCGAGCCACAACAAACACAAACAGCCCAGCAGCGCCACACCGACCGGTACCGAGGCCGCCAGCAAGATGGACATGTTCAGCGCTTCGCGCTCGATTTGCCGGTCGGCGGTGGTAATGCGCACGTCACCGCGCGCCAGGGTGAAGCTGCGCCATGGTGCGCCGTCGATCATTTGATCGTGGAAGCCCATTTTTTCGGCTTCCAGGGTTTGTTCGGGGCTACTGTGGCTGCGGGCCAGGATTTCGCCACGCAACGAGCTGACCTGACAGGCCATGCCGCCAGGGATACTCAGCTGTTCAGCACTGAAATGGGTCCCTTCGCCCTTGCTCGGCAACGCCGGCAGTTGCTCCAGCAGCCCGGCCACCATCCGCGCCGACGCCACCAACCGCTGGTCCAGGGAAAACATCATCTGATTGCGCAGATCACTGAGCATCCAGGCGGCGGCCAGGGCCCAGATCAGCGCAAACGCGGCGCCGAGGGTCAGGCTCAGGCGCAAACGCAGACTCATCACTTCGATTGCTCTCCGCCATCGGCCGGCCCCAGGCGATAGCCCAGGCCGCGCACCGTCTCGACAATGCCGTTGCCGAGTTTGCGCCGCAGGTGATGGATATGGACGTTCAGGGCGTTGCTTTCCAGTTCGTCGTTGAAACCGTAGACGCTGTCCTTCAACTGCTCGGTGGACAGCACCCGGCCGCGATTGTGCAGCAAGGCTTGCAACAGCGATTGCTCTCGGCGCGACAAATCCACCGGTTGGCCACCGAGCAGGGTTTCGCGGCTGCTCGGGTCGTAGGTCAAACGACCGTGTTCAATCAGGTTGACGCTGCGCCCCGCCACGCGTCGCAACAAAGTGTGCAAACGCGCGGCCAGTTCGCGCAGGTCGAACGGTTTGAGCAAGTAGTCGTCGGCGCCGGCTTGCAGGCCGTCGACGCGGTCGGTGACCGAATCCCGGGCGGTGAGAATCAGCACAGGTATTTCCAGACCGCCATGGCGCAGCTGTTGCAACAGCTTCAAACCGTCTTCATCGGGCAGGCCAAGGTCCAACACCATGACGTCGAATTCGGCGACCTTCAACATCGCCCGTGCCTTTGATGCGGTGCAAACGTGCTCGACGGTCAGGCCTTGAGCGGTCAAGCCGGCAATGATGCCGCTAGCGATCAGCTCATCGTCTTCGCAAACCAGTACGTGCATGCTGAGTCCCGTAGAAAAAAGGTGATTAAGACGTTAGGCCGATTAAGCGGACATTATGCCGCAAGCGTCATTGCCACAAGGCCAGTGCGGTTAATCATCGGTTAATCGCCGCCACCCATTGTGCACCTCACTTGCACAGGGACAAGGCTTACCCATGCGTCGATTATTTTTATTGCTGGTTCTATTGATCTGGGGTGTCGCTCAGGCCGGAACGAATCCGTTCGAGACCAAAACCGATTTTCTCCCTGTGGAAAAAGCGTTCACCTTTACGTCTGAACGCCTTGAATCCGGAGAAACCCAGCTCTATTGGCAAATTGCCGACAATTACTACCTGTATCAGAAACGCCTGAAATTCGACGGTCTGGCGCCGGAACAACTGCCGGCACTGCCACAAGGCGAGTTTCACAGCGACGAGTTTTTCGGCGAACAGCAGGTCTATCGCCAAGGCCTGGAGTTGAAGATCCCGGCCGGGGCCACGGGTCAGGTCAAGGTGGGCTTCCAGGGCTGCGCCGATGCCGGTTTGTGCTATCCGCCGCAGACTCAAGTCATCGATCTTGGCGCCAGTAATGTCCTTGCGACGTTTAATGAAGAAGCGCCCGATCAGGCCCTGGCCAGCGACCTGCAACAACGGGCGCTGGGCTGGAGCCTGGCAGTGTTCTTCGGCCTGGGGCTGTTGCTGGCGTTCACGCCTTGCTCGTTGCCGATGCTGCCGATTCTGGCGGGGTTGATCGTGGGCAGTGGAGCCACACCTAAACGCGGTTTCGCCCTGGCGACCAGTTACGTTGTGAGCATGGCACTGGTGTATGCGGCGATGGGCGTGCTGGCGGCATCGCTCGGTGCGAACCTTCAGGCGCTGCTGCAAAACCCTTGGTTGCTCGGCAGCTTTGCCGCGATTTTCGTGCTGCTGGCCTTGCCGATGTTCGGTTTCTTCGAGCTGCAATTGCCGGTGGCGGTGCGGGATCGTCTGGAACATGTTTCGCGCAATCAGCGCGGTGGCAACCTGATCGGTGCCGGTGTGCTGGGGGCCTTGTCCGGCCTGCTGGTGGGGCCTTGCATGACCGCGCCACTGGCCGGTGCCTTACTCTTTATCGCCCAAAGCGGCAATGCATTGCACGGTGGGCTGATTCTGTTCGCCATGGGCATCGGCATCGGTATACCGCTGCTGTTGCTGGTGACTGTCGGTAATCGTTTCCTGCCCAAGCCCGGTGCCTGGATGAACCTGCTCAAAGGCGTGTTCGGTTTCCTGTTCCTCGCCACTGCTCTGCTGATGCTGCGTCCGGTACTGGATGAATCGCTGTGGCTCGGTTTGTGCGGCGCCTTGCTGCTGCTCGCGGCCTATAGCGCCTGGAAGCAGTCGCAGGGGTTTGGCCGGATTGCCCATCTGTTCGGCGCCAGTTCGCTGCTATTGGGTCTATGGGGCAGTCTGCTGGTGGTCGGTGCGGCGGGTGGCAGTGATGATCCGTATCAGCCATTGCAGGTGTACAGCGCCGGCCGTACCGACGCCGTGCCCGACATTCATGATGCTTTCACGACGATCAAGGACCCCACGGTGCTGCAACGCGAACTCGATGCGGCCAAAGCCCGGGGGCAATGGGTGCTGCTGGACTACTACGCCGACTGGTGTGTGTCGTGCAAAGTCATGGAAAAACAGGTCTTTGGCAAACCGCAAGTCCTGCAAGCGCTCAGCGATGTGCGCTTGCTACGGCTGGACGTCACCGCCGACAATGCCGCCAGCCGCGAATTGCTCGGCCGTTACAGAGTGCCAGGGCCGCCAAGCCTGTTGTGGATCGGCACCGACGGCATCGAGCGCCGCAGCCAGCGCATCACCGGTGAGGTCGATGCCGACACTTTCCTGCAACGTTGGATCACCACCCGAGACGCTCGTTAATGCTGACCTTTACCCTGGGCACCTTTGCCATCGCGCTTAATCACCTGCTGCTGATCAGTGCCCTGGCGCTGGCGACTTTTGTCGGCTGGCGGGTGGCCAAGCGTGGTGGCGAGAACCCGGAGTCGGTGCTGTTCAGCCTGTTCCTGCTGGGCCTGCTGGCGGCCCGGGTCGGTTTCGTGATTGCCTACTGGGCGCAGTATCGCAACGATCCATGGCAGATCATCGACCTGCGCGATGGTGGTTTCCTCGCCTGGCCGGGGGTGGTCGTGTTGTTGCTTGCCGCGTTGTATCGAGGCTGGCGTCGCCCGGACATGCGTCGGCCATTGGGCTTTGGCGTGGTCAGTGGGCTGGCGTTCTGGCTGCTGGCGACGTTCTCCCTGAACATCTACGAACAAGGCACACGCCTGCCACAGATCACCCTGCGCAACGCCGCTGGCCAAACCATACAGCTCAGCGACTACCAGGGCGGTCCGCTGGTGATCAATCTTTGGGCCACCTGGTGCCCACCGTGCCGCCGGGAAATGCCGGTGCTGGAAAACGCCCAGCAACAGCGTCCGGACCTGACTTTTCTATTCGTCAACCAGGCCGAAAGCATGCAGAGCGTCAGCACCTTCCTTGAAACCCAGGGCCTGAGCCTGACGAACGTACTGTTCGATGGCAGCGCTCGATTGGGCCAGGCCGTGGGTTCCATGGCATTGCCGACTACGCTGTTCTATAGCCCCGACGGGCACCTGCTGGGCAGCCATCTGGGCGAACTCTCTGAAGCGAGCCTGGCCCGTGCCCTGGAAAACTTCGACACCCCGAACCCGGCCACCCCGGCCACGCCTTCAAGGAAATTGCCATGCTCCGCCTCCGCCACCTGCTGACGTTAACCCTGGGTGCCGCCCTGCTGCACTTGCCGTCGGTTCAGGCCGAAGAATTACCTGAAGCCATCAAGAAGATCGAAGCCAAGGGCGCCAAAATCGTTGGCACCTTCGAGGCGCCCGATGGCCTGCGCGGTTATGCGGCGCAGTACCAGAATCGTGGCATGGCGCTGTACCTGACCCCGGACGGCAAACATGTACTGCTGGGCAATTTGTACGACGCCGAAGGCAATGACCTGAGCAGCGCGCCATTGCAGAAACTGGTCTATGCGCCAATGGCCAAGGAAATCTGGGGCAAGATGGAAGCGAGCAACTGGATCGGTGACGGCAATAAGGACGCACCGCGAATCGTCTACCTGTTCAGCGACCCGAATTGCCCGTACTGCAACCTGTTCTGGGAACAGGCGCGACCGTGGGTCAAGGCCGGCAAGGTGCAGTTGCGGCACATCATGGTCGGCATCATCCGCGAAGACAGCCCGGGCAAATCCGCCGCGCTGCTGGCGGCCAAGGATCCGCAGAAAGCGTTGGCCGACCACGAGAAATCCGGCAAGGACAGCTCGCTCAAGGCCCTGAAAGATGTGCCGCCGGCGATTCAGGCGAAACTCGCGGCGAACATGCAGTTGATGGAAGAGCTGGAACTGGCCGCCACCCCGGCGATTTTCTACATGGACGACAAGGGCCAGCTGCAACAACAGCAAGGCGCGCCGTCGCCGGAAAAATTGGTGAAGATTCTAGGGCCGAAGTAATCTCCACCGGCCTCTTCGCGGGCAAGCCTCGCTCCTACAGGATTTATGTGATTCGCGAGTATTGCGATCGACACAAATCCTGTAGGAGCGAGGCTTGCCCGCGAAGGCGTCCGTCTGATCGACTAAGTTCTCTCAGCCAAAAACTTCAACAGCGCATCTGTAACAAACTGCGGATTCTCCAGATTCGAGATATGCCCCGCCTGCGGTACCAGCACATACGGGCAACCGATCAATTCAGCCATCTCTCGGGTTTCCGACGGCGGTCGCGGTTTGTCCTGATCGCCGCACATCAACAGCGTGGTTTGAGGGTTCAGTTCACCCAGGCGCGGCAGCAAATCATCACGACCAAAGGTAATCCGTCCCATCGGCACGATGCTTTCACGCAAGCGGTCGGCCGGCAGCGCAGCCAGTTTCGCGCGGAAATCCTGATACAGCGCCGACTGCGGATCGATGCCCGGACGGAAGAAAATCGGTACCACGATGTCGAGCAACTGCGGCGAGATCTCACCGCTGTCTTCAATCTGTTTGAACAACGAGAAATAGTATTGGCGGGTCGGTTCCGGTTCGACGCCGACGTAGGTGTCCATCAGCACCAGCCCATTGAGCCGCTGCGGTGCTGACAGCGCCAGGCGAACGCCCCACATGCCGCCCACTGAAAGACCGACCAGCGTAATGCGGTCGATGCCCAGATGATCGAGCAAGGCCAATGCCTGGCGCGCCACGTCATCCAGCGACGTTGTGCACTCGGGCATCCGCCCGGATTGGCCATGGCCCCACAGGTCCAGGGCGATGACTCGATGGTGCTGCGACAGCGCCGTAATCTGTGGCGCCCACATGGCTTGGTCCCACAGGTAACTGCCGGCCAGCAGAACTGCTGGGCCTGTGCCTTGATCCATGTAGTGAAGCGCTTGTCCATCAACCGTTACGAAGGGCATCGACTGTCTCCCCGGTGAAATCGGATCCATTAAAAAGCACAGGAAGACTGAGCCGCGTGGGCTCGACAGTCAACCCGGTTGAAGATCAAAAGATCGCAGGCTTCGCCAGCTCCTACAGGGGCTCGGCGTACACACACGCGCGAACCAAATGGGCTCGGCGTACACACGCGCGAATCGGGCCCGGCGTACACCTGTAGGAGCTGCCGCAGGCTGCGATCTTTTGACTTTAGAGCCCCTCCAGCTCCGCCATCAGGTCATTCAAGCGATCCACTTTCTTCTTGGTCATGTCGCTCGCCGCCAACCCGTCGATGTACTCGGCCAGCTCCGCCACCGTGCTGCACTCGAACATCGCCCGCAGCGGCACGTTGCGTTGCAAGGCTTTTTGCACCCGCGAGGCGATCTGGGTGGCCAGCAACGAATGCCCGCCGAGCTCGAAGAAGTTGTCACGCACGCCGACTTTTTCGACCTTCAATACCTCGGCCCAGATATCCGCCAGGGTCTGCTCCAGCTCATTGCGCGGCGCCTGATAGGCCTGTCTCTGCAACTGGCCAATCTCCAGCGCCGGCAAGGCCTTGCGATCGAGTTTGCCGTTGGCGTTGAGCGGTAGCTTGTCGAGCCACAACCAGTGCAGCGGCACCATGTATTCCGGCAATTCAGCGCGCAAACGTTGCTTGATACGCTCCAGTTGTTCGTTCGGATCCAGCGCCGACTCTGCAGCAACCAGATAGCCGACCAAATGCTTGCCGTTGATCCCGTCCTGCACCCCCACCGCTGCATCGCGAACTTGCGGCTGCTCGTGCAGACGGGCCTCGATTTCACCCAGTTCGATGCGGTAACCGCGAATCTTCACTTGATGGTCGATGCGTCCGACGTATTCCAGCACGCCGTCGCTGCGCCGCCGGGCCAGGTCGCCGGTGCGATACAGGCGATCCCCCGGCGCGCCGAACGGGTTCGGCACAAACACTGGCGCAGTACGCAACGGATCGCTCACATAGCCGCGCCCCACCCCGGTGCCCGCCACGCACAACTCTCCCACGGCGCCCAATGGCACCAGCTCCAGCGCGCCATCGAGCAGGTACAAGCGGTTGTTGTCGGTTGGCGTGCCAATCGGCAGATAACTGCCACGAGTCGAGGCCAGATCGACGCGGAAGAACGCCACATCGTCCGAGCATTCCGCCGGACCATAGGCGTTTACCAAACCAGTCTGCGGGTAATGCAGCAACCATTGATGCGCCAGTTCCGGCGGCATCGCTTCGCCGGTCGGCAGCATCCAGCGCAGGCCATCGAGGCTCATGCGATCCTGGGCAAGCATGCCCTGAATCAGCGACGGCACGCTTTCCAGCACGGTGATGCCCTGGCTCTGAACGTGGGCCAACAAGCCTTGCGGATCGTGGGCAATGCTGTTCGGCACGATGTCCACCCGAGCGCCGAACAGCGGTGCCGCGAGGAACTGCCAGACCGAGATATCGAAGCTTTGCGAAGCGGTCTGCGCGATCACATCGGTCTCGCTCAATTTCAGGTACGGCACCTTGCTCAACTGGTTGTTGAGCATGCCACGCTGCTCGACCATCACGCCCTTCGGCAGGCCGGTGGAGCCCGAGGTGTAAATCACATAGGCGAGGTTGTCCGGGCCGCTGTAAATGCCCGGATTGGCCGCCGAAACATCGCTCGCCTGCACGTCTTCCCAGACCAGCAATCGAGGTCGATTGGCACAACCGAATTCTTCCAGCAGCGCGACGGCTTGGTCACGACAGGCTTGAGAGCAAACCAGCAAAGGTGTGCGGCTCAGGTCGATGATTCGGCTCAAGCGCTGACTCGGCAGGCCCGGGTCCAGCGGCAAGTAACCGGCACCGGCCTTGAAGCTGCCTATGATCATGCCCAACAGATCAAGGTTACGTTCGGCGAGCAACGCCACCGGTTGATCCAGACCGACGCCAGCCGCAATCAGCGCATGACCGAGGCGGTTGCTGCGCTGGTTCAACTCCACATAACTGAGTTCCTGTTCCAGACAACTGGCGGCCATTCGCTGCGGATGCTCGGCAACCTGCGCTTCGAACAACGAGATATAGCTGTGCTCCAGCGGATAGTCGTGTTCGCTCTGGTTACAGCCATGGATCAGGAAGTCCTGTTCCTCGCGCCCCAGCAGCGGCAGATCGGCCATGTCGCCATGGAAGCCTTCGATCAGCGCCAGCAGCAGGCGCTTGAATTCGCCGAGCATGCGCTCGACCGTGGATTCATCGAAATAGCGCTGGTCGTAGGACAGGTGCAAACCCAGGTCATCGCCCGGATAACACACCGCCGTCAACGGGAAGTTGGTGTGGGTGCGGCCCGAATCAGAGGTCGCGTTGAGGCTCTGCGCACGGTCCAGTACCGAGACTTCCACCGGTGCGTTTTCGAACACGAACAGGCTGTCGAACAGCGGCTGGCCTTTAGGCAACTCGCTGTTTTCCTGAATGCTCACCAGCGGCAGGTATTCGTACTCACGCAGCTGCATGTTGCTATCGAGCAAACTGCTGAGCCACTGCCGAACGCTGCAACGCTGATCGTCCTCGGGCATTTTCACCCGCAGGGCGATGCTGTTGATGAACAGCCCGACGGTGCGCTGCATCTGCGGCATGTCCACCGGGCGCCCGGCCACCGTGACGCCGAACAGCACGTCGCGATCGCCGCTCAGGCGACGCAGCACCAGCGCCCATGCCGCCTGGGCGAAGGTGTTGATGGTCAGCTGATGGGCCTGGGCCAGTTCGCGCAGTTGCGCACCATCGCGGGCATCGAGTCGGGTATAGCGGTCGCCGACGATCATGCTGCCGCTGTCGCCGGCATGTTCACGCAGGAACGGCCGGTCACTCGGAATCGGCGTGGTGCGCTCGAATCCTTGCAGGTTCTGCCGCCACCACTGTCGCGCTTCGGCCAGGCTCTGGCGTTGCAGCCAGCCGATGTAATCGCGATAACGCGGCGCCCCGGCGAGTTGCGCTTCCCGGCCTTCGCCGAGGGCGGTGTAGATCTCAAAGAAATCGTTCATCAGCAGCGAACGGCACCAGGCATCGATGAGGATGTGGTGGTTGCTCATCATGAACCAGTAGCGCGCCGCGCCCACGCGGATCAAGCGCAGGTGGAACGGTGCCTGATTGAGCAGATCGAACCCGGCCTCACGCTCGCTTTTGAGCAGCGCCTGCAACTTCGGCTCTTGCTCGGTTTCGGCAACCGCACTCCAGTCCAGATAGTCGATCGGTGTGCTGCCCGGTTTGTGGATCACTTGCAGCATGTCTTCGCCGACGTTCCAGCAGAAGGAGGCGCGCAAGGCTTCATGTCGGGCGATTACCGCTTGCCAGGCCTGGGCGAAACGCTCGGGGTCGAGCTCGCTGTTGATGCGGTAGCGGTCCTGCATGTAGTAGAGGCCAGTGCCCGGTTCGAGCAAGGTGTGCAGCAGCATGCCTTCCTGCATCGGGGTCAGCGGGTAGACGTCTTCGATCATCGCCGCCGGAACGGGCAATGCGTCGAGTTGCGGCTGAGTCAGTCTGGCCAGCGGGAAGTCCGAGGGCGTCAATCCGCCTGCGTTGTCGCTCAGGCAATGCTGGATCAGGCTGTGCAATTCGCCCAGATACGCCTCTGCCAGATCGGTGATGGTTTGCACATCATGACGTTCGGCGCTGAAGGTCCAGCGCAGCACCAATTCACCACCGTAGACCTGACTGTCGATGCTCAGCTCGTTGGGCAGCGGAGCGTGTGGATCGTGTGCCGCGCCCACCGGTTCATCGAGCGGGCGGAACAGCGCATCACTGCCAAAGCTCTGGTCGAACTGCCCCAGGTAGTTGAAGGTGATCGGCGCCACCGGCAGCGCGGCCATGGTCTGGCGGCACAGGCCATCGGCCAGGTAACGCAGCACGCCATAACCCAAACCTTTGTGCGGCACCGCGCGCAGTTGCTCCTTGATCGCCTTGATCGAGGCACCTTGTTGATTCATGGGTGTGAGACGCATCGGGTAGGCACTGGTGAACCAGCCCACAGTGCGGGTCAGGTCGATCTCGTCGAACAGGGTTTCGCGGCCATGGCCTTCGAGTTGAATCAATGCCGACTCATGACCGCTCCAGCGGCACACCACGCGGGCCAATGCGGTCAGCAGCAAGTCATTGACCTGGGTGCGATAGGCCGTCGGCGCCTGTTGCAGCAATTGCCGGGTGCGCTCGCTGTCGAGGCGCACGCTGACGGTTTGCGCGTGACGATTTTGCTGACTGCCTTGGGCACGATCACAGGGCAATTCAGCGCTTGGGCCGGCCAGTTGCGTCTGCCACCAGCTCAACTCTTCGCGCAGGGATTCGCTGCCGGCGTAAGCCTGCAACCGTGCGGCCCAGTCCTTGAAGCCGCTGGTTTTCGCCGGCAGTTTTACCGACTGCCGGGACTCGAGTTGACGATAGACCGTTTGCAGATCGTCCAGCAGCACCCGCCACGACACCCCATCCACCACCAAGTGGTGAATGGCAATGAACAGCCGTTGTTGCCCCTCAGGATCATCCACCAGCAGCGCCCGCATCAGCGGCCCGTGCTCAAGGTCGAGGCCGCGTTGAGCATCGGCGAACAACGCCGCGCAGTTGTCCATGGCCGGCACGTGTACCTGCCACAGCACGGCAGCGTCGGAGATCGCCTGGTGCCGGGCCTGCCAATGGCCGCCAACCTCGGTGAAACGCAGGCGCAAGGCGTCGTGCTGTTCGATCACTGTCAGCAGCGCTTGCTCCAGACGATGCGGTTCCAGCGCCACGGTCGGCTCCAGCAGCAACGCCTGGTTCCAGTGTTGACGCTGTGGAATGTCGGTATCGAAGAACCAATGCTGAATCGGCGTCAGACGCGATTCGCCGGTGAGCGAACCTTGCTCGGCAGTGACTTGCTCGGTGCGGGTCGCCACGGCGGCCAGCGTCTGCACGGTCTGGTGCTGGAACAGCTCACGCGGGCTGAAGTGAATGCCCTGCTGCCGCGCACGGCTGACCACCTGGATCGACAGAATCGAATCGCCGCCCAGTTCGAAGAAGTTATCGTTGAGGCCGACCTGCTGGACGTTCAGCACTTCACGCCAGATACCGGCCAGGGTCAGCTCAAGTTCATTGCGCGGCGCCACGTACTGCTGACGGTTCAACGCCGGGTCCGGGGCCGGCAGTGCGCGGCGGTCGAGTTTGCCGTTGGCAGTCAGCGGCATGCTGGCCAGCAGGATCAAGTGCGTCGGCACCATGTAATCCGGCAATTGCGCTTTGAGGTGCGTCTTCAATGCTTCGCGCAATGCAGTTTGTTGCGTTTCATCCTGTTCGGCGACGTGGGTGGCCAGGTAGCCGACCAATTGCTTGCCGCTCGGCGCGTCGAGGGCCAACACCACCGCTTCACGCACGGATTCGTGTTCCAGCAAACGGGTTTCGATTTCCCCCAGTTCGATGCGGAAACCACGGATCTTCACTTGATGGTCAATGCGTCCCAGGTACTCCACCAAGCCATCGGCACGCTGACGGACAAGGTCGCCGGTGCGGTACAAACGTCCGCCGTTCACTGCAAAAGGATCAGCAACAAACCGTTCGGCGGTCATGCCGGGACGCTGGTGATACCCCTGCGCCAGGCCGGCGCCACCGACATACAATTCGCCCGTCGCGCCTTGCGGCACCAATGCCAGATCGGCATCGAGGATGTAGGCGACGCGAGCGCCAATCACGCTGCCAATCGGCACGCTGCCCAGCCCTTCTTCCAGTTGCTCCGGCGCGAGGCTGGCCAGCGGCATGACCACGGTTTCAGTCGGGCCGTAAGCGTTGAAAAACAGGCTCGGTTTGAACGCCGCGCGAATCCGTTGCAAGTGTTCGCCGGTCAAGGCCTCGCCGCCGGTGATGCACATGCGCACCGGCAGGGTTTCGCCCTGGGTCGCCAGCCATTGCGCCAACTGGCTGCCGTAGCTCGGGGTGAAGCCAAGAATGTTGATGTTGTGCCGGCGAATCAGCCCGCAGATTTCTTCTGCATCCCACTGGCCTTGCGCACGCAGGACAACTTGCGCGCCACTTAACAGCGGCACCAGCAGACGTTCGGTCGCGGCATCGAAGTTGATCGAATAGAAGTGCAACTCGCAGTCATCCGGGCGCATACCGAAGCGCTCGATCACGGCGCGGCAATGCATGGCGATTTCACCGTGGGACACCACCACGCCTTTCGGTTTGCCGGTGGAACCGGAGGTGTAAATCAGGTACGCCTGATGTTGCGGCAGGTTGATAAACGGCAATTCAGTGGCCGGGTAATTGGCCAATTCGACGGTATCGTCTTCCAGGCACCAGCGGCTGACACTGGCCGGCAAATCGCCAAGGGCCGCGAACATCGCCGCATCGCTGAGCAGCACACTGATGCCGCTGTCTTCGATCATGTAGTGCAAGCGATCCAGCGGGTATTCCGGGTCCAGCGGCACATAGGCGCCGCCCGCCTTGAGAATCGCCAACAGGCCGACGACCATCTCCAGCGAACGCTCCAGCGCCAAACCGACCCGCACCTGCGGGCCGACTCCACGCGCGCGCAGCATCCAGGCCAGACGATTGGCGCGACTGTCGAGCTCTACGTAGCTCAGGGTTTGCCCGGCGAAGGTCAAGGCCGGCGCGTCCTTGCGCACCAGCGCCTGTTGGCTGAACAGATGATGAATGCATTGATCGAGGCGATGTTCACCTGGTTCGATGCCGAGGCTGTCGAGCTGGTTTTGCTGTTCGGTGGCGTCCAGCAACGGCAGTTCACTCAAGCGTTGCTGCGGATCGTCAAGCAACGCTTCCAGCAGGTTGCGCCAGTGCCCGGCCATGCGCGCAATGCGCGGTTCATCGAACAAATCGGTGCTGTAGGTCAGACAGCAACCGAGGCGATGGTCGAGGTCGGTGACTTCCAGATTGAGGTCGAACTTGGTCGCTCGCGCATCGTTGGCCAGGTACTCGACCGTCATCCCGGCCAGGGTTCGGCTCTGCTGGAATTCCCAGCGCTGCACGTTGCACATCACCTGGAACAGCGGGTTGTAAGCCGCACTGCGCGGTGGCTGCAAGGCTTCCACCAGATGATCGAACGGCAGGTCCTGATGGGACTGGCCTTCGATTACGGTGTGACGAACCTGCTCGAACAACGCGCCGACAGACATCTGCCCGTCGAGCTGGCAACGCAGCACTTGGGTGTTGAGGAACGCGCCGATCAGCCCTTCGCTTTCCGGACGAATGCGGTTGGCCACCGGCGCACCGATGCGCAGGTCGGTCTGGCCGCTGTAGCGATAAAGCAGCACCGCCAGCGCGGCCGTCATGGTCATGAACAGGGTCAGACCGTTTTGTGCGTTGAAGGCACGGACTCGCGCCGCAAGATCATCGCTGAGGTCGAAGCGGAACAGCTCGCCCTGATGGCTTTGCACCGGCGGACGCGGACGATCGGCCGGCAGCTCCAGCAGCGGATGTTCACGGCCCAGTTGCGCGGTCCAGTAATCGAGCTGGCGCTGACGTTCGCCGGACTCCAGCCACTGCCGCTGCCACCCGCTGTAATCCAGGTACTGCACCGGCAGCGGTTGCAGCGGCGAATCGCGGTCATCGACGAACGCTTCGTAGAGCGCGCTCAATTCCCGGGCGAAGATGTCCATCGCCCAGCCTTCGGTGACGATGTGATGCAGGGTCAGGACGAAGTAATGCTCCTGCTCGGCGGTCTTGACCAGGCAAGCACGCAGCAGCGGCCCGGTTTCCAGATCGAAAGGTTTATGGGCTTCGTCATCGGCCAATTGCTGGACCTGCCATTCGCGGCTATCGGCATCCAGCGTGGTGAAATCCTTCCAGTCCATGCGCAGGCGGGTGTCCTGATGCACCTGTTGCCGGGCCACGCCGTCGACGCTCGGAAAGGTCGTACGCAAGGTTTCGTGACGCATGATCAGTGCTTGCAGCGCCGCTTCGAAACGTCCGACGTCCAGCACGCCGCGCAACCGTGCCATGCCGCCGACGTTGTAGGCCGGGCTGTCCGGTTCCATCTGCCAGAGGAACCACATGCGTTGCTGAGAATAGGACAATGGCACCGCTTGGCTGCGGTCGACCTTCTCGATCGGCGGCTGTTGGTTGGTTTTGCCGCTGGCCTGGATCAAGCGAACCTGTTCGGCAAAAGCACCGAGTTCACTGGCCTCAAACAGCGCCCGCAGCGGCAACTCGACGTCACAGGCCTGACGGGTGCGGGAAATGATTTGCGTGGCCAACAGCGAATGGCCGCCGAGGGCGAAAAAGTCGTCGCGCAGGCCGATCTGTGTTTGGCCCAGCACCTCGCGCCAGATGCCGGCGATCTGTTGCTCAAGGGCGGTGACCGGTTCGACATGCTCGCGGACTTGCCATTGAGGTTCCGGCAAGGCGCGACGGTCGAGTTTGCCGCTCGGGCCCAGGGGCATTTCATCCAGACGCATGAGTTGCGCCGGGACCATGTATTCCGGCAGCTCGGCGGCGAGTGCAGTTTTCAGGCGTGTGGTTTGAGCATCGATGGTTTCGCTGGTTTCAGTGGCGGTGTAGTAACCAATCAACTGTCCGCCGGCCGCCGTTTCGCGCACCAGCACCACCGCTTGGGCGACGCCAGACTGCGCCAACAGACGCGCTTCGATTTCTTCCGGCTCGACACGAAAACCACGCAGTTTGACTTGCTGATCGAGACGACCGAGGTATTCGATCACGCCGTCGGCGGTCCAGCGCGCACGGTCGCCGGTGCGGTACAGCCGAGCGCCCTGCTCGCCCAGCGGATCGACCACAAAGCGTTCGGCGGTCAGCGCCGGACGGCCGAGATAGCCTCGGGCCAAACCGATACCGCTGATGCACAGTTCACCCGGCACACCGGCCGGTACCGGGTTGAGGTCGCCGTCGAGCACGCGGCACACCACGTTGCCCAATGGCCGGCCAATCGGCGAGCGCTCGCCATCGGCCGTTGTGCAATGCCAGTGAGTGACGTTGATCGCCGTTTCGGTCGGGCCGTAGCGGTTGTGCAGTTGCACCGCCGGCAGTTGCGCCAACACCCGGTTGCGCAATTCAGCGGGCAAGGCTTCGCCGCCGGAGAACAACCGGCGCAGGCTGGTGCATTCGGCGCTGAGCGGTTCGTCAATGAACAAGGAAAGCAGCGGTGGCACGAAGTGCAGCGTGGTCACGCCGTACTGCTGAACAAGCTGTGCGATGCGGTGCGGATCGCGGTGTTCGCCGGGGCCGGCGAGCAGCAGACGACATCCGGTAATCAACGGCCAGAAGCATTCCCACACCGACACGTCGAAACTGATCGGGGCTTTTTGCATCAGCACATCGGTCTGGTCCAGGCGGTAAGTGTTTTGCATCCATTGCAAGCGCTCGGCAAGGGCTGCATGCGTATTACCAACGCCCTTCGGCTGACCGGTGGAGCCGGAGGTGTAAATCACGTAGGCCAGGTTGTCGCCATGCAGGTGCAGACCCGGCGCGTGGCTTGGCCAGTTCTCCAGATGCAGGGCGTCCATGGCAATCACGCTGACGCCATCGGTGGCCGGCAGGCGGTCGAGCCATTCAGTTTGGGTCAGCAGCAATTCGACGCCACTGTCACTGAGCATGTAGGCCAGGCGCTCGGCGGGATAATCCGGGTCCAGCGGCACATAAGCGCCGCCAGCCTTGATGATCGCCAGCAAGCCGATCAACAACTGCGGCGAACGCGAGGCGGCGATGGCCACGCACACGTCCGGGCCGACGCCTTTGTCGCGCAGGTAATGCGCCAGGCGATTGGCCTGGGCGTGCAGTTCGGCAAAATCCAGACTGCCGCCATCCCACAACAGCGCGGTGCGTTTTGGAGTCTGGCGCGCCTGTTCGTTGAGCAACTCCGGCAGCCATTGGCTGGCCGGGGTGCAGGATGCGGCGCTCCAGCGGGATTGTTGATCGTGCTCGCTCGGTGTCAGCAATTGCAGGTCGCCGATGGCGGTTTTCGGTTGCTCACAAATGGCTCGCAGCAGGTTGCTGAAATGCTCGGCCAGACGCTCGATAGTCGCCGCATCAAACAACTCGCTGGCGTAATCGAACGACAGGCTCAGACGCCCGTTGCGGTCTTCTTCGCTGTGCAGTTGCAGGTCGAACTTGGCTTCGCGACTGTGCCACGGCAGCTCTTCGGCGAGCAGTCCCGGCAAGCGACGCAGCGCAGTGAGGTCCCGTTGCTGATGGTTGAACATCACCTGGAACAGACCCTGCTCCCGGGCCTGGGAGAAAGCTTCGAGCAGTTGTTCGAACGGCAGGTCCTGATGCGCTTGCGCATCCGATGCGGCTTGACGGGTTTGCGCCAGCAACTCAACGAACGGCAGTCGCGAATCCACCTCGGCGCGCAACACCTGGGTATTGATGAAGAAGCCGATCAGGCCTTGGGTTTCCAGGCGCGGACGGTTGGCATTCGGCACGCCGATGCGGATGTCCCGTTGGCCGCTGTAGCGATGCAACAGGCTCTGGAATGCTGCGAGCAACAGCATGAATGGCGTCGATTCATGGGCCTGGGCAGTCTGGCGAATGGCATCACTCAGGCTCGCGCCCAGACGCAGCGTGTGGCGGGCGGCGCTGCGAATGTGTTGCGCCGAACGCGGATGATCGGTGGCCAGGCTCAGGGTCGGATGATCAACGCCCAACTGCTGTTTCCAGTAAGCGAGTTGGCGTTCGCTCTCCCCTTGCGCCAGCCACTGACGCTGCCAACTGCCGTAATCGGCGTACTGAATTGGCAACGCCGGAAGGCTGGTATTCAGGCCTTGAGAAGCGGCCGCGTACAACCGCGAGAATTCGTCGAGCAGCACGTTCAACGACCAGCCGTCGGCGATGATGTGGTGCATGGTCACCAGCAGTTGATGGTCTTCATCGCCGAGGCGCACCAGCGTCACCGACAGCAGCGGGCCTTTTTCCAGATCGAATCGGGTGCGGGCTTCGTCCTCGCGGATTTGCTGCGCGCGGGCTTCACGCTCGGTGGCTGGCAGGTCACTGATGTCGATCACTTGCAGGTTGAATTCGCCGGCAGCAATGACCTGTTGCAGGGCGACGCCATCGCGCTCGAAGAACCGCGTGCGCAGGGATTCGTGACGTTCGATCAGTTGCTGGAAACTGGCGCGCAAGGCGTCTTCGTCCATTTCGCCGCGCAGGTGCAAGGCACCGGGAATGTTATAGGCGCTGCTCTGGGGGTCGAGTTGCCAGGTGATCCACAAACGGTTTTGCGCCAGGGATTGTGGCATGGCGTCGCTGCGCGACAAGGGCATGATCGCGCCTTGGGCCACGCCGCCATCCTGTTGTTGCCGGGCGACAGCGGCGGCGAATGCGCCAAGGGTTGGCGCTTCGAACAACAAGCGCAGATTCAGCTCCAGCCCCAGCTCTTCACGCAGGCGCGCGACCACTTGAGTGGCGGCGATGGAATTGCCGCCGAGCAGGAAGAAATGGTCATCGGCGTTAACCTGCTGGACCTGCAGTTGCTCACACCAGAGTTGGCCGATCAGGGTTTGCAGCGCTGAGCCGGAGTCGGTTTCAGATGGACTAGCGATGTCTGCCGACGGGAATCGCGCATAACTCTCGAGGCTGCCATCGGCCAGGCGATTGCGGCAGGCCGAGCGTTGCAATTTGCCGCTGGAGGTCTTCGGCAACGCCCCCGGGTTGAGCAATACCACCACACTCGGCGCTTGCTGATACGCCTCGGCCACCGCTTGACGGATGGCTTTGATCAACGCCTCGGGCGGCAGGATTTTCTGCACGCTGCGGCTGATTTCAGCGGCGATGCCAATGCCTTCCTGCCCGCCGATGTTGACCGCGAACGCGGCCACGCGACCTTTGCGCACCACCTCCACTTCACGCTCGATGGTCTGTTCGATGTCCTGCGGATAAAGGTTGTGACCATGCACGATGAGCATGTCTTTCAGGCGCCCGGTGATGAACAGCTCGCCGTCACGCAAAAAACCGAGGTCGCCGGTGCGCAGCCAGGTGCGACCGGCGTGCTGGACGAATGTCTTGGCCGTGGCTTCGGGGTTGCGCCAGTAGCCATGGGCAATGCTCGGCCCGGTGGCCCAGACTTCACCGATCGCGTTGTCGGCGAGTTCTTCGAGCGATACGGAATCGACAATCAGCACCGCGTGATCCGGCTGGCTGATGCCGCAGCTCATGATCGGACTGCCATCGCCCGGTTCGGCTCGGTTCTGCGCCAGCGCTTGATCATCCACGCGCAACGCCGGGATGCCTTGGCCGCGCGGGCTGCCGGCCACGAACAACGTGGCTTCCGCCAGGCCGTAAGAGGCCATGAAGCTGTCCGAGGTAAAGCCACAGGCCGCGAACTTCTCGGCGAAGCGTTCCAGGGTGTCGAGGCGAATCGGTTCGGAACCGGAATACGCCACCCGCCAGCCACTCAAGTCGAGGCGTTCCAGCGCCGATTCGCTGACCCGCTCGCTGCACAGTCGATAGGCGAAGTCCGGCCCGCCGCTGATGGTACCGCCGTATTCGCTGATCGCCTCCAACCAGCGCAATGGCCGGCCGAGGAAGTAGGCCGGCGACATCAACACGCAGGGCACGCCACTGAAAATCGGCTGCAACAGGCCGCCGATCAAGCCCATGTCGTGGTACAGCGGCAACCAACTGACGATCACGTCGTCGGGGTTCAGGTCGATGCCGAATCCGTGGCGAATCAACAGTTCGTTGGCCACCAGGTTGCCGTGGCTGACTTGCACGCCTTTAGGCAACGCCGTGGAGCCGGAGGTGTATTGCAGGAAGGCAATGTGATCGCCGTGCAAGTCCGGCGCGACCCAATGTTCGGCCAGGGCGCTGTCGAGGGTGTCGACACACAGCAATGGCGGCGCCTCGTTGATTTGCAGCAAGGCGTCGCGCTGGTCGGCGCAGGTCAGCAGCAAGCGCGGTTCGGCATCGCTGATGATCGACAGCAGACGTTCCTGATGATGACGACGGGTCGATTCAGGTGGATAGGCAGGCACCGCGATAACGCCTGCGTACAGACAGCCAAAAAACGCCGCGACGTAATCCGGGCCACTGGGAAACAACAACACCGCACGATCACCAAACGACGTCTGGGCCTGCAACGCGCCGGCAATGGTTCGCGCCCGCTGATCGAGCTCACGATAACTGAGCACCACAGCCTGATCCTGGGTTTGGGCGAGAAAACGCAAGGCCACCCGGTCCGGCGTCAGGGCCGCGCGGCGCTGAAGGGCTTGGACCAGAGTGCTGGGAAGTTCGAACGCGTCGGTCATGAGGTTTCCTGCCTGAATTCGGCTTGCAAGTGGAATCGGTTTTCGTACGCCACACCCATTCATCGGGTATGCGGGACGCGGTCTTCGCCGACCGCGCAAGGCTTGGGAATGCTGGTTTGGCCGGGGCTTGCGTGCGCAGCCATTCACCAATGAGAACGGATGGGGTCTTGAAATAATTAGTCGCCAGGCTTGAGCGCCAGCAGGCTTGCGGTCAGTAGGTGAGTCAGCGTGTCGCCGTTCTCATTCTGCTTTTTTCCGCGGCATTAATTCTCTTTCTCAATTGACAATCATTATCATTCAACCTAATTTGTCGCTCGATATGCAGGACGACGCCGCCCCTTGTCGTCCCATGACCCTATTTGCAGCAAGGTGATTTCCAATGACGGAACAAGTATCCACAAGCAGGTGCGATTCACCGCTACTTCAGGCCTTCGTCGACAATCGACTGATTCTGGTCAAGATTGCCGCCCGCATCACCGGTTGCCGATCACGGGCCGAAGACGTGGTGCAGGATGCGTTCTTCCGGCTGCAATCGGCGCCGCAAATCACGTCGTCAATCAAGGCGCAGCTCAGTTATCTGTTTCAGATCGTGCGCAACCTGGCGATCGATCATTACCGCAAGCAGGCGCTGGAGCAGAAGTATTCAGGCCCGGAAGAGGAAGGTCTGAACGTGGTGGTTCAGGGCGCTTCGCCGGAAACCTCGCACATGAATTTCTCGACCCTGGAAAACATCGCCGATGCGCTGACGGAGCTGCCCAGCCGCACCCGTTACGCCTTCGAGATGTACCGCCTGCACGGCGTACCGCAAAAAGACATCGCCAAGGAACTCGGCGTCTCGCCAACCCTGGTGAACTTCATGATTCGTGACGCGCTGGTGCATTGCCGCAAGGTGTCGGGCAATCGTGCGGATACCTTTGCTCGTCGTTAAAAGCTTCGCGGGCAAGCCTCGCTCCTACGGTGTTGTGTCGATTACATTATTTGTGAACGACACAACACCGTAAGAGCGAGGCTTGCCCGCGAAGACTGACTCAAGACCGCAACAGACCTTGAGCCTTACGCATCAAGCCAACGAACACCGATCAAAAAACCGCTCACGCCCCAACACCATCAGCGCCGCGCGCTTGTGCGGGAAGTCGAACTCTTTTTCGCAGTGGAAACACTGATTGTGCAGATGCCCGATCATCTTCGCGTTGTCGGCGCGAGGCTCGGCCACCACTCGTTGCGTGCGTGGATCATCGAGAAACAGGTAATGCACCAGCGCCGATAGCCAGCTCGCCACCTTATGCGGGCCGCGGTGATGTTCTTCGCCGACCAGCATGTGAATGCCACGGTCGTAATCGCCGGCATCATAGAACGGCGCAATGCGATCCTCCTTGGCCCAGTAGGCTTCGAAATAGGCAAACGGCTGATCATCGAAGCAGCCGATCAGCGTCACGGTGTGCGGGTCGGCTTCGAGTTTGCTCAGGTATTCGCGATGCTTTTCGATGCTGCCCTCCTCCTGCCAGAAACTCGCCACCCGCGGGCTGTTCTGCCAGCGGTTGAAACGCGCCAGGTCATGCTCGATTTCTATCGTGCGCAGGGAAACCCACGCACCGAGCCGCGCATCGAAACGTCGATAGACCTCACCACGGGGCTTCACCGCACGTAATGGATGGCGCTTGCCGCTGCTGATGACCATTTGCTGCGGATAGCTGCCGGTGCGCGACTCACCCAACCAAGGTTGGGGCAATTGCCAGAACAGCGTGCGTTCGCAGCGATACTGGCCAGTGACTTCGGTCGCGATCAGCAATCCGCTGAGCAAGGCTTCGGTGGATACGTCATCGAGGTGCCAGGTCAGATGCTGACACGCCGCATCACGGGCAAACAGCCAATAGCAGGCCGCCCAGAATGCCTGACCGTCAGGACGAGCGAAGCGTTCCTCCAGCCACAGATGCAACTCCGGCCCACGGGTCAGCCGCAGCTCGATCAACGGTTGCCCTTGCAGGCTGAGGCTCAGGCGACTGGCGGTTTCATCGGCTACAAGACAGTTGCCTGACGGCAAGGCCAGGGTGGTCAGGTCATTCGGATTGGACATGGGTGGGGCTCACGGTAATCGTCGACAGTTCAACGAGGTGACGTGAGCCAGGGCAGGAAATTTAAGCGCCGTCGCCAAATACGCGACCTGAGCCACGACTCAGGGTTTGCCCACCGGCACCAGGGCAATTTTGTAGGGGTCGAAAATCTTCAACATCTGGCCGTTGTTTCGCAGGTCTTGCAGCAACTTGCCAAATGCTTCCCCGGTAATCGGCGCCTGCGGGCGAATCAGCGCGTAATGGTGATAGACCTGATCGATGCGTTGCGACACCAGCAACTGCTCGCCGACTTTCTCGTTACGCAGCAGATAATCGCTCAGGTAGGAGCGCGTCACCAAGGCAATGTCGGCACGCCCGCGCAGCACTATCAACAGATTGCTGTCATGGGAATAAGTCAGCGTGGCGTTGTAGGTGTCGGCCAGATACTTGGGATCGGCATTAAAATTGGCAAACTCGTAGTGGTAGCCGCTGTACAGCGCCAGGCGCTTGCCCGTCAGGTCTTTGAAGTAGCTCTCATCGCGATCGGGTTTCTTTTGCGCGACGAAGATTTCTGCATCTTCCAGGCCCATGTCGACGAGGGTATGCGGGATGTCCTTCCAGCCCCAATCCGGGTTCTCGAAAATCGCCATGTCCACCCGGCCTTGTTTGAAATCACCAAAACGCCGAGGAATGGAGGTGGGCACCAGCTCGAACCGATAGTCGGTTTGCACCTGATTCAGCGCTTCCACCAGTTGCGGCAACAGACCGGTATCGGCACCGGACTCCGGACGCACAGTGTAGGGTGGAAAATGCGCGGCACCGACCCGCACCAACTGTGCGGCCTGAGATGGCAACACGCAGCACACTGCAAGCGCCGCCAGCAAAAGCCGAGACGCGGTCCGAATTGGTGAAGACATCAAAACAGCCTACTCCCCGAAAAAAATACCCATCACTGCATTCAAGCTAGGCGGTTTCGCCAACTTAGCCAGTTTCTTGCCGAGATAGACAGCTCACTGCCGTTCTTCAAGTACCAGAATCAACGCCTCATCGGCCAATTGATCGAGGCTCATGCTGCCATCGGCACGAAACCAGGTGGTGGTCCAGGACAACGCGCCCGTCAGGAAACGGCGGGTGATGAACACATCGCCCCGGATAAAACCGGCCTCCTTGGCTTCGCCCAGCACTTGCAGCCAGATGTCTTCATAGATATCACGCAGCGCCAGAACCTGCGCCTGGCCTTCCGCTGATAGCGAACGCCACTCATACACCAGCACCGCCATGGCCTCGCCGCTGCCACCCATGATCGACTGCAATTCGCAGCGAATCAGCGCCAGAACCCGTTCGCGCACACTGCCGGCATCAGCCAGGGCCGCACGCATCAACGCGGTGTTGTAGCGAATAGTCTCCTCCATCACCGCCCGCAGGATCTCATCCTTGCTTTTGAAGTGATGAAAAATACTGCCCGACTGAATACCTACCGCACCGGCCAGATCACGCACGGTGGTACGTTCATAACCTTTATTACGAAACAGGTGAGCAGCCACTTGCAGCAATTTGCCGCGAGCACTGTCCGGGTCGGTCAATTGGCCGCTGTCGACCAATTCGCGCATCACCCTCAGGGCTTTTTGCTCGTCCACCCGTTCTCTCCTACAGTCGATCAATCAAGTGCGCCGCTGCCCGTTAATACAGCGGGATGCGCGGGCAATTTAAGCTGGCGGGGGCAACCAAGCAAGCGCTTGGGCAGAAGATATTTCAGTCGTTTACAAACCAAGCGCTTGCTTGGTAGTCTCCAAGCACTTCTGTCGGAGGTGGTTATGGAATTGGCTGCGCCCAAAACAATCCGCATCGGTTGCGCCAGCGCATTCTGGGGCGACACCTCGACCGCCGCCGCGCAACTGGTGGAAGGCGGGCGACTGGACTACCTGGTGTTCGATTATCTGGCCGAGATCACAATGTCGATCATGGCCGGGGCGCGGATGAAAGATCCGGGGGCCGGCTACGCCAGCGACTTCATCGAAGTGCTCAGCCCCCTCCTCAGCCAGCTCTCGGAACAGAAGATCCGCGTCATCAGCAATGCCGGCGGCATCAATCCACACGCTTGCGCCGCGGCCCTGCAAGCGGCTTGCGACAAGGCCCAGGTAACGCTGAAAATTGCCGTGTTGTCGGGTGATGATCTGCAACCGCGGTTCAAACACCTGAGCAACCTTGGCCTGCATGAAATGTTCAGTGGTGCGCCGCTGCCGCCGATGTGCGTATCGACCAACGCTTACCTCGGCGCACCGGGCATCGTCGAAGCCCTGCGCCTGGGGGCCGACATTGTGATTACCGGACGCGTGGTCGACAGCGCCGTAGTCAGCGCCGCGCTGGTGCACGAGTTCGGCTGGTCGTGGCACGACTATGACAAACTCGCCCAGGCTGCATTGGCCGGGCACCTGATTGAATGTGGCGCCCAGTGCACCGGCGGCAATTTCACCGATTGGCGCGACGTGCCCGACTACGAACACATCGGTTTTCCGATCGTTGAAGTCGGCGTCGACGGCCAGTTTATCGTCAGCAAACCCGATGGTTCCGGCGGTCTGGTCACGCCGCTGACGGTGGGCGAGCAGATGCTCTATGAAATCGGCGACCCACAAGCCTATTTGCTGCCCGACGTGGTATGCGATTTCAGTCAGGTCAAACTTGTACAGCAAGGCAAGAATGCGGTGCAGGTGCATGGCGCAAAAGGTTTGCCGCCGACCGATCAGTACAAGGTCAGCGCCACGTATCCGGACGGTTTCCGCTGCACCGCCAGTTGCCTGATCGCCGGGATCGATGCCGTGGCCAAGGCCCGACGGGTCAGCCAGGCGATCATCAACAAGACCTCGGAAATGTTCAGCCAGCGCGGCTGGGCGCCCTACAGCGAAGTGAACATCGAACTGCTGGGCAGCGAAGCCACGTATGGCCCCCACGGCCAGCGCCAGGACAGCCGCGAAGTGGTGATCAAACTCGCTGTGCGCCACCCAGCCAAACAGGCCTTGATTCTGTTTTCCCGGGAAATCGCCCAGGCCGCCACCGGCATGGCGCCGGGGTTGACCGGGATCGTCGGCGGGCGGCCGACGGTGTACCCGCTGATCCGGCTGTTTTCATTCCTGATCGACAAAACCGCCTGCACCCTGCAAATCGACCTCGCCGGTGAGCGCCACCCGTGCACCCTGCCCGCCCTGGATGCACTCGACCCGGCTGACTTGCCGCTACCGTTCGATCCGCCCCAACCCAGCGAGCGCGCCGATGCGAGCGTGGCCCTGATCAAACTCGCCGTGGCGCGTTCCGGCGACAAGGGCAATCACAGCAATATCGGCGTCATGGCCCGCCATCCCGACTACCTGCCATGGATCGCCGAAGCACTGACACCTGAGGTGATGGTCGACTGGATGAGCCATGTCCTCGACCCGATCCATGGGCGTGTCGAACGCTGGTATTTACCCGGCACTCAGAGCTTTAATTTTCTTCTCGAGAACGCCCTCGGTGGCGGTGGCGTGGCCAGCCTGCGGATCGATCCGCAAGGCAAGGCGTTCGCCCAACAACTGCTGGAGATCCAGATTCCGGTGCCGCAGCACATCGCCGATCAGGTCAACTAGAGGACCGTCGCCATGGCTTATGACTCGATTTACAAACCCGATCTGTTCGCCGGCCAGAACATCATCGTCACCGGTGGCGGCAGCGGTATCGGCCGTTGCACCGCCCATGAGCTCGCAGCCCTCGGCGCGCAGGTGCTGCTGGTGGGGCGTAATGCCGAGAAACTGAAAAAGGTCGCCGCTGAAATCACCGAAGATGGAGGGAAAGCCAGTTGGCAGGTCTGCGATATCCGCGATGAAGATGCCGTCACGCAATTGGTCAGCGAATTGATCCGCAAACACGGGCCGATTCATGGGCTGGTCAACAATGCCGGCGGGCAGTACCCCGCGCCGCTGGCATCGATCAATCAGAAAGGTTTCGAAACCATCCTGCGCACCAACCTGGTGGGTGGTTTTCTGATGGCCCGCGAGGTGTTCAATCAGTCCATGAGCAAGCACGGCGGCGCCATCGTCAACATGCTCGCCGACATGTGGGGCGGCATGCCCGGCATGGGGCACTCAGGCGCAGCCCGCTCGGGCATGGACAACTTGACCAAGACCGCCGCGTTTGAGTGGGGCTATGCCGGCGTGCGGGTCAACGCCGTCGCGCCGGGCTGGGTCGCCTCCAGCGGCATGGACACCTACGAAGGTGCGTTCCGGGCCGTCATCCCGACCCTGTGCGAACACGTGCCGCTCAAGCGCATCGGCACCGAATCGGAAATCAGCGCGGCGATTGTTTTCCTGCTCAGCCCGGCAGCCGCTTTTGTCAGCGGCAGCACGTTGCGCATCGACGGCGCCGCCAGCCTCGGCGGGCGGGCCTGGCCGATGCACAAGGCGCAGAACAGTCATTCGTACAACGGCTTTCATCGCGCCTATTTACCCGAAGTACTCAGACCCGACGCGTCCAAACCAGACGTCTCCAAACCAGATGAACCCAAGGACAAGGAATAACCATGCCGGTCATCCAGTCCCAGGTAGACCCGTTCAGCGAAGCGTTCGCTCGCAACCGGGCGGCCATGCTGGCCGGCATCGAGCAGGTCCGCCAGCTCGAACAGAACCTGCTGAGCAAAGCCGCCGAAGCCAAGCCCAGGTTCGACAAGCGCGGGCAACTGCTGCCAAGGGAGCGGCTCAACCTGCTGCTCGACCCCGGCGCGCCGTTCCTCGAACTGGCGAGCCTGGCCGGCTACAAGCTGCACGACGACAAGGACGGCAGCGCAGCCGGCGGCGGTTTGATTGCCGGGATCGGTTATGTGTCCGGCGCACGGGTATTGGTGGTGGCGAACAACAGCGCGATCAAGGGCGGAACCATTTCCCCCAGCGGTTTGAAAAAGTCCTTGCGCCTGCAACAGATCGCCATGGAAAACAAATTGCCGGTCATCACCCTCGCGGAAAGCGGAGGCGCCAACCTCAATTATGCGGCGCAGATTTTCGTCGAAGGCGCGCGCAGCTTCGCCAATCAGGCGCGGATGTCGGCCATGGGCTTGCCACAAATTACCGTGGTCCATGGCTCGGCCACGGCGGGCGGTGCTTATCAGCCGGGGTTGTCGGATTACGTGGTGGTGGTGCGCGGCAAGGCCAAGCTGTTTCTTGCCGGACCGCCGCTGCTCAAGGCCGCCACCGGTGAAATCGCTACCGATGAAGAACTGGGCGGCGCCCAGATGCACGCGCAAACCGCCGGCACCGCCGAATACCTGGCCGAGAACGATGCCGATGGCGTGCGCCAGGTGCGCGAGATCATGAGCCTGTTGCCGTGGAACGATCAGTTGCCATGGTTACCCGAACGTCAGTGGGAAGAACCGCTCTACCCCATCGACGAACTGCTGGGTCTGATCCCGGATGATCCGAAAAAACCCTACGACGTGCGCGAAATCATCGCCCGGATTGCCGACGCGTCGAACTTCCTCGAATTCAAGGGCGAGTTCGATCAGCAAACGATCTGCGGGCATTTGCAGATTCAGGGTCGAGCCTGTGGCTTCATCGGCAACAACGGCCCGATTACGCCCAAAGGTGCGAGCAAGGCCGCGCAGTTCATTCAGCTCTGTGACCAGAGCCAGACGCCCCTGCTGTTTTTCCACAACACCACCGGTTTCATGGTCGGCACCGAGTCGGAACAACAAGGTGTGATCAAGCACGGCGCGAAAATGATTCAAGCGGTGGCCAATGCCCGGGTGCCTAAACTGACGATCGTCGTCGGCGGTTCCTACGGCGCTGGCAACTACGCAATGTGCGGTCGCGGCCTCGATCCGCGCTTCATCTTTGCCTGGCCCAACAGCCGCACCGCGGTGATGGGCGGCGCTCAGGCCGGCAAAGTGATGCGGATCGTCACCGAAGCCAAACAGCTCAAGGACGGGTTGGTGCCCGACCCGAAAATGCTCGACATGCTCGAACAAGTCACTGCACAGAAGCTCGACAGCCAGGCCACCGCGTTGTATGGCAGCGCCAATCTGTGGGACGACGGGCTGATCGATCCGCGGGATACCCGCACGTTGCTCGGGTATTTGCTGGATATCTGCCATGAAGCCGAGGTTCGTTCGCTGCAACCTAACAGTTTTGGCGTCGCGAGGTTTTGATTGATCGTTCCTGCGCTCTGCGTGGGAATGCAGCCCGGGGCGTTCCGCGTCCCGATGGCGGACGCAGAGCGTCCATAGAGGCGTTCCTTTGCTGCACAGGGAACGATCGGGTTCGTCAGGAGAACAATAAAAAATGATCTTCAACCAGGAACACGAAGCACTGCGCCGCACCGTCCGCCAATTCGTCGATCACGAGATAAATCCTCACGTCGATGAATGGGAAAAGGCCGGGCGCTTTCCGATTCATGAGATCTTTCGCAAGGCGGGCGACCTCGGTCTGCTGGGGATTTCCAAACCGGAAAAGTTCGGCGGTATGGGGCTCGATTACAGCTATTCGATTGTGGCCGCCGAAGAATTCGGCACCATTCATTGCGGCGGCATTCCGATGTCCATCGGCGTGCAGACCGACATGTGCACCCCGGCCCTGGCGCGATTCGGCTCCGATGAACTGCGCGAAGAATTCCTCCGCCCCGCAATCACCGGCGAGCAGGTCGGCTGTATCGGTGTGTCCGAAGTCGGTGCCGGCTCCGACGTATCAGGGTTGAAAACCAGCGCCCGCAAGGACGGCGACGACTACGTGATCAACGGCAGCAAGATGTGGATCACCAACTCGCCGAGCGCCGACTTCATCTGCCTGCTGGCCAACACCTCGGACGATAAACCCCACATCAACAAGTCGCTGATCATGGTGCCGATGAACAGCCCCGGCATCAGTCTCAGCCCGCACCTGGACAAACTCGGCATGCGCAGCTCGGAAACTGCCCAAGTATTTTTCGACAACGTGCGCGTGCCGCAACGCAACCGCATCGGCCATGAAGGCGCGGGGTTCATGATGCAAATGCTGCAGTTCCAGGAAGAACGATTGTTTGGCGCGGCGAACATGATCAAAGGCCTGGAGTATTGCGTCGACAGCACCATCGAGTACTGCAAGGCACGCAAGACCTTCGGCAATGCGCTGATCGACAATCAGGTCATTCATTTCCGTCTGGCCGAGCTGCAAACCGAAATCGAATGCCTGCGGGCGCTGGTCTATCAAGCCACCGAGCAATACATCAAAGGCCAGGACGTCACCCGCCTGGCGTCCATGGCCAAACTCAAGGCCGGGCGACTGGGGCGGGAAGTCAGTGACAGTTGCCTGCAATATTGGGGCGGCATGGGTTTCATGTGGGACAACCCGGTGGCGCGGGCTTACCGCGATGTGCGGCTGGTATCGATCGGCGGCGGTGCCGACGAAATCATGCTGGGGATCATCTGCAAACTCATGGGCATCCTGCCGGGGAAAAACAAATGAACACCCTTCCCGTTTGCCAGACCCTGTTGCTCGAGCGGCATAACGGCATCCTGCACATCACCCTCAATCGCCCCGACAGTCGCAATGCCATGAGCCTGCAAATGGTCGCCGAGCTACGCGCGGTGCTGGCGGCGGTGCGCGATGACCGGCAGGTTCGCGCGTTGGTGATCGGCGGTGCCGGCGGGCATTTTTGTGCCGGTGCCGATATCAAGGACATGACCAACGCCCGGGCTCAGGGTCAGACGGCCTACCGTGATTTGAACCGTGCGTTCGGCGCCTTGCTGGAAGAAACCCAGCACGCGCCGCAAGTGGTCATCACCGTGTTGCAAGGCGCGGTGCTTGGTGGTGGTTTCGGTCTGGCCTGCGTCAGCGATATCGCGATGGCCGATCATCAGGCGCAATTCGGCCTGCCGGAAACCAGCCTCGGCCTGTTGCCAGCGCAGATCGCACCGTTCGTGGTGCAGCGCATCGGCCTGACCCAGGCCCGCCGACTGGCCCTGACCGCCGCACGGTTCGATGGCACCCAGGCACGGCGCATGGGACTTGTGCATTTTGTCGAGCATGACCCGCAAGCCTTGGCCGAACGCCTCGATGAAGTGCTGGCTCATGTGATGTGCTGCGCCCCGGGGGCGAATGCAGCGACCAAAAAACTCTTGCTGGCGAGTGCCGGACAACCCTCGGAGGGCCTGCTGGATCAGGCGGCCGAGTGGTTCAGCGAAGCGGTGACCGGGGATGAAGGGGTCGAGGGGACGATGGCTTTTGTGCAAAAGCGAAAACCGGGTTGGGCAATTTAAGAGCTTCGCGGGCAAGCCTCGCTCCTGGTATCACGCAGTCCGTAGGAGCGAGGCTTGCCCGCGAAGAGGCCCTCACCTTCACCGCAAAAACCAAGGGAACAACCCATGCCCGCCTTCAGCAAAATCCTGATCGCCAACCGCGGTGAAATCGCCTGCCGCATCCAGCGCACCGCGCAAGCGCTGGGCTACCGCACCGTCGCCGTGTTCAGCGATGTCGACGCCGATGCCTTGCATGTGCAGATGGCCGATGAAGCCGTGAACATCGGCCCGGCCACGGTACAACAGTCTTACCTGAACATCCCGGCAATCCTCGACGCCGCCCGGCGTACCGGTGCCGATGCGATTCACCCCGGTTACGGCTTCCTTTCGGAAAACGCAGCATTCGCCCGCGCCTGCCAACAGGCCGGCATCATCTTCATCGGCCCCAGCCCCGAAGCCATCGAACTGATGGGCAGCAAACGCCTGTCGAAACTCGCCATGATCCAGGCGGGTGTGCCCTGCATCGAAGGCTATCAGGGCAGCGAACAGGACGACGCGACCCTCGGCCGTGAAGCCGAACGCATCGGCTATCCGCTGATGATCAAGGCCAGTGCCGGCGGCGGCGGTCGTGGCATGCGCCTGGTGCACAACGCTGGAGAATTGCTGGAGCAACTCCGTACCGCGCGTTCCGAAGCGCAGCATGGGTTTGGCAGCGACGAACTGATCCTCGAACAAGCCTTGATCGACCCGCGCCACGTCGAAGTACAGCTGTTCGGCGATCAACACGGCAACCTGATCTACCTCGGTGAGCGCGATTGTTCGATCCAGCGCCGTCACCAGAAAATCATCGAGGAAGCGCCCTGCCCGGTCATGACTGCCGAGTTGCGCCAGGCCATGGGCGAAGCGGCACTCAAGGCGGGGCGCGCGGTGAATTACGTCGGCGCCGGCACTGTGGAGTTTCTGCTGGATGCTCGCGGGCAGTTCTACTTTCTGGAGATGAACACCCGGCTGCAAGTGGAACATCCGGTGACAGAGCTGATCACCGGCCTCGATCTGGTGGCCTGGCAGTTTCACGTGGCCGAAGGACTGCCACTGCCGTTGCAACAAGAGCAGGTGCAGCTCAATGGCCATGCCATGGAAGTGCGCCTGTATGCCGAAGACCCGGCCCAGGGATTTCTGCCGCAAACCGGGCGAATCGTGGCCTGGGAACCTGCGTTGCCGGGCGGTGTGCGGATCGACCATGGCCTGATCGAAAATCAGTCTGTCAGTGCGTTTTATGACCCGATGCTGGGCAAGCTCATCGCCCACGGCGCCACCCGCGAAGAAGCCCGGCGCAAGTTGTTGCGGTCAGTGCAGGACAGCGTGCTGCTGGGCGTGCAAAGCAATCAGCGCTTGCTCGCAAGCCTGCTGCAACATCCGCACTTCATCAGCGGCGAGTTCAGCACCGGGTTCATCCCTATGTACTTCGCCGATCATCCTTGCCTGCATCCCCAGGTGCCGAGCGCCGAACAACTGGCCATCGCCGCAGCGCTGTTTTACCAGGCTTCAGCGCAGGCTCACCGCGCCCCGCTGGCCGGTTGGCGCAACAACGCCAGCGTGCCTTTGCACTACCGAATCGGCCGGCAGGACCAGGACTGGCCGGTGGAATTGAACGCTGAACCTGGTAAACCCTATCGTGTTCAGATCGGCGCTCGCGCCCTCGAACTGAGGGTCATCGGAGGCGACGAACACTGGGCCACCCTGGAGATCGACGGTATTCGCCAACGCCATGCCTACCGCCTCGAGGCCGGGCAACTGTGGTTGTTCACGCGCCCCGGCAGCCTGCGGCTGATGGATCGGACCCAGGCGCTGGTCAGCAGCCAGGCCAGTGTCAGTTCCGGCACGCTCAAGGCGCCGATGGACGGGGCGATCGTCGATGTACTGGTCAGTGAGGGCAGCCGGGTCAGCAAAGGTCAGCTATTGGTGGTACTCGAAGCAATGAAAATGGAGCATCCGCTCAAATCCGGGATCGATGGAGTACTTAAACGCTTGCAGGTCAGGGTTGGGGATCAGGTGAAAAATCGTCAGATTTTGTTAGAGGTCGAATAAGCCGCTAGGCGGATCCGCCGGGTTTGGCTACGCTCAAGCCCTATCAGGACGCGGATACCAGGAACCCTGCGATGCCTCACTGGTTGGTCATTGATCTGGAAGCCACCACCGATGAGGGCGGCTGGCCAGTAACAGAAATGGAAATCATCGAAATCGGTGCCACCCTCGTGGACCGCAAAGGCCAGGAACTGGATCACTTCCAGTGCTTCGTGCGCCCATTGCGCCGGCCCTTGCTGACGCCGTTTTGCCGGGAGCTGACCCACATCACCCAAGCCAATATCGACGCCGCACAGCCGCTCACCGCCGTATGGCCGTTGTTCGAACGCTGGCTTGGCCAACATCATGCGCGTCTGGAAGGCTGGGCCAGTTGGGGCGATTACGACCGCAAACAACTGCTTCAGGACTGGCAGCGCCTGCAGCTCGACAGCGCCTTGAGCCGGGTCCCGCACATGAACCTCAAGCAACGCTTCGCCAAAGCTCGTCGGCTCGAGCGCCCGCTGGGGCTCAATGGAGCCCTGCAACTGGCGGGCCTGCAGTTCAACGGTCAGCAGCATCGGGCGCTGGAAGATGCGCGCAATACGGCGCGTTTGTTACCGTTGGTTTTCCCCGCTAATCCTTGAGTGCAGGAGGTGACGCCTATCGACACCTTGTGCATACTGGCCGGCCCTTTTTAGCCCTTTTCGAGGAACCGCCCATGTTTAAAGTCAACGAGTACTTCGACGGCACCGTCAAGTCGATCGCCTTTGGCACCGCTGAAGGTCCAGCGACCATCGGCGTCATGGCACCGGGCGAATACGAATTCGGCACCAGCCAGCGTGAAATCATGCACGTGGTGTCCGGCGCCCTGACCGTCAAACTGCCTGACAGCGATGCTTGGGAAACCTTCGCCGCCGGCAGCCAGTTCAACGTACCCGCCAACAGCAAGTTCCAGCTGAAAGTGGCCGTCGACACCGCTTACCTGTGCGAATACCGCGGCTAACCCACGGGTTTTCACAGCGACAAAAAAATGCCCGTGTCCTTGGACGCGGGCATTTTTATTTGAAGGGTTTTTATTCGAGGATCGTCACCGGCATGCCGACTTCCAGCCAGCCATTGCCGTCGTTGACCAGGTTCTGTCCGAACATTGCACCGTCGGCTTCGGTGCGGTATTTCTGCAAGGTTGCCAACGGTTCACGATCATCGCTGCGTTCGCCGGTCTGCGGGTCGATGGTGGTCAGAATGCAGCGTGAGCAGGACTTGACCACGCGAAACTCGACATCGCCAATGCGGATGCGTTTCCAGCCATCTTCGGCATACGCCTCGCTGCCCTCGATGACCAGATTGGGGCGGAAACGCAACATCTCCAGCGGCCGCCCGACCTTGCTCGACAAGTCCTCCAGTGATGCCTGACCAATCAGCAACAACGGAAAGCCGTCGGCAAACGCCACCTGATCATCGTCCTTGCCATAGCCGGCCTGGGTGGTCCGCGCGCGATCGAGCGGCACTTGCACCAGGCGCGTCGGCTTGCCGATGAACTCACTGACCCAGGCACCCGCCGCATCGCCGGCATCGGGAACGCGCAAGGTGTCGCGCCAGATGGTCACCCCACGCAGATCGGCATTGCCGTCAGGCAACGCAATATCGATCGGTGAATGACCCGGGGCACTGAGGGTCAAGCCGCCGTCGGCATTCCACAACGCCGACAGCTGACTCATTTTCGCGACCGCGCGCTGGGTCAGGAAGCGCCCGCTGGCTTCGTCCACCAGCATCCAGCGTCGATCGCCGTCCAGTCCCAGCTTGTCCAGGCGGACCTGATCGAGGGGCTCGCCCTTGCCGGATTTCAATGGAAAACGATAAAGCGCGCTCAGACGCATGGCCAGCTCCCTTGGAGGTAAAAACGCCACCCTATACGAGCTTGATTGCCGAATCAAAGGCCCCGTGGCGAGGGGGCTTGTCCTGATGCCGGTAAATTAAGCTGTAATGCGATCTGTAGCAGCTGGCGAAGCCTGCGTTCGGCTGCGAAGCAGTCGTGATTCCACCTAACGCGATCCGCCTGATGCACCGTAGTTTCTGATTTTACGACTGCTTCGCAGCCGAACGCAGGCTTCGCCAGCTGCTACAAAGAATGCGCCGGGGCTTAACTTGTCGGCACTGCATCGAGCATCAGGCGCTGGCGCACCACGTCGACGAGTTTGTCGGGCTGGAATTTGGAAAGGAAGTTGTCGCAGCCGACCTTCTTCACCATGGAATCATTGAAACTACCCGACAGCGAAGTGTGCAAGACCACATAAAGGCCACGCAAACGAGGGTCGTTACGGATTTCGGTGGTCAGGCGATAGCCGTCCATCTCCGGCATTTCCGCATCGGTGAAGATCATCAGCAACTTGTCGGTCATGACTTCGCCGGTATCGGCCCAGGTTTTGAGCATGTTCAGCGCCTTCAAGCCATCGCTGGCGATGTGCATCTTGACGCCCAATTGGCCCAAGGTGTCGCGCAATTGCGACAAGGCTACGTTTGAGTCATCCACCAGCAGCACTTCACGGCCACGGGCACGCTCCAGCACCGGATCGTCGAGCTTGTCGCGCGATACCTTGGCGTTGTACGGAACGATCTCGGCCAGGACTTTCTCGACGTCGATGATTTCCACCAGTTGATCATCGACCTTACTGATGGCCGTCAGGTAATGCTGACGACCGGCGCTGGTCGGCGGCGGCAAAATGGCTTCCCAGTTCATGTTGACGATGCGGTCCACGCCACCAACCAGGAACGCCTGCACCGAGCGGTTGTATTCGGTAACAATGATGGTACTGGTGGGGCTTGGCACCAATGGGCGCATGCCGATGGCCTGGGACAGGTCGATCACCGGCAGCGTCTGGCCACGCAAGTTCACCACGCCGCAGACAAAGGGATGGCGTTGGGGCATCAGGGTCAGCTTCGGCAGTTGCAGCACTTCCTGAACCTTGAACACGTTGATCGCGAACAATTGCCGCCCGGCTAGCCGGAACATGAGAATTTCCAGGCGATTCTCACCCACTAATTGCGTGCGTTGGTCTACCGTGTCGAGAATGCCGGCCATTAATGACTCCTGGGCTTGTTCTGATGAATTCACTAAAGGGACTTATCGGCTGTTTTTGCCGGACCTTGACCCTCAGACAAAATGCCACGCCCAAGCATTGATGTCACATTAACATCATGCTTTACTGGCTCCGTGATTTTCATCGGCTTCATTCCTCGCGGCGCGACCTCGGTTTGCGCGTTAGGTTCCCCTGCGTAAGGGATTCCCCTAGTAACAATCAGGCCCAACCTGATATTCGCAATATCCAATAGCCATTAATGTGACGCCATTCTCATTGCATGAATGGAGTCAGGCTTTTGTGTGTGATCGCAGGTCAGTGGCCATCCACCTTCTCGAGTTCCCCTGCCGGCGCTCAAACCTGCCATAGCGCGATACCAGGAAGGCTGGGCAGCGCGGGGACACCTATGGTTCTCGTCGGCACACACGACATTCCCTCATCTGACACGACGTTGTGGAGATAAGCATGCCGAACGACACCAAAGAGTGGGCTCAGCGATTTCCAGAATTTCTCGTTGAGGCTGAAACGCTCTTGGCCAAATCCGAGGAATGCCTGAGTCATTTGCAACTGATCAGCAATGACAAGGACGCCATCGATTGCATGCTCAGTACCCTTCTCAAACTGTCGAGCAAAGCCGATGCCTTGGCACTGGCGGCAGTTTCGGAGTTCTCGCTGCATATTCATGGATTACTGAGCGGCGCGCAGAATCACATGAACCTGCACGACCAAGCGCTGGATGCGCTCAAGGACTGCTTCACTTTATTGGCCTGGCAACTTGAACTCATTGATCAAACTACCGGCCAGCTCGGTCTTGATGACACCGAACAGACCTCACTGATTGAAGCGTTTGCGTTTCAAGTAGGACAAAGTCAGTTTCAGCCGCACAGCCATTCCAGACCTTTAAGGTTGGTTTCATTCTCGGAACGACAAGCTTAAAAACATCAGCCTTGACGCCGCCGCCCTATAACTTGATGCATTCATGTCGCAATTGGATGTGTCATTGCTGAGGCGCAATTCGAATTAGATATACATGGCTCAACTTTGGAGTGCGCCTGGCGGAAAGTTTTTCCATTCTGGAACCATCGTCCAGAAAATGTAATTTGATCCTATTGAGTTATCTATCGAACACGACCAACGGTATGTTAAGTGATAGTATGCCGACCATTAGTTGACGCCAATTAATGGCGCAGTGATTCCAGCCAGGCATATGGCCTGCATTCCCGACACTGCACCACAGCCATGACGGCGACTTCACACAACGATTTCCACACAGAGACCCGTCAACCCTTGTGGCCGGTCTGCCCACAGCGATCATCCATTGGCTCCATCCGCTATGTACGCCAGCCTCAAGTCAATTACCCTGTGGCCACCTTCCCGAAAAAACGCGCGCCGGTTCACGCTTTTTCTGTGCATCTGTTCTGCGCTTGGCAGTCTGCTGGTCTACAGCTTGTCCATTTCTTTACCGTTGAGTTTGCTGGTACTCAATAGTGCAGCGCTGGCCTGTGTCTGGGTGGGACATTGCCTCTCGCGCAAATCGATAAAGTTTCAACCTCAAGAACTGGCTGACCGTCTGCTCCAAGTGCAGGAAAACGAACGCCATCGGCTCAGTCGGGAACTGCATGATGACATTGGTCAATTGCTGACCGCCGCAAAACTGCAAAGTGAGTGGCTCAAACGTCGAATACCCGAAGAACTGCGGGGGCAATGTTCCGTACTGTGCGATACGCTGGACGAAACCCTCACCAAGGTTCGTGACGTCTCGGCCATCCTGAATCCACGACAACTGGCCAGTCTCGGGCTGGAAGCCAGCCTGCGTGCACATCTACTCAGGACCCTGGCCAATACCTCCGTGCACTGGAGCCTGGAATGCCATCAACGCCTGACGGGCATACCGGAAGAAATGGCGGTGGCAGCCTTTCGCATTACCCAGGAGGCGGTTACCAATATGCTGCGGCACGCCCAGGCCGAAAATCTGCTCGTCCGCCTGCAACGCCTGCCCCAAGGCCTGTCGTTATTGATCAGCGACGATGGCCTGGGTTTTGTGCCAGCGGCAGATCCCGCTCGCGAGGGGCAACGCGGGATGGCCGGCATGTCGGAACGGATCGATCAGTTAGGTGGCACGCTGACCGTGGCCAGCGAGCCGGGCAAAGGCACTCAAATCGAAGCACTCTTCCCCTGGGCGCCCCGTGCGCTGGAACGGGCCAGTACGAATAAGGTTATGCATTGACTTGTAACTTACTTCTGGTGGATGACCACTCGCTTATCAGGGCTGGCGTGCGCGCTTTGGTGCTGGATATTCCCGGGTATGCGGTAATCGGGGAAGCCAATGACGGCTCGCTGTTAGTCGAAATGGTGGAGCAGTTGTCCCCGGACATCATTCTGCTGGATATTTCCATGAAGGAAACCGGTGGTCTTGAAGCCTTGCAGCGACTCAAGCGCGTACGCCCGCAGTGCAAAGTGCTCATCCTGTCGATGCATACCGACCCGGAGCTGATCATGCAGGCCCTGGAATCAGGAGCTCATGGCTACCTGCTCAAGGACACCACCGCCACCGAACTCGAACAAGCACTGGATGCCTTGCGCAATAACGAACGCTATCTGAGCCCGGCCATTGCCCATACAGTCATCAACCAAGCGCTGATTCGAACCCAGAAAAATCAGACGCAAACCCAGGACTCGCACAACCTGACAGCACGTCAGCTGGAAATCCTGCGACTGATTGTTCGCGGGAAATCCACCCGGGAAATCGCCAATGGCCTGGCGCTAAGCATCAAGACTGTCGAAACTCACCGCTCGCAAATCATGAAGCGCTTGCAGATCTTCGATGTGGCCGGCCTGGTGCTATTCGCCGTGCGCGAGCAAATCATCAGTCTGGACGATTAGCTGGATTCCAGACGCTCAGCAGCGGTGAGTCCTCGGGCAAATGCACACGCAATGCCGCCGGGCGCGCCGAGAAACGCAGACTGTCGCCCTCCAGAGGCTCCCCATCAAGATTGATATAAAGCCCCTCCGACACCTTGATCTCGACCCATGGCAAGCGAGCTCGTACAAACATGTTGTCGATTCCGAAACCATCAGTCAGCAGGTCTTTCAAAGTACCGACCACTTCCTGTGGCGCGGGCAAAATGCTGATATCCAGCAGACCATCGTCAGCCAGCGCCTGCGGGCACAACATATGCCCGCCGCCAGCCTGTCGGCCATTGCCAATGCCCAATGCCAACAATTCGCCTCGCCAGTGAAAGTCCGGTCCTTGCAACTCACCATAGGCCGCATGCAACTCACTGAAGCGGGTTAAACCCGTGAAGAGATAAGCGGCGCTTCCCAGAATTTTTTTCAAATCCTCGGAGGTATTAGCCGTGACCTGACTGCCAAAACCGCCGGTGGCCATGTTCAGGAAAACCTGCCCGCCGACTTCTCCCAGATCGATGGTTCGCGGGGCCACCTCCAGTAAATCCAACGCCTGAGCGGGCTCCAGAGGCACCCCGGCAGCGCGGGCAAAATCGTTGGCGGTGCCCAAGGGCAACAGCACCAGACTGGCCTGTGTCGAATGCGTCGCCATGGCTTCGGCGATATCACGTAAAGTGCCATCACCGCCGCCGGCAATCAGCTGCGTATAACCTGCCGTCAGCGCTTCCTCCACCAACCGCTGAGCATCGCCCGCCTCCCAGGTCAGTCGAACAGCCAGTTCCCAACCTTGCTGGCGTTTGCCTTCGACAGCTGCGCGGACCTCCTCATTGAGTGCCTGCTTGCCATGCAGAATCAACAGCGCCTTGCGCTCGCTCATTTTTGCCACTCCCCTATCCGCAATTCCATAGCATATGTTGACCTCGCAGCGCCTGATAAAAGTCGACTGGATTTCAATTATTTCCAAGGGAAGGAAACGTGGGTCCTACAGAGCGGTATTTTTTCGTACAAAACATGAGGAATCGGCTCAATTGACCCACCCGAACAATTGGTACACCGTTGGGTCTCTGTTATCTGTGATTACCCGTTTTATTACACAGGGATGTGAAAACAATGAATGGAACCCCCTTAAGGGCCTCAAACAGCGCAAACAACAACGGCATCGATCATTTGAATGGTTTTAACGCAAGGAGCCAGCTAGTCCATGCAAAGCCATGACCTCAGACTACCGGTAACCCCGGTCGCGCCGTTCGCAGAAAATCGCGCCAATCATCAGGCTGAACTCAAAAACAGCGCAAAGCACGCCGGAGAAGCTGACATGGAACCTCGCGTCATTGAACTGGAAACACACCTCAAGTACATCCGCAGAGACATGGATGAAGTCCGGGGCGACGTCAAATCCATCAAACACAGGCTGGCTTACTCAGCTGGCGCAACAGCCGTGGTCCTGGGACTTCTGGCCTGGATCGCCAACAGCCGCTTCGATCAGGTCGTGACACTTCTGGCACATTAAGAAATGAGCACACACGCAAGCCCGAAGTGATCAACCGGGCTTGCGGGGCAAAACCAGTGCCTGTATCAGCTCAAGACTTCATTCAGAGGGATGAAGCTCACCCAATCACCCTCGATCAGCGTACGGTCTTCCAGCACTTCAACCAGACCGTCAGCCCAGGCAGCACTGCGCAGTACGCCAGAGCTCTGATTCCTGTAGATGATCGCCCGGCCATTCTCCAGACGTCCGCGCAAGTACTCACGTCGATTACCCGCTTTTGGCCAGATGAATCCTGCCGGCACCTGAAACTTCAGGGGCTCGACTTCTTTTACGCCTTGGCGGCGCAAAAGGTAGGGCCTTGCCAACAAAGCAAAAGTCACCAGGGTCGACGCCGGATTGCCAGGTAAACCGATCACGGGCACGCCGCGAAAATGCCCGAATGTCAGCGGCTTGCCTGGTTTGATGGCAAGCTTCCACAGCGTCAATTCGCCCTCTTCCCGCAAGGCAATACCCAGAAAATCGGCCTCTCCCACCGATACGCCACCGGTGGAGAGAATCAGGTCGACATCCTTCAGCTCACCGAGGCGGGCACGAGTGGTCGCTAAATCATCGGGAAGAATACCGGCATCGATCACCTCACAACCCAGGCGCTGCAACCAACTGCAAAGCAAGACTCGATTACTGTTGTAGATCTGTCCTGGTCCAAGGGCCTGGCCGGGCTCAATCAACTCATCACCGGTAGACAGGACCGCAACACGAACCTTGCGAACGACGTCCAGCTCGGCGCATCCCAGTGACGCCGCCAACCCTTGTTCGATAGATCCCAGACGAGTGCCGACAGGCAGGATCAGCTCACCGACGGTGGCCTCCTGACCTTGTGGACGGATGTTCTGTCCCGGGCGCATGGTTTCGATGAAACGTACTCGTTCATCCGCCTGAACCTCGGCGTTCTCCTGCATCTCGACACAATCGGCACCGGCAGGCACTGGCGCGCCGGTGAAGATCCGCGCACAAGTACCTGGCTTCAAGGGTTCCGGGGCCTGACCTGCAAAGATCTTCTGACTGACCACCAACGGCTCTCCCGTCCAGTCGGCCAGGCGCAAGGCATAGCCGTCCATGGCACTGTTGGGCCAAGGCGGTAAATCAAGTGTCGAAATCAGGTCAGCGGCCAGTACGCGTCCCTGAACCTGTGCCAATGGCAAGCGTTCGTGCTCACGAATCTTCGCGGCGTCGGCCATTTCCAGTAAACGCGCCAGTGCCACCTCGACAGCCATCAGACTGCCGGCCTTGCCTGGCTTACCCACGGGTTTCACAGGGTGCCGCCTGTTTCAGATGGGCCACGAAATTGCACGGACGGTGACGGGAATCCAGTTGCTCGGCGAGAATCCCATCCCAACCGGTGCGCACCGCGTTGGTCGAGCCCGGCAAACAGCAGACCAGCGTGCCATTGGCCAGACCGGCCAGGGCCCGGGACTGAACCGTCGAGGTGCCGATATCCGCTACCGATATCTGCCGGAACAATTCACCAAAACCATCGACCTGCTTATCCAGCAGGCAACTCACGGCTTCTGGCGTGCTGTCGCGACCGGTGAACCCGGTACCGCCGGTGATCAGCACCACTTGCACGACCTCATCGGCAATCCAGTTGGCGACTTGCGCGCGTATTTTGTAGAGGTCATCTTTAAGCAATACACGGGCCGCCAGGTTATGACCGGCAGCGCTCAAACGGTCGACGAAGACCTGGCCTGAGGTATCGGTTTCCAGGGTACGGGTATCGCTGACAGTCAGCACCGCAATGTTGAGTGGTGCGAAAGGTACATCAGCCTTGGCTTTCATAGGCTCGTCCAGTTGTAGGAGAAACAGCCCGGTGTTATATCACAGCACTTCATTTTTTCGCCGCCCTCATGGAGAAGTGCGATGACCACGAATACACCTCTGGCGCCTTGCTCCATTCTGCTCCTGGCCGGCGGTCGCGGCCAACGCATGGGCGGTCAGGACAAGGGATTGCTGGATTGGCATGGTGAACCGCTGATTGCGCATCTGCACCGCAAGACACGCCCGCTGAGTGATGACCTGATCATCTCCTGCAACAGAAACCTGGAAAAATATGCGCCTTATGCGGATCAGTTGGTCCATGACGACGAAGGCGACTTTCCGGGGCCATTGGCGGGTATTCGCGCTGGCCTGAAGGCCGCTCGTCACGCCTGCCTGCTTGTGTTGCCCTGCGATGTGCCACGCATCGATGCCGCGCTGCTCCAGAGCATGCGTGAAACCGCCGGGCAGCATCCGGACAAACCGCTGATGTTGCGCCATGGTGAACATTGGGAACCCTTGCTGTGCATAATCCCCGTCGCCCTTTCAGTGGCTTTCGAAACCGCCTGGAACGAAGGCGAACGCAGCCCGGGTCGCCTTATGCGCAAACTGGGTGCCATTGCCCTGCAATGCCCTGAAAACGACGCTCGCTTGGCCAATCTCAACACCCCGGAACTGTTAAGCACACACCACACTGTGTCAGACTGACACGCGAAGGAACTTGCGCGCGTTGTATACGTCTCAAGATCAGCAACTAAAGAATTCCCATTCGGAGACACACACATGACTCAACGGACCCTCGCCACTTTCATGCTCGCACTGGGCCTTGCCACCCTCGCCGGCTGCGCATCGCCTACAGTGATCACCTTGAATGACGGTCGAGAAATCCAGGCCGTCGACGCGCCTAAGTACGATGAAGAATCGGGCTTTTACGAATTCGAACAACTGGATGGCAAGCACACCCGCGTCAATAAAGATCAGGTCCGTACCGTTAAAGATCTGTAATCTTTACGGCGACAACCAGATATAGAAAAGCCCGCTTTAGAAGCGGGCTTTTTCGTGGCTGAAGAAAAGCAGGATCGTTAGCCTTATGATCACCACTGCAAGGTGATGGTGCTTTCGAATTCTCTTTCCTGTCCCGTGACCGGGTCGACAAATCGCAGCCCTTGGGCCAACAGCTTCAAAGGGTTGGCATAGTCATCTTCAACGTCCTTGAGCACCTGAGGATAGAACGGATCATTGCAGATGCCGGCCCCCAGCGCTGCCATGTGAACACGTAGCTGATGTTTTTTACCCGTGACCGGGTACAGCCCATAACGCCAGAGCTCACCGTTTTTTTCCCTGACCTCGACAGCCGTCTCGGTATTGCTGACACCCGGACCTTCCTGCATGCGAAAAAACGGCTCGCCATCGACAAGTCGACTTTTATGGACCAGCGGAAAGGAATGCTCAGGTAATGCCCGGGCAATTGCTTCATAGCGCTTTTCGATCTGGCGTGAAGGAAACAACGACTGGTACGCCGACCGACTCGCAGGATTGGCTGAAAACAGCACCAGCCCCGCCGTATGCCGATCGATTCGATGCAACGGCACCAAATGCGGGTTATCCAGGCGACGGATCAAGCGCCGCAGCAATGTTTGCTCCACGTATTCCCCAGCCGGAGTCACAGGCAGGAAGTGCGGTTTGTCCGCCACCACCAGATGCTCATCGGCGTAGAGGATCGCCTCCACCACCGGGATCGGTTTTTCGTCCGGCACCTCACGGAAATAATGAATCCGCAGACCTTCCTTGTAAGGCAGGTCCAGGGCGATCGGCAGGCCTTGTCCATCCAGGACACGACCACGAGCAATTCTGTCCAGCCATTGTTCACGACCGATGGCGCTGAAGTGTTCGCACAGGCAATCGAGTACGGTCTGCCATGGCCCCGGCGGCAGGTAGAGCGTGCTGGCCTGGTTATGTGCAGCAGAAAAAACTGAAATGGACATACGAAAAGCTCTGACCCTCAATGCAGGGCGGCATTATCCAACAGTGGCCGGAACGAACCTAGAAGAGAATCCTCAGGCCGGTATCGACTGTTCTTGAGCAGCCGCTTCAGTGAACTCCTTGAGCCAGCGCAGCACATCGACCGCTTCCCAGCGTCCCGGATCATAAAGCGCATACAACAAACCCTGATAGCCCACGACATCCAGCTGCCGGTGGTAGCCCGCACGCTGGAACAAGGCTTCGATTTCGGCGAAACAGGTATTGAAATGCAACTTGTTGAAGGGCGTTTTCCGCTCCGTGACCAGTCCATCCAGACGCAACTCGAGGACGGCCTCGCGTACCACGTCTGCCGACATCCGGTTCACGCTGTTCTTCAATTGCTCGACATTGACCAAGGTTCATCCCTCTGATTTCCGGGATTGCCTGCCCAAACCCGAATCAGGGAAAAGCATGGCAGGCAATCGGAATAACTGTATGCGCATACAGTATGCCGAATAACCAACTTTTCGCCAATGGATGAAACTAGTACTGCGACGGGTGGGGCATCGCTGACAGTGTCAGTCAGCGCAGGAACGCCACCACTTCATCGGCACTGAACGGCCAGCTCAGCTCTGCGCCGGTATCGACCCGTCGCAACACTGGAATACGCAGACTGTAGGCTTCGAACCACGTTTCGTCGTCAGCGATATCCACCAACTCCACCATCAAACCGTGTTCGACCAAAGGCATCAGCTCTGCTTCAGCGACTTCACAAAGATGGCAACCAAGGGTGCCGAAAAGCTGACATTCAGGAGGCATGACAACGAGACCAAGTAAAGTAAGCGCTCATTCTAGGCCCGCTATCAAAAGCAGTCGAGCCGATACCCCAATCAGCCTTGGCAATGGCTGATTTCAAGAGATTTCGGCAAACTCCTGACTCACATCATTCGCCTTGACTGCCATTTGCACGATGCTCGCGTCTTTTTTACTTCTACGCTTGAGTAGCCAGAGCCCTCACCGGAGTTTTTTGTGTTCGCCAATCTGTTGATCATCTTTACCGCTTCTCTGGTGGTGATTGCATTGTTCCAGCGCCTGCGCTTGCCACCGGTGCTGGGCTACCTGTGCGTAGGGCTGATGATCGGGCCGACAGCGTTCGACTGGGTGAATGAAAGCGAAGAGTTGCCCGACCTTGCCGAGTTAGGCGTGGTGTTCCTGCTGTTTTCTCTCGGGCTTGAATTTTCCCTGTCGAAAATGCTCGCCCTGCGCCAAGTGGTATTTGGCTTGGGCAGCCTGCAAGTGCTGCTTTCCGGGATCGCGTTGGGGGTGTTGCTGATGCTGTTCGGCATGCCAACCACGCCTGCACTGTTACTCGGTGCCGGTTTGGCGCTGTCGTCCACCGCCATTGTCAGCAAGGAGTTGAGCAGCCTCGGTGAGCTTTTCAGCCGCCACGGCCAGAATGCCATCGCCGTGCTGCTATTCCAGGACGTGGTCGCTGTGTTGCTACTGACCCTGGTCCCGGTGTTCGCCGGTAATAGCGACCAGGTTTGGTATTGGGCTCTGCCATTGACGCTGGGCAAGACTGTCTTGCTGTTCGTCGGTCTGCTGCTGGTCAGTCGCTGGTTTTTGCCACGGCTGTTTCATGAAGTCGCCACGTCCCGGTCCGCTGAGCTGTTCGTGCTGTTGGCGCTGGTGATCGTTCTGCTGACGGCCTGGCTGACTCACTTACTCGGCCTCTCCCCTGCCCTGGGCGCCTTTCTCGCTGGCATGCTGTTGGGTGAAAGCCACTACCGACATCAGATCGAGGCGGATATCCGTCCGTTTCGCGACATTCTGCTGGGAGTGTTCTTCGTCAGCATCGGCATGTTGATCGATTTGCGCTTGTTTGCCAGTCACGGTTTGCTGATTCTTGGTCTGACGCTGGGATTACTATTGATCAAAGGCACCGTGGTCGCGCTGCTGGTCAAATGGCGCGGCAGCGATGTCGAAACCGCCTGGCGCAGTGGCCTGGCATTGGCTCAAGGGGGTGAATTCTGTTTTGCCCTGATGACGCAAATGCAGCAGAACAAACTGATGCCCGATGACTTCGGTGGCCTGCTGCTGGCGGCCACGTTCTGCTCGATGCTGGTGACACCTTTACTGCTGCGCGCCGCTCCCCGCATCGCCACACGTCTGCACCACAAGCCCAACGAAGAAGCCGAACTCGAACAAATCAGCGCGCTAAACGCCGGTTTGCACAATCACGTAGTGATCTGTGGATATGGCCGCGTAGGTCAGTCCATTGGCCGCGTCCTGCGCAATATAGACCAACCGTACATCGCACTGGATACCGACCCGGTCCGGGTTCAGGAAGCAGCCGTCAATGAAAGCTGCGTTCATTACGGCGATTCATGCCGCGGCGAACTGCTGGTAGCGATAGGGCTGGAGCGCGCCAGATTACTGGTGGTCGCCGTGGATCAGACGGACATCGCCCTGTTGATACTCAAGGAGGCACGCCGGTACAACCCGAGCGTGTCGATCCTGGTGCGCACACGGGACGATAGTCAGTTGGCCGAGTTGAAAGCGGCTGGCGCCAGCGAAGTCGTACCCGAGTTGCTGGAGTCCAGCCTGATGCTCGCCTCCCACGCACTGATCATGCTGGGCATACCCGGCCAGCAGGTGCGAGACCGGGTCGACCAGGTAAGGCGTGACCGCTATCGCCTGCTGCACGGTTTTTACCCCGGTGCCGACGATGAAGAACGCTGATTCAATCCTGGCTCACGGCTCCGATCTTGTGCACCGACAAGTCCGCGCCGTAATACTCCTCTTCCTGGCTCAGGCGCAGACCATGAAGCGCCTTGATAACGCCATACACTGCAAAACCGCCAACCAGCGCGACGATCACGCCCAGAGCAGTGCCGATCAACTGGCTGATCAGGCTCACGCCCCCCAAACCACCCAAGGCAGTTTGACCGAAAATGCCACAAGCGATCCCGCCCCAGACACCACACAGCCCATGCAAAGGCCAGACGCCCAGCACATCATCGATACGCCATTTGCCTTGAGCCGCCGTAAAGCACCAGACAAACAGTGCCCCGGCGATGGCGCCGGTCACCAACGCGCCAACCGGATGCATCAAATCCGAGCCGGCGCAGATCGCCACCAATCCCGCCAGTGGGCCGTTATGCAGGAAGCCCGGGTCATTGCGCCCCACGATCAACGCTGCCACGGTGCCGCCGACCATGGCCATCAACGAATTCACGGCGACCAGCCCGCTGACCCCTTGCAGGGTTTGAGCGCTCATTACGTTGAACCCGAACCAGCCAACGATCAGAATCCAGGAACCCAACGCCAGAAAGGGAATGCTCGACGGGGCGAATGCCACCAGTCGCCCATCGCGATAACGACCTTGCCTTGGACCGAGCAACAAGACCGCCGCGAGTGCCAGCCAACCGCCCATGGCATGAACCACCACGGAACCGGCGAAGTCATGAAAACCGGCACCGAAGCGTTCCAGCAACCAGGCTTGCAGACCAAAGTTGCCATTCCAGATCATGCCTTCGAAGAAGGGATAGATGAACGCCACGATCAGCACCGTCGCACACAACTGCGGGACGAACCGGGCGCGCTCGGCGATGCCTCCCGAAATGATTGCCGGTATCGCCGCAGCAAAGGTCAGCAGAAAGAAAAACTTCACCAGTCCATAGCCATGATCGGCGGTGATCACTGCCGCCGGCTGCATGAAAGTGACGCCGTAGGAAATCCAATAGCCTATAAAGAAATAGGCCAGGGTCGAAATGGCGAAATCGCTGAGTATTTTCGACAAAGCGTTGACCTGGTTTTTTTGCCGAACCGTACCCACCTCCAGAAAGGCGAAACCGGCGTGCATGGCCAGGACCATGACCGCACCGATCAGGATGAACAACGTGTTGGAGCTATGGACCAGACTGTCCACAGCACTTTGCAGATTTTCCATGGATTGGCAGACCTGAAGGTTGAAAAAAAGCACCAAAGCAGTTCGCGCAGAAGACAGGCGCACCAAGTTGCAGCCGATCCGGACTGAGGCGCTGATCCGGATGAACCGCTTTGGCGCACAAGAATGGAACCTTTGCGCGAGTTTTGATTATTTGGGTTAAGGTTTTCCTGAAATCATGCCCGGCAACAGCGCAACGGCGCCGGCTGACGCACCACGACACAGCAAAAGTTGTACCAGTCATTTGTACTGAACCTTCACACAAGGCTCATACTCGAACGCTTCAGAAGCCACTCACGGAGATCACCAATGGCACGCACCACAGCAAAGACTGCTCAAGAAGTTCTGATGGAAGATTTTCAGACCCTGGTGACCGACACTGAAAGGTTGCTGGAACACACCAAATCCCTGGCTGGTGATCAAGCCGATGAATTGCGTCAGCAGATCCATGACAGTCTGCTGCGCGCGCGGGAAACACTGAAATTGACCGAAGACTCTGTGCGCGAGCGCGGCAAAGCCGCTGTCACCGCCACGGAAGATTATGTCCAGGCCAACCCATGGCAATCGGTCGGCATTGCGGCTGGCGTGGGCTTTCTGATCGGCCTGCTGGCCACTCGGCGCTAATATGGCGATCGGCGAATCCGGCCCGTCCGCGACGGGCACCGGCTCATCCCCGCGGCGCCTCGGTGCCGCGTTTCTTGGACTGCTGCACAGTCATGTCGAACTGTTTGGCATTGAATTGCAGGAACAAAAAGCACGTACGGTAAGCCTGTTGTTGTTTGCAGGCCTGACGCTGGTTTTTGCCTTGTTATTGCTGGTGGGCTTGTCGACGCTGGTGTTGATCCTGTTTTGGGACACCTATCGCCTGGCAGCAATCATCGGGCTCTGTGTGTTCTATACCCTCGCCGCGTTCTTCTGTGCGATGCGCTTGAGGGCAGCGATTTTCGATGAGTCCTCGCCCTTCCACGGCACCCTGGAAGAGTTGGCCAACGATCGGGAGCGTCTGTTGCCATGAGTCTGTCTGAACTTCCCCGCAACAGCTCGCGCACGGAAATGCGCAAGGCGCTGATTCGCTTGCGCATGGAAATGCATCGCCAGGAAATCCGCCACGAATCCCAACACCTGCTGAATCCTCTGCAACGGGTGCGTGGCATGACGCAAAACCTGCAAGACGGTCTCGGCATCAAACACGCCCCGCTCTGGGGCATCGCGGCCGTGATCGGGTTGGGCTTTCTGACCGGCAAGAAGGCCAAGGGTGGCGGTATCGGCAGCCTGACTCGGCTGGCTCGCCTTGGTGTCACGCTGGGGCCGCTGATCAAGCTGATCATGCAGAACTCGCGCAAACACTAATCAGTACTGTTTGGCTGCATTCTTGCAATACCACCGGGATTAACCTCTTCATCGAGAGGTTGATCCTGTGTGCCTGCCTGATGTCCAGGTTTACCCGGAACAAAACCTCATTAAGGAGGCCTCGTGATCGACGGGCAACCGCTCGCCTGCTTTCAGCCGTTCATCGATACCGCCACCGGCCGCATCGCTGGGGTCGAAGCGCTGGGTCGACTGCGCCAGGCCGATGGTCAACTGAGCTCCGTAGGACCGCTGTTCGCCGACCCGCGAACACCCGCCGTCGCCCTGCGTCGTCTCGATCGCCAAATCCGCGACAATGCTTTGAGCCGCCTGCATGAAGCGCCACCGGACTGGTTTCTCAGCCTTAATATATCGCCGCGCTGGATCAGCCGCTTGCGCCGGGACCAGGCACTGCCAAGCCTCCGGCAACTGAGCAGGCATGGCGTCGACGCGCAACGAATTGTCTTTGAGATCACTGAACTGGGCGGCGACAGCCAGCGTCTTGCCGAAGTCGTGGCCCGTTATCGACAAGCCGGAGCGCGGATCGCCATCGATGATTTCGGTGCCGGCTACTCTCAGCTCGATCGCGTGCTCGCCCTGCAACCGGACATTCTCAAGCTCGACATGCGGCTGTTCCAGGCCGCCGCATTGGGTGGCCCCAGCAGCGACGTGGTGAAAGCACTGGCACAAATGGCGGAGAAAACCGGTTGCTGGATTATCGCCGAGGGCGTGGAAACGGACGCTCAGCTGAACTTTGCCCTGGAGTGTGGTTCACGCTACGTGCAGGGCTTTCTGTTCGCCCGTGCGCAAGCCGATTTTTTCGCCACGGATGCCTTTGTCGGGCACTTCGCGCAACTGCGCCAGCGCTATGTCCAGCAAAAACTGGCTGAACGCGCGCGCCTGATGGTCATGCGCCAGCAGCTCAGCGAACTGATGACCATTCTGCAAGCCTGGGCTCAAGCCAGCGCACCCCTGAGCGCCTTGCCGCAACTGGAAGCGTTTCCCTGGCTGTTGCGTTTTTATCAATGCGACCGCCACGGCACACAGCTGACTCCCAACCTGGAATGGCGCAACAACGGCTGGGAGGCGGATAACCGCTATCTGGGCCATAACTGGTCCTGGCGCCCCTACTTCTATCACTTGCTGGCCGAAGGATGGGATGAGCGTCGGCTGACACTTTCCAACACCTACCGCGATGCCACCAGCAATCAATACTGCCTTACCGCCGGGCAATTTTTCGACAATGGCGAGCGACTGCTGCTCATCGATATCGATGCGGCGGGGCTCTAGTTCTCCTTGCAGCGACCGGCGCGAACCGGGAAGCTAGAGGCTCAGTCACCTGACGGAGAAACCAGCCTTGGATTGGCAAACCCTGCTTACCCGCGAACGCCTCGGAAAGCCTGTGCACAGCCCGGAAGAACTCGGCCGCAGCCCTTTCCATAAAGACCACGACCGCATCATTTTCTCGGGCGCGTTTCGCCGTCTCGGGCGCAAGACCCAGGTTCATCCGGTCTCCAGCAACGATCATATCCACACGCGCCTGACCCACTCGCTGGAAGTCAGCTGCGTCGGCCGTTCGCTGGGTATGCGTGTCGGTGAAACCATCCGTAGTGCCCTGCCCGACTGGTGCGAACCGAGTGATCTGGGGATGGTGGTGCAATCCGCTTGCCTGGCCCATGACATCGGTAATCCGCCCTTCGGTCATTCCGGTGAAGACGCGATCCGCCACTGGTTCCAGCAGGCCGCCGGCCGCGGCTGGCTGGATGCGATGAGCGAAGCGGAACGCAATGACTTCCTCAATTTCGAAGGCAATGCCCAAGGTTTCCGGGTGCTTACCCAACTTGAGTACCACCAGTTCGAAGGGGGGACCCGGCTGACCTACGCCACGCTGGGCACCTACCTGAAATATCCGTGGACTGCCCGGCACGCCGACTCACTGGGCTACAAGAAGCACAAGTTCGGCTGTTATCAGAGCGAACTGCCATTGCTGGAACAGATCGCTCACAAGCTCGGTCTGCCCCAACTGGACGAACAACGCTGGGCGCGCCATCCGCTGGTGTACCTGATGGAGGCCGCCGACGACATCTGCTATGCACTGATCGATCTGGAGGATGGCCTGGAGATGGAGCTGTTGGAGTACGCCGAAGTCGAGTCTCTGTTGCTGGACCTGGTGGGCGACGATCTTCCGGAAACCTATCGCCAGCTCGGCCCGCAAGATTCGCGTCGGCGCAAACTGGCGATCCTGCGGGGCAAAGCCATCGAACACCTGACCAACGCAGCAGCCCGAGCATTCGTCGAACAACAGGACGCGCTGCTGGCCGGCACGCTGGCTGGCGACCTGGTGGAACACATGCACGGCCCCGCCAAGCGTTGCGTCTTGAATGCCAAGGACATGGCGCGCAAGAAAATCTTCCAGGACAAACGCAAGACACTCCACGAAATCGGCGCCTACACCACCCTGGAAATCTTGCTCAACGCCTTTTGCGGCGCGGCGCTGGAGCAACATAACGGCCGTACGCCATCCTTCAAGCACCGCCGCATACTCGACTTGTTGGGCAACAATGCGCCCGATCCTCACGGCCCTTTACACACCTCCTTCTTGCGCATGATTGATTTCATCGCAGGCATGACCGACAGCTATGCCGGTGAAATGGCGCTGGAAATGACCGGGCGTTCAAGTCACCGATAAAAACGTACGATCAGCCCTGTCAGAGGGTTCTGAGCGGCTGATCGCATTCTCGACATTCATCTGTATTTCAACGTCGACAGAATCGCCCTACACCTTGTGCGGAGCGGACTGATCGATTGTTTTGCCATCTCGCGAAATAATTGCACTCCCTTTGCTCGACAGAAAACCCATGAAAACTCCTGTGCTCAAACATGATTGGCGCATCTTGCTGGTAGAAGATCATCCCTTTCAGCTACGGGCGACTCAGTACCTGCTCGAGAGTTTTGGCTTCACCCAACTGACCGCCGCTGACAGCGCCAAAAGCGCCTTGCAACAAATGCTCAAGGCTGTGCAACCGTTCGACATTCTTTTGTGCGACCAATGCCTCCCCGACCTTGCTGGCCTTGATTTGATCGAATACGCCAGTCACCGGGGGATGATCAGGCAGGCAATACTGCTGAGCAGCCTGACAGCTGTCGAACTGGACAAACTTGAAGTCATGGCTTACGAACATGGATTGCCGCTGCTCGGTTATTTGATCAAACCATTGAAACAATCAGACTTCAGAAACTTATTGACCCTGGCCTCCGTATAAAAAACACAAAAACCCAAACACACTAAAACAATGATCAGCGCATGGATTCAGACCTCTAACTCAATGCTTTCAATCGCTTGACCCGCCCTGCCAAACTTTGCCTTTCCTCATGCAAAACCTAGTTGATACGTAGTCCCGTTCTTCTTCGGTTGTAGGACTTTTCCTATATTGTCGCTATAGCACCCTCAGTTCATGCGGCTCCACAACTATCTGAGCTAAGGTGCGCGCATTATTTGTGCACGTATGGGATTTGATTATGAACTCCGTTTTTATTGTCGACGATCACCCTGTCATCCGCCTTGCGGTTCGAATGTTGCTGGAACATGAAGGTTACAAAGTCGTCGGCGAAACTGACAATGGGGTCGATGCAATGCAGATGGTTCGCGAATGCATGCCTGACCTGATCATCCTCGACATCAGCATTCCCAAACTGGATGGACTGGAAGTTCTTTCCCGCTTCAACGCCATGAGCACACCGTTAAAAACACTGGTATTAACTGCACAGTGCCCGACACTTTTCGGTATTCGTTGCATGCAATCCGGTGCATCGGGCTATGTATGCAAACAGGAAGACCTCAGTGAATTGATGAGTGCGATCAAGGCAGTTTTATCAGGTTACAACTACTTCCCCAGTCAAGCATTGAATCCTGTTCGTCGTGACGATGTGCGCTGGGCCGACCTGGAACTGTTCAAATCCGTCAATGATCGAGAACTGATGGTATTACAACTTTTCGCCCAGGGTCGTACTAACAAGGAAATTGCCAAGGGCATGTTTCTCAGCAACAAGACAGTCAGCACTTATAAAAAACGACTCATGCAGAAACTCAAGGCCAAATCCCTGGTTGAACTCATCGATATGGCAAAACGCAACGCGTTAGTGTGAGAACCAGGATGCCCAGCCGTTTCAAGGATTGTCTGATACTCATGGCCGCAGGTTTATGCCTGAGCACTTCAATACTCGCGGCTCAACCAGCCAGCCACTACACCCTGCTCAGTCGTTCGACGGTCGGGCATATGGAAGTCCAGTTGAATCCCTCACAACAACAATGGGTCAAGGACAAACGCGAATTGATCCTGGGTACATCGGCTCCGGATTATCCTCCCTTCGACCTGACCCTCAGCGGCCACGACTATGAAGGTTTCACCGCCGATTACGCAGGTATCCTCGGCAAGGCCATAGGATTGCCGGTCAAGGTTCAGCGCTTCGCCTCCCGAGGGGCCGCGATCGAGGCGCTGGAAAAAGGTCAGGTCGACATGCTTGGCACCGCCAATGGGTTCGAGGCTGACAATGCCGACATTGCCCTTTCCACACCTTATGCGGTGGATCAGCCCGTACTGGTGACCCGAGAAGGTGAAACCAGGTCGCTGACCGATGGACTGGCCGGCATGCGACTTAGCATGGTCTATCACTATCTGCCTCTGGACGAAGTCAGGGCGCTGTATCCCAAGGCAATCATCACCTCTTATCCGTCCTACCAGAATGCAATCAATGCGGTTGCCTTCGACCAGGCCGACGTCTTTCTTGGCGACACCATTTCAACCCACTACATGATCAACAAGGGGTATCTGAACAACATCCGCATGGCCAACTTCGGTAAACACGAAGCCCATGGTTTCAGCTTTGCCGTGCAGAAGGACAATCCGCATCTGCTCGCAATCATCAACGCAGTACTCAGGACCATTCCCACCAGCGAGCGGGAAAACATCGCCAAACGCTGGAGTGCCGGCAGCGACATTCTTCTCACCGATCACAAACTGCAACTCAGCCACCGTGAAGAGCGCTGGCTGGCACAACATCCAGTCGTGCGCGTGGTGGTCAATGAAGCGTTTGCGCCACTGACGTTTTTCGACAGCGACGGCAACTTTCGGGGCGTCACCGCTGATTTGCTCGAGCTGATCAGATTGCGCACCGGTTTGCGCTTCGACATCCAGCGCAGCCGAAGCGATGACAAGATGATCGAGCAGGTCGCCAACCATCAGGCCGACCTGATCGCCGCCCTGCTCCCCAGCGTCGAGCGTGAAACGACGTTGAGCTTCAGCCGCCCCTATCTGGAAAACTCCTTTGTGCTGCTGACGCGCAAAGCGGCCGACAGCCCGACAAACCTTACGCAATTGCACGACAAACGCCTGGCCATCGCCCAAGGCAATCCACTGGTGGATTACTTGCGCAGCGAGTTTCCGCGAATCAACCTGGTTGAAACCCCGGACACGTTCAGTGCCGTTGAATTGCTCGCAGAGGGCCAGGCAGAAGGTGCGGTGAATTCACTGGTGATCGCCAACTACTTCATTTCATCGCGGATCTTCGAACAGACACTTCAGATCAGTACCACCATCGGCACCCGACAGGCAGCGTTTTCCCTGGCGACCGGGCGCGACGCCAAAGAGCTGAATGCCATCCTCGACAAGGCACTGCTGAGCATCGCCCCCGAAGAGCTGGGCATCATCAACAACCGCTGGCGCGGCTATTCAGCAGCCTCGCAAAGTACCTGGCGCAACTATCATCGCCTGTTCTATCAAATCGTTACAGGCGCCGGCGTGTTGCTGCTGATATCCGTTGCCTGGAACGCCTATATGAGGCGCCAGATCAAACAGCGGCAGGCGGCCGAGCGCGCATTGAACGATCAACTGGAATTCATGCGATCACTGGTCAACGGCACGCCTCATCCCATTTACGTGCGTGATCGCCAGGGATTGCTGCAAAGCTGCAACGACAGCTATCTGGAAACTTTCTGCGCGAAACGCGAAGACATCATCGGTAAAGGTGTCATACAGGGCACCTTGGGCAACATCTTCGAAGCACGGGAATATCAGGCGGACTACCAGCGCGTCATGGCCGAGGGAACGCCGCTGATTCTCGACCGTCAGTTGCACATCGAAGACCGCCAGCTGACGATCTATCACTGGATTCTTCCTTATCGCGATTCGAGCGGTGACGTGCAGGGCATCATTGGCGGCTGGATCGACATCAGCGAACGCCGGCAATTGTTCGATGAACTACGGGCCGCGAAAGAACAAGCCGATGCCGCCAACCGAGCTAAAAGCACTTTTCTGGCGACCATGAGCCATGAGATCCGCACGCCCATGAATGCAATCATCGGCATGCTCGAACTGACGCTCAAACGCATCGATCACCGTCATCCAGATCGCCCCGCCATCGATGTCGCGTACCAGTCGGCCAAAGACCTGCTGGAACTGATCGGGGACATTCTTGATATTGCGCGCATCGAATCCGGGCGTCTGAGCCTGAGCCCGGAACGCGTCAATCTGACTGAAACCGTAGCCTCGGTGGTGCGGATTTTCGACGGGCTGGCGCGGCAGAAAAATCTTGGACTGCAACTGCACTTCAGCCCTGCCAAACCAGCGACCGATGTCGTATTGGACCCGATGCGTTTCAAGCAAGTGCTGTCCAATCTGATCAGCAATGCCATCAAGTTCACGCAACAGGGCCAGGTCAGGATCAACGTCGAGTTGCAGCCGACCGACGAACCCGACCGGGTCCGGTTGCAGTTACTGGTGGAAGACAGCGGCGCAGGAATCAGCGAGCAGGATCAACAGCGCCTGTTCGAGCCTTTCGTTCAGGCTGATAACTCCGACCAGTTAGCCCGAGGCGGTGCGGGGCTGGGCCTGGTGATCAGCCGCAATCTGTGCGAAATGATGGGTGGCAGCCTGCAATTAACCAGTCAGTCTGGAGTGGGCACGCAGGTCCGCATTTCGCTGAACCTGGCCACCTTGCCGAGGGAACGGATGCCGGCATCTGTCGAGCCGCAAATCCATCCAAGTACTGCTCCTTTGAACGTGCTGGTGGTCGATGATCATCCGGCCAATCGCTTGCTCATGTGTCAGCAACTGGAGTTTCTGGGGCATCGGTTCAACGTCGCAGCGGATGGCGAGGCGGGATTCAAGGCCTGGAAGAGTCAGCCATTCGACCTGGTGATTGCCGATTGCAACATGCCGATCATGAATGGATATGAGCTGGTCCGGGCCATTCGCCAACATGAACAGCACTTGAAACGACCTCCCTGTATCGTTCTGGGTTTCACCGCCAACGCACAGCCGGAGGAAAGACAACGCTGCAAACTGGCCGGGATGGACGATTGCCTGTTCAAACCCCTCAGCCTGACGGCCTTGAGCCAATGGGTCGAAGGCATCACCACGATGGTCCGCGCGCCGGCCTTCAGTCTGGAGGGGCTGCACCTGTTGACCGGTGGCAACCCGACACTGAACCAGCGATTGTTGACCGAACTGCTGAACAGCACCCGTCTGGACCGCAAAGCGCTGCTGGCGCTATCGGAGTCCAAGGACCGCCAATCACTCCTCGACATTGCCCACAAAATCAAGGGTGCGGCCCGAATTGTCCAGGCCTGCCGACTGATCGACCGTTGCGAGGCGCTCGAACAGGCCTGTAATGACAGATTGAACGACGATGAGGTGGCCGATTGCAGCAAGGCCATGGAGCGCGCCATGCTCGAACTGGAGCGATCATTGCAGCAACAGATGGCACGCCATGACAAAAGCACATTGAAGGAGCATTGACTGGCCGGCTTGACGGCCTGATCAACAGTCGGTCAGACGCAGGAAAATCGCCGCCAGCTGCTCGATACCGGCCTGATCTTCAGCGGTAAAACGTGCGAGTTTCGGGCTGTCGAGGTCCAGCACGCCGATCAGTCGACCGTCCTTGACCAACGGCACCACCAGCTCACTGTTCGAGGCACTGTCGCACGCGATGTGCCCGGGAAACGCGTGTACATCTTCGACTCGTTGCGTCTGCAAAGTGGCCGCCGCCGCCCCGCACACACCGCGACCGAATGGAATTCGTACACAGGCGATCTGCCCCTGAAACGGGCCAAGCACCAGTTCTTCGTTGCGATTAAGGTAGAAACCGGCCCAGTTCAGGTCATCGAACTGGTTGAACAGAAACGCCGAAAATTGTGCGGCGTTGGCGATAAAATCACGCTCGTCTGCCAGCAGTGATTCCAGCTGCGCCCACAGCATGCCGTAGCCCTCCAGGCCCTGGCCACTCTTTTGTAAATCGATCATGCCTTGTGCTCCAACAGCTTCAGCCCAACCCAATAACGGGCAAATTGATACGCGCAACGTCCGTTGCGATTGCCCCGTCCAGTGGCCCAGCGCACGGCGAGGATGTCCAGTTCTTCATCACGCTGCCACTCAAGCCCGGCCTTGCCGGCCAATTGGCCGATCCAGTGTTCGACGACGTTGAGGAAATGCTCCTGGGTAAACGGATAGAACGACAGCCACAGGCCAAAACGGTCCGACAGCGCGATCTTGTCTTCCACCGCCTCACTGGGATGGAGTTCGCCATCGACCCTTTTCCAGTTTTCGTTATCGCTTTCCTTTTCCGGCACCAGATGGCGACGGTTGGAGGTGGCGTACAGCAGAACGTTGTCTGGTGCCTGTTCGAGCGAACCATCGAGCACACTCTTGAGCACGCGGTAATCGCCCTCGCCCGACTCGAACGACAGGTCATCGCAGAACAGCACAAAGCGCTGAGGCAACTTGGCGATCTGCTCGACCACGCGCGGCAAGTCCGCCAGGTGATCGCGTTCGATCTCGATCAGTCGCAAGCCACTTTTGGCGTGTTCCGACAGCAAGGCACGCACCAGCGACGATTTACCGGTACCACGCGAGCCCCAGAGCAAAGCATGGTTGGCCGGCATGCCATCGAGGAACTGTCGGGTGTTGCGGCCCAGTTGCTCCACTTGCCGGTCAACGCCGATCAAGTCGGACAAACGCGTATCCAGGCTGACTTGCAGCGGCAACAGAAAACCGCAGCGCCCTTCGCGCTGCCAGCGCGCGGCCAGGCAATGCGTCCAGTCGATGGCTTGCCGAGGCGCTGGAAGCAGGGGCTCGATGCGGGCCAAAACGGCATCGGCGCGTTCAAGAAAAGCATTCAATCGGGAATCCACGTCTTCTCCTCGGGCACGTTCAAGGTAATGATGGCAATACAGCGACGAAACACAGCGTCGACACCCCTACAAGTGTTTTGCCAGAACATCGGTATCCATTGATGATCGACTATGCTTGAGCAGCGAAGGGAAACGGAAGTGGTTCAACATCCCATGGATATCAAGTTCAGCCACCGGCTGTCATACAAACAAGCCAGGCTTACGGTGCTGGCTGGATTCATTCTGGGCACGCTGCTCAGCCTGGTGCAAATAGGCATCGATTATGCCAGCGAAGATGCCTCCATCAACCGCGAAATACTGTCGTTGCTGGAAATCAGTCATAACCCCGCCTCTCGTATCGCCTACAACATCGATGCCGAACTTGCTCAGGAACTGGCCCTGGGTCTGTTGCGCTCCCCGGCAATCATCGGCGCGCAATTGACCGACAACAACAATACCGTGCTGGCCAGCGTCAAACGTCCGGGCCTGGAAAACAGTGACCGGATGATCAGCGACTTCCTGTTCGGTGCCAACCGGCAGTTCGCAGACCGCCTTTACCTCGACCACTTGCCCGACGAATCCCTCGGGACCTTGCAACTGGAAGTCGATACCTACACCTTTGGCAGTCGTTTCCTGCGCCGGGCCGAAGTGACCCTGCTCAACGGCTTCGCGCGCAGCCTGATTCTCACGGGCATCCTGCTGGCGCTGTTTTATGTGATGCTGACCAAACCGCTGGTGCGGGTTATCCGCGAGCTCAGTGGCCGTGATCCACGCAGCGCGGAACCGACGTTGCTGGAGTGTCCGACGGGGCATGAAAACGATGAAATCGGGGTCTTGGTCAAGGTCGCCAATCAGCAGTTTGAAAACATCGCCACCGAAATCCAGCAACGGCGCAACGCCGAAAACCGCCTGACCGACTACCTGTCGCAACTGGAAAACATCGTCTCGGCCCGCACCGCAGAACTCAAGGCAATCAACACCCGCCTCAGCCAATCGAACGAGGAACTGGAGGTTGCCCGCAGCACGGCCCTGGACATGGCCGAAGCGCGTTCGGTGTTCCTGGCCAACATGAGTCATGAAATCCGTACGCCCCTCAACGGTCTGCTGGGGATGATCGCGCTCTCGCTGGACGGCCCGCTCAATGCCGAGCAGCAGCAACAGCTGTCCATCGCCCATGACTCGGGCAAAGTGCTGGTGGAACTGCTCAACGATATTCTCGACCTGTCGAAATTTGATGCTGGCCAGCTCGAACTCGAACACATTCCCTTCGACCTTGGTTCGCTCATCGAAGACACCGCCAACCTGCTGTCCCAGAACGCCGCGCCCAGTGTCGAGCTGGCCTGCCTGATTGATCCGCAATTTCCTGCGTTGGTGCTCGGTGATCCGACCCGGGTCCGGCAGATCGTCAGCAACCTGTTATCCAACGCTCTCAAATTCACCCGTTTCGGCCGGGTCGATGTGCGTCTTTCAACGTTCGAAGACGGTGTGCGAATCGAAGTCTGCGACACTGGCATCGGCATCGCCCAGGATGCACAAGTGAAAATATTCCAGCCGTTTACCCAGGCTGGTGCTGGCATTACCCGGCAATTCGGCGGCACCGGGTTGGGCCTGGCGCTGACTTATAGCCTCTGCGAAGCCATGCAAGGGCGCCTGACGATCAGTTCGGAAGCGGGTTTCGGCAGCCAGTTCTGTGCCGACCTGCCCCTGCCCTGCCATACCCGGGCCATTTCCCCGGCCGCACTGCAGGGCAACATCGTTGCAATCACCGCCGCCAGCAGCGGTCTGGCGGAATTACTGAACAGTCTGCTGCCCAGTTGGGGGCTCGACTACCAGCAACGTTCCATTGATGACCGGTTGATCGGGCTGAAGCCGGATGTGCTGATCACCGACTGCCCCGAATGCCTGTTCGGTCTGCGCCCGACTTTCACCGCGCCGATTCTGCTGGTGACCGCCTACGGCAGTTTCCTGCCCAGCGACCAGGTCAACGCCCTCGCGCCCTTGCAGCAACAGGCGCGGCCTCTGGCGCGTAATGCGCTTTACCAGACATTGCGGCGGATCTTGCAGCCGGAACTCACCACCATTAACGGGGCACGGATCGAAGCCATCTCACCCCAGCGACGCGGACGCATCCTGCTGGTGGAAGACAACCCGGTCAATCAACTGGTGGCCAAGGGCATGCTCGGAAAACTCGGTTGCGAGGTGAGCGTCGCGGCCCACGGCGGCGAAGCGCTGGATCAGCTTGAGCAGAGCGAATTCGATCTGGTGCTGATGGACTGCAACATGCCGGTGATGGATGGCTATGAAGCCAGTCGGCAGATTCGTCGCAGCGGGCGCTGGCCGCAGCTGCCCATCGTCGCCCTGACCGCCAACGCCATGTCCGAAGAACGCGAACGCTGCCGTGCGGCGGGCATGAGTGACTACCTGGCCAAACCTTTTCGCAGGGAAGAACTGGCTGCCTTGCTCGACTTGTGGATACCCACTACGACAGCGCTTTGATTTGCCCCAACAGGTGATCGAGGCCATCGCGCAGATCGTTCAGGCGATCCAGGTCGACACCGCTATCGCACAACAGCCGGGCCTTGAGCGGCCCGACCTGATCACGCAAAGCCTGACCGGCGGAGGACAGGCTCAAGTGCACCTCTCGCTCATCGCGCGCCGAACGCCGACGCTGCACCAGTTGCAGTTGCTCAAGGCGCTTGAGCAATGGCGTCAAGGTGCCGGAATCCAGCGCCAGGCGCTCACCCAGGGCCTTGACCGTCGGTTGCTCCGGCGCCACCTCCTGCCATTCCCACAGCACCAGCATCGCCAGGTATTGCGGGTAAGTCAGTCCCAACTGATCGAGCATCGGCTTGTAGGCGCGGATCACCGCGCGAGAAGCGGCGTACAGTTTGAAGCAGAGCTGGCTGTCGAGCTTCAACGAATCGACTGACAACGTGTTCATTTGAGCAGGGCTTCGATCTCGCGGCTCAGATCCTGCGGCTTGGTCGCCGGAGCAAAACGCTTGACCAACTTGCCATCCTTGCCGATCAGGAACTTGGTGAAGTTCCACTTGATGCCCTGGGATCCCAGCACGCCCGGTGCGCGTTTTTTCAGCTGAACGAACAATGGATGGGCGCCGGCACCATTGACTTCAATCTTCTTGAACAGCGGGAAGCTCACCCCGTAGTTCAACTCGCAGAACTCGGAAATCGCCCCCTCGTTACCCGGCTCCTGCTTGCCGAACTGATTGCAGGGAAAACCGAGCACCACCAGGCCTTGATCCTTGTAGGTCTGCCACAACTCTTCAAGACCTTTGTACTGCGGGGTGAACCCGCATTTACTGGCGGTGTTGACCACCAGCACCGCTTTGCCGGCGAAATCGGCCAGGGTCTTTTGCTCGCCCTTGATGGTGGTGCAAGGGATGCTCAACAGGTTGTCGCTCATGGCACGAACTCCGAGTGGAAGAACAAAGACCAAACATAGCGAGCAATTGAATTGTGTGCAATTTAAAATATTGAACGCCGTCATCTGTAGGAGCGAAGCTTGCTCGCGAAGGCGACGGGCCAGTCAGCATCAATGTTGAATGCCAAGACACCTTCGCGAGCAAGCTTCGCTCCTACGGGCTCGCCTTACTCGCGGGGAACCAGGTCCAGGCACACCGAGTTGATGCAGTAACGCAGGCCAGTGGGTGGCGGACCGTCCGGGAACACATGCCCAAGGTGCGCGTCGCATTTGGCGCAGACCACTTCAGTGCGAATCATGCCATGGCTGACATCGCGGATCTCGACCATCGCGCTGTCGCCGATCGGCGCGTAGAAGCTCGGCCAGCCGCAACCGGAATCGAATTTGGTCTTGGAGTCGAACAGCGGTGCGTTGCAGCAGATGCACTGGTAGACACCGTCGGTTTTGGTGCCGTTGTATTTGCCGGAGAATGGCCGTTCGGTGCCCTTGAGGCGGCAAACGTTGTACTGCTCCGGATCGAGCATTTCACGCCATTCTTCCAGGGTTTTTTCCAACTTTTCCATGATCACACCTCAGCAACTGAAAAAGCCCGATCTGTACCTTTTCCACGGATCGGGCGGCACGTATGATTGCGCCTCGTCAAACGCCAGTCTGGCAGCCAGACCACGTGCATTCAAACGGATTATGAATGCCGCCACTCAAGGCGTCAGGCCTGTGTGAATACGCAGGATTCCCAGTACGGTCGTTCATACGCCGCCTGGATCGTTCATTTTCGGGAACACATCGCCATGCAGGTCAGCAAATCGAACAAGCTCGCCAACGTCTGCTACGACATTCGCGGCCCAGTGCTCAAGCACGCCAAACGCCTGGAAGAGGAAGGCCATCGCATCCTCAAGCTGAACATCGGCAACCCGGCGCCCTTTGGTTTCGAAGCGCCGGATGAAATCCTTCAGGACGTGATCCGCAACCTGCCGACCGCCCAGGGCTACAGCGACTCCAAGGGCCTGTTCAGCGCCCGCAAGGCCGTGATGCAGTACTACCAGCAAAAACAGGTGGAAGGCGTCGGTATCGAAGACATCTACCTGGGCAACGGCGTTTCCGAGCTGATCGTGATGTCGATGCAGGCCTTGCTCAATAACGGCGACGAAGTGCTGGTGCCGGCTCCCGACTACCCGCTGTGGACCGCCGCAGTCAGCCTGTCGGGCGGTAACCCGGTGCATTATCTGTGCGACGAGCAGGCCAACTGGTGGCCAGATCTGGCCGACATCAAGGCCAAGATCACCCCAAACACCAAGGCGCTGGTGATCATCAACCCGAATAACCCGACCGGTGCGGTGTACTCGAAGGAAGTGCTGCTGGGCATGCTGGAGCTGGCCCGTCAGCACAATCTGGTGGTGTTCTCCGATGAGATCTACGACAAGATCCTTTACGACGACGCCGTGCACATCTGCACCGCCTCTCTGGCGCCGGACTTGTTGTGCCTGACCTTCAACGGTCTGTCCAAGTCCTATCGCGTGGCCGGTTTCCGTTCCGGCTGGATCGCCATTTCCGGCCCGAAACACCACGCCCAGAGCTACATCGAAGGCATCGACATGCTGGCCAACATGCGTCTGTGTGCCAACGTGCCGAGCCAGCACGCCATCCAGACCGCACTGGGCGGCTATCAAAGCATCAACGATCTGGTGCTGCCACAAGGGCGTTTGCTGGAACAGCGCAATCGTACCTGGGAACTGCTGAATGACATTCCGGGCGTAAGCTGTGTCAAGCCGATGGGCGCGCTGTATGCATTCCCGCGGATCGACCCGAAAGTCTGTCCGATCCACAACGACGAGAAATTCGTGCTCGACCTGCTACTTTCCGAAAAGCTGCTGGTGGTACAAGGCACGGCCTTCAACTGGCCATGGCCGGATCATTTCCGTGTGGTCACCTTGCCACGACTCGACGACCTGGATCAGGCGATCGGCCGGATCGGCAACTTCCTCAAATCCTATCGCCAGTAAGTGGCCAGTCACCGTGCGACGCCAATTAACGTCGCACGGTGATTAATTCAGCAACATATCTTTGCATCCTGCCCTGCATCGTCGTTTCAAGCGCTGACGGACGACACGTTTCATGCCCGCGCCTAACAACGGCGGGGCCCTGCGACGCTAATTGGCTGACAACCGTTTCCCATGTCGACGTCGGAAATACCCTTCAAGCAGCTAGACTGTTGCTGTAGGACACAGTTTGAAATAGTCACTTGGTTGAATAGCCCGGTGCAGCACCTTATATACCCCGCATCACGCTACATATTTAGCACGAGGAGATTTCTACAACCATGATGCGCATTTTGCTGTTTTTGGCCACTAACCTGGCGGTCGTGCTGATTGCCAGCATCACCCTGAGCCTTTTCGGCTTCAACGGGTTCATGGCGGCCAATGGGGTTGATCTGAACCTCAATCAGCTGCTGATTTTCTGTGCGGTCTTTGGTTTCGCCGGTTCCCTGTTCTCGCTGTTCATCTCCAAGTGGATGGCGAAAATGAGCACCAGCACCCAGATCATCAGCCAGCCGCGCACCCGGCACGAGCAATGGCTGCTGCAAACCGTCGAGCAATTGTCCCGCGAAGCCGGGATCAAGATGCCCGAGGTCGGGATTTTCCCGGCTTATGAAGCCAACGCCTTCGCCACCGGCTGGAACAAGAACGATGCACTGGTCGCGGTCAGCCAGGGCTTGCTCGAACGTTTCTCGCCGGATGAAGTGAAAGCCGTTCTGGCCCACGAAATCGGCCACGTGGCCAATGGCGACATGGTCACCCTGGCGTTGATCCAGGGCGTGGTGAACACCTTCGTGATGTTCTTCGCCCGGATCATCGGTAACTTTGTCGACAAGGTGATCTTCAAGAACGAAGAAGGCCAAGGTATCGCCTACTACGTAGCGACCATCTTCGCTGAACTGGTTCTGGGCATCCTGGCCAGCGCCATCGTCATGTGGTTCTCGCGTAAACGTGAATTCCGGGCTGATGATGCCGGTGCACGCCTGGCGGGTACCAGTGCAATGATTGGTGCCTTGCAGCGTCTGCGTGCAGAACAAGGGCTGCCGGTGCACATGCCGGACACCCTGACTGCCTTTGGCATCAACGGTGGCCTCAAACAAGGGTTCGCCCGTATGTTCATGAGCCACCCGCCGCTGGAAGAGCGTATCGACGCATTGCGTCGTCGGGGCTGACAGGCTCAGCACCAAAAGAAAAGGCCCGCAGTGAATGCGGGCCTTTTTTTGTCTTCTGGTTGGTGTGGAGTTCATCAGGGCCTCATCGCGGGCAAGCCTCGCTCCTACAGATCTTGTGTCGTTCACATAATCGGCGAATAACACAAAGCCTGTAGGAGCAAGCTTGCCCGCGAAGGGGCCGGTACAACCGCCACATACCTATCGGCTGGCAACCCGATAGACTCGCTCCTCCAGCCGCGTGACGCCTGCCTCGAGAAACTTCCAGCTCTCACCCAGGACATCCTGGTCTTCCAGAATCTTCAGCGCCCACACATCGCCGAACAACCGCTGCACTTCATCATCCAGCACGGCAAACGGCGGCCCGTCCATCTGCGCCTGGTCGTAATCCAGGGTAATCAACAGCCCCAGAGAATCCTTCGGCAGAATCCGGATCAGATGAGCCGCGTACCGCTCACGCATCGCTGGCGGCAGTGCAATCAATGCCGCGCGGTCGTACAAACCACTGCAGTCGGCCACATCGCCTGCCGTCAACTCGAAGAAATCGCCACACCACAATTCGATTGAACCGGCACGGTAGACCTTGAAGGGCCCCTGCTCACTGACGTCCGGATCAAATTGATGTTCAGCGAAGAAGTCCTCCACGGCTTTTTCCGACAGCTCAATCCCCAAGACCTCATGACCTTGGTGCGCCAGCCACAACAGATCCAGACTTTTCCCACACAGCGGCACCAGCACACGAGCGCCCTCTTCCAGGCCCAACGCTGGCCAGAACCGTTGCAGATGAGGATTCACTTCCGGCAGATGAAAGCCGATCTGATTCGACGCCCATCGTTTGTGCCAAAACTCCGGCTGCATAATTAACCCCGAAAAATTCGATCAAAAGACCCTAAAACTTATATTAGATTTAGATCAATGATCTGACTGAAGATGGTGACATCTTACTCTCAGGAGCTCATTCATGTTCCCCAGCCTGTATATCTCTCATGGCTCCCCGATGCTAGCCCTGGAACCGGGTGCCAGCGGGTCGGCCCTCGCGCGCCTGGCCGCCGAATTGCCGAAACCTGAAGCCATTGTGATCGTTTCCGCGCACTGGGAAAGCAGCGAACTGTTGGTGAGCGGCAACCCCCGGCCTGAAACCTGGCATGATTTCGGTGGCTTTCCTCAAGCCTTGTTTGCAGTGCAATACCCGGCCCCTGGCAATCCGCAACTGGCGGCGGAGGTGGTCGAGCTGCTGAAGGCCGATGGCCTGCCGGCGCGCATCGACACCCAGCGACCGTTCGACCATGGCGTTTGGGTACCCTTGTCGTTGATGTATCCGCAGGCTGATATTCCGGTGGTGCAGGTTTCGCTCCCCACCCGTGGCGGCCCGGCCCTGCAAACCCGCGTCGGCCATGCCTTGGCCAGCCTGCGCGAGCATGGCGTGCTGTTGATCGGCTCCGGCAGCATCACCCACAATCTGCGCGAACTGGACTGGCACGCCGGCCCGGAAAGCGTCGAACCCTGGGCCAAGGCATTTCGCGACTGGATGATCGAGAAACTCGAAACGAACGACGAAGCCGCATTGCACGACTATCGTCAGCAAGCGCCGAATGCTGTGCGCAACCATCCGAGCGATGAACATCTGCTGCCGCTGTACTTCGCCCGTGCGGCCGGGGGTAAGTTCAGCGTTACGCACCAGGGTTTCACCATGGGGGCATTAGGGATGGACATTTATCGCTTTGGCTGACACTTGATCGTTCCCACGCTCTGCGTGGGAACGATCAGGCAAAAAAAATCCCCGAACCAGTCGGGGATTTTTTATGGGCGATCAATCAGCTCGAGAGCGGATCAATCTTCGCGGTAGCGACGCAGCTTCAACTGCTTACCGGCAACGCGAGTGTCTTTCAGCTTGGTCAGGAGTTTCTCCAGACCATCTTCCGGCAGCTCGACGAGGCTGAAGCTGTCACGCACCTGGATGCGACCGATGGCTTCACGGGCCAGGCCACCTTCATTCAGGATGGCGCCCAGCAGGTTCTTGGCAGCGATACCATCACGCGCACCCAGCGCGGTACGGCAACGAGCACGACCTTCGGCCAATGGAACCGGAGCGCGACGCTCGCGATCACCACGGTCCGGACGATCACCGGAACGCTCTGGACGATCGCCACGCGGTGCGTTGTTCGGCACCAGCGGACGCTCTTTCTCGATGGCGGCCAGGGTCAGCGCCTGAGCATTGGTTGCCTTGCGCAGCAGAGCAGCGGCCAGTGCACGCGGGGTGCAACCGATGTCGGCGGTCAGGCGATCCAGCAGATCACCGTGAGTCGATTCGGCATCAGCGACCAGCGGCGACAGGCTGTTGGTCAGTTTCTTGATGCGGGCATCGAGAACGGCCTGGGCGTCCGGCAGACGAACTTCGGCAACCTTCTGACCGGTTACACGCTCGATCACTTGCAGCATGCGGCGCTCACGAGGAGTCACCAGCAGCAGTGCACGACCTTCGCGACCGGCACGGCCGGTACGGCCGATACGGTGAACGTAGGACTCAGGATCGTACGGCATATCAACGTTGAACACGTGAGTGATGCGCGGAACGTCCAGACCACGAGCGGCAACGTCGGTTGCCACAACGATGTCCAGACGGCCATCCTTGAGGGATTCGATCACGCGCTCACGCTGGTTCTGAGCAATGTCACCGTTCAGCGCAGCGGCTTTGTAGCCTTTGGCTTCCAGGGCACTGGCCAGGTCCAGGGTCGCTTGCTTGGTGCGCACGAACATGATCAGGGCGTCGAAATCTTCCACTTCCAGCAGGCTCAATACAGCCGAGGTCTTCTGGTCAGCGTGAACCAACAGGTGAGCCTGTTCGATCGCGGTAACGGTCTGAGTCTTGGTCTGGATCTTCACGTGTTGCGGATCGCGCAGATGGCGTTCGGCAATGGCACGGATCGACTGCGGCAGGGTGGCCGAGAACAATACGGTCTGACGGGTGGCTGGCAGGGCCTTGAAGATAACTTCGAGGTCGTCCATGAAACCCAGTTTGAGCATTTCATCGGCTTCGTCGAGAACCAGGTGGTTCACGGTTGCCAGAACTTTTTCGTCACGACGCAGGTGGTCGCACAGACGGCCCGGTGTGGCGACAACGATCTGCGCGCCATTACGGATTGCTTTCAGTTGTGGGCCCATAGGCGCGCCGCCGTAAACGGCCACAACGGTAACGCCCGGCATTTGCTTGGCGTAGGTTTCGAAAGCGGTTGCTACTTGCAGCGCCAACTCACGGGTTGGCGCCAGGATCAGGGCTTGCGGCTCGCGCTTAGCAGGATCGATGCGGTGCAGGATCGGCAGGGCGAACGCGGCGGTTTTACCCGTACCGGTTTGCGCCTGACCAATCATGTCGTGACCGGCCATGATGATCGGGATCGATTGCTGCTGAATAGCCGAAGGTTCTTCGTAGCCGGTCGCAATGACTGCTGCAAGAATATTCGGATTAAGATTAAAAGCGGCGAAGCCGCCGGTTTCCTGGGTCATGGGTCTGCCTCTAAGTGCATCCGCAAAGACCCATGCTCCAAAGCTGCGCATGCCGTGTAAGACTCAAGAGTCGCCCTGGCTGCTTTGTCGGCGGGGATTTGCGAAAACGAATGAATGAAAAAGATTCGTCAAGGAAGAGTCCGCTGTGCGGACGTGCAGCCGAAGCTGGCTTCGGGGAATTGCGCTACCTAAACGCGGCCCGGTTAAAGGCCGGCGCGCACTATACCGGAATTCGCCCGAAAAGGGAGCTTTTTTTATCGGAAAAAACCGGCGCATACCGTTGTGTCAGGGGCTTTGCGGATAATGGTGCGACGCTCTATTTTGCAAACGCCCGGCCCTGCTGACGATGGCGCTAAAACGGTTCACTCTAGCGACGCAGACCTTCGGTCTGACACCCCCTTCCCCATCCGAGGAAATGCGCCATGAATCAGCCCAGCCCCAGTCGTGTAACCCGTGAACGACACGGTCATGTCCTGATGATCGGCCTGGATCGGGTGGCCAAACGTAATGCCTTCGACCTTGACCTGCTCAACGAACTCAGCCTGGCCTATGGCGAGTTCGAGGCCGACAGCGAGGCGCGGGTAGCGGTGGTGTTCGGTCATGGCGAGCATTTTACGGCCGGGCTCGATCTGGTCAGCGCCGGCGCGGCCCTGGCCGAAGGCTGGCAGGCGCCACCCGGTGGCTGCGACCCATGGGGCGTGCTCGCAGGCCCCCGGGTCAGCAAACCGGTGATTGTCGCGGCGCAAGGCTACTGCCTGACCGTTGGCATCGAACTGATGCTGGCCGCCGACATCAACCTGTGCGCCAGCAATACCCGTTTTGCCCAGAAGGAAGTGCAGCGCGGGATTTTCCCGTTCGGCGGCGCCACTTTGCGCCTGCATCAGGTTGCCGGCTGGGGCAATGCCATGCGCTGGCTGCTCACCGGCGATGAATTCGATGCTCATGACGCCTTGCATCTGGGGTTGGTGCAAGAGGTCATGGCCAGTGAGGATTTGTTACCGCGGGCCATTGAATTGGCCGAGCGGATTGCCCGCCAGGCACCGCTGGGGGTTCAGGCGACGTTGATGTCGGCGCGGCAGGCGCGCTATGAGGGTGAAATGGTGGCAGCTCAGGCCTTGCCGGCACTGGTGAAAAAACTGCTGAACAGCGAGGACGCCAAAGAGGGTGTGCGGTCGATGATCGAAAAGCGGCCGGGGGTCTTCAAAGGCTGCTGACATTCACATCAACCTGTGGCGAGGGGGCTTGCCCCCGTTGGGTTGCGCAGCAACCCCAAAACCATTCAACGGGTGTGTCAGGCACGCCGCGATTGCTGGTTTTACGACAGCTTCGCCGCCGAACGGGGGCAAGCCCCCTCGCCACAATGAATTCATGCGTCCATTCACGTCGCAGGCCGAATCGCCTTGATCAACGACTGCAACGAATACCCCAATCGCGGTGCCAGGCCTTCAGCGCGCGCGATCAGCCCATCCCTGTCCAGTTCCTGATCCAGCTCAGACGGCACGAGCAAAATAACGTTGCCCTCCTTCACCGGCAACTCCCAGTAATGCCGGTGATAGAGGCCGCGCAACAACGCTGCCCCCAACGGCCGACCATCGTCGGTGGCCCACTGGTTGATCACCAGCCAGCCCCCCGGATTCAACCGTTTCTGACAGTTTTCCAGAAACCCCCAGGCCAGATGCCCGACACCCGGCCCGACATCGGTATAGAGGTCGACGAAAATCAGATCCGCCGGTTCAGCCGTTTCGAGCAACTCCAGGGCATCGCCGATGCGGATATACAGTCGCGGATCATCATCCAGCCCGAGGTATTCGATGGCCAGGCGCGGTACATCCGGGCGCAGCTCGATGGCTTCGACGTCTTCCAGCGGCAGGAACTTGAGACAGGCTTGAGTCAGCGTGCCGGCGCCGAGCCCTAGAAACAGCGCGCTTTCCGGCTGTTCGTGACACAGCGCGCCAATCAGCATCGCCCGGGTGTAATCGTACTCGAGCCAGCTCGGATCAGCGGTGAACACACAGCTCTGTTCGATGGCATCACCGAACTCCAGGAAACGGTAATCGGCCACTTCCAGCACGCGAATCACGCCGAACTCATCCTGTACCTCGGCGAGCAGATGCTCGACGCGCTCCTCAGTCATTTCGTCTCCTGATCGTTACCGGCCCCGGCAACGCGATAAATCGCAACATAAAACGGCAAAAGCGCGATTGTCCGCGAAGCGACGGGAACAGGTCACGCACTAATTGCTGATAACATAACCGTCCGAGCGGAAAACACTAGAGACTGCAATGAGCCAACCCTGGAGCCCTGACAGCTGGCGCGCCCTGCCGATCCAGCAACAACCTCAATACCCCGACGCGGCGCATTTGCTGCACGTCGAGCAAACCCTGGCGAGCTATCCACCGCTGGTGTTTGCCGGTGAAGCCCGGGAGTTGCGTCGTCAGTTCGCCGAAGTGACTCAGGGCCGGGCGTTTCTGTTGCAGGGCGGCGACTGCGCCGAAAGCTTCGCCGAATTCTCCGCTGCGAAAATTCGTGACACGTTTAAAGTGCTGCTGCAAATGGCGATCGTCATGACCTTCGCCGCCGGTTGCCCGGTGGTGAAAGTCGGACGCATGGCCGGCCAGTTCGCCAAACCCCGTTCGGCCAACGATGAAACCATCAACGGCGTGACGCTGCCGGCCTACCGTGGCGACATCGTCAACGGCATCGGTTTCGACGAAAAAAGCCGCGTGCCGGATCCGGACCGTCTGCTGCAGTCTTATCACCAGTCCACCGCAACCCTGAACCTGCTGCGTGCCTTTGCCCAGGGCGGCTTTGCCGACCTGCATCAGGTGCACAAATGGAACCTGGATTTCATCGCCAACTCGGCGCTGGCCGAGAAGTACAGCCACCTGGCCGACCGCATCGATGAAACCCTGGCCTTCATGCGCGCCTGCGGCATGGACAGTTCGCCGCAACTGCGCGAAACCAGTTTCTTCACTGCCCATGAAGCGCTGCTACTGAACTACGAAGAAGCCTTCGTGCGTCGCGACAGCCTGACCAACGACTACTACGATTGCTCGGCCCACATGCTGTGGATCGGCGACCGGACCCGTCAACTGGACGGCGCGCATGTCGAATTCCTGCGCGGGGTGCACAACCCGATCGGCGTGAAGGTCGGCCCGAGCATGAACCCCGAAGACCTGATTCGCCTGATCGACGTGCTCAACCCGGACAACGATCCGGGTCGCCTGAACCTGATTGCACGGATGGGCGCGAACAAGGTCGGCGATCACCTGCCGCAGCTGATCCGCGCGGTGCAGCGCGAGGGCAAGCAGGTGCTTTGGAGTTCCGACCCGATGCACGGCAATACCATCAAGGCCAGCAGTGGCTACAAGACTCGTGACTTCGCGCAGATTCTTGGCGAGGTGAAACAGTTCTTCCAGGTTCACGAGGCGGAAGGCAGTTATGCCGGCGGCATCCACATCGAAATGACCGGGCAGAACGTCACCGAATGCATCGGCGGCGCGCGGCCGATTACCGAGGATGGATTGTCGGATCGTTACCACACCCACTGCGACCCACGGATGAATGCCGATCAGTCGCTGGAATTGGCGTTCTTGATTGCTGAAACCCTGAAGCAGGTTCGGCGCTAAATCGCGTCGCCGCCATCGCGGGCAAGCCTCGCTCCAACAGGAATTCACGATCCCTTGCAGGAGCGAGGCTCGCCCGCGAAGGCGTTAGCTCAATCACCCTCAATCTGTGCCAATGCCTCCAGCAGCCTGATCAAGCAAGTCGGATGAATAGTTGCCAAGACGGGAAAACAAGGGAAGGTAGTGCGAACGCACCAACGCATTGACGAATCAATCTGCAGAATGCCCAGGCGCTCGATCAGCCGGTTGAGCTGAACCGCTTTGATCGCCGCTGGCGGCTGGCGCCCGTTGAACCCTTGGGCAGCCAGCGCCAGACGCCGAGCCTGTTTGAGGGAAAAGGACAGCGTGGCGGGCATGAGCATCTCCTTGTCTGCTCGCAACCTGCCTCACCCGAAAGTGGTTTGTGTAGCGATGGCATCATCATTTATGCATCGGATCATCCCAGAACGGTCTTACCGTCTCATGCTCCACATCCGCACGGCTCACGCCGATATCCTTCAGTGCTTCGTCGCTCAAGCCCGCCAACATTTCACGTTCACGGTGAAGTTCGTACCAGCGACTAAACTTGTGCAGCAGATCGGATACCGCGTGGATTGAAAGTTTTTGTTCCGTTACATGCTCGTTGTGACCTTTCATCGTGTAGCCCTCCTTTAGGGATGGCCCAAGTCTCGCGCCAGCGCTAAGATCAATCCAACGAATGTTTCTGATGGCATACATCTCGGAGATTGATGAGTGTCCACCTACCCCAGTATCGACACCGATGTACTGCGCACCTTTGTCGCGATTGCCGATCAGGGCGGTTTTACCCGCGCCGGTGAAATGGTCAACCGCACCCAGTCGGCGGTGAGCATGCAGATGAAACGCCTGGAAGAAGACGTGCTGCAGCGCCAGCTGTTCGAACGCGACGGGCGCCAGGTCAAGCTGACCGCCGAAGGCCAGGTTTTGCTGGGCTATGCGCGGCGCATCCTCAAACTCCACAGCGAAGTCTTCAATACCCTGCGTGAGCCGCACATGGTCGGCACGGTGCGCATCGGCACGCCCGATGATTACGTCATGCGTTTTTTGCCGGGCATCCTGTCGCGCTTCGCGCAGTTCTACCCGCTGATCCAGATCGAAGTTCACTGCGAATCGACCCGGCAACTGTTGCAGCGCCAGGACCTGGACTTGTCCATTGTCACCCGCGAGCCGGGCAACGAGATCGGCCAATTGTTGCGCAAGGAGCGGTTTGTCTGGGCCGAAGCCCAATGCTTCAACGCCCATGAGCAAACACCGTTGCCGCTGGCGATGTTCAACAGTGATTGTTTCTGCCGCCTCTGGGCATGCAATGCCCTGGACGCCATGGGCCGCGACTACCGGATTGCCTACAACAGCTCCAGCCTGTCGGCGTTGATGGCCGTGGTCAGCGCGGGTCTGGCGATCACCGCGCAGCTGGAAAGCCTGATTACACCGGACATGCGTATCCTTGGCGCCAACGAAGACCTGCCGCTGTTGCCGGAAGCCAGCATCATGCTGATCCGCAACCTGAACAACCCTTCGCCGATCACCGAATGCCTGGCCGAGCACATCGTCGAAGGTTTCAAGCTTTAAACGCGAGCATCACCGCGCAAACCACCAGAAAACCACAGAACAGCCCGCGCAGGAGCCGCTCCGGTAAGGCGTGGGCAATTCTCACGCCCCAGCTGATGCTCATCAATCCTCCGACCGCCAATGGCACGCCAATCGCCCAGTCCACCTGATGATGCACCGCATAAGTTGCCAGGGTGACGCCGGTACTTGGCAACGCCAACGCCAGCGCCAACCCCTGGGCAACCACTTGAGTGGTACCGAACAGGCTGGTCAACACCGGTGTTGCCACCACTGCCCCGCCCACTCCAAATAGTCCACCCATTGTGCCGGAAGCCGCGCCGAGCACGCCCAGCCACGGCCAGGAATAACGCATCTGCGTAGAGGCCGGTGCGTTGGTGGTGAACATTCGCATCAGGTTGTAGGCCGACAGCGCGATCAGGAAAGCGACGAAGCCCAAGCGCATGGTCTGCGCATCGATACCCACCGCCCAGATCGAACCGATCCAGGCAAAACAGAACCCCATCAAGGCCAGTGGCAGCGCATGCTGCAATTCGATGCGATTGCGCTGGTGATAGCGCCACAACGCCAGCATCACGTTCGGCACCACCATCACCAGCGCCGTGCCTTGGGCGATCTGCTGATCGAGCCCGAACCACACGCCCAGCAGCGGAATTGCGACCAACCCGCCACCGATGCCGAACAGGCCGCCAAGGGTCCCCAAGGCCGCGCCAAAAACCAGATACAACATGAATTCAATCACGGGGCGTTTTTCCTTTTGTGAGGCTGTTCATCCTACGCAGTCGGCTCTGGCGGGGAAACGCACAGCAACGCACAATGGCTGTGCCAATTTCGCATAAGCGCCGACGAACCATGAACCCCAATCAATTGACCGAACAACTTGGCCTGTTTCTCGATGTGCTGGAAAGTGGCAGTTTTTCCGCCGCATCCCGACGCCATCCCTTGACGCCTTCGGCCGTCGCGCGACGCATTGATAGCCTGGAAAACGCCGTTGGCAGCCAGTTGTTCATCCGCAGCACCCACGCGGTGCGCGCGACCCCGGCCGGTCTGGCTTTTGCTGAACGTGCGCGGCGGATCGTCGCTGAACTGCGCCTGGCCCGTGCGGAAGCGGTGTCTCTTAGCAGTGCGCCGGAAGGCTTGATTCGGGTGGATGCGCCGGCAGCGTTCGGACGACGCCATCTGGCGCCGGCGATTGCCGATTTCCTGACGCTTTACCCTGGCCTGGACGTGCAATTGCACCTGATCGACAGCTTTGTCGACATGCAGGGCTTGAACCTGGGCAAAGTCGATCTGGTACTGCGTGCCGGGCAGATGGCCGATACTCGACTGGTGGCGACGCCGCTGGCGAGCATGGTGCGTATCGCCTGCGCCAGCCCCGATTACCTGCAACGCCGTGGCGTGCCCACCGACCCAGCGCAGCTGGGCGACCATGATGGCCTCGACTGGGAGGGCCTGGCTCCGCCCTTCGCTTGGCGCTTCGAGCAGAATGGGCAGATGCATTTGCACCGGCCTGCGCGAATCCGCATGAGCGCCAACAATGCCGAGGCACTGGTCTGCGGTGCATTGGCCGGGTTGGGCATCGCGCATTTACCGACGTGGCTGGCCAGCGAATATTATTACGCGGCGAACTGCTGCCGCTGTTCTGCGAAAACGGTCTGCCAAAACCGGAAAGCACCGGCATTTACGCATTGCGCCTGGAGCAACAACCCAGTTCGCGCAGCCGCTTGTTGCTGGAGTACCTGAAGACCCGTTTCAGCCCCATTCCGCCGTGGGATCTGGCGCTGCAAACCAATCTGGATCGCCACTAGTCCAGAATTATCTGGCGCATTAAAGATTCGCCCGCTAGATTCATGACGATCACTGATCAAGGCTTTGAAATGAACACCGAGCGCAACAAACCGGACAACTGCGAAGACCTGCTGCTGGACAATCAGGTCTGCTTCGCCCTGCATTCCACCTCGCTGCTGATGACCAAGGTCTACAAGCCGCTGCTGCAAGCGCTGGGCCTGACCTATCCGCAGTATCTGGCAATGATGGTGTTGTGGGAAAAGGATGGGTTGACGGTCGGCGAAATCAGCACCCGCCTGCTGACCGATCCCGGTTCCCTCACCCCGCTGCTCAAGCGCCTGGAAGCCGAAGGCCTGCTGAGCCGCACCCGCAGCCGTGAAGACGAGCGAGTAGTGATCGTCGAATTGACCGAGCAAGGCCGTGCCCTGCGCGACAAGGCGCGGGGCATTCCCCAGTGCATCCTCGGCGCCAGCGGACAAACGCTGGAGCAGCTGAAGAAGCTGCAAGCGGATCTTCAAGCGCTGCGTAGTCATCTGCAAGACAGCCTTTAGACCGCGTAATCGTTCTTCGCGGGCACGCCTCGCTCCTACAGGTTTGCGGTCATAGCATAATTTGTAAACGACACAAAACCTGTGGGAGCGAGGCTTGCCCGCGAAGGCGTCCTCCCCGTCGCAAAAAAATTTCACCACGCAAAAATCCCGCACGAAAGCCTCTACCTCAAGCCTCTCCTCCCCAATCGAATTGCTGAATGACGACTCAAAACAAATTTTTTCGAAAATTTATCTTGCGCACTAAATATTAGCGAGCTACATTCACCTCGCACTTACTTAGCGCGCAAACATTTAGCGCAAAAACATCAAACCCAAACGAGGCTCACACCATGCAAACTCTCTACACCGCAATCGCAACCTCCACCGGCGGCCGTGACGGTCGTGCGATCTCCAGCGACAACGTGCTCGACGTCAAACTTGCCACCCCGAAAGAACTTGGTGGCGCAGGCGGCGCGGCAACCAACCCGGAACAACTGTTCGCCGCGGGCTACTCCGCCTGCTTTATCGGTGCGCTGAAATTCGTCGCCAGCCAGAGCAAACGCAAAATCCCCGACGATGCGTCGATCACCGCCCATGTCGGCATCGGCCAGATCCCTGGCGGCTTCGGTCTGGACATCGATCTGCACATCAGCTTGCCGGGTCTTGAGCAGGCTGACGCACAAAGCCTGGTCGAAGCTGCCCACCAGGTTTGCCCGTACTCCAATGCCACCCGTGGCAATGTCGATGTGCGCCTGCACGTTGCCGTCTAACTGCTGACTCCAAGGCCTGACAGGAAATGAACATGAACACTTTCAGCAACGTCTTGACCGGTACCCTTCTCGCCCTGTCCATCAACAGTGCATTCGCAGGCAATGGGGTTGAACACAACACCCAGGCGTTCCTCGATGTACTGAACGCCGGCACCGGCAAACCGATTGAACAGCTCACGCCTGCCGATGCCCGTGCGGTGTTGGTGGGTGCGCAGGCCGGAGTGAAACTGACACTGCCCAAAGCCGATGTCAGCGAGAAGACCATCCAGGTCGACGGCCAACCGATCAGCCTGACCATCGTTCGGCCGGCGGGGGTCAAAGGCGAGCTGCCAGTGTTCATGTTCTTCCATGGCGGTGGTTGGGTGCTGGGGGATTTCCCAACCCACGAACGGCTGGTTCGGGACCTGGTAACAGGTTCGGGCGCGGCGGCAGTATTCGTCAATTACACCCCTTCGCCAGAGGCGCATTACCCGGTGGCGATCAATCAAGCGTATGCCGCGACGAAGTGGGTGGCCGAGCACGGTAAAGAAATCAACGTCGATGGCAAACGTCTGGCCGTGGCCGGCAACAGCGTCGGTGGCAACATGGCAGCCGTGGTTGCGCTGATGGCCAAAGACAAAGGCACGCCAGCGATCAGGTATCAGGTGTTGTTGTGGCCGGTGACTGACGCCAGCTTCGAAACGGCGTCTTACAACCAGTTCGCCGAGGGGCACTTCCTCACCAAAAACATGATGAAGTGGTTCTGGGACAACTACACAACCGATGCCAGACAAAGGAACGAGATTTACGCCTCACCGCTGCGGGCAACCACCGCGCAACTCAAGGGCTTGCCACCTGCGCTGGTGCAGACGGCCAGCGCCGATGTCCTGCGCGATGAGGGTGAAGCCTACGCCCGCAAACTCGACGAGGCGGGTGTGCCGGTCACAGCAGTGCGCTACAACGGCATGATCCACGACTACGGTTTGCTCAACGTAGTGAACCAGGTGCCCGCAGTGCGTTCGGCAATGCTGCAGGCATCTGAAGAGCTCAAGCAACATTTGAAATAAAGCAAAAAGATCGCAGCCTCGTTTCACTCGACAGCTCCTACAGGGGGAATACAAAACCCATGTAGAGCTGTCGAGTGAAACGAGGCTGCGATCTATTGATCCTGATCTTCGGTCACAAAAAAGCCCGACTCAATGGTCGGGCTTTTTCATTCCTCAAGCTGTGCTTATTTAGCACGGCCTTTGTAGGAACCGCCTTCGCGGGTATCGATTTCGATCATGTCGCCGATTTCGATGAAGTCAGCAACCGACAGCTCGGTACCGTTCTTCAGTTTGGCAGGCTTCATCACCTTGCCGGAAGTGTCACCGCGAGCGGAACCTTCGGTGTAGTCAACCTGACGCACGATAGTGGTCGGCAGCTCTACGGAAACCAGACGGTCTTCGAAGAACACGGCTTCACAGACGTCGGTCATGCCTTCTTCGATGAACGGCAGAACGCTTTCGATGTCTTCAGCGTTCAGTTCGTACATGGTGTAGTCAGTGGTGTCCATGAACGTGTAGGAATCGCCGCTGATGAAGGACAGGGTCGCTTCTTTGCGGTCGAGGATCACGTCGTCCAGTTTGTCGTCGGCGCTGTAAACGGTTTCGGTCTTGTAACCGGTCAGCAGGTTCTTCAGCTTGGTCTTCATGATCGCGCTGTTACGACCCGACTTGGTGAATTCAGCTTTCTGAACCAGCCAAGGATCGTTGTCGATACGGATCACGGTACCGGGTTTGAGTTCTTTACCAGTTTTCATTGCGAATATCCGAATTTGGATGGGATTTACAAAAATCTAGGCCGCGTATCATATCCAATTTAGGTAAAACTGTACCAGCGCTGCGGCAAGATCTGCCTGCAAGGCTTGTTCCAGACACCATGTCTCGGCATGTTTTTCCAGTTCAGGCCAGTGTTTGCGGGTTGATTTCCAATGATCGGTCATTGTCTCACCTGCATTCCACGCCCGCCATAGACCGCTGATCGCCTCGCGAGCGGGCCCGGACAGGCCTTGGGTGTAGAGGGTCAGGAAGGCGTCGAGCTTATCCAGGTGAATGTCTTCGTCCTGGCGATAGATGTGCCAGAGCAGCGGACGGCCAGCCCATTGGGCGCGGATGAAGGAGTCTTCGCCACGCACAGCGTTAAAATCGCAGCTCCACAGCAACAGGTCATAATGATCCTGTCGGACGAATGGCAGCACTTGCACGGTCAACGCGTCACGTACATGCACCGCCCCGGCCGTCAGCCCGTCCACCTTAAGCCAGCGTTCGACGTCGCCGAGAATTCGCCCTTCGGGGACCAGCAGATGAGTCGGCGTCGAGTCGGCCGCCATCGTGTCGAGCCAACTGGCCAACCCGGGATTTTCGTAGGCAAACAGCGAGATCAGTTGTGCATTCGGCGCGCGGTCGATTCCCAGGCCTTGCAGGAATTCTCGCTGCGCTTGCGGGCTTTGTTGAAACTGCCGACGCCGCTCGAGTAATCCGCTTTCACGCAACAAGCCACCAGTGCCCTTGCGAAAGCCCGGGAAGAAAAAGAACTTCTGCACGTTCTTGTACTTCACCGACGGCAAGCCGTGACAGCCGACGACCCAGTCTTCGGCACTCAAGTAATCGAGGTTCATCCACAGCGGCGGTTTTTCCCGTGCGGCCATGGCCTCCATATAGGCACTTGGCAACTGGCACGCGAAGGCGGCGATGACGACATCGGCGGCTTCGGTGGGCTGCCAGTCCGCCGACCACTGTCGCACCTCGACGCCCTGCTGCCACTGCTGCGCAGCGTTGATGTCGATGTCTGGACACAAACGCTCGAAGGCCCGCAGGTCATCGACCCACAAACGCACCGCCATTGAATGTTCGGCCACCAGTTGTCGGGCCAGGCGCCAGGTCACACCGATATCGCCGAAGTTGTCGACCACGGTGCAAAAAATATCCCAGCGCCAGCGGTTTTTCACTTGAGGCATTTCAGGCATTCCAGGCTCCCGTTGGCAAAGGCGCCGATTGTCCGCATAAATTACTCCGCGCAGAAGAGCCGACGGCGATTAATCTTCATGCGACAATCGCCACTTGCCCGCGACTACCCGCCAGGAGGCAGTCATGCCCTACCGTCCCAATCCGCGCCGTCCCTTACCGATTCAGTTCAGCGCGCTGCAACTGACCGGCAGTATTGCCCTCGGTCTGTGGCTGGGATTCATCGCGATCGCACTGACTTGCTGGCTCGCCGGGCGTCTGTTGTTCAATGAGCAATTGGCATCCGTGACCCAGGCGGTGGAACAACTGGCCAAGCCACCGGTGGTTGAGCAACCCGCCTCGCAGAACCCGATGTTCGAACAGTACGAGGACCACCTGCGCAGGAATGAACAGCAGCAAATGGTGGAACAGGCCCGAAGCAGCAAAAACAACCTGTCCAATCCAAAATGCCAGTTCTGGCTGCAGCAGAATCAAACGGCGCCGAGCGAAAAAAGCCGCGCCAACGTCCTGCAATTCTGCGACTGATCAAGAAGCTCTCCATGCACAAGCCGACCATCCACCAACTGATTATCGACAAGCTGCGGATCGATCTCGATATCGCCGAACGCGCCGCGCAAACCGCTTACGAAACCGCGACCCACGAAGAAAACATAGCCGAAAACAAGTACGACACGCTGGGGCTGGAGGCGTCTTACCTGGCGGCCGGACAGGCCAGACGAGTGGAAGAAATCCGTCAGTCATTGACCCTTTGCCAGAACCTGACATTACGACCTTATGACGATCAGCGCGGCATCGAAATCGGTGCCCTGCTCGGCCTGGAAGACGAAAAGGGTCGCGAACAATGGCTGTTCCTGGCCCCCGACGCGGCCGGGCTGAAGATCGATCTGGTGGGGCAATTGATTACCGTCATCACCCCTCGCTCGCCGCTGGGCAAAAGCCTGCTGGGCAAGTTCGAAGGGGATGAAGTGGAGGTTCTGGTGGCGGGCGCTCGGCAACAGTTTTCTGTCACCGAGGTCATGTAGAAAAAACGATTAATGCACCGGCAGTTCGACGCCGTCGAACAGCTCTTCCAGTTCCTGTTTGTTGTGGCACTGAATGGCCTTGGCCATAACTTCGCGGGTCAGGTGCGGCGCGAACTTCTCGATGAAGTCGCACATGAAGCCACGCAGGAAGGTGCCGCGACGGAAACCGATCTTGGTAATGCTGGATTCGAACAACTCGCTGGCATCGAGCACCACCAGGTCGCTATCGAGCTTGGGGTCGACCGCCATTTTCGCCACGATGCCCACGCCCAGGCCCAGACGCACGTAAGTCTTGATCACGTCGGCGTCGGCGGCGGTGAACACTACTTTGGGTGTCAGGCCGCGATGGCTGAAAGCTTCGTCGAGTTTCGAACGACCGGTGAAACCGAACACGTACGTCACGATCGGGTATTCGGCCAGGGCTTCGAGGGTCAGCTTCGACAGCTTGGTCAGCGGGTGGCCCTGAGGCACGACCACGCAGCGGTTCCAGCGGTAGCACGGCATCATCACCAGGTCGCCGAACAATTCCAGCGCTTCGGTGGCGATGGCGAAATCGACGGTGCCGTCAGCGGCCATCTCGGCAATCTGCATCGGCGAACCCTGGTGCATGTGCAGGGCAACGTCCGGATATTGCTTGATGAAATTGCTGATCACCGGTGGCAACGCATAACGTGCCTGGGTGTGCGTGGTGGCGATCGACAAGGTGCCTTTTTTCTCGTTGGAAAATTCCTGGGCGATCTGTTTGATGCTTTCAACTTTGCGCAGGATTTCGCCGGCGGTGGTGATGATGCGCTCGCCGGCCGGGGTAACCCGGGTCAGGTGCTTGCCGCTACGGGCGAAAACCTCGACCCCCAATTCGTCTTCCAGCAGGCGGATCTGTTTGCTGATGCCCGGTTGCGAGGTGTAAAGGCTTTGGGCTGTAGCTGAAACGTTGAGGTCGTGGTGCGCCACTTCCCAGATGTAGCGCAATTGTTGGAGCTTCATATGAATCCCTCAAAGCAGGTAGACGCCACGGGCATCAGCGACGATATATAACTATATTAATGGTTTGATTAATAAATCTAGAACTTTTTATCAAAACGCCATTATTCGTGTCCTAGCGATCCCCTTTGCGGCGACGCTCCATCAGCGGCACCAGATAGACCGGCACTCGAGACAGTTGCAACACGCGCGCAGCGGTTCGGCCCAATGGCGTTTCCGCGCCAGCACCATGACTGTGACTCCCTACGATCAGCAAATCGACGGAGAGTTTCTGCGCCTGGTCGAGAATCACCTGCGACGGATCACCCTGCAGCACGCGCACTGTCTTAATCCGTTCCAGGTCCTGCTCCCCATCCCCTCCCAACTCTTCGCGAAAGCTGTCGAGCACCCGCTGCTCGATATTGGCAATCACCGTATTCAGGCCCTGACTGTGAAACTCGTTCAAGGCCTGCTCATCGAGGTAACTCTGAAGCACCGATTCGGCGAACAAACCCATCGGCTCAACCGCATGCACTACATACAAATCGGCGTTGAATGTTCGAGCCAGTGCCAACGCATGCTGCATCACAAAAGGTGCGTACAGACCGAGGTCGGTGGCATACAGCATCGAATGAATCATAGGGACCTCCTTTAATGCCAACACGGCGGAGATTGATTCAGCTTAGCAGTGCCGTGGCGAGTGCGACGCTCGGTGCAGTGCATTGGACCGCAGCGCTTTAAATCGACGACTCGTTACTGATGCCATGCGGCACGTGACCGGTAGCAACCACTTCGCGGGCCAGCTCGCAATGGCCGGCCTGGTCATCGAAAAAAACGTCGGCGGCAAAGGCTTCGAGAAAAGCTGATTTGGTCAACCCTCCAAGGAACAGCGATTCGTCCAGACGGATGTCCCATTCGCGCAAGGTGCGGATCACCCGTTCATGGGCCGGCGCCGAGCGCGCGGTTACCAAGGCGGTGCGGATCGGACAGGCCTCCTCGGGAAACTCGCGTTGCAGCAGATTGAGCGCCGCGAGAAAGCCTTTGAACGGCCCGCCGCGCAAAGGCTCGCGGGCCGCCTTACGCTCGCTGGCCTGAAACGCTGCAAGGCCTCCCGACTGATAGACCCGCTCCGACTCATCGGAAAACAGCACCGCGTCACCGTCGAACGCGATACGCAATTCATCGCTGGCAGCGCGACTGGCACCGCCCGACAGAATAGTCGCTGCTGCGAAACCGGCATCCAGCGCACTGCGCACATCGTCGGAATGGGTCGAAAGAAACAGGTCACAACCAAAGGCTTTGAGGTAGGGATAAGGACTGCGCCCGCCGACAAATGCCGCACGGGAAATCGCCAGGCCATAATGATGAATCGAATTGAAAACCCGCAGGCCGGTGTCGGCGCTGTTGCGCGACACCAGGACTACCTCGACCCGTGCACGGCCAAGACTGGCGTTCAGGTTCAAGAGTTTTTCGACTAACGGGAACGCGTCGCCAGGCTCGAGAATTTCGTCTTCGTGTTCGATCTGATATTGCCGATAGGCCTCGACGCCGCTCGACAGATAAACCTTGTGGCTCTCGCTCAAGTCGAACAGCGCTCGCGAAGAAATCGCCAGCACCAGTTTGTCGTCTATGCCATTGGCCATGCCCTTCCCCTAATGCTCAATCAGTTAAGCCGCAATGCTATCTGTAGCAGCTGCCGAACCTGCGAGGCTGCGTTCGGCTGCGAATCAGTCGTGAATCCGGCCGACGCGGTCTGCCGAATGTTCTGGCTTTACGACTGCTTCGCAGCCGAACGCAGGCTTCGCCAGCTGCTACAAGAAGGTGCTATTGCTGAACAGTCCTTTGGCCGACTCAGTGATTACGTCGGTCGATGAAACTCAAGCTGCGATACAACGCCTCGATGCGCGGTAATTCACATCCCGCGGCCTTCGCCGCTGCCAGTGGCCGAGTGTAGATGGCATCCAGTTCCAGCGGCCGCTTGTGCAGGAAGTCGTGGTACATGCTCGGCCAGTAGTCGGGCATTTTCTCAGTCATCATGAACAGATAATCAGCGTAACCGGGCGGCATCTCGTGACCGCAGGCCTTGGCCCCTTGAACCACTTCGGCCATCAGGGCCTGAATCAACGCGCGGCTGTCGGCATCCGCCATTAACGGCGTGGTGCTGGCGCCGAGCAGAACCGACAGGCCGTTGTAGGGGATATTCCAGACCAGTTTCTGCCAACGCGCCTGATGCAGGTTCGCCATGGCCCGAGCGTCGATGCCGGCGGCGCGGAAAAGCCCGGCGCCCTCCTCGACAATGTGCATGCGCGCCTGTTCATCGGCGACGGGGCCACTGTGGTAGCCAAGGTTCACCGCACCGAGCGCCTGATGGGTAATGACCCCTGGGCCGGCGCGATGGACGCAAATCAGACAGAGCCCGCCCAGCAGGTGCAGCGAGTCGGGGAGCAACTCGCGCAGACGGTCTTCAACGTCCAGGCCATTTTGCAGCAACAGCACTTTGGCACCCGGCGCCGCGGCTTGAATAATGGCGGGGGCCAGGTCCGTGTTACTGGTGGTCTTTGCGCCCACCAGTAACCAGTCGCACGGCGGCATGTCGGCAGCCGACGAATAAGCCTGGACCGGGTTCAGGAGCAGCGGCCCCAACGACGCATGATCAAGTTGCAAGCCGCGCTCAGACACCGCTGCAAATTCACTGCGCAACAGGAAATGCACATCGAAGCCGGCACGCGCGAGCATCAGCCCGTAGAAACCACCGATCGCGCCGGTTCCGATAATGCCGATGGTCGATTTGGTTCCTGTCTCAGTCATGGCAATTCCTCTGCTGGTCGATTCAACGCCTGCCCCACGGCTTCGTTGAGCGCTGTGCGGGTCAAACGCGACTGTAGTGCCCCGAAGAATTCACCGTCGCGCACTACAAACAGCGCCGGCAAATGAAAGACCCGATAACGCTCGACCACTCCGCCATTGTTCCCGGCATCGATCCAGCACAGTCGATCGACCGCCAGATCGAGCATGGGCAATTGCTCACGGGCAAAACGGCAACTCGCGCAACCGACGCTGGTAAAGATCACCAGGGAAACGCCGTTCATCGCCAATAGCCGTTGGTCGGCGTCGAAATCGGTCAGTTCCGATTCGACCACTATACTGGGAGAAACGATGTCAGATGGCCGACACAGGGAGTCCGTGTTCATGGGACGTTATCTTCCTCATCCTGACGATGTACCCGTCGAATTAACGTTGCTCAAACGTGAGTGCATTTCGCGACAACAGCTGCACACTATCAGCCTCGGCGGCATGGCTTGCAATTACCACCGCGGATGGCGAAGGGGCACCGCACTTCAAGTGCGCATGCCGACCCTGAGCACCACGATCTGTTACCTGGGCTATGTGGCCTGGTGTCTGCGACGAAAACGCAGCTATCTGGTGGGCATCGCCTTCGTTGATGAACAGACCCTGTTCAGCGCGCGAATGGGCGAGCAGGTTTGCCAGATCGAACGTTACTGCCGTCAGCACGAACCCCAAAGCGAACAGCTGAATAACCAGACCCTGGCCCTCGAATGGGTCCAACTGCACGCCAACGAGTTCTCCCACGACACGGTTCGCAAGGCATTTGCATAAGTAATGCTGGATTAAACCGGTGTCTGCCCATTGTCGAGCCACGGTGTAACGCGCTAAGGTTCGGCTCCCCGACGCGCTTAATTTGCTGTGCTCCGCCGCGCGGGTTCGCTGGCGGCCGGCACCTGTGACCTGACGAGTAAACGATGGCTGATTTACCGATCAACGACCTTAACGTCGCCTCCAACGAGACCCTGATCACTCCCGATCAGCTCAAGCGTGATATCCCTCTGAGCGACGCTGCCTTGCGCACCGTCACCAAGGGCCGCGAAGTCATTCGCAACATTCTTGATGGCACCGACCACCGCCTGTTCGTCGTGATCGGGCCGTGCTCGATCCATGACATCAAGGCTGCCCACGAATACGCCGAACGTCTGAAAGCGCTTGCGGCGGAAGTGTCCGATACCTTGTATCTGGTCATGCGCGTGTACTTCGAGAAGCCACGCACCACCGTAGGCTGGAAAGGCCTGATCAACGACCCATACCTGGATGACTCGTTCAAGATTCAGGATGGCTTGCACATTGGTCGTCAGTTGTTGCTGGACCTGGCCGAAATGGGCCTGCCGACCGCAACCGAAGCCCTCGACCCGATCTCCCCGCAATACTTGCAGGACCTGATCAGCTGGTCGGCGATCGGTGCACGCACTACCGAATCCCAGACTCACCGGGAAATGGCGTCCGGCCTGTCCTCGGCTGTCGGCTTCAAGAACGGCACCGATGGCGGCCTGACCGTGGCCATCAATGCCTTGCAATCGGTCTCCAGCCCGCACCGCTTCCTGGGCATCAACCAGGAAGGTGGCGTGTCGATCGTCACCACCAAGGGCAACGCCTACGGTCACGTAGTGTTGCGCGGCGGTAATGGCAAACCGAACTATGATTCGGTCAGCGTCGCGCTCTGCGAGCAAGCGCTGAACAAGGCGAAGATCAAGCCGAACATCATGGTCGATTGCAGCCACGCCAACTCCAACAAGGACCCGGCCCTGCAACCGCTGGTGATGGAGAACGTCGCCAACCAGATCCTCGAAGGCAACCAGTCGATCATCGGCCTGATGGTCGAAAGTCACCTGAACTGGGGCTGCCAGGCGATCCCCAAAGACCTCGCCGACCTGCAATACGGTGTGTCGATCACCGATGCCTGCATCGACTGGACCGCCACCGAAAACACCTTGCGCAGCATGCACGCCAAGCTCAAGGATGTATTGCCGAAACGCGATCGCACCTGATCGCCGTTTCACCCATAAAAAAACGCCAGGCTTTAACCTGGCGTTTTTTTATGCGTCCGTTTTGATCACAGCTTGGCGGCATGCCGCTGGTGACGCTCCATGTAGCGCTCCACATAGGAACACGATGGAATGACTGTGTAGCCCATTTCCTCGGCGTACTGCAGTGCCTGCTCGGTCAACGCCGCCGCGATGCCGCGACCACGCAGCGCGTTGGGCACAAAGGTACGATAAATATCCAGGGTCTGTTTCCCCAGATCCATATAGGTCAGGTAGGCACGATAACCGTCCACAGTGGTCTCGAATTGATGACCAGCCTGGTCATGGTGGATGGACAACGCCTCGCTCATCACTACTCCTCGCGGGTCTTTGATTCTGACCCCTACCTTACCGATGTTTTTCCGGCGAAGGAACATCTACGCCACCCTGTGCCTGAATGGACACCGAGAGAGCAACACCAATCTCGCGCAACCGAGCACGTATCAAATAGTAGGCACCATTGGCAGAAATGCTCAAGGGACGCTCGTCATGCTGGCTGGCGGATGTTGCTGGGTAATGCAGGGGCGGCCCGACCGGAATCTTCCCGAGTCCGGGCCTGAACATTGCCGGATATTGAGACTTGAGACGAGCGCCCTTTGTTTAAGTCACCTCAACATGGATAAAGATATGAGAGCCGCTGCGCAAAATTCGAACAAAAGTGTGGACGATTCCATCTAGACGGACTTTAGTTGTGACTGAAAAACAGCTGTGCGCTGAGGAACTTTCCTTTGGCGGATCGCTCTGTTCGGGCCTCGCAGCTGGATATTTTTTATACAATGCAGTTAAAAGTTGATCGAAAAAGAATCAACGCCTACAATTTTTTTTGCTTCTTGCTCTACGTCAGTTTACTTACTACAAGTAATGGGTAGTATGTACGCCGGCTATTTCCTCACTCTGAGGAGACAGCTACTTAATAGAAAGTCCTTGAAGGGGAACACGATGAACAACGTTCTGAAATTCTCTGCTCTGGCTCTGGCCGCAGTTCTGGCTACCGGTTGCAGCAGCGTATCGAAAGAAACCGAAGCACGTCTGACTGCTACTGAAGACGCAGCAGCTCGCTCCCAGGCTCGTGCAGACGAAGCTTACCGTAAAGCTGATGAAGCTCTGGCTGCTGCTCAAAAAGCACAACAGACTGCTGACGAAGCTAACGAGCGTGCTCTGCGCATGCTGGAAAAAGCTAGCCGCAAGTAATAGTCCTTCGGGATTGTTATCAAGCCGACCCATTTTTTGGGTCGGCTTTTTTATGGCCTGACGTTTGTGCAGACCATAAAAAACCCGCCGACGCGGCCTGCGTCGGCGGGTTGCTTTAAAGCGAAAGCTTTACTGCTGCAGGTCGATCGGCGCACTCGTGACCATCGACGCCGACGCATTCGGCACGGCGATTTCCACCGGCAGGCCATCTTCAGCGGCAACTACGTCACGCACCACATCCCAGTTCATGCGCAAGTTGTTGGTGATGTCCTCACGCTTGAGCATCGCATTGATCACTGCGGTGTGCTTGTCGACCACCGAAGGATTGCCCGAATCGTCCAGCGGTGTGTGCGCTTCCAGATAAACCTTGCCGGCGCTGAGGCCGAACTTGTAGGGATCGTTGATGATCCGCACCGACGTCCCGACCGGCACCATGCTGGCCATTTCCAGCACGTTGTTGTTGAACATGCGGAAGCAACCGTGGCTGGTGCGCATGCCGATACCGAATTTCTTGTTCGAACCGTGGATCAGGTAGCCCGGAGTGCCAAGAGTGAACTTGAACGGCCCCAGCGGGTTGTCTGGGCCGGCTGGCACTACGTTCGGCAGCGGATCGCCATCGGCGGCGTGCTCGGCCTTGATCGACGCTGGAGGCGTCCAGGTCGGGTTCGGCGTCTTGGCGATGATGCTGGTGTGGGCGATCGGCGAGCCCCAGCCTTCACGACCGATACCCAGCGGGAAGGTGTACACCACGTCCCGGCCTTTCGGGAAATAGTAGAGACGGTATTCAGCCAGGTTGATGACGATGCCTTCACGGGGGCCCGGCGGCAGGATGAAACGCGTCGGCAAGACGATTTCGGTCCCGGCGCCCGGCAGCCATGGATCGACTCCGGGGTTGGCCGCGACCATTTCCGAATAGCCCAGATCGTAGGTGGTGCCAAGGTCGGCGAAGGTGTCTTCGTACTTGGCCTTGATCACTTGCACCTGACCGATGATGTCTTCACCGGCAGGTGGCAGGGGTAGCTCCAATGCTGCTACCGGACCCGCGACACAGAGGGCGGCAAGAGACAGGCAGCGGGTGACGGCGGGAAAGCGCGGCAACATCCGGAAAATCCTTCGCATGATCGACAAGGGTATAAAAACAGGATTGTACACCGCTGCCCGTTATTTCGGGGAGACGTAAAGACCTGTGGTTGAGGGTAAGCCCCTTACCACAGGGATCTACAGCTCGAATCGCAACTCAGGCCAGATCGGCGAGGTGCCGCGTTTTTGCGACTCCAGAATGGCCCGGCACAGCGAGCACAGACGCTGGTCCTGGAACACGGTACGGTCGACGCTCGACCAGCGCGGTTGCGCCGGCAACAGGCTGCCGCACAAGGTTCGGTCCACCGAGCCGCCCAATTCCAGCTGACGGGTCACCAGATGCACCCGCACTTCCTGGCAGGCAAACAGATCCAGCTGTTCGTCAGGCTCGATCAGTTGGTAGGCAAAAAGGGACCAGGCAGGACGCGGCATCGGGGGCTCCAAATCGGGGGCGCCACCTTAGCCGAAACACCGCCGCTAGAAAAGCGTCAAAGCAGCGGTTTCAGTGTCGGCCAGACATTTTCCAGCAACTTGTCCTGAGCCGCCGCGGTCGGGTGCAGGCCGTCGCCTTGCATCAGGTCTGGATGACCGCCCACGCCGTCGAGAAAAAACGGCACCAGCGGGATTTTTTTCTCATCGGCCACCTTGGTGAAAACCTCGGCAAAGGCCTGGGTGTAACGCGCACCGTAATTGGGCGGCAACTGCATGCCCAGCAGCAGCACCTTGGCACCACTGGCGCGGGAGCTGTCGATCATCGACGCAAGATTTTGTTGCAATTGTGTTGGCAGCATTCCCCGCAACCCATCGTTGCCCCCCAACTCGAGGATAACCAGCTCGGGCTTATGCTCTGCAAGCAGCGCCGGCAGGCGCGCCCGGCCTCCGGCGCTGGTGTCGCCGCTGATGGATGCATTGACCACCTTATCGTCGAAACCTTCGCGCTTGAGCCGTTGCTCGAGCAACGACACCCACCCCAAGCGGGTATCCAGGCCGAAACCGGCGCTGATACTATCGCCAACGATCAGGACTGTACCCGCCGCTGCGCTCTGGGCCATGCACATCAAGGCCAGGCCAGCACTCAAAAACCACACACGCATCGGATTCTCCATGGGCGCAAGCATTCTCACCGCGAAGAACCTCAGCAAAGTGGTTCCGAGCGCGGAAGGTGAACTGACTATCCTGCACGAACTCAGCCTGGAACTGAACACGGGCGATAGCCTGGCCATCGTCGGCGCCTCCGGTTCCGGCAAATCCACCCTCCTGGGTCTGCTTGCCGGCCTCGATCTGCCGAGCAGCGGCGAAGTCACCCTCGCCGGGCAAGGCCTGAGCAATCTCGATGAAGACCAACGGGCACGCATTCGCGCTGAGCATGTGGGGTTTGTTTTTCAATCATTCCAGCTGCTCGACAGTCTCAATGCTTTAGAAAACGTCATGCTGCCGCTGGAGCTCGATGGCCGCAAAGACGCCCGCGAGCGCGCCACCGAACTGCTGCAACGGGTCGGTCTGGGCCAACGCCTGACCCACTCGCCGCGCCAGCTTTCCGGTGGCGAGCAGCAGCGCGTGGCGATTGCCCGGGCCTTCGCCGCCGAACCCGACGTGCTGTTCGCCGATGAGCCCACCGGCAATCTCGACAGCCACACCGGCGAACGCATCAGCGATTTGCTGTTCGAACTCAACCAGGAAAGCGGCACGACCCTGGTGCTGGTGACCCACGATGAACGTCTGGCACATCGCTGCCGGCGCCTGATCCGCCTTGAAGCCGGCCTGCTGGTCGCCCCTCTGGAGCCTTGATGGCACGCTTGCCGCTGTTGCGCCTGTTCAGTATCGCCCTGCGCCAATTATGGCGCGATGCCCGCGCCGGTGAATTGCGCGTTTTGTTCTTTGCCTTGCTGGTGGCGGTAGCAGCGAGTACCGCTATCGGTTACTTCGGTGCCCGCTTGAACAGCGCCATGATGCTGCGCGCCACCGAGTTTCTCGGTGCCGATCTGGTGCTTGAAGGCAGCTCTGCGGCGCGCCCCGAACAAATCAGAAGCGGCGCGGAGTTGGGCCTTGAACACGCTCAAGTCGTGGAGTTTTCCAGCGTCATCGCCACCGACAACGGCATTCAGCTCTCCAGCATCAAAGCCGCCGATGACGTCTACCCGTTGCGCGGCGAACTGAAAAGCGCCCCCGCGCCCTTCGCGCCCGAAGAACCCGGTGGCGGACCGAAACCCGGCGAAGCCTGGGTCGAAGCGCGACTGCTGACCGCATTGGACTTGAAGATCGGCGACAGCATCGACGTCGGCATGAAAACCCTGACCCTGGCGCGAGTGCTGACCTACGAGCCGGATCGCGCCGGCAATTTCTACAGCCTGACGCCACGTGTGCTGATCAATCTCAGCGACCTTGAGGCAACCGGTGTGGTGCAACCCGGCAGCCGGGTCAGTTACCGCGAACTCTGGCGCGGCAACGCCTCGGCGCTGGAAACCTATCGGCAGCTGATCAAGCCAGGCCTGGCGGCCAACCAGCGTATCCAGGATGCTCGCGATGGCAATCGGCAGATCGGTGGCGCCCTGGGCAAGGCTGAACGCTACTTGAACATGGCCAGTCTGGTGGCGGTGTTGCTGTCCGGCGTGGCGGTGGCGTTGTCGGCGACACGCTTCGCCACCCGCCGCTTCGATGCCAGTGCATTGCTGCGCTGCCTGGGCCTGTCCCGTCGGGAAACCATGGTGCTGTTCAGCCTGCAACTGACCGTACTTGGATTGCTCGCCAGCGTCAGCGGCGCCCTGCTCGGCTGGCTGGCGCAGCTGGGGCTGTTTGCATTGCTGCATGATTTATTGCCGACCGATGTTCCACCGGGTGGCCTGCTGCCGGCCATCGCGGGGATCGGCACCGGGTTGGTAGCGCTGGCCGGTTTCGCCCTGCCGCCATTGGCCGCTTTGGGTCGAGTGCCACCGTTGCGCGTGTTGCGTCGGGACATGCTGCCGATTCCGTCCAGCAGCTGGATCGTTTATGGCACGGCATTGGGCGCCCTCGGCCTGATCATGTGGCGCTTGAGCCTGGACCTGTTGCTGACTTTCGCCCTGCTCGGTGGCGGTGTGATCGCGGCACTGGTGCTGGGCAGTTTGCTGTTGCTGCTACTCAAAAGCCTGCGCCGGATGCTGGCGCGCGCCGAATTGCCATGGCGCCTCGGCTTGGGCCAACTGCTGCGCCATCCATTGGCGGCGGCCGGCCAAGCCCTGGCCTTCGGTTTGATTCTGCTGTCCATGGCGCTGATTGCTTTACTGCGTGGCGAGTTGCTCGATACCTGGCAAAACCAGTTGCCGAAAAATGCCCCGAACTACTTCGCCCTGAACATTCTGCCGGCGGACAAACAGGCCTTTATCGATCGATTGATGGAGTTGTCGGCACAATCGGCGCCGCTGTACCCGGTGGTGCCGGGACGGCTGATCAGCGTCAATGGCGAGCCGGTGCAGGAGATCGTCAGCAAGGATTCGGCCGGTGATCGCGCCATTCAACGCGACCTGAGCCTGACCTGGGCGGCCGACTTGCCGGCAGGCAACAAACTCATTGCCGGCAACTGGTGGGATCAGCAACCATCGGATGAAATACCGGGTGTATCGGTGGAAGGGAAAGTCGCCGAAAGCCTCAAGCTCAAACTCGGCGATCACATGGTATTCACCGTTGGCGGAATGAATAGGGAAGCGAAAGTCACCAGTCTGCGGGAAGTCAATTGGGACAACTTCCAGCCGAACTTTTTCATGATTTTTCAACCCGGCACCCTGAAGGATTTGCCGGCGACCTATCTGACCAGTTTCTACCTGGCGCCCGGTCACGATCAGCAGATCGTCGATCTGTCCCGAAGCTTTCCGGCAGTGACTATTCTGCAAGTCGAAGCGTTGCTGGCGCAGCTGCGCAGCATTCTCGGCCAAGTCACTCTGGCAGTGGAATACGTGCTGTTGTTTGTGTTGGCGGCGGGCATGGCGGTGTTGTTCTCCGGCTTGCAGGCAACGCTGGATGAACGCATTCGCCAAGGTGCCTTGTTGCGAGCGCTAGGCGCCGAGCGACAGTTGCTGGTCAGGGCCCGGCGGATCGAGTTCGGCCTGCTCGGCGCGGTCAGCGGATTGTTGGCGGCACTGGGTTCGGAATTGGTGAGCCTGGTGCTCTACCGCTACGCCTTCGACCTGCCCTGGCATCCGCATCCATGGCTGTTGGTGTTGCCATTGATTGGTGCCGTACTGATCGGCGGTGCCGGTGTGTTCGGTACGCGCCGCGCCTTGAACGCCAGCCCCCTGACAGTCTTGCGCGAGGGTTGATAAACTCAAGGGCCCTGACACGCATTCAACTATATAGAAGTCGCCATGAGCCGTTATCGCCCTCCCCGCACCGCTGGCACCGCGCTGATTACCCCCGAAGGTGAAGCGCGGATGCGGGCCGAGTTCCATGAACTCTGGCATGTGCGCCGACCGCAAGTCACGCAATCGGTCAGCGAGGCGGCGGCACAGGGCGATCGCTCGGAAAACGCCGAGTACACCTACGGCAAAAAGATGCTGCGCGAGATCGACAGTCGCGTGCGCTTTCTCACCAAACGCCTGGAAGCACTCAAGGTGGTCAGCGAAAAGCCCAGCGACCCGAACAAGGTCTACTTTGGCGCGTGGGTCACGATTGAAGATGAAGACGGCAAAGAATCGCGCTATCGCATCGTCGGGCCGGATGAGCTGGATCTTAAACTGGGCCTGATCAGCATCGACTCACCGTTGGCGCGCGCCTTGATCGGCAAGGCACTGGATGCCGAAGTGCGGGTCCAGACACCGACCGGTGAACAACTCGTGTATATCGTGGCGATCGACTATTTTTGAGCCGCGACGCTCTGAGCCGCAGCGCTCTGAATCTCAGCGACGGGTAATCAACCCTTGGCGTGCCACGCGAGTCAGCTGCCGGATCACTTCCGGCGCGTCCTCGATGCCGGGTGCCAGAATCACCGCCAGATCGAAACTGTCGTTGGCAAACCGTGCCAGTGACTCGCCATCGTCGACAAACTGAATCAGGAAGGCAGCGGGTCCACCGGTACGACGTGGCCAGCCGTCGAGGTAACGCAGAAGCGTCGGCTGATGTTTACCGCCAAGCAGGATTTTTGGATTGCGCTGGGTGAGGTGTGCCGTGATCGGCGCGGGGCGTATAACGGGGCTTAATGCATTCATTGTGTCGTGTCTCTGCCTCAAAAGTCTGCATGGCAGGTGAGAGGCAACACCGAACCAGCGCTTTAGCGGTATTTCGAAGCCTGCTTCAAGCTTCTATCGGCAACTGAATGAGTCACCTGGCGCCCCGCAAGTAGCTGTTTAAATCGGCGCATGGGCAGCATCCTAGAGAAGCTGACCGGACAGTGTCAAGAATCGCGCGCAACAAAAAAGGCCTGCACAGTGCGTCGCACAATGCAGGCCTTTTCGTTGAACCAGGGGATCAGTTGGTGATGGCGCGGTCGACCGACAGCTTGCCTGCACCTTCGATCAGCACCGCGAGGCTGCCACCGAGCAAAGCCAGGGCGAATTCATAACCGTTGTTGGTCATGAACAGACCGTTACTGATGTGTACCGTGAAAATAGCCACCAGCGCGAGGAAGGTCAGCCCCAGCGCTGCCGGGCGTGCCAACAAGCCGATGATCAACGCCAGACCGCCGAAGAACTCGGTACCACCGGCCAGGATTGCCATGACATTGCCCGGCGCCAATCCAATGCTTTCCATGTACTGCGCGGTGCCGGCAATGCCGTAGCCGCCGAATGCCCCGAAGAGTTTCTGGGCGCCATGGGCTGCGAAGATGATCCCGACGAAAATTCGCAGAATCGTCAGACCGTAGCCCGCGCGAGTGAATAGTACCTTGTTGATCAGAGTGCTCATGCTGTGTCATCCATTGTGAATGTGTGTTGGTTGGCCGCTATATTAATCAGAAAAACTCATGTTAAAAGCGCAAAAAACGCACCATAACAATCAGCTTAGTCGATCATTTCCGTGAGACCACTTTTTGTCCCTGGGGCTCCAACGATTCCCGCTCCCGATCGAACGCCAAGTAATACTTGTTCACGCTATTAACATAGCTGACAGCCCCCATTCCCACCTGCTCCATGGCGATGCGCTCGACCTGGAAAAACCACTGATTAGGATTCAAGCCACGCCGCCGGGCTTCGGTGCGCATACCTTGAACCCGCTCCGGTCCCATGTTGTAAGCCGCCAGCACGAACGCCATGCGCTCGCGCTCATTGAGTTTGGGGCTGGCAAAAAACTTGCGGCGGATCATCGCCAGGTACTTGGCCCCGGCCTGCACATTGGCGTCCAGGTTCTGAATGTTGCTGACACCCACCCGTTGGGCGGCGGACGGGGTGATTTGCATCAGGCCGGTGGGGCCGCTGCCACTTCTGGCGTTGGGTTGCAGCGCCGATTCCTTGAAGGCCAGCGCCGCCAGGTTCAGCCAGTCTATGCCTTGGGCTTCAGCGTGTTTCTGCAGCACCGGTCGAAGTTTTTCCAGGCGCTGCCGATCAGCCTTGGCCAAGGGATAGTGCACTTGATACAGGCGCCGATAGATCCGCATGAACGCCGCATCCTGGTCCGACGGTTTCTTGTATGTCGTCAGGAAGCGATCGATGCTCGAACGCAGCATCGAGGCGTCGCGGCGCACGAACCAGTATTCCTCGCCTGGCTCGCTGATAACGACCTGTCGATCGAAGCGTAATTTGGGCAGGATCTTGCCCCAGCGTTCGGCAATCGGTTGCTCGACAATCGTCAGATGAAAAATTCCGCCCTGGACCATTTCCAGCACGTCCTCGACCGCCAGGCTGGGATCGACCCATTCGATCTGCACCGGCGGCAGTTTGTGCAGCGCGAGCTTCTGATTGATCTGACTGACCGCATCCCCGGCGGCACTGCCGGTGGGCAGCGCGAGGGTTTTGCCCGAGAGCTGTTCGAGACGGGTGTAACGTCGTTCGCCTTTGATTCCCACCAGCAGCAACGGCACGTTACTGGAAACCGGCTGACTGGTACTGACAGCGAGGCCCGGTTGCGGATCGAGCAATTCCCCCGGCGCAACCAGATCACCCTCCCCGCGCTGTAACGCGCCGAGCAGTTGGTCCTTGGCTTTGGGGATGATCTTGAGGGTGATTTCCTGGCCATCGCGGGCATGGCCATTGAGGTATTGCTCGAAAGCACGCAAGCGGTGATATTCGACGCCGATGGCCTGGCCCTGGACTTCACCGGAGCTGTTGCGGCTCTGGTTGACCAACACCCGCAACACACGACTGCTGCGAATTTCCGCCAGGTCGCGGACCTTGGCCGCCGGCACGGCTTGCAACGGCCCGGCTAGACGTGCGACCGCCGGCATGGGCAGCAGCAACGAACAACATAGCAGTAGCAAAACCGAGGGACGAATCATCCACTCTCCGGAAAGAATACGGGTCGACTTCATGGATAACTTCACGATGTCGAGCGACAGAAACAGGAGCGCCTGAAGCGCCAGCAAAGTGCGTGAGAGTGGCACAGTGATTGCAAATCCACCAACCCGACCTCGCGCGCGGGCCTCAACAGACAGTTTTAACTCGTTGTAGTTCTTGGTTTTTCTTATAAATCTACAGCTCTGATATGCTTTCCGGCCTTTGGTCCGAGGTAGCACCATGCAACTCATCGATATCGGCGTCAACCTGACCAATCCCAGTTTCGCCGACAAACACCAGGCCGTGCTCGACCGCGCCTATGCGGCCGGGGTCTGCCAACTGGTGCTCACCGGGACCAGCGTCGAGGGCAGCGAACAGGCGCTGGAGTTGTGCCAGCAACTGGACGAAAGCGCTCAACGGCTGTTCGCCACGGCCGGTATTCACCCGCACTCGGCCAGCGACTGGAACGCCGACAGCGCTCAGCGTCTGCGCAGTTTGCTCAAGGAGCCGAACGTGGTGGCCGTGGGTGAATGCGGCCTGGATTTCAATCGTGATTTCTCGCCCCGCCCGCAACAGGAAAAAGTCCTGGAAGAACATTTGGCAATGGCGGTCGAACTGCAATTGCCGGTATTTCTGCACGAACGCGATGCCAGCCAACGATTGCTGGAGATCCTGCGTGATTACCGCGACCAGTTGCCAGCGGCCGTGGTGCACTGTTTCACCGGCGAAAAGAAAGCGCTGTTCAGTTACCTCGATCTGGATCTGCACATCGGCATCACTGGCTGGATTTGTGACGAGCGCCGGGGCACGCACCTGCATCCAATGGTCAAGGAGATTAAACGCGGGCGCTTGATGCTGGAGAGCGATGCGCCGTATCTGCTGCCCCGCAGTTTGCGCCCCAAGCCGAAAAATGGCCGCAACGAGCCGGCGTACCTGACTGAAGTGTTGCGTGAGGTGGCGTTGCATCGCGGGGAAAGCCAGGAAGACCTGGCAAACCACACCACAGCATGCGCACGGGCATTCTACGGGCTGCCTTCGATCCCCCAGTAACCACAATTCCCTGTGGGAGCGGTATGTGGCGAGGGGGCTTGCCCCCGTTCGGCTGCGTAGCAGTCGTAAACCATTGCATGCGGTGTACCTAATACACCGCGATTGCAGGTTTTGGGGCCGCTTCGCGACCCAACGGGGGCAAACCCCCTCGCCACACAGGCTCGCCACACATTTGGATAGGCTGTGCTCGTTGACCTGCATCAACATCTGCATCCCTGAATAGCGGCACAATGCTGGCACCTTGCCAAAACTGTTTCCGCTATCAGAGAAGACCTCCATGGGTGCCTGGCTTAGCAATATCTCGTTGAAATACAAATTCTGGGCGGTCAACGCCGTTGCCTTCGTCACCACTTTGTTGCTGGTGTTGTACGCGGTGCAGCTTGAACAACAAGCCCGCAGCCACGCCGCCCAAGCGTCGGCCCAGGCTCAGGCGCGGTTGCTCCAGGCCTGGCCCGCCGGGCAGCCGCTGCCCAAGGCCGATAACCTGTTGACCTTCAATCGCGGCCAGGCACCGTTATTCAACGGGCAACCGCTGCTGGAGCTCACGGGTAACCAGGGTTGGACCGAAATCAACACCTTGCCGCTGTTCGGTGACAACCCGTTGATGGGCGCCGAGGTATTCACTCGCCCCGAGGGTCAACAGGTTGCGGTGATTGCCCATGGCCCGAGCCTGAGCCAAGTGTTCGGCGAACGCTTCACCCACTATGCGGTAGCGGTATTCATCCTGATGCTGGCAATGCTCGGCGCCTCGCAACTGTTGATCCGCTTCCTGCTCAGCCAGCTCAACACGTTGAAAGACGTGATGCTGCATGTCGAGAAAAGCGGCGACCTGTCGGCCCGTGTGCCGCTGGCTTGCAAGGATGAAGTCGGGCAGATGGCCAACGCCTTCAACGCCATGCAGGCCGGTTACCAGCGGGTAGTCAACACCGTCGCCAGCACCGCGCGGCAACTGGATGTCGGGGCCGCGCGGCTGGCTTCGAGCATGAACGAGGTGCGTCACGGCATGCTCGGTCAGCAAAGCGAAACCGATCAGGCCGCCACAGCGATAAACGAAATGACTGCCACGGTCCATCACATCGCCCAGCACGCCGGCGCCACCCGCGACCTCTCGCAAACGGCCGACACCCTGGCCGGCAGCGGCCAGGAAGTGGTCACTCGGGTGCAGAAGTCGATTGGCGGATTGTCCATCGGTGTGCAGCAAACGGCCGAGATGATTCAGCGTCTGGCCGAGGACAGTCAGAAAATCAACGGCGTGGTCAGCGTGATCCACAGCATCGCCGAACAGACCAACCTGCTGGCCCTTAACGCCGCCATCGAAGCGGCCCGGGCCGGTGAAATGGGTCGCGGGTTTGCGGTGGTCGCCGATGAGGTGCGTAACCTGGCCAAGCGAGTTCAGGCGTCTACCGACGAGATCACCATCATGGTTTCAGCGCTGCAGGCCGGCACTCGGGACGCCGTGGACTTCATGCAGGAAAGCTCGTACAAGGCGGACGACTGCATGCAGCAGGCTCAGGAAGCCAGCGTGGCCCTGGCCGAGATCACCGGCGCGGTGGCGCAAATGCGTGAAAGCAATACGCAGATCGCAGTGGCGGCCGAGCAGCAGAGCCATGTGGCGGAGGAGATGAATCGGGCGGTGGTGAGCATTCGCGACGTCACCGAAAACACCGTGCAGCAGACCGTGAATTCGGCGATCACCAGCAATGAATTGGCGATGCTGGCGGGGGAATTGAGCAAGGCCATAGGTCAGCTGAAACTGTGACGGCCTCATCGCGGGCAAGCCCGCTCCCACAGGATTAGCGCTATTTTAAAATTTGCGCATTACCTGTGGGAGCGGGCTTGCCCGCGAAGGCGTCAGATCGAGCAACATCGATCTTGACCATCACACCTATTGCGCCGATAGCCAGCCTTGATTCGTCGACCGCTTTTGCCGGGCCTATTCTTTATTCAAGCGCCTCACGAATAAAGGACAAGCATCATGGGCAAACGTCATCCCAACTTCCCCGCCTGGCAATGGCGAACCTACCCGCATCATCAGGATCCGCCCCACCGGGTGTTGCACCGGATTGCCGTGCCGCTGTTCATTGTGGCGTTTTTACTGATGGTTTCGGGGGTGTTCAGCCGGGATCCGGCGAGCATCGCGATTGGCATAATCGGCCTGATCGCCGCCCTGGGCCTCAAGCGTCACGGCCACCGCCTGGAGGCGCAAGCCGACGAGCCGTTCAGTGATCGCAAAGACCGTCGTCATTGATCAGGAATCAGGCGAAAATCGTGACTGTCTGCCGGCTCATGGCAATCAACTGACCGTCTTCGCTCCACAGTTTTGCGGCGGCGTGCCCGTAGCCGTCTGCGGCATACTCGATTTCCACCAGGTACTTGCACCAGTCCAGCGTGCTGAATGCGAGCAATGGCTGAACGAATTCGATGGTCCAGGTAAGCGTGCTGCCTGCCGCCGGTTTCTTCAGATGTGACAACAGAGACGGCGGCCAGGCATCGACCAGCGCCAGAATATGCGCCTCGCTGACCACTTCGTCCTTCCCTTCTCCACGCAAGCGCACCCAACCTCCCATGTCGCGGGAGGTATTGCCGGTGAACGGCAGGCCACCAACACTCCAGCGCATTGCCAAATGACGCATGAATTCCGGAGTAACCCCTTTGATATAGGGCATTTCCTGACAGTCGTCCCAGTGCTTCATCTCAGGCGCAGCATTGGCCGTGACCGCGACTTCGGAAGGTCGCGAGGCGCCGAAGCTGCCCTGGACCAACGTCACCACTTGCCCCTTCTGTATTGCCCGGCCCAGTACCTGACTGACGGCTTTGCCTTCGCGCAACACATCGACTTCAAAACTGACCGGCACATCGGGCTCGACCGGGCCGACAAAGGTGATGGCCAGCGAACGCACCGGACGATCCGCCGGGACTTTTGCGCGCATGGCCTCGTATTGCAAGGCGGCTATCAGCCCCCCAAAACTCGCCCGGCCCTGGCCCCATTCGGCCGGAATAGACAGCTCCTGCGGCTGACTGCGTACAGCGTCGAGCAGATCGGAAAAGTGCATGGGAACCTCAGAGGCATGAAAATGGATGGAACGATCTTAACCAGCGCACAAAATAGACACAGCGCTTATTCCGGCCAAAGAACCTGACAGATAGGCCGGATGACGCCGCAACCCCGTAGGAGCGGTGGGTGTTCAGGATTTGAAGCAGTCGGCGCTCAGTTTGTCGAGCACGCGGTCGGCATGCGCTTCGGCCTCGGCCAAGGTGGTTTTCCAGGTCGCGACACAGGGCTGCAAATCGGGCTCTTCTTTCGCGCGCTCCAGCCACTGCCAGCTGTCGTGCCAATCGCCCAAGGCCGCCTGCGCGGATTTCAGTCTGGGCAGGGCCGCTTTGGGCAAGCGGTCCAGTTCGGGATAGGCTTCGATGCCATAGCGCACACGCTTGATCAGCAGGCGCAGGCGATGGCGGTCATGGGCGGGATCATGCAGGGCCTGGTCGAGTTTCTTCCATTGTTTGGCCAGGCGTTTTTCGATGCGCTTGCGCAAGCCCTTGAGCAAACCCTGACGCTGGGAAGCCCGCAGGAAACGCGGAAAGGCATCGAGGATCATCAGCATCTGCGCCACTTCCGGGCTTGCCGCGACGACGGGATAAACCTCGTGCATCCGCACCATACGCCGGTGCGCGGCCTCGGGTTGATCGTGCTGGAGCAGGTAGGCCGCCAGCACTTCGCGATCACGCAACGGCGTGGTCAGGTCACCGACCCGGGATGCCGCCGCTTCCAGTTGCTCGACCCCGGGCAAACCGCGCAAGGGCCGCAGCAAGCTGCGCAAACGCCGCACGGTGGTGCGCAGATCGTGCAGCGCTTCAGCGTCGGTACGGGCACTCAAGCGTGCCTGGCAGGCGAGCAGGCGAATGTCCAGGCTCAGAACGTGAGCCACCAACCGATCAACCAAGGCAGACATCGCTTGCTCCGTGAATCGTATTCCCCCATTGGCTATAGCATGCTTCAACGGCCGGCGCGAGATTCACGAATGTAGAAGCGCGCCTTCTCGGCCTTCTTGGTGCAACCCTCGTACGCTTCGAATTGCTGCTGGGTCTTGGCGCCGGTCAACAACGACAATGCCTTGGAGTAGCTGACAGTCCCGGCAAAGCCCTCGACCTTGGCCAGATCCAGTTCACGCCAGGCGGCGTCGAGCTGGTTACCACAGCTGTCACGGTAAGCGGTTTTACCGGCACAACCGGCGAGTGCCAAGGCAATCAAGGGCACACAGATCCAGACTTTCATTACTCACACCTCAACGATAGGTAAACATGCATGCACGTAAGACGGTCTGGCACGTGAAAAGTGCCTTGGGCCCGCCGCGGAAACATGCCGTGGAAACATGCTGTGGAAGCATACGACCGGCGAGAATACCCATTCGCCTCTCCACAGTGTCAAAAAACGACGCACCGGCCCCCTCGAACGACCATAGCAATTGAAGCGTGCCCCTCGATGGGTGCATTGTTGAACCTTGTCAGAGAGGTCGATTCATGAAAAAGCGTGTCGCACTGGTGTTGGGCTCGGGTGGCGCCCGGGGCTACGCCCATATCGGCGTCATTGAAGAAATCGAACGACGCGGCTACGACATCGCCTGCATCGCCGGTTGCTCCATGGGCGCAGTGGTCGGCGGGATCTATGCCGCCGGTAAACTCAAGGATTACCGCGACTGGATCGAGAGCCTGGATTACCTGGACGTGTTGCGTCTGGTGGATGTGAGCTTTCGCCTGGGCGCAATTCGCGGGGAAAAAGTCTTCGGGCAGATCCGCAAGATCGTTGGCGAAATCAACATCGAAGACCTGCGCATTCCTTACACGGCGGTGGCCACGGACCTGACCAATCAGCAGGAAATCTGGTTTCAGGAAGGCTGCCTGCACCAAGCCATGCGCGCTTCGGCGGCGATCCCCAGCCTGTTCACGCCGGTGATGCAGGGCAATCGTATGCTGGTGGACGGCGGTATCCTCAACCCGTTGCCGATCGTGCCGGTGGTGTCGAGCCATTGCGACCTCATCATCGCGGTCAACCTCAACTCCACCAACCAGCGTCATTATCAATTACCAGTGATCCAGCGCCCGGCCGCGTTCAAGACCCGCTTCGACAGCCTGATCAACTCACTGGGTTCGAAATTGCCCTTCCGCCGCAAACAGGCCGAACAATTGCTGCTGCTGGAAAAGGAAGCGTTGATGGCCGAAGCGGCCGATATCAATCCGTGGATCGAATCCGCCGAGCCCGAAGGCCAGCAACCGGCGGCGGCCCCGGAAAGCAACGGCGCACCGAAATCCGCCACCGGCTCGTTCATCATCGACAACGTCGGGCCGGCGTCCTTGCTGGACCTGATCAACCAGAGTTTCGAGGTCATGCAGACCTCATTGGCGCAGTACAAGATTGCCGGCTATCCGCCGGATATCCTGATCAACGTGCCCAAGCGGGTGTGCCGGTTTTTCGAGTTCTACAAGGCGCCGGAGTTGATCGCGCTGGGGCGTGAGATTGCGCGGGATACGCTGGATCGCTATGAGAATGAGCGGGAATCTTGAGGCCTGACTATCGTTCCCACGCTCTGCGTGGGAATGCATCCTGTGACGCTCCGCGTCACAAAAGCGGACGCAGAGCGTCCATGGCGGCATTCCCACGCAGAGCGTGGGAATGATCAGGCATCAAGCAACCGATACCCAACCCCCGCTTCGGTAACGATAAACCGTGGCCGAGTCGGGTCATCCGCCAGTTTCTGCCGCAAGTGCCCCACCACAATCCGCAGATAATGGCTGTCTTCGGTGTGGGTCGGCCCCCAGATGTCCTTGAGCAATTGCTGCTGGGTGATGACCCGCCCCGGATGCCGTGCCAGTTGCGCCAGTACCGCGTATTCCTTGCGCGTCAGCGCCACTTCGGCGCCATCCAATAGCACCCGGCGATAAGCCAGGTCGACGGTGAGCGGGCCGAAGCTGAGCGCCGCTTGCTGGGCCTCACCCGTCGGCGCCTGACGCAACAAGGCGCGCACCCGGGCCAGAAATTCCTGGATGCCGAACGGCTTGGTCACGTAGTCGTTGGCGCCGCCATCCAGAGCCTGGACTTTCTGCCCTTCGCTGGCGCGCACCGAGAGCACCAGCACCGGCATCGTCGACCACTCGCGAAACTCGCGCAGCACCTGCTGGCCGTCCATGTCCGGCAGGCCGAGGTCGAGCACCAGCAGGTCGGGTTTGTTCAATGCGGCCTGGGCCAGGCCTTCCGTGCCGGTGCCGGCCTCCAGCACTTTGTAGCCTTGGGAAACCAGGCTGATGCGCAGGAACTTGCGGATCTGCGGTTCGTCGTCAATGACCAAAATGGTCGCGGTCTGGCTCATGAATTCACATCAACACAAAGAAGTGGCAAGAGAGTAGCGCAGGCGAGATCAGGCTTCACTGTCCAGTCCCGGCTGAGTTTGCAATGGCAGGTGCAGCGTGATGCAGGTGCCGCGTCCGCCGATACCGTCGGCGACGCTGATCCGCCCGCCATGGGCACCGACCATGCCCTGACAAATCGCCAGCCCCAGCCCGGTGCCCTGCCCGCCGCGATCGCCGCGAGCAGCGGTGTAAAACATGTCGAAAATCTTCGCCCGGTCCTCCTCGGGAATCCCCGGCCCTTCATCGCTGACGGAGAAAAACAGCTCGCTGTCAGTGGCCCCGGCACGCAATTCCAGGCGCCCGCGGGGCGGCGAGAAACGCGCGGCGTTTTCCAGCACATTGACCAGTGCTTGCTCGATCAACGCGGCATGCACATACAGCAGCGGCAACTCGGCTGGCACGTCGGTGATGACCTGCAACGATGCCAGCACCGCACGCAGACGATTGAGCGAACTGCCGACGATGTCGGCCGGTGACACCCAGTCCCGCGAAAGCTTCAGGGCGCCGTGCCCGAGGCGCGTCATGTCCAGCAGGTTTTGAATGTAGCGATCCAGCCGCTCGGCTTCATCGCGGGTGCCTTCGAGCAGTTCGCGGCGGTCCTCCAACGGAATCGCCTCGCCCAGCGCCAGCAGGCTGTCGATGCTGCCGCGCATGGAGGTCAGCGGCGTGCGTAAATCGTGGGACACCGACGCCAGCAGCGCGCTGCGCAATTGCTCGGTTTCGCCATGCAAACGTGCCGCCTCAAGGTCATCGGCCAATTGCGCGCGGGCCAATGCCTGGGCCAGCGGTTGGCTCAACGCGGTCAACAAGCGCCGCCGCTGGCCGCTCAGGGTCTGGCCTTCTTTGGCGCACACACCGAGCAGCGCCAACGGTCCATCGTCCACCGACAGAGGCCACCACCACCAGCGCCCGAACGGCAACGTACCAGTGCCCGCGCCGGCCGGTTGATCATGTTGCCAAGCCCAATCGGCGGCAGCGCGCTCGGCTTCGGAGAACTCCAGCGGCCCGCCGGTTTCGACTTTCCAGCCGCTCTGGCCATCGCGATTGAGCAGGCACAGTTTCAGGCCCGCCCAGCCGTTGAGGTGCTGCGCCGCAGCGCTGATCACAGCCTGACGGTCGGTGGCGGCGGTGAGTTTGCGCGACAGATCGAGCAGTTCGCTGGTTTCTTCCTGGGTGTCGCGCAACGCCTGCAATTGCCGCCGTTGCCGCGCCGCCAGGTTGCCGGTGAGGGCCGCCATCAGCAGAAAGAACAGCAAGGTCAGCACGTCTTCTTCGCGCTGGATGCTGAAAGAGAAGTTCGGCGGGATGAACAGAAAGTCATAGGTCAGAAACGACAGTGCCGCGCAGGCCAAGGCCGGGCCGAGACTGCTGCGCACCGCCACCAGTAACACGGCCGCGAGGAACACCAGGGAAATGTTGGGCAACGGCAAGACGCTCGAAACCGCCCAGGCCAAGGCAGTGGCAAGCACTGTCGCCACCAGCGCCAATGCGTAGTCGAACCAGACCAGCGACTGCGCCGAGCGTTGGCGCGGTTGATGCTGTTCCTGATCGCTGTCGAGCACATTAATTTCCAATCCGCGAGCATTGCGCAGCAAACGTGACGCCAGACCGCCGCCGAACAACCGTCGACGCCAACGCTGGCGTGACTGGCCCACCAGCACCAGGCTGGCGCGTCGTTCAGCGGCGTGCTGGATCAGGGTTTTGGCCACCTCACCGGCGCGCAGCAACACCACTTCACCACCGAGGCGTTCGGCCAGTTGTTGGGCGCTTTGCAGGCGCAGTCGCGATTGCTCGTCGCGCACACGGCCGTTGTCCACATGCACCAGGCTCCACGGCAGATGCCGCCGCTGGGCCACACGACTGGCGTGACGCACCAGCCGCTCGGCCTGAGCATCGCCATCGACGCCCACCAGCAAACGACCGCGCACCGCCGGTGCGGCCTGCCCCAACTGGCGATAACCCTGGGCCAGATCGTTATCGACCTGAGCGGCGGCGGTTTGCATCGCCAGTTCGCGCAGGGCGGTGAGGTTGGTCTGGGTAAAGAAGGCATCGATGGCCGCTCGCGCCTGCTCCGGCACGTAGACCTTGCCCTCGCGCAAACGCTCCAGCAATTCACGCGGCGGCAAGTCGATCAGCAGCAATTCGTAGGCTTCTTGCAGCACCCAGTCCGGCAAGGTTTCGCGCACCTGAACGCCGGTGATGCCGCGCACCTGATCGTTGAGACTTTCCAGATGCTGGACGTTGACCGTGGTGAACACATCGATGCCGGCGGCCAGCAATTCCTGAATGTCTTGCCAGCGTTTGGCGTGTCGACTGCCGGGGGCGTTGCTGTGGGCCAGTTCGTCCACCAGCACCAGTTTCGGTCTGGCGGCCAGCAGACCGTCGAGGTCCATTTCTTCGAGCATCACGCCGCGGTATTCCGAGCGCACCAACGGCTGCTGCGGCAAGCCGCTGAGCAGCGCTTCGGTTTCGGCGCGACCGTGGGTTTCGACCACCCCGGCCATGACTTTCACGCCCTGGCGCAGTTGGGTGTGGGCGGCTTGCAGCATGGCGTAGGTCTTGCCGACCCCGGGGGCTGCGCCGAGAAACACCTTGAGCCGGCCACGGCCATCGCGGGGCAGGTTTGCTAACAGCGCATCGGCGCGGCCGGAGTCACTCATGCTTGAAGTTCTCTCTAATTGATCGTTCCCACGCTCTGCGTGGGAATGCAGCCCGGGACGCTCCGCGTCCCATCCGAAGCGGACGCAGAGCGTCCATAGATGCATTCCCACGCAGAGCGTGGGAACGATCCTTTCCAAACTTTTGACCTTTACAACTTTTCCAGCGCCCTATTCAGCGCCAACACATTCACCACCGGCGGCCCCACCAACGGCTGCTCGATGTGCGCATCCAGCAATTGCTCAAGCGTAGCCACCGGCAGATTGCGCGCCGTCGCGACACGCGCCAGTTGATAGGCAATCGCAGCCGGAGGCAAGTGCGGATCGAGGCCGCTGCCGGAGGTGGTCAGCATCGCCAACGGCACTGGGCCTTGGCCAGCCACCTGCAATTTATTGGCCTCGTCGATCACCCGAGTGGCCAGCGCCGGATTGCTGGGCGAGAAGTTGCTGGCGCTGCTCGACACGGTGGCAAAGGCACCGGCCGATGGCCGTGGGTGGAACCAGCCGTCGCCGACGAAATCCTGGGCGATCAGCGACGAGCCGCGAACCTTGCCATCAGCGTCGCGCACCAGGCTGCCATTGGCCTGGTCCGGGAAAGCGACCTGGGCGACGCCGGTGACCACCAACGGGTAGGCGACGCCGGTGATCAGGGTCATCAGCAACAACAGGCTCAGGGCCGGACGTATCAATGTGGACATTTCAAAATCCTCGATTCGATAAAAAACTCAGGTCTGGAAGCTACTGCACCACAAAAAAACCGCACACGCAGATCAACCTCAAACCAGCTGCAACGCCGTCAACAGCATGTCGATCGCCTTGATGCCCACGAACGGCACCAGAAGCCCGCCCAGGCCATAGATCAGCAGATTGCGCCGCAGCAACGCCGCCGCGCTCACCGCCTGTACCCGCACACCGCGCAGTGCCAGCGGAATCAGCACCACAATGATCAAGGCGTTGAACACAATCGCCGACAGGATCGCGCTGCGCGGGCTGCTCAGATGCATGACGTTGAGCACACCCAGTTGCGGGTAGATCGAGGCGAACAGCGCCGGCAGGATCGCGAAGTACTTGGCCACGTCGTTGGCGATGGAAAAGGTCGTCAGTGCACCGCGGGTCACCAGCAATTCCTTGCCGATTTGCACCACGTCCAACAGCTTGGTCGGGTCGCTGTCGAGGTCGACCATGTTCGCCGCCTCCCGTGCCGCTTGCGTACCGTCGTTCATCGCCATGCCCACGTCCGCCTGAGCCAGGGCCGGGGCGTCGTTGGCGCCATCGCCGCACATGGCGACCAGGCGACCGTCGTTCTGCTCGTGGCGAATGCGTGCCAGTTTCTTCTCCGGCGTGGCTTCGGCCAGTACGTCATCCACGCCCGCTTCGGCAGCAATCGCAGCGGCGGTCAACGGGTTGTCGCCCGTGACCATGACCGTGCGAATCCCCAGCTTGCGCAGTTCGGCGAAACGCTCGCGAATGCCGGGCTTGACCACGTCCTTGAGGTGAATGACACCGAGCAATTTGCCATCGACGCAGACCAGCAACGGCGTGCCGCCACTCTGGGCGATCCTGTCGATTTCCCGGGACAGAGGCGCGGCCAGATCGGCGCGTTTGAGGCCGACGAAGGTCAGCAGCGAATCCACCGCGCCTTTGCGATAGACCCGACCTTGATAGTCGACCCCAGACAAGCGGGTTTCAGCACTGAATGGCACAGCGGTCAGCACCTCGGCGGACGGCTCGGGTTGCGGATGAAGACCGCGCAGGTACTCGACGATGGATTTGCCTTCAGCCGTGTCATCGGCCAAGGAGGCAAACAACGCGCCTTCGGCCAGTTCCCTGGCAGTGACACCCGGCGCGGCATAGACCGCGGAGCAGCGACGGTTGCCGAAGGTGATGGTGCCGGTCTTGTCCAGCAGCAGGACATGCACGTCCCCCGCCGCTTCCACGGCGCGACCGGATTTGGCGATCACGTTCAGGCGCACCAGACGGTCCATCCCGGCGATACCGATGGCCGACAACAAACCGCCAATGGTGGTGGGAATCAGCGTGACCAACAACGCCACCAGGAACACCAGCGGCAGGCTGCCGTTAGCGAAGTGGGCGAACGGTTGCAGGGTCACTACCACCAGCAGAAAGATCAGGGTCAGGCCGATCAGCAGGATATCCAGCGCCACTTCGTTCGGGGTTTTCTGGCGTTTGGCGCCTTCGACCAGCGCGATCATGCGGTCGAGGGTCGACTCCCCGGGGTTGGCGGTGATGCGCACCAGCAGCCAGTCGGACACCAGCCGAGTGTTGCCGGTGACCGCCGAGCGGTCGCCGCCGGACTCCCGAATCACCGGCGCCGACTCACCGGTAATCGCCGCTTCGTTGACCGCCGCGATGCCTTCGATCACCTCGCCGTCACCGGGGATCATTTCCCCTGCTTCCACGCGCACCACATCGCCCTTGCGCAGGCTGGTGGCGGGCACTACCTGAAAGCTGCCATTGGCGTTTTTGCGCCGGGCACTCAAGCCTTCGCTGCCGGCCTTGAGGCTGTCGGCACGGGCCTTGCCGCGACCTTCGGCCAGCGCTTCGGCGAAGTTGGCGAACAACACGGTGAACCACAACCACAAGGCGATTTGCGCGGCGACGAAAGTCGGCACGGCGCTGTCGGGAATGAAGCACAGCACGGTGGTCAGAATCGCGGTCAGTTCCACCACCAGCATCACCGGCGCACGTTGCAATTGCCGTGGGTCGAGTTTTACGAACGCTTGCACCAGCGCCGGGCGCCAGAGGGCCGAGATCGCGGTTTTCGGTTGTTCCGGCGCCTTGACGACGGCGGCTTTAGTTGCGGGCATATTCATCATGGATTCCCCTTAGAAGCCCAAGCTCAGGTGTTCAGCAACAGGCCCCAACGCCAGTGCCGGCAGGAAGGTCAAACCACCCACCAGCAAAATGGTCACGGTCAACAGGACCACGAACAGCGGGCCGTGAGTCGGGAAGCTGTTCTGGCCGATCGGTGCGGTTTTCTTCATCGCCAGGCTGCCGGCCAGGGCCAGTACCGGGAGGATGTAGCCGAAGCGCCCGATCAACATGCCCAGCCCCAGCATCAGGTTGTGGAACGCGGTGTTCGCCCCAAATCCCGCAAACGCCGAACCGTTGTTGGCGCTGGCCGAGGTGTAGGCGTACAGCAACTGGCTGAAACCGTGAGCACCGGGGTTACTGACCGCCGCGACCGGGCCAGGCAGGCTGGCAGCAATCGCGCCGAGCACCAGCACGCCGACTGGCATCACCAGCAAGGTCACCACCAGCAACTGGACTTCCCTGGCTTGCAGTTTCTTGCCGAGGTATTCCGGGGTGCGGCCGATCATCAGCCCGGCGAGGAATACCGCGATCAGCACGTTGAGCAACATGCCGTAGAGCCCGGCCCCGACGCCGCCGAAAATCACTTCGCCGACCATCATGTTGATCATCGCGACCATGCCGCTCAGGGGGTTGAGGCTGTCGTGCATGCCGTTGACCGAACCGTTCGACGCCGCCGTGGTGGTTACCGACCACAGCACCGTGGCAGTGGTGCCAAAACGCGCTTCCTTGCCTTCCAGCGGCGCGGTCTGTTCGACGGCGACGTTGGCCAGGGTCGGGTTCGGTTGATATTCAGCCCACAGCGACGTCGCGCCGCCGATCAAAAACAGCGCCAGCATGCAGGCGATGATTGCGCGGCTCTGACGCAGGTCTTTCACGTAATGGCCGAAGGTGAACACCAGCGCCACCGGGATCAGAATGATCGAAGCGACTTCGAACAGGTTGCTCCACGCCGTCGGGTTCTCGAACGGGTGCGCGGAATTGACGCCGAAGAAGCCACCGCCGTTGGTACCCAGTTGCTTGATCGCAATCTGGCTGGCGGCCGGGCCGAGCGGGATTACCTGATCGACGCCCTGCATCGTCACGGCGTTCACGTAGTGGGCGAACGTTTGTGGCACGCCCTGCCACACCAGAAACAGCGCCAGCAGCAGGCAGAGCGGCAGCAGGCCGTAGAGGGTGGCGCGGGTCATGTCGACCCAGAAGTTGCCCAGGTTTTTGGTGGATTTGCGGCCGATGCCGCGCCCCCCTATACCTCGACAGAGTGCAACCAGAACCGCCAGGCCGGTGGCAGCGCTGACGAAGTTCTGCACGGTGAGGCCGGCCATCTGACTCAGGTAGCTGAGGGTCGCTTCGCCGCTGTAGGACTGCCAGTTGGTATTGGTCATGAAGCTGACGGCGGTATTGAACGCTTGCGTCCATTCCTGCCCCGGCAAATGTTGCGGATTGAGCGGCAAATAATCCTGAAACAGCAGGATCGAAAATAACAGCAAAAAACCCGCAAGGTTAAAGGCGAGCAAGGCCAGGGTGTATTTCTGCCAGCTCTGCTCTGCCTGCGGATCGACGCCGGCCACCCGATAACACCCCCGCTCCACCGGCCCGAGGATCGGCGACAGCCAGGTGCGCTGCCCTTCCATCACCTTGTAGTAGAAGCGCCCCAGAAACGGTGCCGGGATCAGCACCACGGCGAAGAAGGCGAGGATCAGCCAATAGTCATAACTGTGCATAGCCGCTCCTAGTTCCGGTCTGCGCGCAACAGCGCAACCAACAGATAAATGAACAGCCCCACCGCCAATAGCAGCGACACTCCGTCCAGAACGCTCATGGAAATTCTCCGTGTTACGGCGTATTGCCGCGTGTGCAGTGATTGTCGGGAGGGAGGCTGTAAAGGCGCGAGATCGAGGGGTGTGGCGGGGCATAAATAAAGCGTAAAGAGTGGGGGGATGGTTTTGTTACAGCGGTGTCCGGTCGGGCCTCATCGCGGGCAAGCCCGCTCCCACAGGGGACGGTGGTGTATCGATAAACGCATATCCTCGTGAGAGCGGGCTCCTACGGGGGAATGTGCAAGTTTTTGAAGCGTGGCCGGATGAACGGGACATAACAGGCCTAGAATGGAACCACTGCGAAATTTCATCGCTCAAAAGTGATACGCAGGATCGATCGGCGAACCCTCGCCCACCGGCCTGCCCTTAAGGAGAGCCGTTATGCCCTGGTATGCCTGGTTGATTCTGATCGTTGCCATCGGCTCTATCGTTGGCGGTCTGATGCTGTTGCGCGACACCGCCCACAAGGTGGAATTGACCGAAGAGCAACGCAAACGCGTCGCCGAACGCAATGCCGAAGCGGATGCCAAGGATGCGCAGGACCGCTGACAAATAAACCCGCCATAACTGGCGGGTTTATTTTTGCGCACCCCCATCCCTGTGGC
>NZ_MUNM01000084.1 GCF_002286815.1 Pseudomonas sp. PICF141
CCCGCGGCAGGCGATGGAATTTCCATGCTCGCCTTGTCGGATTCCAGCGTGATCAGCGACTGATCAGCTGCGACGGTGTCGCCGACCTTGACCTGGATCTCGATGATCTGGGCCTTGCCCGACGAACCGATGTCCGGCACGTGCACTTGCTGAACGCTGGCAGCAGCAGGCGCTGCGGCTGGAGCGGCCGGTGCTTTGGCGGCAGCAGGCGCAGCTTCAGCCTTGGCAGCTGGCGCTGCGGCAGGCGCAGGGGCTGGCGCTGCGGCACCTTCGACTTCCAGCTCCAGCAGTTCGTCGCCCTCTTTCAGGCGATCGCCCAGTTTCACTTTCAGGCTCTTGATGATGCCGGCCTTTGGCGCAGGCACTTCCATGCTCGCCTTGTCCGACTCAAGTGTCAGGATGCTCTGATCGGCTTCGATACGGTCGCCGACCTTCACAAACAGTTCAATTACTTCACCTTCACCGCTGCCGATGTCAGGTACGCGAATGAGTTCGCTCACAGAGTGTCTCCTCAGCAGTCCAGTGGGTTGCGTTTTTCCGGGTTGATACCGAACTTGGCGATGGCTTCAGCCACCACTTTAGGCTCGATATCACCACGGTCAGCCAAGGCTTCCAGGGCTGCCAACACCACGAAATGACGGTCGACTTCGAAGAAGTGACGCAGCTTCTTGCGGCTGTCACTGCGGCCGAAACCATCGGTGCCCAGGACTTTGAATTCCTTGGACGGGACCCACTGACGAATTTGCTCTGCGAACAGCTTCATGTAGTCGGTAGAGGCAATGACCGGACCTTTACGGCCGTTCAGGCACTCTTCGACGTAGCTCAGTTTAGGCTTCTGGCCCGGGTGCAGACGGTTGCTGCGCTCGACGGCCAGGCCATCGCGACGCAGTTCGTTGAAGCTGGTAACGCTCCACACATCAGCGCCGACGTTGAACTGTTCACGCAGAATCTTCGCCGCTTCACGGACTTCACGCAGGATGGTGCCGGAGCCCATCAGCTGAACGTGGTGCGCCGCTTCGCGGGTGTCTTCCTCAAGCAGGTACATGCCTTTCTTGATGCCTTCTTCGGCACCGGCCGGCATGGCTGGCTGCTGGTAGGATTCGTTCATGACAGTGATGTAGTAGAAGACGTCCTGTTGCTCTTCGGTCATCTTCTTCATGCCGTCCTGGATGATCACCGCCAGCTCGTAGCCGTAGGTTGGATCGTAGGTGCGGCAGTTCGGGATGGTGGCAGCCAGGATGTGGCTGTGACCGTCTTCGTGTTGCAGGCCTTCGCCGTTCAGCGTGGTCCGGCCGGCGGTGCCGCCGATCAGGAAGCCACGGGTGCGGCTGTCGCCAGCGGCCCAGGCCAGGTCGCCGATACGCTGGAAGCCGAACATCGAGTAGAAGATGTAGAACGGCAGCATTGGCTGGTTGTGGCTGGAGTACGAAGTACCGGCAGCGATGAAGGAGCTCATGGCGCCCGCTTCGTTGATGCCTTCTTCAAGGATCTGACCTTTCTGGTCTTCCTTGTAGAACATCACCTGGTCTTTATCGACTGGCTCGTAGAGCTGGCCGACGGACGAGTAAATGCCCAACTGACGGAACATGCCTTCCATACCGAAGGTACGGGCTTCGTCCGGGATAATCGGGACGATGCGCGGACCGATTTCCTTGTCCTTGACCAGTTGCGCGAGGATCCGCACGAAGGCCATGGTGGTGGAAATTTCACGGTCGCCCGAGCCGTCCAGGATTGCCTTGAGGGTATCCAGGGGCGGGGTCGGAATGTTGAAGCTCTTGGCGCGACGCTGAGGCACGAAACCGCCCAGCGCGGAACGGCGCTCGCTCAGGTAACGGGCTTCGGCGCTGCCTTCTTCCGGTTTGAAGAACGGCAGGTTTTCGAGTTCGTCGTCTTTGACCGGGATATCGAAACGATCGCGGAACAACTTCAGGCTGTCGACATCGACTTTCTTGGTGTTGTGCGCAGTGTTTTTCGCTTCGCCGGCACCGGTGCCATAACCTTTGATGGTCTTGGCCAGGATGACGGTCGGTTGTTCTTTGTGGTTGACCGCTTCGTGGTACGCCGCGTAGACCTTGTACGGGTCGTGGCCGCCACGGTTGAGTTTCCAGATCTCGTCGTCGGACAAGTCTGCAACCATCGCCTTGAGTTCTGGCGAGTTGAAGAAGTGTTCACGCACGAAGGCGCCGTCTTTGGCTTTGTAGTTCTGGTACTCGCCGTCGATGACTTCGTCCATGCGGCGTTGCAGGATACCGTCGACGTCTTTGGCCAGCAGTGGGTCCCAGAAACGGCCCCAAATGACTTTGGTCACGTTCCACTGAGCACCGCGGAACACGCCTTCGAGTTCCTGGATGATCTTGCCGTTGCCGCGAACCGGGCCGTCGAGGCGCTGCAGGTTGCAGTTGATGACAAAGATCAGGTTGTCCAGCTTCTCGCGGCCGGCCAGGGAAATCGCGCCCAGGGATTCCGGCTCGTCGCACTCGCCGTCGCCCAGGAAGCACCAGACTTTCTGTTTGCCCGGCTGAATGAAGCCACGGTGTTCCAGGTACTTCATGAAGCGAGCCTGGTAGATCGCCTGGATCGGACCCAGCCCCATGGAGACGGTCGGGAACTGCCAGAAGTCAGGCATCAGCCAAGGGTGCGGGTAGGACGACAGGCCCTGACCGTCGACTTCCTGGCGGAAGTTGTTCATCTGGTCTTCGGTGATGCGGCCTTCCATGAATGCACGGGCGTAAACGCCTGGCGAGGTGTGGCCCTGGAAGTAGATCAGGTCGCCGCCGTGTTCATCGCTCGGAGCCTGGAAGAAGTAGTTGAAGCCGATGTCATACAGGGTCGCACTGGAAGCGAAGCTGGAGATGTGACCACCCAGGTCAGAATCTTTCAGGTTCGTACGCATTACCATGGCCATCGCGTTCCAGCGTACCAACGAGCGAATGCGGCGTTCCATGAACAGGTCGCCAGGCATGCGTGCTTCGTGGGTGACGGGGATCGTGTTGCGGTAAGGCGTGGTGATGGCGTAAGGGAGTTGCGAGCCGCTACGGGTCGCAAGTTCGCCCATACGGGTCATCAGATAGTGAGCACGGTCTTCGCCTTCTTTGTCGAGAACCGATTCCAGGGCGTCCAGCCATTCCTGGGTTTCGACGGGATCGAGGTCTTGCATGGCTTGCTCCAGGGCGGAAAGGCTTCCAGAATCGGTTGCCTGAGTTTGCGACTGGCCTTGTGGGCAGACGATATAAATTCTTGGATTGCCGAGAGGTTGTTCCGGCGGCGTGTAGTTTTACTACAAATCATCGGGCATTTCAGCCTTTCGAATGTATAGACGAGTAGTAAAACTACAGAAGATCGGCTTGTGGCCTCCGGCTGCGTTGTGAGAATAATCGTTAAGGTTGGTCTTTTGCCAACCAAAAAAGGTGAAGGCTTGATGATCGCTGCCAAAAATAAACAAATTTCAGCTATTTCTAACCTTTGTTCGACAGTCAGTCAGGTAGCGCATTTTCAAGAATCACTACATGCAGCCCCTCGCACGCCGATCAAGGATAGACCATGAGCCTCCCTTCGCTTGCCGAACTGCCCGGCGGACTTCTGCCTTTTGTCACCCGTGCCGAGCAGTCGTTCCGTACGGCCGTCGCGCTTTTTCCCGACGATCATGGCCTGTCGGCCTGGACGCCTGAACGCTGGGTGCAATTCGCCCGCGTTACCGCGGCCAGCGACTTTGTCATCGAGCAGAGTCTGCGTGACCCATTGATGTTGCTGGAACTGGTGCAGTCCGGGGAGCTGGACCGTGTCTTTGCGCCCGGCGAGTTGTGCGCACAGATTGCGACGGCGGTGAGTACTGCCGAAACCGACGAGCAGCTTGGCCGCGCCTTGCGTCGCCAACGCGCACGCCAGCAAGTGCGGATCATCTGGCGCGACCTCACCCGCCAGGCTGATCTGATCCAGACCTGCCGCGACCTCTCGGACATGGCCGATGCCAGTATCGATCAGGCCTATCAGTGGTTGTATCAGCGCCATTGCCAGCAATTCGGCACGCCTACCGGGCGGCGCAGCGGCGAGCCGCAGCAGATGGTCATCCTTGGCATGGGCAAGCTCGGCGCCGTGGAGCTGAACCTGTCATCGGACATCGACCTGATCTTCGCCTACCCCGAGGGCGGTGAAACCGTCGGTGTGAAGCGGTCGCTGGATAACCAGGAATTTTTCATTCGTCTCGGCCAGCGTCTGATCAAGGCCCTGGACCCGATGACCGTCGACGGTTTCGTGTTCCGCGTCGACATGCGTTTGCGGCCGTATGGTTCGTCCGGCGCTTTGGTGTTGAGCTTCAATGCGCTGGAACAGTATTACCAGGATCAGGGCCGCGACTGGGAACGCTACGCGATGATCAAATCACGCGTGGTGGCCGGCGATCAGGTGGCAGGGGCGCAATTGCAAGAGATGCTGCGTCCGTTCGTTTACCGGCGCTACCTGGACTTCTCGGCCATCGAAGCGCTGCGCACCATGAAGCAGTTGATCCAGCAGGAAGTTCGGCGCAAGGGCATGGCCGACAACATCAAGCTGGGTTCCGGCGGCATTCGTGAAGTCGAATTCATCGCCCAGGCCTTCCAGCTGATTCACGGTGGCCGCGACCTGAGCCTGCAGCAGCGTCCTCTATTAAAAGTACTGAGCACCCTCGAAGGTCAGGGTTACCTGCCGCCAGCGGTGGTCAGCGAGTTGCGCGAAGCCTACGAATTTCTGCGTTACACCGAGCATGCGATCCAGGCAATTGCCGACCGCCAGACCCAGATGCTCCCGGATAGCGAACAGGACAAGGCGCGCATTGCCTTTATGCTCGGGTTTGCCAACTGGACGGCGTTCCACGAACAGCTGATGTACTGGCGTGGCCGAGTGGCCTGGCACTTTGCTCAGGTGATTGCCGATCCTGATGAAGAGCACGGTGCCGAGAGTGAAGTGGTGGTCGGCGGCGAATGGCTGCCGCTGTGGGAAGAGGCCCAAGACGAGGAAGCCGCGTGCCGTCAGCTGGAGGAGGGCGGTTTTGCCGATGCCCCCAAGGCGCTGAAAGCCTTGGCCAGTCTGCGCGGCAGCCCGCAATTACGCGCCATGCAGCGTCTGGGGCGCGAGCGCCTCGACGCTTTTATTCCGCGCTTGCTGGCTCAGGCGGTGGAACATGCCAATCCTGATCTGGTGCTGGAGCGGGTGCTGCCACTGGTGGAGGCCGTGGCGCGTCGTTCCGCCTATCTGGTGTTGTTGACCGAGAACCCCGGAGCCCTGCGCCGCTTGCTGACGCTGTGCGCCGCGAGTCCGTGGATTGCCGAGCAGATCACGCGCTTCCCGCTGCTGCTCGACGAATTGCTTAACGAAGGCCGGTTGTTCAAGCCGCCACTGGCGCCGGAATTGGCCGCCGAATTGCGCGAGCGTCTGACGCGGATTCCCGAAGACGATCTCGAACAACAAATGGAAGCCCTGCGACATTTCAAACTGGCGCACCGCTTGCGCGTCGCCGCCTCGGAAATCGCCGGCAGCCTGCCCTTGATGAAAGTCAGTGATTACCTGACCTGGCTTGCCGAAGCGATCCTCGAACAAGTGCTGGCCCTGGCCTGGCGCCAGACCGTGGCCAAGTACGGTACGCCGCTGCGCACAGACGGCAGCTTGTGCGACCCTGGTTTCATTATTGTCGGTTACGGGAAAGTCGGCGGTCTGGAGCTGGGGCATAGTTCGGACCTGGATCTGGTGTTCATCCACGACGGCGATCCGCAGGCCGAAACCGATGGGCCGAAGCCTATCGATGGCGCACAGTTTTTTACCCGGCTCGGGCAGCGCATCATTCATTTGCTGACGGCGCAGACCAACTCCGGTCAGCTGTATGAAGTGGACATGCGCCTGCGGCCGTCCGGTGCCTCCGGTTTGCTGGTAAGTTCCCTGGGGGCGTTTGCCCGGTATCAGGAGAACGAAGCCTGGACCTGGGAGCACCAGGCGCTGGTACGGGCGCGGGTGCTGGTGGGCAGTCAGGATGTTGGCCAGGCATTCGAGAAGGTTCGCGCGGCGGTATTGGCCAAGCCGCGTGACTTGCCGACCTTGCGCCAGGAGGTCAGCGAGATGCGCGCCAAGATGCGCGATAACCTTGGCAGCAAGAGCACGGCGGCGGGTATGGCGGCAAATGCCTTCGAGGCCACGGCGCCGTTCGATCTCAAGCAGGATGCCGGAGGTATCGTCGATATTGAATTTATGGTGCAATACGCGGCTCTGGCATGGTCTGAGACGCATCCGTCATTGCTGCGCTATACCGACAATATCCGCATTCTGGAAGGGTTGGAGGAGGTCGGGCTGATGCCCGCCGAAGACGCCAGCCTGTTGCGTGAAGCCTATAAGGCCTACCGCTCCGCCGCTCACCGGGAAGCCTTGCAGAAGGACTCCGGCGTCATACCCGGCGATCAGTTCGTGGATGAACGACGCCAGGTCATGCGAATCTGGCGCGAGCTCGGGTTAAGCTGAGCAACGAAATTGTGGATGCGGGCTTTTGTGGCAAGGGAGCTTGCTGTGGGAGCTTCTGTGGCGAGGGGGCTTGCCCCCGTTCGACTGCGGAGCAGTCGCAGAGCGGTACACTCGATAGTAGGTGTAAGTGGTCGAAGATTTTGGGAGTGCTCCGCACTCCAACGGGGGCAAGCCCCCTCGCCACATTAACAGTCAGCCCGAAAGATTTGCTGGCTAAGCTGTACCGCACTGGATGTGCACAAAATTGATCCGACGAGCCCCAATCGGCTCGTCCAAATGACCTGACGGTTCACCCCCGAAGGTGCTGGATTCTCGAGGCGGGGAGGCGTATGCCTCCCCGGCTCGTTTTTGGAAACCACATGAAAATTCTGATCGTTGGGCCCAGTTGGGTCGGTGACATGGTGATGGCGCAGACACTTTTTCAGTGTCTCAAACAACGCCACCCGCAATGCGAAATCGACGTGCTGGCCCCCGAGTGGAGCCGACCGATTCTCGAACGTATGCCTGAAGTACGCCAGGCCTTGAGCTTCCCGCTCGGCCACGGCGTGCTGGAACTGGCGACGCGTCGGCGCATTGGTAAATCCCTGGCCGGCCAGTACGACCAGGCCATCCTGCTACCCAACTCCCTGAAGTCGGCGCTGGTGCCATTTTTCGCCGGTATCCCGAAACGCACCGGCTGGCGTGGCGAGTTGCGCTACGGCCTGCTCAATGACGTGCGCACGCTCGACAAAGAACATTATCCGCTGATGATCGAGCGCTTCATGGCCCTGGCCTTCGAGCCTGGTGTCGAGTTGCCGAAACCGTATCCACGGCCGAGCCTGCGGATCGACCCGGTGACCCGCGACGGTGCACTGGCCAAGTTCGGTCTGGCCCTCGACCGTCCGGTGTTGGCGCTGTGTCCCGGTGCCGAGTTTGGCGAGTCCAAGCGCTGGCCGTCCGAGCACTATGCCAAGGTCGCCGAAGCGAAGATCCGGGAAGGCTGGCAGGTCTGGCTGTTCGGTTCGAAAAACGATCACGCGGTGGGCGAAGACATCCGCGCGCGGCTGATTCCCGGTCTTCGTGAAGAATCGGTGAACCTCAGTGGTGGCACGTCTTTGGCCGAGGCCATCGATCTGTTGTCTTGCGCTGATGCGGTGGTCTCCAACGACTCCGGCCTGATGCACGTGGCTGCCGCGCTGAACCGCCCTTTGGTGGCGGTGTACGGCTCGACTTCGCCGGGTTTCACGCCACCGTTGGCCGAGCACGTCGAGATCGTGCGCCTGGGCATCGAATGCAGTCCGTGCTTCGATCGCACCTGCCGTTTCGGTCATTACAATTGCTTGCGCCAACTCATGCCCAAAGCGGTGAACGAAGCCTTGCAGCGGTTGCTGGGCACTGTGGTCGAGGTCAAATAGTTTGCGGGTACTGTTGATCAAGACTTCTTCGCTGGGCGATGTGATTCACGCGTTGCCAGCGTTGACCGACGCGGCGCGGGCGATCCCCGGCATCACGTTCGACTGGGTGGTGGAAGAAGGCTTTGCCGAGATTCCGACCTGGCACCCGGCTGTGGGCAAGGTGATTCCCGTGGCGATCCGTCGCTGGCGCAAGAACATCTGGCAGACCATCAAGAGTGGCGAGTGGAAGCGCTTCAAGCAAAGCATTCGCGCGACCCAATATGACTTGGTGATCGATGCCCAGGGCTTGTTGAAAAGCGCGTTGCTGACTCGCTACGCCAAAGCGCCAGTGGCCGGGCTGGACAAAAACTCGGCCCGCGAACCGATCGCCGCGCGCTTCTATTCCCGACGTCTGGCCGTGGCCCGTGGGCAGCATGCGGTAGAACGAGTGCGCCAGCTGTTCGCGGTGGCACTTGGTTACGATCTGCCTAAGGGACTGGGCGACTATGGCCTGAACGTCGAACGACTGGTGGAATTGCCGCGCAAGAATCCGTACGTGGTGTTTCTCCATGGCACCACCTGGGACACCAAGCACTGGCCCGAAGCCTATTGGCGCGAGTTGGCCGAGCGGGTGGGTTACCTTGGCGTAGCGGTCAAGCTGCCGTGGGGTAATCCGGTCGAAAAGGCCCGCGCCGAGCGCATCGCCAAAGACATGCGGCACGTCGAAGTACTGCCCAAACTGAACCTGGCGGGGGTGGGCAAAGTTTTGGCCGGAGCGCAAGCCTGCGTCGCGGTGGACACCGGTCTGGGTCACCTCGCGGCGGCGCTGGACGTGCCAACCCTGTCGCTGTTCGGCCCGACCAATCCGGGCCTGACCGGCGCGTACGGCAAGGCGCAGATTCACATCGCCAGCGACTTCCCCTGCGCACCGTGCCTGCAAAAGAAATGCACCTATCAACCGACGGCCGACGATGCCCGTCGGTTCGACCTGAAACGCGAATGGCCCCTGTGCTTCACGCGTCTGAATCCCGAGCGTGTCGCGAGCCGACTGAGCACGTTGTTACTGGCTGAGGAGCTGCGCTGATGCAATTGGCATTTGTCTTGTACAAATATTTTCCGTTCGGGGGCTTGCAGCGCGACTTCATGCGCATCGCCCTGGAGTGTCAGCAACGTGGCCATCAGATTCGTGTCTATACGCTGATCTGGGAGGGCGACATTCCTCCTGGTTTCGAAGTGCTGGTGGCGCCGGTCAAGGCGTTCTTCAATCATCGGCGCAACGAAAAACTCACCGAGTGGATGGAGGCCGATCTGGCCAGGCGTCCGGTGGACCGCCTGATCGGTTTCAACAAAATGCCGGGCCTGGATGTCTACTACGCCGCCGACGGCTGCTTCGAGGACAAAGCGCAAAACCTGCGCAATTCGCTGTACCGTCGCTGGGGCCGCTACCGGCACTTCGCCGAGTATGAGCGCGCGGTGTTCGCCAAGGACGCCAAAACCGAAGTGCTGATGATTTCCGAAGTCCAGCAGCCGCTGTTCGTCAAGCATTACGACACGCCGCTTGCGCGTTTCCATTTACTGCCGCCGGGTATTGCTCTGGACCGTCGCGCACCGGCCAATGCCGCCGAGATCCGTGCGGGGTTTCGTCGCGAGTTCAACCTGAAAGAGGATGAACTGCTGCTGGTGCAAATCGGCTCCGGGTTCAAGACCAAAGGCGTGGACCGCAGCCTCAAGGCGCTGGCCGCCTTGCCCGTCGAGCTGAAAAAGCGTACCCGACTGTTTGTAATCGGCCAGGACGACCCCAAAGTATTCCAGTTGCAGAGCACCACACTGGGGCTCGGCGACAACGTGCAGTTCCTCAAGGGCCGCAGCGATATCCCGCGTTTCCTGCTCGGTGCCGATCTGTTGATCCATCCGGCGTACAACGAAAACACCGGGACGGTGCTGCTTGAAGCGGTGGTCGCCGGCTTGCCGGTGCTGGTGAGCGCGGTGTGCGGCTATGCCCATTACATCGCCGAGGCCGATGCCGGCCTGGTGCTGGACGAACCCTTCGAGCAAGCACAACTGACCCAATATCTGACCGGCATGTTGAATGACGCAAATGCACGGGCGGCCTGGAGCCGCAACGGTCTGGCTTTCGCCGAGACGGCCGACCTCTACAGCATGCCGCAGCACGCGGCCGATGTGATTCTGGCGGAGCACGCTTAATGAAGTTGATGCTGGCTGAACCGTTCAAGAGCCTCTGGGCCGGACGCGATCCGTTCGCCGAAGTCGAGGGCCTCAAGGGCGAGGTGTACCGCGAGCTTGAAGCGCGCCGGACACTGCGTACCGAAGTGGACGGTCACGGGTTCTTCGTGAAAATCCACCGTGGCATCGGCTGGGGCGAGATTTTCAAAAACCTGCTGACCGCCAAACTTCCAGTGCTTGGTGCAGGCCAGGAATGGAAGGCCATTCAGCGCCTGCAAGAAGTCGGCGTGCCGACCATGACCGCTGTCGCTTACGGCGAAAAAGGCAGCAATCCGGCAGACCAGCATTCGTTCATCGTCACGCAAGAGCTGGCGCCCACTGTCAGCCTCGAAGATTTCAGCATCGACTGGGTCAAGCAACCACCCGAGCCAAAACTCAAGCGCGCCTTGATCGCCGAAGTCGCGCGCATGACCGGCATGATGCACCGCGCCGGGGTTAACCACCGCGACTGCTACATCTGTCACTTCCTGCTGCACACCGATAAACCCGTGACAGCCGATGACTTCAAGCTGTCGGTGATCGATCTGCACCGTGCCCAGACGCGTCCGACGATTACCCGACGCTGGCGTGACAAGGACCTGGCGGCGCTGTATTTTTCGGCGCTCGACATTGGCCTGACCCGTCGCGACAAACTGCGTTTCCTCAAGGGTTACTTCCAGCAGCCATTACGCCAGATCCTGGCTGAAGAAGCACAATTGCTGGCATGGCTCGAGGGCAAGGCCGGTAAGCTCTATGAGCGTAAACAGCGGTATGGGGATGCGCTCTGATGTCGGGTTGGACCCTGGAACCTGCTTACAGCGATCTGGCAGAAGACTTCGGCAATCTTGACGCGGTGTTCGCGCTCAAGGGCGAGCGACTGACCCGCGATCCGCTGTCCGAGGTCATTCGCGTCCAGCGCAATGGCGTCAACTATTACGTCAAGCGTTACGTCGGCGCTGGCAAAGGCCTGCGCCGTTACCTGGGTAAACCACGGGTGAAGGCCGAGTGGCAGAACCTCAAGCGTTTTGCCAAATGGGGTATTCCCACCGCCGAAGTAGTGGCCTGGGGGCTGGAGCGACGCGGCGTGGCATACAACCGTGGGGCGATGATCACCCGCGAACTGCCAAATACCGAAGCTCTATCGGCCCTGGCTGACCGACATGACCCGAAACTGGCGGACCGCGCCTGGGTGGATAGCATCAGCCGGCAGCTGGCGGGCTATACCCGGACCATGCACCATCATCGTTTCACCCACAATGATTTGAAATGGCGCAACCTGCTGATCGACGATGAGGCGCGGCTGTTTCTGATCGATTGCCCCAACGGTGACTTCTGGCGCGGCTTCTGGCTCAAGTACCGGATCACCAAAGACCTGGCGTGTCTGGACAAGGTGGCCAAATATCATCTGTCCGCCACCCAGCGTCTGCGCTTCTATCTGCAATACCGCCAAAGCACCCGGCTCGATGCCGCCGACAAACAACGGATCAGGCACGTGGTGAGATTTTTCGAGGGACGCGAATGACTGATTTCCTGGCTGCTGAAGACCGTGCGCTGCTTGAGCGTCATGGCCTTGGCACCTTCGACGCACTCTGGGCCAAACAGCTCGAGGCGGTGGATGAGCCCAATACCGTCGGTGGTGGCTGGAGCAGTGTATTTCGGCTAGAGCTGGAAGGTCATGGTTACTACCTCAAGCGCCAGTGCAATTACCTGACGCGTACATTGCATTCTCCCTTTGGCGAGCCAAGTTTTGCCCGTGAGTTTCGCACCATCAGGCGTTATCAGAAACTGGGTATTCCGGCGTTGCAGGCGGCGTTCTTCGGTGAGCGCAAAGTCGGCGGCGAAGTCCGGGCGATTCTGCTGACCCGTGCGCTGGACGGTTGGGATGATCTGGATTCACTGTTGCAGCGCTGGTCCGACCTGAGCGCGGCACAGCGCACGGCAATTCTGAAAGCCTGTGGGCAACTGGCGCGTCGCCTGCATGAGATGCGTCAACTGCATGGATGCTTCTATCCCAAGCATATTTTTCTCCAGGCCACCGGTGACGGTTACCAGGCTCAGTTGATCGACCTGGAAAAAACCCGGCCATTGCTGTTTGGCCAACGTGATCGGGTCAAGGACCTGGAGCCGTTGCTGCGTCGGGCGTCGGAATGGAGCGAAAGTCAGCTGCGCGAGTTGTTGGCGGCTTATCTGGATCAGCCCTTGAACAGTTCGCTGGTGGACAGTTGGGTATCGCGCCTGAGTGCGCGGCGCAGTCACAAGGAGGCGCGCTGATGCGTTTGTCCGAACTGAAACACGCGGGCCGCAGCCCGAGCCTGCCTCTAAGCATTCCACTGGCCGATGCCGCAGGGGTTGCAGAGTTGCAATTGCTAAGCCTGCTGCGGGTGTTGCCCGGGCAGCGCTATGTGGGTGCCGGCATATGGCGCGGCCGGCCGGTGCTGGCCAAGTTGCTGGTCGGCAATAAAGCGGCACGGCATTTTCAGCGTGAACTGGACGGCGTGCGTTTGCTTGCCGGCCAGGGATTGACCACGCCATTGTTATTGGCTGATGGCCTGAAGCACGGCGAGGGCGGCTGGCTGCTGTTCGATTTCCTTGAGGGCGCCGAGAGCCTGGGGGATGCCTGGAAACAGGTCGAACACTTGCCAGTGCTGGCGGATGAACAATCAGCCGTGCTGGCCGAGGCGCTGGGGGCGATCGCGCATCTGCACAGCAAGGGGTTGTGGCAGGAAGATTTGCATCTGGACAACTTGCTGCGCCATGGCGGTCAGTTGTATTTGATCGATGGCGCCGGCATCTGTGCCGAGACGCCTGGCAAGCCACTGTCGCAACACAAAGTCTTGGAAAATCTCGGGGTATTTTTCGCTCAGTTGCCCAAGTCACTGGAGCCTTTTACCGAAGAGTTGCTGGTGTATTACTTGTTGGCAAACGGCGAGCATGCCTTACCCATGGAAGCGCTGCAGAAGCAGATCGACAAGGTCCGTCGCTGGCGTTTGAAGGATTTCCTGATCAAGGTCGGCCGCGAATGCACGCTGTTCTGCGTCCAGCGCGGGGCGTTTGGCTTGCGGGCGATTCGCCGTGAAGAAGAGGCGGCGATGTTGCCGGTGCTGGAGCAGGCCGATGCCTTGCTCGATCAAGGCCATCTGTACAAGACCGGCGGCGCCGCGAGCGTCGGCAAGGTCGAAGTGGCGGGTCGCACATTGCTGGTCAAACGCTACAACATCAAGGGCTTTGCCCATTGGCTCAAACGTTTCTGGCGCCCGAGCCGCGCCTGGCATTCATGGCGTGAAGGCAATCGCCTGGCATTCCTGGGCATCGCCACGCCCAAGCCACTGGCGTTGTGGGAGAAGCGTTTTCTGTGGTTGCGCGGTCGGGCGTATCTGGTGACCGAGTATTTGCCTGGACCGGACATCATCGAGCGGTTTGCGCCATACGTGGAGAGCGGCGAAGCGCCGCAAGCCGAGCTTCAGGCTCTGGATCACCTGTTCGCCGAACTGATTCGCGAGCGCATCAGCCATGGCGATTTCAAGGGCCATAACCTGTTCTGGCAGCAGGATCGCTGGGCGCTGATCGACCTGGATTCGATGTGTCAGCATAACTCGCTCAGTAGCTTTGCTGCGGCGTATGCGCGGGATCGGGCGCGGTTCATGCGCAATTGGCCTGAAAACAGTGCGCTGTACCAAGTGATTGATCAGCGTTTGCCCAAAGATATTTCCAGCGCTACTTGAGTCGGGTCTTTGACCCGTCGCGGGCAAGCCCGCGATGGCGACAGATCAGTCTGCCGAGATCTAGAGGACAAGTTCTTATGAACCGTCCTACATGATCTACAGATCCCGTGAATTGTGCCCTGAATAGCCGCGATGCTAGTTTGCCTGACGTTCTCGGGGGCAGATATTGACGAAAAAAATGGCTATGTTGCCGAGTACTTTCTCACTGGCGCTATTCGGCTGTGGAACTGCCGTCACAGTGCTGCAGAGTGACGAGGAGGCCACCCGTGGCCTCAGAAAACAAAAAACCTATGCCAGTCCATCCCTAAAGGGTGAATAGCTCGTGTCGACCTCGATTTTGCACTCTCAACAGCTTGTTCTTTTTGAAAGCGAAAACGAAAGCGACGCTGAAACTGATGTTGAGGCGAAAAAGCTGTTACCTCCGCTCGGAAGGTACAGCGATTTCATAATCTATGTAGATGAGAGCGGCGATCATGGGATGCAAACATTAGATCCAAACTATCCAATGTTTGTTCTGGCATTTTGTGTGTTTCATAAAGGGCATTATTGCGAAAAGGTTATTCCTGCCCTTCAGAAGTTTAAATTTAATCATATGGGGCATGACCTGATCGGTCTGCATGAATTGGAAATTCGAAAAGAAAAGGGAGCATTCTCCAGTCTATTCACGTCGAGGCATCACAAACATGCCTTTCTTGACGAGTTGACGGGCATCATTGAAGCCAGCAATTTCGTTCTGATCAGTTGTGTTATCGACAAAGCTGCCCTTCGCGAAAAACAAGGTCCTGTCCACAATCCTTATCACGTCGCACTCGGTTTCTGTCTGGAAACGCTTTATGAGTACTTACAAGAAAAAAATCAACAGAGCGTATTAACTCATGTGATTTTCGAGCGTCGAGGGAAGCGGGAGGATAACGAGCTTGAACTGGAGTTTCGTCGCATGTGCGATGGCGCGAATCGATTGGGCATTCAGTTGCCGTTCGATATTGTCTTTGCAACCAAGCAAGCGAATTCTACGGGGTTACAACTAGCGGATCTTGTTGCAAGACCCATTGGTATGAGCGTTTTGCGGTCTGGGCAAGAAAATCGTGCCTTTGATGTACTCAAGCGCAAGTTCTACTGCAGTGGTGGGCGTAACAATGTGGGGGAGGGTTTCGAGAACTGGGGTTTAAAGATTTTCCCTCTCTGAGAAAGCGAAAAGCCCCGGTGAAACTCACCGAGGCCACAACGCCGACCGGGATCCCCCAGTCCATTTGCGCAGGAGTCTATGTCGAGGTCCTTAATCTGTCAACGCGCCGGCTCGCCACTTCTCGCTAGAGGCTTGCCACCGCTTTTAAGCTATAATCCCGCCCTTTAGCTGACTCTCGCCCCTTGCGAGGGCACATTAATTTTTGAGGCGCATTGCGCCTGCACGCAGACTTAAGAGGCTAGACCCCTGTGGCATTGACGATTCTTGGCCTGTCCGGCGCCCTTAGCCATGATCCTTCCGCAGCCCTGTATATCGACGGCAAGCTGGTCGCGGCGGCAGAAGAAGAGCGCTTCGTGCGCGATAAACATGCAAAGAACCGCATGCCTTACGAATCGGCGAAGTTCTGTCTCGAACAAGCAGGCATCAAGCCGTCCGACGTTGATGTGGTAGCGATTCCATTCGCGCCGATCAGCCTGTTCGGCAAGGCTCGCTGGCACTATGCCAAGCGTTACTGGTACGCCCCGGACCGCGCCCTCGACGCAATCCTGATGGGCAATCGTCGCTACAAGCGCTATCGCAACAAGATCGTCTGGTGCCTCGAGCAACTGGGCTTCGATCCGAAGAAAATCAAGATCGAACCGGTCGAACATCACCTGGCCCACGCCTCCAGCGCTTACCACTGCTCCGGTTTCAAAGAGAAAACCGCGATCCTGGGGATCGACGGCAAGGGTGAGTACGCCACGACCTTCTTCGGTTACGGCGAAAACGGCAAGATCCACAAGATCAAGGAATTCTTCGATCCTGACTCCCTCGGCGGCCTGTACGGCGCGATCACCGAGTTCCTCGGTTTCGAGATGCTCGACGGTGAGTTCAAGGTCATGGGCATGGCGCCGTACGGCGACGCGAGCAAATACGATTTCTCCCGTCTGGCCTCGTTCGAAAATGGCGAACTGGTGATCAACACGGATTACGCCAACGTCATCGGCCTGCGTCGCCATAAAGAGAAGGGCAAGGGTTTCTATTTTTCGCCGAAGCTGATCGAGTGGCTGGGTCCCAAGCGCGAAGGCGACATCGCCGATGAACCTTACATCCACTACGCCGCGAGCATGCAAGCGCTGTTCGAGAAACTGGCGCTGCAGATGATCGACCACTACCTGGGCGATGTGCTCAAGGAAACCGGCAAACTGGCTTTCGCCGGTGGCTGTGCGTTGAACGTCAAGTTGAACCAGAAAATCATTGCCCGAGACGACATCAAGGAGTTGTTCGTTCAGCCTGCGTCCGGCGATGCCGGTACTGCGGTCGGCGCGGCGGCTTACGTGTCCCATGCCCGTGGGGTGCCGGTCGAGAAGATGGAACACGTCTACCTCGGCCCGTCCTACAGCAACGAAGACGTGCTCGCGGCCTGTGCCCGTCACCCGAACAAGCCTGCATGGCGCAAGCTTGAGAACATGCCGGAGCAGATCGCCAAGATCATGGTCGACGGCAACCCGGTGGCCTGGTTCCAGGGTCGCATGGAGTTCGGTCCGCGCGCCTTGGGCGGTCGTTCGATCATCGGTTGCCCGAGCGCGACCGGCGTGGCTGACCGCATCAACCACCAGATCAAGTTCCGCGAGCGCTGGAGGCCTTTCTGCCCGTCGATGCTCGACACCGTTGCGCCACAGATGATCAAGATCGATCACCCGGCGCCGTTCATGACCTTCACTTTCGAAGTGGCTGAAGAATGGAAAACCCGCGTGCCGGAAGTCGTCCACGAAGATGGCACATCCCGGGCTCAGGTGCTCAAGCGCGAATACAATCCGCGCTATTACGACATGATGAAGGCGCTGGAAGTGCTGACCGGTAACGGCGTGTCGCTGAATACGTCGCTCAACCGTCGTGGCGAGCCGATGATCTGCTCGCCGACCGATGCCTTGAACATGTTCTTTGGTTCCGACCTGCAGTACCTGATCATGGAAGACATTCTGGTGGTCAAAGAAGGTGCGAACGAGTATGCGGTTGACTGACGTGCTGATCAGTATCGTTATTCCTGCTTATAACTACGCCAAAACCCTGCCGCGTGCGGTGAATTCGGTGTTGGCGCAGTTGGGGGATGCCCAGGCCGAGTTGCTGGTGATCGATGACGGTTCCACTGATGCGACGCCACAAGTTCTGGAGCAGCTGCTGACTGAGCATGCGGGAAGCTTTAGAGCCCTGCGCAAACCCAATGGCGGTTTGTCTTCGGTGCGTAATCGCGGGATCGAGGAAGCCCGGGGGCAATACCTGATCTTCCTCGATGCCGATGATGAGATGGCGCCTGGTGCGCTGGCTGCGTTGACCCGGCATATCTCCAGCCATCCTGACAGCCGTTTGATCATTGGCGGTCACTGGTCGGTGTTCGACGACGGTCGTCGTGTCCAGCATGCCGTCAAACCCTTGCCAGCTACCCCGCGCCAGCGTGTGCGGGGTTACTTGCTGGACAAGACGGTATCGCTGTCCAATGGCGCCTGCGCGATGCATCGTGAAGTGTTTGCACCGGGCAACTATCCTGAGCACTTGCGCAACGTTGAAGATATTCCGGTGTTCGCTCAGGTGCTGGCGCGGTTTCCGTGCACGGTGCTCGATCAGCCGCTGGCGCTGATCTACAAGCATGGCGACAGCATGCGCCATGACCTCAAGCAAAGCCTGGCCGCAGGCGTGGGGATGGTTGATGAAGTATTTTCCTCGGCCCGCATGCCTCAAGAATTGCAGGACCTGCGCCAGGCTTTCCTGGCTCAGCGCTGCCTGTCGTTGTTCCGCGATTGCTACAGTGCCGGCGATTATGTCAACGCCAAGGCTTTTTACGCCCGCGCCGTGCGCGCCAATCTGCGCTCGCTGACGCGCTGGTCCTATACCCGCAAGGCCATCCGGTTGTTATTCAAGTGAGCACGCCACCGTCTGAGGCAAGTGTGCTCCAGGCTGAGGGATGCTGGGCACAAAAAGCGCGTGAACTGGATCGTTATCGCTGGAAGCTGCTACGCGAGCGTCATGGTCGCTGTGGCAGTCTTTTGCGCCTGATTCGTGATGTGCTGGTGGATGTGGCGGTCGGGATGCGCGCCAAGGCCTGCTTGAGTGGTTCAGTGGTGGCTGAACCTTGTGAAGTCCTGTTATTGCATTCGGCGCCAAAGTCCATGGCGTTGCAACGCAAGAATATTCTGATCGAGGGTTTGCGCAAGCGTGGCCACCGCTTGACGGAGGCCGCGCTGCGTTCTCCATCGGACGCCTGCGCCCGGCGCATGCTCCTGGCGCCGCCGCAGCCTGTACCGCTGCGTTATCTTGTATACGCCGCCCATGCCCAATGGTTGGTGATGACGTATTCGCCCAAGGTGCTGATCAACGAACGCAACGGTAGTCTTCATGCGCCGTTCCTGCGCTTGGCATTGGCTGCGCGGGGTGGCCGATTGCTGCAGCTGGCCCATGCCACGACGCTGGAATCTTCACGGCGACTGGGGATGAACGATTACGACTATTACGGCGTCTTTGGCCATAGTTCGCTGGTTGCCTTGCAAGAAAGAACATTGCGATTCGGTGAGTCAACGGTGGTGTTGATTGGCTCTTACCTCGCCGATGAAACCTATGATTTACCGGTTGCCGATCCTGCTCTGCACACGTTGTTGATTCTGGGTGTTGGCCCTGATCGGGAAAAAGAACCGGGCTATCAGCGCACCTATCAGTTACTGCGCGCCTGGGCCGAGCAACATCCGCATTATCGCGTGCTGTTCAAGCGTCATCCGCGCAGCAAGGCGCAATTCTGGAGCGATGCCGCTGCACAGTTAGCCAACGTCGACTTGCTGGATAGCAAGTGTTCACTGGCGCAGGCTCTGGAGCAGGCCAGCGTTGTGGTCAATATCATGTCCAATGCCGGTATCGAGGCAGGGCTGGCGGGCCGGCCGGTCATCCACGTGAATGCGGGCAGTGATGTGGATATCTTCTCTCACTCGGTGTTTTTTGGGCCCCAGGTACGCGATGAGCACGAGTTTTCCCGCCAGTTGCAAGCGCTTGAGCAGGATTATCCGGGCCATGTGGCCCAGGCCCGGCGTTTTGCCGATTACCACCTGGTATACGGTTCTCAGGGGTTGGCAAAGACCATTCAACTGGTCGATAGCTTGCTGCAAGGTACAGACCCTGCGCGTGACTTCGAGACTTTCAGGCTGTCTGCCGCTGGCTGACATGGTCGGCTCAAAGGCTTAAGGGGTGAGCGCCAGGCTCAGTTCCTGTCCACTGCACACACGTTGGTGATTCAGGTAATGCTCAAGAAACTGGTTGTCCTTGAGTAGCCATTCGCGATCCTGGCGATAGCGCAACATATGCTTGAAATTACGTAGACGCAGGCCTTTGCGCAGCGGCTTTCGATAGGTGCGCAGGTCAGCAATATCAATCAGCCCCAGCGTGTTTTCAGGCGTCAATACGACATTGCCCAAGTGCGCGGAGCGAAAGTAAATGCCGTGCTCATGCAGGCGTGCAATGAACTCACCCAGTTGGGCCCGAAGGGATTCGTTATTGTCGGTGCCCAGCAACTGACGCAGGGTGTGACCGGGCAGTGGGTCGTAATGCACGGCATCGCGCTCGATGCTGGGGATGCGATAGACCTGGCGAACCGTCGGGCATTCGATATTGCGTTCGTGCAGTGCTTGGCAGTTGTCGGCAAAGCGCCGGGCGTAAGGCGCCCAAAGCGCAGAGGTCAGCAAGCGTTTACGGCGAAACAGCTTGAGCATCGAGCCATCGGCCAGGCACAAGACCTTATCCCCTTTACCATCGGCCTCGAGAACGTCGGCGCCCTCGCGCATGTTGAGATAAGCAGTATGGTCGAGCGTTTGCATCAAGGCTCCAAGGCTTGGCCTGATGGGGGTGGACAGCCGGCTATGTTACCGCAGTGCGCATGCTGCAAAAAACCGCTGTGGTACAATCGCCTCACTTTTTAAGAGGCAGTTGCCCGTTCACGGGGTTGCCTGGCGCAATACCACAGAGTGCTTGCTTCTGATTTCTGGTTTTATACTTCTATACGCGGACGGGCGAATAACAGGGTGTTGATGTCTGCGGACGTGTCGCACGTGGTTATATTGCGCTTTGGCGGGTGGATGCGGCCTATTTTTTGGACACCCTATGACGACAATGCTGTTCATTTCCCTGGCCAAACATCAAGGCCTCTATTTCAATCGGTTAATCAATGAGACCGAGCTAGAAGGTAAAGTCGTTACCCCGCCACAGATGCCCTGGCCGAAGTTGTCGCATGCATCCAGAGTGCTTTCGCGAATCGACTGGCCGAGCCTGATCGAAGAAAAATGCGAAGAGCGACGCGTCAAGAATAAAAACGACGGTCGCTTGTATCGCCTGCTGTTACGTCTGGAGCTGATCTGGATGGCACTCCGCGCTCAGGCATTGCTTGATCGCGAGCACCCCGATGCGCTGGTGTTCTGGAATGGTTCCCACCGCTACTGCCGATTGCTGACGGCCTTGGCGCCGCCGGGTTGTAAGACTTTCTTTTTCGAGAACGGCTTGCTGCCCAACACCACAACCGTTGATCCGCAGGGCGTGAACTACCTGAATGCCGTTCCGCGCGAGGCCGGTTTTTACCTCAACTATCCTTATCCCGTGCCTGAAAGTCAGGCCGTGCCGGTGCTGATCCCGCGTCAGCCTCGCACCAGCGGCCCGGCCCCGATCGTGCTTCCGGAGCAATTCGTCTTTATTCCGTTCCAGGATGATCGCGATAGCCAGGTTCGGCTGTTTTCTCCCTGGATCAAGAACATGCGCGAGATGTTCGCCTTGGGCGAGCGCTTGGCCAAAGAGACTGGATTGACAGTGGTGTTCAAGGAGCATCCATCCAGTCGCGAAACGTATCCTGAGTTGCATGAGCGTACTCACGATCGCCTTTTGTTCGCCAACGGTAACGCCACTCAGCAGTTGATCGAGTCCAGTCAGTTTGTGATCACACTGAACTCGACGGTGGGCCTGGAAAGCCTGCTTTTGGGTAAGCCCGTGCTGACCCTGGGCCAGGCGTTTTTCAATATCGAGGGTTTGGTAATGCATGCCGACAACGCCGAGCAGGTGATGGAACTGGCGCGTGCATTCCCGCAATGGCCACTCGATGAGCGGTTGAGGCGTAACTTTCTCCACTACCTCTCCGAGCACTATTGCATCAAGGGTGGCTGGAAGAACGCCGACAAGGCCCAGTTGCAGCGGGTCGCCAATCGAATGCTGGGAAAAGCCGAGTGCTGACAGGAATGAAGAAGTTGTTCGCTAAGGAAGTCCTGGAAGTGTGGGCGTCTATCGGTTTTCTTGTGCTGCTGTGTGGGGCGTGGGTACTGCCGGACAACAAGCTGTATCACCAGATGCTGATTTTCCTGCTGTGGCTGCCTGCCCTGTTGGCGCTGTTCCATCGGGACTTTCGCATGATGCTCAAGCAACCGGAGTGCGTCCTTTTTGTGTTCTTCGTGGCCTGGACGTTACTGGTGCTGATGGTTGAGGGTGGCAATAATATCCTGGGCAAAAGCAAGGTGACGCTCTATGTGGCCCTGACCCTGTTGGGCGTGCTACTGGCTGCACAGAACCGCAAATGGCGGTTGGAGTCGATGTTGTTGTACGCATCGATTATGGGCGGTTTCTTTGCGGCGGCTTCCTGGGTCTACTTTTATGAAGTGTCCGCTCAACCTTTCAGCGGCAGGCTGATCGCCATCGGCTTGTGGGACACTGCAATCATGGCTGCGCATGCAGTGGGTGCCTTGCTGATCCTTGGCGTATTCACGCTGCAAACCAAGCGCTTCAATCCCCGGGTAATGATGTTGGTGCTGATTCCGGCGCTGGGGTATGCGCTATTCCTGGGTTTCAGCCAAACCCGTGGAGTGTGGATCGGCTTGCTGGCCTGTCTCTTCGTGATGGGAGTGGCGCGACCGTCGCGCCTGGGAGCCGGGCTGATTATTCTGGTGGTTCTGGGGTTGGCGTCCGTTGCTGTATTCAAGCCGGAAATTCTCTTGCAGCGCGGCGTTTCTTTCCGTCCCGAGCTATGGAGCGGCGGCGTTCAATTGATGCTGGATCATTGGGCGATGGGGTTGGGATTCCATCAGTACCTGATTCCTGTCCCCGAAATCGGACAGGCATTCAAACATCCGCACAATCTGTTCCTGGATATCGGTGTGCGTCTCGGCGCCCCTGGCCTGCTGCTGTTCGGCTGGTTGTGGCTGACAGCTGGCTGGCGTGGCTGGATTTCGCGCGCGCAGCCACTGGGGCAGGCATTGCTGGCTCTCTGGGTGTTTTCCGGGGCGTCACTGATGACGGATGGCATTGGCCTCTGGCTCAAGCCCAATGCCGACTGGTTGATCACCTGGTTGCCGATTGCCTTGAGTATCGTGCTGGCCACTCGTGGGAGCAATGCAAACAAGGATTTCGTCTGGAGTGTTGCATCTCCTGATGCGCGTGGTCCGGTAGCGAAGGGCTAAAGCGTTTCGGCCCCTCATCCGGGCTGAGCCGATGTTGTAATTCGTTCGCTGTTACAATCCACAGGTTGTCTGTCTTTTTCAAACGTACGAGGCGTGCCGAATGGCCAATTCCGACCAGCAATCAAGCATGAAGATCTACCTGCGGTTGCTGAAATACGTGCTCCCGTACTGGGGGGCTTTCGCTCTCAGTATTGTCGGCTTCGTGCTATTTGCATCCAGCCAGCCGATGCTGGCGGACATGCTCAAACATTTTCTCGACGCCTTGCAAAAGCCCGATGACACCAAGTTTATGGGTGTCTCGCTGGTGCTCGGCGTACCGTTATTGATTGTGCTGATCGCCGTTTACCAGGGTATTGGCTCATTTCTGGGTAACTATTACCTGGCCAAGGTTGCCCGTGGCGTGGTCCACGACCTGCGTTGCGCCTTGTTCGACAACCTGTTGACCCTGCCTAACCGTTACTTCGACAGCAACAACTCCGGCCACCTGATTTCCCGTATTACCTATAACGTGACCATGGTTACCGGTGCCGCCACCGATGCGATCAAAGTGGTGATCCGTGAAGGCCTGACGGTGGTGTTCCTGTTCGGTTACCTGCTGTACAGCAACTGGAAAATGACCTTGGTATTGCTGGCAATCCTGCCGGTCATCGCGATTCTGGTGAGCAGCGCCAGCAAAAAATTCCGCAAGCAAAGCAAGAAAATCCAGGTGGCGATGGGCGATGTGACCCATGTGGCTTCGGAGACGATCCAGGGCTATCGCGTGGTTCGCAGCTTTGGCGGTGAGACTTACGAAATCGAGCGTTTCCACAAGGCCAGCGCCGACAATATGAACCGCAGCCTGGGCATGACCCGCACCCAATCGATCTATACCCCAATGCTGCAACTGGTGATTTACATCGGCATGGCTGTGTTGATGTATCTGGTGCTTTACCTTCGCGGCGATGCCTCTGCCGGCGAACTGGTTGCCTACATAACCGCTGCCGGTTTATTGCCCAAGCCGATTCGTCAGTTGTCGGAAGTCAGCGCCACGATCCAGAAAGGGCTGGCCGGTGCGGAGAGCATTTTCGAGCAGCTCGACGAAGTTCCGGAAGTCGATACGGGCACCAAGGAGATGGCGCGCGTCAGTGGTCGCCTGGAAGTACGTAACCTGAGCTTCCAGTACCCGGGCACCGACAAAATCGTGCTCAACGATATTTCCTTTACCGCTGAAGAGGGCCAGATGGTCGCTCTGGTGGGGCGTTCGGGCAGCGGCAAGTCGACCCTGGCCAACCTGATTCCGCGTTTCTATCACCATGACAAGGGTCAGATCCTGCTCGACGGTGTGGATGTCGAGGAATACAAGCTGACCAATCTGCGTCGGCACATTGCCCTGGTGACCCAGCAAGTCACCCTGTTCAACGACAGCGTCACCAACAACATCGCTTATGGCGACCTCGCCGGCGCACCGTTCGAAGACGTGCGCAAGGCCGCCGAAGATGCCTATGCCGCCGAGTTCATCGAGCAAATGCCACAGGGCTACGACACCTTGGTAGGCGAAAATGGCGTGCTGCTTTCCGGCGGTCAACGCCAGCGTCTGGCGATCGCCCGGGCACTGCTCAAGAATGCGCCCTTGCTGATACTCGATGAGGCCACCTCGGCCCTCGACACCGAATCCGAGCGCCATATTCAGGCGGCTCTGGAACAAGTAATGAAAGGTCGTACTACGCTGGTGATCGCTCACCGCTTGTCGACCATCGAGAAAGCTGACCTGATCCTGCTGATGGACCAGGGCCGCATCGTCGAACGCGGCACTCACGCCGAGTTGTTGGCGTTGAACGGTCTTTATGCACGCCTGCACGAGAAGGATTTCGTCGAAAGCACTGACGAGGCAATGACGGAGTCCCACGTTTGATTTTGAGTTACTGGCGAGCCTGGAGAGAAAGCGGCTGGGCGCCCATCGATGCAATGGCTTATACCCAGGCCTGGCAACAGTTTGGCGGCAGCGTGGCGACTCATCCCGATGTGGTTGAGCGTCTGGCGGGGCTGGTAGGCATCCCGGTGCGTTATCTGGGCTGGTTCGTCGATGGTCAATTGTGCGCCGCGATGCCGACCTGGGGTCGTCATGTGGCCTTGTCCAAGGAAGTGCTCAAGCGTGAAGGCAAGCGCGGGCTGCTTGATCTGGGCAATGCCGAGATCATCCTGCCGGTGGCTGAAGATGCCCAGATACGTGTGCGGCACCGCGCTCGTTATGTGTCTGAACTCAATGCCCCAAACATCACCGGTCTCGCTGAGCAACCGGAAGGCCTGGCGCTGGCTCGTGAACCAGAGGACTACAGCAAGAAGTTTCGCTACAACCAGCGTCGTGACCAGCGTTTGCTTGAAGAGGCGGGTGGCATTATCCGACCGATGCTGGAGCTGAGCGCCAGCGAACAGGCGAGCATCTACGCCGACCTGTTCCAGCGCCGCTGGAACTTTGAAGCACCGGGCAAGGCGCGTCTTACTGAAGTGTTTAGCCTGTTACGTGAGTTCATGACGGGGTCCTTGATCTACCTGAACGACGAACCGGTGGCGATCCAGATTCTGTACCGGGTCGAGGCGCCCAAGTGGGTCAGCCTGGAATACATTAACGGCGGTGTCGACCCGCAAAACCGCGAGTTCAGCCCTGGCAGCGTACTCAGTTTCGTCAACACCCAAGCTGCTTGGGAACAAGCCCGCGCCGTGGGTAAGCCGCTGCGTTACTCGTTCGGCCGCGCCGATCGCGAATACAAGGATCGCTGGTGTCACCGGGTTCCGGTCTATCAGGTTTGAGCGAGGACAGGCAGTCATGAGCGCACGCAAGCAACAATTGCTTAAACGCCATCGCCAACGCAAACGTGTGGTGCTGATCGGTGCGTTGTTGGCTGCATTGCTATTTGGCGTCTTTATCGCGTGGTGGCCGTTGCCGCTGTTCCTGCTGCTGGGCTGGATCGCCCATGAAGCCTGGTTCGCCGACCATCTTTTCTATGCCCCGGGCGATGATTATCGCTATGACTTCCCCGCGGGTACGCCGCAATTTCCCGCCACCCTGGCCAATGGAGTCTTGCAGGTGACGGGCGACTTTGGCGTGGCGCAAACCCTGGTTTTGCAGGTGCGGGTCAAGAGCCATTGGCTGGGTCGCTTTCTTGACCCGCAGGTATGGATCGGTGACGACCGTCAGGACCTGGAGCGCGGTGTTGCGGGAGAGCGTTTTCTCAATCTGTCCGGGCAAGGTTCGGCGCTGGCTGCCGGGACCCTGACGTTGCGTGGACGCTTTTGCAGCCTGGCACCCCAGGCGACTTTGCACGCCCTGAGTCATCCGGATTTTGGCCAGCAGCGCCTGCTCATCATCGCCCCCCATGCCGATGATGCTGAACTGGCGGCTTTTGGCCTCTACAGCCGGGCGTCCGAGGTGGCTATCGTCACACTGACCCAAGGCGAGATCGAGGCCGAAAACTATCGCGATATGGGCCTCGACGCCGCTCAGGCCGCCCGTCTGAAGGGGCGCCTGCGCAGTTGGGATAGCCTGGCAGTGCCGCTGTGGGGCGGGGTTGCGCAACAACAATGTGTGCAATTGGGTTATTACTGCTTACAACTGAGTGCGATGGCGCAGCAACCGGAGCAAAGCTTCGGTTCTCGGGAGTCGGGAGAGAGCGATATACGTGACGTGCGTCGGCACAATGCCCTGAGCCTGCCGGGGGATGTCGATGGTCAGCCCCATTGGCGCAACCTGGTGGCTGATCTGGCGCGTCTGCTTGAGCATTTCCGGCCCGAGGCGGTGCTGACGCCCCATCCCGAGCTGGATCCCCACAGCGATCATCTGGCCAGCACACGCGCCTTGATGGACGCGATTGAACTCAGTACCTGGCGCCCGCGTACCTTGCTGCTTTATGCCAATCACCTGCACGACAACGACCGCTGGCCGATGGGGCCGGCGGGTTATGGCATTGCCCTGCCGCCGACCATAGAACCGTTGCCGGCTGATGGGCTATGGAGCCCGTTGCTGGACGCGCCAACCCGCATGGACAAAGCCATGGCCTTGGGCATGCAGCATGACTTGCAGGGTCGTCCGCCGTTCAAAAAACGTCTGCGCCGGGTGATTCAGCGGTTGTTGGCCGGGCGTTGCTGGCCCCGCACCGGTGAAGACGAGTTCTTCCGCAAAGCGGTGCGCCGACATGAAATTTTCTGGGTGCGTCCACTGGATGCCCCTCCACAGAGTGACCGCCGCTGAGCCTGTGTGCTCGCGTGCGGCCGCAACCTTTCGCTATGTTATTATCCGCGACGCTTTTATTGCCCCTGGAGTTTCCATGAAGTTATCCATGCCACGATTCGATCAGGCCCCTGTCCTGGTGGTCGGCGATGTCATGCTCGACCGTTACTGGCATGGTGGTACCTCACGGATTTCCCCTGAGGCGCCGGTACCGGTAGTCAAGGTCGAACACATTGAGGACCGCCCGGGCGGTGCCGCCAACGTTGCCCTGAACATTGCCGCACTCGGTGCGCCGGCCTCGCTGGTTGGTGTGACCGGTGATGACGAAGCGGCCGACAGCCTCGTCAATAGCCTCAAGGGTGCCGGTGTGCGGGCGTTGTTCCAGCGTATTGCGCATCAGCCGACCATCGTCAAGTTGCGGGTCATGAGCCGGCACCAGCAATTGCTGCGTATCGACTTCGAAGAGCCTTTCACCACCGACGCCTTGGCGTTGGGCGAACAAGTCGACGAAATGCTCGAAGGCATCAAAGTGCTGGTGCTGTCCGACTATGGCAAAGGCGCGCTGAAAAACCATCAGATACTGATCCAGGCTGCTCGTGCCCGCGGCATTCCGGTGCTGGCCGATCCCAAGGGCAAGGACTTCTCGATCTACCGCGGCGCGAGCCTGATCACTCCGAATCTCAGCGAGTTTGAAACCATCGTGGGTGGTTGCGCCGATGAACACGAGCTGGTGAGCAAGGGCGCGCAGCTGATGCACGACCTCGACCTCGGTGCCTTGCTGGTGACCCGTGGCGAGCACGGCATGACCTTGCTGCGCCCGGATCATCCGGCGCTGCACCTGCCGGCCCGTGCCCGCGAGGTGTTCGACGTGACCGGTGCCGGTGACACCGTGATTTCTACCCTGGCGGCGGCGATCGCCGCTGGCGAAGAACTGCCCCACGCGGTGGCCCTGGCCAACCTGGCGGCGGGCATCGTGGTCGGCAAGCTCGGTACGGCCGCCATCAGCGCCCCGGAATTGCGTCGTGCGATCCAGCGTGAAGAAGGTTCCGAGCGCGGTGTGTTGGGGCTGGAGCAACTGTTGCTGGCGGTCGACGATGCACGTGCGCACAACGAGAAGATTGTGTTCACCAATGGCTGCTTCGACATCCTGCATGCCGGCCACGTGACCTACCTCGAGCAAGCGCGTGCCCAAGGCGATCGCCTGATCGTGGCGGTCAACGACGATGCGTCGGTGAGCCGCTTGAAAGGGCCGGGTCGGCCGATCAACAGCGTCGACCGTCGCATGGCTGTATTGGCCGGTCTCGGCGCCGTGGACTGGGTCATCAGCTTCGCCGAAGGCACTCCGGAAAACCTGCTGCGCGAGGTCAAGCCGGATGTGTTGGTCAAGGGCGGCGACTACGGGATCGAGCAAGTGGTTGGCGCAGACATCGTCACCGCTTACGGCGGGACTGTGAAAGTACTGGGGTTGGTAGAAAACAGCTCGACCACGGCGATAGTCGATAAGATCCGCAATCACTGATAGCAGTGAGCGTGCTTGATCGTTCCCACGCTCTGCGTCACTAGTGTCCGGTAAAACTTTTTCAAAGCTGAAGGCTGCCTTGGGCAGCCTTCAGCTCTGTTCGCTTTTGCCTTCGGTATTCAAGGTGTTCGATGCTTAATGGGCGTTCGAACAAGCTGTGGGTCAGCCGAATGGAAAAGTCTGAAATAGACCCTGAACAACCTGAGCGGTGCTGATAAAGGTGCAGCAAAAGGTAGGTAATCAAGGCGCTGTAGATCTGCAGACGGACGGCATTTTCGGAGAAGCCGAAATACCGTTTGAGCTTGAGGTTTTGCTTGATCCACTTGAAAAACAACTCGATCTGCCAACGTTGTTTGTACAGATCGGCGACCTCCTCGCCTGAGCGAGAGAAGTCGTTGGTAACCAGCACCAGCGGCGTTTCGTGGCCGTCTCGGCGAACCTGAATCCGGCGTACAGCCTGATCCTGGTAGTGATTCGGACTTCGAGTGTTCAGGTATTTCTTACCGAACAACACCGATTCGTCCGCCTCAATGAATTCCGGTGCATCCTCTTTCCTCAAATTTTCTACGTGCTTCAGATTGGCGTTTTTCTTAAGCCGGGTGACGAAGAAAGAGCCCAGCTGATCAATCTGATGCCACCAGTTGTAGTCGCAGTAACCCTTGTCGAAAACGTACGTCATACCCGCTTCAAGCGGCATGGTCAGGGCATCGCTCAGATCGTTGACGTTGGCGGCGGTGATGTTTACATAAGTCGGGGCTGTTTGCCGTGGATCGATTGCCACATGCACCTTCATGCCTTGGGTTATGCGGGTTTTCGTCGCGGTGGTCCATTCGTCAAAACCGGGTCCACGCAGGCTAATCGAGGTCGAATCGATCAAGGTGATCATCGCCTCGAGCGACTTGCGCTGTTTGCGGCCGATGCCTTGAAGCAAGTGCTCGCAGGCCAGTCGGAACGGCTCTGAGCTGCGCTTGTTCAGCGCGTCACAAAGGGTCGAGCGCACCATGTTCTTGGCGTTGAGGTGGTGACGATGGGGTTCCAGCGACTGTGAAGCTGTCGCCAACGTGCGCAAGCTTTTAGCTTGGACAAGCTGACCGTAAATCAGCGTGATAAGTAGATCCCATGAAGTGAACTGCTTGGCATAACGATCAGCGCCACAGCGTTTGACGGCTGCTTTGAAGAGCTGATGAGGAAGGGCCTGGAGCATATGTGCAAATCGAGTGCTGCTGAACATAGGCGAAAATCGAGTCTGAAAAACCTGATTATTGCTTACGAAGCAGGCACAGCAAGGGGGAGCAAGCTCCCCCTTCAGTTTTTACCGGACACTAGTGACGCTCTGCGTGGGAACGATCAAGGGCGCGCTGCCTTGCGCGGCACGATTTTTTTCAGCAGTTGCTTTGCTTTTCCATGCAAGCGGGCCAAACCGGAATCCTTCCCCGGCGGGGTCAAACCCTGTTGTCTCATCCAGTCTTTCCAGCGAATCCGCTCATCCTTCACCAGCCAGCCTTCCTGCCGGGCAAAACTCTCGGCCAGATATAGCCCGCGGGTACTCGCCGGATACAACCGATCTTTTTTCAAGGTGTACAACTCGGCCATCGGCTGGCCGTCCTGCAATGGCATCAGGTACAAATCGGGACGTTTGCGATCGAGCCGGGCCACCAGTTGATCACCTTCCAGTCGCTCGTCGACGTGAAACAGGCTCAGGGATTTGGCTTCCTTGGGCACATCCAGGCGCAAGTCATAGATCAATTGCAGCGATGCGGTCGGTAAATGCACGTAAGCCCGCGGACGCTCGATCAGCGGCATGTTGGCGCAGCGCACCGGCCGCGCCGAGCCGGACAGTGGTGTCAGGCGAAACGGCAGGGCTTCGCGATAATGCAGGGCGGCTGAGTAAGGTGCTGGTAGCCAGGTATCGTTGAATCGCCCGCTGAGCCAGCCTTCCGGGGTTTCCAGCAGGCACTCCTCGGCAATTTCCTGAGTGGCCGTGTGCAGCGGCAGGCTCAGTTCATGGGCCGGCACATAACCGGAGATCAGCTTGAGCACCACATCGCCTCGGTCCTGCCGACGCTGACGCACCAATACCCAATAATCGCGATTCTGCCAATGCAGCGTCAGGCGCACCGAAACCCCCAGATTTGCCAGCTCCAGGGCGAACCGCTCGCTGTCGGCTACCGACACCGGGCGGCGACGCTGCAATGTCTGGGAGAAATTCAACGGCATCCCGACGCTTTGGTAGCTCAGGCCTTCGGGGCTCGCTTCGACGAATAACGGCAGGGTTTTGAAGTTGCTCGGGTTCTTTCTTATCAGCGTACGCGGCATGTCGGCTCCTGCTTAAGGCCGCGTGGGCGGCATCAATGGCTAGGGTCTGTTGACGTTAGGCGCGCAACCCGAAGGGCCGGCGTCGCAATCGCCACCAAACGTCAACAGGCCCTGCGAAGGACCTGGGCAACGGTCGCGACGTTGTGGGCGAGGTGCAGCGGATTAATGGTCCCGACAATAGCGCTGGCCACCCCGGGGTGTTGAAACAACAACTCGAAACTGGCACGCACCGGGTCCACGCCCGGGCTCAGGCAAACGTGGCCGCTGGCCAGGGCTTTTTTGACCAGGATCGCTTTGCCGTGAGCAGCAGCATAGTCAATGACGGGTTTCTCGTTCTGTTCGTTCAGATTGTAGGTGACCATCGCGCAATCACCTTGTTCCAGAGCCTTCAAGCCGCCTTCGACGGTTTTGCCGGAAAAACCGAAACCGCGAATCTTGCCTTCGCGCTTGAGCTCGGCGAGGGTCGGGTAGACCTCGCTGTCATTGAGGATTGCCAGGTCGTTGCCGTCGGAATGCACCAATACAAGATCTATAACGTCCGTTTCCAGTCGTTGCAGGCTGCGTTCTACCGAGAGGCGCGTATGGGCGGCGCTGAAGTCGTGACGCGACTGGCCGTCGACAAACTCTTCGCCCACCTTGCTGACGATCACCCAGTCCTGACGTTGGCCTCGCAACAGCGGGCCTAGGCGCTCTTCGCTGCGGCCATAGGCCGGCGCAGTGTCGATCAGGTTGATGCCCAAGTCACGGGCGAGTTTGAGCAGCATGCGCGCTTCGTCATCGCCGGGGATCTGAAAGCCGTTGGGGTACTTCACCCCTTGATCGCGGCCCAGTTTCACCGTGCCCAGGCCCAGGGGCGATACCCACAGGCCGGTGCTGCCCAGAGGGCGATGCAGATCGTGCAAGGTCGGTTGGCTCATGGCAGCAGTTGCTCCCAGGCAGAGACGCCCATTGGCGGTTTCGGCAGTTCCGGCAGCGGCGCCGGATGGCTCGGCTGGATGCCGTCGCGTTGCAGTGCCGCGAGGACGCGGTCCGCGAAGTCCGGCGCCAGGGCCAGTTTGGTCGGCCAGCCCACCAGCAGACGGTCCTGCTCGGCGAGGAAGGCATTATCCGGACGAGTCAGGCCTGATTGCAGTGGCTCGGCGCGTTCCACTCGCAAGGTTGCCCACTGCGCGGTACTCAAGTCGATCCACGGCAGCAGGTTGCCGAGTTCTTTTTGCGCGGTGGCGATTTGCGCCGCAGGATCGCGGGCCACGCCTTCAGCTTCGGCGATGTCGCCTCCCAGGTACCAGATCCATTGGCCATCGGCCGCCGGATGAGTGGTCACAGTGATGCGCGGCTTCGGTCCGCCGCCCAGGCAATGGGCATACAGCGGTTTGAGACCCGGGCCTTTGACAATGATCATGTGCAGGGAGCGGCGCTGCATCGCCGGTTGGTTCAGGCCCAGTGCTGTGAGCAGGTCGGCGGTGCCGGCACCGGCGCTGAGAACGATACGCTGGGCGCGGATCTCGCGTTCGTCGACTTTCAAGCCAACCAGTTCGCCGTTTTCCAGCAGCGGTTCAATGTGCTGGCCGGCCAGTAGACCGTCACCGGCCAAATCGGCCAGGCGCTGGATCAGGCTTGGCACGTCAACCACCAGCTCCGCCAAGCGATAGACCTTGCCCTTGAAACGCTTGTCTTGCAGGGCTGGCGGCAGTTGGTCGCCCTTGACCTGATCGACCCGCCCGCGCACGGCTTTACTGGCAAAGAAACTGGTGAGGTTGCCGGCGAGGGTGCCGGGAGACCAGAGGTAATGGGCGTCGGACAGCAGACGTACGCCGGACAAGTCCAGCTCGCCGTCGCCGGCCAGCGCTTCACGCCAGCGACGCGGCATGTCGGCAATGGCTTCCGAAGCGCCGGTCAGGGCGCCGTGCAATGCGTATTTGGCGCCGCCGTGGATGATCCCTTGAGACTTCAGGCTCTGCCCGCCACCGAGGCTGGCGCTTTCCACCAGCACGGTCGAAAAACCCTGGCGGCGCAGGCGCGCATTCAGCCAAAGGCCGGCGACACCAGCGCCGACAATCAGAACGTCGGTGGAAATAACGGATGGCATGCAGCGACCTCAGTGTTCAAGACGAGGGCGCAGTATACAGACTCCTAGATGGGAGGTTTTGCTGGCGATCAACAGAACCCACTGTGGCGAGGGGGTTTGCCCCCGTTCGGCTGCGAAGCAGTCGTCAGTCTGCCGCCGCGATAATTCAGTGAAAGTGCGGTGAAGGGATTAGGGCCGCTTCGCGCCCCAACGGGGGCAAGCCCCCTCGCCACAGGGTCTCCTTCACCATAAGGGATTGGTTGCGTCAGTTAATGCCCCGCGGTTTTGGAGAACAGCTGAATAACCACAACCCCCAGCACTATCAGCGCCATCCCCAACATCGCTGGCACATCCAGCTTCTGCCCGTAGATAAACAGCGCCGCGACGCTGACCATCACGATCCCCATGCCGGCCCATACCGCGTAGGCCACGCCCACCGGAACGCTGCGCACCACCAGGGTCAGCATCCAGAAAGCAATGCCGTAACCAACGATTACCAACAGCAGCGGCAGTGGCGTACTGAAACCCTTGACCGCTTTCATCGAAACGGTAGCGATCACTTCGGCGCAGATGGCGATGGCCAGGTAGTAGTAAGCGGTCATGGGTCGATCCTCGTGTGAAGCGTTGCTCTCTGAGCTCGGTATTCTAGAGTGTCGCCAGATGCGGTAAAGTCATTACCTATCTGTTTTGAAGATGGGTTGAGCCATGAACATGCAATGGAATCTGGAACAGCTGCGCTTGTTTGTCAGCGTCGCGGAACAGCGTTCGTTCTCCGCAGTGGCGCGCGACCAGCGCAAGGCACAATCGGCGGTCAGCAGTTCGATTGCGCTGCTGGAAGAGGATCTGGGCGTCAGCCTGTTCGATCGCAGCAGTGGTCGTCAGCCGAAACTCACCGAAGCCGGCACCGCCCTGCTTGAAGAGGCGCGGGAAGTGCTGCGTCAATGCGAGCGTCTCAATGGCCGGGCGCTGGCGATGATGCGTGGCCAGGAAGCGAGTCTGCGGGTGGCTCAGGACGAGGCGATGCCCTATCAGGCAGTGGTTGAAAGCTTCGAGGCGCTGGCAGAAAAATTTCCCAGCCTGGAAGTGCAACTGACCAGCGCCGCCCAAGGTGATGTCGCGCGCAAATTGGTGGAGCGCCGGGCCGATCTGGGCTTGCTGTTTTATCATGAGCAAATTCCCGAAGCCCTCGAGCGGCGGGTGCTGGGTAGCGTCGAAATGGTTACGGTGTGCGGCGTGGGGCATCCCATGGCGAAGCAGGCGCAGGTCGATTGCCAGCAAATGGCGCAGCATCGACAGCTGCTGATGTCCACGCAATCCAGCGTCTACCCCGGCAGTGAGCCGGCCAGTCCGCAGGTCTGGCGCGCCGACAGTTTCTATGTGATGGCCGAATGGGTGATGCGCGGGCTTGGCTGGGCGTGGTTGCCGCGCCATGTGGTGCAGTACCCGGCGTATCAGAATCAGATGGTCGAATTGGCCAGCGAATGGACGCCGCCAGCCTTGATTGTCGAACTGGTCTGGCGTCGCGACGACCCCCTGGGCCCGGCGGCCCGTTGGCTGGCTGAACGTTTTGCCGTGCACTTGCAGGCGATCGGCTAAAAAACCGATAAACTCCGCCGCCATGAATAGAACTCTCTACACCGCGCTGTTTTACCTGGGGCTGCCATTGGTAGCGATTCGGCTTTGGCTACGGGCGCGCAAAGCACCGGCGTACGCCAAGCGCATTGGCGAACGGTTCTCCCTTGCGCTACCGGCGATGAAGCCGGGCGGTATCTGGGTACACGCCGTGTCGGTGGGCGAAAGCATTGCCGCCGCGCCGATGATTCGCGCCTTGCTGCAGCGTTATCCGTCGCTGCCGATCACTGTTACCTGCATGACGCCGACCGGTTCAGAGAGGATCCAGGCGCTGTTCGCCAACGAGCCACGCATTCAGCACTGTTATTTGCCTTATGACTTGCCTTGCGCAGCCAGGCGATTCCTTGATCGGGCCCGACCGAAACTGGCGGTTATCATGGAAACCGAACTCTGGCCCAACCATATCCACCAATGCGCCAAACGCGGGATTCCCGTGGCGCTGGCCAATGCGCGACTGTCCGAGCGCTCGGCAAAAGGCTATGGCCGCTTCCATAAACTGACCGGGCCGATGCTCGCCGAGATGAGCCTGTTCGCCGTGCAGACCGAAGCCGAGGCCCAGCGCTTCCGGGATTTGGGCGCGCGCCCGGAAACCGTCGAGGTGACCGGTTCGATCAAGTTCGACCTGACCATCGACCCGCAACTGCTGCAGCGTGCCGCCGAGTTGCGGGCGCAATGGCAGGCGCAGGAACGCCCGATATGGATCGCCGCGAGTACCCATGAAGGCGAAGACGAGGTGGTGCTGGCTGCCCATCGTCGGCTGCTGGCCAATCATCCCGATGCCTTGCTGATTCTGGTGCCGCGCCATCCGGAGCGTTTCAACCCGGTGTTCGAGTTGTGCCAGCAACAGGGATTCGCCACGGTGCGGCGTTCGACGGGCGAGCCGGTGACTGCCAGTACTTCGGTGCTGCTGGGCGACACCATGGGCGAGTTGCTGTTTCTCTATGCGTTGGCCGACAGCGCCTTCGTCGGCGGCAGCCTGGTGCCCAACGGCGGTCATAACCTGTTGGAGCCGGCGGCCCTGGCCAAACCGGTGCTCAGCGGGCCGCACCTGTTCAACTTCCTCGAGATCGCCGCGCAGTTGCGCAGCGCGGGGGCGCTGGCCGAGGTCGATGATGCCCAAGGTCTGGCGCTGGCGGTGCAGCGGCTGTTCGAATTGCCGAGCGATGCACGGCGGATGGCAGAGGCGGGGCTGAAAGTGATGCGCACCAATCAGGGCGCGTTGCAGCGGTTGCTGGATGGGTTGGGGCGGTTGATCGAGCGTTAGACCGAGTCGCCTGAAAAAAAAGATCGCAGCCTTCGGCAGCTCCTACAGGGTGTACATCAATCCCAATGTAAGGAGCTGCCGAAGGCTGCGATCTTTTGCTTTTTATGGCCTCGCTTTCAACTGCTCCGCCGCCGCCTTGGCCAGATCCGGTGGCAGGAAGTCTTTATCCGGGTTGTAGTCGGGTTTGAGGTAACGCGTCAGGTCCTGCAAGTCCCCCGGGTTCAAGGTGCCGGCGGCCTGTTTCAAGCGTAGGTTGTCGAGGATGTAGTCGTAGCGGGTGTTGTTGTAATTACGCACCGAAGTGTACAGCTGACGCTGGGCATCAAGTACGTCGACGATGTTGCGTGTTCCCACCTGATAACCGATCTCCGTCGCTTCCACCGCGCTCTGGTTGGAAATGATTGACTGTCGACGTGCCTGCACTTGCTCGACGTCGGTGTTGACGGCACGGTGCAGGTTGCGGGTGTTTTCCACGACCTGACGACGCAGCGCTTCGCGTTGCTGCTCGGACTGAGTCAGCCGAGAGTAGGACTCACGCACCTGCGAACTGGTCAACCCACCGCTGTAGAGCGGGATGCTCAATTGCAGGCCAACCGTGCGCTGCTCGACATCGCCGCCGTAACGCACGCCGTTCGGGTTGGGGTTGGTAAAGCCGAGGGCGTCGTTGTCGCCTTTCTGGTATTGCGCGACCGCATCCAGGGTGGGCGCATGTCCGGCCTTGCGCTGCTTGAGGGTTTCCTCGGCGGCGCTCACCGCGTAGTTGCTGGCCAGCAAATTCAGGTTCTGTTTTGCGGCGGTGTCGACCCAGGCCTTGGCGTCGTTCGGTGCCGGAGGCAGGATCGGCAAGGTATGAACGATGCCCTGGATCGAGTTGTACTGACGGTTGGTCAGGGTAATCAGCGCTTCGAACGCGTCGTCCACCTGACGCTGAGCGAGAATCCGGTTGGCCCGCGCGGTGTCGTAACTGGCCTGGGATTGCAGCACGTCAGTCTTGTCCGACAGACCGACGTCGAAGCGCTCGTTGGACTGGTCGAGCTGACGCTTGAATGCCGCTTCTTCAGCTTTGGTCGAGGCCAGGGTGTCCTGGCTGCGCAACACGTTGAAGTAGCTTTCCGCGCTTTGCAGAATCAGGTTCTGTTCAGTGGCCGAGAGTTGCAGCGCTGCCTGTTCGTTGACGTCTTTGGCAGCTTGCAACTGGAACCAACGATCGGCGCGGAAAATCGGTTGCGCGAGGGTCGCCTGATATACCGTGCCGCTGCGGGTCGTGGTCAGCGATGGCTGATCGAGCGAAGTGCGGGTGTTGTTCAGGTCGGCACCGGCGGACAGGTTGGGCAACAGTCCGGCGCGGGCCTGGGGCACGACTTCCTTCTGGGCGCCATATTGGGCACGGGCGGCAGCGAGGTCGGCGTTGTTGTCCACCGCTTCCTGATAGACGCTGACCAGATCTGTTTTGGTTGATAAGGGCGCCTCAGCTCCCCAAGCCATTCCATTGGACGCACAAGACACGGCGAGGGCCAGTGAGAGTTTGCGCAGCATGAGGCCATCCCTAAAAATTACGCTGATAATTTGAGCGCCAAGGCTACGGCGCGGTGCCCTGCAGCGTCAAGGCGCGGCATGGCGTAGCGAGTGTAGTTGCACGCAGGCACGGCAACAATCCTGCATTTGCGCCATTCATCATGGTGTTTGCTGCGGAGTTGGCGTTCTTTGCCAGTTGTGTCTAGACTGGCCGGGTTCTTGTCGGGGTGCCTTGCTATGAGGCTGAGATCGAATAATTTCGGATCCCGTTGAACCTGATCAGGTTAGCGCCTGCGTAGGGAACAAGATTTCTCGTCACCCGGCGAGTCCTCTTGTGCTTCGTCCGGGATGTTGTTCGACAATCGAACACCCTTGAGCACCGAGCACAGCACAGCTGGTTTTCCAGCACCCGTGCGTCCATTCGTTTACAGGTTCGCTCCGACAAAAATCCACTGCCTGGATGTGTGTCTGGAGAGCCCGTGATGACTACAAAATCAAAAATCGAAACCAACCTGAGTGACTCGGCCAAGGTCGATCAGCAATCGGTTCAGCCGTTTACCCGCTCGCAAAAAATCTATGTCCAGGGCACTCGCCCCGACATCCTCGTGCCGATGCGCGAAATCAGCCTGGACGTGACCCCGACCGACTTCGGCGGCGAAATCAACGCCCCGGTGGTGGTTTATGACACCTCGGGTCCGTACACCGATCCCAATGTCATCATCGACGTGCGCAAAGGTCTGGCCGATGTGCGTTCACCCTGGATCGAGTCCCGTGGCGACACCGAGCGTCTGCCGGGTCTGAGCTCCAACTTCGGCCAGGAACGCCTGGCCGATGCCGAGCTGACCAAGCTGCGTTTCGCCCATGTGAACAACCCGCGCCGCGCCAAGGCCGGGGCCAACGTCAGCCAGATGCACTACGCCCGCAAGGGCATCATCACCGCCGAGATGGAATACGTCGCCATCCGCGAAAACATGAAGCTTGAAGTGGCTCGTGCGGCGGGCTTGCTGGATCAGCAACACGCCGGCTACAGCTTTGGCGCCAGCGTGCCGAAAATCATCACGCCGGAATTTGTCCGTGAAGAGATCGCCCGCGGTCGCGCGATCATTCCGGCCAACATCAACCATACCGAACTGGAACCGATGATCATCGGCCGTAACTTCCTGGTGAAGATCAACGGCAACATCGGCAACAGCGCCTTGGGTTCGTCCATCGAAGAAGAAGTGGCGAAACTGACGTGGGGCATTCGCTGGGGTTCGGACACGGTCATGGACTTGTCCACCGGCAAGCACATTCACGAAACCCGCGAATGGATCATCCGTAACTCGCCGGTGCCGATCGGTACCGTGCCGATCTATCAAGCCCTGGAGAAGGTCAATGGCGTCGCCGAAGACCTGACCTGGGAGCTGTTCCGCGACACGCTGATCGAGCAGGCCGAGCAGGGCGTCGACTACTTCACCATCCACGCGGGTGTGTTGCTGCGCTACGTGCCGCTGACCGCCAAACGCGTGACCGGTATTGTTTCCCGTGGCGGTTCGATCATGGCCAAGTGGTGTCTGGCGCACCACAAGGAAAACTTCCTCTACACTCATTTCGAAGACATCTGCGAAATCATGAAGGCCTACGACGTCAGCTTCTCGCTGGGCGATGGCCTGCGTCCGGGCTCGATTGCCGACGCCAACGATGCCGCTCAATTCGGTGAGCTGGAAACCCTCGGCGAGCTGACCAAAATCGCCTGGAAGCACGACGTGCAGTGCATGATCGAAGGCCCGGGCCACGTGCCGATGCAGTTGATCAAAGAGAACATGGACAAGCAGCTGGAGTGCTGCGACGAGGCGCCGTTCTACACCCTCGGCCCTCTGACTACCGATATTGCCCCAGGTTACGACCACATCACCTCCGGTATCGGTGCGGCGATGATCGGCTGGTTCGGTTGTGCGATGCTTTGCTACGTGACGCCGAAGGAACACTTGGGCTTGCCGAACAAGGATGACGTGAAGACCGGGATCATCACCTACAAGATCGCGGCCCACGCCGCCGACCTTGCGAAGGGGCATCCGGGGGCGCAAATTCGCGACAATGCCTTGAGCAAGGCGCGTTTCGAATTCCGTTGGGAGGACCAGTTCAACCTGGGCCTGGATCCGGACACCGCACGTTCGTACCACGACGAAACATTGCCGAAGGATTCGGCCAAGGTCGCACACTTCTGCTCCATGTGCGGGCCGAAATTCTGCTCGATGAAGATCACCCAGGAAGTCCGTGAATACGCGGCCAACCAGCGGATCGAAACCGTCGATGCGGAAGTTGCGCAAGGTCTGGCTGAACAGGCCGAGCGGTTCAAGCAGGAAGGCAGTCAGTTGTACAAGAAAGTCTAGCCACAAGCGTACCGATCGTTCCCACGCTCTGCGTGGGAACGCAGCCCGTGACGCTCCGCGTCATTGGACGCGGAGCGTCCCTGGAGGCATTCCCACGCGGAGCGTGGGAACGATCACAACGCTTGTCTCTTCAGCTACGGCCGGGAAACAGTTCGGGCTTGAGAATACCGTTCAACCGCGGGTAGGGGATCTTCAGTTCGACGTGGCCCAGTGCGTAAGGCGCAAGGGTGCTCACTTCGTACTTGAGGATCACCCCGCCATAGGTCAACGCCACGTTCTGGGTTTTCACGAAGGGCCAGCTCTTCACGAACTCCGGTTCCTGATCGAGCTTGGTGCTGATCAGCCAGCTGTTGTGCGCCACTTGGGCCGCTTTCCAGAACGCCTCTTCCTGTCCCGGGATCAACATGTCCGAGAGCGTCAGCACTTTATGCTGCTGCCGCGAATAGTTGATGAAACCGCGGCCCGGCGTGCCATGGGCGCCGCCGGTGTCCAGGTAACTGGACAATTCAATGATCACCAAGCCGTCATGCTGCTCACGTACCTTGGCTTGCAGGTAACTGCTGTAGCGCGGACCAGCACTGCTCAAAAACTGCTCGCGATACGCCGCCAGCGTTGGTGCCACGGGGGCTTGGGGTGAGGTGCGGGTCATTTGCAGCAGACGTTTTTCGATGATGCCGTCAAGTGCGGGCTCATCGGGAAAATGCAGCGTATCGATATTCACCAGCGGGCATTCAGGGTTGGCGCAGCCTGGTTTCAATTGTTCCGATGCGTCGCGGGTGGTTTCCAGCGGCGCCCGGTAATTGGGCTGGAACAGACTCTGGCACGCACCCAGGGTCAGGGCAATGGCGGCCACGGAGGCGATCTTGAAAAGCGACATGGGCGTCCTTTACGAAACAGGGGGAAGGCGAAAAGTTACCCGCTTCGACTCTTAACGAAGCAGTCAGTTCGCCACTAAGCTAATTAGAGTTGGTTTCATCCTCACCGTCTATCTCGCTGACTGGAAAGGGGCTGCATCAAACATCGCGGGCGCGTTAGGATGGCGCGAAGTCGAGGTTGCAAGTAACAAAAAGGAGCCTCGGATCGGATTTGCAGTAAACGAGGATTGTCATGACTGATTTTGCCAACGCCATTCCGACCGCCGTCGATATCGTTCGGCGCGAAAAGTGCTACGAGGGTTTCTACACGCTCGACCGCGTGCACTTGCGCCACGAATTGTTCGCCGGCGGCATGAGTCGGGAAATCAATCGTGAACTGTTCGTGCGCCACGATGCGGTGTGCGTGCTGCCTTACGATCCGCAGCGCGATGAAGTGGTGCTGATCGAGCAGTTTCGCGTTGGCGCCATGGGCAAGACTGACAATCCGTGGCTGATCGAACTGGTCGCCGGTCTGATCGACAAGGATGAAGTACCGGAAGAAGTTGCTCACCGCGAAGCGCAGGAGGAAGCTGGGCTTGTATTCGGGGCACTCTGGCCGATCACCCAATATTTTCCATCGCCGGGTGGCAGTAACGAATTCGTGCACTTGTACCTGGGGCGTTGCCAGACAACCGGGGTTGGCGGCCTGCATGGGCTGGAGGAAGAGGCAGAAGATATTCGTGTCACGGTCTGGGCGTTCGAGGATGCCCTGCAAGCCGTACGCGACGGACGTATTGCCAACGCGCCAAGCATCATTGCCTTGCAATGGCTGGCTTTGAACCGCGTTGAAGTGAGGGGGTTATGGTCGTAAACAAGCTGCGCGATCGCTACCGGATCGACCTCGTGGGGCTGCAAGCCTCCTGCGAGGCCAACTACGCGCGCCTGATGCGACTGCTACCGGATATGCGTAGCGAACCGGAGGCACGGCGCATTGCCGTGACCCACGGCGACCAGATGCTGGGCGTGCTGGCCCTCGAGGTGCTGCAGGTTTGTCCGTATACCACCACCCTGCAAGTCCGCCAGGAACACAGCCTGCCATGGCTGCCGGTGCCGCAACTGGAAGTTCAGGTGTATCACGACGCGTGCATGGCCGAAGTGGTCAGCGCCGAACATGCGCGACGCTTCCGGGGCATCTATCCTTACCCGAACGCCGCGATGCATCAGCCGGATGAAAAAGCTCAGCTCAATCTGTTCCTGGGGGAATGGCTGAGCCATTGTCTGGCCTGTGGGCACGAGTACGCAGTCGTTCGTTAGCGCCCTGTCTTTCGGGAAACAGGGCGTTGAGTGTGAACTGCGTCCGGTTCACGGGTTTCCTCTTTTGCTCGTCCCCCAGCATAATCGCGGCACTGACCCATTCCGTGATCACGCCCTGGGAGAACGCCTTGCCGAGCGTATCCATATTAACCACCGCCGATCCGGCGTTGCTGGTGCAACTCACCGACAGCCATTTGTTTGCCGAGGCGGACGGGACGTTGCTGGGCATGAATACCCGCGACAGCCTGCAACAGGTCATTGAACTGGTGTTGAAGCAGCAGCCGCAGATCGATCTGATGATTGCCAGCGGCGATCTTTCACAGGATGGGACGCTGGAGTCATATCAGTTGTTTCGTGACCTGACCCGGCAGATCGACGCCCCCGCGCGCTGGATTCCCGGGAATCATGACGAGCCGATGATCATGGCCGAGGCGGCGATGCAGAGTGCGCTGCTGGAGCCGGTGGTGGACATCGGCAAATGGCGGGTCACGCTGCTCGATTCGGCGGTTCCGGGGTCGGTGCCGGGGTATTTACAGGATGAGCAGTTGCAGTTACTCGCTCGCTCATTGAGTGAGGCGCCGGAGCGGTATCATCTGGTGTGTTTCCATCATCATCCGGTATCGATCGGGTGTGCATGGATGGAGCCTATTGGCTTGCGCAATCCAGAGGCGTTGTTTGCGGTGCTGGATCGCTTTCCACAAGTGCGTGCAGTGCTGTGGGGGCATGTGCATCAGGAAATCGACCAGGTGCGCAACGGTGTACGCCTGCTCGCATCGCCCTCGACCTGCATTCAGTTCGAGCCGGGCAGTGATGATTTCAAGGTGAGCCAGCAGGCACCGGGGTATCGGTGGTTGCGACTTTTGCCGGATGGCCAGCTCGAAACAGGTGTTGAGCGCATCACCGGTTTCGATTTCCAGGTTGATTACGGCTCCAACGGCTACTGAACATACAGAAAGACCGCGGCGTGGCCATCGCGAGCAGGCTCGCTCCCACATTGGAATGCATACCCCTGTGGGAGCGAGCCTGCTCGCGATGGCGTCCGCCAAGGCAACCTGATTTTCACGCATATCCCCGATTTTCCCGACACCCTGTAAACTGCGCCTCTTTACCCGACGCACAGGGCGCTCAAATGTCTGGTTCGATCCTTTATATCCACGGTTTCAACAGCGCACCTGCCTCAAAAAAGGCCTGTCAGTTGATCAATGTGATGGATCGGCTGGGCTTGAGTGACCAATTGCTTGTGCCTGCCTTGCATCATCATCCCCGCCAGGCCATCGGTCAGCTGGAGCAGGCGATTGCCGAGCTGGGGCGGCCACTGCTGGTCGGCAGCTCACTCGGCGGCTACTATGCGACTCACCTGGCCGAGCGCCATGGCTTGAAAGCCCTGTTGATCAACCCTGCCGTCAGCCCGCACCGGATGTTCGACGGGTTCCTGGGGACGCAGAAAAATCTGTATACCGATGAGACTTGGGAATTGACCCACGACCACGTAACGGCCCTGGCCGAGCTGGAAGTGCCGGCGCCCAAGGATCCGCAGCGGTTTCAAGTATGGTTGCAGACCGGCGACGAAACGCTGGATTATCGCCTCGCCCAGCAGTATTACCGAGCCTGTGCCTTGCGCATCCAGGCGGGCGGCGACCATAGTTTCCAGGGTTTTGCCGAGCGATTGCCGGCAATGCTGGGTTTCGCCGGCATCGGCGCAGATTTGTATCAGGCGATTGATTTCACTGCACTGTGATTTCGCCTCTTGTTCACAGAACACTCTTTTTCACAGAATACTTTTTACAGGCGGACGACGAGACCCCATGGCCACTCCCAGCGCTAGCTCTTATAACGCAGACGCCATCGAAGTCCTCTCGGGCCTCGACCCGGTGCGCAAACGCCCCGGCATGTACACCGACACCAGTCGGCCGAACCACCTCGCCCAGGAAGTCATCGACAACAGCGTCGACGAAGCCTTGGCCGGGCATGCGACATCGGTGCAGGTCATCCTGCATGCCGATCACTCTCTGGAAGTCAGCGATGACGGCCGTGGCATGCCGGTGGATATTCACCCCGAAGAAGGTGTCTCGGGTGTCGAGCTGATCCTCACCAAGCTTCATGCGGGCGGCAAGTTTTCCAACAAGAACTACCAGTTCTCCGGCGGTCTGCACGGGGTGGGTATTTCCGTGGTCAATGCCTTGTCGACCGAAGTCCGGGTGCGTGTAAAACGTGACGGCAACGAATACCAGATGACGTTCGCCGATGGGTACAAGAAAACCGACCTGGAAGTGATCGGCACTGTCGGCAAGCGCAACACAGGCACCAGCGTATTTTTCGCGCCGGACCCGAAGTACTTCGATTCGCCGAAATTCTCCATCAGCCGCCTCAAGCACGTGCTCAAGGCCAAGGCCGTTCTGTGCCCGGGGCTGCTGGTCAGTTTTGAAGACAAGGCCACCGGCGAGAAAGTCGAATGGCATTACGAAGACGGGCTGCGCTCCTACCTGGTAGACGCGGTCAGCGAATTCGAACGGCTGCCGAACGAGCCGTTCTGCGGCAGCCTGGCCGGTAATAAGGAAGCAGTCGATTGGGCGTTGCTGTGGCTGCCTGAAGGCGGCGACAGCGTCCAGGAAAGCTACGTCAACCTGATCCCGACGGCCCAGGGCGGTACGCACGTCAATGGTCTGCGGCAGGGTTTGCTCGATGCGATGCGCGAATTCTGCGAATTTCGCAGCCTGTTGCCGCGCGGTGTGAAGCTGGCGCCGGAAGATGTCTGGGAGCGCATTGCGTTTGTCCTGTCGATGAAGATGCAGGAGCCGCAATTCTCCGGCCAGACCAAGGAACGCCTGTCATCCCGTGAAGCAGCGGCATTTGTTTCCGGTGTGGTCAAGGACGCTTTCAGTCTGTGGCTCAACGCTCACCCGGAAATGGGCCTGCTGCTGGCGGAATTGGCGATCAACAACGCCGGCCGTCGTCTGAAGGCCAGCAAGAAGGTCGAGCGCAAGCGCATTACCCAAGGGCCGGCGCTGCCGGGCAAGCTCGCCGACTGCGCCGGGCAGGATCCGATGCGTTCCGAGCTGTTCCTGGTGGAAGGTGATTCCGCTGGCGGTTCGGCCAAGCAGGCGCGGGACAAGGAATTTCAAGCGATCCTGCCGTTGCGCGGCAAGATTCTGAACACCTGGGAAGTCGACGGCGGCGAAGTGCTGGCCAGCCAGGAAGTGCACAACATCGCCGTGGCCATCGGGGTCGATCCGGGCTCGGTGGACATCGCCCAGCTGCGTTACGGCAAAATCTGCATCCTCGCCGACGCCGACTCCGACGGTCTGCACATTGCCACGTTGTTGTGCGCCTTGTTCGTCCAGCATTTCCGTCCACTGGTGGATGCCGGCCACGTCTACGTCGCCATGCCGCCGCTGTACCGTATCGACCTGGGCAAAGAAATTTACTATGCCCTGGACGAAGCCGAGCGCGATGGCATCCTCGATCGTCTGGTCGCCGAGAAGAAGCGCGGCAAGCCACAGGTCACCCGATTCAAAGGTCTGGGTGAAATGAACCCGCCGCAATTGCGCGAAACCACCATGGACCCGAACACGCGGCGCCTGGTGCAGTTGACGCTGGAAGATTTCGATGCCACCTCGGAAATGATGGACATGCTGCTGGCGAAAAAACGCGCGGGTGATCGCAAATCCTGGCTGGAGTCCAAGGGCAACCTGGCCGAGGTTCTGGGCTGATGCGATTGGGCTGGGCCCTGACGTGTGTGTTGCTGCTGACCTCGGTAACGGTTTCGGCGGAGCCTGCACCCCAATTGCGCCTGTTGTCCGAGCATGCCGTCGACGGCATGCGCGGCGGCAATCTGTCGGGTCTGGCCCAATGTGGTAAGGATCTGTGGACTGTTTCGGATCGGGACGATGATCAAATCTATCGCCTGGATACTCGCAGCCCTACCTGGCAAGCCGAAAGCGTGCGCATTGACATACCCGTGGCACCTGACAGCGGTTTGCCCTGGGGCTTGCGTTCGCGGACCTGGGCGGCATCGTTCGTGCGGGGCGGGTACCTGGATTTCGAAGGTATTGCCTGCGACAGCGCCGGTAATCGTTACATCGTCAGCGAAGCCCGTGCCGCGGTGCTTCAAGTACCGCCATTCGGGCCTGCGTCCTGGCTGAAAATCTCGCCGATGCTGGTACGCGAAGCACGGGCCAGCGGTATGTTGCTGCACTTCAATGGGGTGTTTGAAGGGTTGGCGATCAATCCGGCCGGTGACACGCTGTGGCTGGCCGCCGAACGTGAGCGTCGCGGTTTGTTGATGATCAAGCGCCAGCAAACGGTCTGGGACTGCAACGGTAGATGTGTGCTGCTGAGTGAGGCTGGGGTGGAAATGCAACCCGCGCAATTTCCCAAGGCCAGAGCGCGCTCCCGGGATTTTGCCGATCTGTCGTTGTTTGACGGCAAATTGTTTACCCTGGAACGCAATGCCTTTGAGGTTTGCCGTCGCGATGCTGCCACGGGCGAGGTCGAGCGCTGCTGGTCGTTTGCCGCCGAAGCCTTGCAGGAAAATCGTCGTTATTCACAGCCCTTTGGGCTGACGGAAGCGTTGATCGTGGACGCCGATGGTGCCTGGATTGGTATCGACAACAATAATGGCGCGCGCGTCGACGGCGAGAAACGCCCGATTGTCTGGCGCTTTGCTGCGCCTGAAGGTGGCTGGAGTGCCAAGCCATGAGCCAGCAACCGCCAGGCAAACGCGCCGGTCGAGTATTGATGGTACTGGCCTGGTGCGCGGCGTTGTTTCTGGCAACACGGTTTTTCGGTCAATGGGAGGAGCGCCAGCAAAACCCGAATGGGGTGGTCAGCTCCGAGCAGGGCGAAGGCTTTATCGAAGTGAAGCTGATCAGCAACAGTCAGGGGCATTTTGTCGCCACTGGCCAGATCAACGGCCAGCCGGTGGATTTCATGCTCGACACCGGCGCGACCGACGTGGCGATCCCGGCCGAATTGGCCGAGCGACTGAAACTGGAAAAAGGCTTCGCGGTAACCCTGAGCACGGCCAATGGCTTGAGCGAGGGTTATCGAACCCGGCTCGACCGCCTGCAACTGGGCGACATCGTGCTGCGTGACGTTCGCGCGCTGGTGGCGCCCGGTTTGCACGGCAATCAGGTGCTGCTCGGCATGAGCGCCCTGAACAAACTTGAATTTACCCAGCGCGGTGGCACCATGCTGCTGCGCCAGACAACGAACCGATGAGGCCCGCATGAGCGACTCCCTTGATCTCAGCCTGGACGGTGTAGAACGCCGCTCGCTGGCTGACTTCACCGAAAATGCCTACCTCAACTACTCCATGTACGTGATCATGGACCGTGCCCTGCCGCATATCGGCGACGGTCTGAAACCGGTACAGCGGCGTATTGTCTATGCCATGAGCGAGCTGGGGCTGGACGCCGATTCCAAGCACAAGAAATCGGCGCGTACCGTTGGTGACGTGCTCGGCAAGTTCCACCCGCACGGCGATTCGGCCTGCTACGAAGCCATGGTCCTGATGGCCCAGCCATTCAGCTATCGCTACACGCTGGTCGACGGCCAGGGCAACTGGGGTGCGCCGGACGATCCGAAGTCCTTCGCCGCCATGCGTTACACCGAAGCACGGCTGTCGCGTTATTCCGAAGTGCTGCTCAGCGAGTTGGGCCAAGGCACCGCCAACTGGGGCCCTAACTTCGATGGCACGCTGGAAGAGCCGTTGGTGTTACCGGCCCGTTTGCCGAATATCCTGCTCAACGGCACCACGGGTATCGCCGTGGGCATGGCCACCGACGTACCGCCGCATAACCTGCGCGAAGTCGCGACCGCTTGCGTGCGCTTGCTCGATGAGCCCAAAGCCACCGTCGAGCAACTCTGCGAACACATCCAGGGCCCGGATTACCCGACCGAAGCGGAAATCATCACGCCCCGCGCCGACCTGCTGAAAATCTACGAAACCGGTCGCGGGTCGGTGCGCATGCGCGCCGTGTACCACATCGAAGACGGCGATATTGTCGTGACGGCGCTGCCGCATCAGGTCTCTGGCGCGAAAGTGCTCGAGCAGATCGCCGCGATGATGCAAGCCAAACCGTCGAAAGCGCCGCAAGTCGCGGATTTGCGCGACGAGTCGGACCACGAGAACCCATGCCGCATCGTGATCATCCCGGTCAACAGCCGGGTCGATCATGACGCGCTGATGCAGCACCTGTTCGCGACCACCGAGCTGGAATCCAGCTACCGGGTCAACATCAACATCATCGGCCTCGACGGCAAGCCGCAGCTCAAGAACCTGCGAGCGTTGCTGGTGGAATGGCTGGAATTCCGCGTACAGACCGTGCGTCGACGTCTGCAATTCCGCCTGGACAAGGTCGAGCGTCGCTTGCACCTGTTGGACGGTTTGCTGATTGCCTACCTCAACCTGGATGAAGTGATCCACATCATCCGCACCGAGGAGCACCCCAAGGCCAGCCTGATCGAGCGCTTCGCCCTGAGCGAAATCCAGGCCGACTACATTCTCGATACCCGTTTGCGTCAATTGGCGCGACTGGAAGAAATGAAGCTGCGTGCCGAGCAGGATGAATTGCTCAAGGAGCAGGCCAAGCTGCAAGCCCTGCTGGGCAGCGAAGCCAAATTGAAAAAACTGGTACGCAGTGAACTGATCAAGGACGCCGAAACATATGGCGACGACCGTCGTTCGCCCATCATCGAGCGTGCCGAAGCCAAGGCAATGACCGAACACGATCTGTTGCCGAACGAGAAAGTGACCGTCGTGCTGTCGGAAAAAGGCTGGGTTCGCTCCGCCAAAGGCCACGAGATCGATGCCACCGGGCTTTCCTACAAGGCTGGGGATGGCTTCAAGACCTCGGCGGCCGGGCGTTCCAACCAGTTTGCGGTGTTTATCGACTCCACCGGTCGCAGTTATTCGGTCGCCGCCCACACCTTGCCCTCGGCCCGTGGCCAGGGCGAACCGCTGACCGGTCGCCTGACGCCGCCGCCAGGGGCGAGTTTCGAATGCGTGCTGATGCCGGAAGATGATTCGCTGTACGTGATCGCGTCCGACGCCGGTTACGGATTCGTGGTCAAGGGTGAAGACCTGCAAGCCAAGAATAAGGCGGGCAAGGCCCTGTTGAGTTTGCCGAACAACGCCAAAGTGATTCTGCCGCGTCCGGTAGCCGATCGTGAGCACAATTGGCTGGCCTCGGTGACCACCGAAGGTCGCCTGCTGATCTTCAAAATCAGCGATCTGCCACAATTAGGTAAAGGTAAAGGGAATAAGATCATCGGGATTTCCGGTGAGCGTGTTGCCAGTCGCGAAGAATATGTCACCGACATTGCCGTTTTGCCTGAAGGTGCCACGTTGGTGCTCCAGGCCGGAAAACGCACCTTGTCGCTAAAGGCGGACGACCTCGAACACTACAAAGGTGAGCGTGGGCGCCGTGGTAACAAACTGCCACGTGGCTTTCAGAGGGTGGATGCGCTGTTCGTCGAAAACCTCAATTAAGCGTCCTAGAGCGCTCGATCTGCGATTTAACGCGTAGATCGACGCTTTGCCGCTGGAGTCGGAACGCATATTCACGGATGATATGGCCTTTCAAGCGCCGGCGTGGCCGAGCGTTCTTCATATTTTTTGAGTATTTTCACTATGGCTAGCCTTGTGGCAGCCACCTGGATGGGACGATGACTGCTCTGCGCCTTCCTTTTATTTTGATGCTCGCCGGCGTACTTGGCCTGGCGGGTTGCAGCGTTCACCAACCGGTGTCGCTGTATCAACTGGACAGCGGAAGTCCGGCTCAGCCTGCGCAAAGCGCCGGCATGGCGGTATTGCTTGGCCCGGTGACGGTTGCCGACTACCTGCAACGCGAAACCTTGTTGCAGCGTCAGCCCGATGGCAGCTTGCAAGCTTCGGTTGATGGTCGTTGGGCCGGCAGCCTGTCGTCCGACATCGATCAGCTGTTGCTGCGTCAGGTTGCCGGCCATCTGGACAGTCAGCGCGTTGTCCTGGCACCGGCGACATTAGGTTTCACGCCGGATGTTCAGGTGCTGCTGACAATCACGCGACTGGACTCGGGTGCATCGCAACCGGCGATCCTGGATGCGCAATGGCGGCTGATCGATCGTCGTGGTCAGGTGCGTGATAACCGTATCATTCATCTGCAGGAACAGCACACCGGCGGGACTGCGGCTCAGGTTCAGGCTCAAGGTGTGTTGCTGCAGCGTCTGGCCGAGCAGCTGTCGACGGCGCTCAAGCCACTGGCGAACCAGCCGCCGATCGCCGAAGCACCTCGCAAACCAGCTGCCAAGCCTGTGACACCGGCAGCAGGGCCAGAGAAGCAGCAGAAAATTCCGATGGCTTCGCCGATTCGCACGGATATGGAAGTGTTCAGGTTCTAAGCCTGGATTGATCCAAAGCAAAGCCCGCCATTGATGCGGGCTTTGTTGTTTCTGCAGATTGGTCGTAGCAGCTGCCGAGCCTGCGAGGCTGCGTTCGAGGACGAAGTCCTCGCAGAACCTGTTGACGCGTTTTGCCTGACCGCACCCATCGTCTGATTTTACGACTGCTGCGCAGCCGAACGCAGCCTCGCAGGCTCGGCAGCTGCTACAGGAGTTTAGGGGTACCAAAAAGCCCGCAGACGATCACTCATCTGCGGGCTTCTTTACAGCCGAGGCTGGCGTTACGCCCGGCGTTCGTGCATCCGCGCCAGTTGCCGCTCCAGCATCGACGGATAAGGCTCCATCAAGCGCTCTACGCAGCATGCGCCTTCTGGGCTTGCGATCGGGCGGATTCGCGCACGCTGGCGAATCAGCGCGTCGTCATTGATCTTGCGCTCCACCAGCAGCAGGTTGCGGCTGTGTTGCGACAAGGCTAATGCATCCTGAGCGGTTTCAGTCAGCAGCAAGTCGATCTGGCTCAAGCCGAACAACTCGTCACCCAGCGTCAGACCCAGCTGCAATTGCAGGGTGATGCCGCTGTCAGCGACTTCGATCTGCAACTGATGACCCAAGGCGCGCAGCAACTCACCGCAGCAGATGGCGTTGGTCAGGTAATCGTCGCCGCTGTCTTCGCTGTGGAACAGCATCAGCGTGCTGCCATCATTCAATGTGTGCAGTTCACTCTGGTAAAGCGATGCGGCCTGATCGAGGCAATCGCGATAGCGCTTCAGCAGCTCTTCCAGGCGTGCGCGGGGCAGGCGGCGCAGTTGATCTTGCGCACCCAGTTGCACAGCCAGTACCGCGCTGTGCTGCGGCAGGTTCGAGACGTGCGGCTTGATGACGGGTTTCGGTGCACTGCCTGTCGCGTCATCACGCAGATCGGCAAACGGATCTTCGTCATCCTCATCGTCTTCGACGGTGCTGACAGTGCGTCGCGGCGCAGGTTTGAGGCCAGCGACAGGCCTGGTTTCGTCGAAGCCTGGATCGCGCAGGTTACGCACCTCGAAGGCCGGCTCGTTATCGTCGGCATCTTCGTAGTCGCCGTCGTCGTATTCAGGTTCCGGCGCAGGTTCCGGCTCGGCAGGCTCCGGCGCGAAATTGGCGTGCAGCTGGCGAGCGAGGTCGCCGACCTCATCCTGACGCTCGGTGGCCGGGGTGTATTCGTCGATATTGCGCAGCCATACCCGCAATTGCAGCAGCGGCGTAGAGATATTGCGCCCCAGGCGCAGGCTCAAGGCCAGAGACAGCGCCAGCAGAATCGCACTCAAAATGCCCATGCTTTGCAGGCTGATGGTCATCGGTTGCTGGAACTGATCCATGTCCAGGCTGATGCGCAGTTGCCCGGCAGTCACGTCCTGGAAAGTGATTTTGCTCTGGTACATGCCTTCTGCTTCGCCCAACAGGCCGTGCTTGGGACGCTGACCGGCTTCAGCGAGGATACGGTTATCCACGCTGTAAATGGCCGCGTGGGCCACCAGTTTGTTCTTGGTCAGGTTGTTGAGCAGCACGTTCAGGCTGAGGATGTCATTGGACACCAACAGCTCCGTGGCCGAGGTCGCGGTCTGGGTGGTCAGGCTTTCACCCAGGGCATCCGCCTGCTCGTGCATGGCTTGCTTGAACTGCAAACCCATCACGCCGGCATAAATGACCAGGGCCAGGGCGACCAGGATCACGTTATGGCTGGCAATGCGCAATGCGATCGGTACACGGCGATGACGCAGTGCACGAAAGATCAACAGAAAGAAGTTATCGGTTTTTACTGGCGTGGGCCGGTTCACTTGAGCTCGGCTCTTTAGTCCGTGAAGTTGACGCGCAGTATAGCGACAGGCCATAGACCGTCAAAGCGCTCGCGGTGTCCGATGGTCACTGAAAATGGGTAGAATGCGGTTTTTTTCCACCTGCGGGGGTGCGCCTTGCGCGAAATCGTCCTGATAAACATCACGGGAGTCGACCGTCCGGGTCTGACTGCGGCCATTACCGGCGTTCTGGCACAGGGTGGTGTGAACATTCTCGACATTGGTCAGGCGGTGATCCATGACACCCTGTCGTTCGGCATCCTGGTTGAGATTCCTGATACCGAACAAGGCAATTCGGTACTCAAGGACATCCTGTTCAAAGGCTATGAGCTTGAGCAACAGGTGCGTTTCACGCCGGTGTCCGAAGAGGATTACCAGTTGTGGGTCGGCAATCAGGGCAAGAAACGCCACATTGTCACTTTGCTGACCCGCAAGGTCACCGCCGAGCAACTGCAGCGTGTGAGCTCGATCACCGCCAAATATGGCCTGAACATCGACCATATCGATCGCCTGTCCGGGCGCATGCCGCTAGACACCCCGGCGGACAAGGGCAAGGGCTGCATCGAGTTTTCCGTACGTGGCGAAGCGGCCGACCCGCAAGCGCTGCGCGCCGAATTCCTCAGCGTCTCTCAAGAGTTGAACGTCGACATCGCCTTCCAGGAAGATTCGCTGTTCCGCCGTAACCGCCGTCTGGCGGTGTTCGACATGGATTCGACGCTGATCGAAGCCGAAGTCATCGATGAACTGGCCAAGATCGCCGGTGTGGGTGACCAGGTGTCCGCAATCACCGAGCGAGCGATGGCCGGTGAGCTGGATTTTCGCGCCAGTTTCAAGGAGCGTCTGGCCTTGTTGCAAGGTCTGGATATCAGTGTGCTGGAATCCATCGGCGCCTCACTGCGTTTGACCGAAGGCGCCGAAACCCTGTTTGCCGAACTTAAGCGCCTTGGTTACAAGACGGCAATTCTGTCGGGCGGCTTCAGCTACTTCGCCAAGCAACTGCAGGCCAAGCTGGGCATCGATTACGTGTTCGCCAACGAACTGGCGGTGGTCGATGGCAAAGTTACCGGCGTGGCGGTCGAGCCGATTGTCGATGCGCAGCGCAAGGCGGATCTGCTGCGTGAGCTGGCGCATAAGGAAGGCTTGCGTCTGGAACAGACGATTGCCGTCGGTGACGGTGCCAACGACCTGCCGATGCTGGCGATTGCCGGGCTGGGTGTGGCATTCCGTGCCAAACCGCTGGTCAAGCAATCGGCGAAACAGGCGATTTCCACCCTCGGGCTGGATGGCGTGCTGTATCTGCTGGGCTTCCGGGATCGCGACGGACAGCTCTAAGAAGATCAAAAGATCGCAGCCTTCGGCAGCTCCTACATGGGTATGTGAACGCCAGTAGGAGCTGCCGAAGGCTGCGATCTTTTGCTTTTGGGCTCCCCGTTACAGCGACTTCCACAACGAATCAAACTCCTCCGCTACCCCCACCACGCCGCTCCCCGCGGCGTTTTCGTTTCTGGTTTTCTCAAGCGAACGGTAGGCAAACTGATTGAAACTGTTGGTGCTCGCCAACCGATGCTCCAGCCCGGCCAGGCGTTCCTCGCCGTTGGTATTGATCAACACCTTATTGCCTTCCTGGAACGGCAGGCGCGGCGTGAGCAGAGTGGCCGGCAGGTCAATGGCGCTGATGGCGGGCAGCAATAGCCCGCGCAAGTACTGACTATGCTCGCCGTGGGATCGGATCAGTTGCAGGCCGCAGGGTTCGGCGTAAGGCGCGACTTGCTCGATACCCATCTGCGTGCCGCCGCCCCGTACCTGGCGGATCCAGCGCACCGTTGCAATGCTCCAGCCTTGGCCGGCAATATCCTCCAGACCCACTATCTCACCGGTCTGCAGCTCGGCGGGCACTGCGCCAGGCCAGGCCAGGCAATAACCACCAGGGCTGTGATTGATCACCGGCAGCACATAGGTCGGGAAATGCTGCTGGCGGTCAGTCGCCTCATGACTGTCATCGTTTTGGAAATGTGGGTATTCAATCTCTTCATAGGGCAGCAACGTATCTGCGGTGCCATGAGGCGCGGCGTCGAAGGCCTGGCTCCATTGGTCTTTGGCGCGAGCTGTGGGGTTGCTCGCCGAAAACCGCGCGGGGCGGGCGCCGGGTTTTTTCAGGATGTCGTTGAAGGGGCGTCGCCCGCCCACATAAAAGTGCAAAGCGCTCATGCCCACGCACAGGGTCAACGTGCCATGCCCGACAGTGCGATGGAAACTGCGCTCGGCAGCCTGGCCCCAGGCGGCATGCAGGTGTTGCAGCGTATCCAGATTCAGCCCCGCAGGCACGAGCAGCGACGATACTTTGTCGGCCGTCTGCTGCAGATGGTTTTCGATAGCCACGACCAAGGGGTGCGGGTCGATCCCCAGCAAATTCTCCTGTTGTTCGGTGGAGAATTTGGAGCGGTAGCGCGGCCCGGTATCGAGATTCGGGGCGATGGCAAACAGCCCGTTGTCGGGTTTGGCCGGTTGCAGCTTGATCCACTGGCTCCAGGGTTCGAGCACCTCGGCGAGCCGGGCGATCTGGTTCTGGCGCAGTTGATTGCAGCGTGAAGCCCCTAGCAGAAGGGCGACGACGTAGGTTTGCTCGATGCTCAGCTTTTGCGTCTGGCTGGCTAGTTCATCGCGCACATTCAGATTTTGCAGTTGGAACTGACAGCCAATCCGATACAGCTGATGCAGTTCCAGCCACAGATTTTCGGGCACCGGGCAATAGAGTTCGGTGGCGCGGATCAATGCGCCGTTCAGGCAATGGATTGCCCGCTGCAAAGCCTGGGTCAGCAGCGGCGCGCGGTCTTTGCTCAAGCGCGGCGTGACGCGAATGACGATTTGCTTGTAGCCGATCGCCAAATGGCTCTGCAGTGCCTGGCACAGGTTGGCGACCTTGCGCGAGCGCTCATCGAGCACAATCGCCTGATGCAGGAAATGCCGCTCCAGGTGTTTGCAGACGTAATACACCTCGGGCCGCAACAGTTCGAGCAATTGCAGGCGATTGTCGCTGGGGGTGAGCAGTTGATTCAGTTCGCTCAAGCCTTGATACAACTGGCGAGCAGTCTCGCCGATGTTGGCTTTGGGCAGGTTGGCGATCCAGCGCTTGAGGTCGCGAGGCGTGGCTTCGCAGAAAGACAAACGCGACTGTGTCGGGATTGGTGCGCGCAGCAGCAAGACGGGATTGGTCTCATTCATGCCGTAAACAAACTCCGACCGGGAAATGGGCAGTGAATGACTTGACTGTAGCAGCTATGAACGGGGAGGGAGTATCGCGATATTTACGTCACGCTTGCCTTCGTGGGCGCTGTCGAAGGCTGCGATTTTTTTTCAGAGCGCGCCGAAGATCAAGATCAAAAGTTCGCAGCCTTCGGCAGCTCCTACAGGGGACCCGCCGCCCGGAAGAAATTCGGGGCGGCGGGTCCGGGATCAGGCGCTTGGCAAGCCGATGCCCTGGCCCATCTGCACTGGCGAAAGAGCGCCCAGCCCTTCAGCCCATTTCACTTGATCCGGCCCGAACAGCACGACCGCCGTAGAACCGAGTTTGAAGCGACCCAGTTCCGCGCCTTTCTCCAGATGGATCGGCGCACGAGCCGCTTCGTCGTAGCGGAAGGTTTTCAGCTCGCGCTTGGGCGGCGTGATCAGCCCGGCCCAGACAGTTTCGATCGACGCCACAATCATTGCGCCTACCAGTACCACGGCCATAGGGCCACGTTCGGTGTCGAAAATGCACGCCACACGCTCGTTGCGAGCGAACAGCTCCGGTACGTTTTCAGCAGTGGTCTGGTTGACCGAGAAGATGCGGCCGGGGATATAGACCATCTCACGCAGAGTGCCAGCCAGCGGCATATGCACGCGGTGGTAATCCTTGGGCGACAGGTAAATGGTGGCGAAATCGCCGCCCATGAATGGCGCTGCGTTGGCCGCGTCACCACCGAGCAGTTCCAGCACGCTGAAGCTGTGGCCCTTGGCCTGGAAAACGCGACCGTGTTCGATCGGGCCGAGCTGGCTGACGGCACCGTCGGCCGGGCTGAGGATCGCCCCTGGGGTTGGGTCCAGCGGACGGGCATCGTCTTTCAAGGCGCGGGTGAAGAACGCATTGAAGTGCTCGTAAGCCGTCAGGTCTTCGACCAGTGCCTGGGACATGTCCACTTGATAACGCTTGGCGAACCAGGCAGTTAAGGCATTCTTGAACCAGCGCACGCGGCATTCGGCAATGCAGCCGGCCAGTCGCGAGAGCAAGTGATGGGGCAGCAGGTATTGGCTGAGGATAAACAAACGCTTATTCATTGACTGTCCTTGAAAAACTTAAATCTCTACGGGCGTGTCGGGATGGTTGCCCCATTCGCCCCAAGAGCCGGCGTAACCTTTGACTCGCGGATAACCGAGCGACTTGGCTACTAGATACGTGAAGCCAGAGCGGTGGTGAGTCTGGCAGTGGGTAATGACTTCTTTGTCTTTGCTGATACCAAGTTGTTCCAGGATTTTTGGCATGTCGGTGCGGATGCGCAGGTTGCGCGTCTGATCCATGCCAGCTGTCCATTCGAAATTGACCGCGCCCGGAATGTGCCCGCCCTTGGCCGCCAGCACTTTATCGCCAGAGTATTCCAGCGGTCCGCGTGCGTCCCAGATTGCCAGGTCAGCGGCACCGAGACGGCTTTGCAGGTATTCGCGGGTGGCGATGGGTTCGTCGTGCAGGGTCAGGGCAACCGGGCCGCCGACCGCTGGCGGGATCTGGATCGACATGGGCATGCCTTCTGCGAGCCAGGCCGTCAGGCCACCGTTGAGATAGTGGTAATGGCGGTGGCCGATGACGTCCAGTAGCCAGATAAAGCGCCCGGCCCAGCCGCCGCCTTCGTCGTCATAGACGACATAGACCGCATCGGGGTTATGGCCCAGTTCACCGAACAATGCTTCAAGCGCGGCTTGGGTCGGCAGCAGGCCCGGCGCAGGCGCCTGACCCAGTTGAGTACGTTTTGGGTCGACAAAGCGTGCCCCGGGGATATGCCCGGCGGCATAGCGGGCGCTGCTGGTCAGGTCCACCAGAATCAGTTCGCGGGAGTCGAGACGCGGGAGCAGCTCGCTCGGCTCGATCACTAGCGCCAAGCCAGAGAAGTCAGACATGTGAGGTCTCCAGAGCACAAAGGGGGAGGATTGTAGCGCAGCGTCACGAAGGCCTGTTATCAGTTATTTCTGCACGGGCTTGTGGCGAGGGGGCTTGCCCCCGTTGGACTGCGAAGCAGTCCTAAAACCTACAACCTCATTCTGCCAGGCATACTGCATCCACTGGATTTGCGACTGCTTCGCAGCCGAACGGGGGCAAGCCCCCTCGCCACAAACACTGCATTTGGCACGTCCTTTTCTTAACTGACTAGCATCAGCCCCTAGCGGTGGCTAAAACTGTGCAGGGCTTTTTCAATGCATTGCGCGGTTTTGCCGAACGCTTGCACGGTGATTTCCGAGAACGGCCCGCCGCCCTGATCCGCCACCACGATCATGATCACCCGACCATTGTTGACCAGAGAACGCAGCAGCAGGTGTTCACCGCTGAACAGCGAACGCAGGCTGGCCGGCAACAGGGCGGAGAATTGGGCGTTGTTGGCCGGCGTCAGGCGCACCTGAGCCTGTTGTGCGAGCAGACGCTGCAGCACCGGACTCTGGCTGACCGCCAGGTTCAGTCCGGCCACTTCCTTGGGCAGCCCGGCAATCTGGTGCACACGCAGATTGGCGTGCGTGCGGTCAGCCATCAGGATCATTACCCGCCGCATGCCACACGCCACCAGGGCGTCTCGAGCCGATGTGGTCAAATGCATGGCATTGGTAAATCGGCTCGGCTCCAGCAGCAACTCGGCACATTGTTTACGCCACTTCGCCAAGTCTTCGGCGGTGGGTGCCGGGGCCGGTAGCAAACCGGCATGAACGCGGTTCATGCCCTGCGGCCAGATCAGTGATTCGGCCGGGTGCCAGAGGTCCGGCATGGCATGTTGCCGAGCGCTGTTGGCGGCCTGTTGGTGCAACTGTTGCTGCACTTCATCCATCGGCATTTGCAGATAAAGGCTGGTCAGGTACTGCCAGCGTTCACAGTGAGGACTGTCCCAGGCCTGTTGTGCCGACAACGCCAGACCATTGGCCAGCAACACGGTGTTGGCGGGCTGGTTGAGCCAGCGCCGCAACGTCGGGTCATCATCAAGACGGTTCTGTTGGCGTAGCGGGTGTTCATCGTCACGTGCGATGCGCAGAACTTTCACCAGTTCGCGTTGTTCGCTCCGCAGCAGCCGATAACCCTGCTGGACCCAGATCGGCAAACGCCAGACATCCACTAGCGCCAGACAGATTTCCAGCAGACGCACGCCGAATAATTGCTTTTCGACGTTGCGTGCCGACTCGCCTTTATGGATGACCCGCAGCTCCCATTCTTCCAGCAGCTGCGGATGGGTCAATGCCATGGGCCACAGTGGCGAAAGAAACAGCAGGCTGCCCCAGTGAATGTCCTGCCACAACCGCGCCAGGCGACCGGCAAAAAAACCGTTGGCCTGTTGGGTGGCATGCTGACTGATCAACTGAAGCTGGCGCAGTGCAGCAGGGATCTGCGATTGCGGTTCGGCGGGCAAGCGCTCGAGCAACTCTTCGGTGCGTTTTAAACCGAGGCGATTGATTGCCACTTCAAGATTTTCAGCTGGCGTACTCATGCTGCCATGGGTGTGGCGATTGGCTTCGCGAATCACACTCAAGGCCAGGGCCGGACTGTCTTGCATCATTTCGGCAATCTCGCGCAGCGAGCTGCGGCTATCGCGGATGGCTTTGCAAACGCGGTCATGACTGGCTTGCGGAACCGGCAGGCGCACACCATCGAGCAGCTTGACCCAGCCTTCGAGGGTGGTCGGTTTTGGCGTTGGGACGTTCGTTTCGTTAGCCATGTCTGGACGCTGCTTTACCTATCCCTGCGTGGGTCAAATTGGCTTTTCGCCTTAACGGGCTATAGTCTGGCGCAGTTTTGCCGATAAGGAGAAGAAGAGATTTTTTAACTTCCGAATATGACCTTGAACCCGACTCAGTAAGTGCTCTCCTACCTATGGCTAAAATTATCGGCATCATCGTCGTATTCGCGAGCGTGCTCGGCGGATACGTGCTTTCCCACGGCAAGATTGCCGCTCTCATTCAGCCTTTCGAGGTGATGATTATCGGTGGCGCGGCCCTTGGTGCATTCCTGCAAGCCAACCCCGGTCATATGACGATGCATGTGCTCAAGAAATCCTTGGGCATGTTCAGTTCGCGTTTCAACCACACCTTCTACCTGGAAGTGTTGGGCCTGATTTACGAGATCCTCAACAAGAGCCGTCGCGAAGGCATGATGGCAATCGAAGGCGACATCGAAGATGCCGCCGCGAGCCCGATCTTCGCCAAGTACCCGGCAGTCCTGAAAGATGACCGCATGACGGCGTACATCTGCGATTACCTGCGCATCATGTCTTCCGGCAACATGGCTCCCCATGAGCTGGAAGGCTTGTTCGACATGGAACTGACCAGCCTCAAGGAAGACCTGGACCACCCCTCCCACGCGGTTAACGGCATCGCCGATGCCATGCCGGGTTTCGGTATCGTTGCGGCGGTATTGGGTATTGTGGTGACCATGGCTTCGCTGGGTGAAAGCGACCAGAAAATGATTGGCTTGCACGTAGGTGCGGCGCTGGTAGGTACCTTCTTCGGTATTCTCGCGGCCTATGGATTCTTTGGCCCGCTGGCCCATGCGCTGGGCCACGACGCCAAGGAAGAACTGAACGTCTACGAAGCCATCAAGGCCTCCCTGGTGGCTTCGGCTTCCGGCATGCCGCCATCGCTGGCAGTGGAATTCGGTCGCAAGGTTCTGTACCCCGCGCACCGTCCTAGCTTCGCTGAGCTGGAACAAGCGGTTCGCGGTCGCTAAGTCATGGAAAATAACCAGCCGATCATCATCAAGCGTGTCAAAAAGTACGCAGGCGGGCATCACGGGGGCTCCTGGAAAATCGCCTTCGCGGACTTCGCGACGGCGATGATGGCGTTCTTCCTGGTGTTGTGGCTGTTGTCCACGGCAACGCCGGAACAGAAGATTGCCATTGCCGGTTACTTCAAGGACCCGGTCGGTTTCAGCGAAAGCGGCACGCCATACATCATCGATCTGGGCGGCTCGCCGACCCTGGCGCCGGACAATACCCTCAACCCCGAGGTGAAATCCCAGCCTCAGCCAGACAAGGTGACTATCGACGCCGAACAGGTCGAAGGCATGGCCGAGCAGGTCGAGAAAGAGCGCCTGGAATTGCTGCTGCAAGAGTTGCAGAACAAGGTCGAAGAAAACCCGCAACTGCAGAAGTTCAAGGATCAGATCCTCTTCGAGATCACACAGGACGGTTTGCGCATCCAGATCGTGGACGCCGAAAACCGCCCGATGTTCGACTCCGGCAGTGCGCGTCTGAAACCGTATTTCGAAGACATTCTGCTGGCCATGGCCGACACCATCAAAGCGGTGCCGAACAAGATCAGCATCAGCGGGCACACCGATGCCAAGCCGTACTCGGGCACCGGCGATTTCGGCAACTGGGAACTCTCGGCCAATCGCGCGAACGCGGCTCGCCGGGCATTGATCGCCGGCAGCTATCCGGACGCTCAAGTAGCGCGAGTCGTGGGTTATGCCTCGTCGGCGCTGTTCGACCGGGAAAACCCGTTCAACCCGGTCAACCGCCGCATCGACATCGTCGTGCTGACCAAAAAAGCCCAGCGTGCCATCGAAGGTTCGCAAGGTGCCGAACCGGCTCCAGAATCAACGCCGACGCAAGGGCAAGGTGGCCCGGGCGAAGTGCCCACGCCGCCAGCCGACCCGAATGCCCTGCCGGCGGATAAGGAACCGCTGCCGGCACATGAGCTTCGGGAGCGGTTGAATCTGTTTGATGATCCGGTGCCGAAACCGGGTGAGCCGCCTAAGCAGTGACCTATGAAAAAGCCGACAGTGATGTCGGCTTTTTTGTGCCTGCATGCTGACATCCACATCAGTATTCGCTGCCCCTTTGGTCGCAGACGTAATTTTCTGAAACGCCGGAAGGTTCGGATGGGATATCAAGATGCATCCTACATAAATCCCTTTTTCCCCTTGCTAACGTACTCGGCAGTTTGCGTTTGTTCACGCCGGGGATGGCATGGGCATCGCGATTTGTATCTTCATTCGGCTTAAGGACGAGCCACGGAAAAGCAAAAGGATAAGCGCATGTTCGCCCCCGCCAATGCTGCTCACTTCACGTTACTGATCCCGACTGTTCCTAACGATTTCAAAGTCCTCACCTTTGAAGGCACTGAAACCATCAGTGCCTTGTATGCGATCCGGATCGAACTGGTCAGTGAACACCCTGCCTTCGATCTGGAAAGCCTGCTCAGTCAGCCCGCTTTTCTCCAGTTCGGCCTTAACGGGGAAGGTCTTCACGGTCGTATCGAAGATGTGTTCAGGGGGGAAACCGGCAAACGGCTGACCCGTTATCACCTGACCCTCGTACCGACGCTGCACTACCTGCAGTTCAGCCACAATCAGCGGATTTTCCAGAAGCTGACGGTGCCGCAAATCATCGCTAAGGTACTCAAGGGCCACGGCGTTCAGGCTAATGCATTTACCTTCCATGTCAGCACCAGCCCCGAGCGCGAATACTGCACCCAATACGGGGAAAGTGACTTCGAACTGATTCAGCGGCTATGCGCCGAGGACGGCATCGCGTGGCACCATCAGCATTCACCAGACGGCCATGTACTGGTGTTCACCGACGATCAGACCTGGTTCCCCAAACTGGGTGCAACCCCCTATCTGCAAGACTCCGGCATGGTGGCGGAGCACCCGGTCGTCAGCCAGTTCTCCACACGTTTCAGCACCCGCCCCAGCACCACTACCTATCGGTACTATGACTTCCAACGCCCTAGTCTATTGCTGGAAAGCCGCTTCACCGCTGAGTTTCACCCTGAGCTTGAAGACTACCGCTATCCGGTCTTTATCGAAAACGAAAAGCGTGGCAAACAGCTGGCCCGGCAGGCGCTGGAACGGCACCGTACCGATTACCAATTGGTCGAAGGTAAAAGCGATCAGCCAAGCCTGCGCAGCGGTCACTTCGTCGACCTGACGGAACACCCGGATAAAACTTGCAACGATTTGTGGCTGCTGCTCAGTGTGTCGCATGCCGGAAAGCAACCCCAGTCACTGGAAGAGGTGATCACCAGCGACACTAACCCCGAGGACGGCTTCACCCAAGGCTATCGCAACCGCTTCAGCGTCATTCCATGGGATGTGTTTTACCGGCCGCCGCTACCTGCGCCAAGACCGACGCTGGTCAGCCAGACCGCCCGCGTCACCGGGCCCGCCGGCGAGGAGATCTATTGCGATGAGCATGGTCGCGTCAAAGTCGAGTTCCCTTGGGACCGGGCCGAACTCAACAGCGAAAAAAGCAGTTGCTGGCTGCGGGTATCTACCCACTGGGCAGGTAAAAACTTTGGAGCTGTGACCATTCCGCGTATCGGCATGGAAGTCATGGTCACCTTTCTGGACGGCAATCCCGATAACCCGCTCATTACCGGGTGCGTGCCGAACAAGGTCAATGCGGTGCCCTACCCCTTGCCCGAAAACAAGACCAAAACCGTATTACGCAGCCACAGCTCCCCCAACACGGGCGGTTACAACGAACTGTCGATTGAAGATCGCGCCGGGCAGGAACAAATCTACCTGCGCGCCGAACGCGACCTGGAACAGCTGATCCTCAACGACAGCGATACCAAAATTGGCAACGATCGCCGCGAACAGATTATCCGTGATAGCCACAGCCTGATCGGTAACGACCGCTTTGAACAGGTGGACAACAACAGCGCTAGCCTGATCAAGGGCGACGAATTGCACACCACCGAAGGCGCGCGCAACACGTTGATCGGCGGCAACGAGGTGATCTCTATCACCGGCAACAGCAGCACAACAGCGGATGGCACGCTGGTGATTCAGGCCGGGCCTCACGCCCATGTCACTGCGGCCAATGTGGTTATCAAGGCTGACCAGAGCCTGACGTGGGAATGTGGTGGTCACTTCATCGTCATTAACTCGAGCGGGATATTCAGCAGTGTGGCCATGGTCGTGGGTGGTTCACCGCTAACTGGCCTACCCGGGCAGGCGGCGCTGTCAGCAGCTCCCCAAATCGCCGAAACTGAGGTTATCGATACCCTTCCCATGGAAGCCCTACTCAAACAGAACCTCGTCTTTCGCGAAGCCGATTCCGGTGTTTGCCCGGTATGCAACGTCGCCCAGGAATCCCAGGAAGCAGAGAGGGGTGAAGCATGACCCCGGTCATCCCGAACAAAGGACTGCTCCTGCTTGATGGCGCCCAGTACGAAGGCGCTATCGATTGGCTTAACGAGTACTACGGCGCAGATTCTCCTCAGCCGCTATTCAAGGGGACCGCTTATGAGCCGATCAGCGCCGCGGGGCCTTTTCTGCTGAACGCCTCGCTTGGTAGCGCATCGTATGCCGCGTGGTGGGGCGGCTCTGACTTGCAACAGGGTGTTTGGCTGGCTTCTCCACGGAGCGCCCAACAATGGCTACCTATCCTGCAACGTCGGTTGCGCATTTTTGATGAACAGCAGCGAGAGCTGTGGCTGCGCCTGGCGGATGGCTCGGTTCTGCGACGCGCCTGGTTGGCCGGCGTGCAATGGCCAACAGGCTTTTGGTTTGGTGTGGAAAGCGTCTGGCTACGCCATGGCAACGCGCCAGTGTGCGCTTGGGAGAACGAAGCGCCTGAATATGATTCAGCACCGGCCCATAAAGGTCTGGCCGCGCAAATCACCCTGCCTGAGCCGCTTCTGCAGGCACTGAGCCTCCCAGCCAACCCGGAGAAAGAAGCATGAGTGTCCAGAATAGAATCCGTGTTGGAACATGTCCGCTGTTCGCTGCCGTTTTACCCCTGCGATACGCCCTCGGCCCAACCGCCGCTGTCGATACCGATGCCTACGACTTGCCGGCATTGAGCGGCTCGTTTCCCGAATTGGGACCTCGTCATCCTGACTTGACCGGACATGCGCTCAATTACACCTCGCGTTTGTTGCGCGACGGTTGGCTCTACGTCTGGGAGAGCAGCCCACCCAAATTGGTGGAGTATCAGGTCGATAAAGCTCAGCTCACCCAGACCCCGCGTGCGGGCAGGGTGATCGACACCCGGGTCAAACCCCATCTGGTGTTAAGAGCTGGCGACCCTGCCGGATTGGTCTGGTCGCCCGTTCGCTGGAGTGAGGCGCAGTATCGGGCCGCCAAAACAGACCCCGCCGTACGCCAGCGCATCATGCGCAGTTTTGTGCCAGGTGTCGCACCGTTCAGTGGCAAGGTCGACACCGTCACCAAGCAGATTGGCGAATACAACGATGCGGCGAGCTACGGCTGGAGCACGGAACCTGGAACGGAACACGCACCCAACTGGCTGAAAGCTCTCAAGCAGATGAGGGCTTGCGAACAGCAGACTTACGCCGTCATTGATGATGCATGGGGCGTGCTACTCGACCTTGCCGCGCTGCTGTGTGTGCGTAAAGAAGCGTTCGACAGTTACCAGGAACATCACGCTGAAGAGTGGGCGATAGCCAGTGTCATCAAGTCACTGAGTGAAGGCGACCGGCAACTGAGCGCACAACTGCCGTCCATTACCCGCTATGACGAACTCCAGCGGACATGGAAAGATCAAGAGATCCAGAATGAGCGATATACCGCTGACATGCGGCATCTGGCCCAGCTCTGGGTAGCGTGGTTCAACACCCTGCAAATGACCGGTCCGTCGAGCATGGACACGGCTTGTGGTCATTTCGACATTACCCAACCGATTACCCGTGAGGCACTGGAATTGCATTTCGCGGCGGCTTGCCTGGGACCGGCCAGCACCAGCGTCGGGGCCGAGGCCATTACCCTCAGTCTTGAAGGTAACAAGGCCGGCAAGCCATGGTTGCTTTGGGCATTGCTCGGGTTGCCGTCACGGCTGAGTGTTAGCGAAATCAAATACCTTGTGGACTTCAGCGATGTGGCCCGAGATAACCAGGCTGCTGTTCAAGAAGGCGCCAGCAAACTTGCCAGGGTCTTTGGTTATACCGATGCGCTGAACAAGACCGCCGACAAACTGAAGCAACACAAGCCGGCCTCAAGCGTTGAGGCCCTATTTCTGTCTCTTGCCCCGGTGGCTGGGTTGCAATTGCATCAGGGTGAAAAGGGCACTGGTGCGGCGGGGCGTTTGTACATGGCGGCAGCGCTGGCCCGCAGCGACCAGCGCATCCAGACATCGGGCGTCACGCCGCGTCAGGTGGGCGAGTGGTACAGCGATTTGATGGGGACTCGCCAGTCAATGCCTGCGCATTTGAGTGTTACACCGCTGACCAGCGGGGTGGCTGACGGTATCCCGTTCATGCATTTGGTCCCAGCCAGCACCAAGCTGCCACCGTTGCCGGTGAATCTGGCGTCGAGTGTTGAATTGAGCAGTGTGTTTGATTTGAAAGGCGCGCTGAGTAAAGCGCCGATCAAGTCGATTGTGACGCTGGTGGCGGGGGCGAATTTTGTTTCGTCCGGTAATGTGTTTGTTGATAACAAAACGGTAAAAAATGGTTTTAGCGGCGTGGGCGCTGCGGTTGGAATTGGCGCCGCAGCTGCTGCAGTCGTTCAGCGAATGGCCGAGGTCGATTGGGCGTCAGCCGTCCGCCAAAGCGGTAGCACCTCAATGTCATCACGGCTACTTTTGGTCAAGGCGTTGGGGCGCGCCGCCACTACTGCTTTAGCACAAGGAGTCTTCCTGGCATTCGACGTCGTGCTCTATGGGCTGGACGCCTTTGAGGCGTATCGAGCGGGCGACTTCGACACCATGGTCGCGAACTTGTCTGTGGCTGGCGCTTCGCTGGCGAGTATCAAGATTCAAGTCCAGGCTTTCCGGGCGCTGCGAGTCGCGCGGGCTGCTGTGATTGCCGGGGATGCGGCGACAATTGCAAGGGGGCTTAACGTTGTGCCGCATCTGGGGGCGAAACTACTGGGCCTCGCTTTTGTGATTGTGGGCGGAGTCATCGCCCGTCTTTACACGGCTGACTCGCCGCTGGAAAAGTGGGTGAAATACAGCCATTTTGGTATCCGTTCGGACGAGACTTGGTCTCACAGCTATACGCTGTCCATGGATAAGCTTTACCCCGTTCTGTTCCCCATCAGTTTTGATGCCTTCCGACTGTCAGAGATAAACCCTTATCAAGGCCAAGTCACTTCCACGTATCTGCTGCTGAACCTGCCGGGAGAAAATGTGCCACTGACCGATGTAATGATTCACTTCAAGGGCATCGAAATTTGGGGCGATACACTCGGCTATCACACCGACCAAATCAAAAAGGTCGAATGGACGGGCAAAGACTTTGCCCGACATAGCGGCACCCGCATTCCAGTACCCGCTGGGGTTACCCCTTACCGCCGTGTCTACCATGAGGATGGTGTGCGGGACTTGCGACGTATCGAGGGCGAGTTGATCTATTCCCCACAAGAAGGACTGACGCTGCCAGCGGTAAAAATCATGGAACGAGCATGGATATGAATATGCCAGCAACACCACGCTACAGCGCTGCACCCACCGTAATTCTTGAAGCGAATAAGCCCACGGGTGAGTTGCCTATAGAGCTGTTTATTACCGATGAGCACACTGAACATTACTTATCGTTGCAAGCAAATGGCGACTCTGATCGAGGAATGCTAACGGGAGTGTTGGGCGGTATGGGCGGGGTTGGGGGGATGGGGCTTGGGCTACTCAGTTTTATGCAAAGTAGTGAGCCTGAAGGGCTGTTTATCATGCTTGCTATCTGCGCTCCCTTGTTCCTAGCGCCATTTTTATGGGAAACCCTTCGTCCTTTACCTCTGCCCATTTTGTTTAACCGCCGCACCAGTGAAGTGTATTTCGATCATGATGGCGATCTTTACCATGCTCCATGGGAGGGTATTTCAGCCGTGGCCAATGAGTTTCAGCTCGTGGGCACCCAAATCGGTGGCATGCAAAACGCTTCACTGGAAATTCGCATGTGGAAATTTGAAGAGCCGGAAACGGCTGTGATGGTGAGTCTAGGTGCCCCCTTTGGTAAATCATTGTCGATGCAAAAAGGCTTTTGGGAATACATCCGTTCTTACATGAATAATGGCCCTTATTTCGACGAGAACGGTAATCACAGTGAGTCGGATGCATTCGTAAAAAGCCAGCTATCCGTGCGACCCAAAATGAGCGACAGCTTCAAGCAGACACTGGCGCAGTTAAAACAGGCGAAGAAGGATGCGGGTGGGAAAAACTACTTAGGCGCCAGCGATGTTGCAAAACTGATACTCGAACCACTGCTTTACCCGCAGGACCGAATTCAAGAACTCACCTACAGTCTTGCCAAACGCCGCTCTCGCAACCTGTGGCCGAAAGTTGTCACTGAACGACTGAAGGCCAATGGCCCCATCACACGCCTTGTTGATCTGGAGCACGAGCAAGGTGTTGGCGTATCGAAGCGAGTTGATCAATACCCACAATGCGACTGAGCCACCGGCGATAAAAATCAAGGAATGAGGACTCTTCGGAGAATGGTGTAGGACGGCTCCGAGTCCCATAAACCGGGTTTTACTTCGCCGGAACCTCGCCTATAGTTCGTCCGTCACCGACGAATCGGTGATCGACTTTAGCCGGTCGTAACAGATGATGCACAAGCGCCTGTATAATCGCGGCGCTTTTTGCTGCCTGGCATCTGCATGTCTATGGTGGCTGTGCGTGGGACGCCTTCGGGTGTGCCGGGTTCATCTGTCCGGTCGGCTAACCCGCGTACAGCTACCACCCAATTCGTTTAGCCGCGAAAGGGGTGGGAGTTTCACTTATCAGATGAGATAGAAACATGACCCAGTACCACCCTCTGCAAGGCAACTTCAGCGTCGGCCCGACGCTATACATCGACACCGAAGCCAAAGTTTCGGATCTCCTCGAAATCGCCACTCACCGAATCAAAGCGGCCCGCAATCTGCTCAATAGCGTCACCTGCCTGTGCATCAAAAACGCCGAAGGTCACGACTTGGAGCATTTCGCCAATGCTGCACACATATTGATTCAGGATGGCTGCGACGCCTTGGATGCGCTGGGCTGGAAGCTGGAAAAAACCGTACGCTGAAATCAGAAAGCCGCGATATTCGCGGCTTTTTTGTGTCTGCGGGAAACTACTGATCATTTTCGTGGCATCACGAAAATGATCCAGGCTACTTAATAGCTGCTTTCAGGCAAACTGGCGATGATCGACCGATAACTGTTCATCCGCTGCTGCTGCACGCGGCCTTCTTCAAGAGCCTTGAGCAAGGCGCAACCCGGCTCGCGGTCGTGCTTGCAGTCGCGGAAGCGGCAGGTGCCGATCAGGTCGTTGAACTCGATGAAGCCGGCTTCGACGTCGGCACGGCTGACGTGACCCAGGCCGAATTCGCGGATACCCGGGGAGTCGATCAACTCACCGCCACCGGGGAAGTGGAACAGTCGCGCGGTGGTGGTGGTGTGGGTGCCTTGGCCCGACAGCTCGGACAGCGGGCCGACACGGGTGTCGACTTCCGGCAGCAGGCTGTTGACCAGCGACGACTTGCCGACACCGGACTGGCCGACGAATACGCTGATGTGCCCGTCCAGTTGCTTCTGCAGCTGCTCCATGCCATTGCCGTGGTGGGCCGACACTTCCAGCACCGGGTAACCCAGCGTGCGGTAAACCGCCAGCAAGGCATTCAGCGCCGGGGCGTTCTGTTCGTCGATCAGGTCGAACTTGTTCAGCAGCAGCAACGGCCGAATCCCGGCGTGTTCCGCGGCGACCAGGTAGCGGTCGATCAGGTTGGCGTGAGGCTCGGGCAGCGGCGCGAAGACGATCACGATTAGGTCGACGTTGGCCGCCACCGGCTTGAGCTGGCCACGGCTGTCGGGACGGCAGAGTTCGGTTTTACGCGGCAGTTGCGCCACGATCACGCCGATGCCCTGGTTGCCGGCACGCCAGACAACCTGATCGCCGGTCACCAGCGCTGGCAGGTTGGCGCGCAAATGGCAGCGGAACACCTGGCCAGCCAATTCGCCATCGAGGGCCTCGACTTCGACCTGCACACCGAAGTGCGCGATCACCAGGCCCGTCTGTTCCGGGCCCAGGTCGCCGCCTTCGAGTGCCTCGACAGCCGAGGACTCGCGTTTGGCGGCGCGGGCAGCGCGCTCGCCCTGAATCTTTTCGATGCGCCAGTTTTGACGACGATTGAGTTGGCGTTTGGCCATGGGTGTTCCGTATCGAGAATGCAGCGATTAGGTAAAACGGCCGCGAGTTTAGCACGCCCGGTGGCCTCCCTAGGCTAAACTGCGCACCTACGCCGAGGAGCCGACTCATGCAAAACCCGCTGAACCTGATCTGGATCGACCTGGAAATGACCGGTCTGAACCCTGATACCGACGTCATCATCGAGATGGCCACTATCGTTACCGACAGCGATTTGAACACCCTGGCCGAAGGCCCGGTGATCGCCATCCATCACAGCGACGAAATCCTCGCCGGCATGGACGAGTGGAATACCCGCCAGCACGGCGGCTCGGGGCTGACCCAGCGGGTTCGCGAGAGCCGTATCAGCATGGCCGAGGCTGAGGCCCAGACCATCGCCTTCCTGGAAAAATGGGTGCCGAGGGGCAAGTCGCCGATCTGTGGCAACAGCATCTGCCAGGACCGTCGCTTCCTTTATAACCACATGAAGTCGCTGGAAAGCTATTTCCATTACCGCAACCTCGACGTGTCGACCCTCAAAGAGCTGGCCGCGCGCTGGGCACCGGACGTACGCGACAGCTTCAAAAAGGGCAGCACCCACCTGGCCCTGGACGACATCCGCGAATCGATCGCCGAGCTGCAGCACTACCGCAAGAACTTCATCAAGTTCTGATTGGGTGGTCGCGGGCCATTGTGGCGAGGGGCTTGCCCCCGTTGGGTCGCGCAGCGACCCCCTCTGCCTGCAATCCCGTTTCTTCAGGCACACCGCGCTTGCGGTTTTCACGACTGCTGCGCAGCCGAACGGGAGCAAGCCCCCTCGCCACAGGTCTGTGTGAATACTTCGGCGCCCTCTTTTGGTGCTTCGGTGAAGTGAGTAGACTGCGCGCCTTTCTGCCAGGACCGCCACCATGTTGCTGATGCTCTATCTGATCGCCATCACTGCCGAAGCCATGACGGGCGCCCTGTCTGCGGGCCGTCGCGGCATGGACTGGTTTGGCGTGGTGCTGATTGCATGTGTCACGGCACTGGGCGGCGGTTCGGTACGCGACGTGCTGCTTGGCCATTACCCGCTTACTTGGGTCAAACACCCGGAATACCTGGTGTTGACCTCCGTCGCGGCGATGCTGACGATCTTCATCGCCCGCTGGATGCGTCATCTGCGTTCGCTGTTTCTGGTGCTCGACGCAGTGGGGCTGGTGGCGTTCACCCTGATCGGCTGCATGACGGCCCTGGAAATGGGCCACGGCATGCTGGTGGCCTCGGTCAGCGGCGTGATCACCGGCGTATTTGGCGGCATCCTGCGGGACATCTTCTGCAACGACATCCCGCTGATCTTCCGCCGCGAACTCTACGCCAGCGTCTCGTTTGCCGCCGCATGGTGCTATCTGCTTTGTATCTACCTGCAATTACCCGGTGAACAGGCGATTTTGATTACCCTGTTCGGCGGCTTCCTGCTGCGCTTGCTGGCGATCCGTTTTCACTGGGAAATGCCCAAGTTTGTTTATAACGACGAGGCCTGACACGTCTCTGTAGCAGCTGCCAAAGGCTGCGTTCGAGGCCGCAGGACTCGCGTGCGGAATGACGACTGCTGCGCAGCCGAACGCAACCTGCGGCAGCTGCTACAGGAGTCCATGTTGTTTCAGGGCCCATTCGACATGCTCGCGCACCAACTCCGACGGATAATCCCGCCGTGCCTTCAGTGCTTCCAGCACCGGAATGCTCGACGGCGCATTACCCAACCCGACCGCCAGGTTGCGCAACCAGCGCTCATAACCCGCGCGCCTGAGCGGTGAACCTTCGGTGCTGCTGAGAAATTTTGCTTCGTCCCACATGAACAGTTCGGCCAGTTCGGCGTTGTCCAGATTGTGCCGGGGTTTGAAATCGCTTTCGCCGGAAGGTCGGGCAAAGCGGTTCCACGGGCAGACGATCTGACAGTCATCGCAACCAAATACCCGATTGCCGATCAGCGGCCGCAAATCTTCAGGGATCGCACTCTTCAGTTCGATGGTCAGGTATGAAATGCAGCGTCGGGCATCCAGCACATAGGGGCCGACGAAGGCGTTGGTCGGGCAAATGTCCAGGCAGGCGGTGCAGCGGCCGCAGTGTTCGGTGGCGTGAGGCGGGTCGACCGGCAGCGGCAGGTCGACGAACAGTTCGCTGAGGAAGAAGTAACTGCCGGCCTTGCGATTCAAGACCAGCGTGTTTTTGCCGATCCAGCCCAGGCCAGCCTGCTCGGCGATGGCTTTTTCCAGCACCGGGGCGCTGTCGACAAAGGCGCGGTAGCCAAACGGGCCGATCACCGCCTGAATTTTTTCCGCCAGTTGTTGCACGCGTTTGCGGATCAATTTGTGGTAATCGCGACCCAATGCATAACGCGAGACGTAGGCTTTTTCCGGTTGGGCCAGGCGTTTGGCCATTTCGGTGTCGCCCGGCAGGTAGTCCATGCGCAGGGAAACGACTCGCAAGGTGCCCGGCACCAGTTCTTCGGGGTGCGAACGTTTGCTGCCGTGGGCGCCCATATATTCCATTTCGCCGTGGTAGCCGGCCGCGAGCCAGCGCTCCAGGTGCTGCTCATGCTCGGCCAGGTCGAGGCCGCTGATGCCGACTTGCTGAAAGCCCAGCTCGCGGCCCCAGTCCTTGATGGATTGGGCGAGGGCGGGCAGGTCTGTGGTAATAGCGGGCATGAGACGAGAGAAACCGGAGCTGAGGTGCGTATAATTCTGCCAGACATCGGAGCCTGAAGACGCATGCCGCACACTAAAGATGAATTACCCGACGCGCTGTATAGCGCCGCGCAAGTCCGAGGGCTCGATGCGAGCCTGATTGCGGCCGGTACACCGGGCTTCGAATTGATGCAGCGTGCAGCGCGAGCGACCTGGCGCGCGCTGGTCCGTCATTGGCCGACCGCGCATGAATTGAGCGTGGTGGCCGGCCACGGCAACAATGCCGGCGACGGTTATCTGGTGGCCGTGCTGGCTCGACGTGCCGGTTGGCACGTGCGCGTGCTGGCCGCCGGGGATCCCGCGCGTTTGCAGGGCGATGCCGCGTCGGCCCATGCCGAGGCCGTTGCCGAAGGCGTCGCGATTCAAGACTGGAACGCGCATTCAGAATTGCGTGGTCTTGTGCTGGATGCCTTGCTCGGCACCGGCCTGACCGGTGAAGTGCGCGAGCCATACGCCAGTGTCATTGGTGCGATCAACGCCAGTGGGCTGCCGGTCGCAGCGGTGGATATCCCCTCTGGGCTGTGTGCCGATACGGGGCGCCAGCTCGGCGTTGCGGTTCGAGCGGACCTTACGGTGACGTTCATCGGCTTGAAGCTGGGCCTGTTCACCGGTGACGCTGCGGATGTGGTGGGCGATTTGGTCTTCAATGATCTGCAAGCTGCCCCTGAGACGTTTATCGGGGCCCCGGTCAGTGCCCGTCGCCTGACGGCCGATAATGTGCCGCGTCTGCCCCCTCGTGCTCCAACATCCCACAAAGGCAAATTTGGCCACGTATTACTGATCGGCGGTGATCGCGGTTTTGGCGGGGCCATCCTGCTCAGCGCTCAAAGCGCCCTGCGCAGCGGCGCCGGCATGGTGTCGCTGGCCACTCGCAGTGAGTATGTTCCCGCTGCATTGGCGCGAGTGCCTGAAGCGATGGTGCTTGGCATTTCGTCGGCCAATCAATTGATGGGGCTGCTTGAGAAGGTCACGGTGCTGGTCGTCGGCCCGGGGCTGGGGCAGGCCGCCTGGGGGCGCAGTCTATTGTCGGCCGCGGCCAATGCGCCGCTGCCGCAAGTCTGGGACGCCGACGCGTTGAACCTGTTGGCCGAAGGGGGCGTGAATGTGCCCGCCCATTGTGTTATCACGCCGCACCCTGGCGAGGCGGCGCGATTGCTGGGTCTGTCGACGGCCGAAGTTCAAGCCGATCGTCCGGCCGCGGCCCATGCGTTGAGCAAAAAATATACAGCGGTGGTGGTCCTCAAGGGCGCCGGCAGTTTGATCGCCAGCCCCGATGGGCGTCTGGCGCTGTGTCATCAGGGCCATCCAGCCATGGCGTCCGCCGGTTTGGGCGATGTGCTGGCCGGGCTGGTCGGCGCTTTGCTCGCTCAGGGTATGGAGGCGTATGACGCAGCCTGCCTGGCGGTCTGGCTGCACGCCAATGCCGGTGAGCAACAAGGTAAATTCGGCCGTGGGCTGGCGGCCAGTGATCTGATTCCAGCCATTCGTCAGTTGTTGGAGGAGCAAGCACCGTGTCTGAAGTAACCCTGTACCTGGCTGATGAAGAGGCGATGACCGCATTGGGTGCGCGCATCGCACAAACCACTGGAGGGCACGGTCTGATTTTTCTCGAAGGGGATTTGGGGACGGGGAAAACCACGCTGTCCCGGGGCATCATCCGTGGCCTGGGACATACAGGCGCGGTAAAAAGTCCGACGTTCACCTTGGTCGAGCCTTATGAGATAGGAGAGATCCGTGCCTTCCATTTCGACCTGTATCGACTGGTCGATCCGGAGGAGCTGGAGTTCCTTGGTATCCGCGATTATTTCGAAGACGACGCGCTGTGCCTGATCGAATGGCCCCAGAAGGGTGCAGGCTTTTTGCCAAAGCCCGACCTGACCATTACCATTAGCCCGCAAGACAGCGGGCGTTCGCTGAAAATTTCGCCACAGGGCTCGCGTGGCGAGTTGTGGTGTGCCGCTTTGGCATTGGAATCCAATTAGATGATGGGGTTAGGTATGCGCTTTCGCGCGTTGGTTGCTGCCGTAGGATTGTTGTTTCTGGCGGTGACCGTCGACGCTGTGGCCGAGACGAAGGTCAACAGTGTTCGCCTGTGGCGGGCGCCGGACAACACGCGACTGGTGTTTGACCTGACAGGGCCTGTCCAGCACAGCGTCTTTACCCTGACCGCACCGGATCGTCTGGTGATCGACATCAATGGCGCATCCCTGGGGGCGCCGCTGAACGTCAATACCTCGAACACTCCGATCACCGCAATGCGCTCGGCTCAACGTACGCCGACCGACCTGCGGGTGGTCATCGACCTGAAAAAAGCCGTCACGCCAAAAAGTTTTACCCTGGCGCCGAACGCCCAATATGGCAATCGCCTGGTTGTCGATCTGTTCGACAACGCGGCCGATGCCGCGCCACCGCCTGCGCCAGCGCCGACTGTGGCCACGGTGCCTGCGGTCCCTGTCGCACCCGCCGAACCTTCGATCAAATTGCCGCCCGCCCCGGCTGGCAAGCGCGACATCATTGTGGTGATCGATGCCGGCCACGGTGGTGAGGACCCGGGTGCCTCGGGCTCTCGCGGTCAGCGTGAAAAAGATGTGGTGCTGGCCATCGCCCGTGAACTGCAGCGTCAGGTCAATGGCATGAAAGGCTTCCGCGCCGAATTGACTCGCACCGGCGACTACTTCATTCCGTTGCGCGGCCGTACCGAAATCGCCCGTAAGAAAGGCGCCGATCTATTCGTTTCAATCCACGCTGACGCCGCACCTTCGACCGCCGCATTCGGTGCCTCGGTGTTCGCCTTGTCTGACCGTGGCGCGACGTCGGAAACCGCCCGTTGGCTGGCCGACAGCGAAAACCGTTCCGACTTGATCGGAGGTGCCGGCAACGTCAGCCTCGATGACAAGGACCGCATGCTGGCCGGCGTGCTGCTCGACTTGTCGATGACCGCTTCCCTGACATCCAGCCTGAACGTTGGCCAGAAAGTATTGAGCAACATTGGTCGCGTCACGCCGCTGCACAAACAGCGCGTGGAGCAAGCCGGGTTCATGGTGCTGAAGTCGCCGGACATCCCGTCGATCCTGGTGGAAACCGGGTTCATCTCCAATGCCAACGAAGCGTCCAAGCTTACTGCCGCGAACCATCAGCAAGCGCTGGCGCGTTCTATCAGCAGCGGCGTGCGGCAGTTCTTCCAGCAGAATCCACCGCCGGGCACCTACATTGCCTGGCTGCGCGATTCCGGCAAAATCGCCCAGGGCCCCCGTGACCATCGCGTGAATCCTGGCGAAACCCTGGCGATGATCGCCGTGCGTTATCAGGTGTCTCCGGCTACCTTGCGTAACGCCAACAACCTCAAGAGCGATGAGCTGAAAATTGGTCAGACATTGACCATTCCCGGCACTGAACTGGCGGCCAAAGAATGAACCAGGTGCTGACCAACGCTGCACGCATCGAGCTGCTCAGCCCGCGGCTGGCGAACCAGATTGCCGCCGGTGAAGTGGTTGAGCGCCCGGCCTCGGTGATCAAGGAGCTGCTGGAGAACAGCCTCGACTCCGGTGCCAAGCGCATTGATGTCGATGTGGAGCAGGGCGGCGTCAAGCTGCTGCGGGTTCGCGACGATGGTAGCGGCATTTCCGCCGATGACCTGCCCCTGGCCCTGGCCCGTCACGCCACCAGCAAGATTCGTAATCTGGAAGACCTCGAGCAGGTGATGAGCCTGGGGTTTCGGGGTGAGGCGTTGGCTTCCATCAGCTCCGTGGCGCGCCTGACCCTGACATCCCGCACGCGCGATGCCGATCAGGCCTGGCAAGTGGAAACCGAAGGCCGGGACATGGCGCCGCGCGTGCAACCGGCGGCCCATCCGGTGGGCACTTCGGTGGAAGTGCGCGACTTGTTCTTCAATACCCCGGCGCGCCGCAAATTTCTCAAGACCGAAAAAACCGAGTTCGATCACCTGCAAGAAGTGATCAAGCGTCTGGCGCTGGCGCGGTTCGACGTGGCGTTCCATCTGCGCCACAACGGCAAAACCATCCTCAGCCTGCACGAAGCTCATGATGACGCGGCCCGCGCCCGACGTGTGGCGGCGATCTGCGGGGCGGGTTTTCTGGAGCAGGCGCTGCCGATCGAAATCGAGCGCAATGGCCTGCATTTGTGGGGCTGGGTCGGGTTGCCGACCTTCAACCGCAGCCAGGCGGACTTGCAGTATTTCTTCGTCAATGGCCGCGCCGTGCGCGACAAACTGGTGGCCCACGCGGTGCGCCAGGCTTATCGCGACGTGCTGTTCAACGGTCGGCACCCCACGTTCGTGCTGTTTTTCGAAGTCGATCCGGCGGGCGTCGACGTCAACGTGCACCCGACCAAGCACGAAGTACGCTTTCGTGACGGACGCATGGTTCACGATTTCCTCTATGGCACTTTGCACCGCGCCCTCGGCGATGTGCGTCCGGATGACCATTTGGCCGCGCCTGTCGCGACCGCGATGGTGCGGCCCACCGGGCTCGACGCCGGTGAGTTCGGCCCCCAGGGCGAAATGCGTCTGGCGGCCAATGCGCTGCTGGAACAGCCCCAGGCCCAACCGTCGTTCAATACGCCGGCTGGCTCCGGCGCTGGCGCCGGTTATCAATATCAGTACTCGCCGCGGCCTCAATCCGGCGTGCCCGTCGCCGAAGCTCAAGCGGCCTACCGTGAATTCTTCGCGCCGTTGCCCGAGGCCAACGCGGTCGCGCTGCCAGCCGGGCAGGACGACGTTCCACCGTTGGGTTACGCATTGGCGCAACTCAAGGGCATCTATATTCTTTCGGAAAACGCCCAGGGCCTGGTGCTGGTGGACATGCATGCCGCCCATGAGCGGATCATGTACGAACGCCTGAAAATCGCCATGGCCAGCGAAGGCCTGAGCGGTCAGCCGCTGTTGGTGCCCGAATCTCTGGCCCTCAGTCAGCGCGAAGCCGATTGCGCTGAGGAACACGTCGCCTGGTTCCAGCGACTGGGCTTTGAATTGCAGCGTCTGGGCCCGGAAACCCTGGCCATCCGGCAAATTCCCGCCTTGTTGAAACAGGCAGAAGCCAATCGGCTGGTCAGCGACGTTCTGGCGGATTTGATGGAATACGGCACCAGCGACCGGATTCAGGCCCACCTGAACGAATTGCTTGGCACCATGGCCTGCCACGGCGCGGTTCGCGCGAATCGGCGCCTGGCCGTGGCGGAAATGAACGGTCTGCTGCGGGACATGGAAAACACCGAACGCAGCGGTCAATGCAACCATGGCCGACCGACCTGGACCCAATTGGGCCTGGACGATCTGGACAAACTGTTTTTGCGCGGTCGTTGATGAGCCAGTTTCCTCCTGCGATTTTCCTGATGGGCCCGACGGCTGCCGGCAAGACCGACCTGGCCATCGAGCTCACCAAGGTTTTGCCCTGCGAGCTGATCAGCGTCGATTCGGCGCTGGTTTACCGTGGCATGGACATTGGCACCGCCAAACCGTCGAAAGAGTTATTGGCCGAATTTCCCCATCGATTGATCGATATTCTGGACCCGGCCGACAGCTATTCGGCTGCTGATTTTCGTCGAGATGCGCTCCAGGCCATGGCCGAGATCACCGCGCGGGGCAAAATTCCGCTGCTGGTAGGCGGGACAATGCTCTATTACAAGGCTTTGCTTGAAGGTCTGGCCGACATGCCGGCGGCCGATCCGCAAGTGCGCGCGCAAATTGAAGAAGAGGCTGCACGCCTTGGCTGGCAAGCCTTGCACGATCAATTGGCGGTGATCGATCCGCAATCGGCCGCGCGAATTCATCCGAACGATCCACAGCGCCTCAGTCGCGCACTGGAAGTTTATCGCGTCAGTGGTCAGAGCATGACTGAGCTGCGCTTGCGACAATCTGCGCAAAGTACTGAAGCAGCCGCTTCGGGACTGCAACAATTGCCCTATACTGTCGCGAACTTGGCTATCGCCCCGGCAAATCGCCAGGTACTGCACGAGCGCATTAAACAAAGATTCACAAATATGTTGGAACAGGGATTCATCGACGAGGTCGTAGCCCTGCGAGATAGAGGTGACCTTCATTCGGGGATGCCGTCTATACGTGCTGTAGGTTATCGACAAGTCTGGGATTACCTGGATGGCAAGCTGACGCAAGCCGAGATGCAGGAGCGTGGAATCATTGCCACGCGCCAATTGGCAAAGCGCCAGTTCACCTGGCTACGCAGTTGGGCTGATCTACACTGGCTGGACAGCCTCGATTGCGACAATCTGCCACGCGCCTTGAAATACCTTGGGACCATCTCCATATTGAGCTGAGTCCTTGCAATTGCCGTCTATCCTTGGGGGTGTGACGGCCCCAAGCCATCTGTTTACCTATTTTTTATAGAATCCTTAAAGGAGTGCGGCACATGTCAAAAGGGCATTCGCTACAAGACCCTTACTTGAATACTTTACGTAAAGAAAAAGTGGGGGTTTCCATCTACCTGGTCAACGGGATCAAACTGCAAGGCACGATCGAGTCTTTCGACCAGTTCGTTATCCTGCTGAAAAACACCGTTAGCCAAATGGTTTACAAACACGCTATCTCTACAGTGGTGCCGGTTCGTCCAATTCGTCTGCCCAGCGCAACCGAATCCGAAGCAGGTGACGCTGAGCCAGGTAACGCCTGATAGGAGTCTCCTTTGTTCTTTGAGCGCCACGGTGGTGGTGAGCGGGCAATTCTCGTTCACTTGGATGGTCAGGACCCTGAGGCGCGCGAAGATCCGCAGGAGTTTCAGGAGTTGGCAATTTCGGCTGGCGCCGAGACCGTCGCGTTTTTTAACGTGCCGCGTCATCGGCCAACCGCCAAAACCCTGATCAGCAGCGGCAAGGTCGAAGAGTTACGCGACCTGGTCAGTGCCGAACAGGTCGATCTGGTGATTTTCAATCACATCCTCACGCCCAGTCAGGAACGTAACCTCGAACGTATTTTCGAGTGCCGCGTGATTGACCGCACGGGTTTGATTCTCGATATCTTTGCCCAACGCGCCCGCACCCATGAAGGCAAGCTCCAGGTTGAACTGGCCCAGCTTGAACACATGAGTACGCGGCTGGTTCGTGGCTGGACTCACCTTGAGCGGCAGAAGGGCGGTATCGGTCTGCGCGGCCCGGGTGAAACCCAGCTGGAAACCGACCGGCGTCTGTTGCGGATTCGCCTGCGCCAAATCAAGGGGCGCCTGGAAAAGGTCCGCAGCCAGCGCGAGCAATCTCGTCGCGGGCGCAAACGTGCTGATATTCCGACGGTTTCACTGGTGGGTTACACCAACGCCGGCAAATCGACGCTGTTCAACTCGGTCACCGATTCCGACGTCTTCGCCGCCGACCAGCTGTTCGCTACCCTCGACCCGACCTTGCGCAGGCTCGAACTCGACGACCTCGGGCCGATCGTGCTGGCAGACACCGTGGGCTTCATCCGCCACCTGCCGCACAAACTGGTCGAGGCATTTCGGGCTACGCTCGAAGAGTCGAGTAACTCCGACCTGCTGCTGCATGTGATCGATGCGCATGAGCCTGAACGGATGGCCCAGATCGAACAGGTCATGGTGGTACTCGGGGAGATTGGGGCGCAAGACTTGCCGATCCTTGAGGTATACAACAAACTCGATTTGCTCGAAGGTGTTGAGCCGCAGATCCAGCGCGATGCCGATGGCAAACCGCAGCGGGTCTGGTTGTCGGCCAAGGACGGTACCGGTCTTGACCTGCTCAAGCAGGCCGTGGCCGAACTGTTGGGCAGTGATTTGTTTGTTGGCACCTTGCGCTTGCCGCAACGTTTTGCTCGACTGCGTGCGCAGTTTTTCGAACTGGGTGCGGTGCAAAAAGAAGAACACGACGAAGAAGGCATCAGCTTGCTGGCCGTTCGCTTGCCACGGATCGAACTGAATCGACTCGTGAGCCGCGAAGGTCTGCAACCGATGGAATTCATCGAGCAACACACTTTGCAATAAAAGCCTGAGAAAGCGGTTGTGCCGCGGTGACAGGCATTCTGTAGCATTGGTCGGCGCGCCGTGGGTGCGTCTTTGCTTTATCAGATGGAGAGCGCTATGGCTTGGAATGAGCCGGGTGGCAACTCGAATAATCAGGATCCTTGGGGTGGCAAGCGCCGCAATAACGGCGACCGCAAGGGACCACCGGATCTCGACGAGGCCTTCCGAAAGCTGCAGGAAAGCCTGAACGGGTTGTTCGGTGGTGGTAAAAAACGCGGTGACGAGGGCGGTCGCCCGGGCAAGAGCGGCGGCTTCGGCGGCCTGCTCGGCATCGGCCTGGTCGTGCTGGCGGCTGTGTGGCTGTACAGCGCTGTCTATGTGGTCGACGAACAGGAGCAAGCCGTAGTGCTGCGCTTCGGCAAATACTATGAAACCGTCGGCCCGGGCCTGAACATCTATTTCCCGCCGATCGATCGCAAGTACATGGAAAACGTCACGCGCGAGCGTGCCTATACCAAGCAGGGTCAAATGCTGACTGAAGACGAAAATATCGTCGAAGTGCCGCTGACCGTGCAGTACAAGATCAGCAACCTGCAAGACTTCGTGCTGAACGTCGATCAGCCGGAAATCAGCCTGCAGCATGCGACCGACAGTGCCTTGCGTCATGTGGTGGGTTCTACCGCCATGGACCAGGTGTTGACCGAAGGTCGTGAGTTGATGGCCAGCGAAATCAAGGAGCGTCTGCAACGTTTCCTCGATACTTACCGCACCGGTATCACCGTTACCCAGGTCAACGTACAGAGCGCAGCTGCACCGCGTGAAGTCCAGGAAGCCTTCGATGACGTGATCCGTGCTCGTGAAGACGAGCAGCGTTCGCGAAACCAGGCTGAAACCTACGCCAACGGTGTAGTACCGGAAGCCCGTGGTCAGGCCCAGCGCATCCTCGAGGATGCCAACGGTTACCGCGACGAGACCGTTTCCCGTGCCAAGGGTGAGGCTGATCGCTTCACCAAACTGGTAGCCGAGTATCGCAAGGCTCCTGAAGTCACCCGCCAGCGTCTGTATCTGGACACCATGCAGGAAATCTTCAGCAACACCAGCAAGGTTCTCGTGACCGGCAACAAGGATGGCCAGAACAATCTGCTGTACTTGCCGCTGGACAAGATGATTGACAGTGGTCGCAGCCCTGGCGCTCCGGTGACGGGTGCGGCAGCCAGCAGCAATGAAGTGAATGCGCGTGCGGCAGCTGATCTGCAGCAACAGCAGGCACGTACCAGGGAGAGTCGCTGATGAGCAATAAATCGCTGATCGCCCTTATTGTCGGCGTCGTGGTGGCGATCGTTGCCTGGAACTGCTTCTACATCGTGGCTCAGACCGAGCGCGCGGTGCTGCTGCAGTTCGGTCGGGTAGTCCAGGCCGATGTTCAGCCGGGCCTGCATGTGAAAGTGCCTTACGTGAACAAGGTGCGCAAGTTCGACGCGCGCCTGATGACACTGGATGCACCGACACAACGTTTCCTGACGCTGGAAAAGAAAGCCGTAATGGTCGATGCCTACGCCAAGTGGCGCGTGAAAGATGCCGAGCGCTTCTACACCGCGACTTCCGGTCTCAAGCAGATTGCTGACGAGCGTCTTTCTCGTCGTCTGGAGTCGGGCCTGCGTGACCAGTTCGGTAAGCGTACCCTGCACGAAGTAGTGTCCGGTGAGCGTGATGCGCTGATGGCTGACATCACCAGTTCGCTGAACAAGATGGCGGAAAAAGAGCTGGGCATCGAAGTTGTCGACGTCCGGGTCAAAACCATCGACCTGCCGAAGGAAGTGAACCGCAGCGTGTTCGAACGTATGAGCACCGAGCGTGAACGCGAGGCTCGCGAGCATCGCGCCAAGGGTAACGAGCTGGCTGAAGGCATCCGTGCCGACGCCGATCGTCAACGCCGCGTACTGCTGGCCGAAGCCTATCGTGAATCTGAAGAGGTTCGCGGTGACGGTGATGCCCAGGCTGCTGCGATCTACTCCAAGGCCTACGGTCAGGATCAGGAGTTCTACGCGTTCTATCGTAGCCTGCGCGCCTACCGTGAAAGCTTCGCGAACAAATCCGACGTCATGGTCCTGGACCCGGGCAGCGACTTCTTCCGTTACCTGGAGAAAGCCAAGCCTTGATACGGCGTTGACCTGAATCATCCCCCGCCTGGCGGCTAAAACCTCGGGCGGGGTGATCCTTTGGGAAAACGTGTGTATGATGCGGCAGCCGGGAAATTCCCGGCTTTTTTGCGTCTGCACGTTTGATTGCTGTTTATGCAGGCAACCGAGTTGAATGACTCGACAGGTTTTTCGAGGAAAGTGGTTGGCGAAGCCGGTTTCAGGCTTTTCGCCCCGTTGTCCATGCGCGCGGTTTGTGTGCATGGGCCGATCATTTTCTGCTTCACTCAAGGCTCGCCCAAAGGCTTGTCGCCCGGATCATAGGGGAATGGCGTAATGGCAACGGTAGACCGCTGGCTGCTGCCAGATGGCATCGAAGAAGTACTGCCACCAGAAGCTGCGCGCATCGAAGTAGCGCGTCGCCAGGTGTTGGATCTGTTCCAGAGCTGGGGTTACGAGTTTGTCGTGACTCCCCATATCGAGTACCTGGAATCCCTGCTGACTGGTGCGGGCTCGGACCTCGATCTGCGTACCTTCAAGGTCATCGACCCGCAGTCGGGTCGGCAGATGGGTTTCCGCGCCGACATCACGCCGCAAGTGGCGCGCATCGATGCGCATACCCTGCGTCGCGAAGGCCCCAGCCGTCTGTGTTATGCCGGCAGCGTGCTGCATGCTCAGCCGCGTGCCTTGTCGTCCTCGCGTAGCCCCATTCAACTGGGCGCCGAGTTGTACGGCGACGCCAGTCCGAGCAGCGACGTGGAAGTCATCAGCCTGATGCTGGCCATGCTGCAACTGGCCGATGTGCCGGATGTGCACATGGACCTCGGCCATGTCGGCATCTACCGCGGGCTGGCCCGCGCCGCCGGTTTGTCCGGCGAAGTCGAGCAACAGTTGTTCGATGCGTTGCAACGTAAAGCCATTGATGAGGTCATTACCTTGACCGAAGGCTTGCCTGCCGATCTGTCGGGCATGCTGCGAGCGCTGGTCGATCTGTGTGGTGGTCGTGAAGTGTTGAGTGCTGCCCGCGAGCGACTGGCCGATGCGCCGGCGCCCGTGCTGGCAGCCCTGGACGATCTGCTGGCAATTGCCGAGCGTCTGTCCACGCGTTTCCCGCAGTTACCGCTGTATTTCGACCTGGGCGAGTTGCGCGGCTATCACTACCACACGGGTGTCGTGTTCGCCGTGTTCGTGCCGGGTGTTGGCCAGTCCATTGCTCAGGGCGGTCGTTACGACGACATTGGTGCTGACTTCGGTCGTGCCCGTCCGGCAACCGGTTTCTCTACCGATTTGAAAACCCTGGTGACCCTGGGGCGTGCTGACATAGAGCTACCGTCTGGCGGTATCTGGATGCCTGACAGTACGGATGCAGCACTCTGGCAGCAGGTTTGCCAGTTGCGCAGTGAGGGTCAGCGTGTCGTTCAGGCATTGCCTGGGCAGCTTTTGGCCGCCGCCCGTGAAGCGGACTGCGACCGGCAATTGATTCAGCAGAACGGGCTTTGGCAAGTATTGCCGCTGGCTTCTTGAGTTTTCCTGCCGGCCGCCGCCGGCACCAAGTTTGCGCGAATGAGGACAAGTGTTATGGGTAAGAATGTCGTAGTCCTGGGCACCCAATGGGGTGATGAGGGCAAAGGCAAGATCGTTGATCTGCTGACCGAACATGCTGCCGCCGTAGTGCGCTACCAAGGTGGCCACAACGCTGGTCACACCCTGGTGATCGACGGCGAAAAAACTGTCTTGCACCTGATCCCGTCGGGCGTGCTGCGCGAAGGCGTGCAGTGCCTGATTGGTAACGGCGTGGTGGTTGCCCCCGACGCCCTGCTGCGGGAAATCATCAAGCTGGAAGAGAAAGGCGTACCGGTGCGCGAGCGCCTGCGTATCAGCCCGTCCTGCCCGCTGATCCTGTCCTACCACGTAGCGCTGGATCAGGCCCGTGAAAAGGCCCGTGGCGAGCTGAAGATCGGTACTACCGGTCGCGGCATCGGCCCGGCTTACGAAGACAAGGTTGCCCGTCGCGGTCTGCGCGTAGGTGATCTGCTCAACATGCCGCGCTTTGAAGCCAAGCTGCGTGAACTGGTGGAATACCACAACTTCATGTTGGTCGGTTTCTACAAAGAACCAGCCATTGACTTCGACAAGACCCTGGCCGAGTGCAAAGAATACGCTGAGCTGCTCAAGCCGCTGATGCTGGACGTGACTGCCGAGCTGCACGACCTGCGTCGTGCTGGCAAAGACATCATGTTCGAAGGCGCCCAAGGTTCGTTGCTGGACATCGACCACGGCACCTACCCGTACGTGACCAGCTCTAACACCACCGCTGGCGGCGTTGCTACCGGTTCGGGCGTTGGTCCTATGTTCCTGGACTACATCCTGGGTATCACCAAGGCCTACACCACACGTGTAGGTTCGGGTCCATTCCCGACTGAGCTGTTCGACGAAGTCGGTGCGCATCTGGCTAAACAAGGTCACGAGTTCGGCGCGACTACCGGTCGTGCTCGTCGTTGTGGCTGGTTTGACGCCGTTATCCTGCGTCGCGCTATCGATGTGAACAGTATCTCGGGCATCTGCCTGACCAAGCTGGATGTACTCGACGGTCTGGAAACCATCAACATCTGCGTCGGCTACAAAGATGCAGAAGGTAAGGACGTTGCCCCGACTGACGCTGACAGCTACATGGGTCTGCAGCCGGTGTACGAAGAAGTGCTGGGCTGGACAGAGTCGACCGTGGGTGCCAAAACTCTGGAAGAGCTGCCAGCTAACGCCCGTGCTTACATCAAGCGCGTTGAAGAGCTGATCGGTGCGCCGATCGACATTATTTCGACGGGCCCGGACCGCAACGAAACCATCGTTCTGCGTCACCCATTCGCTTAATAAGTCGTTGATGTAAAACACAAAGGCCCCTTAATTGGGGCCTTTGTCGTTTATGCCTGTCGAACGGCATGACCTTTGCTGTGAACATTGAAAAAGCATCGTTTCTGACGTGCTATCAATTTGATGGCGTCAAAGCAGAGGGATTTTCAGTGTCGGCCGTTCTCTCACTGTTACAAAGCCGTCTCTTGCGGCCTGTGTTCGTTACCCTTGGTATCGCCCTTTTGGTGCAGGTGCTGGTGGCTGTCGCTCTGACCCGCAGCACCGTGACTGCGCTGGAAGCTGATTTGGGTGTGCGGCTGGGCGCTGACAGCCAAAAACTCTCCGGTGAACTTGAGCAGGCAGGGCGTGAAGTCACGTCGAGCCTGGATAGCTTGTCCACCAGTACCCGTCAGCGCCTGACAGCCGGGCTGTCTTCGCGTCTGAAGGATGAGCAGGCGCAGTTGCGTGCGACGCTGGAGAAGGACCTGAAGGATTCGGCCAACGACATGGCGCAGCTTCTGGCCTCGGTCGCACCCCGCGCCATGTGGGATAGCGACATCCCCACCCTTTCCGAATTCGCTCGCCGTGCCCAGCGCAATCCCAATGTGTTGTTCGTGGTCTACGACGACGCCACGGGCCAGCACCTGACGCGCTACCTCAACCGGGAGAACCCGATCAACAAGGCGCTTCTGGAAAAAGGCCAGGGCGAGCGGGCGCTGGACAAGGTGCTGGATGCGGCGAAGAACGATCCGTCGGTCTACTACCTTGAAGCCTCGATCAACCCCAATGGGGTGGAGATCGGCAAGGTGTTGATGGGCGTCTCGACCGCCTCCGTGGAAACCGATGTGGCGGCGCTGGACAAGCGATTCTCGGCGCTGATCGCCAGCAGTGATCAACTGGTGGGTGACAGCCTCAAAGGCGCGGCGGCTGACAGCGCGACGGCGATGCGCGGGCGTCTGCAATCGGCGCAGTCCACCGCCACTGAAATGAAAGCCAATACCACCACGGCCGTGCAGGAAGCTGCGGGGGCTTTGCGCTGGCGCATCGGCATGGGCCTGGCGCTGGTAGGTTTTGGTGTGCTGCTGTTGTTGGCGGTGGTGCTGGGTCGTCGCGTGGTCAATCGCTTGAAGCTGCTGATTGCCGCCATGGATGATCTGGCGGCGGGTGAGGGTGATCTGACCAAGCGTGTGCAGATCAACAGCCAGGATGAGATTGGCGACATGGCCTCGGCGGTCAATCGCTTTGTGGATAAGTTGCAGCCGATCGTGCGGGAGGCGGGCGATGTGGCCCAGCGGACCGGCGTCGAAATCGGCGCCATGACCTTGCGCAATGCCGGCGCCGATGCGGCGGCAGGTATGCAGCGCGACGAGGTGGCCGAAAGCTTGCGGGCGTTGTCGCAAATGGCTGACGAAGCCCAGTCTGAAAGCCACGCCATGCAAGCCGCCTTGCAGCAGGTGGTGGGCATTCGTCAGGCCACGGATGAAAACACCCGGACCTCGGCGAAAGTCGGCAGCCTGATTGAAGCGTTGGCTGGGCAGGTCGACACGGGCGCGAAAGTCATCGAACGCCTGGCACAGCAAAGTGAGCAGATTGAAGTGGTGCTGACGGTGATTCACGGGATCGCCGAGCAAACCAACTTGCTGGCGTTGAACGCAGCCATCGAGGCGGCGCGTGCTGGTGAGACCGGTCGCGGGTTTGCCGTGGTGGCGGATGAGGTGCGGGCGCTGGCGAGCAAGACTCAAAGCTCGACCGGCGACATTCAGGCCCACATCGTTGCGTTGCAGCAAGGTGCGCGTGAGGCCGTTGCGGCAATCGGGCAGGCCGGGCGTCAGGCCAGCGAAGGTTTGCTGGTATTGCGCGACAGTGCGCGGTTGCAGCAGTCGGTGCAGGCGTCGGTGGAGCAGGTGCATGCGGCAATCGGTCTGGCGACTCAGGCTGCGGCGCATCAGGCGCAAGGTGCACAGGCGGTACGCGGGCGGGTTGAGACCATCCATGCGCAGGCCGAGAAGGCTGCTCAGGCGGTGGTGGAAACCACGGCCAGTGGCAAGGTGCTGGATGGCTTGGCGGCGCAGTTGAAGGCGAGCCTGGGGCAGTTCCGGGCTTAGGTTTTTTTGTCTGCAAGTCTGACGCCTTCGCGGGCAAGCCTCGCTCCTACGGTGTAGTGTCGTTCGCGAAATGTGCGAGAGTTTTGTTAGCAAGAGGCGGCATAACGCTTGATCTCCCGTAGGAGCTGCCGAAGGCTGCGATTTTTTGATCTTGATTGTTGGCGCAACTGAAATCGCTGAAATCAAAAGAGCGCAGCCCGGCAGCTCCTGCAGAGGCCGTGCTGACATTTATGAAGTTTTCGAACGCCAGAAACGCAAAAACCCGCTTTCGCGGGTTTCTGTGAAATTCAAGATCGTGACCTTGAATTTGAATTGGTGCCCAGAAGAAGACTCGAACTTCCACGACCTTGCGGTCACCAGCACCTGAAGCTGGCGTGTCTACCAATTTCACCATCTGGGCA
>NZ_MUNM01000085.1 GCF_002286815.1 Pseudomonas sp. PICF141
GCCACACAAGCTCCAGCCACACAAGCTCCAGCCACACAAGCTCCAGCCACACAAGCTCCAGCCACACAAGCTCCAGCCACACAAGCTCCAGTCAAACAAGCTCCCGCCACGCCATCGTGCAAATCCCCCTCTCATCCCATCGAACCCCCCACCCACTACCCAAGTAGCATTCGTCCCCGCCCGCAGGCTTCGTACACTCGTGCCTCATACAGGCGCACCGGCGAGGGGCGAGCAATGGAGCAGGTTCAGAACGACGGAGTGGTCAGCGCCATGTCCCAGGCCACCGATGCCCAGCAAGCGGCGCAGGATCTGGCGCGACAACTCTTGCATCCGCATTTGGGCTTTGTGCTGTTCTTCTGCTCCGCCGAGTACGACTTACAGGCGCTGGGCCAGGCCTTGCAGGAAAGTTTCGGCGGCATCCGGCTGGTGGGTTGCACCAGCGCCGGGGAAATCACCCCCCAAGGTTATGGCCGCAGTTGCGTGACGGCGGTGGGCTTCGATCATCGGCACTTTTCCATCTCCACCGAACTGATCGACGAGATGGAGCATTTCAGCCTGATCGATGCCCAGCAAATGGTCGAACGACTGGTCAGTGGCTGTCGCAGCAACACCTTGGCGCCGATCAAGGGCAACAGCTTTGCCCTGACCCTGCTCGATGGCCTGTCCAGTCGTGAGGAAATGGTTCTCGCAGCCCTGAGTGCGGCGCTGGGCGACATTCCGCATTTCGGCGGTTCGGCCGGCGACGACAACTACCTGACCCACACCCACGTGTATTTCGGCGGCGAGTTTCACAGCGGCGCGGCGGTGGTGGTGCTGGTCAACACCTGGCTGGACTTCGAAGTCTTCACCACCCACCACATCCTGCCCAGGGCCGAGAAACTGGTGGTCACCGCTGCCGACAGCGCCTCGCGCCGGGTGTTCGAACTGAACGCCGAACCCGCCGCCGAAGAGTACGCCCGGCACATCGGCGTGGCGGTGGCCGACCTCGATTATCGGGTCTTTGCCGCACACCCGTTGGCGGTGCGCATCAACGATCAGTATTACGTGCGGGCGATCCAGCAGGTTCATCCGGACCTGAGCCTGAGTTTCTACTGCGCAGTGGAAAACGGCATCGTCCTCACCGTCATGACCCCCGGCCCCATGCTGCCGAATCTGCAAAACCTGTTCGACGGTTTGCAGGAGCGTCTCGGGGACCTGTTGCTGACCATCGGCTGCGATTGTTTTCTCAGGCGTCTGGAACTGGAAGACGGCGGCAATCTCGAGCAGATCGGCGGGTTTTTGCGGGATCAGCGGGTGATGGGTTTCAACACCTACGGAGAACAGTTCAATGGCATGCACATCAACCAGACCTTCACCGGGGTTGCCATTGCCCGAGGCCGAACCCCTGGACAGCGCTGACCTTCAGGCGCAAATCGCCAGCCTGCGCCGCGAAAACCACAAATTGCAGCGCATCAATGGCGCGCTGATCGAGCGCATCGAATCCGGCATCACCCGCGGTAACGACCCGTATGCGGCGTTCCAGCATTCGGTGGTGCTGGCCGAACAGGTGCGTGAGCGCACCGATGCCCTGAACCAGGCCATGGCCGAACTCAAGGCGGGCAATCATTTGCTCAGCGAAGCGCGGCTGCGGGCCGAAACGGCCCATCAACACTTGATCGACGCCATCGAAAGCATCTCCGACGCCTTTGTGCTGTTCGATGCCAAGCAGCGGATCGTGCTGTTCAACAGCCGCTTCAAGGCGTTCTGGGGCAACAGTCGGGTGCGGATCAACGCCGGCATGCGCTTGCGCGAGGTCAAGCGGCTCATGACCGCGACCGGACTGTTCAGCGAAGAACCCCGTGGGCATGCCGACGAAAACCTGCTCTATCGCCTGCACAACGGGCGCTGGCTGCAAGTCAGCGAACGGCCGACTCAGGAAGGCGGGCGGGTGATTCTGTTCACTGACATTACCGACGTCAAACTCAGCGAAACCCTGCGCCGTGAACAGGCCGTGGCGCAGAAGTCGCACTTGTTGCAACGGGCGGTCGACAACCTGTCCCAAGGCGTGGCGATGGTCAACGCCGAGGGCATTCTGGAACTGTGGAACCGGCGCTTCCTGGAACTCAGCGGCCTGGCACCGGTGGCGGCTCATCGACCGTTCGCCGAAGTGATTGCCGACAGCGAACTGAACCTGCTGACCCCGGCCAGTCGCGATCAAAACGGGCGGCACGTGCAGGAATGCGAGCAGCGCCTCTACGATGGCCGGGTGCTGGAAATCCGCACCCATCCGTTGCCCACCGGCGGTTTCGTCAACACCTTCACCGACATCACCGAACGCTACCAGCACGCCGAAGCCCTCAGCGAAAGCGAGCGCTGGATTCGCCTGATCACCGACCATGTGCCGGCGCTGATTGCCTACCTGAATGCCGATCTGGTTTATGAATTCACTAACAAGGTCTATGAAGAATGGTACTGCTGGCCCCGGGGCGTGATGCTCGGGCAGAGCCTGCGCGAAGTTCACAGCGAGCAACATTACCAGCGCCTGGAAGCCTACGTGGCCCGGGCCCTGGCCGGCGAGAGCGTGACCTTCGAGTTTGCTGAAACCAACATCAACAATCAGGAGCGCTACATGCTGCGCTCCTACGTGCCCAATCGCCTGGCCACCGGAGAAGTGGTGGGGATTTTCGTGTTGATCCGTGACATCACCGAGCGTCGCCGCACCGCCGAGGCGTTGCATCAGGCCTATCAGAACCTTGAATTGCGGGTGCGCGAACGCACCACCGAACTGACGACTCTCAATGACCAATTACTGCGTGAAATCGATGAACGCCGCCGGGTGGAATCACGCTTGCGCGAGGCCAAGCTCGAGGCCGAGCAGGCCAACCTGTCGAAAACCAAGTTTCTCGCAGCGGTCAGTCACGATTTGCTGCAACCGCTGAATGCCGCGCGGCTGTTTACCAGCGCCTTGCTCGAACGCCGGGAGCCGGTGGCCAACGAAACGCTGGTGCGCAACGTGAGCAATTCCCTGGAAGACGTGGAAAACCTGCTGGGTACGCTGGTGGACATTTCCAAACTCGATGCCGGGGTGATCAAGGCGGATATTGCGCCCTTTGCCCTGAGCGAACTGCTGGAAAACCTCGCCGCCGAATACACCCAAGTGGCCCGCAGCGAAGGCCTCGAGCTGCATTTCATCCCGTGTTCGGCGCTGGTGCGCAGTGACATTCAGTTGCTCGCGCGGATCCTGCGTAATCTGCTGAGTAATGCCATTCGCTACACCTACAGTGGGCGTGTGGTGCTCGGTTGCCGACGTCATCATCAGCGGTTGACCATTGAAGTCTGGGACAGCGGCATGGGCATTGCTGAAAACCGTCTGGAGGAGATTTTTCAGGAGTTCAAGCGCGGTGACGTGCAGCGTCCCGATCAGGATCGCGGTTTGGGGCTGGGCCTGGCGATCGTGGAGAAAATCGCGCGCATTCTCGGCCACCGGATTCACGTGCGTTCGTGGCCGGGCAAGGGCTCGATGTTTTCCGTCGAAGTGCCGTTGAGTGCCACGGCGCCCAAGGCGTTGCCGAACCTGCTGATGAGCGAACCGATGCTCGAGCGCCTGCGCGGTGCGCGGGTGTGGGTGCTGGACAATGACGCGGCGATTTGTGCGGGGATGCGCACCTTGCTCGAAGGTTGGGGCTGTCGGGTGATCACGGCGCTGTCGGAAGAAGACCTGGCGCGGCAAGTGGATAATTATCACGACGAAGCCGACCTGCTGATCGCCGACTATCACCTGGATGATGAGCAAAATGGTGTCGATGCCGTGGCCCGGATCAACGCCCGTCGTGCTTCAGCGATCCCGGCGATGATGATCACCGCCAACTACAGCAACGAACTCAAACAGCAAATCCGTGAACTGGGCCACACCCTGATGCACAAACCGGTGCGGCCGATGAAACTCAAGACGGCGATGAGTCATTTGCTGGGTCGGCCTTGAGTTTTCTGGTGTTTGTCTGATCATTCCCACGCTCTGCGTGGGAATGCAGCCCGGGACGCTCTGCGTCCCTTCCAGAGCCGAACGCGGAGCGTCCGTTGAGGCATTCCCACGCAGCGCGTGGGAACGATCATCAACGCCGCAAATACGACCCGAAATCAATATCCCCGGCACTCAAAATCGCCTGCACCCGATTGTGCACATTGAGTTTGCGCAATATCGCCGAGACGTGGGCCTTGACCGTGGTTTCGGCGATTTCCAGGGTGTAGGCGATCTGCTTGTTCGATTCGCCCTTGGTCATGCGCTCAAGCACCAACAACTGCTTGCGGGTCAGCGCCTGGAGTAATTCGGGCGGGAAGCTCGGGGTGTCATTCATCCGGCGATGAGTGCTGCTTTTCTGCGTGCGGATAATGTCCGGCGGCAGGTACACATTGCCATTGAGAATCTGCTGGATGGCGTCGGTCATCTGCACCCGTGGCGACGACTTGGTAATGAAGCCCACCGCGCCATAAGTGATGGCTTGCAGCACGATTTGCTTGTCCTGCTCGGCCGAGACGATCACCACCGGAATGGTCGGCGCCTCGTTGCGCAGGTTGATCAGGCCATTGAGGCCGTGCATGCCAGGCATGTTCAGGTCAAGCAGGATCAGGTCCAGGTCATCGTGTTCCTGGGTCAGGGCCAGGGCGCTGTCGAGGTCGGCGGTTTCCATGACCTCGCTGCCGGGGAAACCGTCGCTGATGACGTTATGAATGGCTTCGCGAAACAGCGGGTGATCGTCGGCAATCAAAATTTTGTACATGGCCTTTCACCTCATTATTTTTGATCCGGGTGTGGCTACAACACGCAAGCGCTCACGTCAGGGAAAGGGCTCGGGCTTTGCCTGCGTCACGGGCAGATTCGCCGCTTGCCAGGCATCCAGTCCGTCGCGGTACCAATACAGTGTTTTATAGCCTATGGACGCGGCGCGTTTTACCGCGTTCCAGCTCAACCAGCAATCGGAGCGGCAGTAAAAGACCAACGGTCGCCTCAGGTCGCCCGCCGTCAATTGCTGCAGGTGACGCGCGAAATAGTCCTGCCACGGGGGCGTCAGGTCACCGTCACCGGTATTGGCCAGCCAATGGCTGCCGGGCAGGTTTTCATGGGGTTCGTCTTCGATGAAACGCCCTTGCAGCCACTGCCGGCGGTAGACATCGATCAGCAGCGGCGGGGGCGTCTGCTTGAGCAGGTTTTGCAGGGCCGGCGTGTCGATGATACTCGCGCCCTGGAGTTGAGTCGGGGTCGGGCTGCGGTACAGACCGATGCGATAACCGTCGGCGGAAAACAGCGCTGTTTCAGCCTGCGCGACGCCCAGCAACAGGCTCAGCGACAGCGCGGCGAGAGAAGGGCACAGCAGAACACGTCGTGCACGGGGCATGGGGTTCAGTCCTTATAGTTATGAACCCATTACATGCCAGTAGCGGTGCATTGTGAATGCGACGATAGACAGGAAAACCAGTACTAAAGTAGTAATTTTGTGCTGGATTGCCGGATATTGATCGTTCCCACGCGGAGCGTGGGAACGATCGGGTCGGAGCTGTCAGTTGGTTTTGCGCAGCGCCGCATGCTGCGGGTTGAAGGTGAGTACCGCCAGCAGGGCGAACACCAGCGTCAGCCCCACGCATACTGCCAGCGCAACCGGATTGAAACGTTCATACAGCGCAAACCGCACCAGTTCCACCGCATGAGTAAAGGGGTTCAAGGCGCACAGCCAATACAACCACTCGCTGGACTCGCGCATTTTCCATAGCGGATACAGCGCCGACGACAGGAAGAACAGCGGGAAGATCACGAAATTCATCACCCCGGCAAAGTTCTCCAGCTGGCGGATGGCGTTGGACAGCAACAGGCCCAGCGCGCTGAGCATCAATGCCACCAACAGCAACGCCGGCAGTGCCAGCAACAAACCCATGGCCGGCGGTTGCACGCCGTACACCCAGGCAATCGCCAGAAAGGCATACACCTGCAACAGCGAAATCAGCGACGTCGCCAGCAATTTGCTGCACAGCAGGAAGGTCCGGGGCAGAGGGCTGGTCAGCAAGACGCGCATGCTGCCCATCTCCCGGTCGTAGACCATCGACAGCGAACCTTGCATGCCGTTGAACAACAGGATCATGCAGGCCAGGCCCGGGATGATGTAAACCTCGTAGGGAATGTAAGTGTCGTAGGGCTCGATGATGGCGATGCCGAGCGCCGCGCGAAAACCGGCGGCGAACACCAGCAGCCACAGCAGCGGCCGCACCAGTGCGCTGAGAAACCGCGTGCGCTGCAACACGAAACGCAGCCATTCACGCAGCACGATACCGCTGAAACATTGCCAATAAGCGTTCATCCGACGATTGCTCCTGAAGGGGCCGGGGTGGTCAGGCGAGCGAAGGCCGAACCGAGGTCGCCGCCATGTTCCAGGCTCAGGGCATCGGCCTGTCCGCTGGCCACCAAGCGGCCTTGATGCAGGATCAGCAAGTCGTCGCTGGGCTGCACCTCATCCAGCAAATGAGTGGTCCAGAGCACGCTGATCGTGTGCTCCCGGCACAGGCTGCGGATGTGTTGGTTGAGCGCCAGGCGACTGGCCGGATCGAGGCCAACGCTGGCCTCATCGAGCAGCAACAGGCTTGGCTCATGCAGCAACGCGCGGGCGATCTCCACCCGCCGACGATGGCCGCCATTGAGTTCGCGTACTCGTTCGCCCCGGCGCTCGGTCAAGGTCTGGCGCGCCAGTTCGGCGTCGACCCGTAGCCCGGTCTGGCGCCGGGACAAGCCATGCAGTGCGGCGTGGTAACGCAGGTTTTGCTCGACGCTGAGGTCCAGATCCAACGTGCTTTGCTGGAACACCACGCCCAATTGCTTCAGCGCCGCACGTGCCGAAGTGCGCAAGGAGCAACCACCCACCCGAATATCACCGCACTGCACATCGTAAAGCCGGGTGAGCAGGGCAATCAGCGTCGATTTGCCCGCGCCATTCGGTCCGAGCAACGCCGCAAAACGCCCGGGTGCCAGGTTGAAACTCACCTGACGCAAGGCCTCCCGCGCGCCGTAAGCGAAACTCAGGTCGCTGACTTCAAGGGCATTCATGGCGTCACCACCACGCCCCACGGATAGCGCCCGACCTTCACCGATTTGCTGACTTTGAGGCTGTCGACATCGATCACCGACACGTCGCCACTGACGCCATTGGTGGCCAGCAGTTGCTTCTGATCCGGGGTGAACGACATTTGCCAGACCCGCCGGCCCACTAGCAGATAATCAAGGACCTCGAAGGTCTTGGCGTCGATCACCGCCACATGATTGGCCGGGCCGAGGGCGACGAAACCGTATTTGCCATCGGCGCTGAGTTTGACCCCCACCGGCTGAACCTTGTCCGGGTGTACGCCTTTGATCTGGAACGTCAGGGTCTTGAGGACCTTGCGGCTGGCGACGTCGAGAATCGTCACAGTGCCGCCGATTTCCGCCGAGGCCCACAGCTGCGAGCCATCGGGATTGAATTCGACGAAACGCGGCCGCTGATCGACCAGGGTGTTGTCGGCCAGGGTCTGGGTGCTGGTGTCGATCCAGTGCAGCATGTTGGTGGTTTCACTGGTGTTCACCGCCCACTTGCCGTCGGGGCTGACGGCCATGCCTTCAGGCTCGACGCCGACGCTGATCTGCCCGAGCACCTTGGAGGTTTCAGTGTCGATCACCGTCACCAGCGCATCGTCCTCGTTGGAGACGTACAGCCAGCGGTTGTTGGGGTGCAGGGCAAATTGTTCGGGGTCTTTGCCCGAGGGCAGTTCCTTGATGATCTTGCGCGTGGCGATGTCCATCACCTGGACCCGGTCCGAATCGCTGGCGCAGATGTACAGCAACTTGTTGTCGTGGGACAGCAACAGGCCGCGCGGGCGCTGGCCGACAGGTAAGGTGTCGGTGACTTGCAGGGTCTGCATATCGATCAGGCTCAGGCTGTTGTCCTTTTCGTTGGAGACCCAGGCGGTGCTGGCAGCGACATGCCCGGCGGCGAGCAGCAGGGCGCAGGAGAGCAGGGTGCGGCGCATGGCGGATTCCTTCTTGTTGTTGTCGTGAAAAAAGGATCAGAGAAAGCGGCAGCGGACCTCGGCTTTGTCGTAACCCAGGCTGTCCATTTCGTTGACGGGGTGCAGGAAACCGTCTTGCGGCGAGGTGCTGACCAGCGCCCTGGGTTGCACGATGGGGATCGGCTGGCGCAACTGACCGTTCCACGGCCGATAACTGAGCTTGCGACCTTTGAAGCCGTCCAGTGGTAATTGATCGCTGATTTCAAGCGTGCGAATCGCCATGGCATCGGTCTGGCGCAGCTTGCCCACCGCACTGGCGATGCTGCGTACGGCCATCCAGGCGGCAAAATCCCGATCGTTCATCCAGCGACCGGCCAGGGCTTCGAAGCGTTTCTGCAACTGAGCGGCGCCGAAGGTTTCCACGGTCTTGTGCCAGCCCACCGGAGTCAGGCCCTGGGTGCCAGCGACCGGCCGTGGGTACCAGGTCTGGTAGGGCACGTATTCGCCGAAGTCGCCGCGTTCATCGGCCACCAGCACCACGTCGTACTCGGCGGTCTGGGTGAACAGCGGCATGTCGGCCTGGGCGCTGCGGCGCTGATCGTTATCGAAACTCCAGGCTTTCTCCGCCACCAGTTGCAGGCCGAAGCGCTTGGCCGCCCGGCGCAGGGCGGCGGCATAGGCTTGATCGTCCGCGGTCGGGCCGACGATCAGCAGTGCCCGCTGCCATTTGCGCAGCACCAGAAATTGCGCCAGCGCGTCGGCCAGCATCGCGCGGCTTGGCAGGCTGTGCAGCACGTTCGGCAAGCAATCGGTGCTGCGCAGGCTGTCATCCGGGCTGCCGGCATTGAACAGCAGGCTGTCGGGTAGCACGGCGCTGAGCTGGCGCAGGGTTTGCGCCGGTGCATTCACCACAAACAGGCGCAGGCCTTGTTCATGCTGGGCTTTGGCCGCTTCGATCAACGCATCCGGATGGTCGACGCTGGCGCTGACCAGGCTGTAGCTATGATTGAGAAAGCGCCCGGTACTGTTGCTGTCGGCGATGGCCAGTTCGGCACCGCGCAGGCCGGCATCGGTCGGTTCGGGGATGACGTTCGACAGCAACGGGCCGGGATCGGGGCGATAGCCCAGGTAACCGATCTGCACCTGCAGCGGCGCATCCGCCGCCTGAACCTGAGTCGCCACCCCGGCGGCGCAGGCAATCGCCAACAGGTAGATCAAGGCATAAGGGGCGAGCTGGCGCATAAAGGCACTCCATCACTGGTAGCGTCAGCATAGGAACCCTGGACGGGTGGGGAAATATGCAGAAAGTACCGATGGGCCAGTACCAAGGTATTAACTCTCCCCGGACGGCGCGGTTTTAGCATGGTCTTCAGCGGCCATCATTCAAGGGGGAGATTGACCATGCGAATTCTCAAGGCACTGCTCCTGCCGTTTTTACTGATCCTGACCCTGATCGGCGTCGACAAGCTGCATGGCGCCCAACCCGTATTCATTGGGCCCGCGCCACAAGCCCTACTACCAAGGGAGTAGGTCGCGGCCACCAAAGCAGCATGGGGTTGGCGCAAAGCCGTTCCTAAGATGGGTGCCATAGCCTCTTCAAAGAGGTTTTGCGTGCAATCTTGAGGGCAGAACAATGACAACAAAACGCAACGCCTTGCTCGTTGCCGGACTGCTGGCCGGTTTCATCAACGCAGGCGCCGTCTGGGCCCACGGCAACGTGGTACCCCAAGCCATCGAAACCCAGGGACTGACCCCGATCAAGGATGCCGGTGTGCAAGTCGATGCCGATGGTTGGGCGGCGGCGAACCCTTACCGCTCTTCCCCGGAGCGCGAAAAAGCCGTGCAAATCGGCTCTTCGGCCTACAACCAGAACTGCGCGGCCTGTCATGGCCTGGAAGCCAAGTCCGGCGGCATCGCCCCGGACTTGCGCATGCTCGACGCCGACGAGGCCGGTGATGAATGGTTCGTCGAACGCGTGCGCCATGGCGCCGTGCGTGACGGCCGGGTGTACATGCCGAAGATGGCTGATTACCTGAGTCAGGAAGCCTTGTGGGCGGTACGCACCTACCTGGACAGCGTGCGCGTCGAGGAGTGACCCATGCGTTTGCTCGCGGTGTTGATCAGTGCTGTGTGGCTGTGTTGCCAGGCAGCACAGGCGCAGGTCCGTACCTATGACGAAATGATCGCCGCCGCCGAGCTGAAAGTCGCGGTGTACAAGGACTTCGCGCCCTACAGCTTCGAGAACGCGGGCGAGGCTCGCGGGGTCGATGTCGAACTCGCCCAGGCCCTGGCCAAGGCCATGGGGGTGCGTCTGAAGCTGATCTGGGCACCCGCCGGGGAAAAGCTCGATGACGACCTGCGCGATTACATCTGGCGGGCCAGTCAGTTGCACAATCAGCAACTGGCCGACCTGATGATGCGCGTGCCCTACGATCGCGATTACGCACTCAAACGCAATGAACTGGGTGAGCTGGAAAACGGCCATGTGGTGATGTTCGGGCCGTACCAGACCGAACAATGGCAAGTGGCCTATGACCGCCGTCGATTGGACTCAGTGGCCAGCGTCGCGGTGTTCCAGCAACACCCGATCGGCGTCGAAGTCGACAGCGTGCCGTCGTTTTACCTGACCTCGGTGTTCAACGGCATGCTCGCCGCCAAGACCCATCATTACCCGGGCGTGCCCCAGGCGTTTGCCGCGATGAAGGCCGGTGAAGTCGACGCGGTCATGGCCATGCGCGGCGAGATCGACTGGCAAGTTCATCAGGCCGCCGACCCGCAAGTGGCGCTGGCGCAAAACGCCTACCCGAACATGGGCAAACAGCTTTGGGAGATCGGCATGGCGGTGCATGAAAGCAACCGGCAACTGGCCTACGCCGTGGAAGAGGCGCTGGAAGTATTGATTCGCGAGGGCTCGGTGAAAGCCATTTATGCCCGTTACGGCCTGCGGTATGACGTGCCTGAGATGTATCAATAGTGAACTGGCGAGCGAGTTGCCTGTTGGCCTGCTGGTTGCCGTTGGCCGCGAACGCGGTTGACGTCGAGCCGGGTAAAGACCCGGTGCCGTCGGTGATGTGGGCGTTCTATCACAAGCAAATGCTCGGCGACGCACCGTTCGTGTTCGACGAGCGGGTCAAGTTGCTCGCGCCGCCATTTGCCGAAGACGCCCGGCAAGTGCCATTGGAAATCGACGCTCGGGCGTTCAAGGGCGATGTGGTGCGCATCCTCGCTTGGGCGGAACTCAATCCGCTGCCGAAAATCGTCGACTTCGAACCCTTGACCGGCGTGCTGCCGTGGCTATCGATCCGCATCCGCGTTGAACAGGCCACGCCGCTGCGTGCGGCGGTACTGACCCGCGACGGGCTGTGGCATGTCGGCTCGACCCTGATCGATGCGGCAGGCGGTGGTTGCACGGCGCCAAGCGTGGTGCGTACGCAAGCGGGTTGGGAGGAGCATATCGGCGAAATGCTGGGTGGCCGTTATCCCCGTGGCGAGTTCAGTCGCGTGCGTTTGCAGGTCTCGCATCCGATGGACAACGGCATGGTCAGCGGTATTCCGGAGTTCTTCATCAATTACGCCGAGCTGCGCGATCAAAACGATCAATTGCTGGCGCGCCTGGAGTTGTTCCCGGCGGTCAGCGAAAACCCCAATCTGGCGTTCGATATCGAAGGGGCAGGGCAGACGCGCCTGGTGCTGCGCGACAACAGCGGCAATCAATTCGATGCGGCCATTCCCTGACAAGGAGCGAGTGATGCGCTGGATGCTGCTGTTGTTCATCAGTCTGAGCCTGCCGGCCCTGGCCGATCCCGATTACGCACTCAAGCCCCGGCAGATCGCCGAAGACACCTGGCTGCTGGAAGGCAGTACCGACAACTTTGCCAAGAGCAACGGGGGCAACATCGTCAACACCGCGTTCATCGTCACCGAACAGGGCGTGGTGGTCATCGACACCGGGCCGTCGAAACGTTATGGCCAGGCCCTGCGCAACGCGATTGCGGCAACCACCGATAAACCGGTGATCCAGGTGCTGCTGACCCATCACCATCCTGATCATGTGTTGGGCAATCAGGCTTTCGCCGACGTGCCGATTGGCGCCTTGGCCGGTACCACCGAACTGTTGCGGCAACAGGGTGATGCCATGGCCGAGAACATGTATCGGCTGGTGGGTGACTGGATGCGCGGCACCGAAGTGGTGTTGCCGACGCAAGGGCTGACGCCAGGCGTGCACAGTTTTGGGAACCACGATCTGCGCCTACTGAGTCTGGGTGGGCACACCGGCGCGGATCTGGCTATTCTCGACCAGAAAACCGGCGTGTTGTTTGCCGGGGATCTGGTGTTTTATCAACGCGCCCTGACCACGCCCAATAGCCCTGGGCTGTCGGTGTGGCTGGCGGACATCGCGACCCTGCAGGGCTTGCCGTGGACGCTGATCGTCCCTGGCCATGGGCCGGTGGCCACGGATACAAAACCGTTCGAGCAGATGCACGATTATCTGACCTGGCTGGACCAACTGATGCGCGATGGCGCGGCCCATGGCAGCGACATGGCCGAGATGATCCGCAGCCCCATCCCTGAACGTTTCGCCGGGATCAGCCTGAGTCGCTATGAGCTGATCCGCAGCGTCAGCCATTTGTACCCGCGTTATGAACGGGGGCAGATGAGGCGGGTGGATTCGGGCCAGCATTGATGATCGTTCCCTCGCTCCCGCGTGGGAATGCAGCCCGGGACGCTCCGCGTCCCTTCCGGAGCCGAACGCGGAGCGTCCGTTGAGGCATTCCCACGCAGAGCGTGGGAACGATCAGTCATCACAAAATCCGCGACCGACCCGGTACTAAGGAACTAGCAATCTCCGCACTGCGGGCAATTGTTGCAAGGACGGCGGCGTCCAAGAATCTGCACCAGACCGGGAAAATTCCCCGGGTATAACAAAAACCGCAGAGGCAGCCGTCATGACCCAACCCGCACGTCGCCAACCCTTCGTTTTGAGCCTGCTGCTCAGTGCCATGCTGTTGTCTGGCCAGGCATTGGCCGCAGTCTCCGATCAAGACATCCTCCAGGACCCGAAAAACCCGGACCAGATCGTCACCAACGGCCTGGGCGTCCAGGGTCAGCGCTATAGCCCGCTGGACACCCTCAATGTCGACAACGTGAAGGACCTGCGACCGGTCTGGGCCTTTTCGTTCGGCGGCGAAAAACAGCGCGGTCAGCAGGCGCAGCCGATGATCAAGGACGGTGTCATGTACATGACCGGTTCCTACTCGCGGGTGTTCGCAGTGGATGCGCGCACCGGCCGCAAGCTCTGGCAATACGACGCGCGCCTGCCCGATGACATCCGCCCGTGCTGCGATGTGATCAACCGGGGCGTTGCACTGTATGGCGATCTGGTGATTTTCGGCACCCTCGACGCCAAGCTCGTAGCCCTGAACAAAGACACCGGCAAAGTCGTCTGGAGCAAGAAAGTCGCCGACCACAAGGAAGGCTATTCCATCAGCGCCGCGCCGTTGGTCATCAACGGCAAACTGATCACTGGCGTGGCCGGTGGCGAGTTCGGTGTGGTGGGCAAGATCGAAGCCTACGACCCGAAAAACGGCAGCCTGTTGTGGAGCCGGCCGACCGTCGAAGGTCACATGGGGTATGTCTACAAGGACGGCAAGGCTGTGGAGAACGGCATCTCCGGCGGCGAAGCCGGCAAGACCTGGCCGGGCGATCTGTGGAAAACCGGCGGCGCGGCCCCTTGGCTGGGCGGCTACTACGACCCGGAAACCAACCTGCTGCTGTTCGGCACCGGCAACCCGGCGCCGTGGAACTCGCACCTGCGTCCTGGCGACAACCTCTACTCGTCATCGCGCCTGGCGCTGAACCCGGACGATGGCACGATCAAATGGCACTTCCAGAGCACGCCCCACGACGGTTGGGACTATGACGGCGTGAACGAGCTGGTGTCGTTCAACTACAACGAAGGCGGCAAGGAAATCAAAGCCGCGGCCACCGCGGACCGTAACGGTTTCTTCTACGTGCTCGATCGCACCAACGGCAAATTCATCCGCGGCTTCCCGTTCGTGGACAAGATCACCTGGGCCAGCGGCCTGGATAAAAACGGTCGACCAATCTACAACGAGGCCAGCCGTCCGGGGGCCCCGGGTTCCGAGGCCAAAGGCAGTTCGGTATTCGTTGCGCCTGCGTTCCTGGGGGCGAAAAACTGGATGCCGATGGCCTACAACCGCGACACCGGCCTGTTCTATGTACCGTCCAATGAGTGGGGCATGGACATCTGGAACGAAGGCATCGCCTACAAGAAAGGCGCGGCGTTCCTGGGTGCCGGTTTCACCATCAAACCGTTGAATGAAGACTACATCGGCGTGTTGCGCGCCATCGACCCGAAAACCGGCAAGGAAGTCTGGCGCCACAAAAACTTCGCGCCGCTGTGGGGCGGAGTGCTGACCACCAAGGGCAACCTGGTGTTCACCGGTACGCCGGAAGGTTTCCTGCAAGCGTTCAATGCCAAGACTGGCGAGAAAGTCTGGGAGTTCCAGACCGGTTCCGGCGTGCTCGGCTCGCCCGTGACCTGGGAAATGGACGGCGAGCAATACGTCTCCGTGCTCTCTGGCTGGGGCGGTGCGGTACCGCTGTGGGGCGGCGAAGTGGCCAAGCGCGTCAAAGACTTCAACCAGGGCGGCATGCTCTGGACGTTCAAGCTGCCTAAAGATCTCGTTGCCAAACACTGATCAACCTGAATCCACCGCATAACCCCTGTGGGAGCGGGCTTTTGTGGCGAGGGGGCTTGCCCCCGTTCGGCTGCGCAGCAGTCGTAAATCCAGGCAACTCGGTGAGTCTGGAAAAATGCTGGGGGCCGCTTCGCGACCCAACGGGGGCAAGCCCCCTCGCCACAAGGATCACCTGAACCTACTACCAAATAACGAGAATCCCCCTGCCAACGGCGCATTCGTCTGGCAGGCGGGGCTCTCTACTATCGGTTCATCGCCTGTTGGCCTGACAGGCATCGACCCAGACAGAGGCCCACCATGATCTACGCACAACCCGGAACACCCGGCGCCGTCGTTACCTTCAAACCGCGCTACGGCAATTTCATCGGCGGCGAATTCGTTGCCCCAATCAACGGCGAGTACTTCACCAACACCTCACCGGTCACCGGTGAAGTGATTGCCGAGTTCCCGCGCTCCAGCGCCGCCGACATCGAGAAAGCCCTCGACGCCGCCCATGCCGCCGCTGATGCCTGGGGCAAAACCTCGGCGCAGGATCGCTCATTGGTGCTGCTGAAAATCGCCGACCGCATCGAGCAGAACCTGGAAATCCTCGCCGTCACCGAAACCTGGGACAACGGCAAGGCCGTGCGTGAAACCCTCAACGCCGACGTGCCTTTGGCCGCCGACCATTTCCGTTACTTCGCCGGTTGCATCCGCGCTCAGGAAGGCGGCGCCGCCGAGATCAACGAACTGACCACCGCCTATCACTTCCACGAACCGCTGGGCGTGGTCGGGCAGATCATCCCGTGGAACTTCCCGCTGCTGATGGCCGCCTGGAAACTCGCCCCGGCCCTGGCGGCCGGCAACTGCATCGTGCTCAAACCCGCCGAACAAACGCCGCTGTCGATCATGGTGTTCGCCGAGCTGATCGCCGACTTGCTGCCGGCCGGCGTGCTGAACATCGTCCAGGGCTTCGGTCGCGAAGCCGGTGAGGCGCTGGCCACCAGCAAGCGTATCGCCAAAATCGCCTTCACCGGTTCCACCCCGATCGGTGCGCACATCATGCATTGCGCCGCCGAGAACATCATTCCGAGCACCGTTGAACTGGGCGGCAAGTCGCCGAACATTTTCTTCGAAGACATCATGAACGCCGAGCCGCAGTTCATCGAGAAAGCCGCCGAAGGCCTGGTGCTGGCGTTCTTCAACCAGGGCGAAGTCTGCACCTGTCCGTCCCGGGCGCTGGTGCAGGAATCGATCTACGAGCCATTCATGGCCGAGGTGATGAAGAAGATCGTCAAGATCAAGCGCGGCAACCCGCTGGACACCGAGACCATGGTCGGCGCCCAGGCGTCCGAGCAGCAATACGACAAGATTCTCTCGTACCTGAAAATCGCTCAGGAGGAGGGCGCCGAGCTGCTTACCGGCGGCGCGGCCGAGCGTCTTGAGGGCGACTTGTCGAGCGGCTATTACATCCAGCCGACCCTGCTCAAGGGCCACAACAAGATGCGTGTGTTCCAGGAAGAAATCTTCGGCCCGGTGGTGGGAATCACCACCTTCAAGGACGAAGCCGAAGCCCTGGCGATTGCCAACGACAGCGAGTTTGGCCTCGGTGCCGGCCTGTGGACCCGCGACATCAACCGCGCCTACCGCGTGGGCCGGGCGATCAAGGCCGGGCGCGTCTGGACCAACTGCTACCACCTGTACCCGGCCCACGCCGCGTTCGGTGGCTACAAGAAGTCCGGTGTCGGCCGTGAGAACCACAAGATGATGCTTGACCATTACCAACAGACCAAAAACCTGCTGGTGAGCTACGACATCAATCCGCTGGGGTTCTTCTAACCCGCAAGAACACCATTGAAACCTGTGGGAGCGGGCTTATGTGGCGAGGGGGCTTGCCCCCGTTGGACTGCGTAGCAGTCCCGGAACTTCTGGTTTTGGGGCCGCTCCGCGACCCAACGGGGGCAAGCCCCCTCGCCACATAAGCCCGCTCCCACAAGGTTTTGTGTGGTGCTAAAGATCTGCGCAATACCCCCTACCAACGCACCCCGCAACCTCCTTCGAAAGTAGCATTCGGTCATCTCAACCCTCGTGCATTAATGGCTTTACCGGAATCGTCCGGCACAAGAAGAGGATTGACCCATGTGGAATAAACCCGCGTTTACCGATCTGCGCATTGGCTTCGAAGTGACGATGTATTTCGCCAACCGTTGATTTGATTGCCCGGTCAGCCGTCGCGTTGGCCGGGCCTGCCTTCTGGAGGCATCCATGCACATCCGCGTTCTCGGTTCCGCCGCTGGCGGCGGTTTTCCGCAATGGAACTGCAACTGCCGTCAATGCGCCGCGATGCGCAACGGCAACCTGCGCGCGCAACGCCGCACGCAGTCCTCCATTGCCCTGAGTGACGACGGTGTGGAGTGGGTGCTCTGCAATGCTTCACCGGACATTCGCGCACAACTTGAAAGCTTTCCAGCCATGCAGCCGGCCCGACGCTTGCGTGACACGGCGATTGCCGGTGTCGTGCTGCTGGACAGTCAGATCGACCATTGCACCGGTCTGTTGAGCTTGCGCGAAGGCTGCCCGCATGCGGTCTGGTGCACCGAGCGGGTTCATCAAGACCTGAGCAGCGGCTTTCCCTTGTTCACCATGCTCAAACACTGGAACGGTGGCTTGCAGTGGCAACCCATCGGACTGGATCGCGAGCCGTTCAGTATCGCGGCCTGCCCACACCTGCAATTTCGCGCGATTGCGTTGGTCAGCAATGCACCGCCGTATTCCCCCAACCGCGGCAACCCGCAGCCGGGCGACACCATCGGCCTGTTCATCGAAGACCTGCGCAGTGGTGCATCGGTTTTCTACGCGCCGGGGCTGGGGCAAATCGACGCCGAGGTCTTGAGCTGGATGCAACGCGCCGATTGCCTGCTGCTGGACGGCACGCTGTGGCGCGACGATGAAATGCGCGTGTGCGAAGTCGGCCAGAGCCTGGGCAGCGAAATGGGTCACCTGCCGCAAAGCGGCCCCGGCGGCATGCTTGACGTGCTGGAGGGCTTCAATCGCCAGCGCAAGGTGCTGATCCACATCAACAACACCAACCCGATCCTCGATGAAGACTCGGCCGAGCGCGCGTTGCTGGAGCGGCGCGGGATTGAAGTGGCTTATGACGGCATGAGTATTGAGCTGTAAGCGGATGGCCCCATCGCGGGCAAGCCCGCTCCCACAAGGATCTGCGGTGTACACAAAACCCTGTGGGAGCGGGCTTGCCCGCGATGAGGCCAGACCAGACACCGCAGAACCCAACGGTTATTCCCCGGAGAACCGCAATGACTGACACGCCCATGACCCCCGCCGAGTTCGAACAGGCGTTGCGCGCCAAAGGCGCCTATTACCACATCCATCACCCCTTCCACCAAGCCATGTACGCCGGGCGTGCCACTCGCGAGCAGATTCAGGGTTGGGTCGCCAATCGCTTCTATTACCAAGTGAACATCCCGCTCAAGGATGCCGCCATCCTCGCCAACTGCCCGGACCGCGACGTGCGCCGGGAATGGCTGCAACGGATCCTCGACCATGACGGCATCCCCGGCAGTGAAGGCGGCATCGAAGCGTGGCTACGATTGGGCGAAGCCGTGGGGCTGGGGCGCGAACAAATTCTCTCGCAAGAACTGGTGCTGCCTGGCGTGCGTTTCGCCGTGGACGCCTACGTCAATTTCGCCCGTCGTGCGTGCTGGCAAGAAGCGGCCAGCAGCTCGCTGACCGAACTGTTCGCACCACAGATTCATCAGTCCCGGCTCGACGCCTGGCCCACCCATTACCCATGGATCGACCCGGCCGGTTACGACTATTTCCGTACACGGCTGAGCCAGGCCCGGCGCGATGTCGAGCATGGTTTGCGCATCACCCTGGCGCACTACGTGACGGTCGAAGGCCAGCAACGCATGCTGGAGATTCTGCAGTTCAAGCTCGATGTGCTGTGGAGCATGCTCGACGCGATGAGCATGGCCTACGAACTGGATCGCCCGCCGTATCACACCGTCACCACCGAGCGGGTCTGGCACCGGGGGATCGTCTTGTGAACCCGATCGAACAGCCACCCGGGCCACCGTTGTGGTTGCTGGCGGAGCTGACCTATCGCTGCCCGTTACAATGCCCGTATTGCTCCAACCCGCTGGATTTCGCCCAACAGGGCCAGGAGTTGAGCACAGAAGAATGGATACGGGTGTTCCGCGAGGCGCGGGAGATGGGCGCTGCGCAACTGGGTTTTTCCGGTGGCGAGCCGTTGGTGCGCCAGGACTTGGCCGAGCTGATCAAGGCCGCGCGGGACATGGGCTACTACACCAATCTGATCACTTCGGGTATCGGCCTGACCGAACAGAAGGTCCGCGACTTCAAAGTCGCCGGGCTGGACCATATCCAGATCAGCTTTCAGGCCGCCGACGAACAGGTGAACAATCTGCTCGCCGGCTCGCGCAAGGCCTTCGCCCAGAAACTGGCCATGGCCCGGGCGGTGAAAGCCCAGGGCTACCCGATGGTGCTGAACTTCGTCACCCATCGGCACAACATCGACCAGATCGCGCAAATCATCGAACTGTGCCTGGAATTGGAGGCGGATTTCGTCGAATTGGCCACGTGCCAGTTCTACGGTTGGGCCGAACTCAACCGCATCGGCCTGTTGCCGACCCGCGAACAATTGCAGCGCGCCGAGAGCATTACCAATGAATACCGCCAGCGGCTTGAGGCCGAGGGCCACCCGTGCAAGCTGATTTTCGTCACCCCGGATTACTACGAAGAACGCCCCAAGACCTGCATGAATGGCTGGGCCAACCTGTTTCTCGACATCACCCCGGACGGCACGGCGTTGCCGTGTCATAGCGCCCGCCAGTTGCCGGTGCAGTTTCCCAACGTGCGCGAGCACAGCATCGCGCACATCTGGAACGATTCCTTGGGTTTCAACCGTTTTCGCGGCGATGACTGGATGAAAGAGCCGTGCCGCTCCTGCGATGAAAAGCACAAGGACCTCGGTGGCTGCCGATGCCAGGCGTTCATGCTCACGGGGGACGCAAGTAACGCTGATCCGGTGTGCAGCAAGTCACCGCACCACGACGTTATTCTCAAGGCCCGGGACGAAGCCGACGCGCCGGGGCAGGGCATGGAACACCTGATCTTGCGCAATGAAAAGGCTTCGCGGCTGATCTATCGCGGATGAGTGATGAACACAAATCCCCTGAGCGAGCTTCTGTGGCGAGGGGGCTTGCCCCCGTTGGGTCGCGAAGCGGCCCCAAAACCAGACGCTCCGGGACTGCTACGCAGTCCAACGGGGGCAAGCCCCCTCGCCACAAAAGCCCGCTCCCACAGAGGTTTTCAGTGAATACAGAATTGGAGGAGCAACCCGCGCCCGCTCGCTATCCATTGGTCTGATTGCATTCGCAGCCGGATGCGTTAGTGTGTTCTTTACCTTTCAAAACAATAAAAACAGGCTTCCAATGAGCCAGAATCTCAGCCAGCTGCGTAAATTCGTTTCGCCTGAAATCATCTTCGGTGCCGGCTGTCGGCACAACGTCGGTAACTACGCCAAGACCTTCGGCGCCCGCAAAGTGCTGGTGGTCAGCGACCCCGGTGTGATTGCCGCCGGTTGGGTCGCCGATGTCGAGGCCAGCCTGCAAGCCTTGGGCATTGATTTCTTTGTGTACAGCGACGTTTCGCCCAACCCACGGATCGAAGAAGTCATGCTCGGTGCCGAGCTGTACCGGGAGAATCACTGCGATGTGATCGTGGCGATCGGCGGCGGCAGCCCGATGGATTGCGGCAAGGGCATCGGCATTGTCGTCGCCCACGGGCGCAACATCCTCGAATTCGAGGGCGTGGACATGTTGCGCATGCCCAGCCCGCCGCTGATCCTGATCCCCACCACCGCCGGCACGTCGGCCGATGTCTCGCAGTTCGTGATCATCTCCAATCAGCAAGAACGCATGAAGTTCTCCATCGTCAGCAAAGCCGCAGTGCCGGACGTGTCGCTGATCGATCCGGAAACCACCCTGAGCATGGACCCGTTCCTGTCGGCCTGTACCGGCATCGATGCATTGGTCCACGCCATTGAAGCCTTTGTCTCCACCGGTCACGGGCCGCTCACCGACCCTCATGCGCTGGAGGCGATGCGGCTGATCAACGGCAATCTGGTGCAAATGATCGCCAACCCAGGCGACATCGCCCTGCGCGAGAAAATCATGCTCGGCAGCATGCAGGCCGGGCTGGCGTTCTCCAACGCGATTCTTGGCGCGGTGCACGCCATGTCCCACAGCCTCGGCGGTTTCCTCGATCTGCCCCACGGCCTGTGCAATGCGGTGTTGGTGGAACACGTGGTGGCGTTCAACTACAGCTCGGCGCCGGAGCGCTTCAAGGTGATTGCCGAGACCTTGGGCATCGATTGCCGGGGTCTCAATCACCGGCAGATCTGCGGGCGGCTGGTCGACCACCTGATCGCCCTCAAACACGCCATCGGCTTCCACGAAACCCTCGGCCTGCACGGGGTGAGTACCGCGGATATCCCGTTCCTGTCGCAACACGCCATGCACGACCCGTGCATCCTGACCAACCCGCGCGAATCCAGTCAGCGCGATGTCGAGGTCGTCTATGGCGAAGCCCTCTGACGAGCAACAACGGGCGCTGACCGGGTTACTGGGGTTAGGCAACCATTCGGCGCGCAAGAGTCATTACCCGGAACTGGCTGCGCGCCTGGATGAGCTGGAAACCGAACGCAACCGCTACAAATGGCTGTTCGAAAACGCGGTCCACGGAATCTTCCAGGCCAGCCTGCTGGAGGGCATGCGCGCCGCCAACCCGGCGCTGGCGCGGATGCTCGGCTATCAGAACCCGCAGGAGGTGCTGTTTTCCCTGACGGACCTGGCGGGCACGCTGTTCGTTGGCGGGGCGCAAGAGCTGGAAAACATCGGCGAAATCCTCCAGCGCGAGCGCAGCCTGCTGGGCTATGAAACTCAGCTGCGACGCAAGGACGGCAGCGTTCTCGATGTGTTGATGAACCTGCTGCTCAAACCGGATCAGGAAGGTTTGGTGGAGGGCTTCGTCGCCGACATCACCGAGCGAAAACTGGCTCAGCAGCGCCTGCAACAACTCAATGACGAACTGGAGCAACGGGTCACCGCGCGCACCAACGAATTGCTGGACGCCGCCGAAGCCTTGCGCGATGCCCGTGATGCCGCCGAAGCGGCCAATCGCAGCAAGGACAAATACCTCGCCGCCGCCAGTCACGACTTGCTGCAACCGCTCAACGCCGCGCGTTTGCTGATCTCGACCTTGCGCGAACGCAAACTGCCCGACGTCGAGCAAGTGCTGGTGGAGCGCACGCATCAGGCGCTGGAAGGGGCGGAAGATTTGCTCACCGATCTGCTGGACATTTCCCGCCTCGATCAGGCTGCGGTGAAGCCGGACATTGCCCTGTACCGCCTCGACGAATTGTTCGCGCCGCTGGTCTCGGAATTTCAATCGGTGGCTGCGGCAGCCGGGTTGAAGCTGCGGGTGCACATGGGCGATTACGCCATTCATACCGATTTGCGCCTGATGACCCGAATCCTGCGCAACTTCCTCAGCAATGCCTGCCGCTACACCGACGAAGGCTGCATTCTGCTGGGGGCACGACGCCGGGGGGATGCGCTGCGTATCGAAGTCTGGGACACCGGGCGCGGCATTCCGGCGGATCGTCTTGAATCGATCTTCCTGGAGTTCAACCAACTGGACGTCGGGCGTGCCGCCGATCGCAAGGGCGTGGGCCTTGGACTGGCGATAGTCGAACGCATCGCCAAGATCCTCGACTACAGAATCAAGGTGCATTCGCGCCCGGGGCGCGGTTCGATGTTCAGCATCGAGGTGCCGATTTCTCAGGAGATTCCACTGCCGATCAGTCAGGCCGCGCCGCAACCGAGTACCGGTAACCCGTTGCCGGGCCGGCGGCTGTTGGTACTGGATAATGAAGTCAGCATTCTTGAAAGCATGAGCGCGTTGCTCGGGCAGTGGGGCTGCGAGGTGATTACCGCCACCGACGAAGCCACCGCGCTGGTGGCCTTGCAGGGACAGGCGCCGGAATTGATTCTGGCCGACTATCACCTGGACCACGGCGTGGTGGGTTGTGAAGTGGTTCGGCATTTGCGCGAGCATTTCAGCCAGAGGATTGCGGCAGTGATCATCACCGCCGACCGCACCGACCAGTGCCGGCGCTCGTTGCAGCGCCTCGGAGCGCCTTTGCTGAACAAACCGGTGAAACCCGGCAAGTTGCGCGCGGTGCTGACTCAGCTGTTGACGTAGCGATAGCGCAGGCTGAAACCCAGCCCGGCAGATTGACCTTGCTCCAGCAAACGCAACCCGGGCCGCCCCGGCAAGTGATGGGCGTTGACCGGATGGCTCACCGGTTCGATACAGAAAAACTCCAGGCCTGCGGGGCAGTAAAGCAGGTAGTAGTCGCTGCCGGTGGCCTGGCATTCCAGTTCATAACCCAGCTCGGGTTGCTGGATCAGGCAGTGGCCGTCCCAGGCGCAAAAGCCGTTGTCCACCAGTGTTTCGGGTAATGCCCGGGGCTGGCTGAAGTCCCATTCCTCAGGAATCGAACTGAGCCGGGTCGACAGTTTTGCGCCGTCGCACAACCAGACCTGTCGCGCCTGCGCCTGCAACTGAGTGCCAGCAGTGCGCGGGAAATAAGGGTGCAAACCGAGCCCATGCCAGGCGGGGTGTTCAGCCAGATGGGTGACCTGCAAATCAATGCTCAGCTTGCCCTCGCTTAGATGGAAACGTTGCCTTGCGCGATAAGCGAAGGGCGTGGTGCTATCGAGTTGCAGGACGATTTCATTGCAGGTGTGGGAGACGATCTGCCACGGCTGTTGCCAGGCGCTGCCATGGATCGGCAGCGGATCGCTGAGGCTGTTGGGCGTCAGCGCGAGCCAGCCATTGGGGCATTCGAAACCGCTTTCGGCGATGCGGTTCGACCATGGCGCCAAGGGATAACAGGCGAGTTTGCCGGGCAGGCCGGTGTTCAAGGCGTGCAGGTCAGTGTGGCGCAACAGCGCCTGGCCGGTGCTGCGTACCGTCCAGTTGACGATGCTCGCACCGAGTTCGGGGGCGAGGGTGAGGCGGGTGAGTTCGTCTTCCAGTTCGAGGGTGTTGAGGGTCATGATTTTCGCCCTGCGTTGAATGGTTGAAAAGATCGCAGCCTGCGGCAGCTCCTACATTGGAATTGCGCACACCCGTGAAATATCGGAGGAACACAAATTCTGTAGGAGCTGCCGAAGGCTGCGATCTTTTGAGGTCACAACACCAAATGCGGCAACCACAGCGAAATGGCGGGAATGTAGGTCACGGCCATCAGTACCAGAAACAGCACGCCGTAGAACGGCAGCAGCGCTTTCACGGTGCTTTCGATGCTGACCTTGCCCACCGCTGAGCCGACAAACAGTACCGCGCCCACCGGCGGCGTGATCAAGCCGATCCCCAGGTTCACCAGCATGATCATGCCGAACTGCACCGGGTCCACGCCAATGCCCAGAATCACCGGCATCAGAATCGGCGTGAGGATCAGGATCAGTGGCGCCATGTCCATCACCGTGCCGAGCAACAGCAGCATCACGTTGATGCACATCAGAATCACGTAACGGTTGTCCGACAGGGTCAGGAACATCGTGGTGATCTTCGCCGGGATCTGCATCAGCGTCATGATATAGCCGAAGCTGGCGGCAAAACCGATCAGGATCATCACGATCGAGATCGTGCGCACCGTGCGGTGCATCAATTTGGGCAGCTCACTCCACTTGTAGTCGCGGTAGATGAACATGGTGACGAAGAATGACCACAGCACCGCGATCGCCGCCGATTCGGTGGCAGTGAAGATGCCCGAGAGAATCCCGCCCAGAATGATGACCATCGCCATCATGCCCCACATCGCTTCGCCGCAGATTTTCAGCGCCTGCTTGAGGGGAATGACTTCGCCCTTGGGGTAGTTGCGCTTTCTGGCGAAAATCAGGCACAGCACCATCAGGCACGCGCTCATCATCAGGCCCGGCACTACGCCGGCCATGAACAGCGAAGCGATCGAAACGGTCCCGCCAGCGGCCAGCGAGTACAGCACTGAGTTATGGCTGGGTGGCGTCAGCAGGGCTTGCACTGAACCGCTGACTGTCACGGCGGTGGAGAAGTCCCGCGGATAGCCGCGACGTTCCATTTCCGGAATCAGCACCGAACCGACCGATGCCGTGTCCGCCACCGAAGAGCCGGAAATCGCCCCGAAGAAGGTCGAGGCCATGATGTTCACCAGCGACAAGCCGCCGCGCACGAACCCCACCAGCACCCCGGCAAATGCCACCAGCCTGCGGGACATGCCGCCCTCGGCCATGATCGCGCCGGCGAGCACGAAGAAAGGAATCGCCAGCAACGAGAATTTGTTCACGCCGCCCGCGACCTGAATCATCAGCGCTTGGAACGGAATGTCGATCCACCATGCACCGATCAGGGCGGAAAGCCCCAGGGCGTAGGCGACCGGCATGCCGATCAGGATCAAAGCGATAAAACTGCCGAGCAGAATCAGAGCGTCCATTTAGGCGGCACCTTCGCTTTCTTCAACCAGGTCGAAACGCACGACCCGACGGTTGCTCTGGTCACCGAGCAAGAGTTTTTCCAGCACAAAAATCAGCGTCAGCACACCGCCCACGGGGATTGGCATGTAGGTGATGCCCACACGTAGGGTGGGCAAGGCGCTCATGAACTGGTTCCAGGTGGACATGCAGAGCTTGGTGCCCCAGATGGCCATGAACAGGCAAATGGTCGCCATCAACAGTTGCGAAATGAGGCTCATGGTTTTGCGCAGTTCGGGGGCCATACGGTCGGTGAGCATGGCCACGGCCATGTGCGCACCGGCGCGATAACTGGCGGCGGCGCCGATGAAAGTGAAGACCATCATCAGCAAGATCGCGGTGGGCTCTGGCCAGCTGGAACCGGTGCCGAGGATGTAACGGGCGAAGACGCCCCAGGGAATGATCAGGGAGATCGCCAGGACCGACAGGCCGGCGACCCAGATGCAGGTCATGTAAATCCTGTCGTTGATGCGCAGTAGCAGATTCTTCATCGGATTTCACCGTAACCGGGCGCCGCTGACGATTCGCTCGTCAACGGTGCCGGGCCTTTCATGAATACAGGGAGGGTTACTGAACCGCTTCGATGCGCTTGATCAGGTCGGCGTAAGGTGCGCCGTATTTTTCCCGCACCGACGCCGTGGCTTCATGGAAAGGTTTTTTGTCGACGGTAATGAACTCGACGCCGGCAGCCTTGAGTTTTTCTTCGCTGCTGGCCGACTTCGCATCCCACAGAATGCGTTCCTGGGCCTGTGCGGCTTTGGCGGCTTTCTTCACCAGCACTTGCTGGTCGGGGCTGAGTTTTTCCCAGGTGATTTTCGACATCACGATTGGCTCGGGCAGGATCAGGTGCCCGGTCAGGCTGTAGAACTTGGCGTTCTGGTAGTGGTTGTGTTCGAGCAGGGTCGGCGGGTTGTTTTCCGCGCCGTCGATGACCCCGGTCTGCAAGGCACTGAAGATCTCGCCGGTGTCCATCGCGATGCCATTGCCGCCCATGGCATTGATGGTGTCGATGAACATCGGGTTGCCTTGCACGCGGATCTTCATGCCTTTGAGGTCGGCGAGGCTGCGTACCGGTTTCTTGGTGTAGATATTGCGCGTGCCGCCGTCCATCCAGGCCAGGGCGACCAGGTTGAATTCGGAGTGGGTGATCTTGTCGAGGATCTCGTCGCCAATCTCACCGTCGATGACTTTGCGCATGTGCGCCTGGTCGCGGAACACGAACGGCATGTTGAACACGTTTACATCCGGCACCACCGGCCCGACGATGCCAAGGCTGACCCGGGCCATCTGAATGGCGCCGACCTGAGCCTGTTCGATGACTTCTTTTTCCGAACCGAGCACACCGCCAGCGAACATCTTGAAAGTCAGCTTGCCGTTGCTGTCGGTGACCAGGGTTTTACCCAGCTGTTCTTCAGCGACCACGGTCGGGTAACCGGCGGGATGAATGTCGGCGAATTTGATTTCCAGCGCCTGGGCGGCGCTGCTGAGGGTGAAGCTGAGTGCTGCAGTAATGGGAAGTGCAGCGGCGAGCAAGGTGCGTTTGAAAGCCATGGGTTGCGTCTCCAGTCTTGTTGTTTTTATTCAAGGCACAGCGATGCAGCAGAGGGTTTACGGCAATACGTTGAACACCGGTTCCGGCAAGCCTTTGGCGTCGGGGGCGAGGGCGAACACGCCGCCGGCCAGCGACTGTTCGTCATGGTCGTCAGCGGGGCGGATCGAGGTCACAAACAGGGTGTCGAGCTGGCTGCCACCGAAGGCGCACATGGTCGGTTTCTTCACCGGCACGGGAAGCGAACGATCCAGTCGGCCATCGGGGGTGAAGCGGTGAATCAGCCCGGCGTCGTTAGCGCAGATCCAATAGCAACCGTCGGCATCCACTGCCGCGCCATCGGGGCGGCCAAGGAAGTGATGCATGTCGACGAACAGCCGACGGTTGGACGGCATGCCGCTGTCGATGTCGTAATCGAAGGCCCAGATCTGCTGCACGTTCGGGTGTGAATCGGAGAGGTACATCGTCTTGCCGTCCGGGCTGAAAGCCAGGCCGTTGGGCACGATGAAACCGCTGAGCCAGGCATCGAACGGCCCGGCCTGTCCAGCGCTGTAGCGATAAAGCCTGCCGTCGGCGGCGTTGGCGCCCATGTCCAGCACCATGCTGCCGGCCCAGAAACGACCCTGACGATCACAACGGCCATCGTTCAGGCGCATGCCGGGGCGGGCATGATCGACGGGGGCCAATAGTTCGCTGTCGAGGCTGCCATCGTTGTGCGGTTGCAGGTGAAAGAACCCGCTTTCCATGCCGGCGACCCAGCCACCCGCGCTGTGACGAGCGACACAGGCAAGCATTTGCGGGGCTTTCCAGGCATGAACATGCCCGCTGTCGGCGCTCCAGCGCTGGAGCCCGCCAGCTGGAATATCGACCCAGTACAGGGCGTTTTCCTCGGGGACCCACACCGGGCTTTCACCGACCGCATTGCGGGCATCGACAATCAATTCGGCTTGCATGGCAACGCATTCCCTTGGTTTGTTAGGGGGATTGGCGAGGGCTCAGTCGCCGAACGGCCCGGCCGCGACAAAGGCGCCACCCTGATAAACCCGGGCCGGATCATCCTCGGCAGGCATGGGTTGGGCTTCGATTTTTTCGCGGAAGACTTCGGACGTGTCCTGTGGCGCAAAAACCAGGTGTGCGGCGAAACGGTTGTCCCACCAGATGGTCTTGTTGTCGGACATGCCGTACACCACGGTGTGGCCGACATTGGGGGTGTACAACGCGCGTTCGAGCAGTCGGGTCATGTCGTCGAAGCTCAGCCAGGTGCTCATCATTCGACGGTTCTGTGGTTCCGGGAACGAAGAGCCGATGCGGATGCTGACGGTTTCGATGCCATAGCGATCGAAGTAGAAACTGGCCATGTCTTCGCCATAGGACTTGGACAAACCGTAATAGCCATCCGGGCGGCGAGGGGAGTGGGCGTCGAGGGTTTCGTCCTGCTTGTAAAAGCCGATGACGTGGTTGGAACTGGCGAAAATCACCCGCTTCACGCCGTGACGGCGGGCCGCTTCGTAGATATGGAACACGCCGCAGATGTTGGCGCCGAGAATCTCCTCGAACGGACGTTCTACCGACACGCCGCCGAAGTGCAGGATGGCGTCCACGCCTTCCACCAGTTGATGCACCGCTTGCTTGTCGGCAAGGTCGCAGGGCACGACTTCTTCGCGATCATCCATGGCTGGCGCCATGTCGGCGATATCCGACAGGCGGAGGACGTTGGCGTAAGGTCGCAGGCGCTCGCGCAGGACTTTACCGAGGCCACCGGCGGCACCGGTCAGGAGCAGGCGATTGAAGGGGGATGTGATCGTCATGTAATTACCTGAACAGAAAATTTATAGTTATTGGTTGTTGTAGGTTGTCGTATGACTTGGTGGAATATTGTTGGGCTTTCCGGCGCTTGTCAACGCGACTTTGGTTGAAATTGACGGAGGGTCATGTTCATCCAGTGAGTGCATTTCGCGACACTCTTTTGTAGCAGCTGGCGAAGCCTGCGTTCGGCTGCGCAGCAGCCGTAAAATCAGGCACTGCGGTCCGTCAGACACACCGATGCATTCAGGGTTTGCGACTGCTTCGCAGCCGAACGCAGCCTCGCGAGCTCGACAGCTGCTACAGCTGAACGCAGGCTTCGCGCCTTACAACAACGAAATCGGGTAACTGATAAAGATGCGGTTCTCATCGAATTCATTGGTACTGAAATCGCGGCGGATGGTCGCGTTGCGCCATTTGACGTTGAGGTTCTTCAGCGCGCCGCTTTGCACGGTGTAGGCCAGTTCCGATTCACGGCCCCATTCCTTGCCATCGCTGATCGCCCCGGTGTGCACGTTATCGCCGCTGATGTAGCGGTTCATCAGCGTCAGGCCGGGAATGCCGAGGGCGACGAAGTTGTAGTCATGGCGCACCTGCCAGGAGCGTTCCCTGGCGTTGTCATAGCTGGCGTTGTAGCTGTCGTTGGCCAACGTGCCGCCGCTGGTGCCGTTGACGCGCATCCAGGCGCTGTCGCCGCTGAGTTTTTGCAGGCCGACATAAAAGGTATTGCCGCCGTATTTGGCCGAGAGCAAGGCAAACGCGGTTTTGTTGTCGAGGTCACCGGCCAGGGCGTTGCCGTCTTCCTTGCCGATGAAGTAACCGAGGTTGGCACCCAGGGTCCAGTCACCCAAAGGCTGGCTATGGCTCAGGTTGAAATACTGCTGCTGATAGATATCACTGAGTTCCGCGTACCAGACACCGACCTGAGTGCGCTTTTCATTGAACGCATATTCGCCGCCGCCAAAGTTGAAGCGGTCGGAGGTGAACGCGCCTCTGCCGTTCATCGACATATCTTCCATGCTCGCGTCATTGCGCGGGCTGTTGCCGCGGAACTGGCCGCCGTAGAGCGTCAGGCCGCTGAGTTCGGTGGAGGTGACCTGGCCGCCGCGAAAGGTTTGCGGCAGCGAGCGACCATCATCGGAGCGCAGGATCGGCAGCACCGGCATCCATTCCCCGACCTTCAATTCGGTTTTCGACACCTTGGCTTTCAGCGCCACGCCCAGACGGCCGAAATTGTCCGCGGGGCGGCCGTCATCATGAATCGGCAACAACTGCGTACCGCCCGTACCCTTACCGCCGTCGAGCTTCTGCGAGTACAGACCGAGCACATCCACGCCGAAACCGACGGGGCCGGGGGTGAATCCGGATCTGGCGTCGAGGATGAAGTTTTGCGTCCACTCTTCAGCCTTGCCCTGGGCATTGTTCGGGTTGGTGAAGTTGCGATTGATGTAAGCGTTACGCAGGTTCAGCGTGGCCTTGGCGTCATCGACGAAACCTTCGGCCTGGCTAGTCATGGGCAGGACGAAGGCCAGGCTGCTGCAACCGATCAGGCTGAGCGTATGGCGACGGACGAAGGTGGGGCGAGGGGTGCTGGCGAAGGAATTGCGGGCGAGTCTGCTCACGATAACGCTCCGTTGTTTTTTTGTTGTTTTTATTTTTTGTTATACGTCGTCGTACAACATTGGCGGCGATTATTTGCGAGGCGTTGAGGGAATGTCAATCACAAGTTATACGATGACTTGTCCCTTCAGCATTGACTGTCACCAAGCCGCAAGACGACCGTAGGAAGTTTCGTTTTCCCCTGTCGCCCCGATCCAGAGCGGATGCTAGTCTTGAGCAACGCTGTTGTCAGGGAGCCCTCATGGGCAATCACAAGATCGAGATTCGTCGCAGTAACGTCGAAAAAATTCTGCTGGGGGCCGAAAAAGTCTTTGCCGAAAAAGGTTTCGGCAGCACGGCCATGGCCGACATTGCTGCCGAAGTGCAATTGCCGCGCTCCAACCTGCATTACTACTTCAGCACCAAGAGCGAGCTGTACAGCGCGGTCTTGCTGGGTTTGCTGGAAGTGTGGAAGCAGGATGCCTTGTGCTTCGAGATGTTCGATGACCCGCGAGTGGTGCTCAGCAGTTACATCCGCGCCAAGATGAACCATTCCCGCAGCCGACCGTACGGCTCGAAAGTCTGGGCCAACGAAATCATCCACGGTGCGCCGACGCTGGGTGAGAAACTGGACGCCAGCCTGTACGACTGGGCCAAGATGAAAGAAGCGAAAATTCGCCAGTGGGTGGAGGACAAACGCATCCTGCCGGTGGAGCCTTCCTGCCTGCTGTACATGATCTGGGCCTCGACCCAGCATTACGCCGACTTTGATCACCAAGTGAATATTCTTAATGATCACCAGCCGCTGTCGGACTTGCAGTTCGAGCGGGCGGTGCAGACGGTGACCAGCGTGATCTTGCGGGGGATCGGGTTGGAGCCGTAACCAGATCGTTCCCACGCTCTGCGTGGGAATGCCTCAATGGACGCTCTGCGTCCGCTCTTGGGACGCGGAGCGTCCCGGGCTGCATTCCCACGCGGAGCATGGGAACGATCGGTTAGACGGTGGTGTGGTACGGATTCCTCGGATCATGGTTCCAGTCCAGAAACGGCTTGCCGTTCTCCATCGGCACCATCTCGATGCAATCTTGCACCGGGCACGTGATCTGGCACAGATTGCAGCCCACGCACTCATCATCGATCACTTCATATTTATGCGTCCCGTCCGCCTGCTTGAGGCTCGCAATTGCCTGGTGCGAGGTGTCTTCGCAAGCGATGTGGCAGCGTCCGCAGCCGATACACGCCTGCTGATCAATCTTCGCAATCACCTGATAGTTGATGTCCAGGTACTTCCAGTCCGTGGTATTGCCCACCGCTCGCCCGGAAAATTCCGACACGCTGGCGTAGCCCTGACTGTCCATCCAGCGGGACAAACCGTCTTTCATCTCCTCGACAATCCGGAAACCATGCAGCATCGCCGCTGTGCACACCTGCACCGAACCGCTGCCCAATGCGATGAATTCCGCCGCATCGCGCCAGCTGCCGATGCCACCGATACCCGAGATCGGCAGGCCCTGGGTCTGTGGGTCGCGGGCGATTTCGGCGACCATGTTCAAGGCAATCGGCTTGACCGCCGAGCCGCAATAGCCGCCATGGGTGCTTTGGCTGCCCACGACAGGGTTGGCGACCATGCGTTCCAGATTGACGCTGGTGATCGAGTTGATGGTGTTGATCAGCGACACCGCATCGGCCCCGCCCCGGTAAGCGGCACGGGCGGCGACACGGATGTCGGTGATGTTCGGCGTGAGTTTGACGATCACCGGCAATGAGCAATACGTCTTGCACCAGCGGGTGACCTGTTCGACATACTCCGGCACCTGGCCGACCGCCGCGCCCATGCCCCGTTCCGGCATGCCGTGGGGGCAGCCGAAATTCAGTTCGATGCCATCGGCTCCGGTGGCTTGCACCAGCGGCAGGATGTTTTTCCACGAGTCTTCGACGCAGGGCACCATCAGCGACACGATCAACGCGCGATCCGGCCAGTCCTTTTTGACCTGGGTGATTTCCCGCAGGTTGATCTCCAGCGAACGGTCGGTGATCAGTTCAATGTTGTTGAAACCAAGCACCTCCCGATTGGCCCCGAAGTGCGCCGAGTAGCGTGACGATACGTTGACCGCCGCCGGGTCTTCACCCAGGGTTTTCCAGACCACACCGCCCCAGCCGGCTTCGAACGCGCGAACCACGTTGTAGGCTTTATCGGTCGGTGGCGCAGAGGCCAGCCAGAACGGATTGGGGGCTTTGATGCCGGCGAAGACAATCGAAAGATCGGCCATTTACGCAGCCTCCACGTTGAGCATGAGTTGAGCGTTGATCGCCTCGGCGGCCAACTTGCCGTGCTGCACGGCCTGCACGGTGAGGTCCTGATCGAGGCTGGTGCAATCGCCGCCGGCATACACGCCGGGAATGCTGGTGCGCAGCTGTTCGTCGACAAGGATGCGGTCGCCCTGACGCTTGAGTTCACGGGCTAGCGGATCGGCGAGGGCGCTGTTGTCGAAGGTTTGGCCGATGGCTTTGAAGATCGCGTCGGCGGCCAGTTCGAAGGTTTCGCCGGTGGTTTGCAGTCGACCTTCCACCAATCGGGTGCGGGCAAAGCGCATGCCACGCACCTGGCCGTTCTCATCGAGCAGGACTTCGTCGGGTTGTGCCCACGTCAGCAGCCGCACCTGATTTGCCTTGGCGATGTCCTGTTCGTGACCGGTGGCGCCCATGTCCTCGACGCCGCGACGGTACACCAGATTCACGTCGCGTGCGCCGAGGCGAGCCATTTGCACGGCCATGTCGATGGCGGTGTTGCCGGCACCGAGGACAATGCAGTGCTCGGCCAGCGGCAGTTGCGTCAGGTCATCGGCCTGGCGCAATTCGCGAATGTACTCGGTGGCGGCGAGCAGGCCGGGGGCCTCCTCATGGGCCAGTCCCAATTGTTTGCTGGCGGCCAGGCCGAGGCCGAGGAACACCGCGTCGAATTGCTGATGCAGTTCGCTAAGGGTCAGGTTGTCGCCGAGTTTCTGGCCGTGGCGGATTTCGATCCCGCCAATCCCCATCAGGAATTCGAGCTCCTTCTGCGCGTAATCGTCCACCAGTTTGTACTTGGCGATCCCGTATTCGTTGAGGCCGCCAGCCTTTTCCCGGGCCTCGAAAATCACCACGTCATGGCCGTGCATGGCGCTGCGGTGCGCACACGACAAACCGGCCGGGCCGGCACCGACCACGGCGATGCGCTTGCCGGTCGAGGCGGCACGCTGGAACGGGTGTTCGCTGAAATGGGCATTGTCCACGGCATAGCGTTGCAGCAGGCCGATCAGCACCGGTGCGCATTCCTGGGCGTTGTTGCGCACGCAGGCCTGCTGGCAAAGAATCTCCGTCGGGCAGACCCGGGCGCAACTGCCGCCGAGGATGTTCGCCGAGAGGATTTTTTGCGCCGCGCCCTGCACGTTTTCCTGATGGATATTGCGGATGAACGACGGAATATCGATGTCGCTCGGGCAGGCATTCACGCAGGGCGCGTCGTAGCAATACAGACAGCGCGAGGCTTCCAGATGGGCCTGACGGTCGTTGAGCGGCGGCGCCAGATCGGTGAAATGGCCGGCGAGGGCGGCCGCGTCCTCATGGGGATGCGGGAGGTGGTTCAAAGTCTTGATCACGGTGGTGGCCTCACGGTTATTTGAGGTTCTGCCTCTGATGGGCTGATCGTTCCCACGCTCTGCGTGGGAATGCCTCAAGGGACGCTCCGCGTTCCAATGGGATGCAGAGCGTCCCGGGCTGCATTACCACGCAAAGCGTGGGAACGATCGTGGGTACGGCTCAGCGTTTCACTGCCGTCGGCTTATTCATCTCAGCCCGCTTGCTCAGCAAATCGAACACCGCCGGATACGCCGGCCGTTCGACGTACCGACCGGCACCACGCTCGGCGCGCAAATCGCCATCGGCCCACACCACGCGACCCTGGCTGACGGTGTGGCTCGGCACGCCGCGTACGGTCTTGCCTTCGAAGATGTTGAAGTCGACTTGCTGGTGATGGGTCTTGGCTGAAATCGTCCGCGTACCTTGCGGATCCCACAGCACCAGGTCGGCGTCGGCACCCACACGAATCGCACCCTTGCGCGGGTAGAGGTTGAAGATTTTCGCGGTGTTGGTAGAGGTGAGGGCAACAAAATGCTGCATCGACAAACGCCCGGTGTTGACCCCTTCATCCCAGAGCACCGCCATGCGGTCTTCGATCCCGGCGGTGCCGTTCGGGATTTTGCTGAAGTCGTCACGGCCGGCGGCTTTTTGCTCGGCGCAGAAGCAGCAATGGTCGGTGGCGGTGGTGTGCAGGTTGCCCGCTTGCAGGCCGTGCCAAAGCGCCTCTTGATGGCCGCGAGGACGGAAGGGCGGGCTCATCACGTAACCGGCGGCGGTCTGCCAATCCGGGTGTTGATAAACGCTGTCGTCCAGCAGCAGATGCCCGGCCAGTACTTCGCCATAAACCGGTTGGCCCTTGGCGCGAGCGTAGGTGATTTCGTCGAGGGCTTCCTTGGTCGAGACGTGCACCAGATACAACGGCGTACCGAGGGTTTCGGCGATGCGGATCGCCCGGCTCGCGGCTTCACCTTCCACCTGCGAAGGGCGCGACAGGGGATGCGCTTCCGGCCCGGTCAGGCCCTGGGCCATCAACTTGCGTTGCAGGTGATAGACCAGCTCGCCGTTTTCCGCGTGCACGGTCGGTACCGCACCCAATTCCAGGCACCGCTCGAAACTCGCCACCAACGTATCGTCGGCGGCCATGATCGCGTTCTTGTAGGCCATGAAATGCTTGAAGCTGTTGACCCCGTGATGGCTGACCAGCTCGGCCATTTCTTCGCGGACCTGCTCGCTCCACCAAGTGATGGCGACATGGAAACCGTAGTCGGATGCCGACTTCTCGGCCCAGCCGCGCCATTGATGAAAGGCTTCCATCAACGATTGCTGCGGGTTGGGAATCACGAAGTCGATGATCGAGGTGGTACCGCCCGCAAGCCCCGCCGCGGTGCCGCTAAAAAAGTCTTCGCTGGCCACCGTGCCCATGAATGGCAGCTGCATATGCGTGTGCGGGTCGATGCCGCCGGGCATCAGGTATTGGCCGCTGCCGTCGAGTACTTCGGCATCGGCGGGAACATCGAGGTTTTCACCGATGGCTTTGATCATACCGTCGGCGCAATAGACGTCGGCGCGATAACTTTCATCATGGGTAATAACGGTGGCGCCACGGATCAACAGAGACATTCCGAGTTCCTCGCAGGCATTGACCGACTGATGCCGGTTCTAAATGTTTTATATGAAGCAGACGCCAATCGGTGTATTCCTGTCAGCGCTGTCAAGAATAAACGCTAGCTGCAGTTTGTCGATTGAGCAAGAATATTTTTTATAAGCTTATAGCTTGCTTAACCAATTGAAAATTAACGATTTAAACTGGAAATCACCAAAATGGTGAGGCCTCTCACCATTTTGACGCACTTGACAGGTTCGAAATATGGTCAAGATTTTCTATGTGAAATCAGCTGCTTGAGGATGGTCTATGGTTGATGCGCAATCTTTCAAAAAAGATCGACGCACCAGATTGAGTCCTGACTGTTCGGACAACTTGCCTGACATTCGGCCTGAGTGACTTGGCAACTTGCGCGGATTCAATGGTTAGATAAATAAAGCTGATTAACATCAGTTGGTTAGCGAAAATTTATGGCTCGACCCGATGCGTAAGCGGGGCACCCGGCACGTTTATTGATGCCGCCGCTGACACCTTGGCCGGTCCATGAACGTTGTCAGTTTCTCCGGCCATCGTCGGCTGGCGCACGTTGTGCCAGCCCCTGATGAGCAAAAATAATCAAAAGAACAGTGGAGCGGCCATGCAACAGATCAGATCGCAAGTGACCGAGCGCGACGGCTTGTTTGAGCTTGAAGCCGGCAGCGACGTGCTCGACAGTCCCCGTTACAACCACGACATGGCACCGACCAAGGTGCACGAGCGAACCTGGAACAAATGGCACATCACCGCGCTGTGGGTCGGCATGGCGATCTGCGTGCCGACCTACACCCTCGGCGGCGTGCTCACCGCTTATTTCGGCCTGAGCGTCGGTGAAGCGCTGCTGGCGATACTGTTTGCCAACATCATCGTGCTGATCCCGCTGACCCTGAACGCCTTTCCCGGCACCAAGTACGGGATTCCGTTTCCGGTGTTGCTGCGCTCCTCCTTCGGCATCCTCGGTTCCAACATTCCGTGTCTGATTCGTGCCCTGGTGGCGTGCGGCTGGTTCGGCATTCAAACGATGTTCGGCGGGCTGGCGATTCACCTGTTTCTCGGGTCAGTGTTCGATGACTGGAAAGCCCTCGGCGGCACCGGTGAAGTGATCGGCTTCATGCTGTTCTGGGCCTTGAACCTGTGGGTGGTGATTCGCGGCGCGGACTCGATCAAATGGTTGGAAACCCTTTCGGCACCGTTGTTGGTATTGGTGGGCGTGGGGTTGCTGGTATGGGCGATGCCGAACGTATCGATGAGTGAATTGATGGCGATCCCGGCCAAGCGTCCGGAAGGGGCCAGTGTGGTGAGTTACTTTGCCGCCGGGCTGACCGCCATGGTCGGGTTCTGGGCGACTTTGTCGCTGAACATTCCGGACTTCAGCCGCTACGCGAAAAGCCAGAAGGATCAGATCGTCGGGCAGATTATCGGCTTGCCCCTGACCATGTTCCTGTTCGCCTCCCTTGGTGTGGTGATGACGGCCGCGTCGGTAAAACTGGTGGGCGTCACCGTCTCTGATCCGGTCACCCTGATCGGCCATATCCAGAGCCCGGTCTGGGTCGCACTGGCCATGGCGCTGATCATCATCGCCACGTTGTCGACCAACACCGCGGCTAACATTGTTTCGCCGACCAACGATTTCCAGAACGTTGCGCCCAAGGTCATCAACCGCACCAAAGCGGTGATGCTCACGGGGCTGGTCGGGTTGGCGCTAATGGCTCATGAATTGTTGAAAAAACTGGGGTTGATCGTCTCGGATTTGAGCCTGGAGACGGTGTATTCCAACTGGTTGCTGGGCTATTCGAGCCTGCTGGGCCCGATCGCCGGGATCATGGTGGTGGACTATTTCCTGATCAAGAAACAGCAACTGGATTTGGCCGGCCTCTACCGTGATGACGTTTACCCGGCGTGGAACTGGTTCGGTTTTATCGCGTTCGGCGTGCCAGTGGCGTTGACCCTGCTATCGCTGGGCAGCGATGCGTTCAGCTGGTTCTACAGCTACGGCTGGTTCACCGGCTCGGTCCTGGGTGGGCTGATCTATTACGGGTTGAGTGTGATGCGACCGAGTCCGACTGCTGTGAAATCGGCGGTGTGAGTTTGATCGTTCCCACGCTCTGCGTGGGAATGCAGCCCGGGACGCTCCGCGTCCCAGAAGCGGACGCAGAGCGTCCATGGATGAATTCCCACGCAGAGCGTGGGAACTATCAGAAGAAACTTATAACAACTGCCTGAGGAGATCACCATGAACGCGGCCATAGACGTTCTGCAATCCACCCATCAGCACATCAACCGCGACCGTCTGTGGCAGTCGCTCATGGACCTGGCCAAACTCGGTGCCACGGTCAAGGGCGGCGTCTGCCGGCTGGCCCTGACCGATCTCGACCGCCAGGCCCGGGACATCTTCGTGAACTGGTGCGAGGAGGCCGGCTGCACCGTCAGCATCGACGCCGTCGGCAATATCTTCGCCCGCCGTCCGGGCCGCAATCCGAACCTGCCACCGGTAATGACCGGCAGCCACATCGACACCCAACCCACGGGCGGCAAGTTCGATGGCTGCTTTGGCGTACTGGCCGGGGTCGAAGTCTTGCGTACCCTCAATGACTTGGGTGTGGAAACCGAAGCACCGCTGGAAGTGGTGGTCTGGACCAACGAAGAAGGCTCGCGCTTCGCTCCCTGCATGATGGGCTCCGGCGTGTTCGCGGAAAAATTCACCCTCGAAGAAACCCTGGCCAAGGTCGATGCCCAGGGCGTGACCGTCGGCGAAGCCCTGAACGCCATTGGCTATGCCGGGCCGCGCAAGGTCAGCGGCCATACCGTCGGCGCGTATTTCGAAGCTCACATCGAGCAAGGCCCGATTCTTGAAGACGAGCACAAAACCATTGGCGTAGTGATGGGCGCGCTGGGGCAAAAATGGTTCGACCTGAAACTGCGCGGCGTCGAAGCCCACGCCGGTCCGACGCCAATGCACCTGCGCAAGGACGCTCTGGTCGGCGCCGCGATAATCGTCGGCGCGGTCAATCGCGCCGCCCTCGGCCACCAACCCCACGCCTGCGGCACCGTCGGCTGCCTGCAAGCCTACCCCGGCTCACGCAACGTGATTCCCGGTGAAGTGCGCATGACCCTGGATTTCCGTCATCTGGAGCCGGCTCGACTCGATTCAATGATCGCCGAGGTTCGCGAAGTCATCGAAACCACCTGCGAGGAACACGGCCTGACCTTCGAACTGACCCCCACCGCCGACTTCCCGCCGCTGTACTTCGACAAGGGCTGCGTCGAAGCGGTGCGCGGCGCCGCTCAAGGGTTGGGTTTGTCGCACATGGACATCGTCAGCGGAGCCGGGCACGACGCAATCTTTCTCGCCGAACTCGGCCCGGCCGGGATGATCTTCGTGCCTTGCGAGGGCGGCATCAGCCACAACGAAATCGAAAACGCCACCCCCGATGATTTGGCCGCCGGGTGTGCGGTGTTGTTGCGGGCGATGCTGGCGGCTTCGCAGGCGATTGCCAGCGGCAAGCAAGCGGCTTGAGTCATCGGTTGGCGGGATGCTCAACGGCGGGGTTGCTCTGCTTTTAACATCAGCATGCCCCCCCACCTGGCGGTTGCGAAAAACCAACCCCTCCAATGCC
>NZ_MUNM01000086.1 GCF_002286815.1 Pseudomonas sp. PICF141
CCCGCCGATGATCACTCATCGGCGGGTTTCTTTTTACCGGCTAACGCTTAGATCGCACCACGCTGACGCAGCAGATCCAGCACTTGCCTGACGCTTTCTTCCACCGACAGCGACTGGGTGTCGATTACCAGATCGGCATTCAGCGGCACGTCGTAGGGGAAGGATTCGCCCGGAATGTTGTCGCCACCCGCCGCGTACAGACCTTGCGGATCACGCTCGGCACAGACCGTCGGCGAGGCCTGGACGTAGACCGTCAGCAGACGCTCTTTGCCGATCAGTTCCCTGGCCTGCTCACGACCTTCAGCACTCGGTGCAACGAAGGCCGCCAGGGTCAGCAGACCGGCTTCGTTGAACTGCCGGGCGACGTGCGCCGCACGACGCCAGTTTTCGGTACGCCCGGCGCGATCATGTGGCAGACCTTTGTTCAGGTCATGACGCAGGTTCTGGCCATCGAGCACGAACACCGCGCGGCCCATGTCGAACAACTTGCGTTCAACCGCGTAGGCCAGGGTGCTTTTGCCCGCGCCCGACAAGCCGCTGAACAACACGGTGGCCGGTTGCTGACCAAAGCGCTGGGCACGTTCTTCGGTAGCCACATGCGCCAGTTTGCCGTGGTGGGTGCTGCTGCCATGGCTCAACGGCTGGGCGATGATCATGCCGGCCGCGACCGTGCCGTTGGTCAGTCGATCGATGACGATGAACGAGCCGGTGGTGCGGTTGCTGTCGTAACCGTCCAGCGCGATGGCCGCGTCGAGGCTGATCTTGACCCGACCGATCTCGTTCAACTGCAGCGAGCTAGCGGGACCTTCGGCCAGGGTGTTCACGTCCACGCGATTGACGATGCTGGTGATCGAACCCGGCACGTAGGTCGTGGCGCGTTTGATGTCGTATTTCTTGCCCGGCAGCATCGGCTCTTCGGCCATCCACACCAGCATGGCGTCGAAGGCGTCAGTCACTTGCGGCTGATTGTCGGCATGCACCAGCAAGTCGCCCCGGGAAATGTCGATTTCGTCTTCCATGGTCAGCGTCACCGCTTGACCGGGACCGGCGTGCTCCAGCTCACCTTCGAAGGTGACAATGGATTTAACGCGGCTGCTCTTGCCCGACGGCAACACCACGACTTCGTCGCCCTTGTGCACGATGCCGCTGGCCAGGGTGCCGGCGAAACCACGGAAGTTCAGGTTCGGACGGTTGACGTACTGCACCGGGAAACGCAGGTCGGTGTAGTTGCGGTCGCTGGCGATTTCGACGGTTTCGAGAATTTCCATCAGCGACTGGCCGGTGTACCAGGGCGAGCGCTCGGACTTGTTCACGACGTTGTCGCCCTTGAGCGCGGACATCGGCACGAACGCCATGGTGGTCGGCTTGAATGCGATGCCTTCGGCGAACTTCAGGTAATCGGCCTTGATCGACTCGAACACGCTTTCGTCGAAGCCGTTGAGGTCCATCTTGTTGATGGCGACAACGATGTGCTTGATGCCCAGCAACGAGGCGATAAAGCTGTGGCGACGAGTCTGCGTCTGCACGCCGTAGCGGGCGTCGACCAGGATGATCGCCAGGTCACAGGTGGAGGCACCGGTGGCCATGTTGCGGGTGTACTGCTCATGGCCGGGGGTATCGGCGATGATGAATTTGCGTTTGGCGGTGGAGAAATAACGGTAGGCGACATCAATGGTGATGCCCTGCTCACGCTCGGCCTGCAAGCCGTCGACCAGCAACGCCAGGTCGATGTCTTCACCGGTGGTGCCCACTTTTTTCGAGTCGCGGGTGATGGCTTCCAGGTGATCTTCGTAGATCATCTTGGAGTCGTGCAGCAGGCGCCCGATCAGGGTGCTCTTGCCGTCGTCGACGTTGCCACAGGTCAGAAAGCGCAGCATTTCCTTGCGTTCGTGCTGGCCCAGGTAGGCGAGGATGTCCTCGCTGATCAAATCAGATGCGTGACTCATTGCATTCGAGCTCCAAGCTGTAAGCTTCAAGCGGCAAGCTTGTCGGCGTACAGCTACTCAGAAATTTTGTTGATCAAGCCGCATAGCATTCTTGAAAGCTCGCGGGTTTCTGTAATCCAATCGTCAGCCAGAGGATCAGCGATGTAGGCAATTTCACGGCCGATGAGGATCTGAGTGCGCAACTCACCGCATGAAGCTTTCGCCACCCAAAGAAAATGTACTTTTTCCTTGGGACCACAACGCTCCATTCCTTCAGCAATATTGGAAGGCACCGAAAGTGCAGAGCGGGTAATTTGATCCTTGAAGCCAAAGTCCCCACATCTCGACAACTCTCTATAGATCCTTACTGCCAAACACTTGCTTCTCTGCCAGACAATCAGCTTCTCGAAATCCATTGCGAGTCATCCGATAACGGCTCGCAACACCCAGCTGCAAGCATCAAACTGCGAAATTACGCATACCACCCTTAACTTGCAGCTTGCCGCTTGTAACTCGAAGCTTAAAAGTATCCCTGACGTTTCTTTTCTTCCATCGAACCGGCGCCATCGTGATCGATGACCCGGCCCTGGCGTTCGGAAGTTCGCGTCAGGAGCATTTCCTGAATGATGTCGGTCAGGCTGGTGGCCTCGGACTCGACCGCACCGGTCAACGGGTAGTCGCCCAGCGTACGGAAACGGACCTTCTTCTTGACGATGCGCGCCTTGTCTTCATCGCTCAGGTGGTTGAGCAGGCGCTCGTCGTCGATCATGATCCAGGTGCCATTCATCTCGATAACGTCGCGCTCGGCTGCAAAATACAGCGGCACGATCGGGATGCCTTCGAGGTAGATGTACTGCCAGATGTCCAGCTCGGTCCAGTTCGACAACGGGAATACGCGGATCGATTCGCCCTTGTTGACGTTGCCGTTGTAGACGTTCCACAACTCGGGACGCTGGTTTTTCGGGTCCCAGCGGTGCTTGGTGTCACGGAAGGAATACACGCGCTCCTTGGCCCGGGACTTCTCTTCGTCGCGACGGGCGCCACCGAATGCGGCGTCGAAACCATGCTTGTCGAGGGCCTGCTTGAGGCCTTCGGTCTTCATGATATCGGTGTGCTTGGCACTGCCATGGGTGAGCGGGTTGATACCCTGCGCAACGCCCTCGGGATTCACGTGCACCAGCAGGTCCAGGCCGAGTTCTTCGACCATGCGGTCGCGGAACGCGTACATTGCCTTGAACTTCCACTGGGTGTCGACGTGCATCACCGGAAACGGAAGTTTGCCCGGGAAGAACGCCTTGCGTGCCAGGTGCAGCATCACGGCGGAGTCTTTACCGACGGAGTACAGCATCACCGGGTTATCGAACTCGGCGGCGACCTCGCGGATGATGTGGATGCTTTCGGCCTCCAGCTGTTTGAGATGCGTCAGTTTGTCGACCATGGCTACTCACGAAAACGATCTTATGGACGGCCTGCGGGCCGTGTTCGAGCGGGGAATCCTAGCACAGCGCTCTCTTCTAATCAGGCCGCGGACTAGATCGAAAGGGTATATGAATATACCCCCTCGTTTGGGCTCTCCCCCTGTAGGAGCGAGGCTTGCCCGCGAAGAACGATTACGCGGTATGCCTGATGCACCGCGTTATCGTTCTTCGCGGGCAAGCCTCGCTCCTACAGGCCAACCCCCTTCAGTTTTGAAATCAAATAGGGTTCGGGCAATCGATGAAGATATGCTCGAGCGCGAAACGTCGCGCCAGGTAATCGCCCAAAGCCTGCACGCCGTAACGTTCAGTGGCGTGATGGCCGGCAGCGATGAAGCTGATGTCGTTTTCCCGGGCGCTGTGGAACGTTTGCTCGGAGGCCTCGCCGCTGAGGTACAGATCGACGCCGGCCAATACCGCCTGATCAATGTACCCCTGGCCGCCACCGGTGCACCAACCGACCCGACGAATCATCGCGCTGCCTTCGATCAGCAATGGCTCGCGCCCCATGACTTCCTGCACGCGACGGGCGAAATCGCGAGGAGTCATCGGTTCGCTCAACGAACCGACCAGGCCAACGACTTTCAGATTATCCGGATCCAGCGGGCCTTCGACGGTGATGTCCAGTTGCCGGGCAAGCTGCACGTTGTTCCCGACTTCCGGGTGCAGATCCAGCGGCAAGTGGTAGGACAGCAGGCTGATATCGTGCTTGAGCAGCGTTTTCAACCGGCGCTGCTTCATGCCGGTGATGCACGGGTTCTCGCCTTTCCAGAAATAGCCGTGATGCACCAGCACCAGATCGGCCTGAGCCTCCACCGCGGCGTCCAGCAACGCCTGGCTTGCGGTAACCCCACTGACGATGCGCATCACTTGCGGCCGGCCTTCGACCTGCAAACCATTAGGGCAGTAATCGGCGATCTTCGCACTTGCCAGGTAGCGGTCGGCTTCTTCGACCAGAGTACTCAGGGCAACGGCCATAAAAGACTCCTAAATATCCCGTTCAGAGGCACGCGCGGCCTCGTATAATGCGCGACATTATGGGCGGTCTCACACCGCCTGCAACCTTTGTAGGACTTGCTTAATGCTCAAGGCGCTGCGTTTTTCCGGCTGGCCGCTGTTAGCCGGCGTTCTTATCGCTCTATTGATTATGCAGCGTTATCCGCAATGGGTCGGGCTACCGAACCTGGATGTCAATCTGCAGCAAGCCCCACAAACCCTCGGTCTGCAGCAGGGCCCGGTGTCCTATGCAGACGCGGTGACCACGGCTGCGCCGTCGGTGGTCAATCTGTACACCACCAAAGTGGTCAACAAGCCCAGCCATCCGCTGTTCGAAGATCCGCAGTTCCGCCGCTTCTTCGGCGACAACTCGCCCAAGCAGAAGCGCATGGAATCGAGCCTCGGTTCGGGCGTGATCATGAGCCCGGAAGGTTACCTGCTGACCAACAACCATGTGACCAGCGGTGCCGACCAGATCGTGGTGGCGCTCAAGGACGGTCGTGAAACCCTGGCCCGGGTTATTGGCAGCGATCCGGAAACCGACCTCGCGGTATTGAAGATCGACCTGAAAAACCTGCCATCGATCACCGTCGGCCGCTCCGACAACATCCGCATCGGCGATGTGGCCCTGGCCATCGGCAACCCCTTCGGCGTCGGCCAGACCGTGACCATGGGCATCATCAGCGCCACCGGGCGCAATCAGCTGGGGCTGAACAACTACGAAGACTTCATCCAGACCGACGCCGCGATCAACCCCGGCAACTCCGGCGGTGCGCTGGTGGACGCCAATGGCAACCTGACCGGCATCAACACGGCGATCTTCTCCAAGTCCGGCGGTTCTCAGGGCATCGGCTTCGCCATCCCGGTCAAACTGGCGATGGAAGTGATGAAGTCGATCATCGAACACGGCCAGGTGATTCGCGGCTGGCTCGGTATCGAAGTGCAACCGTTGAGTCAGGAACTGGCGGAATCGTTTGGGCTGTCCGGGCGTCCGGGGATCGTGGTTGCGGGGATTTTCCGTGACGGCCCGGCACAGAAGGCCGGCCTGCAATTGGGCGATGTGATCCTGAGCATCGACGGTGAACCGGCCGGCGACGGTCGCCGCTCGATGAACCAGGTAGCGCGAATCAAGCCGACCGACAAGGTCACCATACAGGTGATGCGCAACGGTAAAGAGCTCAAGCTCACGGCGGAAATCGGTCTGCGTCCGCCACCCGCGCCGATCAAGGAAAAAGAAGGCGAGTAAGCCGCCAGGAGCTGCACCCTAAGCAGCTCCATAACTGCGAAGCTGTTAACAGCAGACATTCTCATTAGGCATGTTATATTGTTTCAATAAAATTATTGGAACAACATAACATGTCGTCTCGAACAATGGCTTCCCTCGCAGGCCTGGCCCTCGGTTTGCTGGGGAATCCGGTCTTCGCCGAAGAATCGAAAACTGTTGAACTGGACGCCATCAGCGTCACCTCCGACTACGAATCCCCCACCGGCCCGGTCAAGGGTTACCGCGCCACGCGCTCCTCCAGTGCAACCAAAACCGACACGGCCATTCGCGATATCCCGCAATCGATCAGTGTGGTTCCCGTCAGTGTGCTCAAGGACCTGGGCAGCACCAGCGTCGAGCGCGCACTGGAATTTGCCGGCGGTGTGTCGAAGCAGAACAACTTCGGCGGCCTGACGCTCTACGAATACAGCGTTCGCGGCTTCACCACGTCGGAGTTCTACAAGGACGGCTTCAGTGCCAACCGCGGCTATCCAAGTACGCCGGACGTGGCCAACATCGAACGCGTCGAAGTGCTCAAAGGCCCGGCCGCCAGCCTCTACGGTCGTGGCGATCCGGGCGGCACGGTGAACATCGTCACCAAGAAACCCCAGCCTGAAGCCTTCACCACGCTGCAAACCAGCGCTGGCAGCTGGGATCGCTATCGCACCGCGGTGGACGTCAATACGCCACTGGATGATCAGGGCAACGTTCTGTCCCGCGTGAACCTGGCCGTGGAGGACAACCACAGCTTTCGCGATCATGTCGACAGCCAGCGTGTGTTCGTTGCGCCTTCCTTCAGCTGGCAACTGAACCCGGACACCAGCCTGTTGGTGGAAAGCGAATTCGTGCGCCACAGCTCGACCTTCGATCGCGGTGTCGTCGCGCCGAACAACAAATGGAGCGGCGTCTCCCGTTCGACTTTCCTTGGCGAACCCAACGATGGCGATATCGACAACCACAACAATCTGCTGCAAGCCGCCCTCGAACATCAGCTCAACGACCGCTGGAAACTGCGCCTCGCCAGCCATTACAAAGAAGGCAAACTCTGGGGCTTCGCCTCCGAAAGTCGTCCCTTGAACGCCGACGGCCATACCGTCAACCGTCGCTATCGTGAGCGCGATTCCAACTGGCATGACAGCATCACTCAACTCGAGCTGCGTGGCTTGTTCGACATTGGCAGTTGGCAACACGACCTGTTGATCGGCAGCGAATACGAGAATTTCCGCAAGAAGGAACGGGTCACGACCATTGCCGGCGGCCCTTACGCGATCGATATCTATCGACCGATCTACGGCCAGCCGAAACCCAATGGCGCACGCTCCGGGACTGACTTCTTCGAGCATGTAGAAAGCCGGGCGCTGAACCTTCAGGACCAGATCGTCTTCACCGACAAACTGCGCGGCTTGCTCGGTGCGCGCGTCGAACATTTCGAACAAAGCATCGACGATCACAGCCGCAACGCCACCAGCCGCCAGCGCCACGACGCGCTGACCCAGCGAGCCGGTCTGCTCTACCAACTGACGCCCGAAGTGGGGTTATTCGCCAACGCCTCCACCTCATTCAAACCGAACAACGGCCTGGACGCCGCCGGTAAATCCTTCGACCCGGAAGAAGGCGTCGGTTACGAAGTCGGGGTCAAGAGTGAGCTGTTCGACGATCGCCTGAGCACCACCCTCGCCGCCTTCCATATCGAAAAGGAAAACGTCCTGGCCCTCGACCCAAGCACCGACTCCAGCCGCGCCATGGGCAAGGCCCGCAGCCAGGGGTTCGATTTGCAAGTCACCGGGCAAGTGACCGACGCCGTGCGAGTGATCGGTGCTTTCGCGTACATCGACGCCGAAGTCACCCAAGGCGACAAGGTGATTCCCACCGGCAGCCGAATTCTTGGCGTGGCCAAACGCAGCGGCAGTCTGTTGGGCGTTTATGAATTCCAGGACGGCCATCTGCGCGGTTCGGACCTTGGCGCAGCGTTCACCTATGTCGGCGATCGCTCGGGTGAAGCCGGCAGCGATTTCCAATTGCCGGCGTATCACACCGTGGATCTGCTGGCCCATTACAAGGCCAGCGAAAACCTCACCGTGGGCCTGAACCTGAACAACCTTTTCGACGAGAAATACTTCGAGCGCTCCTACAGCAACTACTGGGTCAATCCCGGAGAACCGCGCAATTTTACCCTCAGCCTGACACTCAACCTGTAAAAGGACGTCCACCATGCAACATCTGAAGTCCCTGGCACTGCCTGGTCTGCTGCTCGGCCTGTTAAGCGCCAGTCAAGTCTCGGCCCACGGTCTCTGGACCGAACAACGTCGCAGCAACATCGAAGTCATCTACGGCCACGGCGCCGAAGACAACGCGTTCAAGGCGCAGAAAATCAGTGGCGCCTGGGCGTATGACGTTGCCGGAAAAATGATCCCGGTTGATGTGCAACGTCTGGCCGACCATGCCCGTCTGCAACCGCTGAAACCGCCAGCAGTGATGGCGGTAGCGCTGAACAATGGCATGTGGTCGCAAACGGCGGATAAGCAATGGATCAACGAAGGACGCAGCAAAGTGCCGGGGGCCATCGAGTCGACCGAGACGTTCAAATACAGCCTGGCAATCTACCAGCCGGGGGCGAAGCTGCCGAAGCTCGATCAAATGAAATTGTTGATTGTGCCGGAAGTTGATCCGCTAACCGTGGGGCCGGGCAAGTCGTTGCCGGTTCGAGTGCTGCTGGACGGTAAGCCGGCGGCGGGCGTGAAGTTGGTGGGCGACTATCGCAGCGCGCCGGATACGTTAAGCACCGAGACCGATGCAGAGGGTCGGGCGCAAGTATTGGTGCGTAATGAAGGGTTGAATGTGATTGCGGCGCAGGTGGAAGTTCCGCTGAAGGACAATCCGGATGTGGCGACACGTGGGCTGTTCACGTCGCTGACTTTTGTGGGCGAAGCGCATCACGATTAACCCCGAATGATCGTTCCCACGCTCTGCGTGGGAATGCCGCCATGGATGCTCTGCGTCCACTGTGACGCAGAGCGTCACGGGATGCATTCCCACGCGGAGCATGGGAATGATCAGTCTGGGGGTGTTACAGGTCGCCCAGTGCGTCGATCAGTGCCTGATTCTGCTCCGGCGTACCGATGGTAATCCGCAGGAACTGGGCAATCCGTTCTTGCTTGAAGTGCCGCACGATCACGCCTTGTTCGCGCAACTTCGCCGCCAGCCCTGCCGCATCGTGCTTCGGATGACGGGCAAAAATGAAGTTTGCCGCCGAGGGCAGCACCTCAAATCCTTTCGCTTGCAGCTGCGCGACCACTTTCTCGCGACTTTCGATGACCAACCGGCAGGTCTTGTCGAAATACTCACGATCTTCGAACGCCGCGGCTGCCCCGACAATCGCCAGACGGTCCAGCGGGTAGGAGTTGAAGCTGTTCTTGATCCGCTCCAGCGCCTCGATCAGGTCCGGATGCCCGACCGCCAGGCCAACCCGCAGGCCTGCCAGTGAACGGGACTTGGACAGGGTCTGAGTCACCAACAGGTTCGGATACCGGTCTACCAGCGTGATCGCCGTTTCACCACCGAAATCGATGTAAGCCTCATCCACCACGACCACTGAATCCGGGCTGGCCTTGAGCATCTGCTCGACCGCGTCCAGCGCCAACAGGCAACCGGTCGGTGCGTTCGGATTCGGAAAAATGATCCCGCCGTTCGGCTTGGCATAATCCGCCGGATTGATCTGGAACTGTTCATCCAGCGGCACCGCGTCGAATGCGATGCCGTACAAGCCGCAGTAGACCGGGTAGAAGCTGTAGCTGATGTCCGGGAACAACAACGGCTGATCATGTTGCAGCAAACCGTGGAAAATGTGCGCCAGGACTTCATCGGAACCGTTGCCGAGGAACACTTGATTGCCCTGCACGCCGTAGTACCTGGCGACAGCCTGCTTGAGCAGGTCGCTGTTCGGGTCCGGGTACAGACGCAGGTTGTCGTTCAGTTCGGTCTGCATCGCGGCCAACGCTTTGGGCGATGGGCCGTATGGGTTTTCGTTGGTGTTGAGCTTCACCAGTTTTGCCAGCTTCGGTTGCTCGCCCGGCACGTAAGGCACCAGGTTCTTGACGAAGGGACTCCAGAATTTACTCATGCTCAGCTGCCCTTCTTATCGTCAACGATGCGGTATTCGGCGCTGCGGGCGTGGGCGGTCAACGACTCGCCACGGGCCAGCACGGAAGCGGTTTTGCCCAGTTCGGAGGCACCCTGCTCTGAGCAGAAGATGATCGACGAACGTTTCTGGAAGTCATAAACACCCAGCGGCGAAGAGAAGCGCGCGGTGCCGGACGTTGGCAGCACGTGGTTCGGGCCAGCGCAATAATCGCCCAAGGCTTCGGACGTGTGGCGGCCCATGAAGATCGCGCCGGCGTGGCGGATCTGCGGCAACCAGGCCTGCGGGTCGGCAACCGACAACTCCAGGTGCTCGGGCGCAATACGGTTGGCCACTTCGATGGCTTGTTCCATGTCACGAACCTTGATCAGCGCACCGCGACCGTTGATCGAGGTTTCGATGATTTCAGCGCGCTCCATGGTCGGCAGCAGTTTGGCGATGCTCGCCGCGACCTGGTCGAGGAACTCGGCGTCCGGGCTGACCAGAATTGCCTGGGCGTCTTCGTCGTGCTCGGCCTGGGAGAACAGGTCCATGGCAATCCAGTCCGGATCGGTCTGGCCGTCACACACCACGAGGATCTCGGAGGGGCCGGCGATCATGTCGATGCCGACCTGACCGAACACGTGGCGCTTGGCGGTGGCGACATAGATGTTGCCAGGGCCGACAACCTTGTCGACCTTCGGCACGCTTTCGGTGCCGTAAGCCAGCGCCGCAACGGCCTGGGCGCCGCCGATGGTGAACACCCGGTCAACCCCGGCAATGCAGGCCGCGGCCAGCACCAGCTCGTTGATCTCGCCGCGCGGTGTCGGCACGACCATGACCACTTCGCTCACGCCGGCAACCTTGGCTGGAATAGCGTTCATCAGTACTGAAGAGGGGTATGACGCTTTGCCGCCCGGCACATACAGACCGGCGCGATCCAGCGGCGTGACCTTCTGGCCCAACACTGTGCCGTCGGCTTCGGTGTAGCTCCAGGAATCCTGCTTTTGCTTTTCGTGGTAGCTGCGCACGCGAGTCGCGGCCTTTTCCAGGGCTTCACGCTGAGGCGCGGTGATGCGGGTCAGGGCCAGTTCCAGGCGTTCACGCGGCAGAATCAGGTCTGCCATGGAGTCGACCTGCAGGCCGTCGAACTTCTGGGTGAATTCCACCAGCGCTGCGTCGCCGCGCTCGCGCACCGCCTTGATGATGTCCAGCACCCGCTGATTGACCGAGTCGTCAGACACACTTTCCCAGCTCAGCAGATGATCCAGATGATGTGCGAAATCCGGGTCGGCAGCGTTGAGTCGGCGAATTGCAGTCGGTGCGGTCATAGCGAGAGCCTCATAGGATTGGCAAAAACTCAGGCGCCCGAAGCTAACATTCGATCCGCTTGGGCACCTGAGAATTCTGGCTATGAGGCGGATAGACGGCGCGACTCAAGGTCGCGCAGGTAAATCAGCCGCGGTGTCGAGACTCCACTGCCTTGCGCAGGGTGTCGATCAACGCCTGGATACGGGCGTGTTGCATTTTCATCGAAGCTTTGTTGACGATTAGCCGCGAGCTGATGTCGGCAATGAAATCCTGGGGTTCCAGGCCATTGGCGCGCAGGGTGTTACCGGTGTCGACCACGTCGATGATCTTGTCTGCAAGACCGATCAGCGGCGCCAACTCCATCGAGCCGTAGAGCTTGATGATGTCGACCTGACGGCCTTGCTCGGCGTAGTAACGCTTGGCGACGTTGACGAACTTGGTCGCTACCCGCAGACGGCCCTTGGGCTCGACATCACCGACACGGCCGGCGGTCATCAGCTTGCAGAGGGCAATTCGCAGGTCCAGAGGCTCGTACAGACCCTGGCCGCCGTATTCCATCAGCACATCTTTACCGGCGACACCGAGGTCCGCGGCACCATGCTCGACGTAGGTCGGCACATCGGTGGCGCGTACGATCAGCAGGCGCACATCGGCCTGGGTCGTGGGGATGATCAGCTTGCGGCTCTTGTCCGGATTCTCGGTCGGCACGATGCCCGCTTCAGCCAGAAGCGGCAGGGTGTCGTCAAGGATGCGGCCCTTGGACAGTGCGATAGTCAGCATGGGAAACGTCAGTCCTTATCAGGCTACTGATGCCCGGTCGCAAATGGCGCCGGACACACATCGAACCTGAAACAGGCTCGACTTGAAACGAATTCAACGGGCGCGTCCCTGCACCCTTGCAGCAGAAACTAGCCCGGTACGCGGCGAATCTTCGCGCCGAGCATCTGCAGTTTCTCTTCGATGCACTCGTAACCACGGTCGATGTGGTAGATGCGGTCGATCAGGGTATCGCCTTCGGCGATCAGCGCCGAGATCACCAGGCTGGCCGAAGCACGCAGGTCGGTGGCCATTACTGGCGCGCCCTTGAGCTTTTCGATACCGGTGACGATGGCGGTGTTGCCTTCGACCTGAATGTGAGCGCCCATGCGGTGCAGTTCGTAAACGTGCATGAAGCGGTTTTCGAAGATCGTCTCGATCACCGCGCCAGTGCCTTCGGCAATAGCGTTGAGGGAGATGAACTGCGCCTGCATGTCGGTCGGGAACGCCGGGTATGGAGCGGTCCGCACGTTGACGGCTTTTGGCCGCTTGCCGTGCATGTTCAGCTCGATCCAGTCTTCGCCGCAGGTGATTTCAGCACCCGATTCGCGAAGCTTTTCCAGAACGGCTTCGAGAATGGTCGGATCAGTGTCCTTGACCTTCACGCGACCGCCGGTTACCGCTGCCGCCACCAGGTAGGTGCCGGTTTCGATACGGTCTGGCATTACTTTGTAGGTGGTCGGGTGCAGACGCTCGACGCCATCAATGGTGATGGTATCGGTGCCGGCACCGGAAACCTTCGCACCCATGGCGTTCAGGAAGTTCGCCAGGTCGACGACTTCAGGCTCGCGAGCGGCGTTTGCCAGCACGCTGCGGCCCTTGGCCAGAGCGGCAGCCATCATGATGTTCTCGGTACCGGTCACGCTGACGGTATCGAAGAAGAAGTGCGCACCACGCAGGCCACCTTCAGGAGCCTTGGCCTTGATGTAGCCACCTTCGACGTCGATCACCGCTCCCATGGCTTCGAGGCCACGGATGTGCAAGTCGACCGGACGCGAACCGATGGCGCAACCGCCAGGCAGTGCGACTTCGGCTTCACCGAAACGGGCAACCATCGGGCCCAGCACCAGGATCGAGGCACGCATGGTTTTCACCAGCTCGTACGGCGCGACCAGGGTCTTGATGGTGCGCGGGTCGATTTCGACGCTGAGCTTCTCGTCGATCACCGGCTCGATGCCCATGCGACCGAACAGCTCGATCATGGTCGTGATGTCGTGCAGGTGCGGCAGGTTGGCAACGGTCACCGGGCCATCACACAGCAGGGTTGCAGCCAGGATCGGCAAGGCAGAGTTCTTTGCCCCGGAGATGCGGATTTCGCCGTCAAGACGAGCACCGCCAGTAATAATCAATTTATCCATAAGAATCTCGACGCCCTTGGGCTCAGGTGCGCTCGGCCCAGGCCGCGCTGCTGAAAAATTTCATAGTGACCGCATGGATGCTGCCATCGGCGATCCATGGGTTCAAATGGGCATAGATCTGCTGCTGACGCTTCACCGGGCTCAACGCCGCCAGTTCATCGCTAATCACGTTCAGCTGAAAGTTGCAGCCTTCGCCCTCAACTTCCACCTGCACTTGTGACAGAGAAACGGACAGCTTTTCTTCAAGGAAGCTCTTTACTTCGTTGGCCTGCATGCTCAACCTCAATCGGCGCCCTGTGCGCGCGGGTCGGACATCATACAAAAAAGCCCCGCGCCTGCGAACCCCGCATTCACAGGACTCTGACGGGGGGCTTCTTTATAGATGCGGTTCAGGGGTGCGCCAACAGCTCGGTCAATTCGCTGACCTGAGCGATTTCGCGCATATCGTCGGGCATCGCGCGAATGCTCAGGGCCTTTCCGGCCGCCTGGGCATCGCGCATGAAACACAGCAACAGCGACAAGCCGACACTGCTGGACTTTTCCACCGCGGAGCAGTCGACCACCAGCGCAGCCGCGTTGCTGGACTTGATCAGCGCCTGCCCCTGCTTGCGCAAGTTGGGGCCCGTACGGTAATTCAGCACGCCACTGAGCAACAGCTCGCCGGCTTCGCTCATGCGGATGGCCGACTCACTCATTGGGTTTGATTCTCGGTGGATTTCTCGGTGACTTCCTTGGCTTTGGCGACTTCCCCGGCCCAACCATCGATGGTTTTGTCCAGATCGTTGCCATTGCGCTGCATCGCATCAGCGAACTGATCGCGGAACAGCTTGCCAATGTTGATGCCGTTGATGATCACGTTGCGCAGTTTCCACTCGCCATTGATCTTTTCAAGTGTGTAAGACACAGGATAGATCGCGCCGTTACTGCCTTTGACGGTCATGCCAACGCTGGTACGGTCTCCCGATTCTTCCTTGGCAGGATCGACGACGATGCCCTGGTTGTCGTATTCAAGCAAAGCATTGCCATAGAACTGGAACAGGCCTCTTTTGAAGTTTTCGACGAACCTTTGCATCTGCTCGGGCGTAGCCTTGCGCGAATACTTGACCGTCATGATGCTTTTGGAAATACCTTCGGCATCCACCACAGGTCCGACGATGGTATTGAGCGCCGTATAAAAGTCTTGTGGGTCCTGCTTGTACTTTTCCTTGTTGGCGGCAAGATCCGCCAACAACCGGTTGGTGGTGTCTTGCACCAGTTCGTGCGCCGACTGTGCCGCCACGGCGTTAGCCATCAACGGAAAGGCCGCGAGTATCACCAACAGGCCACGTCGCAAGATAGAGATCATTCAAAAGCTCCTCATTTAGCGTCTTTGCTAACGGTATTGAGCAGGAATTTACCGATCAGGTCCTCGAGCACCAGCGACGACTGCGTGTCGTGGATGGTTCCCCCTTCCTTGAGCAAGGCTTCTTCCCCGCCCACGCTGATACCGATGTATTTCTCACCCAACAGGCCAGCGGTCAGGATAGATGCAGTGGAATCGGTCGGCAGATTATCTACGCGCTTTTCCAGTTGCATGGTCACCCGACCGGTGAAGCTGTCGCGGTCCAGATCGATTGCAGTGACTTTGCCGATGGTGACACCGGCCATGGTCACTTTAGCTCTGACCGTCAAACCGGCGATATTGTCGAAATATGCATAAAGTTTATAAGTATCGGTGCTCGCCGTCGGAGCCAGACCGCTGACCCGCAGCGCAAGCAACAGCAAAGCCAGGATGCCAGCCAGCAAGAAAAGGCCGACACCGATTTCCAGGGTGCGGTTTTGCATCAGAAATCTCCAAACATCAAGGCGGTCAAGATAAAGTCCAGGCCGAGCACAGCCAAAGAGGCATACACCACGGTCTTGGTAGTGGCACGACTGATCCCCTCGGAAGTGGGCTCGCAGTCATAGCCTTGGAATACGGCGATCCAGGTCACGACGAAGGCAAATACCATGCTTTTGATAATGCCGTTGAGCACATCGTCGACAAACGTCACGCTGTTTTGCATGTTCGACCAGTAGGAGCCTTCATAAACCCCCAGCCAGTCGACGGCCACCCACGAACCGCCCCAGATACCCACCACGCTGAAAATCGTCGTCAGCACCGGCAAGGAAATGAAGCCGGCCCACAGACGCGGAGCAATGATGTACTTGAGCGGGTCGACCCCGATCATTTCCAGGCTGGACAATTGCTCGGTGGACTTCATGTTGCCGATTTCGGCGGTCAGCGCCGAACCTGCGCGCCCGGCGAACAGCAAGGCGGTGACTACCGGCCCCAGTTCACGCAGCAGCGTCAACGCAACCATCTGCCCGACGGCCTGTTCCGAACCGTAGCTGGACAGAATATTGAACCCCTGCAGGGCCAGCACCATGCCGATGAACACCCCGGAGACCACGATGATCACCAGGGACATCACGCCCACCGAATGCAGTTGCTTGACCAGCAAGCCAAAACCGCCGCCGATGCCGCCACGACCGAGCAAGGCATGGAACAGGAACAACGCCGAACGCCCAAACACCGCCATCACGTCGATGCCGGCATAGCCGAAACGGCGCACCCTTTCTATTAGTGTGATTTTGCGCATCAACGCTTCCCCAGAAGATCTGCGCGGTAATCCGGCGCTGGAAAGTGGTATGCGACCGGGCCGTCGGGTTCGCCAGTCAAAAATTGACGAACACGTGGCTCATCGGATTTCATCAGATCCTTGGGCGAGCCTTGACCCAACACCTGCCCGTCGCCCACCACGATAAGGTGGTCGGCGATGCTCGCGGTCTCGGCCAGGTCGTGGGAGACCACGATACTGGTGATGTTCAGGGCATCGTTGAGCAGGCGGATCAGGCGCACCAGCACGCCCATGGCGATCGGGTCCTGGCCGACGAAGGGCTCGTCGTACATAAGAATTCGCGGATCGAGCGCAATTGCCCGGGCCAAGGCGACGCGACGTTTCATGCCGCCGGACAATTCGTCAGGCATCAGGTCGATGGCGCCACGCAAGCCAACAGCCTGCAATTTGAGCAGGACAATGTCGCGGATCATTTCTTCAGGCAGCGCTGTATGAACACGCAGCGGAAAGGCGACGTTCTCGAACACATCAAGGTCGGTAAACAATGCACCGCTCTGAAACAGCACACCCATGTGCTTGCGCGCATCGAACAGATCGTTGCGCGACAGTGTTGGCAGGTTCTGCCCATTGACCCAGACTTCGCCGCTGGTGGGGCGCAATTGCGCGCCTATCAGCCGCAACAGCGTGGTCTTGCCACACCCGGAAGGTCCCATGATACCGGTGACCTTGCCGCGCGGGATGCGGATATCGACGTTATTGAAAATGCTGCGCGTACCGCGCTTGAAGGTCAGTCCCTTCAGCTCGACCGCGTAGGCGTTATCGGCACTCATCTAAACTCCTTGCGATGCAGCCTCTCACTCGGACGCCTGGCTTTCTGGCGAAAGCACATACCTTCCCGGGCAGGCCGAACTGGCGGCGAACTATATCACTGCAAAGCTCAAGCGCCCAAGGCCCAAGCCGGGCATGTTCAGCAACAAGATCGCCTGAAATCATCTATTTAAAGAGGATTCGGTAACAAGGAATGACAAACCGCGACGAACTAGCGTGAGGGTTTTGATCATTACCGTTATAATCGCCGCCTTTTCATCAGGCTATTTGATTTCCGACATGAACCAATCCAGCGACCTGATTCAATCCGCACAACGTACCATCCGTTTGGAACTGGAGGCCGTACAAGGCTTGCTACCCCATATCGATGCCGATTTCGTACGTGCGTGCGAGATGATTCTGGCCAGCAAAGGCCGCGTGGTTGTGGTCGGCATGGGCAAATCGGGGCACATCGGCAACAAGATTGCCGCCACCCTGGCCAGCACCGGCACCACGGCTTTTTTCGTGCACCCGGCCGAGGCCAGCCATGGCGACATGGGCATGATCACCCGCGACGACATCATTCTGGCGCTGTCGAACTCCGGTTCCACCAACGAGATCGTCACCTTGCTGCCGTTGATCAAACGCCAAGGCATTCAAATGATCAGCCTGACCGGCAACCCCGAGTCACCGCTGGCCAAGGCAGCGGAAGTCAACCTCAATGCAAGCGTCGAGCATGAAGCCTGCCCGCTGAATCTGGCACCCACCTCGTCGACCACCGCCGCACTGGTCATGGGTGATGCTCTGGCCGTCGCCTTGCTTGAAGCGCGCGGCTTTACCGCTGAAGATTTCGCTTTTTCCCACCCGGGAGGTGCCCTCGGCCGCCGCTTGCTGCTGAAAGTGGAAAACGTGATGCATGCCGGCACCGAATTGCCGCAGGTGATGTGCGGCACGCTGCTCAAGGATGCCCTGATGGAAATGACCCGCAAGGGATTGGGCATGACCGTCATATTAAGCACCGATGGAAAGCTCGCCGGGATCTTCACCGACGGCGACCTGCGCCGCACGCTGGACCGCACCATCGATATCCACAGCACCACCATTGATGAAGTGATGACCGCCCACGGCAAGACCGCCCGCCCCGAGATGCTCGCCGCCGAGGCCCTGAAAATCATGGAAGACCACAAGATCAACGCACTGGTAGTGGTCGACGATGAAGATCGACCGGTCGGCGCCTTGAACATGCACGATTTGCTGCGTGCGGGAGTAATGTAATGAGCACCGACCTGCTGCAACGTGGCAAACAGATCAAACTGGCGGTGTTTGACGTCGATGGCGTGCTGACCGACGGGCGCCTGTACTTCCTCGAAGACGGTAGCGAATTCAAGACGTTCAACACCCTCGACGGCCAGGGCATCAAGATGTTGATGGCCGCTGGTGTGCAGACCGCTATCATCAGTGGCCGCAAGACCCCTGTGGTTGAACGGCGCGCCAAGAACCTCGGCATTGCGCACCTTTATCAGGGCCGCGAAGACAAACTGGTGGTACTCGACGAACTGCTTGGCCAACTCAACCTGAGCTATGAACAAGTGGCCTACCTGGGCGACGACCTGCCAGACCTGCCGGTGATTCGCCGTGTCGGCCTTGGCATGGCGGTGGCCAGCGCCGCCAGTTTCGTGCGCGAACACGCCCACGGCATCACTCAGGCCCGCGGTGGCGAGGGTGCCGCTCGGGAGTTCTGCGAATTGATCCTGCGCGCCCAGGGCCACCTTGATGCGGCCAACGCCGCGTACCTGTGAGCCCATCATGCTGAGCAAAAAAATTCGTAACATCCTGGTGTTTGGTTGCATCGCTGCAATTTTTGCGGCGGTCGGCTACTGGAACATCAGCCCGGAACGCTTCCTCGACAAGCCAGTTGTGAAGGTCGATGAAAGCGCGATCGACTATTACGCCATCAACGCCCACAGCGTGCAGTACCTGCCAGACGGCAAACTGCAATACGAGATGACCTCGGACAAGGTCGAACACGTGAAAGCGAGCGAAGTCACGTTGCTGACCAATCCGGACCTGAACATGTTCCGGGGCACCGAATTCCCCTGGCACGTCCAGAGCGAGCGCGGCGAAGTCAACCCGGATGGCACTCAGGTCGAGCTGATTGACTCGGTACGCATTACGCGTTTCGACGAAAAAAACCGCAAAACCCTGATTACTACTACCCGTATGACAGTGTTCCCGCAGGAGCAATATGCGCAGACCGATCAACCCGTTAGAATCGACGGCGCTGGCGGTGTATCGACAGGCAACGGAATGAAAGCGTACTTGAAAGAAAGCAGGATACACCTGCTATCGAACGTAAGAGGACAGTATGAGGCTCGTTAAAACTCTCCCTATTTTGCTCAGTCTGGGCGCAGCACTGGGAAGCGTGAGCGCCTGGGCTCTGCCGAACGATCAAGAGCAGCCTATCCGCATTCAGGCCGACGATGCCCAACTGGACGACAAGAACGGCGTTGCCACCTACAAGGGCGATGTGATCATCACCCAGGGCTCGATGAAGGTCACCGGCAATACCGTGACCATCACCCGCACCCCGGCCGGCGACATCGACGTGGTGACCTCGGTGGGCAACCTCGCCTACTTCGAGCAACTGCAAACGGCGGGCGATACCAAGCCGGTCCAGGGTTATGGCGTAACGATCCAGTACCACGCCTCGCAAAACCGTGTCGTGCTGATCGATCGCGCCAAAGTCATCGATAAGGACAACAACGTCACCCAAGGCGAGAAAATCGTCTACGACACGGCCAAAAAGCTTGCAAGCGCCGGTCGCGCCACGGGTAACAAGGTCACCGAGGCACGTCCTCGCATCGACATGGTGATCCAGCCGAAGAAGAAAACCGACGAGCAAAAGGCCCAGTAATGGCAACTCTGAAAGCTCAGCATCTGGCCAAGAGCTACAAGAGCCGTCAGGTCGTGCGCGACGTCAGCCTGTCCATCGACAGCGGTCAGATCGTCGGCCTGCTTGGCCCTAACGGCGCCGGTAAAACCACCTGTTTCTACATGATTGTCGGCCTGGTACAGGCTGATCAGGGTCGCGTGTTGATCGACGACCTGGACGTCAGCCACCAGCCGATGCACGGTCGTGCGAAGGCGGGTATCGGCTATCTTCCTCAAGAAGCGTCGATCTTCCGCAAACTGTCGGTGGCCGACAACATCATGGCCATCCTCGAGACCCGCAAGGAACTCGACAAGGCCGGTCGTCGCCAAGAGCTGGAAAGCCTGATGCAGGAGTTCCACATTCATCACATCCGCGACAATCTCGGCATGAGCCTGTCCGGTGGCGAACGCCGCCGCGTGGAAATCGCCCGGGCACTGGCTACCAACCCGAAATTCATCCTCCTCGACGAACCCTTCGCCGGCGTGGACCCGATTTCGGTTGGCGATATCAAGCAAATCATCCACCACCTCAAGGCCAAAGGCATTGGCGTGCTGATCACGGACCACAACGTTCGTGAAACCCTGGATATCTGCGAAACCGCCTACATCGTCAACGATGGTCAATTGATCGCTGAAGGTGACTCCGCCACCATCCTCGCCAATGAACTGGTCAAGGAAGTGTATCTGGGCCACGAGTTCCGCCTGTAGGCACCTGAGCTGCCCCGGGTCGTCGAGGGAGCGCTCGCTTCAATAAAAAATCAATAACTTTTTATTGTTACAGCGCTCTAGGCAAACACTTCAGTTTCGGGCATATAATTTGCTTATGTTTGGCGCTTCGGCGCTCTGTAGTGGATGGCGCATGTGCGCCGGCGAATAAGGTGTTAAGCCCCTGCCATGAAACCATCGCTAGTCTTGAGAATGGGCCAGCAGCTGACGATGACACCGCAGCTGCAACAGGCCATCCGCCTGCTCCAATTGTCGACCCTGGACCTGCAACAGGAAATCCAGGAGGCCCTGGAGTCCAATCCGATGCTCGAACGCCAGGAAGAAGGCGACGACTTCGATAACGCCGATCCTTTGGCCGATAGCGCCGAACAGAAACCCAACCCCGATATTCAGGAGCCCTCTTACCAGGAAACCACCCCGACGGTGGACAACCTCGAGGAAGGCGACTGGAACGAACGAATCCCCAACGAATTGCCCGTCGACACAGCCTGGGAGGACGTCTACCAGACCAGCGCCAGCAGCCTGCCGAGCAATGATGACGACGAGTGGGATTTCACCACCCGCACATCGGCCGGTGAAAGCCTGCAAAGCCATTTGCTGTGGCAACTGAACCTGGCACCGATGTCCGACACCGATCGCCTGATCGCAGTGACCCTGATCGATTGCATCAACAATCAGGGTTACCTGGACGAAACCCTCGAGGAAATCCTCGAAGCCTTCGACCCGGAACTGGACATCGAACTGGACGAAATCGAAGCCGTCCTGCACCGCATCCAGCAATTCGAACCCGCCGGCATCGGCGCCCGCAACCTCGGCGAATGCCTGCTGCTGCAACTGCGCCAGTTGTCCGCCAAGACCCCTTGGCTGGCCGAAGCCAAGCGCCTGGTTACCGATTACATCGACCTGCTCGGCAGCCGCGATTACAGCCAGCTGATGCGTCGCATGAAGCTCAAGGAAGATGAACTGCGTCAGGTCATCGAATTGGTCCAGAGCCTCAACCCGCGGCCGGGTTCGCAGATCGAGTCGACTGAAGCCGAATACGTCGTTCCCGACGTGATCGTGCGCAAGGACAACGAACGCTGGCTGGTGGAATTGAATCAGGAATCGGTACCACGCCTGCGGGTCAATGCCCAATACGCCGGTTTCGTGCGTCGCGCCGATACCAGTGCCGACAACACTTTCATGCGTAATCAGCTGCAGGAGGCTCGCTGGTTCATCAAGAGCCTGCAAAGCCGCAATGAAACCCTGATGAAAGTCGCCACCCAGATCGTCGAGCATCAACGCGGCTTTCTCGAGTACGGAGACGAAGCCATGAAGCCGTTGGTGCTGCATGACATCGCCGAAGCAGTCGGCATGCATGAATCGACGATTTCACGGGTGACCACGCAAAAATTCATGCATACCCCGCGGGGCATCTATGAATTGAAATACTTTTTCTCCAGCCACGTCAGCACCTCAGAAGGCGGTGAATGCTCGTCCACAGCCATCCGCGCGATCATCAAAAAACTGGTTGCTGCGGAAAATCAGAAAAAGCCGTTGAGTGACAGCAAGATCGCTGGTTTACTGGAGGCACAAGGCATTCAGGTAGCCCGTCGCACCGTCGCCAAGTACCGCGAATCCCTGGGGATCGCGCCTTCCAGCGAACGGAAGCGGTTGATGTAACCGCCGGGCTGGCCACAGCGTTCCAGTGGCAGGCATTTCTGCCTGCCGCTTTATGCACTGGCAACGAAGGAGAAGCTGTATGCAAGTCAACATCAGTGGACACCAACTGGAAGTGACCGAACCCCTGCGCACCTACATCGGCGAAAAACTCGACCGATTAGAGAGGCATTTCGACAAGATCACCAATGTGCAAGTCACGATGAACGTCGAAAAACTGCTGCAGAAAATCGAAGCCACGCTGCATATTCCCGGCGGAGAAGTGGTCGCCAATGCCGAGCATACGGACATGTATGCCGCCATCGACCTGCTGACCGACAAGCTGGATCGCCAACTCAAAAAGCATAAGGAAAAGACCCAGAGCCTCCTCCAGGGCGCGACCGGTCGTTAACACCCCCAATCCATGATCCGACTAGAAACCATCCTGACCCCCGGCCGTTCCCAAGTGAACGCGCCGGGTGGCAGTAAAAAGAAAGCCCTCGAGCAAATTGCCAACCTTATCCACCGCGAAGTACCGGATCTGGAAATGCAGGACGTCTTCGAGGCCCTGATTGCCCGTGAGAAACTCGGTTCTACCGGTTTCGGCAACGGCATCGCCATTCCCCATTGCCGGCTCAAAGGTTGCACCTCGCCAATCAGTGCGTTGCTGCACCTGGAAGCCCCTATCGATTTCGACGCCATCGACGGTGCCCCGGTTGACCTGCTGTTTGTGTTGCTGGTCCCGGAAGCCGCCACCGATGCTCACCTGGAATTGCTGCGCCAGATCGCCAGCATGCTCGATCGCAAGGAAGTGCGTGAAAAACTGCGCAGCGCCCCGAGCAACGAAGCCTTGTATCAGGTTGTCCTGGACGAGCAGAACGGTCACTAATCATGCGCCTGATCATCGTCAGCGGCCGTTCCGGCTCAGGTAAAAGTACCGCCCTCGACGTGCTCGAGGACAACGGCTATTACTGCATCGACAACTTGCCTGCCGGCTTGCTGCCGGAACTGGCCGAACGCGCGCTGATCCACACCGAACTGGCACAACCGCTGGTGGCCGTGTCCATTGATGCACGCAACCTGCCAAGCCACCTGTCACGGTTCCCCGAATTGCTGGAAGAGGTCCGCAGCCGACATATCCAGTGCGATGTGCTGTATCTGGACGCCGACGAAGAAACCTTGCTCAAGCGCTTTTCGGAAACTCGCCGTCGTCACCCGCTGAGCAGCGCCAATCGTTCGCTGGCGGAGGCGATCCAGGATGAAAGCAATCTGCTGGGGCCTATCGCCGATCTGGCCGACCTCAAGGTCAACACCACCAATCTGAACCTGTATCAGCTACGCGATACCATCAAGTTGCGCCTGCTGAACCAGCCGGAGCCCGGCACTGCGTTCCTGGTGGAATCTTTCGGGTTCAAGCGTGGCATGCCGGTGGACGCCGATCTGGTGTTCGACGTGCGCTGCCTGCCCAACCCTTACTGGAAGCCGGAGCTACGAGCACAGTCCGGGCTCGATCAATCGGTGGCCGAGTACCTGGCGGCACAACCGGACGTCGAAGAGATGTTCCAGGACATTTCTTCGTACTTGCTCAAGTGGCTACCCCGCTTTGCCGCCAGCAATCGCGCCTATGTCACCATTGCCATTGGCTGCACAGGCGGGCATCACCGCTCTGTCTACCTGACTGAACGTCTGGGTCAGGTCCTGCAAAAAACCTTGAAGAACGTCCAGGTCCGCCACCGCGACCTCAGTTAAAGGATTCACATCGCGATGCCTGCTCTGGAAATCGAAATCATCAACAAGCTGGGTTTGCATGCCCGCGCGTCTGCAAAATTCGTGGGTGTGGCGGGTCAGTTTCCTTGCCAGATCAGGGTTGGCCGTACGCCGGAATCAATGATCGACGGCAAAAGCATTATGGCAATGATGATGCTGGCCGCTGGTAAGGGCACCAAAATCCACCTGATTACCGAAGGCGAAAAGGAGCAGGAAGCGCTGGATGCACTGGTGAAGCTGATCAACAATTACTTCGACGAAGGCGAGTAAAAGTCAAAAGATCGCAGCCTCGTTTCACTCGACAGCTCCTACAAGGATCTGCATACAGTAGGAGCTGTCGAGTGAAACGAGGCTGCGATCTTTTGATCCTGTTTTTCAAGCCAGCGCGGTATCCATCACCATCATCAGACAAAACCCGATCAGCAGCCCAAGGCTGGCCAGTTTGTCGTGACCATGGCGGCGCGATTCGGGGATGACTTCCTGAGTCACCACCAGCAACATCGCACCGGCCGCCAGTGCCAAGCCCAAAGGCAACAGCAGTTCGGCCAGGCTCACCAACCAGGCGCATAACAGGGCAAAAACCGGTTCGACCAACCCTGATGCCGCACCGATCAGGAACGCCTTGACCCGCGACATCCCTGCTCCAGCCAACACCAACGCAATGACCAGCCCTTCCGGCACATCCTGCAAGGCGATGCCCATGGCCAGGCTGTCGGCATCAGGCATGCCTCCCCCGGCCGAAACGCCAACCGCCATGCCTTCGGGGATGTTGTGGGCGATGATGGCAAACACAAACAACCAGATCCGCGGTGGAATCACCGATCGCTTCAGTGTCCCCGCGAGCATTTCGGGCGTAGCGCCAGATACTCTGCGATCCACCAGAAACAACCCGAATGCACCCAGCAGAATGCCGAAGCTGATCAGGCCACTGGCCGCCCAAGGCGTCAGCCCGAGATTTTCAGCCGCGGTAATGCCCGGCACGATCAGCGAAAACGCTGTCGCGGCGAGCATCACACCGGCTCCGAAACCGAGCAATAGGTCACTGGCCGCCTGAGGCATCTGCCGAATCACCAGCACCGGCACCGCGCCCAAAGCCGTACCCAGGGCACAAATCGCCCCGCCTTGCAGGGCGCGTTGCAGTCTCGGTTCGAGATCCAGCCAGCTCAGCCCTTGGGCCGCCAATAATGTCATGCCCGCCAGCAGCAACAACGATCCCAGTGCATAACGAAACATTCGTCCACTTCCGACCGCCAGTGTTTCAGTACTCATAGTCAGCCCTGGATTGGTTTTATAGAAGACTTAAACCAGTGCAGCCTGATAACGCGCAGCGACTTCAGGCCAATTGATCACGTTGTAGAACGCATTGAGGTAATCCGGACGACGATTCTGAGAGCACAGGTAATAAGCATGCTCCCAGACGTCCAGGCCAAGGATCGGCGTATTGCCGTTCATCAATGGGCTATCCTGGTTGCCGCTGCTTTCAACGATCAAGGTCTTTTGCGGCGTCATGCTTGGGTCAGCGCAGCTTTCGTGAAGGCCTCCTTGAAGCGGTCGAAACCACCCAGTTGCTCATCGATCGCCTTGGCCAGCGGTGCGCGGTGATTACACGCCGCCTGCGGTGAGCTTCTCTGGGTTGAGCAGTTCTTCCAGTTGGCTGCGTGTAAGGTCGGTGTGCTCCAGAGCGACATCAATCACCGGTCGCCCCTGCCGATAAGCCTGCTTGGCAATCTCGGCGGCTTTTTGGTAACCAATGATCGGGTTGAGTGCCGTGACCAGAATCGGATTGCGCGACAGCGCTTCTTTCAGCCGGGCCTCGTTGACCTTGAAGCTGGCGATAGCCTTGTCGCCCAGCAGACGGCTGGCGTTGGTCAGCAATTGGATACTGCTCAGCAGGTTCTGGGCGATGATCGGCAGCATGACGTTCAGCTCGAAATTGCCCGACTGACCGGCGATGGTGATCACCGTGTCGTTGCCGATCACTTGAGCGGCGACCATTGCGCTGGCTTCCGGGATCACCGGGTTGACCTTGCCAGGCATGATCGACGAACCGGGCTGCAAGGCTTGGAGTTCGATTTCACCAAGCCCGGCCAACGGGCCGGAATTCATCCAGCGCAGGTCGTTGGCGATTTTCATCAAGGAAACCGCTGTGGCCTTGAGCTGCCCTGAAACGCTGACCGCCGTATCCTGCGAGCCGATCAGCGCAAACAGGTCCTTGCCCGGCGTGAACTGAACCTGGGTCAGTTGGCTGAGTTGCTGGCTGAAATGCGCCGCAAATTGCGGATGCGCATTGATCCCGGTGCCCACCGCCGTACCGCCCTGGGCCAGCGATTGCAGACTCGGCAGCAGATCCTGCAGGTGACCGATATTGGCCTTGAGCTGTTGCGCCCAGCCATTGAGCACCTGACTCATGCGCACCGGCATGGCGTCCATCAAATGGGTACGCCCGGTTTTGACGAATGGATGAACCTGCTCGGCTTTGTGCTCGATGACCTGCACCAGATGCACCAGCGCCGGCAGCAATTGCTCATGCAAACTCAATGCAGCGCTGATGTGGATGGTGGTCGGGATGATGTCGTTGCTGCTTTGGCCGCAGTTGACGTGATCGTTGGGATCCACCGGCTCACCCAACAAGCGGCTGGCCAGGGTGGCAATCACTTCGTTGGCGTTCATGTTGGGCTGGTGCCGGAACCGGTCTGGAAGATGTCCACCGGGAAATGCTGCATGAAATCACCTTCGAGCAGGCCTTGGGCGGCGTCGACGATCGCCTTGCCCCGGGATTCGCTGATCTGCTTGAGCTCGACGTTGGCGCGGGCGGCCGCAGCCTTGACCAGAATCAGCGCCCGGATGAATTGCATGGGCATCGGTTGGCCGCTGATCGGGAAGTTATCCACTGCGCGCTGGGTTTGCGCGCCATAGAGCGCATCAACCGGGACCTGAAGTTCGCCCATGCTGTCGCGTTCAATACGTGTGTTATTCATCAGCAGATCCTTGCACCAGTTCTATGAGAGGGATGGAGGGTTGCAACTCGCAGGTGGCCAGTTGCCAGGCGTAGCTTTGCCAGCGCTTGAGGCGGCAGCCGCAGAGTGATTGCCGTTCAAGATCGCGCAATGGCCGCCAGGCTTGATCCAGACACAGGCTGCGCCAGTGCCAGGGCAGCGCGACATCGGCGGCAGTGTCGAGCAATAAACGGAAGGAGGTTTCGGCGATGGTCCAGGGAGAAGTGGCCGTGCAACACGCCAGATACCGCCCTTCGGCCAGGTAATGTTCGATCAGGCGCGGCTCATCAGGGACCATGGCGCAACGGATCTGGCGACTCATCCAGCGCCAGCTTTCGAGGTAAGGCTGCTCGTGCAAGGCAGAACTCATAATCCGGCTCACTCGGTAATGAGATTTATTATTAGATGATAATGAGAACCAAAACAAGCACAACGAAACACGGAAATCCTTGTGGGAGCGGGCTTGCCCGCGATGACGTTTGAAGATTTAACATCGATATCGACTGAAATGACGCTATCGCGGCAAGCCCGCTCCCACAGGATCTGTGTTGCGCCCCATAAAAAAGGCGCGCCATCCGATAGATGGCGCGCCTTTTTGTGCAGCAGTCGGAGGTTAGCTACCCGCCACCGTCATCCGCTCGATCAATACCGACCCGGTGCGAATGTTGCTGCGCAATTCCAGGTCATTACCGACTGCAATAATTTGCTTGAACATGTCACGCATGTTGCCGGCGATGGTCACCTCCTGCACCGCGAACTGTATTTCGCCGTTCTCGACCCAGAAACCCGCCGCGCCACGGGAGTAATCGCCAGTGACCATATTCAGGCCCTGCCCCATCAATTCGGTGACCAGCAAGCCACGGCCCATGCGCCGTAGCAAGGCGGCCTGATCTTCGTCGCCATGGGTGACGAACAGGTTGTGCACGCCGCCGGCGTTGGCGGTGCTCGGCATGCCTAGCTTGCGGCCGGAGTAAGTGCCGAGTACGTAGGACACCAACTCGCCCTTCTCCACGAAGGGTTTGGCGTAGGTGGCCAGGCCATCGCCATCGAACGCCGAACTGCCCAGGGCGCGCATCAAATGCGGACGTTCATCGATGGTCAGCCATTCCGGGAACAGCTTCTGCCCCAGCGTGCCTTCCAGGAACGAGGATTTGCGGTACAGACTGCCGCCGGAGATCGCCGACAGGAAACTGCCGAACAAACCACCGGCCAGTTCCGCGGAAAACAGCACCGGCACTTCGCAGGTCGGTACCGGACGCGCCCCCAGACGGCTCGCCGCCCGTTGCGCGGCACGCTGGCCGATGCTCTCTGGAGAGGCCAGCAAATTGCCCTGACGGTTTACGTCATACCAGTAATCGCGCTGCATTTGCCCATCGGCTTCGGCGATCATCACGCAACTGAGACTGTGACGAGTCGACGCGTAACCACCGATAAAACCGTGGCTGTTACCGTAAACCCGGCAGCCTTGGTGAGTGCTGAGGGTGGTGCCGTCGGCATTCTTGATCCGGTTGTCGGCGGCAAACGCCGCCGCTTCACAGGCCAGGGCCTGCTCGATGGCTTGCTCCGGGGTAATGTCCCATTGATGGAACAGGTCGAAATCCTGCAGATCCTTGGCCATCAGTGCGGCATCCGCCAGGCCCGAGGCTTCGTCTTCAGAGGTGTGCTTGGCAATGGCCAGGGCGGCGGCGACGGTTTCGCGAATCGCATCCGAACCACTGGCCGAAGTGCTGGCCGACCCTTTGCGCTGGCCTACGTACAAGGTGATGCCAAAGCCCTGATCGCGATTGAACTCAACGGTTTCGACTTCCCGTTGACGCACCGTGGTCGACAGGCCCTGCTCCAGCGACACGGCCACTTCACAGGCACTGGCGCCCTGGCGCTTGGCTTCAGCGATGATCTGCTCGACTTGTTCTTGCAGTGCCGGCAACGCTTGTGGGCCGACGCTTTCAACTGCACTCATGCTGTTCTCCACTCAAATTCTGCTTTCGGCTGGGGCCTTCGAGCGACCGGGCCGGACAAGCGGCCCCCGACTGGTTATCATGGCGGCGTTTCTTTGCGGACGGCCACCATGGTTGATTCTTACGACGACTCCCTCGATACGGGAGAAAAAAGCAAATCCCAGGTTAAACGCGAGCTGCATGCGCTGGTTGACCTTGGCGAGCGTCTTACAACGCTCAAGCCTGACTTGCTGGCAAAACTGCCATTGACCGACGCTATGCGCCGGGCCCTGGCCGATGCGCCCAAGCACACCGCGAATATCGCGCGTAAACGGCACCTTATGTTCATCGGCAAACTGATGCGCGATCAGGACACTGAAGCCATTCTGACTCTGCTCGATCAACTGGATGCCTCCACTCGGCAGTACAACGAACGTTTCCATGGCCTGGAACGCTGGCGCGATCGCTTGATCGCGGGCGACGATGCAGTTCTGGAGAAGTTCATGCTCGACTACCCGGAAGCTGATCGTCAGCAATTGCGCTCCCTGATCCGTCAGGCCCAGCACGAACTGGCGACCAACAAGCCACCGGCTTCGAGCCGTAAAATCTTCAAGTACATCCGTCAGCTGGACGAGACTCAACGCGGTCTGCGCTAACGTCCCGCATCCCCTGTAGGAGCAGCCTGCGGCGGCTCCTACAGGAGATATTTTCACGCCCCTGTGCCACCCACAGTAATCGCATCAATCTTCAGCGTTGGCTGGCCGACACCCACCGGCACCGACTGCCCATCCTTGCCACAGGTTCCCACACCGCTGTCTAGCGCCAGATCGTTACCGACCATCGACACCTTGCTCATGGCTTCCGGGCCATTGCCGATCAACGTCGCGCCTTTGACCGGGGCAGTAATCTTGCCGTCTTCGATCAGGTACGCCTCACTGGTGGAGAACACGAACTTGCCGCTGGTGATATCCACCTGGCCACCGCCGAGGTTGGCGCAATAGATGCCTTTTTTCACCGAGGCGATGATTTCCGCCGGGTCGCTTTCGCCACCGAGCATGTAAGTGTTGGTCATGCGCGGCATCGGCAGATGCGCATAGGATTCCCGACGCCCGTTACCGGTGCGGGCCACGCCCATCAGGCGCGCATTGAGCTTGTCCTGCATATAACCTTTGAGCACGCCGTTTTCGATCAGCGTGGTGCACTCGGTCGGCGTGCCTTCGTCGTCGACGCTCAGCGAACCGCGGCGCCCGGCGAGGGTCCCGTCATCGACGATGGTGCATAGCTTCGATGCAACCATCTCGCCCATGCGCCCGCTGTAGGCCGAACTGCCCTTGCGGTTGAAATCGCCTTCCAGGCCATGGCCGACGGCTTCGTGCAGTAACACGCCGGACCAACCCGACCCCAGGACCACCGGCAATGTACCCGCCGGGGCCGGGATCGCTTCCAGATTTACCAGCGCCTGACGCAATGCTTCGCGGGCATAGCCCATGGCACGGTCGTCGCTGAGGAAATAGCGGTAATCGGTACGACCGCCACCGCCATGACCACCGCGCTCACGACGGCCATTCTGCTCGACGATCACGCTGACGTTGAAACGCACCAGCGGTCGTACATCCGCCGCCAGGCCGCCATCGGTGGAAGCAATCAAAATCCGCTCCCAGACCCCGGCCATGCTCACGGTGACTTGCTGGATACGCGGGTCGAGGGCACGGGTCGCCACGTCAATACGCTTGAGCAGCTCGACTTTCTCGGCACGGGTCATCACTTCCAGCGGATTATCCGGCCCGTACAATTGGGTGACATCCTGGGTAGTGAACGCCTGCACGGTACCGTTCTGCCCGGCCCGGGAGATCGAACGGGCTGCACGGGCCGCCGCGCCCAGCGCTTCAAGGGTGATCGCATTGCTGTAGGCGAAACCGGTCTTCTCACCCGATTGCGCACGCACGCCGACACCCTGGTCAAGATTGAAGCTGCCTTCCTTGACGATGCCGTCTTCCAGCGCCCAGGATTCGGAAATCTGCCCCTGGAAATACAGGTCGGCGGCATCGATGCCCGGGCCGGCCAGATCGCCGAGCACACCTTGCAGGCTCTCGATCGTTACGCCGCCGGGCGCCAGGAGGTGTTCACTGACGGAGGACAACAACTCGCTCATATGCTTTTACGCCTTAAATTCGTCGTTCTGATGCAGGTCGCTGGGCGCCCTGCGAGAAAAAGCGCCGGTGAGTGGACACCGGCATCCGCGCCCTGATGGACGCCTGTTCGCTGCTGTCGCGTTGGGCCAGCAGCACGGCCTCGCCTTGATCCTGTTGCGCCAGCACACGCCCCCATGGGTCGACGATGGCGGCGTGACCAAAGGTTTCTCGTGGCCCCGGATGCGTCCCACCCTGGGCGGCCGCGAGCATGTAACACTGGGTTTCGATGGCCCGCGCGCGAATCAGCACCTCCCAATGGGCCGCGCCGGTCACCGCGGTAAAGGCCGACGGCGCGGTAATCAACTCCGCGCCGGCCGCACGCAATTCGCTGTACAGCTCCGGGAAACGCAGGTCATAACACACCGTCAGGCCGACTCGACCGACCGGAGTGTCGGCAATAACCACACCACTGCCATAAGCATAGTCATCGGATTCGCGATAACGCCCGCGATTATCCGCCACGTCTACGTCAAACAGGTGCAGCTTGTCATACCGTGCAACGGTTTCGCCGAGGTCATCCACCAGCAACGAGCACGCATGCACTTTGGCCGTCGGTTGATCCACCGGCGGCAACGGCAATGTGCCGGCTACTATCCATAACTTGAGGTCGCGGGCGGTCTGTTTCAACCACGGCAGGATCGGGCCTTCGCCCAAGGCTTCGGCGCGGCCGATGTCGGCAATGTCGCGCCGGCCCATGGCGGCGAAGTTTTCCGGCAGCACGGCAAGCCGCGCGCCACCGCTCGCCGCCTGCTCGAGCAGACGACGGGCCTGGGCCAGATTGGCCAGCACGTCGCTCTGGCTGACCATTTGAATCACCGCTACAGACATGGCCTATTCCCTATGTGAAATCTACGCATACCGGTAGGCGCTGCGGAGTGAAACGAGGCGGCGATCTTTTGACCTTGAACTTTGAAGTCAAAAGATCGCAGCCTGCGGCAGCTCCTACGGGGGTAAGCGGCGTCGCATGAAAACATGCTACTCCATAGGCCCGAAGAGTGCTTTTTCAAAAGAATTCAAAAAGGCTTGTCGAAGGTGATTTTCGGATCTTTCCATGGGCCTTTGACGGTGTATTTGACGCTGGCATAGCGCGCCACGCGGTCACCGATCAGCTTGTCGATCAGGAACAGCGCCCCGCCGACGGCCGGTGCACCGACGATCAACGCGGCAATCGGCAGATTGTTGGTCACCGGCAGAGTCACCAACAACTTGGCGTCGATCTGATCACCCACCAGGTCCAGTGTGCCGTTGAGCTCCACATTGCTCGACGGCCCGGTCAGCAGAATAGGTTCACGGGTCACGTAGACGCCGTTACTGGCGACCAGCAAACCTTTGACCCGGTCATAGCTCAAGCCTTTGCCGAACAGGTCGGAAAAGTCCAGGCGCAGGCGGCGGCCGATGGAGTTGAAATTGAGCAGGCCAAATACCCGCAGCGCCTGAGCACCGCCTTCGACTTCTACGAACTGACCTTTATTCAGCGATGCATCAAGGCTGCCGGAGAAGCGTTTGGACGCCAGCCACGCCGGCGAACCAGGCCAGCGACCGTCGACGTTCATGTGAAACTCTTCGCTGGTGACGCTCGGTGCAAACCCCCACCCCTTGAGCACGTCGGCAAGGTTCTTGCCACTGACTCGGCCCTTGTACCAACTGCTGGAATTACCCGGCATGCCTTCCCAGCCACCACTGCCGCGCAAGAGGATGCCCTTGAGGCCCAGATCAAGGGAATTGAAAGCGATGCCCTTGGCGGTCGGCCGAACTTTCAGGTGCCACGCGCCCACCAGGTCCGGCCCCTGGAACAGCTGATTAATGGTGACATCCAGTGCAGGGACCTTCGTCGGGTCCACCGAGGCCAACGGATCCGGCGAATTCTCGTCAGCCAGCGCTGCAGGGTCTCGTGCCGGCAAGCGCACATATTGCAGATTGACCGCAATCGGCGCGGCTTTCGCATCGGCAATTGCGACGCTGCCCTTGGCCTGCTGACTGTCGAGTTGCAAAGCCCACGCGGCCGGTTTACGCATCAACTTCACCGACGCCTGATCAAGGGTGGTGCCGAAACCCGTGAGTTTCCCAACCTTCAGATCCGCGCCACTGAGCAACTGTTTGGCACTGCCGCCCGGATCCTGGCCAGCATATTTGCTCACCAGATCCTGCCAGGGGGCGACATCCAGCTCGGACAGTACCCCACGCACGCGCAAGCCTTTGGCGCCGGGCAACACGGCACTGCCGCCACCGAGAAACAACTCGCCGCGACCGTCGGTGAAATTGCCGGCTGGTGCCGCAAACGTAAAACTGGCCAGTTCACCATAGGTGGCCCAGTAACGCCGCTCCGGCCCTTGCAGGGTCATGCGGAACACGGTATCGCGCCCGACATCGGCCGCCATGCCGAACGGTGCTGGCAAATCAACCGCCGCGCCTTTGAGACTGGAGCTGACCATCAATTGGCTGTCGGCGCCAGCAAGGTTCAATTGCAGTTGATAAGGGATCGTCCCCGCCACCGGCAATGGCTGAGTGACATTCAGCCATTCAGCCAGTTTTTTGACCTCGACCTCACTCGTCGCCGTAACCCGGGTATTGAGCTTGCCCGGGCTGCCTTCAGCAAATATCTGTGCGCTCACCGGCTTGTCGAAGGCCCGTGCCGTGATTTTTTGCCCGCTCAGCCCCTTGGTGCTGTCGAAACGGAAATCGCCCTTGAGTTGCGTCAGTTCCAGGGTGGGCTCACTGAGCTTTAAACGGGCCTTGGCGGTCTTGAAGTCGACGAGGATTTTCGGCTGCTCGCCTTTGACCAGCGGGATATCGAGTTTGAGCTTGCCTTGCAGATCGCCCTCGCCTTCCCAGCCAGCGAACGTCTCGGCAGTGCCAATGGGCGCTTGCTGCAAAATCTTCAGGCCATCGCCCAACCCGCCAGCGAAGGCGCCATCAAGGAACAGATGAGTGCTCTGCCCGGCAGGCACACGAGGAATATTGACGTAGACGTCGCGGACCTGAGTGTCGAGCAATTGGCCCTCGCTCGCGACGATCCGCACGCCGCTGTCTTCGATGAACACATCGCCGCTGACCTTGCTGACATGCGGCCAGCCTGGCTGGAACGCCAGCTCGGCATCGTGAACCTTGAAAAACAGGCTGATGCTGCGAGCCGTTTCGGCGGCGCCGTGGTTCAGCGAACCCTGGTACTGGAAGAAGCCTTCATCCACCGCGCCTTTGAGAATCGCGGTGCGCAGCCATTCGTCCAGCCCCGGGCTGAGAACCGTCGGCAGGTACTTGGCGGTGTAGCGACCGTCGCCGTCGACCAGGCCGACCCGCAGGTCCATGTAGTCTTCCTTGGTGTGATCGAAATGCAGGCGGATCAGGAAATCGCCGGCAATCTTGCCCTCTTCGCCCAGCACTTTCAGGTACGGTGCGATCAGGGTGAAAGCTTCTTTGTCGAGTTTCCAGGTCAACCGCGCGTTGGCCTGAATGTACTGCCATGGCTTGGCGAAAATCGGGTCCAGATGCAGGGAAAAATCCTTGCTGTCCATGCGCAGTTCGCCCTGCCCGAGGTCGCCGCTGATACTACCACTGACATTTCGCACCGCTGGTGCGCCGCGATAAGCGTCAAAGCCGACTTTTTCCAGGTTGGCGGCAAAGCTGAATTTAGTGTCATCGGTAGCGGCTGGGCGGAAGTCAATCAGCACATTGCGCAAAACTCCAATGACCTTGAGCCGCTCGACCGCCGTGGCGATCCCCTCGGGCAGAGGGCCCAATGCGTTCAGCAGCGGGGTGAGCGGTGTGAGATCGAGACGGTCAGCTTGCAGATGCAAGAGCTCGGGCGCCTTGTCTGTCGCGCCAGTCTGTTGAAATTGCAGTTTCGATTCCCAGCGGCTGTCGCCCAGGTTCATGGCCAGAGAATCCAGGGTCACCAGGACCCCATTGGAACTGCGCTGGAAATACCCGTTCAGCGCCAGGTTGTCGATCTGGATCGGCTTGCGCTCGGCATAGGCGCCTTTGAGTTGCGGTGCGTTCAAACGAATCGCAGCGCGTTGCACGGTGCCGTTGCTCCAGTTCATCCAGAACTCGCCACCGGCCTTGATCCGGGAAAAATTCCATTGCTGGGTCAGGCGTTCTGGCAACCATTTCGACCAATCGCTTTGCGGCAGGCTCAGGTAAGCGTCCGCTTCACCGTCCTTCCATTGGGCTGCGCGTAAACGGGTGCGCACACTCATCGCCACCGGTTGGCCGTCGGGCAGAGTCAAACGAGCATCAAGCCGCTGACGGGATGGACCGGTTTTCAGATTCAGGCCAACGTAGGTCAGGGTGAGCGGCGACTCTCCCAACGGCTGCAAGGTGATCTGGCTGTCGAGCACCGACAGCTGCCGGACCCTCTGCATGCGATTGAGCAGTTGCTCCGGATCCAGTGGCTGATCCTGCTGCACCGGCAAACCTTCCAGCGCCCAATGACCGTCTTCGCCTTCCTTGAGGCTGATCTTCAGGCCGTTGAGTTCCAGGTGTGCGATGCGCACTTCGCGCGCCAGCAGGCTGGCCCAGAGGTCCGGCACCGCGCGCACCTGATCCAGGCGCAGGGCATTGGAACCTGCGCCAAGCATCACGTCATGGGCCAAAAGAACCGGGGCGAAACCGCTCCAGTTGCCTTCCAGCTTGCCGATTTGCAGGGGCATGCCCAAGGCATCGCTGGCTTTGTCTTCGACGTCGACACGGTACTCGGCCACCAACGGCGTCAACTCTCGGCCGAGGCTGACGAACAGCGCCATCAGCACCAAAACCAACGCACACAGGCCCAGACCCCAGCGGGTCAGTGCGGCCAAAATGCGGGTCAGACGGTCCATGTCAGTTGGCTCCCATGGCAAAAATACTGCAAAAAGCTGAGGCCAGCCGTTCTAGTGGAGGTGAAACACAACGATTCAGAGCAACACCACGTCGTATTGTTCCTGGGAGTACATGGTTTCGACCTGGAACCGAATGGTACGCCCGATGAAGCCTTCGAGCTCGGCGACGTTGCCCGACTCTTCGTCGAGCAAACGGTCGACCACTTTCTGATTCGCCAGCACCCGATAGCCCTCGGCCTGATAGGCCCTGGCTTCGCGCAGGATTTCGCGGAAGATCTCGTAGCATACGGTTTCCGGTGTCTTGAGCTTGCCGCGCCCTTGGCAGCTACTGCACGGTTCGCACAGCACTTGCTCAAGACTTTCGCGGGTGCGCTTGCGGGTCATTTGCACCAGGCCCAACTCGGTGATGCCGATGATGTTGGTCTTGGCGTGATCGCGCTCCAGTTGCTTCTCCAGGGTTCGCAACACCTGACGCTGATGTTCTTCATCTTCCATGTCGATGAAGTCGATGATGATGATCCCGCCCAGATTACGCAGACGCAACTGACGGGCAATGGCGGTGGCGGCTTCCAGGTTGGTCTTGAAAATGGTTTCTTCGAGGTTGCGATGACCGACAAAGGCCCCGGTATTGACGTCGATGGTGCTCATGGCTTCTGCCGGATCGACCACCAGATAGCCGCCGGACTTGAGCGGTACCTTGCGCTCCAGGGCTTTCTGGATTTCGTCTTCGACCCCGTACAGGTCGAAGATCGGCCGTTCGCCGGGGTAATGCTCAAGACGGTCGGCAATCTCCGGCATCAGTTCGGCGACGAACTGCGTGGTTTTCTGGAAGGTTTCCCGGGAATCGATACGGATCTTCTCGATCTTCGGGCTCACCAGGTCCCGCAAGGTGCGCAGTGCCAGACCGAGGTCTTCGTAGATCACACTCGGCGCGCTGATGGTCTTGATCTGTTCGCTGATCTGATCCCAGAGCCTGCGCAGGTAGCGGATATCCATGAGGATTTCGTCAGCTCCGGCCCCTTCGGCAGCGGTACGCAAAATGAAACCGCCGGCCTCCTTGATGCCTTCTTTGGCCACGCAGTCGGTGACCACTTGCTTGAGGCGTTCGCGCTCGGCTTCGTCCTCGATCTTCAAGGAAATGCCGACATGCGCGGTGCGCGGCATGTACACCAGATAGCGCGACGGAATCGACAATTGCGTGGTCAGGCGTGCGCCTTTGGAGCCGATCGGGTCCTTGGTGACTTGCACCACCAGGCTCTGGCCTTCATGAACCAGCGCACTGATGCTTTCGACCGTCGGACCTTCGCGAAGGGAAATCTCCGAGGCATGAATGAATGCGGCGCGATCCAGACCGATATCGACGAAGGCGGCCTGCATGCCTGGCAATACCCGCACGACTTTGCCTTTATAGATGTTGCCGACGATCCCGCGCTTTTGCGTGCGCTCGACGTGGACCTCTTGCAGGACACCGTTTTCGACCACTGCCACGCGCGATTCCATCGGCGTGATATTGATCAGGATCTCTTCACTCATGGCAGGGTCTCGTTCAGGCATGTTCACGATAATGGCCGCATCTTGTCAGTACGACGCTCAGCGCGCGTTAAGGGTTTGCCAACAGGGTATGCCGAAATGGCCGAGCAGCTCGCAGGTTTCGCACAACGGCAATCCGACCACCGCCGAGTAGCTGCCATTAAGCCCGGCGACGAACACCGCGCCCAGCCCTTGAATCCCGTAACCGCCAGCCTTGTCCCGGGGTTCGCCGCTGGCCCAGTAGGCCGCGGCTTCGTCACGGTCGATAGGGCGAAAACGCACCAGACTGCGCACCACCAAAGACTCGCAGCGCTCGCCATTGCGCACCGCAATGGCGGTCAGCACTTCATGCTCGCGCCCGGACAACAGCATAAGCATGGCGCATGCGTCGGCTTCGTCCACCGGCTTGCCGAGAATTTTCCCGTCCAGCACCACAGCGGTATCGGCACCCAACACGCAGAAATCGGCGCCGGACATGACCGTGCCATGCCCGGCCTCGGCCTTGCTGCGTGCCAGGCGCTCGACGTAGGCCGACGGGCATTCTTCAGGTAAGGGGGTTTCATCGATGTCCGCGCTGATGACGGAGAACGGCACGCCGATCTGCGTGAGCAGTTCACGCCGACGCGGCGAGCCTGAGGCGAGGTACAGCTGTTTCATCAAGACATCTCCCTGTCGAGGTTATGGGCAAATGCCTGACCGAATTAATTGATTTTGTAGCGTCGACGCAAACCGCGCAAACCGTAGCTGATCCAGGGCCAGAGCAACGCGCTGACCAGTGCCGGTAACACCAGTGCCAGGGTCGGCTGGCGATTGCCGGTCAGGGCGCTCAGCCACAACTGCACTAGTTGGGCGAGGCCGAAGATCACCAGGATCACCAGGCTCTGTTGCCACATCGGGAACATGCGCAAACGCTGTTGCAACGACAGCACCAGGAAGGTAATGAGCGTGAGGGTCAACGCGTTCTGACCCAGCAACGTGCCATATAGCACATCCTCGGCCAGCCCCAGGCACCAGGCGGTCACCATGCCGACTTTCTGCGGCAGGGCCAGCGCCCAGAAGGCCAACAGCAAGGCCAGCCACAGAGGACGCAGGATTTCCATGAACTGTGGCAGCGGCGAGACGCTGAGCAGCATGCCGATGGCGAAGGTCAGCCAAACCATCCAGCCATTTCGGGATGAAGTAGTACCGCCCATTATTCTCTTCCCCCAGTGGTAGCCGGCGCGGAAACAGGCGGTTTGGCAGCTGGCTTCACGGCAGCGGGTTGGGCCGCCGATGGTTTGACGGCGGCTGGTGCCGACGCGGGTGGCGTACTGGCAGTATGGGTAGCGGCTGGTTTTGCCGGAGTTGCGGCAGCAGGTGCAACCGCCGGGGCAGCCACGGCAGCCGGTATCACCGACACGGCCGGTTTGGGCACGGTCGCGGGGATGATCGGCCCGCCGCCATGCTGGTCCAGCGCTTCCTGGGCCTGGGCGGCGTCGTTGGCGCGTTCCTCAGGCGTGCGTCCGTCACTGAATACCAACAACAGATAACGGCTGCGGTTCAATGCAGCGGTCGGCACCGCGCGGACGATGGCGAACGGTTGACCGGAATCGTGAATCACTTCCTTGACCGTCGCCACCGGATAACCCGCGGGGAAACGCTGACCGAGGCCGGAGCTGACCAGCAAATCGCCTTCTTTGATGTCGGCGGTATCGGCCACATGACGCAACTCCAGACGTTCCGGGTTACCGGTTCCGCTGGCAATCGCCCGCAGCCCGTTACGGTTTACCTGGACTGGAATGCTGTGGGTGGTGTCCGTCAGCAACAGTACGCGAGAGGTGTAGGGCATCAACTCCACCACCTGCCCCATGAGGCCGCGAGCATCGAGCACCGGCTGACCGAGGACCACACCGTCGCGCTCACCTTTATTGATGATGATGCGATGGGTGAAGGGGTTGGGGTCCATGCCGATCAACTCGGCCACTTCGACTTTTTCGTTGACCAGCGCGGAAGAATTGAGCAACTCGCGCAGCCGAACGTTCTGCTCGGTCAGGGCGGCCAGCTTTTGCATGCGCCCCTGCAACAGCAGGTTCTCGGTTTTGAGTTTTTCGTTTTCGGCGACCAGTTCGGTCCGGCTGCCAAATTGGCTGGCCACACCTTGCCATAGCCGCTGCGGCAGGTCGGTGATCCAGTAAGACTGCATCAGTACCAGCGACATTTGGCTACGCACTGGCTTGAGCAGTGTGAAGCGGGCATCGACCACCATCAGCGCGACCGATAGCACGGCCAGCACCAACAAGCGCACGCCCAGTGAGGGGCCTTTGGTGAAAAGCGGTTTAATAAGCCGCTCCTCCCAGGCAAATGTTCTCTTTATTCATACGGCATCAAACCGGCCTGGATGCAGACTGACAGAAGATAAACGCAACAGGCAGCACTGCAAAGTGCTGCCTGCGCGCTCAACAGCATAGAGGCGATCCGGCGGCTTATTCGCTGGAAAGCAGATCCATGGTGTGTTTATCCATCATTTCCAATGCGCGGCCACCGCCGCGTGCAACGCAGGTCAACGGGTCTTCGGCGACGATTACCGGCAGACCGGTTTCCTGGGCCAGCAACTTGTCGAGGTCACGCAGCAAGGCACCACCACCGGTCAGCACCAGACCACGCTCGGCGATATCCGATGCCAGCTCCGGAGGCGATTGCTCCAGCGCACTTTTCACGGCCTGAACGATAGTGGCCAGGGACTCTTGCAGAGCTTCGAGCACTTCATTGGAGTTCAGGGTGAATGCGCGTGGAACGCCTTCGGCCAGGTTACGGCCACGAACGTCGACTTCGCGAACTTCGCCGCCCGGGTAAGCCGTACCGATTTCCTGTTTGATGCGCTCGGCGGTGGATTCGCCGATCAGGCTGCCGTAGTTGCGACGTACATAGGTGATGATAGCTTCGTCGAAACGGTCGCCGCCAACCCGTACCGATTCGGCATAGACCACGCCGTTGAGGGAGATCAGCGCGATTTCAGTCGTACCGCCGCCGATATCGACAACCATCGAACCGCGAGCTTCTTCCACCGGCAGACCGGCACCGATCGCAGCAGCCATCGGCTCTTCGATCAGGAACACTTCACGGGCACCGGCACCCAGGGCCGATTCACGGATGGCACGACGCTCAACCTGGGTGGACTTGCAAGGAACGCAGATCAGCACACGAGGGCTGGGCTGCAGAAAGCTGTTTTCGTGAACCTTGTTGATAAAGTACTGCAGCATTTTTTCGCAGACGCTGAAGTCGGCGATCACACCGTCCTTCATCGGACGAATGGCAGCAATGTTGCCCGGCGTACGGCCGAGCATACGCTTGGCCTCGGTGCCGACAGCAACGACACTTTTCTGGTTACCGTGTGTCCGAATAGCCACAACCGATGGCTCATTCAGGACAATACCGCGCTCGCGCACGTAAATAAGGGTGTTGGCAGTGCCCAGGTCAATGGAAAGATCGCTGGAAAACATGCCACGCAGTTTCTTGAACATGGGAAAGGGACCCTAGGCAACGCGTGGGTAAAAAAGTGCGGCAAACTCTAACAACGACAGGGATTTTGGGCAAGGCGCCAATATGTTAAATTGGCCGCTTTTCTGTGCACCAAGCCCCACAATCGCGGCCTTGAGACCGTAGAAATGCGGTAGTGTTCCGACAATCTAACACACGGACGCCGTCCGTTCTGTTTTCCACTGGAGAATCCCATGGCGCTTGAACGCTCCGACGTGGAAAAAATCGCTCATTTGGCCTGCCTTGGCCTCAATGAAGCCGATCTTCCACACATCACTTCGGCCCTGAACAGCATTCTGGGGCTGGTCGACGAAATGCAAGCGGTCAATACCGACGGTATCGAGCCGCTGGCCCACCCACTGGAAGCCAGCCAGCGCCTGCGTGCAGACGTGGTGACTGAAACCAATAATCGCGAGGCCTATCAGTCCATCGCACCAGCGGTCGAAAACGGCCTGTATCTGGTTCCGAAAGTCATCGACTAAAGGGAAAGAGCCTGCAATGCATCAATTGACTCTGGCCGAGATCGCCCGCGGACTCGCCGATAAAAAGTTTTCTTCCGAAGAGCTGACCAAAGCCTTGCTGGCGCGCATCACCCAGCTCGACCCGCAGCTCAACAGTTTCATCAGCCTCACCGAAGACCTGGCGCTGCAGCAGGCGAAAGCCGCTGACGCTCGTCGGGCCAACGGTGAGAGCGGCGCTCTGCTCGGCGCGCCGATCGCCCATAAAGACCTGTTCTGCACCCAGGGCATCCGCACCAGCTGCGGCTCGAAGATGCTCGACAACTTTAAAGCACCGTACGACGCCACCGTGGTCGCCAAACTGGCTGCTGCCGGGGCCGTGACCCTGGGCAAGACCAACATGGACGAATTCGCCATGGGGTCGGCCAACGAGTCGAGCTACTACGGGCCGGTGAAAAACCCGTGGAACCTGGAACACGTTCCGGGCGGTTCGTCCGGCGGTTCGGCGGCTGCGGTTGCCGCGCGCCTGTTGCCGGCAGCCACCGGCACCGACACTGGCGGCTCGATTCGTCAGCCCGCCGCGCTGACCAACCTCACCGGCCTGAAACCGACGTACGGTCGCGTTTCGCGCTGGGGCATGATCGCCTACGCGTCCAGCCTCGATCAGGGCGGCCCATTGGCCCGCACCGCCGAAGACTGCGCGATCCTGCTGCAAGGCATGGCCGGTTTCGACCCGCAGGACTCCACCAGCATCGACGAACCGGTGCCTGATTACAGCGCCGGCCTCAACGGTTCGCTGCAAGGTTTGCGCATCGGCGTGCCGAAGGAATACTTCAGCGCAGGCCTGGACCCACGCATCGCCGACCTGGTCATGGCCAGCGTTGAAGAGCTGAAAAAGCTCGGTGCCGTGGTCAAGGAAATCAGCCTGCCGAACATGCAGCACGCCATTCCTGCGTACTACGTGATCGCCCCGGCGGAAGCGTCTTCCAACCTGTCGCGTTTCGACGGCGTGCGTTTCGGCTATCGCTGCGAAGACCCGAAAAACCTGGAAGACCTGTACAAGCGTTCCCGCGGCGAAGGTTTCGGCCCGGAAGTACAGCGCCGAATCATGGTCGGTGCCTACGCGCTGTCGGCCGGTTACTACGACGCCTACTACCTGAAGGCGCAGAGAATCCGTCGCCTGATCAAGAACGACTTCATGGCGGCCTTCAATGAGGTCGACATCATCCTCGGCCCGACCACGCCGAACCCGGCCTGGAAACTCGGCGCCAAGAACAGCGACCCGGTCGCGGCATACCTGGAAGACGTCTACACCATCACCGCCAACCTCGCTGGTTTGCCGGGCCTGTCCATGCCTGCAGGTTTTGTCGATGGCCTGCCGGTCGGCGTGCAGTTGCTCGCCCCGTATTTCCAGGAAGGCCGCCTGTTGAACGTTGCCCATCAGTATCAGCAGAACACTGACTGGCACACCCGCACACCAACCGGCTTCTGAGGAGAAACACATGCAATGGGAAGTCGTGATCGGGCTGGAGATTCATACCCAGCTCACCACCCGGTCGAAAATCTTTTCCGGTAGCTCCACCACTTTCGGTTCCGAGCCGAACACCCAGGCCAGCCTGGTAGACCTGGGCATGCCTGGCGTATTGCCGGTGCTGAACCAGGAAGCGGTGCGCATGGCGGTGATGTTCGGCCTGGCCATCGATGCAGAGATCGGCCAGCACAACGTGTTCGCCCGCAAAAACTATTTCTACCCGGACTTGCCCAAGGGCTACCAGATCAGCCAGATGGAATTGCCGATCGTCGGCAAGGGCCACCTGGACATCGCGCTGGAAGACGGCACGGTCAAACGTGTCGGCATCACCCGCGCGCACCTGGAAGAAGACGCGGGTAAAAGCCTGCACGAAGAGTTCAACGGTGCCACCGGCATCGACCTGAACCGCGCCGGCACGCCGTTGCTGGAGATCGTTTCCGAGCCGGACATGCGCAGCGCCAAGGAAGCCGTGGCTTACGTCAAGGCAATCCATGCACTGGTGCGTTACCTGGGAATCTGCGACGGCAACATGGCCGAAGGCTCGCTGCGTTGCGACTGCAACGTGTCGATCCGTCCAAAGGGTCAGGTTGAATTCGGTACGCGCTGCGAGATCAAGAACGTCAACTCGTTCCGCTTTATCGAGAAAGCGATCAACAGTGAAGTGCAGCGTCAGATCGAGCTGATCGAAGACGGCGGCAAGGTGATCCAGCAGACCCGCCTGTACGACCCGAACAAGGACGAAACCCGTCCGATGCGCAGCAAAGAGGAAGCCAACGACTACCGTTACTTCCCCGACCCGGACCTGCTGCCAGTGGTGATCGAGGACTCGTTCCTCAATGAGGTGCGCGCCACCCTGCCGGAGTTGCCACCACAGAAACGCGAGCGCTTCCAGGAACAGTTCGGTCTGTCGGTCTACGACGCCAGCGTGCTGGCCACCAGCCGCGAGCAAGCCGATTACTTCGAGAAAGTCGTGAACATCAGCGGCGACGCCAAACTGGCGGCTAACTGGGTGATGGTTGAGCTGGGCAGCCTGTTAAACAAACAAGGCCTGGACATCGACCAGTCGCCGGTTTCGGCCGAGCAACTGGGTGGCATGCTGCTGCGCATCAAGGACAACACCATCTCCGGCAAAATCGCCAAGGTGGTGTTTGAAGCCATGGCCAACGGCGAAGGCAGCGCGGATGAGATCATCGACAAGCGCGGCCTCAAGCAAGTGACCGACACCGGCGCGATCTCGGCGGTGCTGGACGAAATGCTCGCGGCCAACGCCGAGCAGGTCGAACAATACCGCGCGGCAGACGAAGCCAAGCGCGGCAAAATGTTCGGCTTCTTCGTCGGCCAGGCCATGAAAGCCTCCAAAGGCAAAGCCAACCCGCAACAGGTCAACGAACTGCTTAAAAGCAAGCTCGAAGGCTGATGAGAAGGGAGCCAGTTTTGAATATTGGCTCCATTGCTGTGGTAACGGGCTTTTGTAGCCAGAGGCTTTTGTGGCGAGGGAGCTTTTGTGGCGAGGGGGCTTGCCCCCGTTGGGTCGCGAAGCGACCCCAAACATCTGGATTGCGGTTGTATTTCACAAACCGAGTATCCAGGTTTTGGGACTGCTGCGCAGTCCAACGGGGGCAAGCCCCCTCGCCACATAAGCCCGCTCTCACATCTATTTTGGGAGCTTTTTGAATGAAGCGTCTGCTCAGTGCCTGCGCCCTGCTCTCTCTGCTGGCCGGTTGCGCCAGTACGGATACCATCGATCCACACGGCTACGACAAGGCTGGCGTAGCTTCGTATTACGGCGCCAAACACCATGGCAAACGCACCGCCAGCGGCGAGCGTTTCAACCAGCACGGCCTCACCGCCGCCCATCGCCAGTTGCCATTCGGCACCCGGGTAAAGATTACCAACCTGAATAACGACAGATCCTGCGTGGTGCGCATCAACGACCGCGGGCCATACTCGCGTGGGCGCCTGATCGACGTGTCACGTGAAGCGGCCGAACAGTTGGGCATGTTGCGCAGTGGCACCGCTAAAGTTCGTGTGCAAGCCCTCGACGACTGATAGACGGAGCGCTGACTATTTTCGGACTGGCCGATTTACCCCTGATCAGTGTGATTGAATTGTTCAGCGGTCTGTTTTTACTGATTGCCGGCGCCGAACTGATGGTGCGTGCCGCCGTGCGCCTGGCCGCGCGACTGCAGGTGCGCCCGCTGATCATCGGCCTGACCATCGTGGCCTTCGGCAGCAGCGCACCGCAAATGGCGGTCAGCCTGCAAGCTACCCTGGCGCAAAACGCCGATATCGCCGTCGGCAGCGTGATTGGCAGCAGCATCTTCAACATCCTCGTCACCCTCGGGCTCTCGGCGCTGATTATTCCGCTGCGGGTTTCGCGGCAATTGGTGCGCCTGGATATCCCACTGATGATCGGCGCCAGCCTGCTGGTATTCGTACTGGCATGGAACGAAGAACTGAGCCGGTTCGACGGCATGATGCTGCTGGCCGCGCTGGTGCTGTACCTGGGCTTGCTGCTGCGCCAGTCACGGCACTCGGCCCGCCCGCCATCGGGCGCACATGAGGCACGGCAGGCACCCTGGTTCGGCAGCCTGCTGATGATTGTCGCCGGGCTGGCGATACTGGTGTTCGCCGGGCACTTGCTGCTCGGCGCCGCAGTGACGGTCGCGACCGACCTGGGGTTATCGGAGCGGATCATCGGCCTGACCGTCGTCGCCGTCAGCACCTCCCTGCCGGAGCTGGCCACTTCGTTGATCGCCGCATTGCGCGGTCAGCGAGACATCGCGGTGGGCAACGTCATCGGCAGCAACCTGCTCAACCTGTTGGGCGTGCTCGGGCTGACCACATTAATCGCGCCGTCGCCACTGTCAGTCTCGCCGAACGCTTTGGATTTCGACCTGCCGGTGATGCTCGGTGTCGCGGTGCTGTGCCTGCCGGTGTTCTATTCCGGCTACCGCGTGACGCGCGCCGAGGGCCTGCTGTTTTTGGGTTTGTACCTGGCCTATGGGCTGCACGTGGTGTCGTTCACCACCGGCATGCCGCTGGCCGGCAAGCTTGAACGCCTGATGCTGTTTTTCGTCCTGCCGGCGCTGGGGGCGTTTTTGCTGTTCACCTCGCTACGTGCCTGGCGTCGCCAACACCACAAGAGAGAATTGCCATGACCGACAACAAAAAGCCTGGGGTTGAAGTCCGTCGCCAAGTGATGGGCGACGCTTTCGTCGACCGCGCCTTGGCCAACGCCACCGAGTTCACCCAACCGCTGCAGGACTTCGTCAACGAACACGCTTGGGGCGGTGTGTGGAACCGCGAAGGTCTGCCGCTGAAAACCCGCAGCCTGATCACCCTCGCCGCGCTGACCGCGTTGAAGTGCCCGCAAGAGCTGAAAGGCCACGTGCGCGGCGCGCTGAACAACGGCTGCACGGTGGAAGAAATTCGCGAGGCGCTACTGCATTGCGCGGTGTATGCCGGCGTTCCGGCGGCGATCGATGCATTTCGGGCGGCGCAGGAAGTGATTGATAGCTATCAGAAGCCGGAGTAATTTCGCCGCATTGAAAAAGATCGCAGCCTTGTAGGAGCTGCCGAAG
>NZ_MUNM01000087.1 GCF_002286815.1 Pseudomonas sp. PICF141
ACAGGGGTTCGAGTCCCCTAGGGGACGCCATTTGCGGGAATAGCTCAGTTGGTAGAGCACGACCTTGCCAAGGTCGGGGTCGCGAGTTCGAGTCTCGTTTCCCGCTCCAAATTCAAAAAAACGCCGCTCATTGAGCGGCGTTTTTTTATGCGCGCTATTTGTCATTTCCCTTGATTGGAATAAAAACCTTCGGGCTATCCGTAGCAGCTGCCGAGCTGGCGAGGCTGCGTTCGGCTGCGTAGCAGTCGTGCGTCCGGCTGATGCGGTCTGTCTGACATGCCATAGTTGCTGATGTTACGACGGCTGCGCCGCCGAACGCAGCCTCGCCAGCTCGGCAGCTGCTACAAGGAATGCGTTGTGGCTGAAATTGTGTGAGGGTAAAAACCGCTTTAACTGCCGAGGCTCTGCACCAGGCTTTCGAGCACTTCAGCGGTTGTATCCTCCAGCGCCGGTTGCGCTGCCACTGCTCTGAGCTGGCAGGTCAAACGGTATTCACTGGGCGTGCAGTTGACGAACTGTTTGAAGGCGCGAGCGAAATAGGACGGGTCCTTGAAACCGGCTTCATAGCCGATGCTGGTAATAGGCATCTGACTATTGTCGAGCAGTTCCTTGGCGAAGTTCATGCGCTTGTCCAGGATGTAATCGGTGAAGCCCAGGCCATTGGCTTCCTTGAACAGGCGGCTGAAGCGAAAGGTCGTCATGCCGCAGCGCTTTGCCAACTCTCTCTGATCGATGCTGTCGCGAAAGTGCTGGTCGATGTACAGCATGACGTGGCTCAACGCCTGGTGTTTTTGGTGTCCTGAAGTCAATCGAATGCTGTCCGGCAAGGTGGGAGAGTGATCGATCAGCGATGTCTGGCCCCCGTTGGCATTTCGGCGCAACTCGCACAGCTGCACCACGGCCGTCAGGTAACGCTTTTTTTCGCCGGACGAGAGCGGCAGCACCATGTATTCCCAGACACTGGAACGCATGGCCCATACCGCGAGTTCTTCCGAATGCTGCACGGTGAACATGGTGATAGGGATGGAGGGAGTGGTGCGCTTGATCTCCAGCAACAGCCTCAAGCCTGGCGTGTCGGGGCGATCAAAATGGATGCAGATCATGTCCGCCTGTCCACCGATGGGCAACACGGAATTTTTCGCCAATTTGCAGTCGCAAGCGCTCTCGAACTGCGCGATGAGTTCCTTCGTGGAATGATCGTGGGTCAGATCGAACCACAGTAGCGATGGCCTTCTGGTCAAATTGGACGTCATGTCTCTACTCTGCGGTTCTTCATGCCGTTCTCGGTGAGTAGTATTGTCAATGAGTTCTGACTTTGCAGATTAAATGCTTATAAATAACTCATACTTTAGTTCTATACGCTCTATCTTTGGTTGGCAATCCGATTCCCCCCAATATTTGTTAGCGTGAACGGATATCTCGCGACGCAACCGCTCGTCGCTTGTGAAACAACAGCAATCGCATTCGCAAGTCATTTCTTTTTTTGCCCTGCCGTTCCTGCCAAAAGCCAACCACGGTAGTTGGCATCCCACCCCGCAAAAAAATCCTAGTGATGTGCAAAATCTTCCTAACGCCTATGCCTTGCCCCTGACTAGTGTTGCATCCAGGCAGAGCAGAACGCACTGCCTCCGGAAACAACAACATTCGAGTGAGGTGGGCAAAATGATCATGCAAACAATCAAGGCTTCGGTAGTGAAGTTCGCCAAAGACGAAGACGGCCTGACCATTGTGGAATACGCGGTGGCGGGTGGGCTGATTACGGTAGCTGTAGCCGCGATGTTTACCCTTTTGGGCGGTGCCGTGACCACCAGGATCACAGCGCTGTGCGCTGCGGTCAAAGGTGCTGCTTGCGCATAACGGCAAATTACGGTGGGGGCCGCCAGCCAGACAACTCAATAGACTTCGCGCCGTCCCCCGCCAATGCACTTTCTGAGCCGCATGACTAACGAAATGAGGTAGAGAAAATGAATCTGCAAACTATCAAAACTTCGATAAGCAAGTTCGCTAAAGATGAAGATGGTCTGACCATTGTGGAATACGCAGTGGCCGGTGGATTAATTACGGTAGCTGTTGCCGCAATGTTCGTTCTTTTGGGTACCGAGGTGAATGCCAGAATCACAGCGCTGTGCGCTGCGGTCAAAGGTGCTGCCTGCGCATAACAGCAATTCACGCTGGGGAGACGCGCCATGTCCATGGAATTGCTGGTTTCGACGGTTGTACTGCTAGGACTGCTGGGCGTCGCGGTGGTGAGCGATCTGCTTCGCCACCGTATCCCCAACATGCTGGTTTTATTGGGGCTTGCCCTGGGATTGGCCAGTCAGACTTATGCAGGTGGTTTCAGCGGATTGGGTGACAGCCTGTTGGGCATCCTGATCTGTTTTGCGTTTTTCCTGCCGATGTACGCCTTCGGTGGCATGGCCGCAGGAGACGTCAAACTGATGGCCATGGTCGGCAGTTTTCTACCCCTTCATTACGCGTTGTGGGCTGCCATGTTCAGTCTGATTGCTGGCGGTGTATGCGGTTTTCTGATTGTGCTGTTCCGCGGTCAATTACTTCAAACCCTGGGCCGCTATTGGCTGATTCTGAAAGCACAGGCCTATCTGGCGCCGACTCCAGATGAAGTAGCCGGCAAACCTTTTCCTTATTCGATCGCCATCCTGATCGGCACTTTAAACAGCGTCTACTGGCAACTCGTTGCTGGTGGATTGGGAGCTTAGTCATGCACGTCATCGTCGATAGTGATGCCTACCCCAGCGATCGGGAAGCGGTGCAACGACTGGCGCCTCAGCCATGCACCATCCGCGAGACCGGTCTGACCGACAGTTTCCTGGGTGACTTGGTGTGCAAGCACCTGCATGACGCCGGCGTGCTGGACATGTCGCGGCTGGTGGAGCGTCTGGCGCTGACCGGCGCTGTACTGGAAGAAGTCCTGGCATTCCTGCGCAAGGATGGTCGTGTCGAAGTGCTAGGCCAGATGGGCCAGACCGGTGGGCAGATGTTGCGTTATGGCCTGACCGACCGCGGCCGCAGCGCCGCCCGCGATGCCCTGTCGCGCAGTGGCTACATCGGCGCGGCACCTTTCCCGGTGAGTACTTATCGTTCCCTGATCAAAATCCAGACCATCCACCACGGCCGCATCAACGCCAACGATATGCGCAACGCTCTTGCTGGCGTGGTACTCACCGAGGGGATGCTTGATCAGTTGGGGGTGGCGCTGAACTCCGGGCGCGCGATCATGATTTATGGCCCCGCAGGTACCGGCAAGACGTATGTAAGCAGTCGGCTGATTCGTCTGTTCGCTGAAGCGATCTGGGTGCCTCATGCCATCGTCATCAATGAGTCGGTGATCGAGATCTATGACCCGCAGGTGCATCAGCGTCTGGATGACAACAGTCAATCGAACAATCTGATGCTCAACGAAGGGATCGACCGTCGCTTGCTGTGCTGCAAACGCCCGATTGTCATTACGGGCGGTGAGTTGAGCATGGAACAGTTGGATGTTCGTTATGACTCATCCACCCGTCAGTACCAGGCCGCCTTGCAGCTAAAAGCCAGTAATGGCCTGTTCATCATCGACGACATGGGACGCCAGCGCATGGCTCCGGCCGAGCTGTTGAATCGCTGGATCGTACCCATGGAAGAGAAGCGCGACTTCATCAACCTGGGCGGCGGTCGGCATTGCGAGCTGCCGTTCGATTTGGTTCTGGTGTTTTCCACCAACCTCAATCCTCTGGAGCTGGCCGATGAGGCCTTTCTTCGCCGGATTGGCTACAAGCTGCAGTTCGGTTACCTGAAGCCTGAGGAGTACGAAAAGATCTGGCGTCAGGAAAGCGAGCGTCTGGGCATTCCTTTTGACCCGCTGCTGCTGCGTTATGTATTGCAAAGGCTTTATGCAAGTGAAGGCATGCCCCTGGTGCCTTGCCACCCCCGCGATCTCCTGAACATGGCCCTCGACCGTCAGCGTTACCTGGGCGGTTCCGGAGCCCTGTCGCCGCAGGAGCTGGAATGGGCCTGGCACAACTATTTCGTCCAGCTCGACTTTCTTTGAAGCGGAGATACTGACATGAGCTCTCGTACTGTTTCCCTGATAGGCATTTCTCTGGTCATGGGCCTTGGGGCCGCATGGATGGCCGACTCCTGGCTGAGCGCACGGCTCAATGCCACCCCCGATGATCACCTTCGAAGTGTGGTGGTCGCCACGGTAGAAATTCCCTTCGGGCAGATGGTCGAGGCCCAACAAGTCACGACCGTACGCATGCCGATGGACACAATTCCCGACGATGCGCTCGATTCAACCGACAAGGCCGTGGGCAAGATCGCAACGTTCGACATTTTGCGGGGCGACGTAATGCGTGGCGCACGCCTGAGCGAGCACTTGGGCGGCAGTACCCTGGCCTCGCTGATTGCAACGGACAAACGTGCCATTTCCGTACGCGTAGACGATGTGGTTGGCGTGGGTGGGTTCCTCCTGCCAGGCAACCGTGTTGATGTACTGGCGACTAAAACCACCAGTGCCGGCAGCAACAACGCCGTTTCCAAGACCATCCTCGAGAACTTGCGGGTGTTGGCGGTTGACCAGACCGCAGGTACCGACAAGACCCAGCCGGTAGTGGTACGTGCAGTGACGCTGGAAATGACGACCGCAGAGGCTGAAACCCTGGTTACCGCACAAACGGAAGGCAAATTGCAACTGGCCTTGCGCAATCCGCTGAACGACCAGAAGAAAATCGCGACCGTTGCGCCTGCACCTGCGGCACCGGTCATGGCGATGGCCGCAGCCCCGGCGCCAAAACGCGTGGTACGCAGCAGTGGCGAGCGTGGCGGGGCTATCACCATCATCCGCGGGATCGAAACCAAAGTAGTCAACATTCGCTGACAGAGCGCAACAGGCGCCTGGGATACCCAGGTATTGGCGGAGCCGATCCGGATCAGTTTCGGTAAATGAGGGCTTGATGATGAATCTTAGAATTCAGCAGCCGTTCACTGGGACGCCAAGGCGCCAGGAAGGTTCGGTGAGCGTATTGATGGTGATTGCGTTGGCGGTGATGTCCATGCTGGCGGCGTTGGCTCTGGACGGCGGACACATGTTGCTGAACAAAACGCGCCTGCAGAATGCGGTGGACGCCGCCGCCCTGAGTGGCGCCAAAACCCTGAGCCAGGTAGCAGGTGCTGCCAACTTTGCCAGCACGACGCGATCTGCTGCGCTCGATACGCTGTTGCAAAATGCCAATGCCGCCGGCAACAACGAATTGTCCACGGCTGTTGCCGGTAATCCAGGTGCATTTGCGGTAGTGGAACTGTCTGACAGCGTCTATGGCCCGTTCACTTTTCCTGGGCCGACGAATGCCAAATACGTTCGGGTATCGGTATCGAACTATAGTCTGACGGGTTTTTTCTGGGGCTTCGTTCAGTCATTCGGTGTGCTGGGGGACAAAGCGGTGGCGGCGATCGCCACGGCAGGCCCCAGCCCTACCAGCCCGTGTGATCTTGCCCCGTTGATGGTCTGTGGTGATGCAACCCAATACGACCCTGACGCCGGTATGTTCTGGGGCTTCCAGTTTGGTGATTTGCAGGTATTGAAGTCGGCTGCCGGCAATTCGGCCGCCATTGGCCCGGGCAACTTCCAGTTGCTCGATTTCGGCTCGGGCGGCAGTACGGTCAGGCAGGACCTGGCTGGAGGCGGCTCGGTCTGCCGCAATGTGGGAGAAAACGTCCAGACCTCTCCCGGCAACATGGTCGGCCCTGCGTCCCAAGGCCTGAATACACGCTTTGGCATCTACAACGGCCCGGTCAGTGCTTCGGACTACCCGCCAGACCTGGTGACCGCATCCAGCAACCCTCAGATTACGTACAACGATTCAGTTACCCCGGCACAAGCGCAATACAAGGGCCAGCCTGTCACATCGAGCGATGGCAATCTTACGGCCGGTGGCGAAGCAATCATGGATTACAACGACTGGCGTGCCAGCGTGGCCGCGTGTGTGGCAGGAGCCGGCAGTGGTTGTGAGAGTAATGGGGTGTTCGAGCGCCGGATGTTGAAAATCGTGGTGGGTGAATGCACCGGGAAACAGGGCGGTTCAACCTCAATCCCTGTCCTGGGTTTTGGCTGCTATTTCGTGGTGCAGCCCATGAACGGGGGCGGCACTGAAGCGCAGATCTTCGGGCAGTTTGTGAAGGAGTGCGAAGGCGACAACGTGTCGGGTCCTAACCCAATGGACGATTCCGGCCCGCAAATCATCCAGCTCTACAAAACCTATCTCAACAGCGGCACTCCGAGCACTGACTCGTAGGAGGGGGCGTCATGAGACTTCACGCGTTTAAACAGTCGCAGCGCCAGCAAGGCCTGGCCCTGGTGGAATTCACCCTCGTGCTGCCGTTGTTGCTCCTGTTGTTGCTGGCTTTCGGCGAGTTCGGCCGCATGCTCTACCACTACAACGTGTTGCTGCAGGCCAGCCGTGATGCTGATCGTTTCGTCGCAAGCCAGGCCTGGAATGCGACGCTTGGGGAGGTCTCTCTAAGCAGTACGTTGGTGGATCAGACGAAAAAAGTCGCAGTCTACGGCGTGCCCAGCCAGACCGGCAGCGCGGTGTTATCCGGGTTGACGACCGACATGGTGGAAGTCGCCGCGGTGGGTCTGGACCATGTGCGGGTCACTATCACTTATACGTTCTGCCCGGTGATCGGCAGTGGCAATTGCACCGGAGCGATTCCGAATTTCTTCGGCAATCCGATTGCCCTGAGCATTCCGCTGGTCGCCACCACTGTCATGAGGGCATTGTGATGAATCGCAAACGCATGCGCGGCACCTATGTCGTGGAATTCGCCATCATCGGTATGCTCGTATTCACACTGTTATTCGCCGTGTTGGAAATGGGTCGACTGTACTTCACCGTCAATGCACTGGATGAAGCCGCACGGCGCGGTGCACGCTTGGCGGCCGTGTGCAATATCAGCGATCCGGTGGTGTTGCGTCGGGCAATCTTCAATGCCGCCAGTGATGCCGGGACAAGCCAGCTGATTACCAATCTGAACACCAGCAACCTGACGCTGACCTACCTGGATGCCAACGGCGCTTTGGTCGCCAACCCCGGCGATACGAGCGGCAGCAATGGCTTTCGTGCCATCCGCTATGTCCAGTTGAACCTGCAAAACTTCGTTTTCAATCTGTTCATTCCCGGGTTCGGCGTGCCCATTACCTTGCCCACATTCAGGGCAACCTTGCCACGCGAAAGCCTTGGGCGTCATTCCGATTCCGGGGAGATCACACCATGCTGAATACCAAGGAAACTCCAGTCGCCACCTCGACCGGCAAAGCCGGGCTCCGGTTGTTGATCAGCAGCCGCGATGCCACCTCTTTGCGCGATCTGCAGAGTGTCTGCCAGCGCATGCCCAGCCTTGAGGTGAGCACCCGCCTGGTGAGTAATGGGCATGTCGACCCGCTCTACGGCCTGGACCGGATGCCCGATCTGCTGCTGTTGCGCGTCAGCCATCTGTGGCGTGAAGAGCTGTCGGCGTTGTTGCAGCGTCCAGCCCATGAACGTCCACCGATGTTGGTGTGTGGTCTGCTGAGCGAACAGGAAGGCATGCGCCTGGCCATGCAGGCCGGCGCCCGGGACGTGCTGCCCGAGCCCATTGCCGAGACCGAGCTGGTTGCCGCCTTGAATCGGCTGGTCATGGAAGTTCGGACCGGCAGCGGAGCAGAAGGCAAATTGATCGCCGTGATGGGCGCCAAGGGCGGCTCCGGCGGAACCCTGCTGGCCTGCAACCTGGCTCAACAACTCAGCGCCAAGGGCGGCAGTACTCTGTTACTGGATATGGACCTGCAATTTGGCAGCGTGACGCATTACCTGGATGTGGCGCAAACCCACAGCCATCTGGAGGTGTTGCATCAGATCGATGGCATGGACAGCGTCGCGTTACGCGGTTTTTGCAGTCACTTCAGCCAAAGCTTGCATGTGCTGGGTGGCCGGGCCGGTGAGCTGTGTCTGCCGCAGGATGCCCAGCCCGAACAGCTTGATGCCCTGTTGAAACTGGCCCGCGCCAGCTATGACTGGGTGGTGATCGACCTGCCGCGGCAAATCGACCACCTCACCGGCTCGGTACTGGAACAAGTGGATCGGGTGTACGTGGTGGTGCAGCAGAGCGTCAGCCATCTGCGCGACGCCAGCTCCCTGGTGCGAATTCTTCGCGATGACCTGGGTGTGCGCGGCGATCAATTGCAGATCGTGGTCAACCGCTATGACAAGTCAGCCGCCATCAGCCTCAAAGACATCGGCGAGGCGCTGCGCTGCACCAATCTGTCGAAATTACCCAACGACTTCAACCTGGTCAGCCAGAGTCAGAACACTGGCGTGCCGTTGGGGCTGCATGCGCCGAGGGCAGCGATTACTACCGCTCTGCGCGACATGACCGAGGACCTGGTCGGTCAACAAGTAGCCGGGAACAAAGGCTTACTCAAACGCGCCTTCAACCGTTTTTTCGGGGGATGACCCATGATCAGCGACTTTCGTAACCGCTTGCGCAAACAGTCCGGTAAACCCGCCTCATCGTCGGCGACCGAGGACCTGCTGGATCCGGCAGAGGAAATAATGGCGTGGGAACGTGCGGTGCCGGACGTTCTGTACGAAACCAGAAGCCAGGTCACCCCGGTGGAAGCCGAGTGGCGGGAAAAGATCTACCAGCAGTTGCTCAAGGTCATGGACCTGTCCTTGCTGGACTCCCTTGAACAGGCCGAGGCCACGCGGCAGATTCGCGATATTTGCCAGCGCTTGCTCGATGAGCATTCGGCACCGGTGAGTTCCGTCAGCCGCCAGTTGATCATCAAGCAAATCACAGACGAAGTGCTTGGTTTGGGGCCTCTGGAACCGTTGCTGGCCGATCACAGCGTGTCCGACATTCTGGTCAATGGCTTTGCCTCGGTCTATGTCGAGCGCTTCGGCAAACTGCAACGGACCGATGTGCGCTTTCGCGATGATCAGCATTTGCTGAACATCATCGACCGCATCGTCTCCAGCCTGGGTCGTCGTATCGACGAGTCCTCGCCATTGGTGGACGCCCGGCTCAAGGACGGTTCGCGGGTCAACGCAATTATCCCGCCGCTGGCCATCGACGGCCCGAGCATGTCGATTCGCCGCTTTGCGGTGGACCTGCTCAATACCGACAGCCTGATCTCGGTGGGGACATTGACCCCGGCCATTGCCCTGCTGCTCAAGGCGATTGTCCGTGGACGCCTGAACGTGTTGATTTCCGGCGGTACCGGCAGCGGCAAGACCACCATGCTCAATGTGCTGTCCAGTTTCATTCCGCAAAACGAGCGGATCGTCACCATCGAAGACTCGGCTGAACTGCAACTGCAGCAACCCCACGTGGTGCGCCTGGAAACCCGGCCTTCGAATATCGAGGGGCGAGGCGAGGTGAGTCAGCGGGAGCTGGTGCGCAACAGTTTGCGGATGCGTCCGGACCGCATTGTGATCGGCGAAGTGCGCGGCGCCGAGGCGCTGGACATGCTGACCGCGATGAACACCGGCCACGACGGCTCGTTGACCACCATCCACGCCAACACCGCGCGCGATGCGTTGGGCCGAATCGAGAACATGGTATCGATGACCGGGGCGACCTTCCCGATCAAGGCCATGCGGCAGCAGATTGCGTCGGCCATCGACGTGGTGATCCAGCTGGAACGTCAAGAGGACGGCAAGCGCCGCCTGGTCAGCGTGCAAGAGATCAACGGCATGGAGGGCGAGATCATCACCATGACCGAAATCTTCTCCTTTGCGCGTCAAGGCATGGGCGAGAACGGCGAAGTGCTTGGCGATTATCGCCCCAGCGGCATGATCCCGGCCTTCCGCGATGTGCTGGCCAAGCGCGGTATCGAGTTGCCGCTGACGATGTTCAGGCCTGAATGGATGGAGGCACGGCAGTCATGAACAATATTCCTGGTGAATTCATTCTGATGTTCCTCGGCATGGTGTTTATCGCCGTGTTCCTTCTGTCCCAAGGCGTGGTAGTGCCGGTGTTCGGCGAGGCCGGCAAGATGCGCAAGCGCATCCGCGGTCGTCTGCATGTACTGGAGAAAGCCAATAATTTACCCAACATGCAGACAGTGTTGCGGCAGAAATACCTGACGCGCTTGTCGCCACTGGAGGCCATGCTCGAGCAGTTGCCGTTTATGGCGAGCCTGACCCAGATGATCGAGCAAGGTGGCCACGAATACCGGGCTTATCGGGTGCTGTTGCTCGGGCTGTTCCTGGGCGGTTGTGCGGCTATCTCGATGTGGATGGTTTCGGCGCTCTGGTGGATGGCGCTGCTGGCGGGCTTCGGGGTGTTCTGGTTACCTGTACTGAAAATTGCTCGTGACCGTGGCAAACGTTTCGCTGAGTTTGAGGAAGGCCTGCCGGATGCGCTGGATGCCATGTGCCGGGCCCTGCGCGCCGGGCACCCGTTCAACGAAACCCTGCGCCTGGTCGCCGAGGAGCACAAGGGGCCGGTCGCCCATGAGTTCGGTCTGACCTTCGCCGACATCAACTATGGCAACGATGTGCGCCGCGCCATGCTCGGCCTGCTCGAGCGTATGCCGAGCATGACGGTGATGATGCTGGTGACCTCGATCCTCATCCATCGTGAGACCGGCGGCAACCTGACTGAAGTGCTGGAGCGTTTGAGCCGGCTGATTCGCGGGCGTTACCGCTTCCAGCGCAAGATCAAAACCCTGTCGGCCGAAGGACGGATGTCGGCCTGGATACTGGTGGCCATTCCCTTCGTGCTGGCGATTGCGATCATCGTTACAAGCCCCACTTACTTGCCGGTGCTGCTCAATGATCCGATAGGCCACAAGCTGATCATCGGGGCTTTCTGCGCCATGTTGATCGGGATTTTCTGGATAAAAAAAATCATCCGGATTCAGGTTTAAAGCGGTATTCGCTACCGGGAGGTACAGTTCATGGACTTTTTACTCGGGTTGTTCAGTCGGGTCACCGGGAACGAGGAGATGGGGCGTCTGTTGTTTCTCGGCGCCATTGGGATCAGTACGGTGCTTGCAGTGGTCGCCGTGATCTTGCTGATGCTGGGCCTTCAAGACCCGGTGCAGCGTCGCCTGGCGTTGATCAAGCGTGGTCATTTAGGCAATACAAGCGGGCAGGAGGCTCCGGGCAATCTGCAACTGTTGCTGGAACGGGTCGGTCAGCGCTTTGCCTCGAGCGAATCGGCTCAGGCATCCGCCACCCAGACTTTGCTGACGCACGCAGGGTACCGTTCTGCTTCGGCGGTGCAGATGTACTGGGCGGTACGTCTGATGTTACCGCTGTTGCTGGTCGGCGTTGCATTGTTGCTATTGCCTTTGATCCCCAAGGTTTCGCTGACCGTTGGCCTGCTGTTGGTGCTCATGATGGCGGGTGTCGGATGGCTGCTGCCGGCCCTGTATGTCGGCAAGCGCAAGCAGGCGCGTCAAAACCGGCTACGCGCCGCGTTTCCGGACGCACTGGACCTGATGGTGGTGTGCGTGGAGTCGGGCCTGGCGCTGCCCACGACCATCGAGCGGGTGGCTGAAGAAATGTCGGTCAGTCAGGTTGAACTGGCTGAAGAGCTGGCCCTGGTCAATGCGCAAATCCGCGCGGGCATCACCAGTACCGAGGCGCTCAAACAACTGGCCCTGCGCACTGGGCTGGATGATGTACAAGGGTTGGTCAGCCTGCTGGCGCAGAGTATTCGCTTCGGTACCAGCGTGGCCGATACCCTGCGCATCTATGCCGATGAGTTCCGTGACCGGCGTATGCAGGCTGCCGAAGAGATGGGGGCTAAAATCGGTACCAAGCTGATATTCCCGCTGATTTTCTGCCTGTGGCCGAGCTTTTTCCTGGTCGCCATTGGTCCGGCCATGATCGGCGTGATGAGAGCATTCGGGTGAAATAACGGGCGGAGGCTGTCGAGTACGATGGCCTTGCCACTCGAGTCTGATCTGCACTTTCCTTCCATAGGTCCACATCCCTGTAGGAAGCTGCCGCAAGCTGCGATCTTTTGATTTTTCTGGCAGGCAATTCATTGTCCAGACCTCTAAATCAAAAGCTCGCAGCCTGCGGCAGCTTCTACAGGGATTTGCGTATATCCGTTCATCAACGACCGGGCGTTGGTTGATTGTCGCGATACGCTCGGTGACAGGCTGGCCAAGGCGCAAGAATTGTTGCCAGGCACTCCTTAAGGAACGCTGCGGTCAGACGTAGGAGTTGGCGAGGCCTGCGATCTTTTGATTCTGATGGGAGAGGGAATCGCTGAAGAGCAAAGCTCGCAGGCTTCGCCAGCACGCGGTAATCCAGCCAGGCTTGGATTAATTCGCAGATACCGCTGCTTTACTTGCACACGACGTCTAGCCCGGCTATTCAGCCAGGCTAGTTTGGACTTCACCAGAGACTGATAGGCCTCATTCGCTGCTGGGGACTTCGCCCCCTGTATCCTGGTCAAAAAACTCCGGAATCGGGTAGAGGAAGCTGTTCAGCCAACGCTGCATGGCCAGGTCACGTTCGGCGGCCGAAGCGGTTTGCAGTTTAGTGGAGGCAACGACACCGCGACTCTGCATTACCAACCACTGCTCGGTGCCTTTTTGCTCCTTCGAAGAGGGGCCCGGTTCAATAGCCCAGGCACTGGTGGACAGGCAAGCCATGCACACGATCAACAGCCTCTTGGTATTCATCTCGACTCCTCGTACGTTTTACTTGGTCGCACCGGATGAGGCAGTGGCTACCTCAGTTCTGCGATTGCCCTGCGAAGCCGCCACTTTTTTTGCGGAGGCCTTGAGTTTTTCCGCGCGGCTTTGAGCCTCGGCGATTTGCTGGGGACTCAAGCTGGCGCGGTTCGCGAGTTCGGCAGCCGACTTCCAGTTATCCTGATAAATCAGCAGCGTCACCATATTGAGTGCCGCCAATGAATTGGACTGTTTGAGCTCCATGGCGGTCATGAACTCGAAGCGTGCTTCAGGGATACGTCGTTGATTGAGGTAAACGACCCCCAGGTCATTGCGCATCTTGTCATCGGTGGGGGCCATCTTGACCGCACGCTCAAGGTGTTTGGTCGCGGTGGCGTAATCATTTTTGGCCGCGGCCAATTGGCCCAGGCCATGTTCCCCGTCGGCGGCCAGACAGGTGCCGAGCAAGCTTTGATACAACGGCCCCGCCTCGTTACGCCCCATCAAACGCAGCACCCGGGCCTTGCGCAGGCGAACCTGAACCAGGTTGTCGGGCAAACCTTCCAGATTCGCCAGGCTGGCATACAAACGGCCATCGTTGGCCATGTTGTCGGCCAGACTCAGGGCCAACTCTTGTTCCGAATCGGGCTTGGCACAGATGGCCGGTCGCGAAGACAAACCATTAGTGGCACAACCTGCGAGCATCAATGTCGCCATGACTGCAATGACTGCTTTCATCGAATGTCCTTTGGCTACAACACGTTGAACGCTTGGCCAATGGCAAGAAAGCCGGCCCGGCAAGCGCTCAAGGTCACCGTTACGAATGAGGGTGAGATTCAGGCTGCTCTGGCTCATTGTGAAAGCCCGGAACGACTGTCGAAGTCGCCATTTTCGAGGAAGAACATGCGGTAGAAGTTCGGGTCGTAATTGCGCAGCTGTTCGCCAGGCAATGACGGTAGTTGTGCGTTGACAGCCAGTGGCTGGACCAGATGCGGGGTAACGATCATCAGCAGTTCACGCTCTTCACGGTTGACGGTGTTATCGCGAAAGAACGCCCCCAGAATCGGGATATCGCCCAGCCCCGGAAACTTGTTCACCTGGGAATTGTTGCGGGTGCTGATCAGGCCGCTGATGACAAAGCTTTCGCCATCGGCCAGGGAGATGCTGGTGTCGGTACGGCGTATGGTCAGCGCTGGAACAACGGTGCCGGCGATGCTCACGGCGTTGGTGAAGTCCAGTTCACTGACTTCCGGTGCCACCTTCAGCGCAATACGGTTTTTGCCGATGATGGTCGGCGTCAGGGTCAGGCGGATACCGAATTCCTTGTACTCGATGGACACGTTATCGCTGCCTGAACTGGGTACCGGAATCGGTACTTCACCACCGGCCAGGAAGCTCGCACTCTGCCCGCTGAGCGCGACCAGGCTTGGCCGTGCCAGGGTGTAGGCGAAACCGCTGCCTTCCAGTGCGTTGATCGACACCAGCGTATCGCTGGACGCAAAAGCGAAGTTGAACATGCCGTTGTTCACCGGCAACGATGGCGTGACAATGCCGTCGATGGTGGGAAAGGTTCTCGGCGAGCCGAACAGGAAGTTGCCCTGACGGGCAAAAATCGAGGCATTGGCTTCCTTGAGTTTGGTCCGGCTGACTTCTACGAAGCGGATGTCGGTTTGCACCTGGATCGGCAACAGCGGGTCTTCGGAAGGCACTGTCGAGACGCTGGTCAGCGCCGCGGTGGCCTTGCCCTTGACGAACACCATGCTTTGGCGCGGCTCTTTCGAACAGGCGGTCCAGACCATCAGGCTGGTGGCCCCTGGTGCGATACCGGTGAGCAAGAAGGCGTTGGGGTTGTTGCCGCTTTGTTGCACGTCGGCAACTTTCGGGTCGCCCACTGCCAACTGGGTCACCGGGACAGGGACGCGCAGTTCGTTCTGAAGTCCCTGACCGACCTCGAACGTTGCCGGTAAGTTATCCAACTGCGAACAATTGGCCGCCGCGGCCTGAGCCGCATCCACACCAAGGCCCATCCAGAACAGACCATGGATAATTCGCTTGAAAGCGGGCACGGTACGATAGCTCATTAAGTGCATCCTCGCTGAATAGGCCATCTTTGAGGCAAAACCAGGTTGCCTCGGATCACTACAAGGGGCCTCGGTCGGCCCTCTACCCCGCCAGACCCCTGACTAATGGCCCCGGCAATATTCTTTGGTGCTACATGCAAACAGCTGCAATACGCTGTTCTGACTGAACGGCGAGCGACCTTTGCTATAACGGTTTTTAGTGATCCAGATGCCTGGGCTGTCAACCCGAACGATATATGCAGGCTCGACAGCAGCTAAAGACGGCACTTTGCGCCGACCTGACTCCCCTAAAAAGCAACCGGCAATTAACGCACTGAGCCGGAAAACGCTTGTCAGGATCATAGTGAGGTAACTCCTTTTGCCAATCCGCTATCTGATCGCTGAACCTAACGTGGCATTTCGAACCGTTATGTCTTCTTCTTGTTTGAAAGGTAGTTCAACCAAGGCAAAGCGCCATGCTTTGAACGAAAACTTTCGATACAGATACTGGTTTTTTTCTGAAAGCCACGGTCCGGCCACGCAATCACTGGAAATGCGGCGGATGCTGATGAAATAAGGGGGGCTTCACGGTCCTGCGAGTTTTTCTTGGGGTTTTGCGCTGCATCTTTCACAAAAACGCCACTCATTAAGTGACGTCTTTTCAGGCGTGCCGGTTTGTATTTTTCGGATGCTGACCAATCGTAACAATGGCGTCGGGCGGGATATGACAAGGAAGCTGAATACGACAGATTGTGTAGTTCTACACCTGCGAAGTTCTGCTTGGAGTATTGGTCGCAAGGTACTGGATCACCTCTTCAAGCATGTCTATATCAGGAGCATTGCTCACTAGCGCTTGCGAACTGCACCAGGGGTAATCCAGATGCGATGCCCACTCCATGATGCAGTGCAGATCAGAAACGAGATAGATCCGGTGTGCACGAGCATGTCCAGTATCGCGTCTGGCGCAAAGGCCTGGCGTAACAAATGTTGGGCGATTACTGTCCTTGGCTTTTATGTACTGTTGAATCGATTGTTGAGCAGTGTTCATTGTTTGTCCGTGGCATCCATATCGGCCCGCCAGTCAGACTGGGGGGCGTATGTTTGTTCTACATCGACAGAATCAACCGGCCAGCGAACAGAATCAGGATCACGCCCATGGTTCGTTCGAACCAGTGCCCCATGCGCATGAACAGCAATCGCACCCGGGCGCTGGAAAAGAACAGGGCCACGATCACGAACCATAAGGCGTTCACGAAACACATCCACAGCCCGTACAGCGCCTGAATCTGCAGCGGTGTCGTGGCACTGATGATCGTGGTAAAGATCGCCAGGAAAAACAGGGTGGCCTTGGGGTTGGTGGCATTGGTTAGAAAACCTGTGGTGAACGCCTTCAGCAATGTTTGCTCGACCACCGGTTCGTCTGCACCTTTGTCGCCCTCCAGCACAGTTTTGGGTTTGCTACGCAGCAGGCTCACACCGAGGTACAAAATATAGGCGCCGCCCACCACCTTTGCCACCGTCAACAACCAGGGGGTGGTGTGCATCAGCGCGCCGACGCCGAGCAAGGTGTAAAGCACATGCACGGAAATGCCTGCGCCGATGCCCAGGGCCGTGCAAATCCCCACTAAACGGCCGAAACGCACGCTTTGGCGGATGGTCACGGCAAAATCCGGTCCGGGGGCGACCACGGCCAGAAAATGGATGGTTGCCAGCGCCAGAAACTCGCCCAGGTAATTCGAAAACATCTCAGCTCCAGAAAGTCAGGGGTGAAGCATTGCCGCGATAGCCGACAAAGAAGGACAGGCTCAATCGCGGGTCGTCCACCCCCGGGGTCACCGAGTGCATGCAACGCGAATTGAACATGATGAAGTCACCCGGCTCGGGACGGATCTCCAAAGTCGGAGGGCCAAGCAAGGCGGGGTCGATGCCGTAACTGTCGCCACGCATTTCATCGAACTGGTCTGGAGAAATGTCATGGTCCCACATCTGCAACGCGCCACCCTCGGTGGGCATGTTCAGGTAAACGTTGCAGGCGAACTGCGCTTCCAGGCTTCTGGCCTGGAAGCTGTCCGGGGCGTCCTTGGCGAAAATGTCGTGATGGGCGAGGAAGCACACTCCGGGCTTCACGACCCGGGATAACCCCACATACATCTTGCGGCCATAGAGATTCTCCAGGTGCGCCCCCGCCGGCCAGGACTCGTCGAGCATGCAGCGCAGTGTGTCGACAGGCGAGGAGTAGGGGGCACAACGGCTGCGTAACTCGGCGATGTTGCTGGTGGCGCGCTCGAAATAGTCCTCGATCAGCAGCGGCTGATTTTCCGCTTCATAAAACGCCATGCCAATGCGACCGATGCTCGGCGCGTTGATATAGCCTTCGAAGCCGGGGGCGAGGATCTTGTCACCGATCTGAATCGCCAGCGGCCCAGGTAACAAGCCTTTGACGCGGATGGCGAGGACTTCTTCATTGGCCAGTTTTTGTATGCACGTCTCATCGAGACGCTCGACGTCAAGCATCATGTTTTTAGGTCCATCTATCAGATAGTCAACAGAGCCGGCGAACGCAAGCTCCCCGGCGTCAGGCGATGACGGGGCCGACATCGCCAAAATGCTCAATCCACGCTGTAGTGGACTGACAGCGTTCCTTTCTTCTGTGAAAGGGACGCGATCGTGACCGTGCCCAAATCCTTCAGGCTCCGTACATGGGTGCCGCCGCAACCGTAGGCGGGCAGTTCACCGAAACCGATTTCCCGGGCGCCTTCGCGTAATGACGTCAGACGCGGCAGGTCATGGGCGATCCATTGCGTGATGCCATGCTGAATCGTCTGGGCATCGAACTCCTGAGCGTTATTCCCCGGCTTGAATTGAACACGTCCTTCATCCGGCCAGTGATGAGCCTTGATCGGCATCCAGCCCATCGCCTGGACGAAATGTCCGATCAAGTGCCCCGCCGAATGCATGCGGGTGTTGAACCGCCGGCGTTGCTCGTCGACCCGAATCTGGGTCATGCCAGGTTTTACCGGCTGGTCGACGAAATGGATGATCCGGTCCGGTTCCTGAACCACCCGCAGCACCTTGCTTTCGCCGATCGAGCCGGTATCCCAGGGTTGCCCGCCGCCTTGGGGATGAAACAGTGTGGCACGCAACACGACTGCGAATTCGTTTTCGTAGGGCGTGCAATCCAGGACTTCCACATTGGCCTTGAGGTCATCACTATGGAAGAAGAGGCGAAGCGTCATATTCCATGCCCTTATTAAAATTTCTATTTTTTATTATATGAATCGTGGAATAGCGTGATAATCCGTTCAATCATCAAAGGACTGTTGCGCTGTGAGCATAAATCTTCCCCTGCCTCTGCTCGGTGAAATGGCGATTTTCGTCAAGGTTGTCGAGACCGGCAGTTTCTCCGAAGCGGCACGCCAACTAGGTTCTTCACCCTCGGCGGTGAGTCGCAGCATTTCGCGGCTGGAGAAAGCACTCGCCACGCGGCTGCTGCAACGCACTACGCGCAAACTGCGCCTGAGTGACGCTGGCGAAGAGGTGTTCAAGCGTTGCCAGGAGATGGTCAGCGCGGCGAAGTCGGTGATGGAAATCAGTGGTCAGTTCACCCATGAGGCGGAAGGGCTGGTGCGTGTCAGCGTGCCCAAGGCGGTCGGGCGATTCGTGATTCATCCGCACATGCCCGAATTTCTGCGGCGCTATCCCAAAGTGAACGTGGAGTTGTTGCTCGATGACCGTCAGGTGGATTTGATCGACGACAACGTCGATCTGGCGATCCGTATTACCGACCGCCCACCCGCGGGGCTGGTGGGGCGGCAGTTATTGACCATCGATCATTTGCTCTGTGCAACGCCACACTACCTGGCCGAACACGGCACGCCGACGCATCCCCATGATTTGCTCAACCACAGCTGCATCTACCTGGGCGAAACCCCGAGCGATGCGCGCTGGAAATTCAAGAAAGGCAGTAAAGCCGTGACCGTCGGCGTGCGCGGCCGTTATGCCGCCAATCACACGGGCGTGCGACTGGGCGCGGTATTGCAACACATCGGCATCGGCAGCCTGCCGTACTTCACAGCCCGTTATGCGCTGGAACAAGGGCTGATCGTGCAGGTTCTGCCGGACTGGACTTTTCTGGCGTCCTACCACGGCGGCGCCTGGCTGCTGCATTCGCCCACCCGCTATTTACCGCCCAAATTACGGGTGCTCATCGACTACCTGGTGGAATGCCTGGAGAAGGAGCCAACCTTGAGCCGGCCGGGCAAGCCGGGTGCGTTGGGCAAGGTCGCGGCGGAGTATGAGTTGCCCGAGAGTGATGGATTGCTTTGACCGGCCTCGAAGACTGACTTCGAACCACCACATCTCTCGGCAATGCCACAAAAAAGGCCCGCATGTTCAACCATGCGGGCCTTTTGCGTTACTTAACAGAGATCAGTGCTTGCTGTCCTGGTTCGACATCGACAGCAGCTGTTTTTCCTGGTTCCAGTCGAACGGTTCGTCGTTCTGTTCGGCTTCGTAGCGACGTTCTTCCAGCGCCTGGTACATATCGATTTCTTCGTCCGACAGGTAATGCAGACAGTCGCCTGCGAAGTACCACAGCAGGTCCCGCGGGATCAGGTGGGCAATCTGCGGATAGCGGGAAATCACTTGGGTCAAGATGTCCTGGCCCAGGTACTGACTTTCAATCGGCTCGATCGGCAAGGATGCCAGCAGTTCGTCGAAGCGCTCCAGGAACAAGGCATGGCTTTCTTCGGGAACCTGTTCGGCCTCACCTACGGCGACCAGGATGCTGCGCAGGTGGTCAAGCAAGACGAGATGATCGGCAACGACATTGGACACGAGATAAGTCCTCAAGAGCAAAACGGGCGCGGGAGTATAAAGCTCCTGCGCCCCTTTTCACATATTAAAGAGCCCCATGCAAGACACAGGGTCCGCCGGATCAGCGGACCTTGCCTTTGGCCAATACCAGCTCCTTTGGATCGAAATCATCGACATCAATCACCTTGCGTCGCGCCACTTCTACCTCGCGCAAGGTCTGGGCTTCAAGCGGTTGCAAGACACCAGCCTCCAGAGCGGCATCGATGGGAGACTCTCCGACATCGGGTGTGACCTGGCGACTTTTGAGCGCCGTGTTGAGTTTTTTCTGTAGCGGCTTGGCGGCGTTCAGCAAATCGCAAGCGTACTGCAGGGCGCCGACCGAATCCTCGGGCGATTGCGGGCGATAGCAGCCGCCCAGCAATTCCTCAAGCGCAGGATCACCCTTGGGGCGGCCGATGACGGCTGCGACATTGGCCGCCAGCCTGTCCGAGGGGCCTCTGTGGCGCCGACCGAACGGGAACACCATCACCCGCAGCAGGCATCCAACTACCTTGTTCGGGAAATTGGTCAGCAGTTCGTCCAGCGCACGTTCGGACTGACCGAGACTTTCTTCCATGGCCCAGGCGAATAGCGGATGCATATATTCCGGTGAATCGAGATCGTGATAACGCTTGAGTGCGCCGGAGGCCAGATACAGGTAGCTGTGTACATCGCCCAGACGTGCGGACAACCGTTCGCGACGTTTCAGATCACCGCCCAGCAGCATCATGCTCAGGTCTGCAAGCAGGGCAAAGGCCGCGGCCTGACGGTTGAGGGCGCGGAAATAGCCTTGGCTGAGCCTGTCCCCGGGCATGTGTTCGAAATGCCCCAGGCCGAGGTTCAGCACCAGCGTGCTGGAGGCATTGCATACAGCAAAACCAATGTGATCGAGCAGCAGTGCATCGAACTCGATCAGTGCCTGTTGTTTGTCTTCGCGATGGGCGAGGGCCATTTCCTTGAGCACGAACGGATGACAGCGAATAGCGCCCTGGCCGAAGATCATCAAACTGCGTGTCAGAATGTTCGCACCTTCGACCGTGACGGAAATGGGCGCACCTTGCCAGGCACGCGCCAGGTAGTTGTTCGGGCCCATGATGATGGCCCTGCCGCCGTGAACATCCATGGCGTGGCTGATGCATTCGCGACCGCGTTCAGAGAGGTGGTATTTGATAATGGCCGAAGGTACCGAGGGTTTTTCGCCGAGGTCGACCGCGTTGGCGGTGAGCATCCGTGCGCTGTCCATCAGCCAGGTATTGCCGCCAATCCGCGCCAGTGCCTCTTGAATGCCTTCGAAGGCTGACAGCGGTGCGTTGAATTGTTCGCGAACCTGCGCGTACTGGCCCGTCACCAGACTGGTGAACTTGCCTGCAGCGGTACCGATGGCAGGCAGCGAAATGGAACGCCCGACCGACAGGCAGTTCATCAGCATCATCCAGCCTTCGCCGAGCATCTCCTGACCGCCGATGATGAATTCCAGCGGTACGAACACATCCTTGCCGGCGTTCGGGCCATTCATGAACGAGGCGCCCAGCGGCAAGTGACGGCGACCGATTTCTACACCGGGGGTCTGGGTTGGAATCAAGGCGAGGCTGATCCCCAGGTCGACTTTGTCGCCCAGCAGATGATCCGGGTCATAGGCCTTGAAGGCCAGGCCGATCAAGGTCGCCACCGGGCCGAGGGTGATGTAGCGTTTTTCCCAGTTCAGACGCAGGCCGAGGGTTTCCTTGCCTTCCCATTCACCTTTGCAGATGACCCCGGTATCGGTCATCCCGCCGACATTGGAGCCCGCCATCGGGCCGGTCAGGGCAAAACAGGGGATGTCTTCGCCGCGGGCCAGCCGTGGCAGGTAATGATTGCGTTGTTCGTCGGTGCCGTAATGCAGCAGCAGTTCCGCCGGACCGAGTGAGTTGGGCACCATGACGGTCGACGCCAGATCGCCGCTGCGGGTGGCCAGTTTCATCGCCACCTGGGAGTGGGCATACGCTGAAAAGCCTTTGCCACCATATTCCTTGGGAATGATCAGGGCAAAAAAGCCATGTTGTTTGATGTGATCCCAAGCCTTGGGCGGCAGATCCAGTAACTGGCCGATCTGCCAATCGCTGACCATGGCGCAGAGTTCTTCGGTGGGGCCATCGATGAACGCTTGTTCTTCTTCGCTCAGTTGCGCTTTGGGATAAGCCAGCAGCTTGTTCCAGTCCGGACGCCCACTGAACAGCTCGCCGTCCCACCAGACCGTGCCGGCTTCAATGGCTTCACGTTCGGTTTGCGACATCGGCGGCAAGTTTTTTTGAAACCAGCTGAACATCGGTGCCGTGAAGAGTTTTTGGCGCAGATCCGGCAGCAACAGGAAAGCGCCCACGGCTGCGAGCATCACCCAGAAAATCAGCATGAGCCAGACGGGGGCAGGGCTGAAGATGCCCATCGCCAGCAGATAGACAGCGATGATGCCCAAGGCGGGCAGAGGCGCAGTGCGGCGATGGGCCAGATAGGCAATCCCGACCACCAGAACCAGTATCCACAACAGCAGCATATTCAATTCTCCATGAAGCCAGGGGCAAAACCACCTTCAGAGCTTAGACGGCATCCATAAAAGTGGAGGTCAGAGCGATAGGTCTGAGTTTGTAGGAAGCAACGGAAGAAACTTGTCAGGCGTTTCGAGGACAGGCGGTTGAGCGCTGTTATCGACAGCGCGGCAAACGCTGATATTTGGCCGAAACGTCGTTATCTCTGTGCTGAAGGTGTCGCTAGACTCGTGGCTTCCCCCAGGAGATTGTTCCCATGCACGCCTGTCTGAGCCCCGGCCGCTTCATCGATAGTGACCACCCCTCGGTGGTGGAGTTCGCCGAAAAACATCGCGGCGCCGGGCGCGATCCGCTCGAACAGGCGATCAATCTCTATTACGCGGTGCGCGACGCCGTGCGCTACAACCCTTACACCTTCAGCCGCGATCCAGAGACCTTGCGCGGCAGCTATGCGCTGGCGGCCGGGGAGAGTTATTGCGTGCCCAAAGCCACACTGCTCGCCGGTGCAGCCCGGCATTGCGGGATCCCGGCGCGGATCGGCCTGGCGGATGTGCGCAATCATCTGTCGACGCCGCGTCTGCTCGAATTGCTCAAAAGCGATGTGTTCGCCATGCACGGCTACACCGAGTTGTATCTGAACGATCGCTGGGTCAAAGCCACGCCAGCGTTCAATCAACAACTCTGCGAACTGTTCAATGTCGCGCCGTTGGAATTCGACGGGATCAACGACAGCGTTTTCCATCCCTTCAACCGTGACGGCGAGCAGTTGATGGAATACCTGATCGATCATGGCCAGTTCACCGATGTGCCTGAAGCGTTCTTTTTCCAACACCTGGAAAAGTGCTATCCGCATCTGTTCGGCGAGCAGTTGCCGGTACTGCTGGGTGACATGCAGAGCGATTTGAGTCGCGCCTGATCCGGCGTATGCTGCCTGCGCATTCATCCAAAAAGGAGCGGTCATGCTGAAGATCTGGGGGCGGAAAAACTCGTCGAATGTCCGCAAGCCGTTGTGGGCGGCCGAAGAACTGGGCCTGGCTTATGAAGCCATCGATGCCGGCGGCGCCTTTGGCGTGGTCGACACGCCTGAATATCGCGCGATGAATCCCAACGGCCGCGTGCCGGTGATCGAAGACGACGGTTTTGTACTGTGGGAGTCCAACGCCATCGTTCGCTACCTGATGGCTCGTCATGCCAGCGATACGGCTTGGTATCCGACAGACCTGCAGGCCCGCGCCTCTGCCGAAAAGTGGATGGACTGGACCACCTCAAGTTTTGCCGCCCCGTTCCGCACGGTGTTCTGGGGCGTGTTGCGCACCCCACCAGACCAGCAGGACTGGCCGGCCATCAAGGCCGCGATCAAGGAGTGTGACGATCTGCTGTCGATGGTCGATCAAGCGCTGGCGACCAAACCGTATCTGTCGGGCGATGAGATCGGCATGGGCGACATTCCTCTGGGCAGTTTCATTTATGCCTGGTTCGAGATGCCGATCGAGCGCGCGCCACAGCCTCATCTCCAGGCCTGGTATGCCCGATTGAAACAGCGTCCGGCCTATCGGAAGGCAGTCATGACCGCGTTGACTTAATACTCACTATCGACACGCTTGACTGTACTTGTGCGGCAGCGACAAGCACCATTGCGCTCATGCGCCGTGGTTGCATTGCTTGCTGCCCGGCCTTATTTATTCCTTTCTTCCCTTCTTGGTGCGTAATCCGATATGAGTTCCGCTCTGTCCATCCGGCAGCTAACCAAAACCTACGGCAACGGTTTCCAGGCCTTGAGTGGTATCGATCTGGACGTCGCCGAAGGTGACTTTTTCGCCTTGCTCGGCCCTAACGGCGCCGGCAAATCCACGACCATCGGCATTCTCTCGACCCTGGTGAACAAGACCAGCGGAACGGTGAATATCTTCGGTCATGACCTGGACAAGGAGCCGGCGGCGCTCAAACGCTGCATTGGTGTTGTGCCCCAGGAATTCAACTTCAACCAGTTCGAAAAGACCTTCGACATTGTCGTGACCCAGGCCGGTTACTACGGCATCCCGGCGAAAATCGCCAAGGAACGCGCCGAGCAATACCTGACCCAACTGGGCCTGTGGGACAAGCGCGATGTGCCGTCGCGCTCGCTGTCCGGCGGCATGAAGCGCCGACTGATGATCGCCCGAGCGCTGGTTCATGAACCGCGCCTGCTGATCCTCGACGAACCGACGGCGGGGGTGGACATCGAATTGCGCCGCTCGATGTGGACCTTCCTCACCGAACTGAACAAGAAAGGCATCACCATCATCCTCACCACCCACTATCTGGAAGAGGCTGAGCAGTTGTGCCGCAACATCGGCATCATTGACCACGGCACCATTGTCGAGAACACCAGCATGAAGCAGTTGCTCAGCCAACTGCATGTCGAAACCTTCTTGCTGGATTTGAAGAACACCTTGCAAGTGGCTCCGCAATTGCTCGGTTACCCGGCCAAACTGATTGACAGTCATACCCTGGAAGTCCAGGTCGACAAAGCCATGGGCATTACCGCGCTGTTCACCCAATTGGCGCAGCAGAACATCGAAGTGTTGAGCCTGCGTAACAAAACCAATCGCCTCGAGGAGTTGTTCGTGTCTCTGGTGGAGAAGAATCTGTCGAAGGTGGCGGTATGAGTTCCGAGCTTCAACCCAACCTCATTGCCCTCAATACCATCGTTTATCGCGAGATCAGACGCTTCACCCGGATCTGGCCACAGACGTTGCTGCCACCGGCAATCACCATGGTTTTGTACTTCGTGATCTTCGGCAATCTCATCGGTCGGCAGATCGGCGACATGGGTGGCTTCACCTACATGGAGTACATCGTGCCGGGGTTGATCATGATGTCGGTGATCACCAACTCCTACGGCAACGTGGTGTCGAGTTTCTTTGGCAGCAAGTTCCAGCGTTCCATCGAAGAGTTGATGGTATCGCCGGTGTCGCCCCATACGATTCTGATTGGCTACACCTTGGGCGGCGTGCTGCGCGGGTTGATGGTCGGGATTATCGTGACCCTGCTGTCGTTGTTCTTCACTCATTTGCAGGTGCATCACTTGGGGGTGACCGTCCTGGTGGTGGTGCTGACGGCGACGATTTTCTCGCTGCTGGGTTTCATCAACGCGGTATTTGCGCGTAACTTCGACGATATTTCGATCATCCCGACATTCGTGCTGACGCCGTTGACGTATCTGGGCGGGGTGTTCTACTCGATCAGTTTGCTGCCACCGTTCTGGCAGAGCGTGTCGCTGGCCAACCCGGTGCTGCACATGGTCAACGCCTTTCGTTACGGAATTCTTGGTGTGTCGGATATCCGGATCAGCGTGGCGATCACCTTCATGCTGATTGCGACCATTGTGCTGTATATCGGTTGTTCACGATTGCTGGTGAGTGGGCGCGGGATGCGTACCTAAGAGCGACCGAGTCGCCTTCATCGCGGGCAAGCCCGCTCCCACAATGAATTGGAGTTGGCCACATTATTTGTGAACGACACAGATCCCTGTGGGAGCTGGCTGCCCGCGATGACGTCAGCCCAGACACCAAAAAAACGGCCTCCGCATTGGAGGCCGTTTTACATTCTCACATTCGACTTTTCTTGCGCCGCTTCCATTGCCGACTCACCCACCAGCGCCAATACATCATCACCAGACAATAGGCGAGGGCACCCAGCACCAACCCCGTCACCACCGAACCAAGCAAAAACGGTTGCCACAGGCTCGAGAGTTCGCCGCTGATCCATTCCCAGGTCAACTCATCCGGCAGGCTGCGGGCGGGAACGTCCATCAGCCAGGCACCGGTCTGGTAAGTGCAAAAGAATACCGCCGGCATGGTGATCGGGTTGGTCAGCCAGACCAGACTGACGGCAATCGGCATGTTGCCGCGCACCACAATGGCAAGGACGGCCGCCAACAGCATCTGCAACGGGACGGGCAGGAAGGCCGCGAACAGTCCGACCGCCATCGCCCGCGCGACGGAATGGCGATTGAGGTGCCAGAGGTTCGGGTCATGCAGCAGGGTGCCGAGAAAGCGTAAGGATTTGTGTTCCCTGATGCTGGTCGGGTCTGGCATGTATCGTTTGAATAAGCGCCGGGGCATAGGGCTTCTCGGTCGGTTAAGGCGGCAAGTATGTCTTGATTCTACGAACCGCCCATTCAGACTTTGTGACAATTGATAACGACAGATGTGCGACGGACCGGCTAAGCCTAGGGCTGGAACTCTCAAGGACGGGCTTATGCGCACAGGGATGATGGCGCTGGCGCTGGGTCTGTTGGCCCTGCGTTTTTTACCGGTATTACCGCCAGCGGTGTTGTGGCTGTTGTTGCCGATAGTGGGTTTGATGCTGTTGCCGTTTCGCACCTTCCCCCTGGCATTTTTGCTGTTCGGTTTCAGTTGGGCGGGCGCGAATGCACAGTGGGCGCTGAATGATCGCCTGGCAGCGAAGCTTGATGGCGAGACTCGCTGGCTCGAAGGTCGTGTGACCGGGTTGCCGCAGCAAGCTGAGGGGGTGGTGCGTTTCGAACTGACGGACAGTCAGTCGCGTCGCACCAGTTTGCCTCGGCACCTGCGCCTGGCCTGGTATGGCGGGCCGCCCGTCAACAGTGGCGAGCATTGGCGGCTGGCGGTCAAATTGAAGCGTCCTGCCGGGTTGCTCAATCCGCATGGGTTCGATTACGACGCCTGGTTACTGGCCCGGCACATCGGCGCCACTGGGACCGTCAAGGACGGCCAACGACTGATGGAGGCGCAATGGGCCTGGCGCGACGGCATCCGGCAACGTTTGCAGGCGGTGGATGCCCAGGGGCGAACGGGCGCGCTGACGGCGTTGGTGCTGGGGGATGGCGCGGGGCTGAGTCGTGAGGATTGGCAGGTGCTGCAAGACACCGGCACCGTGCATCTGTTGGTGATTTCCGGGCAACACATCGGCTTGCTGGCGGGGGTGGTGTATCTGCTGATTACCGGGTTGGCGCGTTATGGTTTATGGCCCAAGCGCTTGCCGTGGCTGCCATGGGCATGCGGACTGGCGTTCGCCGCGGCGCTCGGTTATGGGTTGCTGGCCGGCTTTGAGGTACCGGTGCGGCGGGCCTGCCTGATGATCGCTCTGATGCTGTTATGGCGACTGCGGTTTCGTCATCTCGGCCTATGGTGGCCACTGTTGTTGGCGCTGAATGGTGTTTTGCTGCTGGACCCGCTGGCGAGCCTGCAGCCGGGTTTCTGGTTGTCCTTTGCGGCAGTCGCGGTGCTGATTTTCACCTTTGGCGGGCGATTGGGGCCGTGGCGCTGGTGGCAAACCTGGACCCGCGCCCAATGGTTGATCGCGATCGGTCTATGCCCGCTGCTGTTGGTGTTGGGGTTGCCGATCAGTCTCAGCGGGCCGCTGGCCAATTTGCTGGCGGTGCCTTGGGTCAGTCTGGTGGTCCTGCCGCCGGCCTTGCTTGGAACGATGTTGTTGCCCGTTCCTTATGTGGGCGAAGGATTGCTGTGGTTGGCCGGCGGTCTGATCGATCTTTTGTTCAAGGGGTTGGCATTGATCGCCGGGCAATTGCCCGCGTGGGTGCCGGTGGCGGTCCCATTGTGGGCATGGGCGTTCGGTACGCTGGGGGCCTTCCTGCTGTTAATGCCGCGTGGCGTGCCGTTGCGCCCGTTGGGTTGGCCGATGTTGCTGCTACTGGTTTTTTCGCCCCGGCACACATTGCCTGAAGGCATGGCCGAGGTCTGGCAACTGGATGTCGGTCAAGGTTTGGCGGTCCTGGTGCGCACTCGCCATCACACTTTGCTGTATGACGCCGGGCCACGGTTCGGCGATATCGACCTGGGTGAGCGGGTAGTACTGCCGTCATTGCGCAAGCTGGGAGTGGATGGACTCGATCTAATGCTCATCAGCCACGCCGATGCCGATCACGCCGGCGGTGCGCGAGCCATTGCGAGCGCACTACCGGTGAAACAAGTACTCAGTGGCGATCACCCGGCCCTGCCAGAGGAGCTACACGCCGAGGGCTGTGAGAGCGGTCAGCAATGGAACTGGGACGGGGTGAAGTTTCAACTCTGGCAGTGGTCATCGGCCAGCGACAGCAATCAGAAATCCTGCGTGTTGCAGATCGAAGCCAATAGCGAGCGGTTACTGCTGACTGGCGACATCGATGCCGCGGCCGAGCAGGTGCTGCTCGACAGCTCACTGGCGGTGCCGACGGATTGGTTGCAGGCCCCCCATCATGGCAGTCGCAGTTCGTCTTCGATGGCGTTGCTCAAGGTATTGCAACCCAAAGCGGTGCTGATCTCACGTGGCAATGGCAATTCTTTCGGTCATCCCCATCCCACGGTGGTGGCGCGGTATCAAAAGCGTGGCGTGGCGATCTACGACAGCGCCGAACTAGGTGCCATTCGTCTGCAACTGGGGCGCTTCAAGCCGCCGTGGACGATGCTTCAAGAACGGCGCTTCTGGCGCGATCCGCCACCATCCAGCCAGTAACCCGACCTGTCAAAGCCCGACCGGATACGACATCGCGGTCTTCGGTGCGTCCACCCCCTATGTTAGAGTGGCGCACTTTTTCGAGGGGACTGTCACTGTGTGGGAATTGGTCAAATCCGGCGGTTGGATGATGCTGCCGATCATTCTGAGTTCCATCGCGGCCATGGCGATCATTGCCGAGCGTCTCTGGACCCTGCGTGCCAGCCGCGTGACCCCGGAGCATTTGCTCGGGCAGGTCTGGGTCTGGATCAAGGACAAACAACTCAATAAAGACAAGCTCAAGGAACTGCGCGCCAACTCTCCGTTGGGCGAGATCCTCGCCGCCGGTCTGGCGAATTCCAGGCATGGTCGCGAGATCATGAAAGAGTGCATCGAAGAGGCCGCTGCGCGAGTGATTCACGAGCTCGAACGCTACATCAATGCCCTGGGCACCATTGCCGCCATGGCCCCGTTGCTGGGGCTGCTGGGTACGGTGCTGGGCATGATCGATATTTTCAGTGCATTCATGGGTACGGGCATGGGCACCAACGCCTCGGTGCTGGCCGGGGGGATTTCCAAGGCGCTGATCACCACCGCCGCCGGTCTGATGGTCGGCATCCCGGCCGTGTTCTTCCACCGTTTCCTGCAACGCCGCATTGATGAACTGGTGGTGGGCATGGAACAGGAAGCAATCAAGCTGGTCGAGGTAGTGCAGGGTGACCGCGACGTGGACCTGGCTGAGGGCAAAGCGTGAAATTCCGTCGTAAACCACGGGAAACGATAGACATCAACCTCGCGTCGTTGATCGACGTGGTGTTTATCCTGCTGCTGTTTTTCGTTGTGACCACCACCTTCACCCGTGAAACCCAGTTGCGCGTCGACCTGCCGGAAGCGGTCAGCGGTTCCCCGGCCGAAGATCAGCAGACCAAGCAACTGGACATCGCTATCAGCGCCGAAGGGGTGTTCTCGGTCAACAACCAGTTGCTGCCCAAGAACGACCTCACCAGCCTGATGGAAGCGCTCCAGAAAGAATCCAACGGCGATACCAACATGCCGCTGTCCATCAGCGCTGATGGCAAAACCCCCCACCAGTCTGTCATTACCGCAATGGACGCTGCCGGCAAGCTCGGTTTCAGTCACTTGCGCATGACCACTGTCGAGGCGGCGCCGGCATCCTGATGGCCATGTCCGATCGATTGCTCGCTGCGTGGTACGAAGGCCATCCGGCGCTGAAGCTGTTGCAGCCTCTGGAATGGCTGTATCGGCGTGTGGTCATCGGCAAACGCGAGCGCTTTCTGGCGGGTGACGGCGAGATTTATCAGCCGCCGGTGCCGCTGATCGTGGTTGGCAACATCACGGTGGGCGGCACCGGCAAGACACCGCTGATTCTATGGATGATCCAGCATTGCCAGCGCAACGGTTTGCGAGTCGGCGTGGTCAGCCGTGGTTACGGCGCCAAACCTGCGCAATTGCCCTGGCGGGTCGAGGCGGACCAAAGTGCGGATGTGGCGGGTGATGAGCCATTACTGATCGTCCAGCGCACCGGCGTGCCGCTGATGATCGACCCGGACCGCAGCCGCGCAGTCAAAGCCTTGCTGGCGAGCGAGCCGCTGGACCTGATCCTTTCCGACGACGGCATGCAGCATTACCGGCTGGCCCGGCACCTGGAACTGGTGCTGATCGATGCCGCCCGGGGGCTGGGTAACCAGCGTTGCCTGCCGGCCGGGCCGTTGCGTGAGCCGATCGAGCGTCTGCAAAGCGTCGATGCGGTGCTTTATAACGGTGCCACGGCGGACCGCATCGACGGTTTTGCCTTCCAGCTGCAACCCACGGCACTGGTCAACCTGCAAAGCGGCGAACGCCGGCCCCTTGATCACTTCGCCCCAGGCCAGGCCATTCACGCCGTGGCCGGGATCGGCAATCCCCAGCGTTTCTTCACGACCCTCGAAACGCTACACTGGCGGCCAGTGCCGCATGCATTTGCCGACCACGCCGAGTACAACGTGCAGGCCTTGAATTTCACGCCGTCATTGCCCGTGGTGATGACGGAAAAAGACGCAGTGAAGTGCCGTGCCTTCGCTGTCGCCGATTGGTGGTACCTGGCGGTCGATGCTGTGCCATCGCCGGCCTTCGTGGCCTGGTTCGATACGCAGCTGATGCGCCTGTTGCCGGCTCGTCTTTCGCCTTAAATCCGTTTCTATCCAGGGAATGTTCATGGACACCAAATTGCTCGATATCCTCGCTTGCCCGGTCTGCAAAGGCCCGCTCAAGCTCAGCGCCGACAAAACCGAGCTGATCAGCAAGGGCGCCGGCCTGGCGTATCCGATTCGCGACGGCATCCCGGTGATGCTCGAAAGCGAAGCGCGCACCCTGACCACCGACGAGCGTCTGGATAAATGAGCACCGCCTTTACCGTCGTCATTCCGTCGCGCTTTGCCTCCACCCGTCTGCCGGGCAAACCCCTGCTGCTGATCGCCGGCAAGCCGATGATCCAGCATGTCTGGGAACAAGCGAGCAAAAGCAATGCCCAGCGAGTGGTCGTTGCCACCGACGATGCGCGCATTGTCGAGGCCTGCAAAAGCTTTGGCGCCGACGTGGTGCTGACGCGCGAAGATCACAATTCCGGCACCGACCGTCTGGCTGAAGTCGCGGCGAAACTGGGCCTGGCCCCGGACGCCATCGTGGTCAACGTCCAGGGCGACGAGCCGTTGATTCCGCCGAGCGTGATCGATCAGGTCGCCGCCAACCTGGCCGCCCACACCGAAGCGCGCATGGCCACTCTGGCCGAGCCGATCGAAGACGTGGAAACCCTGTTCAATCCCAACGTGGTCAAGGTGGTCTGCGACCTTGATGGCCTGGCGCTGACGTTCAGTCGTGCCACCTTGCCATGGGCTCGCGACGCCTTCGCCAAGAGCCGCGAGACCTTGCCGGAAGGCGTGCCGTATCGCCGCCATATCGGCATTTATGCTTACCGCGCCGGCTTCCTGCATGACTTTGTCACTTGGGGCCCGTGCTGGCTGGAAAACACCGAATCTCTGGAGCAACTGCGGGCGCTCTGGCACGGCGTGCGGATTCACGTCGCCGATGCGTTGATCGCACCACCTACCGGGGTCGATACCCTTGAAGACCTCGAGCGCGTTCGTCGCTTGCTGGAGGCCTGATGCGGGTTCTGTTCGTTTGCCTGGGCAATATCTGCCGTTCCCCTACGGCCGAAGGCGTGTTGCGGCACAAGCTGAGTGAGGCGGGGCTGGCCGATCAAGTCGAAGTGGCCTCCGCCGGTACCGGTGACTGGCATGTCGGCAAGCCCCCGGACAAACGCAGCCAGGCCGCGGCCAGGTTGCGCGGTTATGACTTGTCTGCCCAGCGCGCGCGGCAAGTCAGCCGCGCCGATTTCGCCACCTACGACCTGATTCTGGCGATGGACAACAGCAACCTGCGCCATCTCAAGGCCTTGCAACCGGCCAAGTGCAAGGCCGAACTCGACCTGTTCCTGCGTCGCTTCCAGTCGCAAATCGATGAAGTGCCTGATCCTTATCACGACAGTGACCAGGGCTTCGAAACGGTACTGGACCTGATCGAGCGCGCCAGCGATCTGCTGGTCATCGAATTGAAGGGCCGGTTATGAGTTTGCAGGTTCAACGACGGGTTTCGCTCAAGCCGTTCAACAGCTTTGGCGTAGATGTTCAGGCACGGCTGTTTGCCGAGGCTCATAGCGATGCCGACGTGCGCGAAGCGCTGGCCTATGGGTTGGAACATGATGTGCCGGTGCTGGTGATCGGTGGCGGCAGCAATCTGCTGCTGACCGCTGATGTGCAGGCGCTGGTGCTGCGCATGGCCACACGGGGGATTCGCCTGCTGAGCGATGACGGTAACCAGGTGGTGATCGAGGCCGAGGCGGGCGAACCGTGGCATCCGTTTGTGCAACATACCTTGGCGCAAGGGTTGGCGGGGCTGGAAAACCTCAGCCTGATTCCCGGCACCGTGGGCGCGGCACCGATGCAGAACATCGGCGCTTACGGCGTCGAGATCAAAGACGTTTTTGCCGGCCTGACCGCCCTTGATCGCCAGACCGGCGAGCTACGGGACTTCACGCTGGCCGAGTGCAACTTCGCCTACCGCGACAGCCTGTTCAAACAGGAACCGGGACGTTGGTTGATCCTGCGGGTGCGTTTCACCCTCACGCGCACCGCGCACCTGCACCTGGAATACGGTCCGGTTCGCCAGCGCCTGGCATCGCTGGGCATCGATCACCCGACGCCTACCGATGTCAGCCAGGCCATTTGCAGCATTCGCAACGAAAAACTCCCGGATCCGGCGGTGCTCGGCAATGCCGGCAGCTTCTTCAAGAATCCCTTGGTGCCGGCAACATTGGTGGCGCAACTCAAGGAGCAGTACCCGGAACTGGTGGCCTACGCGCAACCCGACGGGCAAATGAAACTGGCGGCGGGCTGGCTGATCGAACAGGCCGGCTGGAAAGGTTTTCGCGACGGTGATGCCGGTGTGCATAAATTCCAGGCGCTGGTACTGGTCAACTACGGCACCGCAACGGGCCTGCAATTGCTGAACCTGGCGCAACGCATTCAGAACGACATTTCGGAGCGTTTCCATGTCGACCTGGAAATGGAACCCAATCGGTATTAGAAAGGCAGCGTCAAGTTTCAGGTTTCAAGCGCCAAGCTACAATCCTCATATGTCGAGCGTCGCTGCTTTGTTTCTATTAGAAGCGTGCAGCTAAAGCTTGCAGCTAAAAAGCCCTGTCCAAGCAGGGCTTTTTTGTTAATGCTGGCTTAACTTAGCCACCTAACGATGCAAGCATTTGCTCCACCAAAGGCCCGGTGCAGACGTTGCCGTCCGCATAAGAGAGCCCATTAGCCTGAGTCGATCGGCGTGAAGGAACCCACGCGGCAGATTGCTCGACCCCATAATTCGAACTCTTTATGAGAAAAAATGGCGGGCGTGCCCATGATTACCCTGAAACTCAATGGAAAAGATCATCAACTTGATGTCACCGAGGACATGCCGCTGCTCTGGGCGATCCGTGACGTGGCCGGTTACAACGGCACCAAATTCGGTTGCGGCATGGGCTTGTGTGGCGCCTGCACCATTCATATCGACGGCGCGCCTGCGCGCAGTTGCATCACGCCGATTGGCTCGGTAGCCGGCCAGAACGTTACCACCATCGATAACCTGCACGCCGACCCGGTTGGCAAAGTCGTCCAGCAAGCCTGGCTCGACAGCGCCGTGGCTCAGTGCGGTTACTGCCAGGGCGGGCAGATCATGTCGGCCACGGCGTTGCTGAAAACCAATCCGAACCCCAGCGACGAGCAGATTGAAGAGGCGATGGTCGGCAACATTTGCCGATGCGGCACTTACAACCGGATCAAGACCGCCATCCGCCAGGCATCCACTCACCTGAAGGAGGCCAAGGCATGAGCCAGTTACCGAATGATTTTGCGCTGAGTAACCTCAGCCGCCGCGGCTTCCTCAAAGGCGTGGGCGCCACCAGTGCGCTGGTGCTCGCAGCCAGTTGGGGGTGGCAGGACGCGCTCGCTGCCGAAAAAGACAAGAAGTTCGGTGCCGACGGCATGCCCAACGGCTGGGTCGATGATCCCAAGGTTTATGTCAGCATTGCCGCCGATGGCAGCGTGACCGTGATCTGCAACCGCTCGGAAATGGGTCAGGGCGTGCGCACCAGCCTGACCATGGTCGTGGCCGATGAGCTGGACGCCGACTGGGCGCTGGTCAAAGTGCAACAGGCGCCGGGCGACGAAGTGCGTTTCGGCAATCAGGACACCGACGGCTCACGCAGCATGCGTCACTGGTACGAGCCGATGCGCCGTTGCGGGGCTGCCGCGCGGACCATGCTTGAGCAATCCGCCGCCGCGCAATGGAAAGTGCCGGTTGGCGAGTGTCGTGCGCAACTGCATAAAGTCATTCACCAACCCACCGGTCGTGAGCTGGGCTACGGCGCATTGGCCGCAGCTGCCGGTGCACTGGCGGTGCCGGCCCGCGACAGCCTGCGACTCAAGCAGCCCTCGGAGTTCCGTTACATCGGCAAGGAAGGCACAAAAGCCATCGACGGTGCGGACATCGTCAATGGTCGGGCAGTCTACGGCGCCGATGTGCATTTCGACGGCATGCTGTTCGCCACCGTCGCGCGGCCAGCGGTCTATGGCGGCAAGGTCAAATCCTTCGATGCCAGCGCCGCAATGAAAGTCCCGGGTGTCATCAAGGTTCTGAAAATCGAAAGCCGTCCATTGCCGTCCGAGTTTCAGCCGCTGGGTGGCGTGGCCGTGGTAGCCAGTAATACCTGGGCGGCGATCAAGGGCCGCGAGGCGCTGAAAATCGAGTGGGATGACGGCCCCAACGCCAGTTATGACTCGATCGCCTACCGCAAGGAGCTCGAAGCCGCGTCCCTCAAACCCGGCAAAGTGGTGCGCAATACCGGCAGCATCGACCAGGCCATGAGCAGCGCCGACAGCACCCTCGAAGCCTCTTACTACCTGCCGCACCTGGCGCAATCGCCCATGGAACCGATGGTCGCCATTGCCCGTTTCAAGGACGGCGTATGCGAAGCCTGGGCTCCAAGCCAGGCGCCACAAGTCAGTCGTGAACGGATCGGCGAGCGCCTGGGCATCCCATTCGATAACGTCACCTTGAATGTCACCTTGCTCGGCGGCGGGTTCGGTCGCAAATCCAAGCCGGACTTCATCATCGAAGCGGCAATTCTGGCCAAGGAGTTCCCGGGCAAGGCCGTGCGGGTGCAATGGACCCGTGAAGACGACATCCACAACTCCTATTTCCACACGGTGTCGGCCGAGTATCTGAAGGCCAGCCTGAACAAGGACGGCTTGCCGTCCGGCTGGTTGCACCGCACGGTGGCACCGAGTATCACCGCGCTGTTCGCGCCGGGCATGAACCATGAAGCGGCTTTCGAGCTGGGTATGGGCTTCACCAACATGGCTTATGCGATCCCTAACGTACGCCTGGAAAACCCCGAAGCGGCGGTTCACACGCGGGTCGGCTGGTTTCGCTCGGTGTCGAACATTCCCCACGGTTTTGCGATTCAGAGTTTTGTCGATGAACTGGCGCATAAGGCTGGCCAGGATCCGCTCAAGTATCAGATCAAGCTGCTCGGCCCGGACCGTCAGATCGATCCGCGCACCTTGAGTGAAGAGTGGAACTACGGCGAATCCCCCGAGCGTTATCCCATCGACACCGCACGGATGCGCACCGTGCTGGAAACCGCCGCCAAAGCGGCCGGGTGGGGGCGTGAGTTGCCCAAGGGGCGAGGCTTGGGGCTGGCGGTGCATTACAGCTTCGTCACGTATGTGGCGGCGGTGATCGAGGTTGAAGTCAAAGACGATGGTGCGTTGATCGTGCACAAGGCCGACATCGCCGTGGATTGCGGCCCGCAAATCAACCCCGAGCGTATTCGCTCGCAGTTCGAAGGTGCCTGTGTCATGGGCCTGGGCAACGCGGTGCTGGGGGAAATCAGCTTCAAGGATGGCAAGGTTCAGCAGGACAACTTCCACATGTACGAAGTGGCGCGCATGTCCCTGGCCCCGAAGGAAATCGCTGTGCATCTGGTCACGCCACCGGGCAATGTGCCCTTGGGCGGGGTCGGTGAGCCAGGCGTGCCGCCCATTGCGCCAGCGCTGTGCAACGCGATCTTCGCCGCCACCGGCAAGCGCATTCGTAATCTGCCGGTACGCTATCAGCTGCAAGGTTGGCAGAAGGCACAAGCCTGATGGACAGCGTCGATCTGAATGTCCTGCGCAGCGTGCTGGAATGGCGCCGCGCCGGTCAGCGGGTGATGTTGTACAGCGTGGTCCAGACCTGGGGCACCGCGCCCCGGGCACCTGGCGCCATGCTCGCCTTGCGTGAAGATGGCGTGGTGATTGGCTCGGTGTCCGGTGGCTGTGTCGAGGATGACCTGATTGCCCGACTCTACGATGGCCGTATCCCGGCCGAAGGGCCGCCGGTGCAATTGATTACCTACGGCGTCACCCGGGAGGAGGCCGCACGGTTTGGTTTGCCGTGCGGCGGCACATTGCGCCTGACCGAGGAGCGCGTCGGCGATCCGGCGTGGGTTGCCGAATTGCTGGCGCGCTGCGAAGCCCATGAAATCGTTGCGCGTGAGCTGAATCTGGCCACCGGTGAAGTGATCCTGCAACCGGCGAGCAAGACCGATGCGCTGGTGTTTGACGGGCAAACCTTGCGCGCCATTTATGGTCCGCGCTGGCGGCTGTTGCTGATCGGCGCGGGCCAACTGTCGCGCTACGTTGCCGAGATGGCGCGGCTGCTGGATTTCGAAGTGCTGATCTGCGATCCGCGCACCGAGTTCATCTACGGCTGGGAAGAGCAACACGGTCGTTTCGTCCCGGGCATGCCCGATGAAGCGGTGCTGACCATCCAGACCGACGAGCGCACAGCCATTGTCGCGCTGACCCACGATCCACGCCTGGATGACATGGTGCTGCTCACGGCGCTGGATTCCAAGGCATTTTATGTCGGTGCGCTGGGGTCGCGGGCCAACAGCCAGAAGCGCCGGGACAACCTGACTCAGCTAGGCTTGTCACAACAGGCCATCGAGCGCTTGCACGGGCCGATCGGTTTGCACATCGGCAGCCATACACCGGCGGAAATCGCCTTGTCGCTGCTGGCTGAAATTGTGGCGATCAAAAACGGCGTCGAGCTGAAACACAAGAGGCCGTTGCAGGAGGGCGTATGAGCGACTCCATTGGCGTTATCGTTCTGGCCGCGGGGCAGGGCAGTCGGTTTCGACAGGTCGCGGGCGACGAAAAGGACAAGCTGCTGGTGGATTGCACCGCTCGTGACGGCGTTTCTGTGCATTCGATGATCGAGCAGGTGCTGGCAAATCTGCCAGCCACGCTTGAGAAGCGCCTACTGGTGACCACGGCGGATCGCCCGCAAGTGATTCGCATGGCTCAGGCCTATGGTTGCGAGGTTGTGCGGATCGAGTCGACCGGTCTGGGCGATAGCATTGCGGCGGGTGTGGCGGCGTGCAAACAACTCGATGGCTGGCTGATCGTACTGGGTGATATGCCGTTTATATTGCCATCCACCATTGAACAGGTTGTCGCCAATATTGCCGACGATGCCATCAGCGTGCCGGTGTATGAGGGGCAATATGGGCACCCGGTGGGATTCGGGCGAAGTTTTGGTCCGGGATTGATGGCATTGACCGGCGATCACGGCGCCAAGTCGCTGTTTGCACAGGCGAGGTTGGTCGAGGTGGCGGTGAACGATCCCGGGGTGCTGTGGGATGTGGATGTGCCAGAGGCGTTGGTCTTTGCCTGATGGATGATCGTTCCCACGCTCTGCGTGGGAATGCAGCCCGGGACGCTCCGCGTCCCAAGCGGACGCAGAGCGTCCATTGAGGCATTCCCACGCAGAGCGTGGGAACGATCCACAACGCGGTCCCGCTGCTTCTCTGCAAACATAAAAAAAGCCCCGCCTGGATCACCAGGCGGGGCTTTTTAGTGGCCGATGGAATCAGGCGAGGGGTTTAGGCTCGTGCTCTTTTTCCAGGGCTTGCTCGTGTTGCTCTACCGCTTCTTGAACGGAGCGCGGTGCTTCGTCGATCGCCGATTCAACCGGTTCGGCAGCGACTTCAGCGGCCGGGGCAGGGGCTGCCTCGACAACTTCAGCAACAACCGGGGCTGGCTCGGCAGCGGCCGGAGCAGCAGCGGCAGCCAGTTCGGCTTCCTTCTGCAGACGCTCCTCTTCACGCTTGCGACGACGTACTTCACGCGGGTCGTTCGGTGCACGGCCACTTGGGGTCAGAGCGCTGACGGGGGCGGCTTCAGCCACTGGTGCAGCCTCTTGGGCAACAACTGGCGCTTCAACAACCGCAGGAGCAGGCTCGGCAGCAGCAACCGGCGCCTCAGCGACTGGCGCTGGAGCTTCGACCGCTACAGGTGGCTCGGCAACCCAGTTGAACGTGGTTTGCTCTTCGCGAACTTCACGTACCGGTTCAGCCACTGGCGCTTCAACCACAGGCTCTGCGGATGGAGCAGGCTCGGCAGCAACGGTTGGCTCAGCTTCAACTTGAGATTGGGCTTCACGAACCGGCGCCACTTCGATTTCCGGAGAGGCAGTGACTTCTACCGGCGTGGTCGCTTCAACGACTGGCGCTTCAACCGGAGCAGCTTCCTGTGTGGCGGCAGTGGCACGTTCGGCTTGCTCGTTGGCTTGTGCTTCAGCAGGCGCGCTGATCACGGAGCTGGCAACGGCGGCGGTCACCGCCAGGCCGGCGGCCAGATCGGCAGCGCTTGGCGCTTCGGCATTTTCCGCCGATTCGGACTCTTCCGAACCTTCGATCACATTGCCGTTGGCATCGCGTTGACGCTCACGACGGTTGCTGCGACGACGCTGGCCACGGGAGCGGCGGCGAGGACGATCACCTTCGGCGACTTCCTGACCGTCTTCCTGCAGTTGCTCTTCGTTGCTGGTCAACTCTTCTTCAGCAACGGCAGCCGCTTGCTCGGTACGTGGCTGACGTTCTTCACGGGGTGGGCGTGGAGCGCGTTCTTCACGTGGCTGACGGGCTGGACGCTCTTCAGCGTTGGCGGCCGCGGCCGGAGCGGCATCCAGAGGTTCGCGCAATTCACGAACCGGACGTTCTTCACGCTCGCCACGTGGCTTGCGATCTTCACGCGGGGCACGCGGTGCACGTTCTTCACGAGGGGCGCGTGGTGCGCGCTCTTCGCGCGGAGCGCGTTCCTGGGCGACTGCTGGCGCTTCTTCGCGGGCTTCACGTGGCTCACGTGGTGCGCGTTCTTCACGCGGTGCACGTTCCTCGCGAGGCTTGCGCTCTTCGTCGCGGCGACCATTACGATTGCGGCTCTGCTGCCGGCCGTTACGGCGCTCTTCATTGCGAGCAGGGCGTTCAATGGCTGGCTTTTCAACCACAACCGGCGCAACAGGCTCTTCCTTGGTGGCAAACAGGCTGACCAGCGATTTCACCAGGCCTTTGAACAGGCTTGGCTCTGGGGCGACGACCGGTGCCGCCACTGGAGCAGCGGCGACCTCGGTCGGAACCGGAGCGTTGGCGCGGGCCGGAGCCGTCTTGACCGCGGCTTCCTGGCGAACCAGAGTGCGGGTCGCGGCGGCTGGCTGGACTTCTTCGACCTCGGCGGCGGCAGCGGCGATTTCGTAGCTGGACTGGTTGATGCTGGCTTCCGGGCTGTCATCGCGCAGACGCTGAACTTCGAAGTGCGGCGTTTCGAGGTGATCGTTCGGCAGAATGACGATACGGGCACGGGTGCGCAGTTCGATCTTGGTGATCGAGTTGCGCTTTTCGTTGAGCAGGAACGCAGCCACTGGAATCGGCACTTGTGCGCGAACTTCAGCGGTACGGTCTTTCAGGGCTTCTTCTTCGATCAGGCGCAGGATCGCCAGCGACAGCGATTCAACATCACGGATGATGCCGGTGCCGTTGCAACGCGGGCAGACGATGCCGCTGCTTTCGCCTAGCGATGGACGCAGGCGCTGACGGGACATTTCCAGCAGGCCGAAGCGCGAGATGCGACCGACTTGCACGCGAGCGCGGTCGGCTTCCAGGCATTCGCGGACTTTCTCTTCCACGGCGCGCTGGTTCTTGGCCGGGGTCATGTCGATGAAGTCGATGACGATCAGGCCGCCAATGTCACGCAGGCGCAACTGACGGGCGATTTCTTCGGCGGCTTCAAGGTTGGTCTGCAGGGCGGTTTCTTCGATGTCGCTGCCTTTGGTGGCGCGCGCCGAGTTGATGTCGATGGACACCAGGGCTTCGGTCGGATCGATAACGATGGAGCCGCCGGAAGGCAGTTCGACCACGCGCTGGAAGGCGGTTTCGATCTGGCTTTCGATCTGGAAACGGTTGAACAGCGGAACGCTGTCTTCGTACAGTTTGATTTTGCTGGCGTACTGCGGCATCACCTGGCGAATGAAAGTCAGGGCTTCGTCCTGGGCTTCAACGCTGTCGATCAGCACTTCGCCGATGTCCTGGCGCAGGTAATCACGGATGGCGCGGATGATCACGTTGCTTTCCTGATAGATCAGGAAGGGCGCGGAGCGGTCCAGCGAAGCTTCTTTGATGGCGGTCCACAGTTGCAGCAGGTAATCGAGGTCCCACTGCATTTCTTCGCTGCTGCGGCCAAGGCCGGCAGTGCGAACGATCAGGCCCATGTCGGCCGGGGCAACCAGACCATTCAGGGCTTCACGCAGTTCGTTGCGCTCTTCACCTTCGATACGACGGGAGATACCGCCGGCACGCGGGTTGTTCGGCATCAGCACCAGGTAACGACCGGCCAGGCTGATGAAGGTGGTCAGGGCGGCGCCCTTGTTGCCACGTTCTTCTTTTTCAACCTGAACGATGACTTCCTGGCCTTCGCTCAGGACGTCCTTGATGTTGACGCGGCCTTCGGGGGCTTTCTTGAAGTATTCGCGGGAGATTTCTTTGAGGGGCAGGAAGCCGTGGCGCTCGGAGCCGAAATCGACAAAGGCAGCCTCAAGGCTTGGTTCGATGCGAGTAATCCGGCCTTTATAGATGTTGGCCTTCTTCTGCTCGCGTGCACCGGATTCGATGTCCAGGTCGTAGAGGCGCTGGCCATCTACCAGTGCAACACGCAACTCTTCGGGTTGCGTTGCGTTAATCAGCATTCTTTTCATGTAGTACCGTCGGTTTCCGGGCTGCCGGAAACGGCGTTCGGCACACACGACTTCTCACGGTCGGTGTCAGGTGCGTCAGGAGTGGTTGGCCACTCCAGTGTCTAGCGAACCCCGACCAATTGGGTCGGTGTCGCGACGTACGCGTCCTGCTTGCTGTGGCTACTTAAGCACTCAGTCAGGAGGAGGAATCAACCGGCGGCTGTGGACGAGATGAAGCGTCTTGATAAAGCCTATTGCTACACAGTCCAGCGGTTGTGCATCTCCACCCTACACGTATCCCTGATAATTCGGGTGCTGCCGCGCGCAGAATCCGCAGCGGGTTGGCATTTACCGTGAGCTCCGAAAGGGGAGGTCACGCATCATGGCTAATTTAGGCGGTGTTTCCGAAGCGTTCGCTCGGGGTCGCTCGCAGCTGACTGCACTTTGTGAACTGGCCGTGAATATTTGCTCGGAAGGCGAGTGAAAACTCTGCTTTGCGGCATGATTCAGGCCTTATGTCACCTGCGCTCGTTACAACTGCAAACTCTGCCGTTACGTAGCGAAAGCCCCGTAGGACGGCCTCTCGTCCTCGTGAATTGCGTTGGTCAGGGCCGGTTTTTAACCGTTGGTCCGCTGTCCAGGCCACTTTTGGCGGCGTTCGCGACTATAGCAGCAATGATTAAGTGCTTCAATTCCATAAAAAATTGTTATCATCCGCGCCATGACGACTACTGCCCCTTCGACCCCAGCCGTACAACTGCTGGAGGTCTCGCCGGAATATGCCGGCCAACGTATTGATAACTTCCTTCTCGCTCGGCTCAAAGGCGTGCCCAAGACCTTGATTTACCGCATATTGCGTAAAGGCGAAGTGCGGGTGAACAAAGGTCGGATCAAGCCCGAATACAAGCTGCAGGCGGGCGATATCGTGCGCGTGCCACCGGTTCGTGTGCCTGAGTGCGACGAACCGGTGCCGTTGGCGCAAGGGCTGCTGCAACGGCTCGAAGCCTCGATTGTCTACGAAGACAAGGCGCTGATCGTGATCAACAAGCCCGCTGGCATCGCGGTTCACGGTGGCAGCGGCTTGAATTACGGTGTGATCGAAGCCTTTCGCCAGTTACGTCCCGATGCAAAAGAACTTGAGCTGGTTCACCGCCTCGACCGGGACACTTCCGGCCTGCTGATGATCGCCAAAAAGCGCAGCATGTTGCGTCATTTGCACGCCGCGCTGCGTGGTGATGGCGTCGACAAGCGCTATATGGCGCTGGTGCGCGGCAACTGGGCGACCTCGATCAAGCAAGTCCGTGCGCCGTTGGGCAAGAGCAATCTGCGCTCCGGCGAGCGCATGGTTGAAGTGGATGAGGACGAGGGCAAGGAGTCTGTCACCGTGTTCAAGGTTCTGCGTCGTTTTGGCGACTTTGCCACTATGGTCGAGGCCAAGCCGATCACGGGTCGCACTCACCAGATTCGCGTCCATACTCTGCATGCCGGACATTGCATCGCGGGTGACACCAAGTACGGCGATGAGGGGTTCAGCAAAGAGATTCGTGATCTGGGCGGCAAACGTCTGTTTCTGCACGCCTACATGCTGACAGTGCCACTGCCCGATGGCGGTGAGCTCAAGTTGCAGGCGCCGGTCGACGAAATGTGGGCTAAAACCGTGGAGCGCTTGAGTGCACCCTATTGATTACAAGCTGCTGATTTTTGATTGGGACGGTACGCTCGCTGACTCCATTGGTCGGATTGTCGAAGCGATGCACGTCGCATCCGAGCGGTCCGGTTTTCAATTGCGCGATGATTCTGCCGTCAAAGGCATTATCGGTCTGGGCTTGCCGGAAGCGATTCGCACTCTGTATCCCGAGATTGGCGACATCGAACTGGTAGCGTTCCGTCAGCACTATGCGGATCACTACATTGCGGCGGAGGCCGTGCCTTCCCCGTTGTTTGAGGGGGTTGTCGAGTCTCTCGAAGCGTTTCGTGCCGAGGGGTATCATCTGGCAGTAGCGACCGGCAAGGCTCGTCGTGGGCTGGATCGGGTACTGAAGTCTCACGGCTGGGAAGATTATTTCGATATTACCCGTGCCGCTGACGAAACTTCCAGCAAGCCCCATCCGCTGATGCTTGAGCAGATTCTCGCCCATTGCGAGGTTCGTCCGGAGCAGGCGCTGATGGTTGGCGATTCGTCGTTCGATCTGCAGATGGCGCGCAACGCGGGCATGGATTCGGTAGCGGTCAGCTATGGCGCTCAATCAATCGACGCCTTGAAGCTATTTGAGCCGAAACTGGCCATCGATCGTTTTTCAGAGTTGCGCGCCTGGCTGGGTCAGCGGGTTTAATGGGTTTTTCTGCTGGGGTGATGGCATGACCGACGAATGGAAAGCGCCCGCCAAGGCGAGCGCGGAAACGGGTGACGAGAAAAGCTGGAAGCTGCTGGAAAAAACCTTGCTCGCTGGTGTGCAGGAACAGCGCCGGTCCCGTCGTTGGGGGATATTCTTCAAGTCGCTGACTTTTCTGTATCTGTTCGGCTTGTTGATTCTGTTATCGCCGATGATGAGCATCGAGAAAGGCGCCGCCCTCGGCTCTGGCTACACGGCGCTGATCGATATAACGGGCATGATTGCCGATAAAGAACCGGCCAGTGCCGACAATATTGTCGGCAGTCTGCGTGCGGCCTTCGAGGACAAGAAGGTCAAGGGCGTGATTCTGCGAATCAACAGCCCGGGCGGCAGTCCGGTGCAGTCGGGTTATGTCTATGACGAGATCCGTCGTTTGCGCGGCCTGCATCCAGATACCAAGGTTTATGCGGTGATCTCGGATCTGGGCGCTTCCGGTGCCTATTACATCGCTAGCGCCGCGGATCAGATCTACGCCGACAAGGCGAGCCTGGTGGGTTCCATTGGTGTGACCGCGGCCGGCTACGGTTTTGTCGGGACCATGGAGAAGTTGGGGGTGGAGCGTCGTACCTACACCTCGGGGGAGCACAAGTCATTCCTCGATCCGTTCCAGCCGCAGAAGCCCGCGGAAATACAATTCTGGCAGAGCGTGCTTGATACCACTCATCAGCAGTTCATCAATAGCGTCAAGCAGGGCCGTGGTGATCGCCTGAAAGATAAAGAGCATCCGGAATTGTTTTCCGGGCTGATCTGGTCGGGTGAACAGGCGCTGTCGCTGGGCTTGATCGATGGTCTGGGCAGTGCCAGTTCGGTTGCCCGTGATGTGATCGGCGAGAAAGAGCTGGTGGATTTCACTGTCGAGGAATCGCCGTTCGATCGCTTCTCGAAAAAGCTCGGTGCCAGCGTGGCTGAGCATTTGGCAATGTGGATGGGCTTTCAGGGGCCGGCATTGCGCTGATCTTCTTGCTGCGTAAAAAAAACCGGCTTTTTGCCGGTTTTTTTACAGTCAAAAGATCGCAGCCTCGTTTCACTCGACAGCTCCTACAAGGGAATACGCATTTCAATGTAGGAGTTGTCGAGTGAAACGAGGCTGCGATCTGTTGACCTTTAAGGTATCTGCACGCCTTCGGTCAGCAACATGTCCACCAGGCGAATCAACGGCAAGCCGATCAGGCTGGTGGCGTCAGAGCCATCGGTGCTTTTAAACAGGCTCACCCCCAAACCTTCGGCCTTGAAGCTGCCAGCGCAGTCATAGGGCTGTTCAGCATGCAAGTAACGTTCAATGCGCGCTGCGTCGAGCGTGCGCATGTGTACGGTAAAGGGCACGCAGTCGACCTGGCAGTGGCCGGTCTGGCTGTTGAGCAGTGCCAGGCCGGTCAGGAAGGTCACGCTGGCGCCGCTGGATGCCAGGAGCTGTTCGCGGGCCTTTTCGAAGGTGTGGGGCTTGCCGATGATCCGCTCGCCGAGTACCGCGACCTGGTCCGAGCCGATGATCAAGTGGGCAGGATGGCGGTCTGCAAGTGCGCGGGCTTTTTCTTCGGCGAGGCGCTTTACCAGGTCCACGGCTGACTCGTCCGGGCGATGACTTTCGTCGATATCCGGCGAGCTGCACGTGAACGGCAATCGCAAACGGGCCAGCAATTGCCGGCGATAGGCCGAGCTTGAAGCGAGTAATAAAGGCAGCATGCGCATCTCCAAAGGGCAGGGGCGAATTCTAGCGCAGGCTCAAGTGACGGGCAGGGCTGAATTTCCTTTGACATGGCTGGGGGCATCCCTATAATGCTGCGCCTATGTTGAATGACCCGATTCCACCTCACGTTGACCCGCGCAAATTGGCTGACCGTGGCACCACCCTTCAAGGTGAACTGCTGCTGGCCGATTTGGAGAGACTCTGCGACCCGCTTTCCGATACTGTCGGTACGGTGCAGGCTAAATTCGTTTTTGAACGAGATGAACGTAAATCTGTGGTAATTCACAGCTTTATCGACACCGAAGTCAAAATGGTTTGCCAGCGTTGTCTTGAGCTGGTCACCCTGCCGATCCATAGCGAATGCAGTTATGCTGTGGTGAAGGAGGGTGCGAATACCCAGTCGTTGCCGAAAGGTTATGACGTGCTGGAACTGGGCGAAGATCCTTTGGATCTGCAGTCACTGATCGAGGAGGAGCTTTTGCTCGCCTTGCCCATTGTGCCTGCTCATCATCCGGAAGAATGCCAGCAGCCGGCGGGTCTCGATGAGCCCGAACCGAGCGAGGACGAGGTAACGCGGTCCAACCCGTTCAGTGTATTGGCGCAGTTAAAGCGTGACCCAAACGTTTAGGAGTTAATCAATTATGGCTGTTCAGCAGAACAAAAAATCCCGCTCTGCCCGTGACATGCGTCGTTCGCACGACGCTCTCGAGGCTAGCACCCTGTCTGTAGAAAAAACCACCGGTGAAGTTCACCTGCGTCACCACGTATCGCCAGAAGGCGTATACCGTGGCCGTAAAGTGATCGACAAGGGCGCTGACGAGTAATCACTTGTCCGCTCAAGTCATCGCGATTGACGCAATGGGCGGGGACTTCGGTCCCCGCAGCATTGTTCAGGCCAGCCTCGCTTGTCTGTCTGCTACACCCTCGCTACACCTGACCCTCGTCGGTCAACCCTCCCTTCTTGAAGAATTGCTCGCCAGCCACTCGACTGTGGATCGCGCGCGCCTGTCGATTACGCCGGCGTCCGAAGTCATCACCATGGATGAAAAGCCTGCCCAGGCCTTGCGCGGCAAGCCCGATTCGTCGATGCGCGTGGCGCTGGAGTTGCTGCGCGACGGCAAAGTCCAGGCCTGCGTCAGTGCCGGCAATACCGGTGCGCTGATGGCGTTATCGCGGTTTGTGCTGAAGACGTTGCCGGGCATTGATCGGCCGGCAATGATCGCGGCCATTCCGACGCAGAAGGGCTATTGCCAGTTGCTCGATCTGGGTGCCAACGTCGATTGCAGTGCCGAGCACTTGTTGCAGTTTGCAGTGATGGGCTCGGTTGCGGCAGAAACCCTGGGTATTGTTCGCCCGAAGGTTGCATTGCTGAACATCGGCACTGAAGACATCAAGGGCAATCAGCAGGTCAAGCTGGCGGCTACGTTGTTGCAGAGTGCTCGTGGCATCAACTACATCGGATTCGTCGAAGGTGACGGCTTGTACCGTGGCGAGGCGGATGTGGTGGTGTGTGATGGCTTTGTCGGCAATATCCTGCTCAAGTCCAGCGAAGGCCTGGCGACCATGATTGCCGGGCGCATCGAGGCGTTATTCAAGAAAAATTTCGCCTCCAAAGTGGTGGGTGCGCTGGCGCTGCCGCTGATGAAACGCTTGCAGGCTGAGCTGGCGCCGGCGCGACATAACGGCGCAAGTTTCCTCGGTTTGCAGGGAATTGTCGTGAAAAGCCACGGTTCGGCGGGGGTGCAGGGTTTTCAGAGTGCGATTCAACGGGCGCTGATCGAGATCCAGGAAAACCTGCCGGAACGGCTTCATGGGCGCCTGGAAGATTTGTTGCCTTAGGCGTTTTCGTCGGACAATGCTTAAATGTGACCGCTCAGTTCAATGGGCCATCCAACTGTGAGTTTCTTGCGTTCCGGAAACGGGGCGTCATTCTCCGACGACAAGATCATTAGGGGCTTGTTAAATGTCTGCTTCCCTCGCATTCGTCTTTCCAGGACAGGGTTCGCAGTCCCTCGGCATGCTGGCCGAGTTGGGCGCGCAACATCCGGTGGTCCTCGAAACATTCAAAGAAGCTTCCCAAGCTCTGGGTTACGACCTGTGGGCACTGACCCAGCAAGGGCCGGAAGAACAACTCAATCAAACCGATAAAACCCAGCCGGCCATTCTGACCGCTTCGATCGCCTTATGGCGTCTGTGGCTGGAACAAGGCGGCGCGTGTCCGGCGTACGTTGCCGGTCACAGCCTGGGCGAGTACAGCGCCTTGGTGGCTGCCGGCAGTCTGAGCCTGGGCGATGCAGTGAGACTGGTAGAGCGTCGCGGTCAGTTGATGCAGGAAGCGGTTCCGGCCGGGCAGGGCGGCATGGCCGCAATCCTGGGTCTGGAAGATGCCGACGTGCTGGCAGCCTGTGCCGAAGCGGCGCAAGGCGAAGTAGTTAGCGCGGTCAACTTCAATTCCCCGGGCCAGGTCGTGATCGCTGGTGCCAAGGCGGCGGTCGAACGCGCCATCGAGGGTTGCAAGGCACGTGGCGCCAAGCGCGCCATGCCATTGCCGGTCAGCGTACCGTCCCACTGCGAATTGATGCGCCCCGCCGCTGAGCGGTTCGCCGAATCGATCGCAGCGATCAACTGGAAAGCGCCGCAGATCCCTGTGGTACAGAACGTCAGCGCCGATGTTCCAGCGGATCTGGAAACCCTCAAGCGCGATCTGCTTGAGCAGCTCTACAAGCCTGTACGCTGGGTCGAATCGGTCCAGGCGCTGGCAGCCAGAGGTGCGACCAATCTGGTCGAGTGCGGCCCTGGCAAAGTGCTGGCCGGTCTGAACAAACGTTGCGCCGAAGGCGTGTCGACCTCTAACCTCAATACCCCAGACGCTTTCGCTGCCGCCCGCGCAGCGCTGGCCTGAACAAGGAGAAGCTTGCATGAGTCTGCAAGGTAAAGTTGCATTGGTCACTGGTGCCAGCCGTGGTATCGGCCAGGCTATCGCTCTGGAATTGGGTCGTCAGGGTGCCATTGTCATTGGCACCGCGACTTCCGCTTCAGGGGCCGAGCGTATCGCTGCGACCCTGAAAGAAAATGGTATTCAGGGCACTGGCCTGGAACTCAATGTCACCAGCGACGAGTCCGTAGCGGCCGTGCTGGCGAGCATTCAGGAGCAATTCGGTGCGCCGTTGATCCTGGTCAATAATGCCGGTATCACCCGCGATAACCTGATGATGCGCATGAAAGATGACGAATGGCATGACGTCGTCGATACCAATTTGAACAGTCTGTTCCGCCTGTCCAAGGGCGTTCTGCGCGGCATGACCAAGGCGCGTTGGGGACGAATTATCAGTATTGGCTCGGTTGTGGGTGCCATGGGCAACGCAGGCCAAGTAAACTACGCTGCCGCCAAGGCCGGTCTGGAAGGTTTCAGCCGTGCACTGGCGCGTGAAGTCGGTTCGCGTGCGATTACGGTAAACTCGGTGGCCCCAGGGTTCATCGACACCGATATGACCCGTGAACTGCCCGAGGCGCAGCGTGAAGCCTTGCAGACGCAAATTCCGCTGGGTCGTCTGGGGCAAGCTCAAGAGATCGCGTCTGTGGTCGCTTTTCTTGCATCTGACGGTGCGGCTTACGTTACTGGGGCTACAATCCCGGTGAACGGCGGGATGTACATGAGTTAAATGTGACGGATTGCTTCAAAAAAATGTCATACGAGCTGTCTAAAATCCGTTATAAAGCTGCAATCTATTTATAGACAGAGGGCCGCCGGGTTTGAGGAGTGAAGCTTTCAGTTGAAAAACTGAAAAGTCTTTCTATACACTTACCCACCGGCCAGCTGCCTGAATTTGTCCATTAGGAGTGAAAACAAGGTATGAGCACCATCGAAGAGCGCGTCAAGAAAATCGTTGCTGAGCAACTGGGCGTTAAAGAAGAAGAAGTGGTCAACACTGCTTCCTTCGTTGAAGACCTGGGTGCCGACTCCCTTGACACTGTTGAGCTGGTGATGGCTCTGGAAGAGGAATTCGAGACCGAAATCCCTGACGAAGAAGCTGAGAAGATCACTACTGTACAAGCGGCAATCGACTACGTTACCAGCCACCAGGCGTAATAGTTTTTAGTCGTCGCTCGCTGTCATGGAAAAACCGCACTGCCATTTTGGCGTGCGGTTTTTTCTTTAGGCCTGATGCAAAGTCGTCATTTGAAAAAGGAGAGTGCTGTGTCGCGTAGACGCGTCGTAGTCACCGGTATGGGTATGTTGTCGCCACTGGGCACGGATGTGCCGAGCAGCTGGCAGGGCATTCTGGCTGGCCGCAGTGGCATTGGTCTGATCGAACACACCGACCTTTCTGCCTATTCCACCCGTTTTGGCGGCTCGGTAAAGGGCTTCAATGTCGAGGAATACCTGTCGGTCAAGGAAGCTCGCAAACTCGACCTGTTCATTCAATACGGTCTGGCTGCAGGTTTTCAAGCCGTGCGTAATGCAGGCCTCGAGGTCACCGACGCCAACCGCGAGCGGATCGGCGTGGCCATGGGGTCGGGTATTGGTGGTCTGACCAATATCGAAGAGACCAGCCGTACACTGCATGATTCCGGCCCACGACGGATTTCTCCGTTTTTCGTGCCTGGCTCGATCATCAATATGATTTCCGGTTTCCTGTCCATCCATTTGGGGGCACAGGGACCTAACTACGCCATCGCCACAGCGTGTACGACCGGTACGCACTGCATCGGCATGGCGGCACGCAACATCATGTACGACGAAGCCGACGTGATGATCGCCGGTGGTGCCGAGATGGCCGCGTGTGGTCTGGGCATGGGCGGCTTCGGTGCCTCCCGCGCACTGTCGACCCGCAACGACGAGCCGACCCGTGCCAGTCGTCCATGGGACAAGGGCCGCGATGGTTTCGTCCTGTCTGACGGCGCCGGTGCACTGGTGCTCGAAGAACTGGAGCACGCCAAGGCGCGTGGCGCGACCATCTATGCCGAACTGATCGGTTTCGGCACCAGTGGCGATGCCTACCACATGACCTCGCCACCGGCCGATGGTGCGGGTGCTGCGCGTTGCATCAGCAATGCCTTGCGCGATGCGAAGATCAATAGCGATCAGGTTCAGTACATCAACGCCCACGGCACGTCGACTTCGGCTGGCGACCTCGCCGAAGCCTGTGCGATCAAATCCGTGTTCGGCGATCACGCCTACAAGCTGGCGGTCAGTTCGACCAAGTCCATGACCGGTCACCTGTTGGGTGCAGCGGGCGCGGTCGAGGCGATTTTCAGCGTGCTGGCGATCAACAGCCAGGTAGCGCCACCGACCATCAACCTCGATGAGCCGGACGAAGGCTGCGACCTCGACTTCGTACCCCACACCGCGCGTGGCATGGATATCGACGTGGTGCTGTCCAACTCCTTCGGATTTGGCGGCACCAATGGCTCGCTGGTGTTCCGTCGGTTCGCTGACTGATGGACAGCTGGGTCGACGGTCAACCGGCTGACGCTTTGTCGCTGAAGGATCGCGGCCTGGCTTACGGTGATGGTCTGTTCGAGACCATTGCAGTCAAGGGCGGGCAGCCACTGTTGCTGGATCGACATCTGTCGCGTCTGGCGGAGGGTTGTTCGCGCTTGGCGATTGCCGCTGATCATCAACTGATCCGCGCAGAGCTGCTGGCCTACGCCGCCGCGCTGGGCGAGGGCGTGCTCAAGCTGATCCTCACCCGCGGCGACAGCCTGCGCGGTTACGCCGTCGATCCCTCGGCTCAGGCTCGACGCATTCTGCAAGGCAATCCCCCCGCGGCTTATCCGGCTGTTCATGCGGAGCAGGGCGTTCGTCTGTTTCCTTGTGCAACACGGCTTTCCAAGCAGCCACTGCTCGCTGGCCTCAAGCATTTGAATCGTCTGGAACAGGTCATTGCCCGTTCCGAATGGCAGGACGCCGAGCATGCTGAAGGCTTGATGCTCGACCAGGTCGGGCGGGTGATCGAAGGTGTGTTCAGCAATTTGTTCCTGGTGCGCGATGGTGTGCTGGTGACCGCCAATCTCAAACGTTGCGGTGTGGCGGGCGTGATGCGTGCTGAATTATTGTTTCAAGCCAAGTCATTGGGAATTCCCACGCAAATCACCGATATCACTCTAGAGCAGCTGCAATGGGCTGATGAGGTCTTTGTCTGCAACAGCGTGTATGGCGTTTGGCCGGTGCGCGCCTACGCCGCACTGAGCTGGCCGGTTGGGCCGCTCACCCGTAAACTCCAAACCATTGCCCGTGCGCTACTGGATGCTTGATTCGTGAGACGTAAATTCTTGCTGCTGCTGGAAACCGGATTGGTTCTGGCGGGGCTGTTGGCCGGCGCTTGCGCCTGGAAAATCGATTCGGCGCTGAAGCAGCCGCTGAACATCACTCAGGAAAAGCTGCTGGAAGTGCCCAAAGGCACTACGCCAAATCGCACCTTCCTTCGACTCGAAGCTGATGGCGTCATCAAAGACGCTTTCTGGCTGCGCGTGTACTGGCGCTTTAATCTGGCAGGGCAACCGTTGCACAGCGGCGAATACCGCATGGTGCCCGGTATGACAGTCAATGGGCTGATCGACCTGTGGAAGCGCGGGGAAATGGTGCAATACAGCCTGACGCTGGTCGAAGGCTGGAATTTCCATCAGGTTCGCGCAGCGCTGGCCAAGGATGAAAAACTCGAACAGACCCTGACCGGTCTGAGCGACAGCCAGGTGATGGACAAACTCGGCCACAGCGGGGTTTTCCCCGAAGGACGATTCTTCCCCGACACCTATCGTTTCGTGCGCGGCATGAGCGACGCCGACCTGCTCAAGAAAGCTTACGACCGCCTCGACGAGGTCCTTGCCAAGGAGTGGAGTCAGCGTTCTGCCGATGTTCCCTACACCGAGCCCTATCAGGCGCTGATCATGGCTTCGCTGGTGGAAAAGGAAACCGGTGTGCCGCAGGAGCGTCGGCAGATCGCCGGCGTGTTCGTGCGGCGCATGGAAATGGGCATGCTGTTGCAGACCGATCCGACCGTGATTTATGGTCTGGGTGACCGTTACAACGGCAAGCTGACCCGCGCTCATCTCAAGGAGCCGACACCCTATAACACGTACATAATTGCTGGCCTGCCGCCGACGCCGATTGCGATGGTGGGCCGTGAAGCGATCCATGCGGCGCTGAATCCAGCGAACGGCAACAGCCTGTACTTTGTCGCTCGCGGTGATGGCAGCCACGTATTCTCCGATGATCTGGACGCTCACAACAATGCGGTGCGCGAGTTCCAGATCAATCGACGTGCCGATTACCGTTCCAGCCCTGCGCCGACTGTTGCTTTGCCGGCCGAAGATCTCCAGGCGCCAATCCCGGCGGCTTCGCCCAACATCGCCCCTGAAGAGCTGCCGCCAGTGGTGCCGCAGGATTCCATGCAGGATTCCGTGCCAGACTCTGCACCAGAGCCGGAACAAGAACCCGCGCCAGCACCCGAAGCGGATGTGCCCGCGCCGCAAAGCCCGCAATGACTCTGACTAAGGACTGCCTGTGACTGGCTTGTTTATTACCCTGGAAGGCCCGGAAGGTGCCGGCAAGAGCACCAACCGCGAATACCTGGCCGAGCGCTTGCGCGCTGCCGGGATCGAGGTGGTGTTGACCCGGGAACCCGGCGGCACGCCCTTGGCTGAGCGGATCCGTGACGTGCTCTTGGCGCCGGTCGATGAGGTCATGAACCCTGACACCGAGCTGCTGTTGGTGTTTGCCGCGCGGGCCCAGCATCTGGCCGAGGTGATCCGCCCGGCGCTGGCCCGTGGCGCCGTGGTGCTGTGCGATCGCTTTACCGATTCGACGTATGCCTATCAGGGCGGTGGTCGCGGTTTATCGCTGGAGCGCATTGCAACCCTCGAAACATTCGTCCAGGGCGATTTGCGTCCGGACCTGACGCTGATTTTCGACCTGCCGGTAGATGTGGGCCTGGCCCGCGCCAGCGCCCGCGGTCGGCTGGATCGTTTCGAACTCGAAGGCCGAGCGTTTTTTGATGCGGTGCGCACGGCCTTCCTTGAGCGTGCCAAAGCGGATCCTGCGCGTTATGTCCTGGTGGATGCCGCTCAGCCGCTGGCGCAGGTTCAGCAGTCCCTGGATGCCTTGTTGCCACGTCTGCTGGAGTTGACCCGTGGCTGAAGCCTATCCGTGGCAGGACAGTCTCTGGCAGCAATTGGCCGGCCGTGCCCAGCATGCTCACGCCTATTTGCTGCATGGCCCGGCCGGGATCGGCAAGCGTGCGCTGGCCGAACGTCTGATGGCCAGTTTGTTGTGCCAGCGCCCGACCGCCCAAGGCGCCTGCGGTGAATGTAAATCCTGTCTGCTGCTGAATGCCGGGAGTCATCCCGACAACTACATTCTGGAGCCTGAGGAGGCAGACAAGGCGATCAAGGTTGACCAGGTGCGTGATCTGGTCAGCTTCGTGGTTCAGACCGCGCAAATGGGCGGGCGCAAAGTGGTGCTGATCGAGCCAGTCGAATCGATGAACATCAACGCCGCCAACGCCTTGCTGAAAAGCCTTGAAGAGCCGTCCGGCGATACCGTATTGCTGCTGGTCAGCCATCAGACCAGTCGTCTGCTGCCGACTATCAAGAGCCGTTGCGTGCAGCAAGCCTGCCCATTGCCAAGCGAAACCATGAGCCTGGGCTGGCTGGCCAGCGCTTTGCCGGACTGTTCGGAACAAGAGCGTATTGAACTGCTTACCCTCGCCGCCGGTTCGCCATTGGCCGCCGTCAAGTTGCAGGCACAGGGTGTGCGCGAACAACGGGCGCTGGTGGTCGAGGGCGTGAAGAAGTTGCTCAAGCAACAGCAATCGCCGACGCAACTGGCAGAAGAATGGAAAACCATTCCCATGTTGCTGCTGTTCGATTGGTTCTGCGACTGGTCGAGCCTGATCCTGCGTTATCAATTGACTCAGGATGAAGCAGGGCTGGGGCTGGCGGACATGCGCAAAGTGATTCAATACCTGGCACAGAAGTCCGCTCAGGACAAAGTCCTGAATATCCAGGACTGGATCCTCGCCCAGCGCCAGAAGGTGATGAGCAAGGCCAACCTCAATCCGGCCTTGTTGCTGGAGGCGCTACTGGTGCAATGGGTATCTTTGCCTACCCCAAAGTGACCGTCTGACACTAGACTCTGATCATCAGACAGCGGAGGTCAACATGAACGAGCCCGTCAGTCCGGGGCCGCGCAATGGCATCTTGTCCTTGACCATCAAGGACAGGGCCGTGCTCTACGCAGCCTACATGCCCTTCATCAAGAACGGTGGCCTGTTTATCCCGACCAACAAAAGCTACAAGTTGGGCGATGAGGTGTTCATGTTGCTGCACCTGATGGATGAACCGGAAAAGATTCCGGTCGCTGGCAAAGTCACCTGGATTACCCCCAAAGGCGCCCAGGGCAATCGCGCCGCCGGTGTTGGCGTGCAATTCAATGAAGGCGACGACACCGCGCGCAGTCGCATCGAAACCCATCTGGCCGGAGCCCTGAAGTCCGACCGTCCCACCCATACGATGTAAGTTGCAGCCCTTTTATGCTCGTAGATTCCCATTGTCACCTTGATCGCCTCGACCTTGCCGCTCATGACGGTTCCCTGGATGCCGCGCTCGATGCGGCCCGTGCCCGCGGAGTAGGGCATTTCCTGTGCATCGGTGTCAGCGCCGATAACGCCGCCGACGTCAAAGCCCTGGCCGAACGTTACGACGACGTCGACTGTTCGGTGGGCGTGCATCCGCTCGATGTGCAGCCGGGTGCTGCGCCCGCGCTGGACTGGCTGTTGCGCGAGCTCAATCATCCGCGGGTGGTGGCGATTGGTGAAACCGGTCTGGATTATCACTACGAACCGGAGGCGGCAGCGTTGCAGCAGGCATCGTTCCGTCTGCACCTGCAAGCGGCGGGGCAGACTGGCAAACCGGTGATTATTCATACCCGTGGCGCCCGCGCCGATACCCTTGAACTGCTGCGCGAAGCGGCACTGCCTCAAGCGGGTGTGCTGCATTGCTTCACCGAAGACTGGGAAATGGCCAAGGCGGCGCTGGACATGGGGTATTACATTTCCTTGTCCGGTATTGTCACTTTTCGCAATGCCGATGCCCTGCGGGATGTTGCCAGCAAGGTGCCGGCTGACCGCTTGCTGGTGGAGACCGACTCACCGTACCTGGCGCCGATCCCTTATCGCGGCAAACCGAACCTGCCGCAATACGTGCGTGAGGTAGCGGAATTTCTGGCCATGTTGCGAGGTGAGTCCTACGAACGATTTGCCGAGCAAACCACCGGGAATTTCAAGCGTTTGTTCCCGTTGGCACATGTCAGGGCATCGGTGTAACGTTAGAAAAGATCGCGGCCTCAGACCGCTCCGACGGGTTCTTGCCACTGAATTTCAGGCAAAAAAAACCCGGGTTCTGGGGGGGGAATCCGGGTTAAGACCATTAGGAGTAAAACAAAGGCACGCAATCCGTTGGCACCTTCATCGACGCGACACTTGGGGGAGATGCCTCGCCGACAGTTGAAGTATTGATCAGTATTGCGCCGAGTCCAGTTTAGCTGGTCGGGTTTTTAAACAAATTTGGAATACGCGCGCTTCGGTTGAGTTCTCATTAACCCTCAAGGTGGTGCGAATTCATCAAGAAACACATATATGGTTGGATGATCCGTGCATTTTTGCGCAAGTTAGGCATAATACGCGGCTTCGAATTTTGACCCCTACAGACCTTTTCTTATGCATAAAGAACCTCGTAAGGTCCGTGAGTTTCGTCGCCGCGAGCAAGAAATTCTCGATACCGCGCTCAAGCTGTTCCTCGAACAAGGTGAAGACAGTGTCACCGTCGAGATGATTGCTGATGCCGTCGGTATCGGCAAAGGCACGATCTACAAGCACTTCAAATCCAAGGCGGAGATCTATCTGCGCCTGATGCTCGATTACGAGCGCGATTTGAACGAGTTGTTGCATTCGGCCGATGTCGACAAGGACAAGGAAGCCCTGTCCCGGGCCTACTTCGAATTTCGCATGCGCGACCCGCAACGCTATCGGTTGTTCGATCGCCTGGAAGAAAAGGTGGTCAAGGGCAACCAGGTGCCGGAGATGGTCGAAGAGCTGCACAAGATCCGCGCCTCGAACTTCGAACGCCTGACCCTGCTGATCAAGGGCCGGATCAGCGAAGGCAAGCTCGAAGACGTGCCGCCTTACTTCCATTACTGTGCGGCCTGGGCGCTGGTGCATGGCGCGGTGGCGCTGTATCACTCGCCGTTCTGGAGCAATGTGCTGGAAGATCAGGAAGGTTTCTTCCAGTTCCTGATGGACATTGGCGTGCGCATGGGCAACAAGCGCAAGCGCGATAGCGACACTCCGAGCAACTGAACCCGTCAGTTGCCTTCTTGCGCCATGATTTTAGCTACATGGCGCAGTACCGCAGGAATATACTCAGGCTTAGGGCTTGCTAAAACTTGATTTGTGAGTCAAGTTTTGCGCGTTCGAATCTTCTTGCGCCGGAGTGATCCATGATCGTTGACCGTCAAGGCAGGCGTTTTCGCAATTTGCGGATCAGTCTGACCTCAGCCTGTAATTACGCTTGTACCTACTGCGTGCCCAATGGCAAGCGACTGGTGGCTGCGCAGGATGAATTGTCGGCCGAGGCCATGGCGCGCGGCGTGGCCTATCTGATCGAGGCGGCGGGCATCGAGCGTTTGCGCATTACCGGTGGCGAGCCATTGGTCAGTCCCAAGCTCGAAGCTTTCATGACTGCCGTCGGCCAAATGGGCCTGGCGGATATCAGCCTGACCACCAACGGTCAACTGCTGGCGAAGAAGCTGCCACTGCTGGTGGATGCCGGCCTTCGGCGCATCAACGTTTCCCTCGATACCCTGGATGCCAGCGCTTTTCGCAGCATTGCGCGCGGCGGTGATCTGGCGACCGTTCTCGACGGCATGGACCAGGCCGCAGCAGCCGGCATGAAGATCAAGGTCAACATGGTGCCGCTGCGCGGGCAGAACCTTGATCAGGTGATGCCGCTGCTCGATTACTGCCTGGAGCGCGGCTACGAGTTGCGCTTCATCGAGTTGATGCGCATGGGCCACTTGGCCAGCGACTCCAATGCCTTCCTGCAACAGTTCGTCAGCCTTCAGCAGTTGCTGAGCCTGATCGGCGAACGCTACGAGTACCTTCAGGCCGATGCGCCGGTCGATGCCACGGCGATGCGTTACCAGATTCCGGGGGGGGGCCACTTCGGCGTGATAGCCAACGAAAGCGTTCCGTTTTGCCGCACCTGCTCGCGCCTACGCCTGTCGTCCACAGGGTGGCTGCATGGTTGCCTGTCGTCGAGCAATCGTCACTATGTCGGTGATTTACTGGACAAACCTCGTCATCAGGCGCTGCCGGCGTTGCAGCGGCTCTTGGTGAAAGCCTTGGGCGACAAGCAGGAAGTGGCGTTCTCCGGCGGCGCGACCATCATGAAAATCATCGGCGGCTGATCAGCCCCCCTGTGGCGAGAGAGCTGTTGTGGCGAGGGGGCTTGCCCCCGTTGGGTCGCGAAGCGGCCCTAAAACCATTCTCCCCATTGTGTCAGAAGCACCGCATGTATCGGTTTTACGGCTGCTACGCAGCCGAACGGGGGCAAGCCCCCTCGCCACAGTTCACGCTTGAAATGATATGAGTTCCAGGGACTGGCGCGGAAGCTGCATCCCATGGCCATTCGCCGGTTTTCCGTCACCGGCCTTTGGAGGGTAGGATGCGTAGCCTGGTTTTGCTGCTGGCCGTTTTGGCGCTTGGTGGCTGCATGAATGTCAGCGATATGGCCGAAGGGACTCGCTACCACATGAGCGACGCGGGCCTGCTGGACCACAGCGACAGCCGTCGCGTGAATAACATCCGCATTCAGCCGGATTCGTTCATCTACATCGCTCAAGGTGCCTTCGCGCCACCGGGCAGCGCCTACCCGCGTCCTAACGTGGTGGCCGAAGAAGCCTTCAACGGCTTTATCGAATATTTCCCGATGGTTCGCCGCGCCCGCGCCCCGGAAGGGCTCGATGCTGCCATGGGCGAAGCCCGTGCCGCCGGTGCCCATTACCTGCTTTACACGCGTTTCGCCAAGGCCGACGACCGCATCGGCAACTCGGACGAATGGCTCGACCAGGAACACGTGGATCGCCTCGGAATCGACAACGGCGTGATTCAAATCATGTTGATCGAGACCAGCACCCAGTATTTGATTGATACTGCACGTATCAAGAGTCGTGGCGGTTTACTGACGTTCCACGACAACAAGCCCGAAGACTTGCTGGGCCCGCCGCTGGAGCAATATGCTCGTAGCCTGCTGGGGCTCAGCGACCAGTAATTGACAGGAGAACGCCATGAGTGGCCCGCAAAAAGCCAACGATCTGTTGGGGCAAATCCCCAAAACCAAAGGCTTGCCGCCGGTCCACTTGTGGAACCCCGACTTCTGCGGTGACATCGACATGCGCATCGCCCGCGACGGCACCTGGTATTACCTGGGCACGCCGATCGGGCGCAAACCGATGGTCAAGCTGTTCTCCACCATCATTCGCCGCGATGGCGATGATTATTTTCTGATTACCCCGGTCGAAAAGGTTGGCATCAAGGTCGACGACGCGCCGTTCGTGGCGATTGCCGTGGAGGTCGAAGGCGAAGGGGAGGCCCAGGTCTTGCGCTTTACCACCAACGTCGATGAAACGGCCGATGCAGGCGCCGAGCACCCTATACGCGTGGTGATCGATCCGGTGACTCAGGAACCCGCGCCGTACGTGCATGTGCGCACCAACCTTGAAGCGTTGATTCATCGCAATGTGTTCTACCAATTGGTGGAGCTGGCGGTGAGTCGTGAAATCGACGGGCAGCGCTGGTTGGGCGTGTGGAGCGACGGCGAATTCTTCCCGATCGGGCTTGAGCCCTAGTCGATTGAGCTTCAGAAACGAAACGGCCCGTTATTGCAACGGGCCGTTTTTTTTGGGGCTTACAAACCTTTGCTTCTGAGTCGCTCAGCATGTTCCAGGTAGAGCCTGACCGGGCTCACGTTCCAGCTGGTGATCCCAGCCATCTGATTGACGGCATCAAAGTGGTCCATCGGGTAATCCGAGCGAATCACTTTGCCCAGATGCGAGCTGTAGCGGCCGACCAACCCATCGTTTTCGCGCTTTTCTTTATAAAACAACTTCGACAGCACGACAGTATTCAAATGACTCGGGTCGAGTGGTTGCAGGCTTTGAAAGTTCTGCACGATCCCGCTCCAGGAGTAGTAATACACGCCGTTTTCAACTTCCTTGCCTTCACCACCCCAAACCTTCGGCATCCCTTGCGGGTATTTGCGATTGAAGGCAGCCAACCCCGCGCTGGTCAACGATTCGAATGCCGCTTCAGCGTCAATCGGGTTTTCCGGGTGGCCACTGATCAGCGAAATGAAGGTGCCAACCGCGCCCAGCAGGGCCAGTACGAACGCTTCGGGCAATTCGCCGGGCGTCAGTGCCTTATGCAATTGGTCGGCAATCTCGGAGCCATGATTGGGGCAACTGACCGATGTGACCGACGCGACCTTTTCCGGGTGCAGCGCAGCTACGTAGCGTGCAGCCAGGGGGCCTTGGCTATGGCCGATCAGATTGACCTTGGCAGCGCCCGTTTCCAGCAAAATGCGGTTGACGTGCTCGAGCAGTTTTTCACCACGCTCCTCATTGCCGTTGACGGCTGGAATATTGACCGCAAACACCTGAGCGCCGGCGCGTTCCAGCGCTTCCTCAATTTCGAAAAAATAGGGGTAACCGGCGATTCTGTCGAAGCCGAAAAGGCCGTGGACCAACACAATGGGGTATTTGGTAGACGCATCCATGTCCATGTCCATGTTCATACCTGTCGATAGCGGATTTTGAAGGGGAACAGACCGCAGACTGGCCGATCTGTAGCGGCTAACCGTAGTTTACAAAGTGGAGGGGATCAAAGCGCTTCGAGCAGGATTCGGACGAACAGCCATGTCGGTATGGCGATGCCTTTGAAAAATCCAATTGACACCTAATCATATGATGATTAGCGTGGGCATCCATTGCGAACGGCTTTGTGTCGTTTATTTTTTATCACCGGTCGACGAGGTACCCATGTCCAGCAGTTTTCATGCGTCGACGGTCGACTGGCTGGGGTGCTGGATTGCTGCCGGCCAGGTCAAACCCGGCCAAACCATCAAGGTCGAGGCCGACTTGGGCGAGCAGCTCGGTGTCAGTCGTACGGTCATTCGCGAAGCCATCAAGACGTTGGTGGCCAAAGGCATGCTCGAAGTCGGGCCGAAGGTCGGCACACGCGTATTGCCGGTGCGGCGCTGGAATCTCTTCGATCCGCAAGTCGTCGGCTGGCTGTCACGCAGCGGCTTGCCGGAAAACTTTGTCGACGACTTGCTCGACCTGCGCCGCACCATCGAACCGATGGCGGTGCGCTGGGCCTGCGAGCGTGCCACCGTCGAGCAAGTCCAGGCGGTGCTTCAGGCGTATAACGCGCTGGAGCGGGCAGTGGACAGCGGCGTCGATTACAACCGCGCCGATCAGTTCTTCCACGAGTGCATTCTCGCCGCCAGCCACAATCAATTCATCGAACAAATGGTCCCGGCCCTCGGCGCGTTGCTGGCCGTGTCTTTCGAGGTGTCGGCCGCCGACCCGGACGAGCTGCGCCGAACCTTGCCAATCCACAAAGACATGGCCGACGCCATCGCCGCCCGGGATGCCGCGCGGGGAGTATGGGCCTGCATGACCCTGATCGATAACGCTGACCTGGCGATCAAACGCTTCTACCCCCAAGTCATGGCCGACAAGAAGGCTGGCTAACGATAAAGAACCCTTGTGGGAGCGGGCTTTGTGGCAAGGGGGCAAGCCCCCTCGCCACACAGGCTCGCACACATAAAACAAGAACAATGCAGGAGGTTTCATGACGTGGACTGCGGTTACCGGACACCGTGCGCAACTCGGCGAAAGCCCGTTCTGGGATGCTCCGACCCAGGCCCTGTATTGGGTGGATATCGCTGGCAAACAAGCGCTCAGGCTGATCGGTGCCAATGTGGACATCTGGCAGATGCCGGAACACGTGTCCGCATTCATCCCCTGCGAAAGCGGTGATGCCTTGGTGACATTGAGCAGTGGGGTTTATCGGCTGGATCTGGATTCTCCCGGCCTGGAACCCCGGCTGACCTTGTTTTGCGTTGCCGATCCACAACCCGGCAATCGCCCCAACGAAGCCCGCTGCGATGCTCAGGGCCGGCTCTGGCTGGGCACGATGCAAAACAACATCGGGGAGCAGGGCGAAGACTTACCCATCGTGCGCCGGTCCGGCGGCCTGTTTCGCATCGACCGCGATGCTCGGGTCACGCCGCTGCTTGGAGGGTTAGGCATCCCCAACACGTTGCTGTGGAGTGACGACGGCACCACCCTGTATTTCGCCGACAGCCTCGACAAAACGCTTTACCAGCATTTCATCCACGCCGACGGCAACCTGGACACCGCCCATGTCTGGTTTGGCCCCCATGAACGTGGCGGTCCCGACGGCTCGGCGATGGATGCCGAGGGCTATATATGGAACGCTCGATGGGATGGCAGTTGTCTGCTCAGGTTGAACCCCGACGGTCATGTGGATCGCGTGATCGAACTGCCGGTCAGCCGTCCCACCAGTTGCGTGTTCGGTGGCGAAGACTTCAAAACCCTGTACATCACCAGCGCCGCAAGCCCGCTCAATCATCCGCTGGATGGCGCGCTGTTATCGATTCGAGTGGATGTACCCGGAAAAGCCTGTCAGCGATTTTCTGGGTAAATCCCAGAATATGGGATGTAAAATTATATATTGAGATTATTTGGCGGTCGGGTTTATAGTCGGCCCCATCAGTTACACGCACTCACACTTAAAAAAACAAAACAGGTGAAGTGATGCAGCGATATTCCACCGCACTCCTTTCTGGAGTCAGTGCTTCAGGCCGCCTCGGCGCCCGGGCGTTTTCGCGCCTGCCTGCCTGTTCCCAACAGCTTTTTGACCGGACATCGACAGATCTCCGGTTTTCGTCGTGCCTTCCAACAGGAGTGTTGATCCATGGCTGAACCTCTTTCCTTGCCACCGGTGCCCGAACCGCCCAAGGGCGAGCGGCTGAAAAACAAGGTGGTGCTGCTGACCGGTGCCGCTCAGGGCATCGGCGAAGCGATTGTCGCGACCTTCGCCTCTCAACAGGCCAAGCTGATCATCAGCGATATCCAGGGCGAAAAAGTCGAAAAAGTCGCGGCGCACTGGCGTGAACAAGGCGCGGATGTCGTGGCGATCAAGGCCGACGTGTCGCGCCAGCAAGACCTGCAGGCCATGGCCGGACTGGCCATTGAGCTTCACGGTCGAATCGACGTGTTGGTCAATTGCGCCGGGGTCAACGTATTCCGCGACCCGCTGCAAATGACCGAAGAAGATTGGCGTCGCTGCTTCGCCATCGATCTGGACGGCGCCTGGTATGGCTGCAAAGCTGTGTTGCCGCAGATGATCGAGCAGGGCATCGGCAGCATCATCAACATCGCCTCCACCCATTCCACTCACATCATTCCCGGCTGCTTCCCGTACCCGGTGGCCAAGCATGGCTTGCTCGGGCTGACCCGCGCCTTGGGCATCGAATACGCACCCAAAGGCATTCGGGTCAACGCCATCGCGCCGGGCTATATCGAAACCCAGCTGAACGTCGATTACTGGAACGGTTTTGCCGACCCCCATGCCGAACGTCAGCGGGCCTTTGACCTGCATCCACCGCAGCGCATCGGCCAGCCGATTGAAGTGGCGATGACCGCTGTGTTCCTGGCCAGCGATGAAGCGCCGTTCATTAACGCTTCATGCATCACCATCGATGGTGGGCGTTCGGTCATGTACCACGACTGAATGCTCAGGATTTCAAGCGCGAAACTACGTCTGAAATCCAATCATCATACGATATGACTATTGGTTGCGTGCTTCGACCGCTGTATTGGCTTTCAAATAACGCTCAAAAAAAATAACAAGGAGTCAGCTTATGAAACGTCGTCGTGGGATCCGTTCCCTGTGCTGTGCCGCTTTGGCGGTTACCGCGGTCAGCCTGAGCAGCACATTGCTGGCGGCCGATGAAGTGAAGATCGGTTTTCTGGTCAAACAAGCGGAAGAACCCTGGTTCCAGACCGAATGGGCTTTCGCCGAAAAGGCCGGTAAGGACAAGGGCTTCACCGTCATCAAGATCGCCGTGCCTGATGGCGAGAAAACCCTCTCGGCCATCGACAGTCTGGCGGCCAACGGCGCCAAGGGCTTCGTGATCTGCCCGCCGGACGTGTCCCTCGGCCCGGCAATCATGGCCAAGGCCAAGCTCAACGGTTTGAAAGTGATTGCCGTCGATGACCGTTTCGTCGATGCCGGCGGCAAGTTCATGGAAGACGTTCCGTACCTGGGCATGGCGGCTTTCGAAGTCGGCCAGAAGCAGGGCGCCGCCATGGCCGCTGAAGCGAAAAAACGCGGCTGGGACTGGAAAGACACTTACGCGGTGATCAACACCTACAATGAACTCGACACCGGCAAGAAGCGCACTGACGGCTCCGTCAAAGCGCTGGAAGACGCCGGCATGCCCAAAGACCACATCCTCTTCTCCGCACTGAAAACCCTCGACGTACCGGGCAGCATGGACGCCACCAACTCGGCCTTGGTGAAGCTACCGGGCGCGGCGAAAAACCTGATCATCGGCGGCATGAACGACAACACCGTTCTGGGCGGCGTGCGCGCCACGGAGAGTGCCGGTTTTGCCGCGGCCAACGTGATCGGCATCGGCATCAACGGCACCGATGCCATCGGCGAACTGAAAAAACCCGACAGCGGCTTCTTCGGCTCAATGCTGCCGAGCCCGCACCTCGAGGGCTACAACACCGCGAGCATGATGTACGAGTGGGTCACCACCGGCAAAGAACCGCCCAAATACACCGCAATGGACGACGTCACGCTGATCACGCGCGACAACTTCAAGCAGGAACTGGAAAAAATCGGCCTGTGGAACTGAGGCGTGGTTGATTTCATCGGCGGCCCTGGCGACGGGGCTGCCTGACCGGTGTGATGAGGTGGTGTTATGCACGCGCACGTACAAACAAATGAACAAGGCACTGGCGGCAGCCTGCGCTTCAATGGAATCGGTAAAACCTTTCCCGGGGTCAAGGCACTGGACGGCATCAGTTTCGTCGCCCATCCGGGGCAGGTTCACGCCTTGATGGGCGAGAACGGTGCCGGCAAATCCACGCTGCTGAAAATCCTCGGCGGTGCTTACACGCCGAGTAGCGGCGATTTGCGGATCGGCGAGCAAACGAGGGTTTTCAAATCCACCGCCGACAGCATTGGCAGCGGGGTCGCGGTGATCCATCAGGAGCTGCACCTGGTGCCGGAAATGACCGTCGCCGAGAACCTGTTTCTCGGCCATTTGCCGGCGAGTTTCGGCCTGATCAATCGCGGCGCTTTGCGGCAACAGGCATTGGCCTGCCTCAAAGGCCTGGCCGATGAAATCGATCCGCAAGAGAAAGTGGGGCGCTTGTCGCTCGGTCAGCGGCAACTGGTGGAAATCGCCAAGGCGTTGTCCCGTGGCGCGCATGTGATTGCATTCGACGAACCCACCAGCAGCCTGTCGGCACGGGAAATCGATCGCTTGATGGCGATCATCGGGCGCCTGCGCGACGAAGGCAAAGTAGTGCTTTACGTGTCCCATCGCATGGAAGAAGTATTCCGCATCTGCAACGCGGTGACCGTGTTCAAGGACGGTCGCTTCGTGCGCACTTTCGAGGACATGAGCGCGCTGACCCATGATCAGTTAGTGACGTGCATGGTCGGTCGCGACATTCAGGATATCTACGATTACCGCAGCCGTCCGCGTGGCGCGGTGGCACTCAAGGTCGACAAGTTACTGGGGCCGGGCTTGCGTGAACCGGTGAGTTTCGAGGTGCACAAGGGGGAGATTCTCGGGCTGTTCGGCCTGGTCGGGGCCGGGCGCACCGAGCTGTTCCGGATGCTCAGCGGGCTCACGCGCAACACCGCCGGGCGCCTGGAGTTGCGCGGTCGTGAACTGAAACTGCGTTCGCCGCGCGATGCCATCGCGGCGGGGATTCTGCTGTGCCCCGAGGACCGCAAGAAGGAGGGCATCCTGCCGCTGGCAAGCGTCGCCGAGAACATCAACATCAGCGCTCGCAGCGCCCATTCCACCTTCGGCTGCCTGTTGCGCGGCCTGTGGGAAAAGGACAATGCCGACCAGCAGATCAAGGCGCTGAAGGTGAAGACGCCCAGCGCGGCGCAGAAAATCATGTACCTGTCTGGCGGCAATCAGCAGAAGGCGATTCTCGGTCGCTGGCTGTCGATGCCGATGAAAGTCCTGCTGCTCGACGAGCCCACCCGGGGCATCGACATCGGGGCCAAAGCCGAGATCTACCAGATCATCCATAACCTGGCGGCCAGCGGCATCGCGGTGATTGTGGTGTCCAGCGACCTGATGGAAGTCATGGGCATTTCCGACCGCATCCTGGTGCTTTGCGAAGGCGCGATGCGCGGCGAACTGACCCGCGAACATGCCAATGAATCCAACCTGCTGCAACTGGCGCTGCCACGCCAACGCGCTGCCGACGTGGCGAACTGAGAGGTGACTATGACTATCCAAAACAACGCTTTGCCAACCCCGCGCAAACCGCTGGACCTGCGGCGCTTTCTCGATGACTGGGTGATGCTGCTGGCGGCCGTCGGGATCTTCGTGCTTTGCACCTTGCTGATCGACAACTTCCTGTCGCCGCTGAACATGCGCGGTCTGGGCCTGGCGATTTCCACGACCGGGATTGCCGCGTGCACCATGTTGTATTGCCTGGCGTCCGGGCATTTCGACTTGTCGGTGGGCTCGGTGATTGCCTGCGCCGGCGTGGTTGCGGCAGTGGTGATGCGCGACACCGACAGCGTGTTCCTCGGGGTCAGTGCAGCGCTGGTGATGGGGCTGATTGTCGGGCTGATCAACGGGATCGTGATCGCCAAGCTGCGGGTCAATGCGTTGATTACCACGCTGGCCACGATGCAGATCGTGCGTGGCCTGGCTTACATTTTTGCCAACGGCAAAGCGGTGGGCGTTTCCCAGGAACAGTTCTTCGTCTTCGGTAACGGTCAGTTGTTCGGTGTGCCGGTGCCGATTCTGATCACCATCGTCTGCTTTCTGTTTTTCGGCTGGTTGCTCAATTACACCACCTATGGGCGCAACACCATGGCCATCGGCGGCAATCAGGAAGCGGCGTTGTTGGCCGGGGTCAATGTCGACCGGACCAAGATTCTTATTTTCGCCGTACACGGTCTGATCGGTGCGTTGGCCGGGGTGATCCTGGCGTCGCGCATGACGTCCGGTCAGCCGATGATTGGCCAGGGTTTCGAGCTGACGGTGATTTCGGCCTGTGTGCTTGGCGGGGTGTCGCTGAGCGGCGGGATCGGGATGATTCGGCATGTGATTGCCGGGGTGCTGATTCTGGCAATCATCGAGAACGCGATGAACCTGAAGAATATCGATACGTTCTATCAGTACGTGATTCGCGGTTCGATTCTGTTGCTGGCGGTGGTGATTGACCGGTTGAAACAGCGCTGACGGACATTCCTTTACCGATCATTCCCACGCTCTGCGTGGGAACGATCATTTAAAAGATTCTTCACCCACTTTCACAAAATATTCCTTGCCCGTCCCAACCCGTTTCAGCTATGACGGTACACCCGAGGTGTACATGATTAGACCGCTACGAATTGACAAGAAACAACAGGTGGTCGACGAGCTCGTCCGGCGCATCGAAAACGGCCTCATGGAGGACGGCGTTCCATTGCCGGGCGAACATCAGTTGGCTCAAGAATTCAAGGTCAGCCGCGGCACGCTGCGTGAAGCCCTGGTCGAACTCAAGCGACGCCACGACATCGCTACGCAAGGCGCAGTGGGGTCCATCGTCACGTTCGATGGTGTGGTGCTCGATCAGCGCAACGGCTGGGCCCAAGCGCTGGCCGACAACGGGGCGCTGATCAATACCGAAGTGCTGCGACTGGAGGCGGTGACCCGATCGGACCTGCTGCCCCGTTTCGGCACCGATCAGTTCATCACGCTCGACCGGCGACGGCGCGGCACCGATGGCACGCTGGTCTCCCTTGAGCGCTCATTGATGCCCGCCACCGGAGGCCTGGAAGGGCTGCCGCGAGTCGGTCTGATCGATGATTCCCTGACCATCACATTGGCCGCCTACGGCTACATCGGTGACCACGGGGATCAGTGGATCGGCGCCGAACCCTTGAATGCCGAAGACGCCGAATTGCTCGGACGCCCGGAGGGCACGGTGTTCCTCAAGGCCCTGCGTACCACCTACGACCGTCAGAACCGCTTCATGGAACAAGTCGAAAGCCTGCTCGATCCGGTGCGCTTTCGTCTGCACTTGCAAATTGGAACTTCAAAATGACCGCGCACGACCGTGCCCTCGGCGCATTCTATGGACTGGCCCTGGGCGATGCGTTGGGCATGCCGACCCAATCCCTGAGCCGCGCCGAGATCAAGGCACGTTTCGGTGAGATTACCGATCTGCAAGACGCGGGCCCCGATCAACCGATTGCCGCCAATATGCCCAAAGGTTCGATCACTGACGATACCGAGCAGGCGATTCTGCTCGGCCAATTGTTGATCGCAGGCAAGGGCCGGATCGAACCGGCGGAGCTGGCCCAACGGCTGATCGAATGGGAAACCAGGATGCGGGCCAAGGGCTCGCAGGATTTGCTCGGCCCCTCGACCAAACACGCTATCGAGATGATCCTCGCCGGCTATTCGCTGGAAGAGGCAGGCCGCCACGGCACCACCAATGGTGCGGCCATGCGCATTGCGCCGGTGGGGATTGCGGCCGATATTGCCGATCCCGAGCGTTTCATCCGCGCTGTGGTGCAAGCCTGCCAGGTGACCCACAACACCTCGCTGGGAATAGCCAGTGCGGCGGCGGTGGCGGCTGTGGTTTCCGCAGGGATCAATGGCATGGACCTGAGCGAGGCATTGCACCTTGGCCAGCAGATCGCCCGGCAAGCCGAAAGCCACGGTCACTGGGTCGCTGGCGGACGTATCGCGGCGCGCATCGGTTGGGCGTGGAGCATCAGCGTCGACTGCGACAAGGCGTTGCTGGCAGATTTGCTGTACGAGGTGATCGGCACGTCGGTGGCCTCGCAGGAATCGGTGGTGGTGTCGTTTGCGCTGGCCCGGCAAGTGGCGATCGGGCAGATGACGGCCTTCGAGGCGGTGTGCATGGCGGCCGGTCTGGGCGGAGATACCGATACCATCGCGGCGATTCTCGGCGCCATGCTTGGGGCCTGCCTGGGGCTTGAAAGTTGGCCTGTGGCGATGATCGAGCAGGTTAAAGCAGTCAATGATTTGCAACTGGAGCCGTTGGTGCAGGGGCTTCTGGCCTTGCGTTGACTGTACTGACGTCATCGCGGGCAAGCCCGCTCCCACAGGTGCGGCGTACATCTCAAGGTTTGTACCATTCCTGTGGGAGCGGGCGTGCCCGCGATAGGCGCGCCGCATACTTGAATTTTTCACCCGCAATGGAGCGCACAGATATGGCAAGGATCGCCGGAAAGTCATGTCGACTTCCCAATTGCCCACAACCACAACAATGGCAACAGGAGCAGTTTTCATGAGTTCATCGAACACCGGACAAAGTGCCGGGCAATTGGAAACCCGTGGCATCGAGCCGGTGCCGGAAGGGGAGTGCAACGGTCATCCGCTGCAACTGTTCTGGGTCTGGTTTGCCGCCAACATTTCCATCCTCGGCTTACCGTTGGGCGCCACGCTGGTGGCCTTCCGCGGCCTGGCCATCTGGCAGGCGATCATCGTCGCCATCCTCGGTGCCGCCGGTTCGTTCGCGGTGGTCGGGATCATCTCCATTGCCGGGCGCCGTGGGCGCGCACCGAGCCTGACGCTGTCGCGAGCCATCTTCGGGGTGCGCGGCAATATTGGCCCCACACTGGTCTCGCTGATGTCACGACTGGGTTGGGAAACCGTCAACACCACCACCGCCGCTTTCGTCTTGCTGTCGCTGTGCTCAATTGTGTTCGGCTCGCCGGTGGAAGCCAAAAGCTCGCCGCTGCTGACCTTGGTGTTTATCGCGATTTTTGTACTGCTGACGTTGTCGGTGTCCGGCCTCGGTCACGCCACGCTGCTGGTCATCCAGAGGTGGGCGACCTACGTGTTCGGTGGGTTGAACATCCTGGTCGGCGGTTTCCTTTGCGCGACCATCGATTGGAGCGCCGTATTCAACGCCACGCCAGCGCCCCTGAGTGCAATGATCATTGGCATTGGCACCATGGCCGCCGGCACCGGCATCGGTTGGGCCAACGCCGGTGCCGACATGTCGCGCTACCAGCACCGCAGTGTCAAAGCCATGCGCCTGGTGGCGTCGGCGGCGTTCGGTGCAGGGATTCCGTTGGTACTGCTGATTACCCTCGGCGGTCTGCTATCGGTGGGCAATAATGATCTGGCCTCGGCCACTGACCCGATCGTGGCGATCCGCGACATGCTGCCGACCTGGATGGCCGTGCCGTACCTGATCACCGCATTCGGCGGGCTGCTGCTGTCGAATAACCTGTCCGTGTACTCCGCCGGCTTGACCACGCTGACCCTCGGCCTGAAGGTCAAGCGTGTGTATGCGGTGGTGCTCGATATCATTGCGATCTTCGCCGGTTCGATCTACTTCATGCTGATCGCCGAGAGCTTTTACGGCCCGTTCATCACCTTCATTTCCTTGCTGGCGGTGCCAATCACGGCGTGGGTCGGGATCTTTTTGATCGACCTGATTCACCGGCATTACTACAGCCCCAAAGACCTGCTGGACGTCAGCCCGAGCAGCGCCTACTGGTATCGCGGCGGCGTCGAGTGGCGCGCCTTCGGTGCATGGGCGCTGGCGATCGTGTCGGGCTTCAGTTTCACCACCATTGGCACCACTGAACAAGATGTCTGGTTCCGGGGCTTTCTGTCCGACTCCTGGCTAGGCCACAACGGCCTGGGCTGGATCGTCACGCTGGTGATGGCCGGTGGCATTTACTGGGTACTCGGCGGTGCCAGGGACCGTCGCGCTGCGTTGATCGAGCCGGCTCATGCCTAAGCTGTTGCACACCGGCCAGGTCATGATCGACCTGGTCATGGCCGTGGATAAATTGCCTCAATCGGGTGGTGATGTGTTGGCGCAATCTGCCCGTTTCGAGACGGGTGGTGGCTTCAATGTGATGGCCGCCGCCCGGCGAAACGGCTTGCCGGTGGTCTACCTCGGTGGCCATGGCAAGGGCCGTTTCGGCGACATGGCCCGAGAGGCGATGACGGCTGAAGGCATTCGCATCGGCATCGAACAGAGCACCGAGCGCGACACCGGGCTGTGTGTTGCGCTGACCGAAGCTTCGGCCGAGCGAACGTTTATTTCCTGCATCGGTGCCGAGGGCGAATTGACCGCCCAGGAGCTGGCGAGTGTGCCGGCCGAGGCGGGCGATTTTGTCTATGTCAGCGGCTATAGCCTGCTGCATGGCGGCAAGGCTCAGGCGCTGGTGAATTGGGTGCTGGATTTGCCTTATGGGATCAAGGTGGTGTTCGATCCGGGGCCGTTGGTGGAATCGCCAGACGCGCCGCTGATGAAGGCCTTGTTGCCGCGCATCGATCTGTGGACCAGTAACGGTGTCGAGGCACAGCGGTTTACCGGGACGACGGACATTGGCGAAGCATTGCATCGGTTGGCTGAGCATCTGCCCGCCGAGGTAATGACGGTGGTGCGCGATGGGCCGCAAGGGTGCTGGATCAGCCAGCATGGTGACCGTCAGCATGTACCGGGATTCAAGGTCACGGCCGTCGACAGCAACGGTGCGGGGGATGCCCATGCCGGGGTGTTGGTTGCGGGGTTGGCGCAAGGTTTGTCGGCGATAGACGCGGCGCGGCGGGCCAACGCGGCAGCTGCTTTGGCCGTCACTCGTTGGGGGCCAGCGACTTCGCCGGGGGCGGCTGAACTGGATGCATTCATTCGCGATACTTTCGGCGCCTGATCAGCCGCTATCGCGGGCAAGCCCGCTCCCACACTGGACCGTGAACGATCCCCTGTGGGCGCGGGCTTGCCCGCGATGAGGCCCTCGAATCCACCCTCAATCCTGACCTTTAGCCCGCCCTGCGCAACGCCTCGATCAACTCTTGCTTGCGCATGCTCGAGCGCCCCGGAATCTTCTTCGCCCGGGCTTCTTTCATCAGGCTGTCCACCGTTTGCGTATCGCGCGAAGCCTTGCTGCTGCGCGGTTTGCCTTCACGGGTGGCCACCGCGCGTCGGGCTGATTCCTTGCGATCCGCAGACTTGGCGCTGGCCGGCTTCTTGCGCCCCGAGCCGCCGGCGCGTTCACCGCCGCCCGACTGCTTGTTCACCGTGGCCCAGGCGCGAGCTTCGGCTTCATCTTTGGACACGCCTTTTTGCTCGTAGCTTTCTTCGATATGTTCGGCCTTGCGTTTTTGCTCGGCGGTGTATTTGTCTTTGCTTCCACGAGGCATGGGATTTCTCCTGGTTGTCGGCGCTGGCAAAGCCTGCGAGCTTTTGCTCTTCAAACATGCACAGGCGAAAGACGCGCCTGTTGCAGCGCCTATCGGTTAGACATCCAGCTTGCGCGCCGCTTCCACCCCTGCGGCGCTGAGTTTGATCGGCAAATTCAGCGAGTGCTCACCCGCTTCGTTGCGGGTCACATGACCGTGCTGAATCAACCCGCGATCTTGCAGAGTGGCGAGGGCGCTGGCCACGGTTTTCTCCCCCCGGTAATTGTCCAGAACCTCCTTGCCCAAGCCACTTGGGTGGGCGTGTAGCAGGCGGGTCAGGACTTCTTTTTCCAGGTTTTCATCATCGTTCATGGTTACCTCTTCGTCAGGTTCGACAGGTACTGCACGTGGCTCGCATGGGCGAACTTATGGACGGGTGCCAAGGCCTTCGGAACCCGAGCCTCCGGTGGTGGTTTTTGAGCCGATGCCGGTTCCGGCGTTGTCGGGAGTCTGGGGGCCGGGTGTCTCCATCCCGCTCTGAGCGTCCGCGTCGTCGTGATAAATCCGTGGGTCTGTGTCCGTCGGAGAAGGAGAGCGGCCGCTGTCCATGCCATCGGTGGTCGCAGATTCAGAGCTTTGGAGTGGATCGTTCGGGTCGGCCCCGGAAGTGCTGGTCGCGGCGAATGCGACAGAGCAAAGCAGCGTGGTAAGAGCGAGGGCGGTCAGTCGGGACGTGGTCATGGTGTCGTCTCCGTTGATTAGAATCCTTACCCGATATTGGTCCTCGCTGACCTGGATTGGTGCCTGATGAACGACGAGCGGTGCCACCCGGACTTATTGATCGACGCCGATTTCTTCCTTGAACAGCTTCATGAAACCCTTCAGGCGTTGGTGGCGAATCTGTGCCAGACGTTGACCGGTAACCGTTTGGAAACCGTCCGCCAAATGCAGCAACTTGGTCTGGAAATGATCGAGGCAAAAGCGCTTGTCGTCATAGTCCCGTTCTTTTGCCTCCGGGTCCAAAGGGTCATACAACGCACTGCCCATGCGCCCGGCGGTGTAGAAGGTGCGGGCCACGCCGAGCATGCCAAGGGAGTCCAGGCGATCGGCGTCCTGGATGATTTTCGCTTCGAGGGTGATGGGCGCGATGTTGGCGCTGAAGCTGTGGGCTTCTATGGCGTGAACGACAGCCGTGATTTTTGCGTCAGGCCAGTTCAGGGCTGTCAGTACGGTCGAAGCTTTCTGCGCCGCCAGTCGTGATGCCTGTGAGCGCAGCGGCGAGTTCTTCTCCACCGCCACGCAATCGTGCAACAGCACAGCGGCCAGCAGCACCTCAAGATCACCGCCTTCTTCGGCATGAAGCGTGCGCACGTTGTGCCACACCCGCTGCAAGTGCGACAGATCATGGGCGCCATCCTCGCCAGGTTCCAGCGCGTGGGGCAGCAATTCATAAGCCAGAGTGTGCAGCGGTGCGAAAGCGGCAGTGGTCATAAAAGTCCTTTAGTGTGGGAACACTTTTGTGACTTGGGGCTTGCCCCAATCCCAGTAAGTTAAGCCGTAAATGCGATCCGTAGCAGCTGCCGAGCCTGCGAGGCTGCGTTCGACTGCGAAGCAGTCGTGAATCCGGCTGGCGCGGTTTGTCTGAAGCACCGCAATGCCTGGTTTTACGACTGCTTCGCAGCCGAACGCAGCCTCGCAGGCTCGGCAGCTGCTACATAGAGTATGTTGCGATTGTGATTTCTTAACGTATCGACAATAGCCCCAAAACCCCGCTCCACCATTTCAAATGTGACGAGCGCCGCGCGCGGACTTAGTATGGCGTTTTCAACTTTTGACAAGGTACGTCCATGACGATCGAAATCCGCCCGGCAACCCCCAGCGATGCTCCGCAAATCCTCGCGTTCATCACTGAACTGGCGGACTTCGAACGTGCCCGCCACGAAGTCATCGCCAGCGTCGCCGACATCGAGCGTAGCCTGTTCAGCGAAGGCGCCACTGCCCATGGCCTGATTTGCCTGCGCGATGGCCTGCCGATCGGCTTTGCGGTGTTCTTTTTCAGTTATTCCACCTGGTTGGGCAGCAACTGCTTGTACCTCGAAGACCTCTACATCACCCCCGAACAACGAGGCGGCGGCGCGGGTAAAACCTTGCTGCGCCACCTGGCAAAGATCGCCTGCGCCAATGACTGCGGCCGTTTCGAATGGAGCGTGCTGGACTGGAACAAACCGGCGATCGACTTCTACAAATCCCTCGGCGCACAGCCGCAAGAAGAGTGGGTGCGGTATCGGATGGATGGGGCGGTGTTAAGGGATTTTGCCGAGGGCAATTGATTCCCTGAAAGATCGCAGCCTTCGGCAGCTCACAGATTGTGTTCGACCGCGCTATTGCGTCGTACATCGATCTGTAGGAACTGCCGAAGGCTGCGATCTTTTTTTGTGTTGTCTCAATATATGGGATTGATATTTATATATTGAGATTTACGTACGTCCAGGTTTATAGTCCAGCTCACTCACTGCCAAAAAACAAAACAGGTGAAGCGATGCTGGCGCAATTGATCGCGCTCGATTGGGGGACAACCTCATTACGTGCTTACAAACTCGGCTTCGGTGGCCAGGTGCTGGAACAGCGTACGCTGTCGTCCGGCATCATGCAGCTGCCCAAGACGCCGCGAACCATCGCCGGTCAGGCATGTGCCGACGGTTTTGAATTGGCCTTCGATGAAGCGTGCGGTGACTGGCTCGATGCGCAGCCCGATTTGCCGGTGATTGCTTGCGGCATGGTCGGCAGTGCTCAGGGCTGGCGTGAAGCGGCCTACTGCGACACGCCGGCGAATGTCGCCAATCTCGGAACTTCCCTACAAACCGTTCGCAGTCTTCGCGGTGTCGAGGTGCACATCGTGCCGGGCGTGATTCAGCGTTCGCGCTTGCCGAACGTGATGCGCGGCGAGGAAACCCAGGTTCTCGGCGCGTTGCAGAATCTGCCGGGCGGGGCGGACAACGATCTGTTGATCGGCTTGCCGGGCAGCCATTCGAAATGGGTGGAAGTGGCCGACGGCTGCATCGTGCATTTCGATACGTTCATGACCGGCGAAATCTTCGCCGTTCTCAGCGAACACAGCATTCTGGGGCGCACTCAGCAGCGCGGCGCCTCTTTTGATGGCGAAGCATTTGATCGTGGCGTGCGGGTGGCCCTGTCGGCGGACGGCGAGATCGGGCCGCTGTCGACGTTGTTCAGTGCCCGCAGTCTGGGGCTGACCGGTGAACTGAGCGCCACGGCGCAACCGGACTACCTGTCGGGCTTGCTGATCGGTCATGAACTGGCGGCGCTGGCCAACGTTCAGCGGCGTCGGCGCAACAGCGTTCATCTGCCGTCGATCATCCTCATCGGTAACGCCCAACTCTGTGCCCGCTACAGCCGTGCGCTCGACGCCTGCGGTTTTGCCCGGGTGACCCTGGCCGAGCAGGCCACCGAACGCGGGTTGTGGCAGTTGGCGCTCGCCGCCGGACTGATCACCACACCCCCATCCCGTTAAACCTGACTGGAGGTCTGACATGCTCAAGCAAGCACTGGCACAAAACGGACTGATCGCGATCCTGCGTGGCCTGCGCCCGCAGGAAGCGGCAGCCGTCGGCGAAGTCCTGTATTCGGCGGGATTTCGCGTCATCGAAGTGCCGCTTAACTCCCCCGAGCCGTACGAAAGTATCCGCATCCTGCGCAGTAGCTTGCCCGCCGATTGCCTGATCGGTGCGGGCACGGTGTTGACGCCGCAACAGGTCGAGCAAGTGAAAGCGGCGGGCGGCCAAGTGATCGTCATGCCCCACAGTGATGCCAAGGTGTTGCGCGCGGCGAAAGCGGCGGGGCTGTTCCTGTCACCGGGCGTGGCGACGCCAACCGAAGCCTTTGCTGCATTGGCCGAGGGCGCGGATGTGCTGAAGATGTTCCCGGCCGAACAGATGGGCCCCGCCGTTGTGAAAGCCTGGCTGGCGGTGTTGCCGGCAGGGACGGTGCTGGTGCCGGTGGGCGGGATTACGCCAGACAACATGCCGGTGTTTATCGAGGCCGGGGTCAAAGGTTTCGGCCTCGGTTCCGGGTTGTTCAAACCGGGCATGACACCTGAACAGGTCGCAGTGAACGCCAAGGCGTATGTCGCTGCCTGGAATGCATTGCAGTAAGACTTCTTGGCGCTGCGAGCGCTGCATCTAATAAGAGAGGCAATAGATGAAAATCACCAAACTCACTACCTTCATCGTTCCGCCGCGCTGGTGCTTCCTCAAGGTCGAAACCGACGAGGGCGTGACCGGTTGGGGTGAGCCCGTGGTCGAAGGCCGCGCGCACACGGTCGCTGCAGCGGTTGAGGAATTGTCCGACTACCTGATCGGCAAAGACCCACGCAACATCGAAGACATCTGGACCGTGCTTTACCGTGGCGGTTTTTACCGAGGCGGCGCGATCCACATGAGCGCTCTGGCCGGCATCGACCAGGCGTTGTGGGACATCAAGGGCAAGGCTCTGGGTGTGTCAGTCAGCGATCTGTTGGGTGGTCAGGTGCGGGACAAGATTCGCGTTTATTCGTGGATCGGTGGTGATCGCCCGGCGGACACCGCACGCGCTGCGAAAGAAGCGGTGAGCCGTGGTTTCACGGCGGTGAAAATGAACGGCACCGAAGAGCTGCAATTTCTCGATTCCTTCGACAAGGTCGACCTCGCGCTTGCCAACGTCGCCGCCGTCCGCGATGCGGTCGGCCCGAATGTCGGCATCGGCGTGGACTTCCATGGTCGGGTGCACAAGCCCATGGCCAAAGTGCTGATGAAGGAACTCGACCCGTACAAACTGATGTTCATCGAAGAGCCGGTACTCAGCGAAAACTACGAAGCGCTGAAAGAACTGGCACCGCTGACCAGTACACCGATTGCCCTCGGCGAGCGGTTGTTCTCGCGCTGGGATTTCAAGCGGGTGCTCAGCGAAGGCTACGTCGACATCATCCAGCCGGATGCTTCCCACGCTGGCGGCATCACCGAAACCCGCAAGATCGCCAACATGGCCGAAGCCTACGACGTGGCACTGGCGCTGCATTGCCCGTTGGGCCCGATTGCCCTGGCGGCATGCCTGCAACTGGACGCGGTTTGCTACAACGCATTCATCCAGGAACAGAGCCTGGGCATCCATTACAACGAGAGCAATGACCTGCTCGATTATGTGAAAGATCCACGGGTATTCGATTACGACAAAGGCTTCGTGAAGATCCCTAACGGCCCGGGCCTGGGTATCGAGATCAACGAGCAATACGTGATCGAACGCGCCGCCGTCGGCCATCGCTGGCGCAACCCGATCTGGCGCCATGCCGATGGCAGCTTTGCCGAGTGGTGATTTGACACCGTCCTTGTAGGAGCGAGGCTTGCCCGCGAAGGCCACGCCTCGGTCTGCTTGATTCTCATCGGCGTTCCCACTGACGCCTTCGCGGGCAAGCCGCGCTCCTACAGATTTTGTTGCGTTTCGTCCATTGACCTCAATAAACATAAAAAGAGGCACCCCCCATGCAACCGCAAACCCTCACCGGGCAGGCGTCTTTGGTGACGCCGAGCCGCAAGCGTTTTTTCATCATGGTCCTGTTGTTCATCACGGTGGTGATCAACTATCTGGACCGCAGTAACCTGTCCATTGCCGCCCCGGCGCTGACCAGTGATCTGGGCATCGATCCGATCCATGTCGGGCTGATCTTTTCCGCGTTCGGCTGGACCTACGCCGCCATGCAGATCCCCGGCGGCTGGCTGGTGGACCGGGTGCCGCCGCGCATCCTGTATAGCGTCGCATTACTGCTGTGGTCGTTGGCCACGGTGATGCTTGGCTTCGCTGCCAGTTTCATCGCGCTGTTCGTGCTGCGCATGGCCGTCGGCGCGCTGGAAGCACCGGCGTACCCGATCAACAGCCGTGTGGTGACGACCTGGTTCCCCGAGCGTGAACGCGCCACAGCCATCGGTTTCTACACCTCAGGGCAGTTCGTCGGGCTGGCGTTCCTGACGCCGGTACTTGCATGGCTGCAACATCAATATGGCTGGCACATGGTGTTTATCAGCACCGGCGCGGTGGGCATCATTTGGGCGGTGATCTGGTACGCGGTGTATCGCGAGCCCCGGGATTTCAAGGGCGCCAATGACGCTGAGATCGAGCTGATTCGCGAGGGCGGCGGGCTGGTGGATATCCAGGCTGAAGCCGCGAAGGCCAAGGCGAAATTCAGCTGGATCGACCTCGGGATTGTCCTGAGCAAACGCAAGTTGTGGGGCATTTACCTCGGTCAGTTCTGCCTCAATTCGACGTTGTGGTTTTTTCTGACGTGGTTCCCGACCTACCTGGTGAAATATCGCGGCATGGACTTCATCAAGTCGGGCTTGCTGGCGTCGCTACCGTTTCTGGCGGCCTTCGTCGGCGTGCTGTGTTCGGGCTTTTTCTCGGACTTTTTAATCCGGCGCGGTTACACGGTGGGTTTCGCCCGCAAGTTGCCGATCATTGGTGGCTTGCTGATTTCCACCTCGATCATCGGCGCCAATTTCGTCGAATCGACGCCACTGGTGATTGCCTTCCTCGCGCTGGCCTTCTTCGGCAATGGCCTGGCCTCGATCACCTGGTCGCTGGTATCGACCCTGGCCCCGGCGCGTTTGCTTGGATTGACCGGTGGGGTGTTCAATTTCATCGGCAACCTGGCAGCGATTACCACGCCGATCGTCATCGGCTTCCTCGCTTCCGGCGATTCGTTTGCCCCGGCGATAACCTATATCTCGGTTCTGGCGTTGTTGGGGGCGCTTTCCTACGTGTTGCTGGTGGGCAAGGTCGAGCGTATCAAGTTGTAGTCGCAGCCATCGGGCGACCATAATGCCGTCCGTTCACTCGCTCAACGGTAAAGGCTGGATATGCAGGAAGACGCCCCAAAAATCGCCAAGGACGCCGCGCCGACTGGCACCCAGACACTGCTTCGTGGTTTGGGCGTGGTTCAGGCCGTGGCCAGTGGCGCCCGCGATCTCAAGGAAATCGCCCGGCTGATCGGCACAACACGCAGCACCACTCATCGTCTGGCCAGTTGCCTGGTGGACGAGCGTTATCTGCGGGTGGTGCCGCAAGTCGGTTACCTGCTGGGGCCGAAACTGATCGAGCTGGGTTTCCAGGCACGTGAAGAGCTGCCGCTAGTCACACTGGCCGGGCCGTATCTGGATGAGTTATCGGCGCTGACCGGCGACACCATTCACCTGGCGATTCGTGAGGGTGATGAGGTGCTGTACCTGCACAAGAATCCGGGGCGCAACGGTCCGGAAATGCGTTCGCGGGTCGGTCATCGCATGCCATTGGCACGTACCGGGATCGGTAAGGCGCTGATGCTCGATGACACACAGGAAGAGTGGCAACGGCTGTACGAAATCAGCTTGCCGGTGGGTGGGAAAAATCAGTTCTGGCCGCAGCACCCGGAGCAATCCTGGGAGCAGTTCCAGCAGCGCATGATCGAGTACGTGGCTGGCGGGTACGCCTTCGACCTGGAAGACAACGAACCGTCGATCCGCTGCGTGGCGGCACCGATTCGCGATGCCAGCAAGCGCATCGTCGCCGGTATCAGCATCGCCAGCACCGTGCCGTACATGCCACTGGAAAAAATGGCCGAGCTGATTCCCCTGATCAAAGGGGTCACAGCCCGGCTGTCGGCGGAGCTTGGCTTGAAGGTTTAAACCTTCAGCGTCGCCATGTCGATTACGAAGCGGTACTTCACGTCACCGGCAATCATGCGGGTGTAAGCCTCGTTGATCTGGCGGATGTCGAGCATTTCGATGTCGCAGGTAATGCCGTGTTCGGCGCAGAAATCCAGCACTTCCTGGGTTTCGGCGATGCCGCCGATCAGGGATCCGGCCAACACGCGACGACCCAATACCAGTTTGGCAGCGTGCACCGGTGGCTCGATCGGTTCAATCAAGCCCACCAGAATGTGTACGCCGTCGAAACGCAAGGTATCGAGGTAGGGATTGAGGTCGTGCTGCACCGGAATGGTGTCCAGCAGGAAGTCGAAATGTCCTGCGGCGGCTTTCATCTGCTCGGCATCGGTGGACACGATCACGTGGTCCGCGCCTTGACGACGACCTTCTTCAGCCTTGCTCGCCGACCGGGTGAATAACGTCACCTCAGCGCCCATCGCCTTGGCGAACTTGATGCCCATGTGACCGAGGCCACCCATGCCGAGAATCCCGACCTTGTCACCGGCCTTGACGCCGTAGTGCTTGAGCGGCGAATAAGTGGTGATGCCGGCGCACAGAATGGGCGCGGCGCTGGCCGGGTCGAGTTGCTCCGGAATACGCACGACAAAGTGCTCGCTGACCACGATGCTGTCGGAGTAACCGCCCATGGTGTTGCTGCCATCGACCCGGTCCGGGGTGGCATACGTCATGGTCGGACCTTCCAGGCAGTATTGCTCCAGATCCGCCTGGCAGGCTTCGCAGTGACGGCATGAGTCGACCATGCAACCGACTCCGACCAGATCGCCGACTTTGTGTTGGGTAACGTTCGCACCGATGGCGGTGACTTTTCCGACGATCTCATGGCCGGGCATCAGCGGGTAAACAGCAATGCCCCACTCGTTGCGTGCCTGATGGATGTCGGAATGGCAGACACCGCAGTAGAGGATGTCGATCGCAACGTCGTCGGCCCGTGGGCTGCGGCGTTCGAATTTCATTGGGGCGAGGGGAGTGGTGGCTGACTGAGCGGCGTATCCGATGGCGGTGTACATGGTGAACCTCGCAAAAGCGGTGACAGGTGAGGCGAGCCATTCTGGGCGCCGCACGGGTGACCGGCCATGGCGATTCCTCCGGGTGTCATGCCTAATCCTCCGGCATGCATCGTTGATTGGTCGCAATGGCGTGCAGACCTGCGATGATGCTTTCATCCCTTTTTTTGCGACTTTTTTCGCGACTTCTTTTGAAGAGCTCCCTCATGTTGTTGACCCGTCATCTCGATGCCAACGCCACGCTGGTTTCGCTGATCCAGCCGCTGACCCTTCGCGATGGTTTCGCGCCCACCGCATTGCCTGGGGTGCAGGTTTTGCGCGCCAATTGTGATGTCGCCCGCGGCCCGCAAATCTACGAGCCGAGCCTGGTCATCATCGCCCAAGGCAGCAAATTGGCGTATCTGGGCCCGCGTACGCTGGAATACGGTGCCGGGCATTACCTGATTCAGGCGTTGCCGGTGCCCTTCGAGTGCGAGACGTTTTCGGCGCCGGATGGCCCGATGCTGGGCGTTTCCATCGCCATCGACCGGGTAATGCTGGGTGAGTTGGTGCTGGCCATGGGGCTGTCGCCGGGGCGCACTGTTCCCGCGCAGACGCCCGAGTCCATGACTTCGGCAGTGCTCGACGATGCCATGCGCGGTTGTGTGGAGCGGTTGTTGCGCTGCCTGCACGATCCGCTGGAATGCCAGATCATGGGCCCGGCGCGCTTGCGTGAATTGTTGTTTGTGGCGTTGCGCGGGCCGCAAGCGGATGTGTTGCGGGCGCTGGTGGAACAACAGGGGCAGTTCGCCCGGATCGCGGCGTCCCTGAGTCATCTGCATGGGCATTACACCGAGCCGCTGAATGTCGAGACCCTGGCCAGTTGCGCGAACATGAGCGCGTCGACATTTCATGAGCATTTCAAGCGCTGCACGTTGTTGTCGCCGGTGCAGTATTTGAAGCGTTTGCGCTTGCTCAGGGCCCAGCAGTTGTTGGTGGGCGAAGGCTTGGGTGTGGCTCAGGTGGCGCATCGGGTGGGGTATCAGAGCACGTCGCAGTTCAGCCGTGAGTACAAGCGCTACTTCGAACGTAATCCGGGGGATGAGCGCGTCGCGTGATACACCATGAATCCCTGTGGGAGCGGGCTTGCCCGCGATTACGGTGGGTCAGTCGACTTCAATGTTGAATGATAAATCCTCATCGCGGGCAAGCCCGCTCCCACAAGATTGCGGGCAACAAAAAGGCCCCCGTATCGGGAGCCTTGATGTTCAGCAATTGAACTTACATGTTCGGGTAAGTCGGGCCGCCAGCCCCTTCCGGCGCCACCCAGGTGATGTTCTGTGCAGGGTCCTTGATGTCGCAGGTCTTGCAGTGAACGCAGTTCTGGGCATTGATCTGGAAGCGCTTTTCGCCGTCTTCCTTGGTCACCACTTCGTACACGCCGGCCGGGCAGTAACGCTGGGCGGGCTCATCGTACATCGGCAGGTTTTTGGCGATCGGAATGCTTGGGTCGGTCAGCTTCAAGTGGCAAGGCTGTTCTTCTTCATGGTTGGTACCCGAGATGAACACCGAGCTGAGTTTGTCGAAGCTGATCTTGCCGTCCGGTTTCGGGTAATCGATTTTCTTGCAGTCGGCCGCCAGTTTCAGGCAAGCGTAATCCGGCTTGGTGTCGTGCAAGGTCAACGGCAGTTTACCGCCGAAGATGTTCTGATCGAGCCAGTTGAAACCGCCGCCAACGATGGCGCCGAACTTGTGAATAGCCGGGCCGAAGTTGCGGCTGGCGAACAGTTCGTCATAGAGCCAGCTCTTCTTGAAGGCGTCGACGTAAGGGGTCAGCTCTTGCGTGCCGTCCAGGTCAGCGAACAGCGCATCGGCCACGGCATCAGCGGCGAGCATGCCGGACTTCATTGCGGTGTGACTGCCTTTGATCTTGGCAAAGTTCAGGGTGCCAAGGTCGCAACCGATCAGTGCGCCGCCCTTGAAGACCATCTTCGGCAGCGAGTTCAAGCCGCCTTTGGAGATAGCGCGTGCGCCGTAGCTGATGCGCTTGCCACCTTCCAGGTATTGCTTGAGCACCGGGTGATGCTTGAGGCGCTGGAACTCATCGAACGGCGAAAGGAAGGTGTTGCTGTAGGAAAGATCGACGATCAGACCGACCACCACCTGGTTGTTTTCCAGGTGATAGAGGAACGAGCCTCCGGTGTTTTCGGTGCCCATGATGTCCAGCGGCCAACCGGCAGTGTGAACCACCAGGCCTGGCTGATGCTTGGCCGGGTCGATTTCCCAGATTTCTTTCAGGCCGATGCCGTAGTGCTGGGCGTCGGCTTCGCTGTCGAGGTTGAAGCGCTTGATCAGTTGCTTGCCGATGTGGCCGCGGCAACCTTCGGCGAACAGCGTGTACTTGGCACGCAGTTCCATGCCCGGAGTGTACAGGCCTTCTTTCGGATTGCCTTCGCGGTCAACGCCCAGATCACCGGTGATGATTCCGCGAACCACGCCGTTCTCGTCGAACAGGGCTTCCTGGGCAGCGAAGCCCGGGTAGATTTCCACGCCCAGGTTCTCGGCCTGCTGAGCCAGCCAGCGGCACAGATTGCCCAGGGAAATGATGTAGTTGCCTTCGTTGTGCATGGTCTTGGGCACAAAAAAGTCAGGAATCTTCTGCGCGCTGTCGGCGTTTTTCAGAACGAAGATGTCATCGCGTGTGACGGGCGTATTCAGCGGCGCGCCGAGTTCTTTCCAGTCCGGGAACAGTTCGTTCAGGGCGCGTGGTTCGAACACGGCACCGGACAGGATATGAGCACCGACTTCGGAGCCTTTTTCGACCACGCAGACGCTGATTTCCTTACCGGCTTCGGCGGCCTTCTGCTTCAAGCGGCAGGCGGCAGACAAGCCAGCGGGGCCGGCACCGACGATGACCACGTCGAATTCCATGTATTCGCGTTCCACAGGCTATCTCCTACTCAAGGCTCAACAGTTTTTTTTCTAATTGGAGGTTTGGCGTTGCATCCATTATTTCCTCCGGCAAGCCGGAAGGGACAATGGATGATCCACCTTTCTCTCTAGGTGGCGCATTATATCTACACCACTCCTAGCGTCCAATACAAACGTTTGTTTGAATTGGCTCAAAGCCAGATAAATCAAAGTCACCGCGGCTTATGAGTGGTCATTTTGCCGTATTGACCGGAATAGGCGTTCCGGTCAAGATACGGGCGGTTTTGCGCTCGCCGTAGGCTTACTGTTGGTTTCAAGAGCACCTCTAAAGACAGGGCGATGGCAGTACAAGGTGATGCGCCGCGCAGGTTTTTCGCGCAGTTTACACGCCACGATAATGAATGACTCGTCAGTCACCACTGACGAACGGTTATCCGCCTCGTGAGCAAGGTTCACCCTTTACACCTGCCAGCGTTTTTAGAGGTGCCCTTGCGCCGATGAGCATCAACCGCCAGGTTCGCCTAGGCGACTTTCTTTTCACCGGAGAGTAACGAGGAATCCATGAAGGTTCTTGTAGCTGTCAAACGCGTTGTGGATTACAACGTCAAGGTTCGTGTCAAGGCGGACAATTCCGGCGTCGACCTCGCCAACGTCAAGATGTCGATGAACCCGTTCTGCGAAATCGCAGTGGAAGAAGCCGTACGCCTGAAAGAGAAAGGCGTTGCGACTGAAATCGTCGTCGTCTCCATCGGCCCGTCCACCGCTCAGGAGCAACTGCGCACCGCGCTGGCTCTGGGTGCCGACCGCGCCATCCTCGTCGAATCCGCAGAAGATCTGACTTCCCTGGCCGTTGCCAAACTGTTGAAGGCCGTTGTCGACAAGGAACAGCCTCAGCTGGTGATCCTCGGCAAACAAGCCATCGACAGCGACAACAACCAGACTGGCCAGATGCTCGCGGCATTGAGCGGCTACGGTCAGGGCACCTTCGCCTCTAAAGTCGAAGTGTCCGGCGACAGCGTTGCCGTGACCCGCGAAATCGACGGCGGCGCGCAGACGGTTTCCCTGAAACTGCCGGCCATCGTCACCACCGACCTGCGTTTGAACGAGCCGCGCTACGCGTCTCTGCCAAACATCATGAAAGCCAAGAAGAAGCCTCTCGAAGTGCTGACTCCGGACGCTTTGGGCGTTTCCACCGCCTCCACCAACAAGACCCTGAAAGTCGAAGCGCCGGCTGCACGCAGCGCGGGTATCAAGGTCAAGTCGGTGGCTGAACTGGTTGAAAAACTCAAGAACGAAGCGAAGGTAATCTAAATGACTATCTTGGTTATTGCTGAACACGACAACAAAGTGCTGGCCCCGGCCACGCTGAACACTGTGGCTGCTGCCGCCAAGATCGGTGGTGATATCCACGTTCTGGTTGCAGGTCAGGGCGCTGGCCCCGTAGCTGAAGCCGCTGCAAAAATTGCTGGCGTATCCAAAGTGCTGACAGCCGACAACGCTGCCTACGCTCATCAACTGCCGGAAAACGTTGCTCCGCTGGTAGCCGAGTTGGGCAAGGGCTACAGCCACATCCTGGCTGCTGCGACTTCCAACGGCAAAAACATCCTGCCACGCGTTGCCGCGCAGCTGGACGTTGACCAGATCTCCGAGATCATTTCGGTCGAAAGCGCTGACACCTTCAAGCGTCCGATCTACGCCGGTAACGCCATTGCTACCGTTCAATCGAACGCGGCGGTCAAAGTGATCACCGTGCGTGCCACCGGTTTCGATCCGGTTGCCGCTGAAGGTGGTTCGGCGGCTGTTGAGGCCGTTGCGGCTGCTCACGACGCTGGCACTTCGAGCTTCGTTGGCGAAGAACTGGCCAAGTCCGATCGTCCGGAACTGACCGCTGCCAAGATCGTCGTTTCCGGCGGTCGCGGCATGCAGAACGGCGACAACTTCAAGCACCTGTACGCCTTGGCCGACAAGCTGGGCGCTGCCGTCGGCGCTTCCCGCGCAGCGGTCGACGCAGGTTTCGTACCCAACGACATGCAGGTCGGTCAGACCGGCAAGATCGTTGCGCCACAGCTGTACATCGCCGTCGGTATCTCCGGCGCGATCCAGCACCTGGCCGGCATGAAAGACTCCAAAGTGATCGTGGCGATCAACAAGGACGAAGAAGCGCCGATCTTCCAGGTGGCCGATTACGGCCTGGTGGCGGATTTGTTCGAAGCCATCCCCGAGCTCGAGAAGCTGGTCTAATCCGGCGGCTTGACTTATAAAGAGCCCGACCTTTTGGTCGGGCTTTTTTTTGTTTTTTGAGGGGTGTTTCGCCATGGATTTACGCCACGTGTGTGGCTGGTCACTGCTGCTGGGCCTGACGCTGTTGCCGGGGCTGTCCATAGCTGCGGGCAAATGCGAGCGCCTGGTAGTGACCGGCAGCCCGGACGCGCCGCCGTACCTGTGGCAAGACCCGCAAAACCCCAGGCATCTGATGGGCGCCAGCGCTGATCTGTTGCAGCACGTGGCGGGGGAGTTGGGCATCAAGGTCGAGCTGCTTTACGCAGGTAAACGCTCCCAGGCCCTGGAGGAAGTGCGCAGCGGACGAATGGACATGCTGGCCGATGCGCCGTTGTTGGTCAGTGAGCTGGAAAATCTGGATTACGTCCATCCACCGCTGTTGGAGAACGATTACCTGGTCTGGACTCGCAACGATTCGTTACTGGTCTACAACGAAGCCCAGGACCTTCGCGGTCATTCCGGCGCGTTGTCGGAAAAGGCTCGTATAACCCCCGCATTCGGTATTTTTGCCGAACAGCAATTGACCCTGTTGCGTACGCCCAATCTGACCCAGGCCTTTCAGAAATTGCTGTTGAACGAGGTGGAATTTGTTCTCGCCGGCCGCTATTCGGGCATGGCCATGGTGCAAACGCTGGGGATGGCCAATGACTTGATGGCCCACCCACACCCCATCGATAAACCGGGCCTGTATCTTGCGGTTTCCCATAACTCTGCCTGCAACGATCCTTGGTTGCGCGGACAGCTGGCCAAAAAGATGACAGAATTGCCCGCGTCCGGACTGACAGAAGCTGCGCTGCTGCGCAATATCGAGCGTTGGAAGGCACAGCGCTCACAACCGCAGCCACAACCTGTCAGTACCCCAAAACAGTAGGGATTCTTAGTGAGTATTCGACCTCTTTTCGCTGCCCTGGCCGTTCTGGCTCTGGCGGGTTGTGCAGCCGATCCGGCGCCGAATGAACAAATACGCTTGACCGAGCAAGCCCTTGAACAAGCGAAGGCCGTGGGTGCTACCGCCGACGAAGTGCCGGAGCTGAAACTGGCTGAAGACAAGTTCAAGCGGGCCAAGGGCAACATGGCCGACCAGTCCTTCAAGCATGCGCGCATGCGGGCCGAGCAGGCCGAGCTGGACGCGCGTCTGGCCGAAGCCCGGGTTCTGACCCTCAAGAGTGAGGAGCAGTTGAACGTGCTCAATACCCGTATCACTCGTTTGCGCAAGCAACTGGGAGATGCCCAATGAGCCTGAAAACCAAAGCACTCGGCGGCTTGATCCTGGCCGGTTGTGCAAGCCTTTATGGCTGCGCCGGTCAACACAGCGAAGCCGCAATCCAGCAGGCGGGCACTGACTTTCAGAAGGTCAAGGAAGACTCCAATGTGCTGCGCATTGCGCCCAAGGACGTGATCCGCGCCGGCGAGTCGCTGGCCCGGGCCGATCGTCTGTCCAGCTACTGGGGCAGCGGTTCGGACGTTGTGCATTACGCCTACCTGAGCCGGCGCTACAGCGAAATCGCCCGGGAACACACCAATCAAGTGCTCAACGAGGAGCGCGCGGCGAAGCTCGAACTCGAGCGTCAGCGCCTGCAACTGGCCCTGCGTGAGTCCAAGTTGCTCAGCGTGCAGCAACAGGGCAAGTGGCTCGAAGAGCAGATCGTGGCGTTGGCCACTACCCAAACCGACCGGGGTCTGGTGATGACCTTGGGCGATGTGCTGTTCGATACCGGTGAAGCAGAGCTGAAAAGCTCGGCAAACCGTGTGGTGCTGAAGATCGTCCAGTTTTTGCAGCTCAACCCCAAGCGAGTGGTGCGGATCGAGGGCTATACCGACAGCACTGGCGGTAAACAGGAAAACCTCAAGCTGTCCCGCGACCGTGCGCAATCGGTGGCGGATGTGTTGATGGACCTGGGTATCGACGACAAACGTATCAAGGTCGAAGGCTACGGCGATGAATACCCGGTAGATGCAAACGCCTCAGAGCGTGGTCGTGCGCAGAACCGTCGGGTAGAAATTGTGTTCTCCGACGAAAAAGGCCAGCTCGGCGCCGCCCGCTAAAGGGCTGCGTTACTGGAAAGCCCGGCCTGTCAGCAGCGCCGGGTTTTTTTGTGCCTGCCAAATCCTTAACGCCTGCCAAAAAACAGTACAGTTTTTTGCTGACAATGCACTGTACGGTCGACTATTGTGATAACTGTCCCAGTACACTTCCAAACTGTTCCGGTATTGTTTCACACAAGAATAAAATGCCCGTGAAATCGAGTGCTGCGTCATGACCAATCTCTTGCTTTACCAACGTATTGCTCAGCAGCTGGCCGAAGACATCCGCCGCGGTGTTTACCAGCCAGGGGAGCGCGTGCCTTCGGTGCGCAAGATGAGCTCGCAGCTCAACGTCAGCCATGCAACGGTGTTGCAGGCCTATGCCAACCTTGAAGATCAGGGGCTGATTCGAGCCCGGCCGCAATCCGGTTACTACGTGCACCAGACGCCGGCGCTCACGGCGCCAACCCCGGATATTGCCCGGGTCGAACGACCAGGCCTTGTCACCCGCAGCAGCATTATTCAGCAAGTCCTGGTCGAATCGCGCCGCGAAGGCGTCTTCCCGTTGGGCGCCGCCGTACCGAGCGTTGACTATCTGCCAGTGCGGGCGCTGCATCAGCAATTGGCCAAAGTCACCCGTTTCCATAGTCCGCGGGCGTTCAGCTACATGTTCAGCCCCGGTTTCGAGCCCTTGCGTCGGCAAGTGGCGATCCGCATGCGCGACGCCGGCGTGGTGGTCGACCCGTCGGAAGTGGTGATCACCCACGGCTGCGTCGATGCGCTGCAAATGTCCTTGCGCGTGTTGACCCGACCGGGTGACCTGATCGCCGCCGAGTCGCCAACCTATTACGGTTTGCTGCAACTGGCCGACCTGCTAGGGCTCAAAGTCATCGAAATTCCCAGCGATCCAGCCACCGGCATGAGTCTTGAAGCCCTGCAACTGGCGGCCAACCAGTGGTCGATCAAGGCGCTGGTGCTGACCACGCGCCTGAGCAATCCCCTGGGCGGCACCATGCCCGAAGAGCGGCAGAAACAATTGCTGCGCCTGGCCTCGGATTTCGATATCCAGGTCGTCGAAGACGACATTTACGGCGAACTGATGTTCGAGCAGGGGCGCACCAAATCGCTCAAGGCCTACGACCGGCTGGATCGGGTGATCTATTGCTCCAGCTTCTCCAAAACCCTCTCGCCCGGTGTGCGCATCGGCTGGATGATTGCCGGCAAGTACCAGCAGGAAATCCAGCGTTTGCAGACTTTCAGCACCCATTCGGCCTGCAGCGTCACGCAAATGGGTATCGCGGCCTATCTGGAAAACGGTGGCTACGACCGGCATTTGCGTTACATCCGTCAGGAGTACCGCAAGAACCTCAGCGCTTTTCAATTGGCGGTGCAGCAGTACTTCCCGGAAGGTACGCAGATGACCCGGCCCACCGGCGGCTTCATTCTTTGGGTCAGCCTGCCGGGGCGGGTGAATACGCAAGAACTGCATGTGCGGGCGTTGCAGCAGGGCATCAGCATTGCGCCGGGGCTGATTTTCAGTAATACCGAGCAGTTCAATCACTGCATTCGCCTGAATTGTGGCATCCCCTGGAACCGCGAGGCCGAGCGTGCATTGATGACGCTGGGGTTGCTGGCGACGCAACTTTGTCAGGAGACGGCAAGCGGTTTTTGACCGGTCGGGCAGTGGTGAACGGCCCGCTTGTCTTGTCGTCTCCAACAGGCGAGCATACAGACTTCTGCCGTTCACGCCGTTGGGTCCATGAAGCCGATTTTTCCTGCCATCTGGTTGTTGATCTGCCTGCTAATGACCTGTCACCCGGAAGGCGTCATGGCGGCTTCCGTTCAGGAAAAACCCACAGCCAGTACCCCTGCGAAAAAAGCGGCACCGGTCAAAAAAGCCGCACCGGTCAAAAAAGCTGCGCCGGCCAAAAAGAAGGCAGCAGCGGTAAAGAAGCGTTCCCCCATTGCCGCCAAGTCGAAACCGGCCAGTGAGGTCGTGAAAACCAGACTCCCTTCGGCAGATCTCGACTTGAGCCTGCCCAAGGACATGGTCGAAGAACTGAAACCGGTCGGCACGGTCACCTTGCCCCCACGCGATACGCTGTTGCCACAAATGTTTGGCGACAAGAGCAGCCCGTTCCAGCTCAACGGTCGCCTGCTCAGCAACGAAATGCAGCTGCAACTGCGCAATGAAGAGCGGCGGGAAGTTGAAGGCGCGGCGCTGGAATTCGAGTTCAAGCAGTAATTTCCTCCCCATCGTGACCCGTGGACCAGACGCTTTGTCGGAGACTGGTCGGTCACCTTCGTTTGAATGAAAAAACCCGGGCTCAGGTAATTTTAAACAGCCGTTTTAGCCGTTACTCTGTGCCACGTCCCTTTACCCGTCGCGAGGAGCTTGTCGTCATGAGATGCCGTGAAGGCTGTGGCGCCTGTTGCATTGCCCCTTCCATCAGTTCGCCGATCCCCGGCATGCCCAATGGCAAAGCCGCCGGAGAACGTTGCGTCCAGCTGTCTGCCGATAACCTGTGCAGCATTTTCGGCAAGCCGGAGCGTCCTGCGGTGTGTTCGGCATTTGAAGCCGATGTCGAAGTCTGCGGAAGCAGCAGCGACGAAGCGATCAAGTTGCTGGGCTGGTGGGAGCAAATGACGGCCGCGTGATGTGTTCGACGAATGGAACTTCAACAATAAGGAAAAGACTATGGGTTCGCTGCATCGTATGGCTGTGCTGTGTGGTTTGACGGTTCTACTGGCCTCCACGGCCCAGGCCGAAGAATGGAAAACCGCCAAGGAAGAACAGGGCATCAAGGTATCGTTGAGTGAAGTGGCCGGTTCCCAATACAAGGCATACCGTGGCGTGACCGTCATGAAGACCACCATGGCCAAACTGCGTGCATTGCAGGAAGACGTGCCGGGTGCCTGTGCATGGATTCACGAGTGCAAGACTCAGAAGTTGCTTAAACATGAAGGTAACCAGAGCTGGACCTACACCCAGTTCAATACCCCTTGGCCGGTCACCCCTCGCGACTCCGTGTTGCATATCACCACCGTTGAAGGCGCCGATGGCAGCCTGACCCGTGAGCTGGAAGGGCAACCCCAGTACTTTGCGCAAGAAAAAGGTTTTGTTCGGGTCGCTCAGGTCAAAGGGTTGTGGAAGCTCGTGCCTAAAGGCGATCAAGTCGAAGTGACTTATCAGGCCCATACCGAACCCGGTGGCAGCGTGCCGTCGTGGTTGGCCAACAAGTTTGTGGTCGACGCGCCGTTCAATACCCTCAAAGCCCTGAAAGAACGCGCCGAGAAGTAACCGCGTACTCTTTCCATAGGTCCTGGCGGGGGCTTTATTTTGTTTCTGGATATGCGTTGAACGAAATTTTCACAAAGCCTCCAAGACAATTCGCCCGCGGCCAACCCGTAAGCCTGCGCAACTTTACGCCACGCCTCTTGTCCCACAACGCTGCAAGCGACACTCGGGGGCCGTGGGCCAGTAATCCATGGTAATCCGCGGTTGATCGTGCAACATTTGCGCACCGCGCAAGCCCCGGGGCCGAAGGTGGCCAACAGAGGGCAAGACAGCGGGTGCCGGTCAGTTAAACGCAATCCCAGTTAACCGACCAGCCTCAGGCAAGGCGCCGCTGTATTTTTTGAAACTTCAACTTCCAATGGGTCCTGAAACGACATGGCAAACCCGGACGCCCTGAGTCAGCAGCGAGCTTCTAGTCGCCTGCTGCAACCGACCGTCAAATCGCATCTGGCCTACACGCTAATGTGTGCGGTGATCATGATGGTCATGTTGAGCCTGCTGCGCGTGGCGCTGCTGGTCTACAACAGCTCGATGATCCTCGATACACCGGCTTCGACCTTTCTGGAAGCGTTCGCCAACGGCCTGCGTTTCGACTTGCGTCTGGTGGTTTACCTCAGCATTCCGCTGCTGCTGGCATTGTTCAGCGCCAGGGCGATGGCCGCCCGCGGGTTTTTCCGGCTGTGGCTGACCGTTGTCTCAAGCATCGCGCTGTTCCTCGGCCTGATGGAGATGGACTTTTACCGCGAGTTCCACCAGCGCCTCAACGGTCTGGTCTTCCAGTACGTGAAGGAAGACCCGAAAACCGTGATGAGCATGCTCTGGTACGGTTTTCCGGTGGTTCGCTACCTGCTGGCGTGGGGCGTGGGCACCTTGATTCTGACGCTTGCGTTCAAGGGCGCCGACCGTGCCACGCGTCCTCGCGGGCCGTTCAGCGGTGGCAGCATCAGTACGCGACAGGTTGCTCCGTGGTATACGCGTGGCGCGGTGTTCCTGGTCTGCCTGCTGATTTGCGTGGTCGCTGCGCGTGGCACCCTGCGTCAAGGGCCGCCAATGCGTTGGGGTGACGTGTACACCACCGATTCGAACTTCGCCAATCAGTTGGGCCTCAATGGCACGCTGTCGTTGATTGCAGCGGCCAAAAGCCGGCTGTCCGAACATCGCGACAATGTCTGGAAGGCCACATTGCCACAGCCTCAGGCCCAGCAGACTGTGCGCGATTTGTTGTTGACCCCAAGTGACAAGCTGATCGATACCGAGACCGCCGCGGTGCGTCGCAATTTCAGCCCCGACACCAACAAGACACTGCCGATCAAGAACGTCGTGGTGATCCTGATGGAAAGCTTCGCCGGTCACTCGGTGGGCGCCCTGGGTCGTCCGGGTGACATCACGCCGTACTTCGACAAACTGTCGAAAGAAGGCCTGTTGTTCGATCGTTTCTTCTCCAACGGCACCCATACCCACCAGGGCATGTTCGCCACCATGGCCTGCTTCCCGAACTTGCCGGGTTTCGAATACCTGATGCAGACACCCGAAGGCAGTCACAAACTGTCCGGCCTGCCGCAATTGCTCAGCGCCCGGGACTACGATGATGTGTACGTCTACAACGGCGACTTCGCCTGGGACAACCAGTCGGGCTTCTTCAGCAACCAGGGCATGACCACCTTCATCGGGCGTAATGACTTCGTCAACCCGGTGTTTTCCGATGCAACCTGGGGCGTGTCCGACCAGGACATGTTCAACCGTGGCCTGGAAGAGTTGAAGGCCCGTGATGGCAAGGACAAGAAACCGTTCTATGCCTTGCTGCAAACGCTGTCCAACCACACGCCGTACGCTTTGCCGACGCCATTGCCGGTGAAGCCTGTGACCGATCGCGGCAACCTCAACGACCACTTGACCGCCATGCGCTACTCCGACTGGGCGTTGGGTCAATTCTTCGAACAGGCCCGCAAAGAGCCGTATTTCAAGGAAACCCTGTTTGTAGTGGTCGGCGACCACGGTTTTGGCAACGAACAGCAGATCACTGAAATGGACTTGGGTCGCTTCAACGTTCCAATGTTGCTGATCGGGCCGGGCGTCCAGGAAAAATTCGGCCAGGTCGACCACACCGTCGGCACCCAGATCGACATCGTGCCGACCATCATGGGCCGTATTGGTGGAGAGGTGGCTCATCAATGCTGGGGTCGAGACTTGTTGAACCTGCCGGAAGGCGACAAGGGTTTTGGCGTGATCAAGCCGTCGGGCAGCGATCAGACGGTTGCATTGCTCACCGGGGATCGTGTGCTGGTATTGCCCAAGGAAATGCCGCCGAAGTTGTATCAATATGAACTGGGCGCCAATCCCAAAGGTGAAGTGATCCCGGCATCGGCTGACGAAGCGGCGCTCAAGCAAAAGCTCGAGTCGTTCATCCAGACGGCTACCAAAAGCCTGATTGATAACACCGCCGGTGTCGTTGACGGCAAGCCGGATTAAGTTTCGGTGCAATAAAAAGAGGCCCTTCGCAGGGCCTCTTTTTTTTGCCGGCAAAACCTTTATATCTTGCCAAGCAGCAGCAGGATCAATAGCACCACCAACACCACGCCGATGATACCGGACGGGCCGTAACCCCAACTTCTGGAGTATGGGAAGACCGGCAGACCACCTAACAGCAACAGGATAAGAATAATGATAAGAATTGTGCCCATGTCTATTTCCTTGTTGGTTGTGGATTTGACCTGGCGTTTGAGCCATCAGCAGGACTTGTATTAATCCTAGCTGCTTACAAAATCCGACTCATGGATATGAAGAAAAATTCCAGGTTTTTTTAATGTATTTGGCAAGTACGTTTATTTCTTTTATTGCGTCTCAAAGTTGAAACAACCGGACCGCGCCGTGGTTCATCGCTGGCCATTCAGCAATCTGATGGAGCGTGGGTCGCGCATTATCCTTCGCTACACTCGGTGCATCTTCCCCGGAACAACAAGGCTGTTTGCTATGCAAAATCGCATGATGATCACTGGCGCGGGCTCAGGCCTGGGTCGCGAAATCGCGCTGCGCTGGGCGCGTGAAGGCTGGCAGCTGGCCTTGTCGGATGTCAGTGAACCCGGCCTGCAAGAAACCCTGAAGCGGGTTCGCGAAGCCGGCGGTGATGGTTTCATTCAGCGTTGTGATGTGCGCGACTACAGCCAACTGACGGCATTCGCCCAAGCCTGTGAAGAGAAGTTCGGCGGCATCGATGTCATCGTCAACAACGCCGGCGTGGCCTCGGGCGGTTTCTTCAGTGAATTGTCGCTGGAAGACTGGGACTGGCAGATCGCAATCAACCTGATGGGTGTGGTCAAGGGTTGCAAGGCCTTCCTGCCACTGCTGGAGAAAAGCAAAGGCAAGATCATCAACATCGCCTCGATGGCCGCACTGATGCAAGGCCCGGCCATGAGCAACTACAACGTGGCCAAGGCGGGTGTGGTGGCGTTGTCCGAAAGTCTGTTGATCGAACTGGCCCATGAGCAAGTCAGCGTGCATGTGGTCTGCCCGTCATTCTTCCAGACCAACTTGCTGGACTCTTTTCGCGGCCCGACTCCAGCCATGAAAGCCCAGGTCGGCAAGTTGCTGGAAAGCTCGCCGATCACCGCTGCCGATATTGCCGATTACATCTATCAGCAAGTCGCCGTCGGCCAATTCCTGATTCTGCCTCACGAGCAGGGCCGCATGGCCTGGGCGATCAAACAGAAAGATCCGCAATTGCTCTACAACGAAATGACCGTCATGGCGGACAAAATGCGCGCCAAGGCCAAACAATCCGCAGGCTGAACTTGCCCGTGCGCAAGACCGTCGTTAGGGTGGCCGCAACCGGCCATCCTCACGAGACATTTGCATGCTCAATTACCTGTGGTTTTTCCTCGCCGCGCTGTTCGAAATCGCCGGCTGCTTCGCCTTCTGGATGTGGTTGCGCCAGGGTAAAAGCGCTTTATGGATCGTCCCGGCGCTGGTCAGCCTGATCCTGTTCGCGGTGCTGCTGACCCGGGTCGAAGCAAGCTACGCCGGCCGCGCCTACGCCGCCTACGGTGGCATCTACATCATTGCGTCAATCGGTTGGCTGGCGGTGGTCGAGCGGATTCGTCCGCTGGGCTCGGACTGGATTGGCATGGCGTTGTGTGTGATGGGGGCGGGCGTCATTCTGTTTGGCCCGCGCTTTTCCGCTTCCTGAAGAATCGGCCCTTCATTCAACCGGTTGTCAGACGCGTCCGTCAGGGCAAAGCCTTTTGGGTTGTAGGGCAAGACTGTTTTGCTGCCGTTGCATTGAAGACCCGCTACGCGCCGGGCATCTTCAAGGGCCGGTAACCCTGAAGGATGAAGGCCATGCTTGTACTGAGTCGCGTTGTGGGCGAGTTGATTTCCATTGGTGACAACATTTCCGTGCGGGTTCTCGCCGTCAACGGAAGCAGCGTGCGCTTCGGTGTCGAAGCGCCGCAGGAGGTCAACGTACATCGCGCCGAAGTCTATGAGCGCATCCAGATCAAACAGGCCAAAGCCAAAGCCCGTTAAAGGTCTCAGTCGAACAGATGCTTGGGCACGTCGTGCTTGAGCATCAATTGGCATTGTTCGCTTTCCGGATCGAAGACGATCAACGCCTGGCCCTTGGTCAATGCCTGACGAACGCGCAGCACGCGGGTTTCCAGCGGTGTGTCATCGCCATTGTCCGTGCCGTCGCGGGTCACGAAATCCTCGATCAGGCGGGTCAGCGTGTCGACTTCAAGTTGGTCGTGGGGAATCAGCATAAGGCACCTCGGCTAAACAATGGCGCGATGCTACGGCGAATGGGCGATTGCGGCTAGCCTGGGGCTCACGTGGCGCCTGATCTACCGCCTTCGCGGGCAAGCCTCGCTCCTACAGGTACGCGTCGTGCGGGATATTGCGTCTTGATCGTTCCCACGCTCTGCGTGGGAATGCCTCAGGGGACGCTCCGCGTTCCAGCTCTCGGAAGGGACGCGGAGCGACCCGGGCTGCGTCGTGGGAACGTTCGTAGGAAACAATCAACCGTCTGAACGCTGCCCGATCAAGCTGTCCACCGACGGCACCCGGGTATCGCTTTCCATCTGCGTCTCGTGTTCGAGCTGATGACTGAACCGGTCCAGTGAGCCCTTGGCCGGTTGTGCATCGCTGGCGAACACTGGCGGGCTGAGGATGTAGGCGCCGAGCAGGCGGCTGAGGGCGGCGAGGCTGTCGATGTGGGTGCGTTCATAACCGTGGGTGGCATCGCAACCGAAAGCGAGCAGGGCGGTGCGAATGTCGTGGCCGGCCGTAACGGCAGAGTGAGCATCGCTGAAGTAATAGCGGAACAGGTCGCGACGCGCCGGCAGTTCGTTGTCGCTGGCAAGCCGCAGCAGGTGGCGTGACAAGTGATAGTCATAAGGCCCGCCGGAATCCTGCATCGCCACGCTCACCGCGTGTTCGCTGGACTGCTGGCCGGGCGCGACCGGCGCGATGTCGATGCCGACGAATTCACTGACATCCCAAGGCAGCGCAGCCGCTGCACCGCTGCCGGTTTCTTCGGTGATGGTGAACAGCGGATGGCAGTCGATCATCAGTTCTTCGCCGCTGTCGACAATGGCTTTGAGCGCCGCCAGCAGTGCGGCAACGCCGGCCTTGTCGTCGAGGTGACGGGCGCTGATGTGGCCGCTTTCGGTGAACTCCGGCAACGGGTCGAAGGCGACGAAATCGCCGACGCTGATCCCCAGCGAATCGCAATCGGCGCGGGTGGCGCAGTAGGCGTCCAGGCGCAATTCGATGTGATCCCAACTGATCGGCAGTTCATCCACGGCAGTATTGAATGCGTGCCCGGAAGCCATCAACGGCAACACGCTGCCGCGGATCACGCCGTTGTCGGTGAACAGACTGACACGGCTGCCTTCGGCAAAACGGCTGGACCAGCAACCGACCGGCGCCAGGGTCAGGCGACCGTTGTCCTTGATCGCGCGAACCGCCGCGCCAATGGTGTCCAGGTGGGCGGAGACGGCACGGTCCGGGGTGTTTTTCTTGCCCTTGAGGGTGGCGCGGATGGTGCCACGACGGGTCATCTCAAAGGGAATGCCCAGCTCTTCGAGACGCTCGGCGACGTAACGCACGATGGTGTCGGTGAAGCCGGTGGGGCTGGGAATGGCGAGCATTTCCAGCAGGACTTTTTGCAGATAATCGAGATCCGGTTCGGGAATCTTGCGGGTCATGGAAACTCCTGATGGGTTGAGAGCTGATCGTTCCCACGCTCTGCGTGGGAATGCAGCCAGGGACGCTCTGCGTCCCAAGTGGACGCGGAGCGTCCGAGGAGTCATTACCACGCAGAGCGTGGGAATGATCATGAAAGGAAATCTACGTTGCCTGTCAGGCCGCCTTCGCGGGCAAGCCTCGCACCTACAGAATTGGTATCGTCGCCTCATATCTGTAGGAGCGAGGCTTGCCCGCGAAGACGCCCGTCCAGGCACTGCATTACTAAGAGGCCGCCGGATGACTATGCGGAAACAACAAATCCACAAACCGCTCGGCCGTCGGCTGCGGTTCATGGTTGGCCAGCCCGGCGCGTTCATTGGCTTCGATAAACACATACTGCGGCTGGTCGGCGGCCGGCACCATCAGGTCGAGCCCGACCATCGGAATATCCAGCGCCCGCGCCGCACGCACCGCCGCGTCCACCAAGGTTGGATGCAAAATCGCCGTGACGTCTTCCAGAATGCCGCCGGTATGAAGATTGGCCGTGCGCCGCACGAACAGATGCTCACCAGCCGACAGAATGCTGCTGTAGTCGTAACCTGCCGCCTGCACGGTGCGCTGGGTCTCGTGGTCCAGCGGAATTTTGCTTTCACCGCTGGTTGCTGCCTGACGGCGACGGCTCTGGGCCTCGATCAGCGCACCGATGGAATGCTGACCATCGCCCACCACTTCCGCCGGTCGGCGAATGGCGGCGGCGACCACTTCGAAGCCGATCACCAGAATCCGTAAGTCGAGGCCTTCATGGAAGCTTTCCAGCAGCACTCGACTGTCGAAGGTGCGGGCGTTTTCGATGGCTTGCTGGACCTCTTCGATGGTCCGTAAATCCACCGCCACCCCTTGGCCCTGTTCACCGTCCAGCGGTTTGACCACCACCCGTTGGTGCTCGTCGAGAAACGCCAGATTATCGTCCACGCTCCCCGCCAGTTGTTGGGCGGGCAGTGCCAGACCGGCGTTTTTCAGCACTTTGTGGGTCAGGCTTTTGTCCTGGCACAACGTCATGCTGATGGCGCTGGTCAGGTCGCTCAGGGATTCGCGGCAACGTACCCGACGACTGCCGTGAATCAAGGTGAACAAGCCGGCTTGCGCGTCATCCACCTGCACATCAATGCCGCGCCGATGCGCCTCCTCGACGATGATCCGCGCATACGGATTGAACTCGGCTTGCGGGCCAGGGCCAAGAAACAACGGCTGGTTGATGCCGTTCTTGCGCTTGATGGCGAAGGTCGACAAATTGCGAAAACCGAGCTTGGCGTAAAGACATTTCGCCTGACGGTTGTTGTGCAGCACCGACAGGTCCAGGTAACTCAAGCCACGGCTCATGAAGTGTTCGATCAAGTGCCGCACCAGCACCTCACCGACGCCTGGGCGCGAACAGTGCGGATCGACCGCCAGGCACCACAGGCTGCTGCCATTTTCCGGGTCATTGAAGGCCTTGTGATGATTCAGGCCCATGACACTGCCGATGATGGTGCCGCTGTCCTCATCCTCGGCCAGCCAGTAAACCGGGCCGCCCTGGTGATGGGGCGTCAGCAAATTCGCATCGATGGGCAGCATGCCGCGTGCCTGATACAGCTGATTGATGGCCTGCCAGTCCGCCTCGCTTTGCGCCCGACGGATGCGAAAGCCGCGAAACACTCGGGTGGCCTGACGGTAATCGCTGAACCACAGGCGCAAGGTGTCGGAGGGGTCAAGAAACAGTTGCGCCGGCTCCAGCCCCAACACTTGCTGGGGCGCGGCAACGTACAAGGCGATGTCCCGCTCACCGGGTTGCTCATTGAGCAACTCTTGGGCAAGGCTCGCCGCATCGGGAAAGGTGTGGCCGATCAGCAGCCGGCCCCAACCGCAATGCACCGCGATTGGCGCGGCGCCCAATTCGCTGCCGTCTTCGGCCAGGCGCGCTTGCAGGCGTTCATAAGAGGGCGTCTGACCGCGCAACAAGCGTTGGCTATAAGCCGTGGCGTGAGGTTTCATCGATCAGATTCCTTGTTCACTGAGCCACAGGTTCAGGGCTGCCAATTGCCACAGCCTGGAGCCGCGCAACGGGGTCAGTTGACCTTGTGGATCGGTCAGCAGACGGTCGAGCATGGCGGGGTTGAACAGGCCACGATCCTGACTCGGATCGAGCAGCAGTTCGCGCACCCAGTTCAGCGTGTCGCCCTGCAAATGCTTGAGGCCGGGGACCGGGAAGTAACCCTTTTTGCGGTCGATCACTTCACTGGGAATGACCAGCCGCGCCGCTTCTTTCAAGACTTGCTTGCCGCCATCGGGCAGTTTGAACTTGCCCGGCACCCGCGCCGACAACTCCACCAGGCGATAGTCGAGAAACGGCGTACGCGCTTCCAGACCCCAGGCCATGGTCATGTTGTCGACGCGTTTGACCGGGTCATCCACCAGCATCACGGTGCTGTCCAGGCGCAAGGCTTTGTCCACGGCTGCGTCGGCACCGGGCTGGGCGAAATGCTCCTTCACGAAGTCGCCGGCCGCGTCGTTGGCCGTCAGCCACTTCGGCTGCACCGTGGCGGCGTAATCGGCGTAGCTGCGGTCGAAAAACGCATCGCGATACGCCGCATACGGATCGCTCGCACCATCCACCTGCGGATACCAGTGATACCCGGCGAACAACTCGTCTGCGCCCTGGCCGCTTTGCACCACCTTGCAATGCCTGGCCACTTCCCGCGACAGCAGATAGAACGCGATGCAGTCATGACTGACCATCGGCTCGCTCATGGCGCGAAACGCCGCGGGCAGTTGCTCGATGATCTCTTTTTCGTCGATGCGCAGTTGATGGTGTTGCGTGCCGTAGTGTTTGGCGATCAGGTCCGAATACTGGAATTCGTCACCGCGCTCGCCGCCGGCATCCTGGAAACCGATGGAAAAGGTCGACAGATTTTCGACCCCGACTTCGCGCAACAGGCCTACCAACAGACTTGAATCGACGCCGCCGGAAAGCAGCACGCCAACATCCACCGCCGCCCGTTGACGGATCGCCACCGCATCGCGGGTGCTGTCGAGTACGCGGTCGCGCCAGTCTTCGAGGGTCAGGTTCACTTCGTCGGCATGTGGGCCGTAGGGCAGGGTCCACCAGGTGTTCTGCTCGGTGCTGCCGTCCGCGTCGATGCGCATCCAGCTCGCCGGGGGCAGCTTTTCGATGCCCGCCAGCAAGGTGCGCGGGGCCGGAACCACGGCGTGGAAATTCAGATAATGATTGAGCGCCACCGGGTCGAGGATCGGGTTGATGTCGCCGCCCTTGAGCAAGGCCGGCAGGGAGGAGGCAAAGCGCAGGCGTTGACCGGTGCGCGACAGGTACAACGGCTTCACGCCGAGACGGTCGCGGGCAATGAACAGACGCTTGGCGTCGCGCTCCCAAATGGCGAAGGCGAACATGCCATTGAGTTTGGGTAACAGAGCTTCGCCCCAGGCGTGATACCCCTTGAGCAGCACTTCGGTGTCGCCATCGGAGTAGAAGGCGTAACCGAGGTTTTCAAGCTCAGTGCGCAGTTCCGGGAAGTTGTAGATCGCGCCGTTGAAGGCCAGGGACAGGCCCAGTTGGTGGTCGATCATCGGCTGGGCCGAGCCGTCCGACAGGTCCATGATTTTCAGGCGCCGATGGCCCAGGGCAATCGGCCCCTGGCTGTGGAAACCCCATGCGTCGGGGCCACGAGGGGCCAGGTGATGGGTGATTCGTTCAATGGCTGCGAGGTCCGCAGGTTGATGGTCGAAACGTAATTCTCCAGCTAATCCGCACATAAGTCCTTACCGGTTTTTCCGTTGGGGAGGGTCAATCGATACCTCGCCAAAAACGGCGGGTACCCGGAAACTGACCCAGCTGAACCCCTGGAGTTTTAGACCGATAAGTTATATGCCCATGGATCAGGCTTTTCCGCGAATCAACTGGCGCAAGGCAAAACGGTTGGGATGGCAGGCCTCGGCCACGGTTCTGGGCAAGGGCAGCGGCTCATTTTCAAGCCATGCCGCCAACAACTCGCCAGACAATGGCGCGGTGATCAAGCCGCGAGAACCATGACCGCTGTTGACGTAAAACCCCTCAAGCCATGGGCAGGGCGCATCGGGCACTTGCCGGGCATCTTTGCTCAGCGCGGCATAGGCTTGGACGAAGGCAGCCTGGTCGGCCAACGGTCCGACGATCGGCAGGTAGTCCGGGCTGGTACAGCGAAATGCCGCGCGTCCTTCAAGCTGTTGCGGGTCCAGTTCTGGAGCATGCAGACGGGCGACCAGGTCAGTGGAAATTTCCTCGAGCAACGCCAGGTTGCCGAGGTGTTCGGCGACAGTTGGGGCGAGCTCATCGCTTTTGAAATCGAAACTGGCGCCGAGGGTGTGTTCGCCCAGGCGTGCGGGCGCTACATAGCCTTCTGCGCAGACCACGGTGGCCAGGCGCTGGCTTTCAGGGGTTTGCGTCAGTCGGGTGATCTGGCCGCGAATGCGTTTGAGGGGCAAATCGGCGCTTTGAGGAAAACGCTTGATCTCGGCGGCGCCGGCCAGTATCACCACCGGCGCACTGGCCAGCAACGTATCGCCGTTCCAGGCTTGCCACTGATCATCGACCTTGCGCAGTTCCAGCACGTCGCGATGGGGCAGCCACTGGATGTTCGCTGAGCCCGCCTGCCACTGGCACAACGCGGGCGGATGAACCCAGCCGCCTTCAGGGTAGAACAAGCCGCCGTGGGCCAATTCGATGCCGGCCCGGGCCTGGGCCTGGGGTTGATCGAGCAGGTGCACCAGGCTCGGTGAAAAGGCCGAGGCCAATTGCGCCTGACGTTCGGCTTCTTTGGCATTGAAGGCCAGTTGCAAGACCCCGCAATCGTCCCAGTCGACGCCACGCTGCAGTTGTTCCAGCAGACGGCGGGTGTAGCCAAAACCGCTGACGATCAATTGCGACAACGCTGTGCCGTGGGCCGAAAGCTTGAGGTACAACACGCCCTGAGGATTGCCCGAGGCTTCCTGCGCCAGTGCTGCGTGGCGGTCCAGCAAGCTCACGTGCCAACCCCGCGCGGCCAGGCTGGCGGCACTGGCGCAACCGGCCAGCCCGGCACCGATCACCAAGGCGCGGCGTTCGCCGGTCAGCGGCTGTGGGCGAGCGAACCAGGGTTTTGCCATGGCTGGTTTAGCGGTCTCTTCAGGCCAACCGAGGAACGTGCCCCGCAGAATTTCCCATTTATGGCCGATGCCCGGGGTGCGCTTCATCTTGAAACCTGCCGCGTTCAGCAGGCGGCGCACCCAACCGGTGCTGGTGAAGGTGCTGATGGTCGAGCCGGGTGCCGCCAGGCGCGCCAGTTCGGCGAACAATTCGGCGGTCCACATGTCGGGGTTTTTCGCCGGGGCGAAACCGTCGAGAAACCAGGCGTCGATCTGCGCATCCAGTTGTGGCAACTGCTCCAGTGCATCGCCGATCAGCAAGGTCAGGGTGACGCGGCCGTTGTCCAGCACCAGGCGCTGAAAGCCTTGATGGATCGCGACGTATTGCGCCAGCAATTGATCGGCAAACGGCTTGAGTTCCGGCCATAACGCCAAGGCCCGTTGCAGATCGGGCGCGCTCAGCGGGTACTTTTCGACGCTGACAAAATGCAGTCGCGCGCCGGCCACCGCCTGTTGTTCGAACAACTGCCAGGCACAGAGAAAATTCAGCCCGGTGCCGAATCCGGTCTCGCCAATCACCAGTCGTCCATCCGCCGGCAAGGCGGCGAAACGCTCGTGCAAATCGTTTTGCTGCAGAAACACGTATCGGGTTTCTTCAAGGCCCGACTGGTCGGAAAAATACACATCATCGAACACCCGCGAACGCGGACGACCTTGAGCGTCCCAATCGAGTTGGGCGTGGGGCAATACAGGTTTCATGGCAGGCTCGGCAACGACAAGGTGGCCATTCTAGCCGATCGCTGCCGCGGTGCTTGATCCAAAATCCTGTAGGAGCGAGCGGTGCGGCACCCCTTCGCCACAAAAAACGCCCCTGGGAATTTCTCTGATGACGACCTGCCCAATCCGCTAGTCTTGCTCAATCCCCAAGGAGCTGCTCCATGTTCGAATCTGCCGAAATCGGTCATACCATCGACAAAGAAACCTATGACGCCGAAGTGCCGGCCCTGCGTGAAGCTTTGCTCGAAGCGCAGTTCGAACTTCGGCAGCAACAGCGTTTTCCAGTGATCATTTTGATCAACGGCATTGAAGGGGCCGGCAAGGGCGAGACCGTCAAGTTGCTCAATGAATGGATGGACCCGCGCTCGATCGAGGTTCGCACCTTCGACCAGCAGACCGACGAAGAACTGGCGCGACCGCCGGCCTGGCGCTACTGGCGGATGCTCCCGGCCAAGGGCCGCATGGGGATTTTCTTCGGCAACTGGTACAGCCAGATGCTGCAAGGACGGGTTCATGGCTTGTTCAAGGATCCGCGACTCGATCAAAGCATCAACGGGGCCGAGCGGCTAGAGAAGATGCTGTGCGATGAAGGCGCGCTGATCTTCAAGTTCTGGTTTCATCTCTCCAAAAAACAAATGAAAGCGCGGCTCAAGGCGCTAGCTGATGACCCGTTGCACAGTTGGCGCATCAGCCCGCTGGACTGGCAGCAATCGCAGACCTACGACAAATTCGTCAAATACGGCGAACGGGTGCTGCGCCGCACCAGCCGCGACTATGCGCCGTGGCATGTGATTGCAGGCGTGGACGCGAATTATCGAAGCCTGGCAGTCGGCAAGATTCTGCTCGATGGCCTGCAAAGTGCACTGAAAAGACCCAGGATTCACCCGGACAAAGTCAGCGCCGCGCCCTTGTTCCCCAGCGTCGATCAGGTGAATTTGCTCGACAGCCTGGACATGACGCTGAGCCTGGACAAGGACGATTACGAGGAACAACTGATTACCGAACAGGCACGGTTTTCCGGGTTGATGCGCGACAAGCGCATGCGTCGCCACGCGTTGATTGCATTGTTCGAAGGCAATGACGCGGCAGGCAAGGGCGGCGCGATCCGTCGGGTGGCCGCGGCACTCGACCCGCGCCAGTACGACATCGTGCCGATCGCCGCGCCTACCGAGGAAGAACGGGCCCAGCCGTATCTCTGGCGGTTCTGGCGGCATATCCCGGCCCGGGGCAAATTCACTGTGTTCGACCGTTCCTGGTATGGCCGGGTGCTGGTGGAGCGCATCGAAGGTTATTGCAGCAAGGCGGATTGGTTGCGCGCCTACGGTGAGATCAACGACTTCGAAGAACAGATCGCCGACGCCGGGGTGATTGTGGTCAAGTTCTGGCTGGCCATCGACAAACAGACCCAACTGGAGCGCTTCCAGGAGCGTGAAGAAATCCCCTTCAAGCGTTTCAAGATCACCGACGACGACTGGCGCAATCGCGACAAGTGGGACGATTACCGCACCGCCGTCGGCGACATGGTCGATCGCACCAGCACCGAGGTATCACCGTGGACCCTGGTGGAAGCCAACGACAAGCGCTGGGCGCGGGTCAAGGTCCTGCGCACCCTTAACCAGGCGCTGGAAGAAGCGTTCGAAAAGTCCGACAAACGCGAAAAGAAACTGCGAAAACGCAAGCGCTGAACCGATGGCGGCGCATACGCGAGGTGAATGATTGTCGCGGTCAGTCATAGGGTGGACTTATGCTCGGTCCCACTCCTGACTGACAACAACAATGAGGTGTATGCCATGCGTGAAGTGGTGATCGTCGACAGCGTACGGACCGGCCTGGCCAAATCCTTTCGTGGCAAGTTCAACATGACCCGCCCGGACGACATGGCGGCTCACTGTGTCAATGCGCTGCTCACGCGCAATGACGTCGACCCGGCCAGCGTCGAGGATTGCATCGTCGGCGCCGGCTCCAACGAAGGCGCTCAGGGCTTCAACATCGGCCGCAACGTCGCGGTGCTGTCGCACCTGGGCATCGGCACCGGTGGCATGACCCTTAACCGCTTCTGTTCATCGGGCTTGCAGGCCATCGCCATTGCCGCCAATCAGATCGCTTCGGGTTGCAGCGACATCATCGTCGCCGGTGGCGTGGAGTCGATCAGCCTGACCATGAAAAGCGTCAACACCGACAACCTGATCAACCCGCTGCTGAAAGAGCAGGTGCCGGGTATTTATTTCCCCATGGGCCAGACTGCCGAGATCGTCGCGCGTCGTTACGCTGTCAGTCGCCAGGAGCAGGATGTGTACGCCCTGCAAAGCCAGCAACGTACTGCCCTGGCGCAGGCCGCCGGGTTGTTCAACGATGAAATCGTGCCGATGACGGTGAAGTATCGCGTTGAAGACAAGGCCACCGGGCAAGTGCAGATTCTCGAGGGCACCGTCGATCACGACGACTGCAATCGCCCGGACACCACGCTGCAAAGCCTGGCCGGGTTGAAACCGGTGTTTGCCGAAGACGGTTCGGTAACTGCCGGCAACTCGTCGCAGCTGTCCGACGGCGCTTCGATGACCCTGGTGATGAGCCTGGAAAAAGCCCTGGCGCTGGGGCTCAAGCCCAAAGCCTTCTTCCGCGGTTTTGCCGTGGCCGGGTGTCAGCCGGACGAAATGGGCATCGGCCCGGTGTTTTCGGTGCCGAAGTTGCTCAAGGCCAAGGGATTGCAGGTTGCCGACATCGATCTGTGGGAGCTCAACGAAGCGTTCGCCTCGCAATGCCTGTACAGCCGCAATCGGCTGGAAATCGATAACGACAAGTACAACGTCAACGGCGGTTCGATTGCCATCGGCCATCCATTCGGCATGACCGGTTCGCGGCAGGTCGGGCACATTGTGCGTGAATTGCAGCGGCGTAGCTTGCGCTACGGCATCGTCACCATGTGTGTGGGAGGCGGGATGGGGGCGACGGGGTTGTTTGAGGCGGTGCGGTAAGTACCCTGGTTTTGTAGTGACTGTTGCATTGCTATCGCGGGCAAGCCCGCTCCCGCAGTAATTAGCGGCGATCACAAATCCTGCGAACGCCACAAAACCTGTGGGAGCGGGCTTGCCCGCGATGCAGGCGCCGCGGTTACCGGCCCATGCACAAAAACTGCATCCGCTCGATATACGCCTGAATCTCACGCGCCGCTGCTTCCCGGTTTTCAAACGGCCCCTCCAGCGTGCGTTCCCGCGTGGTGAAATACAGCTCTCCATTCACCCGACACAAGCGGTCACAACGAAAGTGGGTGGCGGGGGCGTTGTCTTGGGCGCGCATGCCGTACATGGGCGATCTCCTGCGGGTGACGGTTTCAATGAGCTTATGCATGAACCACTGGCCATGCCTGGGCAGCTGATCGACGGCATATCGTCAACTTTAGGGGGCGACCTGCACAGTTTCATTCGCGGCCTGTCGGCAACTGTCCCTGTGTCGCACTCCGATCTGAGCCTAGAATGAGCGTTTTCGCCAATCGGCTTCGGGGTCAGCATGCATATTTCATCGGGTCGCTGGGTTTATGGTCTGTGCCTGGCCTTGCTGACCGCCTTGCTGTGGGGAATCCTGCCGATCAAGCTCAAGCAAGTGCTGCTGGTGATGGACCCGGTGACGGTGACCTGGTTTCGCCTGCTGGTGTCCGGCGGTTGCCTGTTCATTTATCTGGCAGCGAGCAAACGCCTGCCGAGTCGCAAAGTCCTCGGCCCGCGCGGTGGCTGGCTGGTGTTGATGGCGGTATTCGGACTGGTCGGCAACTACGTGCTGTACCTGATGGGCCTGAACCTGCTCAGCCCCGGTACCGCGCAACTGGTGGTGCAGATGGGCCCGATCATGTTGCTGGTCGCCAGTGTGTTCGTGTTCAAGGAACGGTTCAGCGTGGGGCAGGGGATTGGCCTGTTGGTGCTGCTGATCGGCTTTGCGCTGTTCTTCAATCAGCGCTTGAGTGAACTGCTCACCTCCCTGACCGATTACACCGCCGGCGTGCTGATGGTGCTGTTGGCGTCCACGGTCTGGACCTTTTATGCCTTGGGCCAGAAGCAGTTGCTCACGGTGTGGAATTCGCTGCAGGTGATGATGGTGATTTACCTGTTCTGTGCGCTGTTGCTGACGCCATGGGTGCATCCGCTGGAAGCGCTGCAATTGAGTCCGCTGCAAGGCTGGCTGTTGCTGGCGTGCTGTTTGAATACGCTGATCGCTTATGGCGCCTTCGCCGAAGCCCTGGCCCATTGGGAAGCCTCGCGGGTCAGCGCCACGCTGGCGATCACGCCGCTGGTGACCTTTGCTGCCGTGGCTGTGGCCGCATGGTTATGGCCGGAGTATGTGCAAGCAGAGCAGATCAACGGCCTGGGGTATGGCGGGGCGGTGCTGGTGGTGTTGGGGTCGGCGCTGGTGGCGTTGGGGCCGTCGTTGATAGCCGGGCTTCGTGCCCGGCGGGTGCGGATGGCAGTCACACGGTAGACCGCGTTATCGTTCATCGCGGGCAAGCCACGCTCCCACAGGTTTGGTGTCGATCACAAATATTGAGGATCGACACAAAACTGTGGGAGCGTGGCTTGCCCGCGATGGCTGACTGCCAGGCACTCAATCACTTCAGATTTACCCCTGCTTGCCAGCCTCCAGCATATCCTCCGGCCGCACCCACGCATCGAACTCTTCATTGGTCAGATAGCCCAGCTGCAACGCCGCCTCACGCAGGGTCAGCCCCTCGCTGTAAGCCTTTTTGGCAATCTCCGCCGACTTGTCGTAGCCGATGTGCGGGTTCAGCGCCGTCACCAGCATCAAGCCTTGTTCCAGATGCTCGGCCATTTTTTCGGCGTCCGGTTCCAGCCCGGCGATGCAATGCTGCTGGAAGTTACTGCAGCCATCGCCGAGCAAGCGGATCGATTGCAGCAGGTTATGGATGATCACCGGTTTGAACACGTTCAATTGCAGGTGGCCCTGACTCGCCGCAAACCCGATGGCAGCGTCGTTGCCCAAGACCTGACAGGCCAGCATCGACAGGGCTTCGCACTGAGTCGGGTTGACCTTGCCGGGCATGATCGAGCTACCGGGCTCATTGGCCGGCAGTTTCACTTCGGCAAACCCCGCTCGCGGCCCGGAGCCCAGCAGGCGCAGGTCGTTGGCGATTTTCATCAGGGTGACGGCAAGGGTTTTCAGGGCGCCGGAGAGCGTAACCAACGGCTCGTGGCCGGCCAGGGCGGCAAATTTATTGGGGGCCGTAACGAACGGCAGGCCGCAAAGGGCGGCCAATTCAGCAGCGATCGCTTCGCCAAAACCGTGGGGCGAGTTCAATCCGGTGCCGACCGCGGTGCCACCCTGCGCCAGCTCACAGACCGCCGGCAGGGCGCTGCGGATCGCCCGTTCGGCGTAATCCAGTTGCGCGATGAACGCCGAAAGTTCCTGGCCGAAGGTGATCGGCGTGGCGTCCATCATATGGGTACGACCGGTCTTGACCAACTTCATGTGCCGCGCGGACAACTCCGCCAACCCGCCCGACAATTCGCTGATCGCCGGCAGCAAATGCTGCTGCACCGCCTGAGCCGTCGCGATGTGCATGGCCGTGGGGAAGCAATCGTTGGAACTCTGGGAACGGTTGACGTGATCGTTGGGATGCACCGGCGTCTTGCCGCCGCGCGGGTTGCCGGCCAGTTCATTGGCGCGACCGGCGATCACTTCGTTGACGTTCATGTTGCTCTGGGTACCGCTGCCGGTCTGCCAGACCACCAGCGGGAACTGCTCGTCGTGGTCACCGTCGAGCACTTCGTCGGCGGCCTGTTCGATCAGCCGGGCGATGTCGGCGGGCAGGTCGCCATTGCGATCGTTGACGCGCGCCGCGGCTTTCTTGATCAGGGCCAGGGCGTGCAACACGGCCAGCGGCATGCGCTCGTTGCCGATGGCGAAGTTGATCAGCGAGCGTTGCGTCTGAGCGCCCCAGTAAGCGTCGTCCGGGACTTCCACCTGGCCCAGGCTGTCGGTTTCGATACGGCTCATCATGCACACTCCTGTCGGTCTGATAGCGCAGTTTAGGCCTTGATCGCCGGCCGTGGTTCCATCAGTCTGGAATTTGACCGTTCAGCCCCTCTAAATCAGGTGCGACAAGGCTTGGGGTTGAGTGACACACTTTTTTAGGTGCAGAATGGTCGCCCTTGAGGTTTTGCCTCGCCTGCTAGAAAAGGAAACTCGATGACTCGTCTTCGTGCCATCTGTACCGCGGTTACACTGGTTTGCGCCAGCGGCCAGGTTTTTGCCGATACCGCCAGCCACAACGCCAGTGCCGAAGCTTTCCTGACCCTGGCGCACGCTGACAAATTGGGCACTCCGGTGTACATGCAAGTGCAGCAAATGTTCGCTCAGCGCTTTGCCCAAACCAAAGCCCCTGAATCGAAAAAAGCCCTGCTGGAAACTTACCAGGCCAAGGCCAACGCCGCTCTGGATCAAGCCATTGGCTGGAACAAGCTGAAGCCGGACATGGTCAAGCTTTACACCACCAACTTCAGCGAATCCGAGCTGAAAGACCTGGTCGCGTTCTACAAGTCGCCACTGGGCAAGAAAGTCCTGGAAAAAATGCCGCAGCTGACTCAGCAATCGGCCCAGATGACCCAGGCCAAGCTGGAAAGCGCGGTGCCTGTGGTCAACAAACTGCTGGCTGACATGACGGCCGAGCTGGAGCCTAAAGGCGCCGCTCCTGCCAAGAAGAATCCTTGAGCGGAGTTAGGGATGACCATGCAACAACGCATCGAATCGACGCTCGGGTTGTTACAGCCTGAGCACCTGCAAGTGCTGGATGAAAGCCACATGCACAGCCGTGGGTTGCAGACCCACTTCAAGGCCGTGGTGGTCAGCCAGCAGTTTGAAGGCCTCAGTCGCGTCAAGCGTCACCAGAAGGTGTACGGCACGTTGGGTGAACTGATGGGCGAGTTCCATGCGTTGGCGCTGCATACCTACACGCCGCAGGAATGGGCACAGATCGACGCAGCCCCGGCCTCGCCGACCTGTGCGGGCGGAGAGAAGCAGCCGCAAGCCGCAAGCCGCAAGCTACAAGGTTAAAGAGGCGTGCTTCGAACTTGCAGCTTGAAGCTTGCCGCTTGAGGCTGCCGTTTTGCTAGAATCCGCAACGCGCCGCTCACCCGGCGCGTTTTTTTTCGCATCCGGTTCACCCCTTACGAGGGTAGCCACCTGGAGAATCACCCATGACACAACAGATTGTCGTGGCGGCACTGTATAAGTTCGTCACCCTGGAAGATTACGTCGCCCTGCGCGAGCCGCTGCTGCAAGCGATGGTCGACAACGGCATCAAAGGCACGCTGTTGATCGCCGAAGAAGGCATCAACGGTACCGTGTCCGGCAGCCGCGAAGGCATTGACGGGCTGATGGCCTGGCTCAAGAACGACCCGCGCATGGACGACATCGATCACAAAGAGTCGTACTGCGACGAGCAGCCGTTCTACCGCACCAAAGTCAAACTCAAGAAAGAAATCGTCACCCTGGGCGTTGAAGGCGTGGACCCGAACAAAAAGGTCGGCACCTATGTGGATCCGCAGAACTGGAACGCGCTGATCAGCGATCCCGAAGTGCTGCTGATCGACACCCGCAACGACTACGAAGTCTCGATCGGCACCTTCGAAGGCGCCATCGATCCGAAGACCACCAGTTTTCGCGAGTTCCCCGACTACATCAAAGCCAATTTCGATCCGGCCGTGCACAAGAAAGTCGCGATGTTCTGCACCGGCGGCATTCGCTGCGAGAAGGCTTCGAGCTACATGCTCAGCCAGGGTTTCGACGAGGTCTATCACCTCAAGGGCGGCATCCTGAAGTACCTCGAAGAGGTGCCGCAGGAAGAAACCAAATGGCAGGGCGACTGCTTCGTGTTCGATAACCGCGTGACCGTGCGCCACGACCTGAGCGAGGGCGACTACGATCAATGTCATGCCTGCCGTACGCCTGTCAGCGTCGAAGACCGCGCGTCCGAGCATTATGTGGCCGGCATCAGTTGCCCGCATTGCTGGGATAAGCTGAGTGAGAAAACCCGTCGCAGCGCCATCGACCGGCAGAAGCAGATCGAACTGGCCAAGGCGCGCAACCTGCCGCACCCGATTGGTTACAACTACAAGCAAACTCCTTCCGAGGCTTGAACCATGTCAGCATGTCGCCTGCTTTATGTGATGGATCCGATGTGTTCCTGGTGCTGGGGCTTTGCGCCAGTGGCCAAGGCGCTGGTCGAGCAGGCGCAGGCAGCGGGGGTGGACGTGCATTTGGTGGTCGGCGGTTTGCGCACCGGCAGCGGCTCGGCGCTGGAGCCGACTACTCGACGCTATATCCTTGAGCACTGGCAGGCGGTCCACGAGGCCACCGGCCAACCGTTCAAGTTTGAAGGCGCGTTGCCCGACGGTTTTGTCTACGACACCGAGCCTGCCTGTCGGGCGCTGGTGACGGCGCGCAGCCTGGCACCGGATTGCGCGTGGAAACTGCTCGGGTTGATCCAGCAGGCCTTCTACGCTGAAGGTCGCGACGTCACTCATGCCAGCGTGTTGGTGGAGCTGGCGGAGCAGGCCGGTTTGCCACGCATCGAGTTCGCCGCCGCCTTCGACCGTGCCGATCAACACGCCGCCACCGCTGCCGATTTCACCTGGGTCCAGGACCTGGGCATTGCCGGTTTCCCGACCTTGCTGGCAGAGCGTGATGGTCAATTGGCGTTGCTGACCAATGGGTATCAACCGTTGAATGTGTTGTCACCGTTGCTCGGCCGCTGGCTGGAGCGCGCAGCCTGTGCATGACCTGCCCGACGACGTTCCAGCCCCTGCACGTGTCGACCGTCTGAGCTGGGCAGAAATCCGTCGTCTGGCCCTTCACCATAAAAAATCCCTGTGGATCGCCAACGGCGTCGCGGTATTGGCAACGCTGTGCAGCGTACCGATCCCTTTGCTGTTGCCGTTGCTGGTCGACGAAGTACTGCTGGGCCATGGTGACACTGCGCTGAAAATCATGAACCACGCGCTGCCCGATGTCTGGCAGAAAGCCGCGGGCTACATTGGCCTGATGCTGCTGGTGACTCTGGCACTGCGCTGCGCGGCGTTGTTGTTCAACGTGGTGCAGGCGAAATTGTTTGCGGCGCTGGCCAAAGACATCGTGTACCGGATCCGGGTGCGGTTGATCGAACGGCTCAAGTGCATCTCGCTGGGCGAATACGAAAGCCTGGGCAGCGGCACGGTGACTACGCACCTGGTCACCGACCTGGACACCGTGGACAAATTCGTCGGCGAAACCCTCAGTCGTTTCCTCGTGGCCATGCTGACGCTGGTGGGCACCGCCTCGATCCTGATGTGGATGCACTGGAAACTCGCGCTGCTGATCCTGCTGTTCAACCCGCTGGTGATCTATGCCACGGTGCAGTTGGGCAAGCGGGTTAAACACCTGAAGAAACTCGAGAACGACAGCACCTCGCGCTTCACCCAGGCCTTGACCGAAACCCTGGATGCCATCCAGGAAGTGCGTGCCGGTAATCGACAGGGGTTTTTCCTCGGACGGTTGGGCCAGCGAGCGCGTGAAGTGCGTGATTACGCAGTCAGCTCGCAATGGAAAACCGATGCATCGAACCGTGCCAGCGGTTTGCTGTTCCAGTTCGGCATCGATATTTTTCGCGCCGCGGCCATGCTCACCGTGCTGTTTTCCGACCTGTCCATCGGCCAGATGCTGGCCGTGTTCAGCTACCTGTGGTTCATGATCGGTCCGGTGGAACAACTGCTCAACCTGCAATACGCCTTTTACGCCGCCGGCGGTGCGCTGTCGCGGATCAACGAGTTGCTGGCCCGTGCCGATGAGCCGCAATACAGGGGCAGTGTCGACCCGTTCCAGGGGCGCGACACGGTGGGCATCGAAGTTCAGGGATTGAGTTTCGGCTACGGCGACGAATTGGTCTTGAACCAAATGAACCTGTCGATTGCCCCCGGCGAAAAAGTCGCGATCGTCGGCGCCAGCGGCGGTGGTAAAAGCACCTTGGTGCAGTTACTGCTGGGCTTGTACACGCCGCTGGCCGGCACCATCCGTTTCGGTGGTTCGACTCAGCAAGAGATCGGTCTGGAAACCGTGCGTGAAAATGTCGCCGTGGTCTTGCAACATCCGGCACTGTTCAACGACACCGTGCGCGCCAACCTGACCATGGGCCGCGAACGCAGCGACGAGGCCTGCTGGCAGGCACTGGAAATTGCTCAGTTGCACACGACCGTGCGCGAATTGCCCAACGGCCTGGACAGTGTTGTCGGCCGTTCCGGCGTGCGTTTATCCGGCGGGCAGCGTCAACGGCTGGCGATTGCGCGGATGGTACTGGCCGAACCCAAAGTGGTCATTCTCGATGAAGCCACGTCCGCCCTGGACGCGGCCACCGAATACAACCTGCACCAGGCACTGGCGCGGTTCTTGAGCAACCGCACCACGCTGATCATTGCGCACCGGTTGTCGGCCGTGAAACAGGCCGACCGGGTACTGGTGTTCGACGGCGGCCAGGTTGCCGAGGATGGCGACCATCAGCAGCTGATTGCCGATGGTGGTTTGTACGCCAAGCTGTATGGGCATTTGCAGCAGCATTGAGGGATTGCTCGAAGAGCTGCCAATGCTGCGCTCAGGTGGTCAGGATTGTGCTTTGCGTCCATTGGGGCGCTTGCCCCATATCACGTTGAGCGCATCGACCCCATGGTCATAACCGAACCCTTTCAGGATGATTGAGCATGAGTCACACGGGGGCAGGGTGGTGACAACGTTGATCGATTTGATGTCACCCGTGTTTGGGTATTTATCTCTGATATAACCGATCAATTTACTTTCGCTGTCTACGGATGTTGCCCAATTGATAACGTCAGGTCGGGCCGGATCGGTAATGGGGTGAGGGATCGAAAGCAACGCCTCGCCGCTCGATAGTTTTAAGGATTCAGGGGTTGTCGGCTCCCTTAACCTGTCGACGTTGAAATACAGTGAGTCACCATGTTTCACTGGATTGCCTCTGTTGGACTTGAACAAAGGAAGGTGTCTGGTGTTGTCCCCAGCTCCAGAAACGCTGACGTAGACTTCAATATTTCCCGCAACGGTTTCGACCTCGGCAAAAGCGATATTGCGCAGCTTTTGCTGGTGACCGGATGGAAGAAGCTCTTTTAGATCCTCCATTGCTTTGTCAATTTTTGTGCTGTTGGCTGCATTGCCTGGGGCCCTTCTAAAAAGCGCGTCGAATCTATTCGCAACACGTTGCTGCAACTCGATAGAGGTCATAGTACTTTTGGCCCAAACATTGGCGCCATCTGTCAGTGTGATGGCAGTTGCTCTTGTTGGGCCATCAAACATCAGTGATGACGCTGGATAGCCTGTCACCTTCACCCACTTCAATTCATCGAGTGGGTTTGCCGGTGCTCCAATCTTGACCGCGAATTCATCGAGTTTATCCAACGCCTGATGCACCTTATCTCTTCCATGAATGCGCACTGAGTTGTTCGCATTCAAGGATCCTAAGTATATGCGTCGTAGTTCCTTTTCGACTGTATCTTCCAGGAATTTTTGTTTTGATACCTTGTTCATTTGCAACGGCCCCTGGACGCGTTCACTGGCTGAAAGCTTGACCATGTAGTAATCATCCATGTGCAACTTGGTGAATACATACCGATGGCTTTTGTCCCTGGAATAAACGACGAGCGCGCCGACTTCATGCACATCATCGATTTTTTCGGCGCTGCCGGTCACTTTCAAGCCCCCATAGATTCCCTCCTGAAATTCGAGGCGGGCGTTGATGGTGTTCTTGGCAACGGGAGTTTTTTGCGTAAGGCCGAGCGATTGAGGCCTGCCCTTGTAAATAATGAGTTGGCCGTCTCTGACTTCGTAAATTTTTCCTTCAAACGCCAGTAATTGGCGGGATTGGGTTGATGTCGGTTGAGCAGGTGTGAATCTGCCGTCCCCGAACCATGGAGCCCAGCTATCTTCAACATCCATAAAAGTGCCAGCGGTGGGGCGCTTAGCAGGAGAGTCGGTGATGACGTACGTAGTTTTGCAAATTTCTCCGGGGGCCCTGCGAGAACGGCAAGGTAAAGTTTTTAGACTTTTACTTGCATCGAGACTGTCGACGCGACACAAAGCATTTTCATGCGTTCGGTATGGCACGTTGTCAATGAACACAGTTGTCCTGCCATCAACCTCTAATGTCTTTCTTACATGAGCTGTTTCGGCAATTACATACAGTTCCTCGTTATCTGCAATACCTATGTGCTGATAGGTCGAACGGCCCATTGATAAGTCATGCGCAGGCAAGCGCGGTCCGAAAGGTTTGCCTGAAACGGGGTCGACTGCATGGAAGGCCGGCGATACAGCGGAACCGGTATTGCGCACAGGCACATCTCCCAGGTCCTTGACTGAAGCTAGTTGATCTCCGGTCGACAAAGGCTTCCAGCGGCCCGGATCGCCGATTTGTGGCAGGCTCTGAGCAAATTCGTAGTGGCCGGCCTTGCCCGCCACGGCTTTGATCCTGACAACGCCCAATTTGACCAGTTTTGCCCCTCGGGATCCCAGCGCCTTGAGCAGCGAGCCGACTCCATCAGCCAGATTCAATGCTTGCAAGGCCAATATCGACACCTCTTTAGTCAGTGACGCAAACGCTGTGAGTTTGGCGAGTGCCGTCAGACGGTTTGCATTGTTCAGTAGCTTCATCGATCCAGAGGACAGTTTGCCGATCGGCGTGGCAAATGACGCCAGGTCCAGCGACAGACCGAATGCGCCGTTCACCTTACGCTCCGTATCATCGGATTCTATATCCTCTATAGCCTTCCAGAACGGCACGAGTGTCTTCACGAAATTCTCGAAGCTTTTTTGGGACGCCTCATCGCGATCAAACTGTGTCTGACCATAAGCAGCGTGGTGAAGCGCTTTCGGATCAACGAATAGCAATTCGGTAGCGATGAAATGACTGATTTCCTGGCTGCGTTTTGAATGTATTGTCAGAGCTACATCATCGACATTCTCTACAGTGCTGACAGGGGGCATGAACGTGTCGCCCAATTGTTCGATGATGGCCTCGCAGTGGGCTGTATCCAGCGGTTTACTGCCTGTTGAGTGAGCTTTCCAGTCAAGGGGTAATGTCTTATGGCACAAGACCTCGACGGGGACGGGATTCATACCTATATGCCAGGTCTCGGACTTGAGCAGACCGCCAAATAGCGTTATGTCCAGATTGTTGATGCGACGTATAACGCCGGCTCTGGGCAACAGTTCGAATGTGCTGGTAATACCTTTGTAAGTAGTCAGCAACAGCAGGCCATTACGGGCGCGGAGCGGTAATATCTTTTCAGGCGTTTCGTGCTGGGCTTCTACTTTATATGTTTCCTTTCTCAGGGTGTATAGCTTGAGCGTTCCCAATTCCAGTGCCTGGCGGTCAGGGAGCGTAAGTGATGCCAGCAAGCTCTTTATCAATATTTTATAAGCCCCCGTCAGCAAGGTTTTGTGGTCGTTGAAGTTTTGTTCGAATAGTTCCTTGGCGTTGCAAACGGTATTGTGTTTTTTGCCAGTTGAAGCGTCTCCAATGTGTAGTTTTCTATCCTCATCTAACCAAATGTAAAAAATGAGAGTGTTGCTGTTTTTATTGATGACGGCCCATGGCTTTTTGCTGTCAAAATTGTTGTCGGCAACGACATCACAGACCGAGTACCTCTTTGCCAAATTAAGGTATCGAGCGGGTTCCGCCAGCTCATGGTCACTCCAGAAGGACTCATTTACAGAACCTCTGTCAGTTATTTTAGGGAAATCCTGATTGATGACGGATTTTGCAATGGACAGGCGGTTGGGGGGCGCTTCATCGAGTTGCGTGAGCGCGTTGTTTAAAATATTGGTATGGGTATCCAGTTCTGATATCGCCAAGTCGACTTCAAGCTGGGTATATTCTTCAGGTTGTTTTTGAGGGATTAAACCCTGGGTTGCCGCCCACTCCAAAGTCGGCAGTAACCTCGGGAGAGCTACAGCGAGCGATTGCTCTTCTTGCGCGTCCGCGATTATTTTCAAGGGTGTATTGACCAACTGTTGAAAGGTTTTTCTGCCCAGCGCCTTGGGGTCGGTAAGGTTTATAAAATTTACGCCACTCACGAAGTTGACCCAAACAACGGAGCTCCTGTAAGGCAGATCTTTCGGGATGTCGCTGATGCGGAATTCGGTTGGGAATTCGCAGAGATACATCCTTGCCATGATAATGGCTTCTTTTTCTGAACTGGCCCGTTTGGAGGTAAGCAAATGGTCTTTGAATTCCTTCCATATATCTCTGTAGCTTTTTCCCCAGTTCAAGTTTGATTTCAGGTCATAGCCGGCGATCCTGTCGGGGTATTCAATAATTCGTGATTTGAACCAGATTTGAAGCGCTTGGGCTAGCACTTTGGTGCGAACATGAGGCGAGGTTTCTTCACCCATTTTTCCGCCGTACCAATCCATCGTCGCCAGCAAGACGGTTTCCAGTTTTTCGGCTTCCGGACTTTGCAGGATCTTCTGAAGAAAAACTGTTGGTTGGGCAGCAACCTTTTCAGGCGTGGCTGATGCAAGAATGTCGCTGGCCAAATGGGTCAGAGGGGATGTAATCCCTTCAGGTAGAAACGATTGGATGACCCTTTTGATTTCGCCTGTAATGAACTGCTCTTGCAATTCATCATGAGGTTCGGCTGCCAGGACACCTTGAAGAGAAACCTGTAGATCTTCTTTCTTAAGAATTGGCTTGAGGTCCAGGATGTTGAAATCGTCTTCGAGCCCTAGTTGAAAACCTGCGATCTTTTCTTCAAGGGTATCGATGGCGGCCTGATGTTTAGCGGTGTTGGCCAGATCCCAGGGGTGCAACCCGTAACACGTGGCAAACCTGGGGGCCGAGATCAGGCGATCATAACGAATTTGTCCGCCCAGCAAAGTGGCTGCCTTTTCGATTCGGGTTCGAAGCGCTTGCCAGTTTTCGTTACCTGTCAGGGACAGTTCGGTTTTGTTCGCACCTTCGCGATTTGAAGTCTCATAAACAAAGACCCCTTCTTTCAACGTGACGATCAGATAGTGCGGGGAGACATTGTTTTTTCGGCACAGTGCACGGTAGTCGGGATCCACGAGCAACTGCTGTAATGCTTCCTGGCCAGTTTCGTTTTCATGATCCAGGGGCGAAAAAAATCGTGGCCTGAGCAGGATATTGGAAAAACGGGATAGTGAACCCTCCACATCACGTAAAATCGATAGCAACAGTTCGTAGTCCTGGAGTTGACCCCGATGGACCTGAGCGGTGGTCGGGGATGAGGTGCCTGAGGCGTTTGAAGTGCTAATAGAAGAGATTGTTTGCATGATGCGGCTTCTCTTGTCTCGTTTCGGTTGGTTCCCTGCAGTTCAGCAGGGGGATCACTACCGATTACAACGACCTGGAAGAGAGTCGGTGCGGTACATGTTTATAGCGAGGGGACAGAAGGGTGTTTTATTCATCACTTGCCGGGACTTGGAACGCAACCTAGGCTAGCTGTAGCGATTTCGTCCGGATGGCGATCGAGCAGTGCTAAGACAAGGGACCTCATGAAGCAAACGCGGACTCTCGGAACCCCTCGGTTGTTGGGCATCGTCTGGCCTTTTATCGCCGTCGTGTTATTTCAGGCACTGCTGGGAGGTGTCAGCCTTTACGTTCTTTCGGCGGTTCGCGGTTACGTCGGCGGCGAAAGCCTGTGGTCCAAGGGCCAGAAAGACGCCATCTATTACCTCAACCTCTACGCCGACAGCCGCGACGAAGCGATTTTTCTCAAATACCAGAACGCGATTGCCGTGCCTCAGGGTGGCCATGAATTGCGTCTGGCACTGGATCATCACCCCCCCGACATCGACGCCGCGCGAGTCGCGATACTCAAGGGCGGCAACCATCCGGACGACGTCTCCAGCCTGATTTGGCTGTACCTCAATTTCCGGAATTTCAGTTACCTGGAAAAAGCCATCGAGCTGTGGACGGTCGGTGACGCATATCTGGTGCGACTCGATGAAGTCGCGCGGGAGATGCATCAGCCCATTGCCGATAGCCAGGCCACCGATGCCGACGTCAAACGCTGGAAAGAACAGATTTTAGCCATCAACGATGGCGTGACACCTGCCGCCAAAGCGTTCAGCGATGCCTTGGGCGAAGGCTCGCGGGTGATTCTTCGTCTGCTGTTGGTGACGAACCTGGCTACCGCGTTGGGTTTGATTGTGTTGGCGCTGTTGCGTACGCATAAACTGCTCAAGCAGCGCCATGCCTTCGCCGATGCCTTGCAGTTGGAGAAAGACCGGGCACAGACCACGCTGCAATCGATTGGCGACGGCGTGATCACCACGGATGTCGCGGGCGCGATTGCCTATATGAATCCGGCGGCCGAGGCCTTGACGCACTGGAAGGCCGAACAGGCGGCGGGGCTGCCATTGGCCGCGTTGTTCAATCTGCTGGACGAAAACGCCCAGGCTGACGGTTTTACCTTGATCGAGCACATTTTGAGCGGTCAGCTCGGCGGTGGCAGCGAACATTCCAAACTGATCCAGCGTCTGGATGGCAGCACGGTGTCAGTCACGCTTGTCGGCGCGCCGATCCGCAATATGGGCAAAGTCAGTGGCACTGTGCTGGTGCTGCATGACATGACCCAGGAGCGGCAATACATCGCCAATCTGTCGTGGCAGGCGACTCATGATGCCTTGACCGGATTGGCCAACCGCCGCGAATTCGAATATCGGCTGGAGCAGGCCCTGCATAACCTGACGCGCCAGGCGGGGCGCCATGCCTTGATGTTTCTCGACCTGGATCAATTCAAACTGGTCAACGACACCTGCGGCCATGCGGCGGGCGACGAGTTGTTGCGGCATATCTGTGCGTTGTTGCAATCAGGTTTGCGCGAAGGCGACACCCTGGCCCGGCTAGGGGGGGACGAGTTTGGCGTTCTGTTGGAAAACTGCGCGCCGCAAGCGGCCGAGAAAATCGCCGAAGGCCTGCGCCAGACCGTGCAGAACCTGCATTTTGTCTGGAAAGGCCGGCCGTTCGTGACCACCGTGAGCATTGGCCTGGTGCATGTGGTCCAGAGTCCGGCCACCCTTGAAGCTTCGCTGCGTGCTGCTGACATGGCCTGTTACATGGCCAAGGAAAAGGGGCGCAACCGGGTGCAGGTCTATCACGCCGACGACTCGGAGCTGTCCATGCGGTTTGGTGAAATGGCCTGGGTGCAGCGCCTGCATGTAGCGCTGGAAGAAGACCGCTTCTGCCTGTACGCCCAGGAAATCGCACCGCTTGGCCCTGAGCATGGCGGCGGGCATATCGAAATACTGCTGCGCCTGCATGACGAAGCGGGACGCATGATTCTGCCGGACAGTTTCATTCCCGCCGCTGAGCGTTACGGTTTGATGACGTCGATTGATCGATGGGTGGTGGAGAATGTTTTCAAAGTCATAGCCCAATGCATCGCCGAAGAGCACGAAGGGCCGTTAGCCATGTGTGCGATAAATCTGTCAGGCATTACTATCGGAGATGAGGCGTTTCTGGACTTTCTTCGTGAACAGTTTGTTGCATATTCAATTCCACCTGAAATGATTTGTTTTGAAATTACAGAAACCAGCGCGATTGCAAATTTGGCCAGCGCAACTAAATTTATTAATGAACTCAAAGGTTTAGGTTGTCATTTTTCGCTCGATGACTTTTGTGCCGGCATGTCCTCATTCGCTTACTTGAAACATTTACCTGTAGACTTCCTGAAGATCGACGGGAGTTTCGTAAAGGATATGCTGGACGACCCGATTAACCGCGCCATGGTCGAAGTGATCAATCACATCGGTCATGTCATGGGTAAGCGCACGATTGCAGAGTTCGTTGAAACACCTCAGATCGAGCAGGCATTGCTGGAGATCGGAGTGGATTACGCTCAAGGGTACGTGATTGAACGCCCGCATCTGTTTACCTGGGATAGTTTGCAAAGTCGTCCTGTCCGGCCCCGACCTGTGTTGTTCAAGGCGCCCGGTACATTCCGTTGAAATCTCTTGTTGATCTTAAAATCACAATCAAAAGGAGCGCGACAGTGATCGACACATTCAACAGAACCGGACCACTCATGGAAGCTGCAAGTTATCCCGCCTGGGCTCAGCAACTGATCCAGGATTGCAGCGAGAGCAAGCGCCGGGTTGTCGAACACGAACTGTATCAACGCATGCGAGATAACAGACTCAGTGCAAAAACCATGCGTCAGTACCTTATTGGTGGCTGGCCGGTGGTCGAACAGTTCGCTTTGTACATGGCACAGAACCTGACCAAGACCCGTTTTGCGCGCCACCCTGGCGAAGACATGGCGCGTCGCTGGCTGATGCGTAACATTCGCGTCGAATTGAACCATGCCGACTATTGGGTGCACTGGAGCCGTGCCCACGGTATCAGTCTGGAAGATCTGCAAGCGCAACGCGTACCGCCGGAGCTTCACGCCTTGAGCCATTGGTGCTGGCACACCAGTTCGTCGGACTCGCTGATCGTGGCTATCGCCGCCACCAATTACGCCATCGAAGGGGCGACGGGGGAGTGGTCGGCCCTGGTTTGCTCCAATGGCGTCTATGCGGCCTCATTCCCCGAGGAAGATCGCAAGCGGGCCATGAAGTGGCTGAAGATGCATGCCCAGTACGACGATGCCCATCCATGGGAAGCCCTGGAAATCATCTGCACCCTGGCGGGCATGAACCCGAGCAAAGCGCTGCAAGTGGAATTGCGCCAGGCTGTCTGCAAAAGTTACGACTACATGTATCTGTTCCTGGAACGTTGCATGCAGTTGGAACTGGCAGTGAAAGCGCCTGTCGCCCGTGAGCGGATGGCGTTGGCCGAAAGCTGATCCTCTGAAAGCAACACAAACCCAATGTGGGAGCGAGTCTGTGGCGAAGGGGCTCGCCCCCGTTGGGCTGCGAAGCAGCCCCCAAATCTCTGATGCACCAAAGATTTTGTGAGTGCTACGCACTCAAACGGGGGCGAGCCCCCTCGCCACGGGCCCGCTCCCACATTGGTTATGCAGCGTTGCTGAAATATCAGCCCGCCATCGCAAGGCGATTACGCCCCTCACGCTTGGCCACATACAGCGCACTGTCGGCCCGTCGCAACAAACTCTCGGCAGACTCGCCGGCAAGCAGCGTCGAGCAACCGATGCTGACCGTCAGTTCGATCATCTTGCCCTCGGCCATATAGTCCTGAGCCTGCGCCGCAAACCGCAGTCGTTCACCGACCATGGCGGCGGCTTCCCGACTGGTGTTGGAAAGCAGAATCAGAAATTCTTCGCCACCGAACCGGAACACCATGTCGACGTTGCGCAATTGGTTTTTGATCGAGGCCGCGACGGCCTTCAGTACTTCATCACCGGCAGTGTGCCCGTAGGTATCGTTGATCTGTTTGAAATGGTCGATGTCCAGCATCAGCAGCGACAAGGGCTGCGAATGTCGCCGCGACATCTCGATTTCCCGTTCCAGCGTCTGGTCCATGGCGATGCGGTTGCCGGTATCGGTCAGCGGATCACGCAATGCACTTTGAGTCGCTGCGCGATAAAGCAAAGCGTTGCGCATGGGGAAGAGCAGGGCCGACAACAGTGACTCCAGGTTGCCCTGTTCCTGTTCGCTGAAACGCTGATTGCGACGGAACACCAGTTCACCCAATTGCTCGCCTTCATGACTGAGGCTGTAGCTGATTGAATGATGGCCTCGCGTGCCCAATTGCAGGCGCAAGTCACTGGGCTGATGTTCATAATTCAAGGCATCCAGCGGCACCAGACGCTGAATTTCACGGAAGAAAAGTCCGAGAATGCGTTGCGGCTCAAGACTGGTTTGCAGTTGCAGGCCCAGCGTTTGGCGCAGTTGCGCAAGACTGTCGGGCCGCTCCAGAAGGGGAGGCTGCTGACCAAAGCCCAGGCGTTGCAATTTGGCACTGTCGAAGTCAATTGCGTTGGTCTGGGAAGGTGATTTCATATGGCGTGAGCCCCTAAGCAGTAAGGCTGTCTTACAGGCTGGGTGAGAGCGGCTTTGGGCTGCGCGTCATACTGGTCCATCAGTCCCGTAGGACATTTGGCTCGAGTTTAGTCCGCTTTGCCGAAGATTAGTAACCTCTCGGCTGAAGCTCCGCCTCGTCTGCTTTCACACGGCATGTTTGAGCAAAATTAGAGCGAAAGTCATGCCATTCGGTTCAGTCGAATAAAAAGCTTTATAAATCAAGGTGCTGGAAGGTTATAGGCGGGATGCTGCGCAACGTGATGTCATTTATTTGACCTGAAGAAGGGGTAGTTACCGCCGGGTTTGAATGCCGCGGCGGGAAGCCGTCGCGGCAGAAAAGCGACGCACGGGCACTACTGAGCGTTGAATGCCTGGCCATTGATGCCGGTGCTGTCCGGACCCATGAGGTAAAGGTAGACCGGCATGATCTCCTCGGGTGTCGGATTATTCAGCGGGTTTTCACCCGGGTAGGCTTGAGCGCGCATGCTGGTGCGAGTAGCGCCTGGGTTGATGCTGTTGGAGCGCACCGGTGCCACGGTATCTACTTCATCGGCCAGGGTTTGCATCAGCCCTTCAGTGGCGAATTTGGAAACACCATAGGCGCCCCAGTACGCCCGGCCCTTGCGACCGACGCTGCTGGAGGTGAACACCACCGAGGCGTCCTGAGACAGCTTGAGCAGTGGCAGCAACGTGCTGGTGAGCATGAACATGGCGTTGACGTTGACCTGCATGACGCGCATGAAATTCTCGCCCGACAACTGCTCGATCGGGGTGCGTGGACCGATGATCGATGCGTTGTGCAGCAAGCCATCAAGGTGACCGAACTCGGTCTCGATCATGGCCGCCAGTTCATCGTATTGATGAGGCAGTGCGGTTTCCAGATTGAACGGAATCACGGCCGCTTGTGGGTGCCCGGCCGCTTCGATTTCGTCATAGACCTGAGTCAGGTTGGCCTCGGTCTTGCCCAGCAGCAGCACAGTGGCACCGTGAGCGGCGTAGGTTTTTGCAGCGGCGGCACCGATGCCACGGCCAGCGCCGGTGACCAGGATGACCCGGCCTTTGAGCAAGTCAGGACGGGCGGAATAATCAAACATGAAAAACCTCACAACAATTCAATAGGCAGGCATCGTACTTGTGGCGATGGGGCTTATTGTGGCGAGGGGGGCTTGCCCCCGTTGGGTCGCGAAGCGGCCCTCCATTCGGTACCTTCAGTCGGACCGTGTTTTCAGGTTACGACTGCTTCGCAGCCGAACGGGGGCAAGCCCCCTCGCCACAAAATGCTTCCTGCCGCCCAATTAGGTCAGCAACTGCACAAAGCGTTATCCAACACTTCGAGCAACGCCAGCGGATGATCGATCAACACGTCGGCGCCCCAGTGCTTGGGGTTATCGTCCGGGTGAATGTAACCGTAGGTCACCGCGCAAGTTTTGGTGCCGGCATCGCGGCCGGACTCGATGTCGCGCAGGTCGTCGCCGACAAACAGCACACTGGCCGGGTCCAGGTCGAGCATCTTGCACGCCAGGATCAAAGGTTCCGGATCCGGTTTGCTGTTTTTCACATGATCGGGGCAAATCAACACTTTCGAACGGTCGGCCAGGCCCAGCTGCTGCATGATCGGCTCGGCGAAACGCACCGGCTTGTTAGTGACAACGCCCCAGATCAGATTGGCTTTTTCGATTTTTTCCAGCACCTGGGCCATGCCGTCGAACAGATGACTGTGGACCGCGCACCCCTTGAGGTAGCGGTCGAGAAATTCCTGACGCAGTGCCTCGAACCCTGGCGATTCCGGGTCCATGGAAAAATTCGCGGCGACCATCGCTTTGGCGCCGCCGGAGATTTCATCGCGAATGTATTGAGTGTTGATTGGCGGCAAACCACGATCAGCGCGCATCGCCTGGCAGATGGCGATGAAATCCGGCGCGGTGTCGAGCAGGGTGCCGTCCATGTCGAAAAGGACTGCTCTGATACGCATCGGCTTACTCCTCGCGCAGGGTCTGGATCATGTAATTGACGTCCACGTCGGCCGCCAGTTTGTAATGCTTGGTCAATGGATTGTAGGTCAGGCCGATGATGTCCTTGACGGTCAGGCCGGCCATGCGGCTCCAGGCGCCAAGCTCGGAGGGGCGGATGAATTTCTTGAAGTCGTGGGTGCCGCGCGGCAGCAGCTTCATGATGTATTCGGCGCCGACGATGGCAAACAGATAGGCCTTCGGGTTGCGGTTGATGGTGGAGAAGAACACCTGGCCACCTGGTTTGACCATCTTGAAACAGGCGCGAATCACCGACGACGGGTCCGGCACGTGTTCGAGCATTTCCAGGCAGGTGACCACGTCGAATTGCTCGGGCATTTCTTCTGCCAGCGCTTCGGCGGTGATCTGCCGGTACTCGACGCTCACGCCGGATTCCAGCTGATGCAGTTGAGCGACGGCCAGCGGCGCTTCGCCCATGTCGATGCCCATCACAGTCGCGCCGCGCAGAGCCATGGCTTCGCTGAGGATGCCGCCGCCGCAACCGACGTCGAGGACTTTCTTGCCAGCCAGATGGACCCGCTCGTCGATCCAGTTGACCCGCAGCGGGTTGATGTCGTGCAGCGGTTTGAACTCGCTTTCGCGGTCCCACCAGCGATGGGCCAGGGCTTCGAATTTGGCGATTTCGGCGTAGTCGACGTTGCTCATGGTGTCAGTCCTCTAAAACTTGAAAAATCCTGTTGCCCCGGTTTCGGTCCAGGGTGCTTACAATTCGGTACTTACGATTCGGTGTGGCCGCTGATGCGCCTGCCCCAGGCCTTGGCAGTGGCACACAGTTGCGCCTCATCCAGGCGGGTCAGGCGGCGGTCGTCGAGCAGTTGTTTGCCAGCGACCCAAAGGTGTTTCACGCAGTCGCGGCCAGTGGCATAGATCAATTGCGAAACCGGGTCATAGACCGGTTGCTGCGCCAGGCCCGACAGGTCGAACGCAACAATGTCGGCCGCCTTGCCGACTTCCAGCGAACCGGTCTGGGCTTCGATGCCCAGCGCGCGGGCACCGTTGAGCGTAGCCATGCGCAGGGCGCGATGGGCGTCCAGCGCGGTGGCGGAACCGGCGACAGCCTTGGCCAGCAACGCAGCGGTGCGGGTTTCGCCGAGCAGGTCGAGGTCATTGTTGCTGGCCGAGCCATCGGTGCCGACCGCCACATTGACCCCGGCCCGCCACAAACGCTCGACCGGGCAGAAACCGCTGGCCAGTTTCAGGTTCGACTCCGGGCAATGAATCACATGGGTGTTACTTTCTACCAGCAGCATCAGGTCTTCATCGCTGATCTGGGTCATGTGAACGGCCTGCAGGCGCGGCCCGAGCAGGCCCAGGCGACCGAGGCGGGCCAGCGGGCGCTCGCCGCTTTGCGCCACCGACTGCTGCACTTCGAAGGCGGTTTCATGGACGTGCATGTGAATCGAGGCGTCTAGTTCTTCGGCGATCACCCGGATTTTTTCCAGGGTTTCGTCGCCCACGGTGTAGGGTGCATGGGGGCCAAAGGTGATTTTGATTCGCTGGTGATGCTTGAGATCACCGAATAATTCAACGCCCTGACGAATGGCTTCATCCGCCGTGGCGGCGCCTGGAATCGGGAAATCGAGAATCGGAATGGCGATCTGGGCGCGAATACCGCTGTTATGGACGCGTTCGCTGGCGACTTTCGGGAAGAAATACATGTCGGAGAAGCAGCTGATGCCGCCTTTGATCTGCTCGGCGATGGCCAGGTCGGTGCCGTCGCGTACGAACGCCTCGTCTACCCATTTGGCTTCAGCGGGCCAGATGTGGTTTTCCAGCCAGGTCATCAATGGCAGATCATCGGCCAGGCCGCGGAACAGCGTCATTGCCGCATGCCCGTGAGCATTGATCAGGCCGGGGGCGAGCAACATGTCCGGCAATTCGCGGACTTCGGCTGCGTTAAACTTCAAGGCAGCTGCGCGCGGGCCGATAAACACGATACGACCGTCGCGAATGCCCAGGGCATGCTCTTTGAGGACCACGCCAGCCGGTTCGACAGGTACCAGCCAGGTCGGCAGCAACAATAGGTCGAGCGCAGCGGTGGGGGTCGGCATCGAAAGTCGGTTCCAGTGCTTTTGTAAAGGATGGCGAAGTATACCCGAGCGTCTTCGCAGGGGGATCGCTATAATCGACGGCTTTTGTTCATGAGTGCGGGGTAAGTGGATGCGCGATCGACTGTTGGCTGCGGAGAAGGTGAAAGCCATCGATTGGCGTGATGGCGTCCTGTATCTGCTGGATCAGCGTATTTTGCCATTCGAGCAAACCTGGATCGCCTGCACCAGCGCCGCGAGCGTGGCTGAGGCCATTCGCTCAATGGTGGTGCGCGGCGCGCCGGCCATAGGCATCAGTGCTGCGTATGCCATGGTGCTGTCAGCCCGCGCCTGTATTTCCGAGGGCGGCGACTGGCAGGCCGCGTGGGAAGAGGATTACGCGTTGCTGGTCGATTCTCGTCCAACAGCGGTTAATCTGTCCTGGGCCTTGAGTCGCATGCGCGACCGTCTGGACCGCCTCAAGGAAGACACAGACCCTCTGACGGCGCTGGAGGCCGAAGCCATCGCCATTCATGAAAGTGATCGCGAAGCCAACCTGACCATGGCCCAATTGGGCGTGGACTTGATCCGCAAGCATCAGGGCAACGCTCAGGCGATTCTCACGCACTGCAACACCGGCGCACTGGCCACCGGCGGCTTCGGCACGGCGCTGGGGGTGATTCGCGGGGCGTTCATCGAAGGCATGGTCGAGCGCGTTTATGCCGATGAAACCCGGCCATGGCTGCAAGGTTCGCGATTGACCGCATGGGAACTGGCCAGCGAGGGCATTCCCGTGACCCTCAATGTCGATTCCGCCGCTGCGCACATCATGAAAACCAAGGGCGTGACCTGGGTGATCGTCGGCGCCGACCGCATTACCGCCAATGGTGATGTGGCGAACAAGATCGGCACCTACCAACTGGCGGTCAACGCCATGCACCACGGCGTGCGCTTCATGGTCGTGGCACCGAGTTCGACCATCGACATGAACCTGGCCAGTGGCGACGAGATTCCCATCGAAGAGCGCGATGGTCGCGAGTTGCTGGAAGTCGGCGGCAAGCGGCTCGGGGCGAATGTCGATGCGTTCAACCCGGTGTTCGATGTGACCCCGGCTGACCTGATCGATGTCATCGTCACCGAAAAAGGCATCGTCGAACGGCCGGACACGGTGAAAATGGCGCAGTTGATGTGCCGCAAGCGGTTGCATTGATGATCCCTGGTGTCTGATCAATCGCTATCGCGGGCAAGCCCGCTCCCACAGGGTTCTGTAGCGCTCACCCAAACCTTGTGGGAGCGGGCTTGCCCGCGATTAGGCCCGAAAAGTCAACAAAACAGCCTGAATCGGGCCCGAAATCCGCATTCATCAAGCCTCTAAGCCCCTCTCGTCCCTTTCAAGCCTGTCACCGGTCAACTAACTATGCTCCATGCGCATCTGGGGGATAGGTGCGTGGCGGCTCTTGTGATAACATCCGGCGGTTTCCAGGGTAGCCTGATGTGGCTGCCTTTACTGCGCAGATCCATGGCATAACTCGTTGATTTGTCGTAAGTCGGTGCACGGCACTCAGTCTGCATCGGCGAGCTTCGTTCGTCCCATATGGATGTGACGAAGTTTCACCAGAAAAAGGAATCAGGCTTCTCATGGGCGAACTGGCCAAAGAAATCCTCCCGGTCAATATCGAAGACGAGCTGAAGCAGTCCTATCTCGACTACGCGATGAGCGTGATTGTCGGGCGGGCACTGCCGGATGCGCGCGATGGCTTGAAGCCCGTGCACCGGCGTGTGCTGTTCGCGATGAGCGAGCTGGGCAACGACTTCAACAAGCCGTACAAGAAATCTGCCCGTGTTGTCGGTGACGTGATCGGTAAGTATCACCCTCACGGTGATACCGCGGTGTACGACACCATCGTTCGGATGGCGCAGCCATTCTCGCTGCGTTACCTGCTGGTAGACGGTCAGGGCAACTTCGGTTCGGTGGACGGCGACAACGCCGCGGCCATGCGATACACCGAAGTGCGCATGACCAAGCTGGCGCACGAGCTGCTGGCAGACCTGCACAAAGAAACCGTGGACTGGGTGCCGAACTACGACGGCACCGAAATGATCCCGGCGGTCATGCCGACCCGTATCCCCAACCTGCTGGTCAACGGCTCCAGCGGTATCGCCGTGGGCATGGCGACCAACATTCCGCCGCACAACCTCGGTGAAGTCATCGACGGTTGCCTGGCACTCATCGACAACCCGGAACTGACCGTCGATGAGCTGATGCAATACATCCCCGGTCCGGACTTCCCGACCGCCGCGATTATCAACGGTCGCGCCGGCATCATCGAAGCCTACCGCACCGGTCGCGGACGCATTTACATGCGTGCCCGCTCGACCATCGAAGACATCGACAAGGTCGGTGGTCGTCAGCAGATCGTCATCACCGAACTCCCTTACCAGTTGAACAAGGCGCGTCTGATCGAAAAGATCGCCGAGCTGGTCAAAGAGAAGAAGCTCGAAGGCATCACCGAGCTGCGTGACGAGTCCGACAAGGACGGTATGCGTGTCGTGATCGAACTGCGTCGCGGTGAAGTGCCTGAGGTGATCCTCAACAACCTCTACGCCCAGACCCAGCTGCAAGCGGTGTTCGGTATCAACATCGTCGCGCTGATCGACGGCCGTCCGCGGATCCTCAACCTCAAGGACCTGCTGGAAGCTTTCGTTCGTCACCGTCGCGAAGTGGTGACCCGCCGTACCGTGTTCGAACTGCGCAAAGCACGCGAACGTGGCCACATTCTGGAAGGACAAGCGGTTGCCCTGTCGAACATCGACCCGGTCATCGCCCTGATCAAGGCCTCGCCAACGCCATCGGAAGCCAAGGAAGCGCTGATCAGCACGGCCTGGGAATCTTCCGCCGTGGTTGCGATGGTTGAGCGTGCGGGTGCCGACTCTTGCCGTCCAGAGACCCTGGACCCGCAATACGGCCTGCGCGACGGCAAGTACTTCCTGTCGCCGGAACAGGCGCAAGCCATTCTGGAACTGCGCCTGCACCGTCTGACCGGTCTGGAACACGAAAAGCTGCTGGCCGAGTACCAAGAGATCCTCAACCAGATCGGCGAACTGATCCGCATCCTCAGCAGCGCCACGCGCCTGATGGAAGTGATCCGCGAAGAGCTGGAAGTGATCCGCGCCGAGTACGGCGATGTGCGTCGCACCGAGATTCTCGATGCCCGTCTCGACCTGACCCTGGGCGACATGATCCCGGAAGAAGAGCGCGTCGTGACCATTTCCCACGGTGGCTACGCCAAGACCCAGCCGTTGGCTGCGTACCAGGCTCAGCGTCGTGGCGGTAAAGGCAAATCGGCCACTGGCGTCAAAGATGAGGACTACATTGCTCACCTGCTGGTCGCCAACAGCCACACCACGCTGCTGCTGTTCTCCAGTAAAGGCAAAGTGTACTGGCTGAAAACCTACGAAATTCCGGAAGCGTCCCGCGCTGCCCGTGGTCGTCCGCTGGTCAACCTGTTGCCGCTGGACAGTGATGAATACATCACCACCATGCTGCCGGTCGAGGAATACACTGAAGGTCACTTCATCTTCATGGCCACTGCCAAAGGCACCGTGAAGAAGACCCCGCTGGAATCCTTCAGCCGTCAACGCAGCGTCGGCCTGATCGCGCTGGAGCTGGACGAAGGCGACGTGCTGATCTCTGCCGCCATTACCGATGGCGAGCGCGAAGTCATGCTGTTCTCCGACGGCGGCAAGGTCACTCGTTTCAAGGAAACCGACGTTCGCGCCATGGGCCGTACCGCTCGCGGTGTCCGCGGTATGCGTCTGCCAGAAGGCCAGAAGCTGATTTCCATGCTGATCCCGGAAGAAGGCAGCCAGATTCTCACCGCTTCGGCGCGTGGTTTCGGCAAGCGCACCGCGATCACCGAGTTCCCTGAGTACAAGCGTGGCGGTCAGGGCGTTATCGCCATGGTCAGCAACGAGCGTAACGGCCGTCTGGTCGGCGCAGTCCAGGTGCTCGACGGCGAGGAGATCATGCTGATTTCCGACCAGGGCACGTTGGTTCGTACCCGTGTCGACGAAGTCTCCAGCCTGGGTCGTAACACCCAGGGCGTAACCCTGATCAAGCTGGCCAGCGATGAAACGCTGGTAGGCCTGGAGCGGGTTCAGGAGCCGTCGGAAGTCGAAGGCGAAGAGCTGGAAAGCGAAGGGCTCGAAGGTGAAGAGGGCGCGGTGTTCGACGGTGAGGTCGTGATCGACGACGTTGTCGAAGACCAGCAACTCGACGCCGCCGCTGACGAAGAGCCGCAAGAGTAAGCGGGCAAGCAGGGGGCGGATGAAGATTCGCCCCCTTGTTATTTGTTCTGTTTGAAAATTTGCGACACTGCACAGGATCGTTCCCACGCTCTGCGTGGGAATGCCGCTCGGGACGCTCCGCGTCCCATGACGCAGAGCGTCATTGGATGCATTCCCACGCAGAGCGTGGGAACGATCATCCGCAGACCGAAAGATTTAAGTGACCACCAAATCAGAGCGAGATTGGATGTGAGCAAGAGAGCCTATAACTTCTGTGCCGGTCCTGCGGCGCTTCCCGAAGCTGTTCTGAAGCGCGCCCAGGGTGAACTTCTTGATTGGCACGGCAAGGGTTTGTCGGTCATGGAAATGAGCCATCGCAGCGATGAGTTCGTGTCCATTGCCACCAAGGCCGAGCAGGATCTGCGTGATCTGCTGAATATCCCCTCGAACTATAAAGTGCTGTTTCTGCAAGGTGGCGCGAGTCAGCAATTTGCTCAGATTCCGCTGAACCTGTTGCCGGAAAGCGGCACCGCCGACTATATCGACACCGGTATCTGGTCGCAGAAAGCTATCGAAGAAGCCTCGCGCTACGGCCACGTCAACGTTGCCGCCACCGCCAAGCCTTACGACTATTTCGCCATCCCCGGTCAGAACGAATGGAGCCTGTCCAAAGACGCGGCCTACGTTCACTACGCACCGAACGAAACCATTGGGGGCCTGGAATTCCAATGGATCCCGGAAACCGGGGATGTGCCGCTGGTCGCTGACATGTCCTCGGACATTCTCTCGCGTCCGGTGGATGTTTCGCGTTTCGGCATGATCTACGCCGGCGCGCAGAAAAACATCGGCCCGAGCGGCATTGTCGTGAACATCGTGCGCGAAGACCTGCTCGGTCACGCCCGTTCCATTTGCCCGACCATGCTCAACTACAAGGTCGCGGCCGATAACGGCTCGATGTACAACACCCCGCCAACCCTGGCCTGGTACTTGTCCGGCCTGGTGTTCGAGTGGCTGAAAGAGCAAGGTGGCGTCGAAGCCATCGGCAAGCTCAATGAAGTCAAGCAGCGCACCCTGTATGACTTCATCGACGCCAGCGGCTTGTACAGCAACCCGATCAACAAGTCGGACCGCTCGTGGATGAACGTGCCGTTCCGTCTGGCCGACGATCGTCTCGACAAGCCGTTCCTGGCCGGTGCCGACGAACGCGGCTTGCTGAACCTCAAGGGCCACCGTTCCGTGGGCGGCATGCGTGCCTCCATCTATAACGCCGTCGACATCGTTGCGGTCAACGCACTGGTTTCGTACATGGCAGAGTTCGAGAAGGAACATGGCTGATGTCTGAGCAAGAACTCAAGGCACTGCGCCTGCGCATTGATGCTCTGGACGAAAAAGTCCTGGAACTGATCAGTGAGCGCGCACGTTGCGCCCAGGAAGTTGCGCGAGTAAAGATGGCCTCGCTGGCCGAAGGCGAAGTGCCGGTGTTCTATCGTCCTGAGCGTGAAGCCCAGGTGCTCAAGCGTGTGATGGAGCGCAACCAGGGGCCGCTGGGCAACGAAGAGATGGCGCGGCTGTTCCGCGAAATCATGTCTTCGTGCCTGGCCCTCGAGCAGCCGCTGAAAGTGGCTTACCTTGGCCCTGAAGGCACCTTCACCCAGGCGGCGGCCATGAAGCACTTCGGCCACGCGGTGATCAGCAAGCCGATGGCGGCGATCGATGAAGTGTTCCGAGAAGTCGCGGCCGGTGCGGTGAACTTTGGCGTGGTCCCGGTGGAGAACTCCACCGAAGGCGCGGTCAACCACACCCTCGACAGCTTCCTCGAGCACGACATGGTGATCTGCGGCGAAGTTGAATTGCGGATTCACCATCACCTGTTGGTGGGTGAAAACACCAAGACCGACAGCATCAGCCGCATCTATTCCCACGCCCAGTCCCTGGCCCAGTGCCGCAAGTGGCTGGACGCCCATTACCCGAATGTCGAGCGCGTGGCGGTTTCGAGCAACGCTGAAGCAGCCAAGCGGGTCAAGGGTGAATGGAACTCGGCAGCGATCGCCGGCGACATGGCCGCCGGTCTGTACGGGTTGACTCGTCTGGCCGAAAAAATCGAGGATCGTCCGGACAACTCCACGCGATTCCTGATGATCGGCAGCCAGGAAGTACCGCCGACCGGCGACGACAAGACCTCGATCATCGTCTCCATGAGCAACAAACCCGGCGCGCTCCATGAGTTGCTGGTGCCGTTCCATGAAAATGGCATCGACCTGACGCGCATCGAGACCCGTCCGTCGCGCAGTGGTAAATGGACCTACGTGTTCTTCATCGACTTCGTCGGCCACCACCGCGACCCACTGGTCAAAGGTGTGCTGGAAAAGATCAGTCAGGAAGCAGTAGCACTCAAAGTGCTGGGTTCCTACCCGAAAGCAGTTCTCTAAGGGCGGTAGCAAATGAGTGGCAACTTCCTCGCTCTGGCACAGCCGGGCGTGCAACAACTTTCGCCTTACGTTCCGGGCAAACCCGTGGACGAACTGGCCCGTGAGCTGAACCTCGATCCGGCCAATATCGTCAAACTGGCGAGCAACGAAAACCCGTTGGGCGCCAGTCCCAAGGCATTGGCAGCGATTCGCCAAGCGCTGGCCGAGCTGACTCGCTATCCGGACGGCAACGGTTTTGCGCTCAAGACCCTGCTGGCCGATCAGTGCCGCGTCGAGCTCAACCAGGTAACGCTGGGCAACGGCTCCAACGACATTCTGGAGCTGGTGGCGCGCGCCTATCTGGCGCCAGGCCTGAACGCGGTGTTCAGCGCCCATGCGTTTGCGGTCTATCCGATCGTCACCCAGGCCGTTGGCGCCCAGGCAAAAGTGGTCCCGGCCAAAGACTGGGGCCATGACCTGTCGGCCATGCTCGCCGCGATCGATGCCGATACCCGCGTGGTGTTCATCGCCAACCCGAACAACCCGACCGGGACCTGGTTCGACGCCCAGGCGCTGGATGACTTCCTGCAGGACGTACCGGCCCATGTGTTGGTGGTGCTGGACGAGGCCTACATCGAATACGCCGAAGGCAGCGATTTGCCGGACGGCCTGGATTATCTGGCGGCCTACCCGAACCTGCTGGTCTCGCGCACCTTCTCCAAGGCTTATGGTCTGGCGTCGCTGCGGGTCGGTTACGGCTTGTCCTCGGCCGTCGTCGCCGATGTGCTCAATCGCGTGCGTCAGCCGTTCAACGTTAACAGCCTCGCACTGGCCGCCGCTTGTGCCGCGCTGCAAGACGTGGACTACCTGGCTGAAAGCCGTCGCCTGAACGAGGCCGGCATGCAGCAGCTGCAAGCGGGTTTGCGCGAGCTGGGGTTGAGCTGGATTCCCTCCAAAGGCAACTTCATCTGTGTCGATCTGGGTCGCGTTGCGGCGCCAGTGTTCGAGGGGTTGCTGCGCGAAGGCGTGATCGTGCGTCCGGTGGCCAATTACGGCATGCCGAACCACTTGCGCATCACCATCGGTCTGCCAGCGGAAAACAGCCGCTTCCTCGAAGCGCTGACCAGGGTTCTTGCTCGTGGTTGATGTCACTGCACTGCAACCTGCTCAACCTATGATCGGTCGCCTGGTGGTGGTCGGTCTGGGCTTGATCGGCGGTTCGTTTGCCAAAGGCCTGCGTGAAAGCGGCCTGTGTCGCGAAGTGGTCGGGGTCGATCTCGACCCGCAGTCGCGCAAACTGGCGGTCGAATTGGGCGTGGTGGATCGCTGCGAAGAAGACCTGGCGGCAGCCTGCCAGGGCGCTGACGTGATTCAACTGGCAGTGCCGATCCTGGCCATGGAAAAACTGCTCGCGCTGTTGGCGGGCATGAACCTGGGGCAGGCGATCCTGACCGATGTCGGCAGCGCCAAGGGCAATGTGGTGCGCGCGGCGACCGAGGCGTTTGGCGGCATGCCGACGCGCTTCGTGCCGGGGCATCCGATCGCCGGTTCCGAGCAGAGCGGGGTGGAAGCCTCCAATGCCGAACTGTTTCGTCGTCATAAAGTGATTCTGACGCCGCTGGATCAGACCGATCCGGCCGCGCTGGCAGTGGTTGACCGGTTGTGGCGCGAATTGGGTGCCGACGTCGAGCACATGCAGGTCGAGCGTCATGACGAAGTGCTGGCGGCGACCAGCCATCTGCCGCACTTGCTGGCGTTCGGTTTGGTCGATTCGTTGGCCAAACGCAATGAAAATCTTGAGATCTTCCGTTACGCTGCGGGCGGTTTCCGCGATTTCACAAGAATCGCCGGAAGCGACCCGGTCATGTGGCACGACATCTTCCTCGCCAACCGCGAAGCTGTCCTGCGCACACTCGATACATTTCGCAGCGACCTCGACGCCTTGCGCGACGCGGTCGATGCAGGGGATGGGCACCAATTGTTGGGCGTGTTCACGCGCGCCCGGGTTGCCCGCGAGCATTTCAGTAAAATCCTGGCCCGCCGGGCCTATGTGGACGCTATGAATTCCAACGATCTGATTTTCCTGGCACAACCTGGTGGCCGCCTGACTGGGCGGATTCGTGTACCGGGCGACAAATCGATTTCCCACCGTTCGATCATGCTCGGTTCCCTGGCTGACGGCGTCACCGAAGTGGAAGGTTTCCTCGAGGGCGAAGACGCTCTGGCGACCTTGCAAGCCTTCCGCGACATGGGTGTTGTCATCGAAGGTCCGCACCACGGTCGTGTGACCATCCATGGCGTCGGCCTGCACGGTCTCAAACCTGCGCCAGGCCCGATCTACCTGGGCAACTCCGGCACTTCGATGCGTCTGCTGTCTGGCCTGTTGGCTGCGCAGAGCTTCGATAGCACGCTGACTGGCGATGCCTCGTTGTCCAAGCGTCCGATGAATCGCGTGGCCAATCCACTGCGCGAAATGGGCGCCGTGATCGAGACTGCTGCTGAAGGTCGTCCACCGATGACCATCCGTGGCGGCAACAAGCTCAAGGGCCTGACTTACACCATGCCGATGGCCAGCGCCCAGGTTAAATCCTGCCTGTTGCTGGCGGGTCTGTATGCCGAAGGCAAGACCACCGTCACCGAGCCAGCACCGACTCGCGATCACACCGAGCGCATGCTGCGCGGCTTCGGCTACCCGGTCACCGTCAATGGCGCGACCGCCTCGGTCGAGTCCGGCCACACGCTGACCGCGACCCACATCGAAGTGCCGGGCGACATCTCGTCGTCGGCGTTCTTCCTTGTAGCCGCGTCGATTGCCGAGGGTTCGGAGCTGGTGCTGGAGCACGTCGGCATCAACCCGACCCGTACCGGCGTGATCGACATCCTGCGCCTGATGGGTGCGGACATCACCCTGGAAAACCTGCGTGAAGTGGGCGGCGAGCCGGTAGCGGATCTGCGCGTACGCGCAGCTAAACTCAAAGGTATCGAGATCCCCGAGGCGCTGGTTCCATTGGCCATCGACGAATTCCCGGTGCTGTTCGTGGCTGCGGCCTGTGCCGAAGGACGCACTGTGCTGCGTGGCGCCGAAGAGCTGCGCGTGAAAGAATCGGACCGGATCCAGGTCATGGCGGATGGTTTGCTGGCACTGGGCGTCAAATGCGAACCGACCCCGGACGGTATCATCATCGACGGCGGCCAGATCGGCGGCGGCGAAGTGCATGGTCACGGCGATCACCGGATTGCCATGGCCTTCAGCGTCGCTTCGCTGCGTGCCACTGCACCGATCCGCATCCATGACTGCGCCAACGTCGCGACCTCGTTCCCGAACTTCCTCGCGCTGTGCGCGCAGGTCGGTATCCGTGTTGCACAAGAGGCTCAGTCGTGAAAATCAACGCACCGGTCATCACCATTGATGGGCCAAGCGGCTCTGGCAAAGGCACTGTCGCCGGGATGCTGGCCAAGCGCCTGGGCTGGAACTTGCTGGATTCCGGTGCGCTGTACCGATTGCTGGCGTTCGCGGCGTATAACCATGGCGTCGATCTGACGAACGAAGAGTTGCTCAAAAAACTTGCCGCTCATCTGGATGTGCAATTCATCGCGGCGACCGACGGTCAGCTGCAACGCATCATTCTGGAAGGTGACGAAGTCAGCGATATCATTCGTACCGAAAGTATCGGCGCGGGCGCTTCCCAGGTCGCTGCGCTGCCCGCCGTTCGCGAGGCGCTGCTGCAGCGCCAGCGGGCATTTCAGGAACCTCCGGGTCTGGTGGCCGATGGCCGCGACATGGGCACGGTGGTATTTCCCGACGCACCGTTGAAGATTTTCCTGACCGCCAGTGCCGAGGAGCGTGCGCGCCGTCGATACTTGCAGTTGAAGGGCAAAGTCGATGGTGTTAGTCTGTCGAGTCTGCTAGATGAGATACGTGCGCGCGATGAGCGCGACACCCAGCGCGCAGTAGCCCCGCTCAAACCGGCGGCCGACGCGATACAGCTGGATTCCACGGAGTTGTCCATCGATCAGGTGCTGGAACGCATCGAGAGCGAGATCGCCATTCGCGATATCGCCGGGTGACCAAGAAAGCCGCAGGGGACCAGTCATAGTCCTGCGGTGTTTCTTTCATATGAAACTAACCCACACCGTCTGGGGTGTGGAGACGGGCGTATTCTTCGCCCTTATCTACAGGAATTAAAATGAGCGAAAGCTTTGCGGAACTCTTTGAAGAAAGCCTAAAAACCCTGAACCTTCAGGCAGGCTCCATCATCACCGGTGTTATCGTTGATATCGATTACCAGGCTCGCTGGGTAACCGTTCACGCTGGCCTGAAGTCTGAAGCACTCATCCCGCTTGAGCAGTTCTACAACGATGCTGGCGAGCTGAACATCAACGTCGGTGACGAAGTTCACGTTGCTCTGGACTCGGTTGAAGACGGCTTTGGTGAAACCAAGCTGTCCCGTGAAAAAGCCAAGCGCGCTGAATGCTGGATTGTTCTGGAAGCAGCCTTCGCAGCCGAAGAAGTGGTCAAGGGCGTTATCAACGGTAAGGTTAAAGGCGGCTTCACTGTCGACGTTAACGGCATCCGTGCGTTCCTGCCAGGTTCTCTGGTTGACGTCCGTCCAGTGCGCGACACCACGCACCTGGAAGGCAAAGAGCTGGAATTCAAGGTCATCAAACTCGACCAGAAGCGCAACAACGTTGTCGTTTCCCGTCGCAGCGTCCTCGAAGCCGAGAACTCCGCCGAGCGTGAAGCTCTGCTGGAATCCCTGCAGGAAGGCCAGCAAGTCAAAGGTATCGTCAAGAACCTCACCGATTACGGCGCATTCGTCGATCTGGGTGGCGTCGATGGCCTGCTGCACATTACCGACATGGCCTGGAAGCGTATCAAGCATCCTTCCGAAATCGTCAACGTTGGCGACGAGATCGATGTCAAGGTTCTGAAGTACGATCGCGAGCGCAATCGTGTTTCCCTGGGCCTCAAGCAACTGGGCGAAGATCCATGGGTTGCTATCAAAGCCCGTTACCCAGAAGGCACTCGCGTTACCGCTCGTGTAACCAACCTGACCGACTACGGCTGCTTCGCTGAGCTGGAAGAAGGCGTTGAAGGCCTGGTACACGTTTCCGAAATGGACTGGACCAACAAGAACATCCACCCTTCGAAAGTCGTACAAGTCGGCGACGAAGTGGAAGTCATGGTTCTGGACATCGACGAAGAGCGTCGTCGTATCTCCCTGGGCATCAAGCAGTGCAAGTCGAACCCATGGGAAGACTTCTCTGGCCAGTTCAACAAGGGCGACAAAATCTCCGGCACCATCAAGTCGATCACCGATTTCGGTATCTTCATTGGTCTGGACGGCGGCATCGACGGTCTGGTTCACCTGTCCGACATCTCCTGGAACGAAGTGGGCGAAGAAGCCGTTCGCCGCTTCAAGAAGGGCGACGAGCTGGACACCGTTATCCTGTCGGTTGACCCAGAGCGCGAGCGCATCTCCCTGGGTATCAAGCAACTGGAAAGCGATCCGTTCTCCGAGTACGTTCAAGAGAACGACAAAGGCGCCATCGTTAAAGGCATCGTGAAAGAAGTTGACGCCAAAGGCGCCATCATCACTCTGGCCGACGATATCGAAGCGACTCTGAAAGCCTCCGAAATCAGCCGTGACCGCGTTGAAGACGCGCGTAACGTTCTGAAAGAAGGCCAGGAAGTAGAAGCCAAGATCATCAGCGTTGACCGCAAGAGCCGTGTAATCCAGCTCTCCATCAAGTCGAAAGACGATGCTGAAGAGAAAGAAGCCATCCAGAGCTTGAAAGACAAGCCTTCGGATAGCATCGCTGCTGGTCCTACCACTCTGGGCGACCTGTTGCGTGCACAAATGGAAAAGCAGAACTAAGTTCTGACAGACCATAAAAAAGGGCGACTTCGGTCGCCCTTTTTTGTGTCTGCGATTTGGTGAATCCCAGGGGGCCGACACCACTGCTTTTCGTAGGAGCCAGGCTTGCAGGCGAAGGCGTCCGCAAGAGCGCTTTCGCCGGCAAGCCTGGCTCCTACGAAAAGCAGTCGGCCCACCACCTTATTTCTTTTGTGAAACCAATTATCTACATAAATTGTCTGTAGCTTCATACAGGTCAATCATCTATTCGAGGCTAGGCTTAGTCTGAAGTGAACGACCGCTGGGCATTGCGCCCGGCATAAGGAAGCGAATGAACAAGCTCATTGTCGTGATAGCAGTGCTGGTATTGGCGGGCTGTACCACGAGCGCCAAGACTCGCGCGGTACGCGGAGTCAGTGGCATAGAGATCGATTGTTCAGGGTTGGGTTCCGGATGGGAAAAGTGTCACAAGCGAGCTGCAAAAGAATGCAAGGGCGCTGGGTACAAAGTTATCGTCAGGTCCGATGATGCCAAGGAAGAGGATCTATTCCCTTTCGGCTTCAATCCCGCGGGTTATCTGACGCGCACCATGCTAGTTATCTGTAGATGAATGGCGGGTTAGAGCAATGTTTCGATGTTCTGGAATCGGCCGCTTCATTACGAGGAAAGATATGTCAAAACTCAGGCTGTTCAAATTTCTCCGGGCATGCTAAAACCTTTGAAGCGCTTTTCCTAGCTGCTTGAAAAAGAAGGGAAAAATATGACGAAGTCGGAGTTGATCGAACGAATTGTCACCCATCAAGGGCTGCTCTCATCCAAGGATGTGGAGCTGGCCATCAAGACCATGCTTGAGCAAATGTCCCAATGTCTGGCCACCGGTGATCGAATCGAGATCCGTGGGTTTGGCAGCTTCTCCTTGCACTATCGCGCACCGCGTGTAGGCCGCAATCCGAAAACCGGTCAGTCCGTCAGCCTCGACGGCAAGTTCGTTCCGCATTTCAAGCCAGGCAAAGAACTGCGCGATCGCGTGAACGAGGAAGAGGAGGAGGGGCTTTGACAGCTGCTGCACTTCAAGGAATCGCTGATGCGTAATCTCAAGCGTGTACTTCTCGCTACCTTTGTCCTGTTGCTCGTTCTCGCGATCCTGGCGTTCGTACTTGAGAACCAGCAAAGCGTGTCACTGCTGTTCCTGGGCTGGGCAGGCCCGCAGTTGCCAGTATCGCTGGTCATGGTGATTGCGCTGCTGATTGGCATGGTGATCGGGCCGATTCTCGGCTGGTTTCTGGGGCGTACGTCCAGAGCTTCACGCAAGCGCCTTGTCTGATCGCGACAAACCCGTTACACGCGTCGAATTTGCGTCATAGCTTGTCCATATCCATTAGTAAAACCTTCATTAAGCTGTAAAATGCTGCGCTTGGCTGATAGGGGTAATTTTCCCACATCGGTTCAGACTGACTCTGTCAGAAGCCACGGCTGACTTGATGGCTTTTGCATTCATGGATTAGACAGTGCGCGGTTGACGGCCCTGTCAGCAACTTAAGGGTAAGGTTTCGCGTGAAAATTCTAGTTACCGGCGGCGCCGGGTTCATCGGCTCGGCAGTCATTCGTCATATCATCTCCAACACTGCCGACTCTGTCGTTAACGTCGATAAACTGACTTATGCCGGTAACCTTGAGTCGTTGGCCGAAGTCAGCCAGAACTCGCGTTACGTGTTCGAACGCGTCGACATCTGCGACCGTAATGAAGTGGACCGTGTCCTGCGTGAACACCAACCAGATGCCGTCATGCACCTGGCCGCAGAGTCTCACGTTGACCGTTCGATCTCCGGTCCGTCTGAGTTCATCCAGACCAACATCATCGGCACTTACACCTTGCTGGAAGCTGCTCGCCACTATTGGGCGGCACTGGATGAGGCGCGTAAAGCCAACTTCCGCTTCCACCATATTTCCACCGACGAAGTCTACGGAGACCTCGAAGGTCCGGAAGACCTCTTCACCGAAACCACACCGTATCAGCCAAGCTCGCCATATTCGGCCAGCAAGGCCAGCTCCGATCACCTGGTTCGCGCCTGGGCCCGTACCTATGGCCTGCCGACGCTGGTGACCAACTGCTCGAACAACTACGGCCCTTGCCATTTCCCGGAGAAATTGATCCCGCTGATCATTCTCAACGCACTGGAAGGCAAGCCGCTGCCGGTGTACGGCAAAGGCAACCAGGTCCGTGACTGGCTCTACGTCGAAGACCACGCCCGCGCACTGTACAAAGTCGTGACCGAAGGCGTGATCGGCGAGACCTACAACATCGGCGGCCATAACGAAAAGCAAAACATCGAAGTGGTGCATACCCTGTGCGCACTGCTCGACGAACTGCGTCCAGATTCCGCGCATCGTCCCCATGCCAGCCTGATCACCTACGTTCAGGATCGCCCGGGCCACGACCAGCGCTATGCCATCGATGCCAGCAAAATCCAGCGCGAGCTGGGCTGGACGCCGGAAGAAACCTTTGAAACCGGTATCCGCAAAACCGTCGAGTGGTACCTGAACAACACTGAATGGGTAGCTCACGTGAAAAGCGGCAGCTACCAACAATGGATCGACCAGAACTACACGGATCGTTCGGACAAAGCATGAAAATCCTTCTGTTGGGAAAAAACGGCCAGGTCGGCTGGGAGCTGCAGCGCTCCCTTGCGCCACTTGGCGAATTGATCGCTCTGGACCGCCACCCGGTCGATGGTTTGAGTGGTGACCTGTCTGATCTTGACGCATTGCGTGCAACGATCCGTCAGGTCAAGCCGGATATCATCGTCAACGCTGCGGCCTACACCGCGGTCGATAAAGCCGAATCCGAGACCGAACTGGCCGACCGTGTGAATGGTCAAGCCAGCCAGGTCATGGCTGAAGAAGCTGCATCCCTGGGCGCCTGGCTGATTCATTACTCGACCGACTACGTGTTCAGCGGCGAAGGCCTGACGCCGTGGCAAGAGACCGATGCCGTCGCTCCGGTGAATCACTACGGCGCCAGCAAACTGGCCGGCGAGCAAGCGATCATTGCCTCGGGCTGCAAGCACCTGATCTTCCGCACCAGCTGGGTCTACGGCGCTCGCGGCAATAACTTCGCCAAGACCATGCTGCGTCTGGCCAAAGACCGCGACACCCTGAGCGTCATCGCTGACCAGATCGGTGCCCCAACCGGCGCAGATTTGATCGCCGACGTAACGGCGCTGGCCATTCAGCAGGTCCGGCTACGCCCTGAACTGGCGGGCCTGTATCATCTGGCGGCCAGTGGTGAAGTGTCCTGGCACGGCTATGCCAGCCATGTGATCGGTTTTGCCAAGGCCAACGGGGAAGAACTTGCCGTCACGACGATCAATCCGATCGACACAACCGCCTACCCAACACCGGCGCGCCGCCCTCTGAACTCACGGTTGAACACTCAGAAGCTGCGCGACAACTTTTCTCTGCACTTGCCGGATTGGCAAAGTGGCGTCACCCGAATGCTGATGGAAGTCCTGAATAAATGACCACGACAAATCGTAAAGGCATCATCCTCGCTGGCGGCTCGGGCACGCGTCTGCACCCGTTGACCCTCGGCGTGTCCAAGCAGATGCTGCCGATCTACGACAAGCCGATGATCTTCTATCCGTTGTCGGTGCTGATGCTCGCGGGTATGCGCGAAATCCTGATTATCTCCACTCCTGAAGACCTGCCGTCGTTCCAGAAATTGCTGGGTGACGGCAGCCTGTACGGCATCAAGCTGACCTACGCCGAGCAACCTAGCCCGGACGGTCTGGCACAAGCCTTCATCATCGGCGAAGAGTTCATCGGCAAAGACCCGTGCTGCCTGATCCTGGGCGACAACATCTTCTACGGTCAGCACTTCTCCGAAAACCTGCGTTCCGCCAGCACTCAAGAGCATGGCGCGACTGTATTCGGCTATCACGTGTCAGACCCGGAGCGTTTTGGTGTCGTCGAGTTCGACGCTGCCGGCCGTGCCTTGAGCATCGAAGAGAAGCCGCTGAAGCCTAAATCTGCCTACGCGGTGACAGGCCTGTACTTCTACGACAACCAGGTCGTCGAAATCGCCAAGAGCATCAAGCCATCCGCACGTGGCGAGCTGGAAATTACTGATATTAACCGTGCCTACCTCGAGCAGAAGACCCTCAACGTCGAAATGCTCGGCCGCGGCTTCGCCTGGCTGGACACCGGTACCCATGATTCGCTGCTGGAAGCCAGTCACTTCGTGCACACCATCGAGCAGCGCCAAGGCCTGAAAGTGGCATGCCTGGAAGAGATTGCTTACCACAATGGCTGGATTAGTGCCGAGCAGTTGAGTACTCAGGCTGATGCTCTGAAGAAGACTGGTTATGGTCAGTACCTGCAGAAACTGCTGGACTCGCCTTCCCACTGATTCGAAAGCTCAATCCTTTCGAACAGTAGCGTTTAACCGGTCCAGGCAGGAATGGCATGCCAGTAAAACATCCCAAGGTTGCGGTTTTGCTGGCTGCCTACAATGGCATGCAGTGGATCGAGGAGCAGTTGGCCTCGATCCTCGACCAGTCAGCTGTTGACTTAACCGTTTATATCAGTATCGATCCTTCCACTGACGGTACCGAAGCTTGGTGTGCGGCTTATGCGGCTGAGCATCACCAAGTGATCGTTCTACCGGATGCCGGTAGCTTCGGTGGGGCCTCGCGTAACTTCTTTCGTTTGATTCGTGATGTCGACTTCGGCTCTTTCGATTTTATTTCTTTTGCCGATCAAGATGATATTTGGCACAAGGACAAACTGCAGCGTGCAGTCGACGCCATTCAAACTCGCCAGGTCGATGCCTATTCCAGCAACGTCACGGCCTTCTGGCCAGACGGCAAAACCCATTTACTGGACAAGGCCCAGCCCCAAGTTGAATGGGACTACCTGTTCGAAGCGGCAGGCCCGGGCTGTACCTATGTGCTGAGCAAAAAACTGGCAGAGTCCTTGAAAGTGGCGATGCTTGAAAATTGGCAGCCTCTGCAGACAGTCACTTTGCATGACTGGTATTGCTACGCTTTTGCGCGCAGTCATGGCTATCGCTGGTACATCGACCCATTGCCATCCATGGATTATCGCCAACACGACCGTAATCAGGTGGGTGCTAACAAGGGGTTGAGCCCATTGATTGCCCGGTACAAAACGATTCACGACGGTTGGTGGTTTAACCAAGTGCGGATGATTGCTTGTCTGGTTGGGCGGGACACAGACCCGTTCGTCAAAACATGGTTGCATCTGCGCCACCGGCAATTGATAAAACTGTCCTTCAGCGCCTGGCAATGCCGACGCCGGGCGCGGGACAAAGTGTTCTTCTTTTTTATCTGTTGGGCTACGGCGTTGATAGGGTACAAAGCTAAATGAATGCCCCAAAGATACTGGTGACAGGGGCAAGCGGATTTGTCGGCGAGGCGGTGGTTTTCAGGCTGCTGCTCGACAAGAAGTTCACCCCCATTGCAGCGGCGCGCGGCGCAACACGGCTGAACGGGTTATGCACAGTCGTTCCTTTTGAGCTGACTGATTCAAAAGCACTACCTAACCTCAATGATGTGCAAGTCGTCATCCATGCCGCTGCCCGCGTACATGTGATGAATGAAACTGCCGTGGATGCCTTGACCGAATTTCGTAAAGTCAATGTGGAGGGGAGCCTTCGATTGGCACGGCGCGCAGCTGAGTCGGGGGTAAAGCGCTTCATTTTCATCAGTTCGATCAAGGTCAATGGTGAAAGTACTGTTCGGGGCAAGCCGTTCAAGGCTAATGATTTTCCGGCTCCGGCCGATCCTTATGGTGTATCAAAGTACGAAGCCGAAGAGGCATTGAAGCAGCTCAGCCTCGATACTGGGATGGAGGTTGTCATCATTCGCCCGCCGCTGGTTTATGGGCCGGGAGTGAGGGCTAATTTTCTAAGTATGCTGAGTTGGCTCAATAAAGGCATTCCATTGCCACTGGGTGCGATTGGCAATCAGCGGAGCCTGGTTGCGATTGGAAATCTGGTCGATTTGATCGTCACCTGCATTGAACATCCGGCTGCGGCCAATCAGATTTTTCTAGTCAGCGATGGTGAGGATTTGTCTACCACTCAGTTGCTACGGCGCCTGGCGTCTGCCCTGGGAAAAAGGGCCTGGTTGCTACCGTTGCCCGAGTGGCTGCTGAAGCTGGCGGCATTGGCGTTGGGTAAGCAGAGCATCGTGCAACGTATTTGCGGATCGTTGCAGGTCGATATCAGTAAAAATCGCGAGATACTGGGCTGGACGCCAACCATCAACATCGAAAAAGCCATGCGTCAGACCGCTGGCCATTATCTGGAAAAGCAAACGAAATGACTTTTTGGTGGGCGCTACTCGCAGTATTTGTCGCTTCCTGGTTTTTGACTCTGTTGCTGCGCCGTTATGCGTTGGCCAAGAGCTTGATTGACATACCCAATGCACGCAGTTCGCATTCCGTCCCTACACCACGTGGAGGAGGGGTGGCAATTGTTGTAAGTTTCGTGGGTGCGCTCCTGATCCTTACAGGTTTGGACATGATGAGTTCTGCCGAATTGTACGCATTACTCGGTTCCGGATTATTGGTAGCGATTATTGGTTTTACTGACGACCATGGGCATATTGCTGCCCGATGGCGTTTGCTAGGCCACTTCATATCAGCTGTATGGGTGCTTTTCTGGCTGAACGGACTGGCGCCCCTCACTTTTTTTGGCAGCTCGATAAACCTTGGTTGGTTCGGCGACATTCTCGCGCTCCTATATCTCGTCTGGATGCTCAACCTTTACAACTTTATGGATGGTATCGACGGTTTAGCGAGCGCTGAAGCAATTTGTGCATGCCTTGGTACTGCTCTAATTTATTGGTTTGCCGGGCACTCTTCAATTGCTTGGACACCTTTAATGCTTGCGGGAGCAGTTGCAGGATTTTGTTACTGGAACTTCCCGCCTGCAAAGATATTTATGGGCGATGCGGGTAGTGGTTTTCTGGGGTTAATACTTGCCGTCTTGTCTCTTTGCGCCGCTTGGGTGGCACCAGAATTGTTCTGGGTTTGGTTGATTATGCTGGGGACGTTCATTGTCGACGCCACCTGGACATTACTTCGTCGCTTAATCCGCGGCGATGCAGTCTCCCAGGCTCATCGTAGTCATGCTTATCAGTACGCCTCACGTCTGTTCAAAAGCCACAAGAAAGTGACACTAACGACTGTTGTCATTAATCTTCTTTGGCTATGGCCCATTTCGCTGTTGGTTGGCTTGCAGTGGCTGGAGCCGTTATTCGGGGTATTTCTCGCCTATTTGCCGCTGGTCTGCGCAGCCTGCTATTTTAAGGCTGGCAGTGTTGAGCCGACAGCATCCCCTTAAGGTCAAGTGATTGCCCTGGCTTTTGAACTATCTAAAAATGATCCATTCCATCCTAGGAATCAGGAATGAAGAACAGAGTCCCTTGGCTGGATGTATGTCGCGCACTGGCTATCTGTTTAGTCTTATTGTCACATGGTAGATGGTTTTTGATTCCTGTCGCACCTTGGACACAAGCATTCAAGTTTGGAGGTTTCTTGGGTGTTGAATTGTTTTTTGTTTTGTCGGGTTTTCTCATTGGCTCGATCATGATCAGCAAGGTTGAGTCTGCCGAAACCACTTTTGGATGGGTGCTTAATTTTTGGACAAGACGCTGGTTCAGGACTGTTCCTAATTATGTGTTATTTGTTGTTATCAATATTTTACTGATTTTCAGCATCCGTCCGGATGTGATGCCAAATCTGTTTTTATATCTGACATTTTCGCAAAATCTTGCTTGGCAGCATCCCTCATTCTTTCCAGAAGCCTGGAGCCTGGCGGTGGAAGAAATGTTCTACTTAATCACTCCCCTTGTAGTAGGGGGCTTTTTGCTGGTATTGAAAAAGCCGCGGCTTGCTATATTGAACACCGCTCTTGCTATTCTGTTTTTTTCGGTTGGTGCGCGCGGATATGTTGTTTTAAGTGGAGATCCAACTTTTGATGATGGTGTAAGGAAGATATCATTGTTGAGGTTGGATGCGCTGATGGTTGGGGTGCTAGTTGCTTGGGGATATGCGTATCTTTGGCATTGGAAACGTATATTTCAAAAGTTCGCGCTTCTTCTGATTCCATTTTTTCTAGTTGCTATTTATGTTGCAGCGCAACCAGATTCATATTTGAATCAAAGTGTATTTTTCAGAGTTTTTCTTTTTAATTTTGCATCTCTGGGGTGTGCCGGGGTGATAGTGTTGGGAATGAATATTAAGATCCCATCGCCCGTAGATGCTGTGGTGTCAAGAATTGCAAAGTGGTCGTTTTCAGCATACCTGACCAATCTACCAGTGTTGTTGTCGATTAAGTATTTTTTGCCGGTGCAATCATTCTCGGTAATGTCGTGCGTATTACTCTGGATGCTTTACGTAATTGTGACGTTTTTTTCAGCGTTCTTAATTTATGAACTTTATGAAAGAAAGTTCCTCGCTTTACGAGAGCGAATTTCATAATTTATTCTGCGTGGCGTTCATGGCTCAATATTAATGATGAGCATAAACGCCACCATCCAACACGTAGATTTCATGCTCGTCGTGGCTTATCTAACGAGCAGTCCTATGCAGTAGTGCCTCAGAGACATTCTCCTTGGCGCCTGACAAACGCAGAAATTCCTGGCGCAGTGACGTTCCTATAGACGTTTCAGAACACTTTGAAAATACCAAAAATTACTGACCAAGCATAACTTTCTCGGCCCTTGCCTCTAGGTACTTTCTTTTGGGCGCTAGCATGGGTTTTTCTACGAATTTCCCGAAACACGGCTCGCCTGCCTCCTTCCCGAGAACGGTATCGAACAGCCACACTAGCCATTAATGAAACTGGCTTGGATGTTATGTTTTTATGCTTCTACATCTGTCGTTTGTCGATTTATCAATTTGAGTTTTATGTTGCTTGTTTTTTTGACAAGTAGCGAGCCGATTTTCATACATCTCTTTTCAATTAGTATCCATGAAACATACCCTAGAATGCAGCTTATTACTATTGCTGTAATCTGGTTAACCAAGATTCCATATTCAGAAATATACATTGAAAGGATTTGCTGTACTGGGAATCCCCACAAGTAAACCCCGTATGATATGTCATGGTTAGGTTTCATTTTGAGAAGTGCGCCGGTGCTCGCTAGATATATAATCGTAATGAAAATCGCTGAGTACAGCGCGTGCATCTCAACTTTTGAACCTTTAAGGATAAAAAATAGCGCCCAGGATCCGATAGCGGTACTGATATTTATATTTATTTTATCTTTAAGGATCGCCATGATTGATCCATACGCAAAGCATGGACCAAGCATCGCTGTTTCATGATTTGTAGGGAGCAGGCTATAAATAAAATCGAATTTTAATATTGGTGCCGCTGCTATAATTGTGAACGTGAAAATAGCGAGAGCATGGCTTCTGGATATGCCTATCATGAAAAATGATAGGAGAATCACGTATGCATAAACTTCATACGGAATTGTCCAGAGAGATCCATTAATCGTGTTTGGGTATTTATTAAGTTCAAAAACCCCTGGGAGTACATAACTTGTATGAAGTGATATGTTGTTTGTTATATAGCTTGAAGTTAATGGATCTGAGAAGTATTGGGCTATTGTCTTTGTGCTTAGTATTGGTCCAATTATAGCTACGCTTATGAGTATCGTTGCTATGAGTGCTGGCCAAATTCGAAACAGTCTCGATATGATGAATTCGTAGGCGTTACCTTTGGATATAAGGCTGTTTGTAACAACTAATCCGCTGAGGAAAAAGAATATCTTGACCGCTAGAGATCCAGAATAATCATATCCAAGCATTCTTCCTATAAAGTCTGACTGACCGCCATTTGGAAGAAGTGCATAGGCATGGCCATATATGACCATTATTGCTGCCAGTATTCTAAATAGATCTAGATTGTTATTTTCTCTTTTAAGTATTGCTGACAGCTTCATTTCTGCATCCTGCATAGCGCATGATTTTTGCAGATTGTATCTACTTTGTAAGAAAATTCACATTTTTTAATGCTTAATTTGTTTGCCAGTATTCCGTCACTTAGGCGTTTCGAACCCATCAAAATTTGGTCCGCGGCGTTTGATCCCCTGCTGAGAGAAAGTCGAAAATTCTTTCTCTATCTCGCGCCCGTGGACTTCCGAAACTGGATGCTCGACGGTTTCGACATCCAGCGTGACTGTCCGCATCCACGAAGAAGCAAGCGAGCAGCTTGAAATCACGTCGATGCAGATCCAAGGCTGGGAATGCCAGGGGGCGCCAGTCACTGCGGCGCTTACGAATGGCAGTCCCCCGCCATTCGTATCACGCCCGCTGCTCCCCGATAATCTCGCGCTATACACACATCGTTTTTTGCCATGTGTGGTTTATGGGGCGCATACGGTAGTAGGTGGTTGCCTCTTTCAGCAAAAGCTACCACCTGATTCAGTTAGGAGTTAGAGCGATTTTCAGTAAGTGCTTTATCGTTCCGTGCCTTGAAAGCGCTGACCTTTTCTTGTAGTAGTTTCGTACTGGCAGCAATCAAGTCTGTATATTGGCTGTTTTTAAAGCCCCATAATGTCGATGTGAGCTCTTCTTTATGGCCGACAAGAAAAGGCGCCGTGGTAATAACATCAATATTTGTCTGGTCTTCGATAAAGCGATCAATTGTATTTTTATACGGATCACGGAAATTTTCGTTCCACTTCATTACCTTTGGAAAGACGCTTGCATTGTAGGTGTTGAGAACCATACTGACCATTTTGTCAATATGTATAAGTTCAAAGCCATCAAGCTTATCGATTGCCTTGATGTTAGTGTCAGCGTGCAGGTTGGCGATCAGACCAGCGAAAATATCCCAGTTCTGTCCCTTTGTTTTCAGATGTTCGTGGATCTGATCGAAGCGCTCTTTCCAATCGCTAAAAAACTCGACGTCATCTTCGCAGATGGTGATGTCCTTGAACTTTTGTTCATGAGCTTTGCGCAAGATAAATTTGTAGCTTAACCCGCACCCGATCCATCCCACATTATGTCGCAGCCCAGGGAAATACTGAAAGCCTACCTTGTTATCTTTGTCGAAATCCTTTTTTCGTACTGTCGATTCAGGAAGTCCAAGGCAAATATAGTCTGTTTGAAATTCTATATTGTGGCCCGCAAGATCATAAAATGTATCAAAATTAATGTGATCTGTTGCTAGCAAGAAACGTTGGAAGTAGTACTCAAAATCGTTTGGGGCGGCAAGTAATGCCTTTCTGTTGGACGCCGTCTTCTCTTCACGGAGTGTGTCACTGGAAAGCCAGTAATCAATTCGTGACATCATCCCGTCAATATCACCAATTTCAGTAAAGTCTATGATGTTCTCAAGGTTTTTGTGATTCGAGATGTCTGAACTGCTTTCAGATACGATAAGCGCATCTCTGGATAGGCACTCGTAGATACGGGTCGTTTCGAGAAGGGCGCCCTCGTAGTAGTGTATGTTGACAATGATTTTTGCTTTCGAAATTTCGTCGTACAACTCTTCGCCGAATACATTGCCGATTAGCTTTGTTTTGTATTTTTTCTGGATGGCTGCAAGATATTCTTTGCGTCTTTCGTTATTGGCGTCGCCATAAAAAAGGACGTCGTATTCTTTTTGTTTTTGTGTTGTTGCCCCATATTCGGGGATATAGGATATGGGGGCGTAATTAATTTGTTTTAAACTCAGCCCCTTGTCTTGAAGGAACTGAATATTGATAGTCGAGTAATCAAGAATCGCATAGGCATTTTCGAGTGTGCGCAGGTAGTTCTCGTCAAACCAGCGCGAGCTGACGGATTGCTCCATTTGGAATGCGATGTAGGTTCCTGGCAGTGTAGTGAAGATCTGTGGGCAAATGACAAAATGGAGGGACGATTCAAATCCTGTGGCAGGTGCTTCAAAAATAATACCTGCTGGGAATCCCGCTTTTTCCAAATTACGCTTAATCAGTTCGGCAACGAAAATGCAGTGTTTGGTGGTTAAGATGTAAGTGGTGTCTTGTTTGCTCAGCTTGAGATCGTACCTACTGGTAGCAAAGTTAACTTCAAGATTTTGAGTGGAGCGTCGGAGCGTCGCTTTAAAGCCGTTCTCATTGATATGGCGTAACGCGCGCAGCAAAATTTTTGGATCTGATTTTATCGTGCTCAGAATTCGCTTGGTTTGTCTCGCATATGCCTGTATGCGACGCATTAGCGAGGTTATGATTCGTCTGCTGTAACGAAGAGGTTTGGTGATTTTCCACGAAGAACTAGACAGAATAGTGTCTAGGTACGCACGTTCATCTCGAATGGTTCTCTCGAGTTGTTCTACGATCAACGCATTGTTGCGTGCGAGATTGTTCTGATTGTCAATCGTTTTTTTATGTGCTTCAGCAGTTCGCTGGTTTTCCTCTAGCTTTTTCTGCTGCTCATATAACGCCTGTTGTTGTTCAGATAGTATCCGTTTATGTTCGAGGTTAAGCTGTGAAAGCTCTTCGGTCATTTGGGTTCTTAGCTGCTTAATTTTTTCCATCATGTGTAGCGTTATCCCGTTGTGAATTATTTCAGCAAGAGAGTTTTGCTTGTCTGACGCATATCCGTAAGCACCCATATTCCATTTTAGTATTTCGATTTCGGATGGGTTCTTCAAGCGAAACCGAATGTAAGCAGGGTCGAACGCCATGTTAAAAGGTGTGAGGTAGCAAAATAAATAAAACGCAAGGCGATTGTTTTTTTCTAAGTCAGATTTGGCTTTGTTAATAAAACTAAATGAGCTATCCCCTAGAATAGTTGTCTTTCTTTCAAATAACAGTGCTTCCAGTCCTACGCTGGAGTTGATTGTGATGATTTCTTTACACTTTTCGATGAATTCAATACTGTTAGGTGAGTTATCTATCTTGATGTCTGTGTTCTTTAGTCCAAAGACACTGTTGGGGTGCGCACGTATGAGAAGGTTTTTTTTCTCGATAAATTTGGCATAAGCAATCAGCGAATTATTGTCGTGATCGTTGGAATACGCAATCAGATTGGAGTCGTCCTCCACCTGTAGAGGTACCCCGATATTACTGCATGTGGCGATCGGAGAAAAATGATAATCGCAAGTTAAAAAGAACTCTCTGAGGTTCTCTATTGCTATGACGCAGTTGTCGAATTCGGATTCTATGTTCAGGTAGCGGCTTTCGGCTTCTGTATTCCCATTGACACCAGTGAAGTCAAAGTAGGCGGTCCAGCGATAGTTCGGCGCGCGCAATGGGCCTAGTTCAATATGAACTACCCTAATGCCGTTTGCTTTAGCGACAGCTTCAAGAGAAGGACAGTTTATACATGTCACTATTGCTTCTGGTGCCTCTTGACCTGCCGGGAATAGCATTCCTTCGATTGCTTTTTCCAGTAAAGGAATACGCTCTGTCAGCAATCGTTTGAAGGCAAGGATCGGGTTGTTACCCGAGAGGCTCATCAGTTGAGTGAAGATATCATCGTTAAAATGACTAAAACGATGTTTTGCGAATGTGGCTTCGGACGGGAAGCTATATGTCAGGTGCTTGCAGGAGGCGATTTCGACTTCCCAGCGCTGATTCTCTTCAAAGTGCTGTGTAGTTTGAAGATATGACGGGGATATGAGGAAATGAAGAGTCTCTTTAGACTCATGCAGGAATTTGTAGAAGACCCAGAGATAGGGAGCTTCTACACCTCGGAAAGGGAAGGGAGGAAGAAATATGGTCAGCATTAGGCATCTACTACGGTTACGGTGATTGGAGAATAGATGACGCCCACTTGTTCACGTGGTGTCCAGAATCTCAGGCGTTGCATCGGACGCCGTTGGTCCAGTTCTTCTCGTTTTCCGAGATGTGTGCACGACAACCCGCAATGAACCAGGTATTCACTTGCACTAAGGGGTAGTCTAACGGTGTATTCGATTCTACATTGACCTTTACTCAGTTTGATCGCTGTACCTGCGCTTAGATTGTTGTCACCCCAAATATCACCACCTAGAGCTTTGCTGAGTGATATTCCCAATGCAACGTCCTCAATTTCCTCTGAGGAGGCGATAACAAATGAAAAGCGCAGTTCCTCGCCAGACTTAATTATCGGGCGTTCGGAAACGTTGGTGCCATCCATTCTAAAGACGTCAAGGTTTTTAATGATTGCCCTGGCTGAGCCAAATCGCTTTTCACCAGTTTCAGTATTGAGTTCCGATGCCTGGAAATGTTTAAGCTGTTCCAGAGAGTAACTACCGGAGGGTGCATGTGGTGTCGAGGAGGAGGTTGACTTGGCCTGAGAGGCGACCATACCTTTTTCATACGTCAGCACTGCAGACAAGACATCCTCGGTATCAGTGATGACTCGGCCATTATCGATGACTAGGCAACGGTTCGCATATTCGAGGATGCTGCCGGTAGAGTGAGTGACCATTAATATGGTAGTACCTCGATCCCGTAGCTTTTCAATTCGTTTGAAGCACTTGTATTGAAAACCGATGTCGCCCACGGCCAGTGCTTCATCGACGATAAGAATATCTGGTTCAATACAAGCCTGTACCGCGAAGGCCAGCCGAACAAACATACCGCTTGAGTAGGTTTTTACAGGTTGTTCGATAAAGGACCCAATGTCGGCGAAATCAATGATTTCTTCATACCGAGCGTCAATTTCTGCATTGGTCAGACCGAGAATGCTTCCGTTTAGATAGATATTCTCGCGCCCGCTGAACTCAGGGTTGAAGCCTGCTCCCAGTTCCAGCAAGGCCGCCACTCTTCCATTAACTTGAGTGTTTCCAGAAGTACTGTTCAGTGTTCCACAAATGATTTGCAGTAGAGTTGATTTTCCCGCGCCATTACGCCCTATGATTCCGACTATTTCGCCTTTACGAATCTCAAAGGAAACGTCCTGCAGTGCCCAAAACTCGCGATAATAGTTTTTTCTTTCTAAGCGCAGCAGACTCTGAGTCAACGGAAATATGAATTGTTTAAATCGATCTCGTGGCTCTTCATATATATGAAAGCATTTATGAATGCCTTCGACTTTTATCGCGAGTTCAGAGGACATCTGCGAATCCTTTACGTGTTTTTTGAAACCAGGCGAAACTGATCAGGGCAAAAGCAAGGCTCCCCATAAAATAGAGGGCAAAGTCTCTCGGATTAGGGGCTGTTCCTTTAATCATTACATCTCTTATAAATTCGATTGAAGGTGTAAGAGGGTTGTAATACAAAAATTTCTGGTACTCGACTGGCAGTGCAGAAACCGGATAAAAGACAGGTGACATGAATAGTAGGGCGGTAGTGCAGATTCCGATGATTTGAGATACATCTCTGAAAAAAACTCCAAGAGATGACAGCAGCCATCCAGCGCCCAATGAAATCAAAACAATCGGAATGAGTGCTATTGGGGTGAGTAAAATGGTAAGGGGCGGAAGTGCTATAAAGATGCTGTAGAATACTAACCAGACGATTAGGCTGATCACAGTATGGAAAAGTGCCGCGCCAAGCGAAATGATAGGTAGAATTTCCAGAGGAAATATCACCTTCTTGACATAGTTGGCGTTGGACAGAATCAGCGAAGGTGCTCGATTGATATTCTCAGAAAAAAGGTTGAACACCAGAAGGCCGGCAAAAAGTACCAGCGCAAACTCGGCTTTAGAGTCGCTGCCGCCGCTCCAGCGTGCCTTGAATACCACGCTAAATACAAAAGTATAAACAGCCAGAGTCAGTATCGGATTGAACAAAGACCAGAGCAGGCCAAATAGCGAGCCTTGGTAACGACCGACGACCTCTCGCTTTGTCAGTGCCCTAATTAATCTGCGATTTCTCCAGCTGGATCTGAAAATTTCGAGAGGAGAGGTTGTGTAACTCTGCATTAGGAAAAAGACTCCGCGAGGTAATGACTGGCACAGTTTTTGGTTGGCGTAAATGCTTCGTAGCTAGTGTCAATCGATTGTTGAATGGTCTGATGCTCATGACGTCGAAGGGCGGCGTGACCTGGACGTTCCAATGGAGGTCTGCGATGTTCGTCGCTTTCAGCAGCATAGGGGGTAACTAATGTTGGAAGGTCCCGCAGTATCATAAATGAACAGTCTCGACCATCAGGAATTCTGAATGTTGACTTGAAGTGAACAGAGAAAATCCGAGCACCTGCCACGCGACCTTTGCATGGTCTTTGGCGAAGACGTGGTCGTCTGGTTAATGTACCATAAACGTCGTATTTTTCCGATTCTCGATTTTCGTTCATCAAGGGGTGTGAAGCCGAAGGTGGCTGGCCAAGCGATGGAGTTTCAAGAGCGGGATTTGGGCTGCCGGCGCGAGGGCACACGGGATCAGCATTGGGTGGCAAAGCATTTGCCCGATGCCCTCTGGCCGGTACCACCCTGCTGTGGCACAAGGTTACTTTCGCCCATTGCGAGTGGACTTTTTTGTCCCGCCCGGCTTTAAGAGCTTATCGTTTGTCGCTGGTGGAGGTGGGACGTACGGCGGATGTGTTGGATTTCATATGCTGAAGAGGGCTCTCGCTCAATGGCATCCCAAGTCTGAATGGTTGAGTATTTACGGATAAAATTCGAGCCTTTTGCCTGCAGGCACAAAAGACTTCTGCAAATCACGATAGATGTAGTGCTCGTATCGTTGGCGCTCTTATTTGCTTTCATCCTGAGACTGGGCGTCGACGACATGTATAGCGCCCGTTAAAAGCTCACCTCTAGTTGTTAATTTGCGCCCAGTCATTGCCATTCCGCTTTTATTTGTTTGGAATGTATACTCTGATCGCTATTGTCGAGGCCGTTAAATTGTCGCCATTACTTTTTGCTGTTCTTTACTGGTATGGCAATAATTAGGAAGTTGTTCTGGGGTAATTGTTTTTAACTACTGATGGTTGAGTCTCATCATTATCGGTGGTTTGCATTATGTGACAGTATTTTGAGGGTCCTGTCGTAATGACGGGCTGATTAAAGTCGCGATTTATGGGGTAGGGGGCGCAGGAAGTCAATTGGGAGCCGCGCTTCGAATGGGGCTGGCAAAGAGTACTCCTGGCGTTACCTTCAACACATGCAAAAATGAAACTCTGAATGTTCTCGAGGAATTTCCTCTTCATATTCGCCGAGTTTTTAATCAGTTCTTTCTCGGGCTTTTTTATAAGGCGCCTTTTAGGATTTCTGCGCTCGCATTCGCTCTGCGGGTCGCTAACCCTGGGTCCTTACAGTCCTAGTTGAACATTGTTACCATTCAGAGGTATGAGCCTTCATCACCTAGTGCCAGCTTTCAGAGCATTGGCAGTCGAGGATTTGCCGGCTTCACTTAGGCCCGTTAGCCAAATCACGATAGGGCGCCGCGACGCTCTAGAACCACAGTTTGTGAGTGAGATAGAAGCCCCGTGGACAAATGTACATCCGCCGCCATGGCTTACTGGGGGCATTCGTTGGAAGCACTCGCTGAATTGTAGCTATGCTGAACACCTCGTGCTGACGCATTGGAAATGAACTCGCGCGGCTGGACGTTTATCGGATAAGTATTCAGCTGATCGTTCGTGTATTGAGGTTACAATACCGATCGACGACTGTGTACAGGGAGCTGCGTGCTCGAATGGGGGAATGGATAAAATGCGGAGAGTTTTGCTGGGTTTGCCTCGCAGGCAAAAGAGACTGATACAGGTCACTACTGATGTGCTTTTGGTCTGGGTCGCTTTATGGCTGGCCTTCATCGTACGTCTCGGTATAGACGACATGTACAACCCGCTCAAAGCTCATTTTTGGCTCTTTGCCTGTGCCCCGGTTATCGCTATCCCGCTCTTTATCCGTTTTGGCATGTACCGCGCGGTCATGCGCTACTTCGGCAACGATGCGCTGATTGCAATCGTCAAGGCTGTTAGTCTGTCATCACTAATCTTGGCCTTGGTGGTGTATTGGTACAGCAACCACCAAACCGTCGTCCCGCGCTCCATCATCTTCAACTACTGGTGGCTGAGCATGGTGATCATCGGCGGCTTACGCCTGTGCATGCGCCAATACTTCATGGGCGATTGGTTCACCGCCGCCCAGCACGTCCCCTTCACCAACCGCGACGACGGCCTCACCAAAGTCGCCATTTACGGCGCAGGCGTGGCCGGTAATCAGTTGGTGGCTGCATTACGCATGGGCCGGGTCATGCGCCCAGTGGCCTTCATCGACGACGATTCCAGCATCGCCGATCGCTCTATCTCTGGCCTCCAGGTCTACAAACCCAAACACATCCAGCAGATGATCGACGTTACCGGCGCCCAGGAAATCCTCTTGGCGCTACCGTCATCCACCCGCGCCCGGCGCCGGGAAATTCTCAATTTGCTGGAAGGTTATCCGCTTCACGTGCGAAGCGTCCCGAACTTCACCGATCTGGCCAGCGGTCGGGTCAGGGTGGAAGACATTCAGGAAGTGGATATCGCTGATTTGCTCGGCCGCGATGCCGTGCCAGCCCAGGCTGATTTGCTTGAGCGCTGTATCAAAGGCAAGACAGTGATGGTCACTGGTGCAGGTGGATCGATTGGCTCGGAGCTGTGTCGGCAGATTTTCTCCCTTGGCCCGACCACGCTTATTCTGTTCGAACACAGTGAGTTCAACCTCTACAGCATTTTGTCGGAATTGGAACAGCGCGCTTGCCGTGAGTCGGTGTCGGTTCAGTTGTTGCCTATTCTCGGTTCCATCCGTCATCCGCATAAACTGCTCGATGTGATGAAGACCTGGCGCGTGGATACCGTTTATCACGCGGCGGCTTATAAACATGTACCGATGGTCGAGCACAACATTGCCGAAGGCGTGCTCAACAATGTGATTGGTACGTTGAACACTGCTCAGGCTGCGTTGCAGTCGGGTGTGGCCAACTTTGTGTTGATCTCTACCGATAAAGCCGTGCGTCCGACCAACATCATGGGCAGCACCAAGCGTCTGGCGGAGTTGACCCTTCAGGCTCTCAGTCGTGAAATCGCTCCGGTGCTGTTTGGCGATAAAGCCAATGTATCCCGGGTCAATAAAACCCGTTTCACCATGGTTCGTTTTGGCAATGTATTGGGGTCGTCCGGTTCGGTGATTCCGTTGTTCCACAGTCAGATCAAGTCGGGTGGGCCTTTGACAGTGACCCATCCGAAGATCACCCGTTATTTCATGACCATCCCCGAAGCGGCGCAACTGGTGATTCAGGCGGGTTCCATGGGGCAGGGCGGTGATGTGTTTGTGCTGGACATGGGCGAGCCGGTGAGGATTGTCGAGCTGGCGGAGAAGATGATTCACCTGTCGGGTTTGAGCATCCGTTCCGAGCGAAATCCCCAGGGCGATATTTCGATCGAGTTCACGGGCCTGCGTCCGGGTGAGAAGCTCTATGAAGAGTTGTTGATCGGGGATAACGTCGCGGCGACGCCGCATCCGATGATCATGACGGCCAACGAAGATCACTTGCCCTGGGATGTGCTCAAGAGCCGTTTGACTGATTTGTTGCTCGCGGTCGAGCAGGACGATTATTCCCGCGTGCGCCAGCTCCTGCGCGAAACGGTCAGCGGCTATACCCCCGACGGGGAGATTGTCGACTGGATTCATCAGCAACGCCGTCTCGAGCCCTGATTGTTTCACATCCTGTAACGGACACATTTTTGACAGCTCCACTACATCGCCTAAGTTTGGAAGGCAGCTTCGGAAAAGCTGCTTTCTCAATCGATGTCATGGAGCTTCATTTATGCGTACTGGCTATTTCTACTCTCTGGTTTTTGCCCTGCTCACCAGCGCCTCTATTGCGGCCATTGCTGCACCGACGGCTGCGCCGGAGGCTGCCAAGGCACCCTTGATGCTGGATGCTGCTGCCCAGGCTCAAACCGCCAAAGTCGATCTCAATGGCGCCGATGCGCCAACCTTGCAGCGCGAGTTGGCCGGGATCGGTGAGGCGAAAGCCAAGGCGATTGTTGCGTATCGTGAGAGTAATGGGCCGTTTTCGTCGGTTGACGAATTGCTGGAAGTGAAGGGGATTGGCAAGGCTATTCTGGACAAGAATCGCGAGAAGCTGGAAGTGAACTAAGCTTGTAAATCCACCAGGAGGCCGGTCATTGACCGGCCTTTTGCATATTACCGAATGCATAGCACCGAAGAGGGCGATCCGGCTAATGCACCTGTAGGAGCCAGGCTTGCCGGCGAAGGCGTCCTTAAGTGCGCCTTCGCCGGCAAGCCTGGCTCCTACGAAAAGCGAAAAGCGAAAAGCGAAAAACGAAAAACGAAAAACGAAAAGCGGTTTGCTCGCTTAACTGACCGGCATTAGGCGATCTGGCGCCTTTCATCGGGATGGAAAAAATTACGCCTATCATATGGCGCTTAAATTATGCCTATAATAAATTCGTTATTTGTTGATGCGCCTTGATTTTCAGACGCTCACCTTCCTCAAGCATCCTCCAGGAGCACCGTCATGAATTCTGTCCAGAACCAAGGTACGGCCCTCGTTACCGGCGCATCTTCCGGCATCGGTGCGGTTTACGCGCAGCGGTTGGCGGCGCGTGGTTTTGATTTGTTGCTGGTGGCTCGCGATCAGGAACGGCTGGAGGCTGCGGCGAGCCAGTTGCGCGCGGCGCATGGTGTTCAGGTGGAGGTGCTGAAGGCGGATCTGACGCAGAAGGATGATGTGTTGAAGCTTGAGCAGCGTCTGCGTAGCGATTCGAGCATCAGCCTGTTGCTGAATAACGCCGGTGTCGCGACGGATGGTTTGCTGGCCAACGCCGATATGGATGAGCTGGAACGTTTGATTCAGCTGAACGTCATTACAGTGACGCGGTTGGCTTCGGCGGCGGCGGCCGGTTTTACCAAGGCCGGGCGGGGGACGATTATTAACATTGCCTCGGTGGTGGCGTTGTTTCCGGAGCGGTTCAATGCGACGTACAGCGCGAGCAAGGCTTATGTGTTGAGCCTGACCCAGTCGTTGGACGCCGAACTGCAGGGCACCGGGGTTCAGGTTCAAGCGGTGTTGCCGGGCGTCACGCGCACCGAGATCATGGAGCGCTCCGGTATCGATGCGTCCCAGATTCCGGCGGACATGATCATGGAAGCGGGGGAGATGGTCGACGCGGCATTGTCGGGTCTGGACCAGGGTGAGTTGATCACCATTCCTTCGTTACCGAATGCCTCCGAGTGGGAGGCCTTTATGGCGGCGCGTCATGCGATGGCGCCGAATCTGTCCAGAAGCACGGCCGCCACGCGTTACAAGTGAGGCGCCATGTATCGGCTTGAGGTATTTGCGTTATGAGTAATCGTCGAGTAGTCGTCACGGGCATGGGCCTGGTGTCGCCGTTGGGTAGTGGCGTCGAAGCGGTTTGGGCGCGTTTGTTGGCTGGGCATTCCGGGTTGCGGACGTTGCCGGACGAGGTGGTTGCCGATCTGACCACCACGGTCGGTGGCGCGGTGCAGACGCTGGCGGAAGATCCGGAGGCGGGTTTTGATCCGGACCGGGCGACGCCGCCCAAAGAACAGAAGAAGATGGACCGTTTCATTATGTTTGCCATGGAGGCGGCGCGTCAGGCACTGGAGCAGGCCGATTGGCATCCGCAAGACGTCAATGCCCAGGAACGCACTGCCACGATTATCGGCTCGGGCGTGGGTGGTTTCGGCGCGATTGCCGATGCGGTGCGCACCACCGATAGCCGTGGCCCGCGACGTTTGTCGCCGTTCACCATTCCCTCGTTTCTGGTCAACCTCGCGGCGGGCCATGTGTCGATCGAGCACGGTTTCAAGGGGCCTTTGGGGGCTCCGGTAACAGCGTGCGCGGCCGGGGTTCAGGCGATTGGTGACGCGGCGCGGCTGATTCGCTGTGGTGAGGCGGATATTGCGGTGTGCGGCGGCGCGGAAGCGGCGATCGATCGTGTCAGCCTTGCCGGGTTTGCGGCGGCTCGGGCGTTGTCCAGCGGTTACAACGACACCCCGGAGCGCGCCTCGCGACCGTTTGACAGTGGGCGTGACGGTTTTGTGATGGGCGAGGGCTCGGGCCTGCTGGTGATCGAATCCCTGGAACATGCCTTGGCGCGCGGCGCTCAGCCATTGGCCGAACTGGTCGGTTATGGCACCAGTGCCGATGCCTATCACCTGACCGCGGGGCCTGAAGATGGCAGCGGCGCGCGTCGGGCGATGGCGCTGGCGTTGGCCCAGGCGGGCATTTCGCCGGCGCAGGTGCAGCATCTCAACGCTCACGCGACCTCGACCCCGATTGGGGATTTGGGGGAATTGGCGGCCATCAAGTCGTTGTTCGGCTCGGACAACAAGATCGCGGTGACGTCGACCAAATCGGCCACCGGGCATTTGCTTGGCGCTGCCGGCGGGATCGAGGCGATCTTTACCCTGTTGGCGCTCCGCGATCAGGTGGTGCCGGCGACGCTCAACTTCGATAACCCGGATCCGGCAACGCAAGGGGTGGACATCGTTCATGGTCAGGCGCGGCCAATGACCATCGATTACGCGTTATCCAATGGCTTTGGGTTTGGTGGCGTCAATGCCAGTGTGTTGTTCAAATACTGGGAGGACTAGTTCAAGGCAGATGGCACGAATAGTGATTACTCATTCGCTGACGATTGTTGAACAATCTGGAGGCGTTGAGTATGAGCAGCGGACTGTCCCTAGCCGACCACATCACATTGGAGTTACGCGCTGACATCATCGGCGGTCGTTTGCTACCGGGCATGGCATTGGTGGAGAACGATCTGGTGTCGGCTTACAACGCCTCGCGAAACACGATTCGCGAGGCGTTGCACCGTCTGGGCCAGGAAGGTCTGACCCGTTATGTCCGCAACAAGGGTGTGATGGTGCGCCGATTGGGCGCGGACGATGTGCGCGATCTGTTCAAAGTCCGTCGCACCCTGGAGCTGCAAGCCATCAGCGCCAGTCAACCGTTGCGTGAATATCAGTCCGACCGGATGCTCGAAGCCCTGGAGGCCACCGAGCTGGCCCGGGAGCGTGAGGACTGGCGCGCCGTCGGCACCCACAGCCTGGCCTTTCATCAACACATCGTCGGATTGCTGCGCAGTCCGTTGTTCGATGAGTTTTTTACCAATGTCGTCGCGCAATTGCGCCTGGTGTTTTGCACCGCTCCCGATGAATCACGTTTTCAAGCGCCTTGGCTGGCCCGCGACCGGCAGATACATGACTTGCTGGCCGACGGCGACAAACCTGCGGCCGGGGACGCCATGAGCCTTTATCTCGACGACTCCGAACAGCTCCTGTTGCAGCTGCTTGCCCCTTCTTCCCATCACTGATCGAGGATTTGAGCCATGTACAAAGACTATCCGGCGGCCTATCAAGTCAGCAAAGGCTCGGCCTTGCAGGTGGACACGGCTTTCTACGAGAGAGTCCGGGACAAGAAAGAGGGGCGCACGTTGATCGAACAGTTCGAAGTGCCGATACGCACTGGCCGCGCCTGGCATGTGCCGGCTGGGCATGTGTTCAGGGTCACGACCCCGGTTGGCCCGCAAGTCGGGGACTTCAATGTCTGGAATGCCCACGACCCGCGCGAGCGTTTATGGGCGGCGCGGACTCGGCAATTGCAGGGGGCGCATGTCAGCACCCATGACCGGTTCTGGTCGAACCTGCCCTTTTTACGGCCACTGGTGACCATCACCGACGATAGCCTGGCCGGGTACGGCATCGACGAACACGGCGGGCGTTTGCACGATTTGCTGGGGACGCGTTGCGATCCGTACGTGAACAAAATGCTCACCGGCGAGGACTTCCATCATCACTGCCACTCGAATTTGACCCGCGCCGTGTTACCCCATGGCCTGACCGAGTTTGACGTGCACGATGTGCTGAATATTTTCCAGTGCACCGGCCTGAACCACGACGACCTGTACTTCATGAAAGCCTGCCCGGCGCAGCAGGGCGATTACCTGGAGTTCTTTGCCGAGATTGATCTGTTGTGTGCGTTGTCGACGTGCCCGGGTGGGGATTTGTCACTGGCCATGTGGGGGCCGGATGCGCAGGATCCGTTGAGTGTGTGTCGCCCGTTGGGGGTGGAGATTTATCGGTTGGAAGAGTCGTTGCTTGAAGGCTGGAGCCAGCCGGAACGGGCGGCTTACAAAGGGCTGCATGGTTTGCACATTGCCAAGGCCGATTGGGAAAAGTAATGACTCGGTGAGGTAACGAGGTTTTTTGTGGCGATAGACTTTGTGGCGAGGGGGCTTCGTGGCGAGGGGACTTGCCCCCGTTCGGCTGCGAAGCAGTCGTAAACCGGCTGTATGCGGTGTGCCTGGATTATCCCGGTGGCTGGTTTCAGGGCTGCTTTGCAGCCCAACGGGGGCAAGCCCCCTCGCCACAGGGATGGGGGTGCGCAAAAATAAACCCGCCAGTTATGGCG
>NZ_MUNM01000088.1 GCF_002286815.1 Pseudomonas sp. PICF141
CGGGTTTGCAATGCTTTGAACATCAGCATCCCCGCCAGCATGGCGATGACGAATATCCAGGCCTGCCAATGCCCCGTGGGTAGCAACACCAGCGCCGGGCCGGGGCAGATGCCGGCAATGCCCCAACCGACTCCGAAGAGCAGGCTGCCCCCGATCAGACGCCGATCCAGTTCTCGGCTGATGGGCAACTGCATAGGCGCCCCCAGCAAGGACCTCGGCTGTTTCATGGCCCAATGAAACGGCCCCCAGGCCACGGCAATGGCCCCGATCATGACCAGCGCGAGGGATGGATCCCACACACCGGCAATGTCCAGGAAACCCAGCACTTTGGCCGGGTTTGCCATGCCAGCCAGCAACAGGCCGATGCCAAACAGCAGGCCAGCGAGGAATGCGATCAGTTTGCGCATGTTCAAAACCCCAGCAAATGACGCAGGACGAACACCGTCACGAAACCGGCGAACATGAAGCTCAATGTCGCCGCAATGGAGCGTGGCGACAGTCGCGAGATACCGCACACGCCGTGGCCACTGGTGCAGCCGGAGCCATAACGAGTGCCGACGCCGACGCACAATCCGGCGACGATCAGGCCCAGGGTACCGGTTTTGAATTCGATGGCCGGCCACACATGAAACAAAGCCCACAACAACGGTGCCGCCAATAGTCCGAGCAGGAACAGGGCTTTTTCGCCCCGTCCCGAATCATTGCGCTCAAACAGGCTGCCGATCAGCCCGCTGATTCCGGCCACCCGTCCGTTGGCCACAACCATGACGCTGGCCGCCAGACCGATCAGTACACCTCCGGCTAAAGCGGACCACGGGGTGAAGTGAAGCGAATCAAGCATCATGGCAACTCTCCAGACGGGCAAAGAACGGCACTAAACCACTCTTTTTTGTTTGAGCATAGGGCTGCTTTTGGGTACCCGCGTCACAAAACCGAATCCTCAATCGTCATCCTGTTGAATCCCTCAAATTACGGAGCAACACGATGTCGTCCAACACCCAACCGGTCAATCTGCTGCAGTCCATTCCTCAGGTTTTCGAAAGCCTGACCCAGGTTCATGCCACCCTTGTCAGACATGACCTGGACCCGACCCTCAAACACCTGCTGCACCTGCGTGCCTCGCAGATTAACCAATGCGGTTTCTGCGTGAAGATGCACACCCGCGAGGCGCGCGAGGCCAATGAAACCAACGAGCGCCTGGATCGCCTGATTGTCTGGCGCCATGTCAGCGATTTCAGCGCCTCGGAACGCGCAGCACTGGCCTGGACCGAAGCCCTGACCGTACTCGATGAGAAGACCGATTACGCCAGCCTGCGCGGCGACTTGCGCGAGCATTTCAACGACGCGCAGATCGGTGCCTTGACGGCCGAGATCGGCATGATCAACCTGTGGAACCGTTTGCAGGTGTCGAGGCACTGATCGATGAACTCCGCTGAAAACGCCGCCGCTGTATTCGAGCAGCGCCGGCCCTTTTTGCTTGGTCTGGCGTATCGCATTCTCGGCTCGCGCACCGAAGCCGAGGATGTGGTGCAAGAGCTGTTCATCAAATGGCTGGAGGCCGATTGGGCTTCCATTGCCACGCCAGCCGCCTGGCTCACCACAGCCTGCACCCGGCACTGCATTGACCTGCTGCGCTCGGCGCACACGTCACGAGTCGACTACATCGGCACCTGGCTGCCAGAGCCGATTCACACTACCCACCAGCATTCACCCGAACACATGCATGAACTGGCCTCGTCTTTGTCCACCGCGCTCCTGCTCTTGCTGGAACGGCTGACACCCAAGGAACGCGCCGCGTACCTGCTCTACGAAATTTTCGACATGGATTACGTGCAAGTGGCCGAGGCGATTGGGGTCCAGGAAGCGGCTTGTCGCAAACTGGTGTCCCGGGCCAAGGCTGGCCTGGGGAGCGGGCAAATCCGCTATCAGCCGGAGCTGGCGCGTCAGGATCAATTGCTGAGCGCCTTTCACAGCGCCATCGCCAGTGGCTCAACCGCATCCCTGACCGCGCTGCTGGCCGAAGACGTCGAACTCTACGCCGACGGCGGCGGCAAGGCCTCGGCCATCCGCGAAACCCTTTTGGGCACCAACAGTGTGCTGGATTTCATCGGTCAGTCGCTGCATGCCTACTGGCAGACGTATGAATGGCTGCCCACGCAAATCAATGGCGCTCAAGGCGTGATCATCAAAGCTGACGGCGAACTCGTCGCGTCGCTGAGTTTTGGTTTTGACGCAGCGGGGCAGGTGAACCGGATTTTCATCATGCGTAATCCGGATAAGTTGGCGGGGTTGGAGGATTTGTTGGATGTGCAGTGATGCAGTGAAGCATCGTTGCCAACTGATCAACCGGGTACACCCGCGATCACGCGGATACATGCAACCCCTGTAGGAGCTGGCGAAGCCTGCGATCTTTTTATCTTGTGGTCCCGGCACCCGCTTGATTCGCACTATCAGAGCCCCCAGCGGTCGTAATCTTCACAGGGCCGCGCGTAACTGCGCCCCCGCAACCGTGGAGCTCCAATGAGCCAGGACGTCCTGACCACCGAAACCAATCGCCGCCAGTTGCAGCAGATCATTGCCGGTCTGTCCGACGGGGTGATTCTGCTGGAGCTCGACCAGACGATCCTGTGGGCCAATGACGCCGCGCTGACCATGCACGGGGTCAGCCGGATCGGTGAGCTGGGCGCCAATGCCAAGGAATATGCGAAGCGGTTTGCCTTGCGCTATCGCAACCATCATCCGGTTGCGCCGCAGAATTATCCGATCAGCCGCGTTGCCCGCGGCGAGGTGTTCAGCGAAGTACTGGTTGAATTGACGCCAGTCGAAAACGACGAACGCACCTGGGTTCACAGTGTGCGCAGCATGGTACTGACCGACCGCGTCGGCGAGCCGGAGTCGTTGGTGCTGATCATGAATGACGTCACCGAATGGGCCAGCGCCGAGCAACGTTTCGAAAAGACCTTCAATGCCAACCCGGCCCCGGCGGTGATCTGTCGCCTCAGCGATTTGCGCTACATCAAAGTCAATCAGGGCTTCCTGGAAATGACCGGTTATGCCCGTGAGCAAGTAATCGGCGCTTCGACCTATGAACTGGATGTGCTGGAGCGGGCTGAAAACAAGGAACTGGCCAAGCAGCGTTTGCGTGAGGGGGCAACCATTGCGCAAATGCAGGCCGAACTGCAATTGCCCGACGGTGGCAGCAAACAGGTGATCGTTGCCGGGCAACCACTGGAGCTCAACGACGAAGCTTGCATGCTGTTTTCCTTCGTCGACATGGAGCTGCGGCACAAGGCTGAAATTGCCCTGCGCCAGAGTGAGGAACGGTTTGCCAAAGCCTTTCGCCTCACCCCGGTGCCGATCCTGATATGCAGCGCCAACGATCAAGTGGTAATGGATGTAAACGAAGCCTTTCTCGATACCCTCGCGTGCCCGAGTGAAGAGGTGCTCGGCAAAACCGTGGCGCAGCTTGGTTTCATCGATGATGCAGGCGCTCGCACGCAATTGTTTGCGGCCCTTCAGAAAAACGGCAGCGTGGATCGCGTCGATGTCCGAGTGCGCAGGACAGAGGCCGGGCTGATCGATTGCGCAATCTCGGCAGACACCGTGAAGATTCAGGACAGTCTTTGCTACCTGCTGGTGTTGATGGACATCACGGAGCGTAAACGCACCGAGCTGGAATTGGTGTCGGCCATTGAAGAGGTGATGAAAGATGCCTCCTGGTTCAGCCGCACGCTGATCGAAAAACTCGCCAACGTGAAGAATGTCAATTCACCGCAGTTGCCCACGGTGTCGTTCACCCAACTGACCGCGCGAGAGCGCGATGTGCTCGGTTTGATCTGCGAAGGCCTGGCCGACAAGGAAATCGCCGCACGCCTGAAACTGGCGCCTAATACGGTGCGCAATCATGTTTCGACGGTGTATTCCAAACTCGACGTGCACAGCCGCAGCGAAGCGATTGTATGGGCTCGCGAACGGGGTCTGTTCTCCAGCGAGAGACAGCCCAAGGGGCAACGTTAAGATGCAAATGCACTAGTTGGAATGGTGCATTTTGATGTTCTGCTCAGGGGCTGGTTTTTTTAGGCTGTGAAGGGGCGATACGTGGCTTCGGGTCGGTATCGCATCTTTTTCGATGCAGCTAAAGGAACAGCCACATGGGTGCGAACAGTTCAAGCGTGGAGTCGATTTCAGGTCGTGGCCAAGGTGAATCGGGATGAATCATCTGGCGCAATTGCGTACGCAACTGGAGCAGAGTTTTTCGCCGTTGGCCTGTGAGTGCGCGCTCACCGGGGATAATTCGTTGACAGTGAAGCTTTATCATCGGGAGACGGGGCAGGTGGATCTGGTGGTCAGCGGCTTGAACATGGCGACTCTCAGGACGCCGGAGGCGGTGACGGCGTTGATTGAAGAGTTGCAGTACGAGCTTGAGAGCATTGGCCTGCATCGGTCCAGTGCGTTGTAGGCGCAGGCTTGTTTCCCGCTGCTTTTCCTGGCATTGGCGGCTGGCTGGGCTATAAGGAATGCGAGGTATTTCTTTTCTGTGACGGGGTCGCCTTTGTGCGGTGTGGTTTTTGTGTCGCGGAAAATGTCGATTACTTACCGCGGGTCAGCCTATGAACAGTCTTGGGATACGTATTTTTTCGCCACTGTCACTCTTACTCTGCGCGGCAATTCTGGGTGGTTGCGCGAGTCCGCCGCCACCGCCACCCGCTGCGCCACCACCGCCACCGGTTCGCACCTGTCAGACCTCCGAAAACACCGATGTACAGGGCGACATGAGGGCTGAAGGTCAGGTGACGAGGACCACGACTCTCACCCGTTGCGTCACTCAGTAAGCAATGGCGTGTACCGCCAGTTGCCTATTGCGCGACTGGCGTGTGTGACCCGAGCGGCGATTCAGACTTCCTCGATCCTGACCCACCGCGACTCGCGTGCCGCCAGGCGAATCGCGGTTGCCAGGCGTTCGACTTCCCACGCTTGCTCGAAATCCGTCCCGTTCTGACCGAGGCCCGCCAGCGCCATCACCAACTCATGCACTTCCAGAGTCTTGAGTTCGTTGTAACCCAACTGATGCCCCGGCGCCGGGCTGAAAGCGGCATAACCCGGTAGATCCGGCCCTGCCAGCAGCCGTTGGAAACCACCTTGCCCTGCGCGATACATCCGCAGTTCGTTCAAGCGTTCCTGATCGAACGCCAAAGTGCCCCGGGTGCCGCTGATTTCAAAACTCAGGTGATTCTTGTAACCGTGTTTGAGCCAACTGCTGCTGAACGTCCCGCACACGCCGTTGGCGAACCGTAGCAACGCGTGGACCTGATCGTCGACCGCGACCTCGCGTCGTTCCTGGCCACCTAACGTAACGGGGCGTTGCGCATGCACGGTCTGGGTGTTCGCGCACACCGCCTCGATTTCGCCCAGCAGATGACGGGCCATGGCCAGCAAGTGACTGCCCAGGTCCGCCAAGGCACCGCCTGCGTAATCAGCGTCACAACGCCAGGACCAGGGTGAAGCGGGATCGGCCATGAAGTCTTCGCTGAATTCGCCCTGGAAACTGATGATCTGTCCCAACGCTCCGCTTTGAATCAAATCCCGAGCGAGGCCGATGATCGGGTTGTGTTGATAGTTGTAGCCGACCCGCGTCACCACGCCCGCGGCTTTAGCGGCCAGACGCATGGCGCTGGCCTGTTCGAGGTTCACCGCCAGCGGCTTCTCGCAATACACCGGCTTGCCGGCGGCGAGGGCGGCCATGGCCATGGGGTAGTGCAGATGATTGGGGGTGGTGATGGCGATCAGATTGACCTTGGGGTCATTGATCAGCTGTTGCCAGTCGCTGTGGGCGGCATCGAAGCCCCACGCGTCGGCGCAATGTCGGGCGCGCTGCGGATCGGCGTCGGCGAGGGCGGCGAGATTGAGCTTCAGCGGCAATTCAAAAACGGCGCTGACATTACGAAAGGCCAAGGCGTGGGCGCGGCCCATGAAACCTGTGCCGATAAGTCCGATACCGAGTTCGCGCATAGCCGAGTCCTTTGGATTTTTATTTTCAGGAGGGCTATTTATGGAATAAATATTCCCAATATGCAAATCATGGAATAAATATTCTTGTGTTGGCTCCGGCACTGCCTGATCCCACTGTAGGAGCTGCCGAAGGCTGCGATCTTTTGATCTTTAACGATTCAACTGACGCCATAGATCAAAAGATCGCAGCCTTCGGCAGCTCCTACACGGGGTTGGTGTGCTCACGTGAGAAGCAAAAAAGGCAGCCATTTGGCTGCCTTCGGTTTACTCGCAGAACCCAGTCAGGACAAAAACCCACCATCCACATTCAACGAAACCCCAGTCGTGTAGCTCGACGCCTCACTGGCCAGGTACAGCACCGCGCCAGCCATTTCACTCGGGTCCGCTACACGCTTGAGCGGAATCTGCTGCAGCGCCGTTTGCAATATGGCGTCGTTTTTCACCAGCGCCGAAGCGAACTTGGTGTCGGTCAGACCCGGCAGCAGGGCATTGCAACGGATGCCGAATGGCGCGCATTCCTTGGCGAAGACTTTGGTCATGTTGATCACCGCTGCCTTGGTCACCGAGTAGATGCCCTGGAAGATCCCCGGCGAAACACCATTGATCGAGGCGACGTTGATGATGCTGCCGCCGCCGTGTTCGCGCATCAGCTTGCCGGCTTCCACCGACATGAAGAAGTAGCCGCGAATGTTCACGTCGACGGTTTTCTGGAAGGCGCTGAGGTCGGTGTCCAGTACGTTGCAGAACTGCGGGTTGGTCGCCGCGTTATTGACCAGAATGTCCAGGCGCCCGAACTGTTCGCGGATGCCGGCGAAGACCTGGGTGATCTGTTCCATTTCACCAATGTGGCAAGCGATGGCGGTCGCTTTGCCGCCGGCGGCGATGATCGCATCGGCGACGTGCTGACAACCGTCGAGCTTGCGGCTCGAAACGATGACATGGGCGCCTTGTTGCGCCAGCAGTTTGGCGATGGCTTCACCGATGCCACGGCTGGCGCCGGAGACGAAAGCGATCTTGCCGTCGAGGTCGAACAACTGAGTCTTGGACATGATTTTTCCTTGTTATTGGGCCCGATCAGCGGCCGTGATCAGAGACTGGATTTATCAATGACTTGCAGGCTCATCTGCTCCAGCAGTTTGTTCATGTGAATGAACTGTGCGAAGCGTTTGTCCTGGGTCTGACCATGGAAGAAGCGGTAGTAGATCTGCTGCACGATGCCGGCCAGACGGAACAGGCCGTAGGTGTAGTAGAAGTCGAAATTGTCGATCTGGATGCCCGCGCGTTCGGCGTAGTAATCGACGAACTCACGGCGGGTCAGCATGCCGGGAGCGTGGCTCGGCTGACGGCGCATCAATTGCACCGGCGCCGGGTCGCCGGCTTCGATCCAGTAGGCGAGGGTGTTGCCCAGGTCCATCAGCGGGTCGCCGAGGGTGGTCAGCTCCCAATCCAGCACACCGATGATCTGCATCGGGTTCTCGGGGTCGAGAATCACGTTGTCGAAGCGGTAATCGTTGTGGACGATGCTCGATGTCGGGTGATCGGCCGGCATCTTGTCATTGAGCCAGGCCTTCACCGCTTCCCACTTCGGTGCATCCGGGGTCAGGGCTTTTTCGTAGCGCTCGCTCCAGCCTTTGATTTGCCGCGCGACATAACCTTCGGGCTTGCCGAGGTCGCCCAGGCCACAGGCCTTGTAATCGACCCGGTGCAGTTCCACAAATTTGTCGATAAAGCTTTTGCACAGGGCTTCGGTCTTCGCAGAATCAAGGCCCAGTTCCGGTGGCAGTTCGGAGCGCAGGATGATGCCCTTGACCCGTTCCATCACATAAAACTCGGCGCCGATCACTGACTCGTCGGTGCAGTGCACATAGGCTTTGGGGCAATAGGGAAAGCCATCTCGCAGCTGATTGAGAATGCGAAACTCGCGGCCCATGTCGTGGGCGGACTTGGCCTTGTGACCGAACGGTGGCCGACGCAGGACGAATTCCTGTTCGGGGTATTCCAGCAGGTAAGTCAGGTTCGACGCACCGCCCGGAAACTGGCTGATTTTCGGCAAGCCGCTCAGGCCCGGAATGTGCGCCTTGAGGTATGGATCGATCAGGCTGGCATCGAGTTCTTCGCCGGAGCGGATACGGGTGGACTGGTCAGTAAGCGCCATGCTTATCCCTTCTGCTTATTTTGGAGGCCAGACATCATTGGCTAATCTAATGGTGCGCCGGGATGGCCACAAGCGCGGCACGGTCTTATAGGTTAGCGTGTTGCCGGACAATCAGCGTTCCTGATGTGCGCGAACCGGCTCGGCGGACTATGGTTCAGGGAAGTCGCTTCCAGGAAGGAGATTCGACATGGGCTGTCCGCAAGTTTGCGCCACCGCGACCCTGCAATGCAGTTTCGGCGCGGCACCGGCGGTACTCAACGTGCTGCCGGTGAATCGCACGCTGACCGGGGGCATGCCGGCGGCGAACATCATGGATCACATCCCGTTGGTGAACATCATGCCGTTCGGTACATGCATGAGCATGGCCAATCCCATGGTTGCGGCCGCCACCGCCGCGGCGCTTGGCGTATTGACGCCGATGCCCTGCATTCCGGCCACCGCCACCCCGTGGATCCCCGGCGGCGCGCCGACCCTGCTGCTGGGCGGCATGCCGGCCATCGATGCCAACAGCACCCTGATGTGCAACTGGGCAGGGGTAATAAAAATCGTGATGCCGGGGCAAATGCAGATGCTCATTCCCTGACCGCAAACAATCCTTGTAGCAGCTGTCGAGCCCCAGGCGAGGCTGCGTTCGGCTGCGGAGCAGTCGTAAAACCAGAGATTGCGGTGCGTCAGGCAGACCGCATTAGCCGGGTTCACGACTGCTCCGCAGCCGAACGCAGCCTCGCTGGGGCTCGACAGCTGCTACAGGGGTCAGGTCTGCTCGGGATAACTCCAGCGCCTGAACCACCAGCGAATCCTGGAAATCGGCTTGCCCTCGGCATCCAGCGGTCGCCCATCGCTGGCAAAACCCTGTTCCGGTTCGAGCAACTGACCATTGAGGTATCGAGCCTCGACGGCGGGTTTGCCGTTGGGATGAAAGCGCTGATACCGCCCCTCGCGCACACCATCGCGGTAAAACTCCGCCTCCGCCAGTTGCCCGTCGGGAAAGTAATTGAACGCCTCCCCATGCAGCAGCCCTCGGCGGTAGGTCGCCTTGCGCTGCAACCAGCCTTGCGGCGCATAGAAACTCGCGACCCCCTGCAGCTTGTCCCGGACAAACGGCAACTGCGCCGAGACCTTGCCGTTAGGGTGATAGAGCAGGGTAGTGCCCTGCAGTTCGCCCTGGCTGTAGTGCAAATCGGCCTGCGCGCGCCCGTCATCCTTGATGTGCAACGCACCGTCGAGCTGGCCATCGAGCAAGCGACCTTTGAGCTGTTTATCGTTCTGCTGCAAATCCAGCGGCGTGATGGCCATGGGTTCTCCTTGTCAGTTGACCTGCACCAGACCACCCTTGATCGTCAGCATGCCGCCACCGTCCACGGTCTGCGACGCGGCGCCTTTGTTGGTCAGGCTGATCCCGGCATCGTTGGTCATGGTCGTGCCCGCCTTGTTCTCCAACGAAGTGCCGGCCTGATTGCTCAGGGACGTACCGGCCTTTTGGCTGATCGAGGTGCTGGCCTCGGCCGCCAGATCCGCGCCACTCTTGATCGCAAAACTGCCACCGCTTTGCAGGGTCAGGGTACCGGTCACCTTGATGGTCAAATTGCCGTCCACCGTCAGGCTGTAATCGCCGGTGACCTTGTGCGTGTAGTTGCCACCGGTGCTATGGGTCTGGTCCGCGCCCACGGTCACCGTGCGACTGTCCTTCACATCCAGAGTGTCGCTGCCCGTCTGAATGGTCACGCTGCGTTTGCCTTTCTCCAGGGTCACGGTCTCGTCGCCTTCTTTCACCGTGCGAGTGCGGGCGTTCTGTACGGTCAGGGTTTCGTCATGGCCGACCGTGGCGGTGGTGTCGTTGAGCACATTGATCTTCAGATCTTTCTGCGCCTGCAGAAACACTTCTTCAGCGTCCTTCTTGTCCTCGAATCGCAGCTCGTTGAAACCGCCACCGCCTTTGGACGATTGAGTCTTGATCCCGGACTGGGTCTGATTCGCTGGCAACGCATAGGGCAGGGCATTGTCGCCGTTGTAGACGCAACCGGTCACCAGCGGCCGATCCGGATCGCCATCGATAAACGTCACGATCACTTCCTGGCCGATCCGTGGCACGAACTGCATGCCAAAACCCTTGCCGCTCCAGGGCAACACCACCCGCACCCAGCAGGAACTGGCTTCGTCGTTCTTGCCATCGCGATCCCACGGGAACTGCAACTTGATCCGGCCGTATTCGTCGGTCCAGATTTCTTCGCCGGACTTGCCGACGACGATGGCGGTTTGCGTGTGCATTCGCGGCTTGGGTGTGGTTCTCACCGGGCGAAAAGGTGTGGCCTTGGGGATGGCTTCGAAGCGATTGCGATAGTTGTCATGGCTGGCTTCGTGAGTCACCGCCGTTACCACCCAATCGATATTCAACGTCGAATCATCGTGCCCTGCGAGCGTGAACCAGTGCCCGGGCACCAGCCAGCGGCAGTCGCTTTCGCCGACAAAACGCTTCTCCTGACTGCGCAAGCCGTCGACCCGCTGCTTGGTCAACGCATCACCCCGGGCCTTGGCGTTATAGCCGCCCGGATGCTCGTACATCGAACGCGGCCCGGCCACCGCCTCGGCCTGGCCGTAAAGCGAAGTGGTCGGCGTGGTGAACTCGTAATCCGTTGCCCGGTACACCCCGGCCACCGCCTGCACGCAGACCTGCCCGGAGCGAATGCCGTGCAGTTCTCGCTCACCCAACTGCTGGCCGAGATAGTTCACCTTGGGTCCGTTGGGGATCGGCACAAAGGCATCGTTGCTATCTCCAAGCACCAGTGTGTGCTTGCCGTCCTCGTGGGTGAAAAACCAGAAAATCCCTTCCTCTTCCAGCAACCGTGAAACGAAGGCGAAATCGGTTTCGCCGTACTGCACGCAGTACTCGCGCGGGGTGTAACTGCCGCTGAGTGATAGCTTGAAGTCGGTGAAGGCGTGGGCGTTGAAAATGGTGGTGACGATGTCTGAGGTGCTGAGGTTCTGGAACACCCGGTTGTTGCTGGCCAGGGTCAGCCACCAAAGCCATGGCCGCAGAACAAGCTGATAGCGCTCGGCAGTGGCGTCGGCGGGGAGTTGGCGGATTTCGGCGATCAGCGCGTCCATTGGACGGGTCAGGGCGTCGTTGTGCAGGGTGGCGGTGACGTGGGTGGCGACGGCGGTGGTCAGGGTGAGGGAGGCGCCGTCGTTGAGGCCGTTGAGGGTTTGCGTGCCTAGCGCATTGAGGGCTTCTTCGCCGGACAGCGACTCAGGGTAAAGCGCCGACAGCGAAGTGGCGGTGAGGGAGAGGCTGGTGTTGCTGTCGGTGGTACGGGGCATCGTTTAACCTTGGTTTTTGGTTTTTGGTTATTGAAATGCAGCCGTTGAAAAAAATGTTGGTCAGCCAAACGTGCCAAACTCATTAATCGCATGAACTTCATCGGGCTCAGTCGTTGAGATGGATGCCATTTATCCAATAGCCGTAAGTCATTCCGATCCAGGTCTGGCAGTTTGAACAGGGCGGCTTTAGATGAGGCAGATAATTATGGTGCTTCTTGTAGGGGCCGTCGTCTGGATAGAAAGCCATGAGGAACAGCCGATCTACGCGTTCGTCATAGGCCAAGGCGATAGAGACAGCATTTGCTTCCGCGCAGTTAGCCAAGGGCCTCCGCAATGGGTTGTCGCCGCTACTGATGGCTGGACTGGCAATGTATTCGCTCAATCGATGCAAACGCCGATACGCCATTTCTGTATCGAGTGTTTCGTGTTGTTTTTTTTGTTTATCAAGCCGGGTGATACCTCCTGCTTCTCCGTTGTAGCCGAAGTAATAGACTCCAGAGTCCCGTGAGTAAGCGATGCACAAATCAGCATAGGCCCTGACCCAGACGTTGCCTCTATCATTGGTTTGCTCTTTGGCAGGGTCTTCCGCTCGTTGTTGTGCCGCTATATCGATAACGTGAGCTATAAACTGTTCATCCGAATAGTCACTGTGTATAGGCATTTGCTTTCTCCAAAATAGGAGTAAAACGATCGATTTACTCCGGAAAAGGGGACAGATTTTGAGTAAAAATAAATCTGTCCCCTTTTGGTCCTTTTTGTATTTACCAATAGGCGGTAAAGGCCGGAAGCGTGGGGAAACCGGCGGGTGCATCCGCCACATCGCTGCCCGCGACCATTTTCGCTGTCCCGGCAGTGGTGCCTGGGTAATAGAAGGTGTAGGGCACCGTCACTGTTGCTACGCCCAATTTTTTCTTGTGATCCAGACTGTACGAACCTTCGTCGGCCTGAATATTGATAATGACTTTGCACGTCGCGCTATTGGCGATCAGAAAGTCATGACAGGTTTGACAGGGAAATGCGTTTTGCGCCAGGTAGATAATGTTGGCACCTCCTCTTGCATTGAAGGCCAGCATTTCAGCGTGCTCACAGGGCTTTTTTTTATTTCCCGTTCCATAGGTTGTTTTGTCCTGTTTCCAGGTGGGGGGCGTTTTATTTATAGCCGTTAACGTGTGAAGTACCACTTGAACTGTCATGTCTGCTCTCTCGAAATTCAGTGTTCGAAACAGGGGGCTTTTGACTTATTCCAAAACCCACTCCGCCAACTTCCCCGTCACCTGCGTCATCAACACATTCTCAACATCCCTCGCACCCGCCGCACTGCACTTGGCCAACACCGCCTGCACAATCCCGGCATCGAACTCAAACTGTTTCCCGGTCGCGGCCTTATATCGCCCGCGCAATTTTTCCAGTTTCGCCAGCACAATCCCTTCCAGCGTTGCCTCATCCAGCGGCCGATACGCCACCACCGTCATGCGCGCGAGAAACGCCGGGCGAAACGCTTTCAGCAGCACGTGATGCAGCGCTTCGTTGAAGGCATCGGTGCCCAGTTGCGTGGTCGGCGTATCGAGCAGCAACTCAGCGCCAACGTTGCTGGTGGCGAGCATCACAGTGTTCTTGAAGTCCACCACCAGCCCGGTGCCGTCCTCCATCACGCCTTTGTCGAAAACGTTGTAGAAGGCTTCGAGCACATCCGGGTGTGCCTTTTCTATTTCATCCAGCAGCACCACGGAATAGGGTTTGCGCCGCACCGCTTCGGTGAGCACGCCGCCGCTGCCATAACCGACGTAGCCGGGCGGGGCGCCTTTGAGTTGGCTGACGGTGTGGGCTTCCTGGTATTCAGAAAGGTTGATGCTGATCAGGTTGCGTTCGCCGCCGTAGAGCGCATCGGCCAACGCATAAGCGGTTTCGGTTTTGCCCACGCCTGTAGGGCCGACCAGCAGGAATACGCCGACCGGTTTTTGTGGGTCGGTGAGGCCGGCGCGGTAGGCTTGCAGGCGTTGGGCGATGGTGTTCAGCGCGGTGCTTTGGCCCATGACCCGTTGGCCCATGCGCTGGCCGAGGGTGCGGACGGCGTGGACTTCGTCGGCGAGCATTTTGCCCACCGGGATGCCGGTCCAGCCGGCAATCACGGCGGCGACGGTTTTGGCGTCGACCTGTTCCGGCACCAGCGGATCGTCCTGGCGAATGGCGTCCAGACCGGCCTCCAGGCGTACCAGTTCAGCGGCCAGATGATCGATGCGGCTGTCGGTGGCTTCGTCCGGTTTGTCGTTATCGGCGCGCTCGCTCAAGGTGAGCAGCTCGCGGCGGGTTTGCAGCAGTTCGCGCACGGCAATCCGTTCTTCGTTCCAACGGGTTTCCAGGTCGCGGATGGCTTGCACGTTACCGACGGATTCGGTTTCCAGCAGGGTGATGCGTTCGCGGTGATCGAGCCCGGTGGCTTGTTCGCGACGCAGGCGTTCGACTTCATCCTTGAGGCTGTTCTGGCGATGGCGCAGGCTTTCCAGCGGCGGTGGTACATCGTGCTGACCGAGGGCGACCCGGGCGCAGGCGGTGTCGAGCACGCTGATGGCCTTGTCCGGCAACTGGCGCCCGGAGATGTAGCGATGGGACAGTTTCACCGCTTCGTGAATCGCCGCGTCGAGCACCTGCACGCCGTGGTGCTGTTCCAGTTTCGCGGCCACGCCACGGAGCATTTCCACGGCGGTGGTTTCGTCCGGTTCCTCGACCTGCACCAACTGAAAACGCCGGGCGAGGGCCGGGTCTTTTTCGAAGTATTTTTTGTACTCAAGCCAGGTTGTGGCGGCGAGGGTGCGCAACTCGCCACGGGCCAGCGCTGGCTTGAGCAGATTGGCTGCGTCGCTTCCGCCTTCCGCGCCGCCCGCGCCAATCAGGGTGTGGGCTTCGTCGATAAACAGAATGATCGGTTTGTCGGCGCTGCGTACCGCATCGATCACACCTTTGAGCCGCTGTTCGAACTCGCCTTTGACTCCCGCGCCGGCCTGCAACAAACCGAGGTCGAGTACCCGCAGGCTGACGTCCTGCAGCGACGGCGGTACATCGCCAGCGGCAATGCGCAACGCCAGGCCTTCGACCACGGCCGTCTTGCCCACCCCCGGCGCGCCGACCAGGATCGGGTTGTTTTGCCGACGCCTGAGCAGGATGTCGATGCACTGGCGAATCTCGCCGTCGCGCCCGACAATGGGGTCGATGCGCCCGGCGTGGGCGTCGGCGGTCAGGTCCTGGGTGAACTGATCGAGCACCGAATCCTGTTTCGGCTGCGATCTTCCAGCGGCATTGACAGGCCGCGTGCCGCCGACGTGTTCGCGAGAGTTTTCGGTCCACTCCAGCAGGTTACTGCGCAAGGCTTCCCGCGGAATTTTCAATAGCGACGAGGCGCTATTGAGCAGCAGGCTGCGGCGTTCATCGCGGTCGAGCAAGGCCAGCAGCAGCAAGCCGGACCGGATGCTGTCCAGACCGAGCACACTGGCCTGAACCACCGCGTCTTCGAGCAGGCCGATGGTTTGCGCCGAGAGCGCCGGGGTGCGGGTGCTGCCGGATTTGAACAGTTCCAGGGCCTTGTTGATTTCCGCCGTCAGGGCATCACGCTCCAGGCCAAAGCGCGGCAGCAGCCAGGCGAAGTCACCGCCCTCGATATCCAGTAACTCAAGCAGCAGGTGTTCGATTTCGACGTAATGATGACCCCGTTGCAGGCAGCGTTGCGCGGCGCGTTCGAGGGCGCGGCGGTTGTCCGGGTTGAGGCGTCCGATCAGGCTGGCCAGTTCCATGTTCAGGTGATCTCCAGCTGACGAAGGCGGGTTTCGATCTGTTGCACGGCGAGGCTGGCCTGGCGTTGCAGGCCACCGTTCCAGCTGAGCAAGGGCGGGGCCTGGTGCCCGAGTTTCATCGGGCTGGCACCGCGCACCAACAGCACCAGGGTGCAGTCCAGATCGGGGCCGAAATACAGCGCGCTGAGGCTGGCCAGTGCCGGATGGGATTCGCCATCGGGCAGAAACCGCGCCGCCTGCGCCGAGGTCAGCGGGCCGAGGGTCAGGCGGATGCCGGCGTGTTCATCCCAGACCCGGGTGCCGGCCACGGCGCTGCGGCCCAGTTGCAGGTTGCGGCCTCCCGGTTGCAGGCGGCTGCGACTGGCAGGCGGGATTTCCCGCCAGGCACCTTCATAGGCGCTGAGTGCGACCGGCAGTTCGAAGTGCTCGCGCACGATGGCGGCGAAGCCGGCGAGGGAGCGACGACCGTCGGCAAACAGCGCGCTGCACGCCAGTACGGCGGAATCGGGAACGGCCTGCCGTTCCTGCAAGGCTTTGGGCAACAACCCGGTCAGCGCCCGCAGTTGCGCCAGCACCGGGGACGCGCCGGGGGCCGTGAAGCCAATGGCAATCCGGTGTTTGCGCATCACCTTGTACAGCAGACTGAGCAAGCGATGCTGGAACAGATCGAGGAACTCGGCCGGTGCATGGTCCTTGGCGCGGGCCCGTTGTTGCAGCCATTCCTGATAGGCGTAGGGCAGGGGACCGTCGGGTCCGCCAAGACCAAACACCGGTGTGCTGAGCATCGGTGGCTGGCCGGGTTCCTGGGTCAGGCTTTCGATTTGGCTGGCGGAAAAAAGCGCCGTCAACGGCCCGCGCAGGCGCAGGGCTTCCGCTTGAGGCGCGGTGCCGCTGCCCAGGGATTCGGCTTGCGGGTGTTCGCGTTCCAGCAGCAGCAATGCCTGCAACAATTCGAACGCCTGCGGCTCGCGCCGCAGCTTCTGACTCAGGCTCGGACTCAGAGGCTCAGTGGCATGCCGGCTTGGGGTTGCCATGTCTTGACCTCCTTGTCTGACTGGACCAAAACCGTGCGCACAAAGCGATTGGCCGTGGCATAGAGTGAAAAGAACTGCGCCAGCACCGCTGAAAACAACACGGCGCTGCTGCCGACGAAATGCTGCGGATCGAGTCGCAACTGAACTTCCAGCCCATTGCGCCAGCCGCGCCAGGCATCTTCGCCGACATGGGCGATCACCCGTTCACAGCCAAGGCCGAGCAAGCCTTCGATTTGCCGCAGAGCGCTGGCCTCATCGCGCAGGTTGTGCAACTGGAGGATTTCCTTGAGGGCATCCAGCGCCTGCGGCCCCTCGACCAATGACAAATGATTGAGGGTCAGTTGCGACACCAGCCGCCAGCGGGATTCGCCATCCAGCCGCGGCAAACTCTGTGGGCTGGGCGGATTACGCAGACGAGCCCACGCCACGGGACCGGGTCGTTCGAAGCCCAGTGGCGTTCCGGCCGGAAGGCTCTGGGCCAGGTGTCGGTTGGTGCACAGCAGTTCGGCGGTCAGGCTGTATTCGGTGGCCTCGGACACTGGGTCGAGCCGGGTGTCCACCAGGCTCACCATCAGGTCGGTGCCCAGACGATTCGCAGTCATGCCGCTGACCCGTCGTGCGTGCCAGTAGCATTGCTTTTCACCGCCGATATGCTGGCTGCCGTAATAAGCGGGAACGCGCAACACACCTTGACTGGAACTGGCACGCATCGCCCGGATACTGTGGATCTCGACGCTGTTTTCCCGATGACTGTCGGCCACTAGGCGGTACTCGCTGCGGGTGCCGTCCGGGCGCAGGGGCTCCGAGGTTCGTGGAAACAGATTGATCACCGGCGTACAGCCCAAGGCGAAATCGCTGGCCTGAAGGTGCAGGCGGTTGGCCGGGGCGCGGTCGAAGACGATGTACAGGTAAAGCGTCTGGCTGTCGCTGCTGGCGCCGGCCAAGGGGATATCGAAGAAACTGAATTTGTCCGCAAAGGCGAAATATTCGGCGAGCAGGCGCATGCCCGGATGCACGCCGTCTTCGTCCGGCAACAGCATTTCGTCGTTGGCAAAACCGACGATGCCTGGCAGCCCCGCCAACACTTTCGGCACGCTGCCGATGGGGCCGGCCAGCACCTTCACAGCGTGGGCGCCGAGCAGGTCATACAGGCAGGCGTTGATCACCGGGGAGGCGGCAAGATGCACGCGCAGCTGTTGGATCGCCAACGTTGACCATTGGCTTTCACCCAGGCAACGCAGGCTCAGGCGCAGGGCCGAGCGCGCTTGCGCCACACCGGTCAGGGCCTGGGCTTCATCGCTGCCCAGCAACAGCGCTTCATTGATTTCCAGCGGCCACAAGCGAACCGCGGCGCTGGTGCGAAAATGGATGCTTTCACCTTTGCTTGTGGTGACGAACAGCGGCGTGTCCCTGGGCAACGGGTAACCGCTGGCGAGGTTGCCTTTGCTCGGGTCCGGCTCGAACTGCACGATCGCGCAGGAGGGCAACGGCCGCATGGCCAATGGGTAAAGCTGTTCGAGCAAGGCATCGCTGAATTCGGCGTAATCGTCATCGAGCCGCCGTTGCAGGCGCGCCGCGAGCAAGGCGAAACCTTCGAGCAGGCGTTCGACATGCGGGTCGGGGCATTCCCCCGGGGACAGTTCCAGGCGTCTGGCGACCTTGGGGTAACGCTCGGCGAAAAGGCTCCCGGCGTGCCGCAGCCAAGTCAGTTCGCGCTGATAGTAATCGAGCAGTTGCGGGTCAATCGAGTCGCTCATGACGCACCTCAAGGCCATCGCCGGCCTTCTCGATGACAAATGCCACGGGCCAATGCTGCTGGCCACTGCGCAACTCGCCCAGTAGCCGAATGCTCAGTTGCTGCGGATGGCCGGGGACCGGATTGACCTGAACCTCGCCCAGTTGCAGGCGCGGTTCGAAGTGGGTGATGGCCTCGCGCACTTCCCGCGCCAACTGACGACGGTCATCGCTGCGCTGCTGTTGCAAGGCGGTCCAGTCAGCGATGCCGTAGTCGAGAATGCTCGGCGGGGAGGTCAGTGGACGTTGGCCGCGTCGGGTGTTGAACAGGCGCAGCAATTCCGTGTGCACCGACTCGAGCAGCCCCTGGCGATCGAACACCTGCACGGTGTCGACCTCGCTTGAAGCGAGGCGCTCGAACAACGGTGGGAGCATGCCGGTGCCTGCCATGGCCGACGCGTCCGCTTACTTGACGAGCTTGTTGGCGGCCATGTCCCAGGTCGAGGCGGCCGTGCCTTCCTTGGTGCCGTCGTCTTTCTGGGCAGTGAGCTCCCACTTGATCTTGGTGAAATTCAGCGACAGGGTTTCCACCGGTTTGCCACCGGTACCGCCACTGACGCTGACGTTGGACAGCACGACGTTGGTCAGGGTGTAGATGATGAATGGCATCAGCTGACCGCTGCCTTCGGCGGCGTTGCGACCAATGGTGATTTTGGCTTCCGGGATCGGTTTGCCGGCGCAGCAATATTCGTTGAGAGAGGGCGTCGAGCTGTCGACGAATTTGGTCAGGGTGAACTCGCCGATGTGCGGCTTGCCGGAGGTCCGTTCCGAGTTGCTGACGTCGTTGGTCACCTGCATCGCCACGTTGTGGCTGTAGGACATGACCTCGATCTTGTCCTTGTAACCCTCGAGCAGGCTATCGCCTTTGATGTCGCCGCCGAGGTCGAGAATGATTGCATCCATCGCATGAGACTCCTGAAAGTTAATAGTAGGCCAATGCCCTGTAGGAGCTGCCGCAGGCTGCGATCTTTTGATCTTGATCTTTCGCTCACGACTCAATTGTCCGGGGAAAGATCGCAGCCTCGTTGCACTCGGCAGCTCCTACATGGTGTTCGGCATTACATGGGGCTAGCGGTCAGGCGGCGACCGGTGGCGGCAGTGTCGCGACCAGGCGGATCGATGCGGTCAGTTCTTCGAGCTGGAAGTGCGGCCGCAGGAATACCGTGGCTTTATAGGCACCCGGTTTGCCGGCGACTTCGGTCACATCCACCCGGGCTTCACGCAACGGGTACTGCGCCTTGATCTCTTGCGGCGCGTTGTCGTTGATCAGCACGTAGTCGGCGATCCAGTTGTTGAGGTAGGTCTGCACGTTATCGCGGGTCATGAAGCTGCCGACCTTGTCGCGCATGATCACCTTCAGGTAGTGGGCGAAACGCGAGGCCGCGAGCACGTATGGCAACATCGCCGAGATCCGCGCGTTGGCGTTCGCCTCGTTGGTGTTGTAGAGCTTGGACTTGTTGGTGGTCTGGCCGCCGAAGAACACTGCCACGTCGCTGTTTTTCTTGTGGCACAGAGCGATAAAACCGAGGTCGTTGAGTTCTTTCTCGCGACGGTCGGTGATCGCCACTTCGGTCGGGCATTTGAGCGACAGATCGCCAGAGGTGGTGCGGAAGGTATGGGCCGGCAGGCCTTCCACCGCGCCACCGCCTTCGGCACCGCGAATCGCCGCGCACCAGCCATACTTGGCGAAAGCTTCGGTGATTCGCTGCGACAAGGCCCACGCGGCGTTGCCCCACAGGTATTTGCTGTGGTCGCTGCCATTGACGTCTTCGACGTAGTTGATGCCTTCCACCGGCGACGTGTCAGGGCCATAAGGCAGACGCAGCAGGAAGTGCGGCAGCACCAGCGACACATAACGCGAGTCTTCGCTTTCGCGGAACGAGCGCCACTTGATCAGCTCCTGGCTCTCGAAGACTTTCGACAGGTCACGGGGCACGGCCAGTTCGGTGAAGCTGTTCATGTCGAACAGCCGAGGGCTGGCGGCGGCAATGAACGGCGCGTGAGCGGCCGCGGCGACGTTCGAGAGTTTCTCCAGCAGGCCGATGTCTTGCGGGTGCCGGCCGAAGGTGTAGTCACCCACCAGCAGGCTGAACGGGTGGCCGCCGAAGGTGCCGTATTCCTCTTCGTAGATCTTCTTGAACAGTGCGCTCTGGTCGAACTCGACGGCTTTTTCCAGATCGTTCTGCAGCTCTTTCTGGGTCACGTTGAGCAACCGCAGTTTCAGCCGGGAACTGGTTTCGGTGTTCTGCACCAGCAAGTGCAGGCCGCGCCAGGAGGCTTCGAGTTTTTGCAGGTCCGGGTGGTGCAACACTTCGTTGAGTTGAGCACTGATCAGTTCGTCAATCTGGCTGATGCGGTCGTTGATCATCGCCACGGTGTCCTTGTCGATGGCCATGCCTTCGTCGAGTACCTGGGTGGCGAATTCCGCGAGCATGTCGCGGGCGTAATCCTGTTGGCTGTCGTCATGGGCCATGCGGCCTTTGGCGATGATTTCATCGAGCAGAGACAAGGTCTGGGCGGTACTGTCGCTGGCTTGGCTCTGGGCGGCGGATGAGGCGGGCATGGCAGATTCTCCCTAAGTGGATGAACGATCAGGCTTGCGGTTCGGCCGGTACTTCTGCATCGCCAGCGGGGGCGGGGGGAGCGGCTTCCGGGCGGGCCGACTTGATCTCTTGCAGGCCCTCGGTGTTGGCAATGACGTCGCGCAACAGCTTGTCCAGATCATCGTTGCCATCGAGCTTGGTCAGCAGATCGCGCAGACGCTGACGGGCTTCAAACAGACGCCGCAGCGGCGTGACCTGCTCAACCACCTTGACCGGATCGAAGTCGTCGATGTGTTTGAAGTTGAGCTCGATGTTGAGTTTGCTGTCGTCGCCGCTGAGGGTATTGGTGACCTGCAAGGTGGCGCGCGGGCCGATCGAGGCGAGCACTTCGTTGAAGTTGTCGCGGTCGATTTCGGTGAAGCGCCGTTCATTCAGTTTCGGGAGTGGCTCCAGAGGCTTGCCGGAGAGGTCGGCAAGAATGCCGACCACCAATGGCAATTCTTTCTTCTCGATGGCATTGCCGATTTCGACGTCGTAGGTGATTTGCACGCGGGGCGGGCGGACCCTGTCGAGCTTGTGCTGAGTACTTTCTGCCATGGTGGCTGACTCCGATGCATGAGGCGGGCGCAATGCATCGGGAGGCCCGTTTCATCGCATTCCCTTACTGGACCGTAGGTTAGAAAGGGAGGGCAGAGGACCTGTCATTCCTTTGACGAACCTTCCACATTCGTCGTGCTGACCGAACTATCCAAGACGCTAGAACAGGTCTATAAAAAAGCAAACAAAAAGCATTTTTGGACCGTATCCAGAAAAGGAAAATTCATTTTGTACACGCGTTTTTTTTCTGTGGTGCTGCTCCTGTCACTCGCCGGGTGTTCGTTGTTCGGGCCTCGTGTCGACCTCGATAACCTGACGCTGGACGTCGCGCCCCGCGCCAACGATGACACGCCGATCGCGGTGGATTTCATTGCGGTGAATGACGCGGATCTGCTCAAGCAATTGTCGGGCATTACCGCCCGCCAGTGGTTCGCCGAACGCGAGCAGTTTCAGCGCGACTATCGGCAGCTGATGACGGTCTGGGGACTGGAGCTGGTGCCCGGCCAATTCATCGACAAACAACCCTTCCCGCTGGAGGGCAAGCGGGCGGCTGGACTTTTAGTCTTCGCCAGCTATAACACTCCCGGAGCACACCGGTTAAGGCTGGACGATCAGAGCAACGCCTGGCTCAAGTTCGACAGTCGCGAGATGACGCTGGTCAGCGACCCTCCGAACTGAACACAGGATTGTGGCGAGGGGGCTCTGTGGCGAGGGGGCTTGCCCCCGTTTGAGTGCGTAGCACTCACAAGATTGTTGGTGCATCAGCGATTTTGGGGCCGCTTCGCAGCCCAACGGGGGCAAGCCCCCTCGCCACACAGCTCGCTCCCACAGGGGTTGTGGTGTTCAAGTCAGGCCGCCCATTTTTGTGCGGCAATAAGTGATGTCGAAGGGAGTCGTATGAGTCTGCTACCTGACGCGGTTTGCTGGCATGAGGGCATGCAGTTATTGCCCCAGCATTTTCAGTTGCAAGGGCTGCGGGCCGAGGCGCTGGTGGCGCATTTTGCCCAGGCCTGTAATCCATGGTTCTGGGGCGTGACTCGCGTCGAGTTCGATCCTTCGGCACTGAGCGCCGGACTGGTACGACTGATCAATTTACAGGCGACCTTGCCGGACGGTTTGCCGATCAATCTGCAGGCCGGTGTGGGGCCGATGCTGGAGCTTGACGTCAGCGAGGCGATCGACGCCACGGACAACGCCACCGTCACCGTTTACCTGGCGATCAGTCCACTGTGGCGCGCCGGGCAGTTGCTGCCGCTCAAGGGCCGATTGCAATCGGTGGTCGGCGATGCGTTGCCGGATCTCACGAGCGGCGAGTACCCCGAATCGATCACGGTCTGGCGTCCGAACCCTCGCTTGTGCACGCAACTGAACAAGGCGGATTCCATTTGTCTGCCACTGCTGAGAATTCGCAAGGAGGGCGGCGGCTTTCTTCAATTGCCTTACACCCCGCCGACCCCGTGCCTGTTGCCCGAGTCGGCACTGGGGCGGCGTGTGGCCGGGCTGTGTGCCCGGGCGCGGGAGAAATGCATGTTCCTCGCCGGTCGTTTGCGCCAGGCGCAGCAGGCCGGCAATCAAGACGATGCGCTGGAAATTCGCCGCCAGTTGACGGCGCTCTGGGCGCGGCTGCCGGAAGTCGAAGGCCTGCTGAACAGTCGAGTGGCGACGCCTCAGGCACTGTATGGCTTGCTGCTCGGGCTGGCCGGCGCCTGGTCGGCACTTGATCCATTGGCCGGTGTTCCGGCGTTCGCTCCACTGGATTTTCTGGAGTTGCAGCGCGGCTATGAAGCGGTACTCGACTGGCTTGAAAAAACCCTCGAACTGATCCGCGCCGGATACCGCAGCCTGGCGTTCGAATGCAATGAACAAACGTTCTCGATTCAACTGCCCGACGATCAGCCGAGCCAACGGCTGGTCATCGGTTTGCGCATGCCCAACGGTGCCAGCGAGCAAGCCGCGAGCGAATGGCTGCGCGGGGCGATCATTGCCTCGCAGCCGCACATCGCGTTGCTCAGTCGCCAGCGCATGAGCGGTTTGCCCCATCAGGTCATGAGTCGCAACGAGCAAGTGGCTTACAGCGTCGGCGACGATACGCGGCTGTTCGTGGTGACGGCCGAAGGCCCATGGTTCGACGGGCAGTTGCCGTTGCTGATTGCCGCCCCGGCTTCCAGGCTGGCCAGCAGTCCATGGCAAGTGGTGTTGTTTGTCGCCCAGGCGAGTGAAAGTGCTTGATCAAGGAAGGAACGTCCTATGTCTGAGGGCAATGTCGGGTCGGGTACACGAGGCCTCCATGAAGCGCCGCTGAGCAGTGCTTTTCGCCAGGCCTGGCAGCAATGGTCCCAGGACTGGAACCAGTTGCCCAAGGACAGCGAGGACGAAGCGCTGGTGGAGGCGGTGGTCGAACTCTCCACGCAAATCTCCCAGCGACTGTGGCGAACCGCATTCGCCAAAGTCGGTGACGCCGCCACCGAGCAGGTCAAGGCGCTGGTCTATGCCTTTGTCGCGCTGGTCGATGAAACCTTGCTGTTTACGCCCTGGCCCGGCCAGTCGGCCTGGCAGGAAAAACCCCTGGAGTCGAGGTTGTACGCCAGCCGTCAGGCCGGTGAGCGGATACCGTTGGCGATCAAGGAACTGCTGGACGAGCAAATCCCCACTACCCGCGATCTGGCCAACGTCTATTTGCAGTGTCTGGTGCTGGGGTTTGAGGGGCGTCTGCGCGGCGAACCGAATCAGGCCCAGCATGAAAAATGGCGTCTGGCGCTGTTTACTTTCGCTTGGCAGCACGAGGCGGATTATGCCGACGTCAGTGCCCGACTCGAACAACCTTCGGCCGCGCCGCCGCTGCAAATGCCAGTGCGCCTTTCGTTGCCCGACGGTTTTCGCCTGGGCCTGGGGATTGTCGCGATGGTCCTGCTACTGACCGGGTTGGGGCAGTTGTTCTGGCGTGACATTCGTCTGGAGCTCGAACCGGTGTTGCAACTGACCGATTCGGTGTCCGCCTCGGAGCAAGACTCATGAGCACGCTGGGGATTATCGGCCTCGTGATCGCCGTTCTGTTGCTGCTGGCGATTGTCGGGGTGGCGGTCTGGTGGTTGCGCACGCAAAGCGGGGCGGCGATTCGCAGTTTTTACCTGGCGGTGCGGCACATGGAGCAGGAGCAGGGCGCCCAGGACCGCTACCAGATTCCATGGCTGCTGATGCTCGGCAACGAAACCCAGGGCACGCAGTTGTGTACTCAGTGGCGCTTGCAGCCCACCGACAAACCGGCCTGGTTCGGCCGCTGGTGGTCGGACCCTGAAGGGGCGGTGTTGGTGGTGCCACAGGCGCTGTTTTTGCCCGATGAAGGCATGCACCTGCAACGCGGCGGCTGGTGGCGGTTGCTGGGATTAATCCTGCGCTTGCGCAGCCAACGTCCGCTGGACGGAGTGATCTGGACGGTGCCGGTCAGTCGGCTAGGCAACGTCGAGCATGCCACGACACTGGGGTTGGCGGCGCGTCGACGCTTCATCGATCTGTTGCAACGGTTCGGGCTGAGCCTGCCGGTGTACGTGGTGATTACTGGCATGGAAGAGTTGCCGGGGTTTCAGGAGTTGATCACCGCGCTGCCGGTCGAGGCCCGCGAACGCACGCTGGGCTGGTCGTCGACCCACGGACCCGATGCAGTCTGGCAAGCGCAATGGAGCGATCAGGCGCTGGATCAAATGATTCGGGCCCTGGCGGAATCGATCATCGAAATCGGCGCTTTGTCCGGGCAACTGAGCACTGAGCTGTATGGCTTGCCGGAACGTTTCGAAGCCTTGCGGCGCCACCTGCAATCTTTGTTGGAGCCGGTTTTCCAGGGCAATGCGCAAGGTGAGGCGCCGCGCTTTCGCGGTATTTATTTCACGGCCAATCAGCCCTCGGAAGACAGCACCGACGGCTTTTCGGCCTATGACACCGGGTTGCAGCAGAGTGCTTTCGCCCGGCAATTGTGGCAGCGGCGAGTGGTCGCCGAGCGCGGTCTGGCCCAGGTGGTGCCGCGTTTGTTACGCCTGCGTCAACGCTGGCAACGAGTGACTGGCGGGGTGGCGCTGGTGGTCGCGGTGTTGTGGGGCGTGGGCATGCTGTGGGTCTGGCAGGATTCGGTCAAGGAGGCTCAGGAACTCTCGCGCTTGCTGCAAGGGGCGCAGAAAAACTACGCAGCGGTCACCGATGAATCTCATCGGCTGGAGTCGACCCGGCGCAACGTCCAGGGTTTCTGGCGGGTGCTGGAAAAGGCACCGGGCTGGAGCTTCACCTCCGTGGTATTTCCGACGTCCTGGTTCTCTTCGCTGGATGCCCAGGTGGCGAGCGAGTTGCGCCTGACCGCCCAGCGCCATTGGTTGCTGCCGTTGCACGACCTGTTGAACGCGGAGCTGGCGCAACTCAAGACCCTGCGCAACACCGAACGACGGGGCAACGTCGAAAGCGAAGACCCGGCTCAATGGCAAAACTACGTCAAGGCCAAGGATCTGGTGGAGCGCGCGCTGAATCTGGAACAGCAGAACCAGTGGTTCAGTCAGGCGCTGAATAACCACAAGGCACCCCTTGAAGACCTGGTGTTATTGAGCAACAACGCATTGTCGCTGAACCTCAATGTCGGCACGTTGCACCGCGCCGGTTTTTACAACCGGGCATTGTTCGATGCTGATGGCAGCGACTTGCGCCCGCTGGATCTGACCGTCGAGCGCCCGCTGATCGAGGACAATTTTCTCGGGTTGATGGAGCGCTGGCTGGATCAGTATTTCCTGGCCGACAATTTCGTGCGTCAGGCCGGTTATCTCAAGCTGCATCTGGAACGTCTGGAAGCCGGCAGTGGCAATTCCCTCACCGAGCTCGAAGATTTGCGGGCATTGATCGATGACCTGCAAACGGTCATCGGCTTGACCAATTCGGCGTGGGGACGGGGCAAGGGTCAGGACCTGGTGCCTGGCTATCGCGAGTTGCTGGACAACGTGCGCAAAAGCGCCTTGCTTGGGCCGCAACCGGAACAGCAGTTGGACATGCAGGCGGCCAAGCTGCAACAGAGTTTTCGCGATCAGTGGATTGTCCAGGCCGGCTCCCGGGACAATTTATTGATTCAGCAAGGCAGCGGGCAACTGGTCTTGCAGGAGCATGTGGTGCAACTCAACAACGCGGTGCAGGCGCTGTTCAAGCGTGACTTTGTGGCCATCGCCTTACAGGCGGATCGCTCCGAAGCCCCGAATGGGCAAGGGCAGGGCGTTGATGGCGACGACCTCGACAGTGCGTTGAACTATTTCGCCAGTTACAAGAGTTACGCCGCCGAAGAGTTGCCACGCATTCCCCCGGCGTATCGCGCGGCCTTGTTGCAAGCGGCCGAAGGCGCAGTGGTCAAGGCCATGTTGTCGAGCCTGCGCGAGCACAATGCTCAGGTCCATGGCGGAGTTTTCAATGTGCAGGCCTCCCAGGCGATTGCTTTGCAAAAAGCCTTTATCGAGGTGCGTCGCAGTGACCTGGCCACGCGTTTTCAAACGGCCTTGAACCGCCGCGCCCTGGCAGAAATCGCCAGCGGCCTCGACGAAATCGTCGCCCAGCCGCTGTTCAGCGGTCGCGCCGAAATCAGCCAGTGGGACGGCTCGAAAAACCTCGGCCTGCAACTGTATGGCGCCCACGATGTGCAGGATTTGAAACTGAGCCTCAAGCAGCAATTCAACACCATGCTCGGCATCACCGAGCGCCGCACCTCGGCACTGGAATGGCTCAAAGTCCAGCAACAGAACCTCTCGGCGCTGGATTATGAGCGCGTCACGCAGTTCAATGCGCTCAACGACGAACTGTTCAAGTACAAGGAGCAGAACCCCGCCAGTTCGCCGGCGCAGATCGAGCAATTGGTCAGCCGCGACTTCATCGAAATGGACGCCACGTCCTGCGGCCAGATCCTGCAAACCGCCAACCTGACTGCCGGGCGCGGAACACTGGCGTTGCGGGCGGTGGATCTGCAACAAACCGCCATGCAACGCTGCCAGTTCCTGCAACAACAACAGGCAGCGGCGGCGTGGAACGACCTGGCCAATTATTTCAATCAGTACCTGGCGGAGCGCTTTCCGTTTGCCAATGGCTTTCAAGCCGCCGACGCTGATCCGGCCAGGGTTCAGCATCTACTGGAACTGATCGACAAGCGTTTGCCGGTGGCACAGGCCGGATTGCTGCTGAGCCAGACCCCGGAACGCCTGGCCGCCGAAGACTTCCTCAATCGTCTGAAGCAAGCCAGCACCTGGTTGGGGCCGATGTTTATACGCGACAAGAGCGGTGTGCTGGGGCTGGAGGTTGACGTGCGCTGGCGCACCGATAGAGAGGAGGAGCGCGGTGCCGACCAGGTGATCGCCTGGAGCTTGAATGCCGGCAATCAACAGCTCAGCTATCCCGGTGAGCCGCAGCCGAACCTGCGCTGGATGGTCGGCCAACCGATCCGGCTGACCTTGCGTTGGGCCCGAAATGGCTACCAGCGCCCGGCCAGCGATCCGTTGCAGCCGAGCCTGGTGGTGCGGGATCTGGAAGCGGGTTGGGAATACAGCGGTCCGTGGTCGTTACTGCGCTTGATGCGCTCGCACGTGTCGGTGCAGCGCCAGCCAAACATGGACTACACGGATTTTCCGTTGACCTTGCGCCTGCCCGTGACGACGCAGTCCAGCACTACCACCGCCGAGCAAACCCTGATGTTCGTGCGGCTGTCGTTGATGACCCAGGGCTCGAAATTGCCGCTGTCCATTCAGCCCTTGCCAACCCGCGCCCCACGCTCACCGTTCATGGTGACGCGATCGACCGCAGGCATTGCAGCCCATGACATCGAATCCCAAAAGGAGGGCCTGTGAATCAACCTTCAACGCCGTTGCCGGAACTGATCAGCCAACTGCTCGAGCCGATCAGCGAGCAGGCGCCCTGTGGCCAGGATTTGCGTTACGAGCCTGAGTTCGACCGCTTGCGCGAACTGCGCCGTGAAGACGACACCAGTTTGCCCACGGGGGTGTGGCAGTCGTCGATCAAGCGTGCCCAATGGCCGGAACTGGAAAAACTGACCACCAGCCTGTTGCTCGAACGCAGCAAGGATTTGATGCTCAGCGCCTGGCTGGGTGAGGCCTGGCTGCATCAGGACGGGCTCGAAGGTTTGCCGGGTAGCCTGGCGCTGGTGGCCGGGTTATGCGAACGCTATCCCGAGCACTTGCATCCCCAGGCGGAGGATGGCGATCAGTCATGGCGGGTGATTCCGCTCGAATGGCTGGCCCGACGCTACGCTGAAGTATTGCTGACCCGCGTGCCGTTGTTCGCGCCGCGCAACAGTGAATTCGATAATTTCTGTCTGGATGGCTGGCGCCGGTTGCAACTGCAACAAGTACAAGCCAGCGACACTAAAACGGCCAAGACCTCGGCGGAGAACGCGCGCAACGAACAGAAAAAACTCACCGAACAGATTCGCGCCACCCCATTGGCATTCTGGTTGCGCAGCCAGGGCACGCTGCTGCTCAGCCAGCAGCACCTGCAACGTCTGGAGGTATGGAGCGACGCTTATCTCGGCGATCAGGCCCCGGGCTTCAAGGCGTTGCAGGATGTGATCGAAGCATTGTCGACGCTGGTTCAGGAGTTCATCGCCATGCACCCACGAAAGCCGACCCCGGCGCCTGTCGAAATTCCAGCGGTCGCGGCATCGAGCCCGGCCGACGTGCCGCCCGTCATTGCGGCACCTCAGGTGTTCAGCGAACCGGCGAATCGTGAAGAGGCGTACCGGCAACTACTATTGATCGCCGAATACCTGGCGCGCACCGAACCCCACAGCCCGGTGCCCTATTTGATCAAACGGGGCGTGGAGTGGGGCAACAAGCCCCTGAGTGAGCTGCTTGGCGAACTGATCAGCGCCGATGCCGAATCCCGGCGACTCTGGACGCTATTGGGCGTCCTTTAGGCATCCTTTATTGAATGTTCCGGGCAGCTGTTGACGGCGGCGGCAAAGCAATGGGGGTCAGGACCGGTTGCCCGGCAAAAAACGCCGTCAGGTTTTTGCCGACCAGTTCCACGGTGCCTTGGGTGGCCTCCGGCGACAACCCGGCGACATGGGGGGTCAGAACCACGTTGGCCAGCCCCTTGAGGGCGTCCGGCACGTGGGGTTCGTTATCGAAGACATCCAGCGCGGCGCCAGCGATCCGTCGTTGTTCCAGCGCACTGATCAGGTCAGCCGTAACGATCACGCTGGCCCGGGCGATGTTGACGATAAATCCGTTAGGCCCTAAAGCGTCGAGTACCTGCCTGTTGATCAAGTGCTGAGTACCGAGCCCGCCAGGCGCGGCAACGATCAGAAAATCCGAATGGCGTGCCAGTTCGGTCGGCGTCGAGCAAAAGCTGTAGGGCACGTCGCTGCGATGCTGGCGATTGTGGTAACTCACTCGCATATCGAAGCCGTTGGCGGCACGTTTGGCGATAGCGAGGCCGACGGCACCGAGGCCGAGGATGCCCAGGCGTTTGCCGGCCAGGGAAGGACGCATGATTTTCGGCCACTCGCCCCGACGAACGGCAGCATCGGCCCGAGGAATATCGCGCACCAGGGCCAGCAGTAACGCCATGGCGTGGTCGGCGACGGAAGAGGCATTGACGCCGGCCCCGTTGGTGACAGTGATGCCCCGGTCGGCAGCGGCTTGCAGGTCGACGTGTTCGTAACCGGCACCGATTACACAGATAATTTTGAGATTGGGCAGGGCGGCCATTTCGTCGGCACGCAGGCCCAATGGACCGCGCGTCAGCACTGCATCGATCTGGCTGCCCTGGCGGGCAATGGCAGCGGCGCGCTCGGCCGGGGTCGGGGCCAGGATCAAATGAAACCCCTGATGTTCGAGGATCGGCAGGTATTCGTTGATGGTTTCAACCAGTACCAGAACAGTTGCGGTCATGCTGGGCTCCTGTGGGCAGCGGAATGTCGGGGGGTGAACGTCGCTTCAGGTTGTCTGACTCCAAAGCAATGGCCAGGGAGGCTCCCGGTGTCCGGAGCTGGCGAAGCCTGCGATCCTTCTAATGACAACACTAGATCATTTGCGCGATTCGTAGGAGCGAGGCTTGCCCGCGAAGAACGATTACCCGGTATTCCTGATGGACCGCGGCGACGGGTTCGCGGGCAAGCCTCGCTCCTGCGGGAGCGCGCGTGTTGCGCCAGCTGCATCTGATCTGCATAACCATTGCTCAGCTAAGTCTTTGCTTCTGTTGCTTAATCCCGGACAATCGCGCCCCTGTTTCGGTCAGGGCGCTGCCTGTCGGGTTTTCCGACTCGTCCTGGCCGGGTGGCAAGTGACCGGAAAGCGGAGATCCGACCGGATGAATGATCAGGCCAATAGCGTCGACGAACGCTATGTAACGGCGACACCAGCGAGCCTAGAAAGCTGGAATCGCCACGACACCACCTGGATGCTGGGCCTGTTTGGCACGGCAATCGGGGCGGGTACCCTGTTTTTGCCGATCAATGCGGGGCTGGGCGGCTTCTGGCCGCTGCTGATCCTCGCGGTACTGGCATTTCCTATGACGTTTTATGCCCACCGTGGCCTGACCCGCTTTGTGTTGTCTGGCCGTGAAGGCGCTGACATCACCGAAGTGGTGGAAGAACACTTCGGCATCAAGGCCGGCGCGTTGATCACCTTGCTGTATTTCTTCGCGATCTTCCCGATCCTGCTGATTTACAGCGTAGCCCTGACCAACACCGTGGGCAGTTTCCTCGAACATCAACTGCACATCATGCCGCCACCGCGCGCCGTGTTGTCGTTCGTATTGATTCTCGGCCTGTTGGCAGTGGTGCGTTGCGGGGAGCAGGTGATCGTCAAGGCCATGAGCCTGATGGTCTATCCGTTCATCGTTGCGCTGCTGTTTTTGGCGGTGTTCCTGATTCCGCACTGGAATGGCGGCATCCTCAGCACTGCCTCCACGCTGCCTGAGCCGTCGGCGCTGCTGCACACCCTATGGCTGGCGATTCCGGTGATGGTGTTCTCGTTCAACCATTCGCCGATCATTTCGGCGTTCGCGGTGGACCAGAAGCGTCGCTACGGCGCGCATGCCGAGGAACGCAGCTCGCAGATCCTGTCCCGCGCCCACCTCTTGATGGTGGTGATGGTGCTGTTTTTCGTCTTCAGCTGTGTGCTGACCCTGTCGCCGGCGCAACTGGCGGATGCCAAGGCGCAGAACCTGTCGATCCTGTCGTACCTGGCCAACCACTTCAGCAACCCGACCATCGCGTTCGCGGCGCCGTTGATTGCCTTCGTGGCCATCTCCAAGTCGTTCCTGGGCCATTACATTGGCGCCAGCGAAGGCTTGAAGGGCCTGATCGTCAAGAGCGGCAAACGCCCGGCACCGAAGACCCTGGACCGCATGACTGCGGCGTTCATGCTGGTAGTGTGCTGGATCGTTGCGACCCTGAACCCGAGCATTCTCGGCATGATCGAAACCCTCGGTGGGCCAATTATCGCGGCGATCCTGTTCCTGATGCCGATGTACGCCGTGCGCAAGGTTCCGGCGATGGCACGTTTTCGTGGTCAAGCCTCTAACGTCTTTGTGACGGCAGTGGGCCTGGTGGCGATTTCGGCGTTGATCTACTCCCTGACTGCCTGACCACCACTCTGATCGTTCCCACGCCGAGCGTGGGAACGATCATCTATAACGCGGTCTTCCTGAAGGCATAAAAAAACGCCGCTCATCTCACGATGGGCGGCGTTTTTTATTGCGTTGCAGCGTTAGGCTTGAACGACCGGGATGTTGGCGTTCGCAGCAGCTTCACGGAACTCGGCGATCTGGTCGAAGGACAGGTAGCGGTAAACGTCGGCCGCCATGCTGTCGATCTTGCCAGCGTATTCCATGTACTCCTCGACGGTCGGCAGGCGACCCAGGATGGACGCAACGGACGCCAGCTCGGCCGAAGCCAGGTAGACGTTCGCGCCGTCACCCAGACGGTTCGGGAAGTTACGGGTCGATGTCGACACAACAGTCGAGTTCGGCTCTACACGTGCCTGGTTACCCATGCACAGCGAGCAGCCCGGCATTTCCATGCGTGCGCCGGCCTTGCCGTAGATGCCGTAGTAGCCTTCTTCGGTCAGCTGGTGAGCGTCCATTTTGGTCGGTGGCGACAGCCACAGACGGGTTGGCAGCTGACCCTTGACCTGATCCAGCAGCTTACCGGCCGCGCGGAAGTGACCGATGTTGGTCATGCACGAACCGATGAACACTTCGTCGATCTTCTCGCCAGCAACGCTGGAGAGCAGGCGGGCGTCGTCCGGGTCGTTCGGCGCGCAGAGCACAGGCTCCTTGACGTCGGCCAGGTCGATCTCGATGACTTCGGCGTATTCGGCGTCCTTGTCCGCTTCCAGCAGCTCAGGGTTGGCCAGCCAGGCTTCCATCGCTTGAGCGCGACGCTCCAGGGTACGCGCATCGCCGTAGCCTTCGCCGATCATCCAGCGCAGCAGGGTGATGTTCGACTTCAGGTACTCAGCGATCGATTCCTTGGACAGCTTGATGGTGCAACCGGCAGCCGAACGTTCGGCCGAGGCGTCGGACAGTTCGAATGCTTGCTCGACGGTCAGGGTTTCCAGACCTTCGATCTCCAGGATGCGGCCGGAGAAGGCGTTCTTCTTGCCCTTCTTCTCGACAGTCAGCAGACCTTTCTGGATGGCGTAGTAAGGGATGGCATGAACCAGGTCACGCAGGGTGACGCCCGGTTGCAGTTTGCCCTTGAAGCGCACCAGGATCGACTCAGGCATGTCCAGCGGCATGACGCCGGTGGCCGCTGCGAACGCGACCAGGCCGGAACCGGCCGGGAACGAGATGCCGATCGGGAAACGGGTGTGGGAGTCACCACCGGTACCCACGGTGTCCGGCAGCAGCATGCGGTTCAGCCACGAGTGGATGATGCCGTCGCCCGGACGCAGGGAAACGCCGCCGCGGGTCATGATGAAGTCAGGCAGGGTGTGGTGGGTGGTCACGTCGATCGGCTTTGGATAAGCCGCGGTGTGGCAGAAGGACTGCATCACCAGGTCGGTCGAGAAGCCCAGGCACGCCAGGTCTTTCAGTTCGTCACGGGTCATTGGACCGGTGGTGTCCTGGGAACCTACGGTGGTCATCTTCGGTTCGCAGTAGGTGCCCGGACGGATACCGGTCACGCCGCAAGCCTTGCCGACCATTTTCTGCGCCAGGGTGTAGCCCTTGGTGCTTTCAGCCGGTGCTTCAGGCTTCTTGAACAGGTTCGAAGGTGGCAGGCCCAGCTCGGCGCGAGCCTTTTCGGTCAGGCCACGGCCGATGATCAGCGGAATACGGCCGCCGGCGCGAACTTCGTCCAACAGGACCGGCGTCTTCATTTCGAAGGTGGTCAGGACTTCGTCGGTGCCGTGCTTGCAGACTTTGCCAGCATGCGGGTACAGGTCGATCACGTCGCCCATGTGCATGTTGGAAACGTCGAATTCGATTGGCAGTGCGCCGGCATCTTCCATGGTGTTGTAGAAGATTGGAGCGATTTTGCTGCCGAAGCAGAAACCACCGGCACGCTTGTTCGGCACGTAAGGAACGTCGTCGCCGAAGAACCACAATACGGAGTTGGTCGCCGATTTACGCGAAGAACCGGTACCCACCACGTCGCCGACGTAGGCGATCGGGAAGCCGGCATTGCGCATTTCTTCGATCTGCTTCATCGGGCCGGTAACGCCTTGTGCGTCAGGCACGATGCCGTCGCGAGCCATTTTCAGCATGGCCAGGGCGTGCAGCGGGATGTCCGGGCGGGACCAGGCATCTGGAGCAGGGGACAGGTCGTCGGTGTTGGTTTCGCCGGTGACCTTGAACACGCGCAGGCTGATCTTGTCGGCCAGGGTCGGACGCTTAACGAACCACTCGCCGTCAGCCCAGGATTGCAGGACGCCTTGAGCGTGGACGTTACCGTTCTTGGCTTTTTCCGCGACGTCGTGGAAAGCATCGAACATCAGCAGGGTGTGCTTGAGTTCTTCGGCCGCGACGGCGGCCAGTTCGGCGTCGTCCAGCAGGTTGACCAGGGTCACGATGTTGTAGCCGCCCTGCATGGTGCCGAGCAGTTCAACCGCGCGCTTCTTGTCGATCAGAGGGGATTTGGCTTCGCCCTTGGCGATGGCAGACAGGAAGCCGGCCTTGACATAGGCAGCTTCGTCCACGCCAGGCGGAACGCGATTGGTGATCAGGTCAACGAGGAAGGCTTCTTCGCCAGCCGGGGGATTTTTCAGCAGCTCGACCAGGCCTGCAGTTTGTTCGGCGTTAAGCGGCTGGGGAACGATACCCAGTGCTGCACGCTCTTCGATATGTTTGCGGTAGGCTTCAAGCACAGTTATTACCCTCATCAGTGGTCCCAAATGGGTGTCCGGGACGCTCATCCCGAAATTGCCGTACTCATGCGCTGCGTGGCGTTGTGGGCCGCTTAGCCAGAATTACCGACAATTCCTTACAGAAGCTGCTTTCAAAGTTTTACGCCTGCAGAACGGGGAGCTGATGAGGGTTGGCGTCAGGTTTTTCACCGCTGAAAAACCCTTCGCCAACACCGCTCTGAAGGAACGACTGTGCTCGTGACGCTTTGAAAACAGCTTCTAACGGACATTGGCGCCTTAAAAGGCTGGCTGATTCTACGGCAAAAAAAAATTAAAGGTAAGTCAGGGTTCTATTGAACTTTGGTGGCGAGCCGAGTTGCCGGGCCAACGTGTGCGAGGCAAGGCGCGGGCATCCGTCGCGGTCCTCACCAACGTCCAGTAGACCCTGGGGCCCTGAATTTTGAGGGGTGATGAATGTTGGACAAAGGGCTAACATGCCGATCTGTTCTGCTTTCCCGTGTTTTGCCTACCTATGCCCAATCAGACCATCAAGACCCCCTGCATCGGCCTCTGCTCCACTGTTTACGGTGATCTGGTGTGCCGTGGCTGCAAGCGATTCCACCATGAAGTGATTCACTGGAATGGTTACAACGAGGAAGAAAAACGCGCGGTGTGGCTGCGTCTTGAGCAACTGTTGTCGCAGGTGATGGCCAGCAAGGTAGAAATTTTCGATCCCGCGTTGCTGCGTTTGCAGCTGGAGCAGCGCAAGATCCGCTTTGTGCCCCATCAGTCGGAATATTGCTGGGCTTATCAGCTGATCGCCCGGGGCGCGCGGGTCATCAACAATCTGGAAGCCTACGGGATGGTGCTGCTGCCGGAGTTCCGCGACTGGAACCTGCCGGAATTGCGCGATGCCATTGATCGGGAATTTTTTCTGCTGTCCGAGGCGCATTACCAGCGCTACATTGCGCCTGGTTTCCTCAAAGACGCTTTCGGCGCCTAAAAGCATCGCGGGCAAGCCCGCTCCCACAGGTTCTTCATCGACCTTGTGGGAGCGGGCTTGCCCGCGATGGCGATCTACTTGACACCACAAATCTCAATGCTGGGTCACGATCTCTTCCAGATGATCCATGATCGTATCCGGCTTGAGCACCAGCACATCGCTCTCCAGCGCATCCAGCACCACTTCCGCCGTATTGCCGATCAACGCCCCGGACAACCCGGTCCGCGCCACGGTGCCGATCACTGTCACCGATGCCCCCAGTTTATGGGCCGTGTACGGAATCAACACATCCGCCGGGCCTTCCTCGATATGCAGGTGTGCATCATCGATATCGAACTCGGCCTGGAACGCCTTGCATTGCTCACGGTAACGGGCCTCGATGGTTTCCTTGAGCTGGAACGTCGGGTCGGCCGCCGACAGCATCGGCGAGGGGTGAGCGCTGATCACGTGTAAATGGGCCTTGGCCAGGCTGGCGATGTCGTAGCCATGATCAATGATGCTGGCGTGCAAGGTGCGATGTTCGCCGTCAATGTTGCCGACATCGATGGCCGCCAGGATCACGCCGCCGGTCCAGGGTTTGGCGGTTTTCACCAGCAGCACGGGAGTAGGGCAGCGGCGCAACAGTTTCCAGTCCGCCGGGGTCAGCAGGGCTTTTTTCAGCGGGCTGTCCGGGAAATGCTGCTTGATCACCAGCCCGCAGCCTTCGGCTTGCTGCACATCGACGATGGTTTCATGCAGGCTTTCGTTCCAGGCCTGTTCGGTGGTGACGCTGTAGCCGTCCGCTATCAGCGCAGCCTTGAGCACGCCAAGCATGCCAGCGTGATCATGCTTTTTATCGCAAATCAGCAGGTGCAGATGGGCCTGGGTCACACCCGCGATCAGCTTGGCCCGTTTAAGCGCCAGACTTTCCGAGTGTTCGGGTTCGATGACCACCAGGATGCTGCGAATGGCTTGCATGAGCGGATCTCCATGAAGAAAAAAAGCACGGCGTTGGACAACTATAGTTGCTGGCCGGCATTCAGCGACTTGATGCATATCAACGGTTGGCGTCTGGTGGTCTGTCGGCAGGCCGGTATAATCGGCGCCTTTCGTTCTGTACCTTTTATCCGTGAGCCCCATGATCCTTCCCGAAATTCACGAGTTCCTCGGCTGCCGCACGCCGGATGGCTGGATCCAGGCCGCGCTGGCCGATCAGGAAACCTTGCTGATCGACCACAAAAACTGCGAATTCAAGGCGGCCAGCACGGCATTGAGCCTGATCGCCAAATATCACTCCCACGTCGATCTGATCAACCTGATGTCGCGTCTGGCCCGGGAAGAGCTGGTGCACCACGAACAGGTCATGCGCCTGATGAAAAAGCGCAAGATCGAGCTGCGTCAGCTGTCCGCCGGGCGTTACGCCTCGGGGCTGCGCAAAGTGGTACGCAGCCACGAACCGGTGAAGCTGGTGGACACGCTGGTGGTCGGCGCCTTCATTGAAGCCCGTAGTTGCGAGCGTTTCGAGGCGCTGGTGCCGCATCTGGATGACGAACTGGGCAAGTTCTATTTCGGCCTGCTGAAAAGCGAGGCCCGGCATTTCCAGGGTTACCTGAAACTGGCCTATCAGTACGGTGACGCTAAGGATATTGCCCAGGTGATCGACAAGGTTCGTGAGGCCGAGCAGGCGCTGATCGAGTCGCCGGATGTGGAGTTTCGCTTTCACAGTGGCGTGCCAGTCGCGGCATGAGATCAAAAGATCGCAGCCTGCGGCAGCTCCCGCAGAACCGGGGTATCTACACGGTCGGCGTAGGAGTTGCCGCAGGCTGCGATCTTTTGATCCGGCTTTAGCGGCTCAAACCCAGACGCTCATGCCACTGGGCGATGGACTCTTCAGGCCACCCGTCGCACCGTCGATCAGCGGGCTGCATCTGGACTTCTACCCATGATGCTTTCGAACCGAGCATCACGTGCGTGTTCTCAGGTGGCACTGGCAGAGCTGTATCGATGACCGAGGCGAATGGGTGCACAAGGTCCGGCCATTCAGGGCTGAACACCCATAATCCCGAGCCGCAAACGGAACAGAAATGCCGCTCGGCGGTGCTGCGGTGGGCGCGTTTGTCACCTTTTTCCTTGAGCCGCGCATGGTAAATCGAGATGTGTTTGCGACCGCGTACTTTCAGGCTGGCGGCATCGCCAGCGATGTTGATCGCATAACCGCCGCCGCCCTGGGTCTTGCGACAGATCGAGCAATAGCAGCGTTGATAAGGGTAGGGGTGGGCGCTGGTCAGGCTGAACGATACCGCGCCGCAATGGCAAGAGCCTTCGAGTTGCATGGGAACCTCCGACGGGTCTAGACAGCCTGGACTGTCCGCATTCCTGGACCTGGATTTATGCTGGATGTGCCGGCACTATCGCGAGCCTGCTCGCGATGAACGACAACCCGGTCTAACGGTTGGGCACCCGCCACAAGTACCAAGCCGCCACTGTCCGATATGGGCTCCACGCCAACCCGATGTCAATCATCTGCTTGCGAGTCGGCTGCACCTCCAGCCCCTTCAACCGCCGATAACCCTCGCGTACGCCAAAGTCGTCCGCCGGCAAGATGTCCGGTCGCTCCAGGCTGTAGATCAGCAGCATTTCCACCGTCCAGCGACCGACTCCGCGCAACGTGGTCAAGCGCTCGATCAAGGCCTCATCGTCCATGGCCAGGGCTGTGGCGTAATCCGGCACCACGCCGTCCAGAGCCGCCTGAGCGATACCCTGAATGGTCGCGATCTTGCTGGCGGAAAACCCGCAACCGCGCATCTGCTCGAAGTCTGTCGCCAGAATCTGCTCAGGCCTTGGGAAGGTGTTCGCCGGAAACAACGCCAGCAGCCGGCCGACAATCGCATCGCCGGCCTTGGCGTGCAGTTGCTGATAGGCGATCGCTCGCACCAGCGATTCGTAAGGATCGCGGGCCGCATGGGGTTGATGCAGGCAGGGGCCGATGGCGTTGACGTGGCGTTGCCAGTCGGCATCGAGGGCTGAGAGAAATTCGCTGGCCAGTGGGTAGGTATCGAGCATGGAGCATCCTGAGGAAATGGCGGCGTGATCAGAACGCGAGTTGTTCGGTGATTTGCACCGCGGCACTTTCCAGCCTGAGCAGAAACGCCTTGCGCGGTTGTCCTCCACCATAGCCGGTCAACGAGCCGTCTGCACCGATCACGCGGTGACAGGGCAGGATAATCGCCAAACGGTTTTGGCCGTTGGCCAGGCCCACGGCGCGACTGGCGCCGGGATTGCCCAGTTGCGCGGCGATGGCGCCATAAGTTGTGGTCTGGCCATACGGAATCTTCATCAGCTCGGCCCACACTTGCCGGGCGAAAGCGCTGCCGGGCAGGTGCAATGGCACATTGAATTCGGTCCGTTTACCAGCGAAGTATTGCGCCAGTTCTTCTTCGATTTGTTGCAAATGTCCGTTGTGACCGGGCGCCACGGCGTAGCCGTAACGGTTCTGTAGCTCTTCGATTTCCTTGGTCAGTGCCGGTCGATCAAGAAACTCCAGCAGCACCAGCCCACGCTGTTCAGCCATGGCGATCATCGGCCCCAGTGGCGTGGTCAGTCGGGTGAACAGCAGTGGCTCGCTGTGGGCGGCGCGGCCGGGGGTGATGTGGAATGACTTTTGAAACGCATCGCGAAAACCGCTCAGGGATTCGTAGCCGGAGTCGAAGGCTGCGTTGTCAATGGATTCGCCCTGTTTGATGCCACCGAGGGCGATGCCCAGGCGCCGGCTGCGTAGCCAGGCGTGAAAGGTCATGCCGAAATGCTGCTTGAACCAGCGGCGCAATTTCAGCGGTTCGATGCCCTCGGCCAGCAACTGGGCGTCGGTCCAGCGCAGGTCAGGGTCGGCGTCCACGGACTTGAGCAGTCGCTGCACCCAGTCCGGCGCGATGGCGGCGGCGTCCAGTGGCTTGCAACGCAGACAGGCCCGATAGCCCGCCGACATCGCCTCATCGGCATGGGCGAAAAACTCGACGTTTTCCGGCTTCGGTTTGCGCGCCGTACAGCCGGGGCGGCAGAAAATGCCAGTGGTTTTGACCGCGGTAAAGAACACCCCTTCGTAGGCGGTGTCGCGTTCGAGCATGGCGCGAACCATCTCGGCGTGGGGCGGAAGCACAGCGTTTTGTAGGTTCATGGGCTGAGCATATGCGGTGTCGTCGGGGGGGCTCCACCGGAGAATCGACAATGAATTTTTATGGTTGTGAGCTACAGTCATCGGGTCGGGGGTAATGCTGTAAACGATATTTTCAGGAATCATCCTATGCAACCGTTCACGATCAAACACATCGATCACATCGTCCTGCGCGTCAAGGATCTCGAACGAAGCATCACTTTCTACGGCGAAGTCTTTGGCGCCGAACTGATCAAGCGCCGCGACGATCTGGGCATGGTGCATTTGCGTGCGGGCACTTCGATGATCGACCTCGTCGACATCCAGGGCGAACTCGGCCGCAAGGGCGGTGCCGCCGCCGGCCACGAACGGCGCAACGTCGATCACTTCTGCCTGCGTATCGAACCGTTCGACGAGGAAGCGCTGGTCAGTCACTTGCAGTCCTTCGGTCTGACACCCGAGAAAGCCGCCGTGCGTTTCGGCGCCGAAGGCCACGGGCTGTCGATCTATTGCTTCGATCCGGACGGCAACCAGGTCGAACTGAAAGGGCCGTCCCAAGGGTAATGTTCAGGCCCGTTTCGCCATCAACAACACCGAGGCCGCTGCCGACAACAATCCCGCGCAGCAACGGTTGAATATCCGCTTGCCCCGTGGTTCGGCGAACCAGCGGCGCATGTGCAGGCCCATGTAGGCGTAGGCGCTGATAGCGATCCATTCCAGCAGCAGGAACAATGCGCCGAGCACGACGAATTGCGCGGCAATCGGCCGAGTCGGGTCGACGAATTGCGGCAGGAATGCGGTGAACAGCAAAATCGCCTTGGGATTGCCCGCGGCCACCAGAAACTCCTGCCGCGCCAGAGCGACAATGCCAATTGGCGCGCCGGTCTCAAGCTGTTCGGCCTCGGGATTGGCGCGCCACAATTGCCAGGCCAGGTACAACAAGTAAGCGGCGCCAATGATTTTGATCGCGTAGAACAGCCATTCCGAGGTTTGCAGCACCACCGACAAACCGGCGGCGGCCAGGGCGATCATTCCGGCAAACGCCAACAAGCGACCGACGCCAGCCACACAGGCGCGACGATACCCATAGCGGGTGGCGTTGCTGACCGACAGCAGATTGTTCGGGCCCGGGGCCATGTTCAGGGCGAAGCAGGCCGGGAGAAACAGCGTGAGGGTGGCGAGGTCCATGACGACGGCTCCAGTAACGAGAACCGTATTTTTATCATGAGTGACAAGTGGCCTTGCCCATACAGCGGTGAACGTAAATCGCCATACACTTGTGCCGGTTTGGTTAAGGCATGCGCAATCCATGTAGGCGCCAGGCTTGCCGGCGAAGGCGTCCTTAAGAGTACCTTCGCCGGCAAGCCTGGCTCCACCTAACGTAAGATCAACTGGAATGGCGCGCTACTTGATCTGCACAATGACCGGACCTTCCGTCACGATCGGCGGGTTTGCGTTAATGTTCGAGGCATTTTTTTGAATCCAGTCGCGGGCGACTTTCAAGCTCGCATCGCTGCCGGCCTTGTCCGTGCAAACAGTCACCGACGTACCGCCATCACCCGTATTCAGCAAGGTGTAACTTACCAGGCCAGGCACTGTGCGCAGCGTCGCTTCGACGTCGGCCTTGCGCTCCTCTAAAAGCTCGAAAAGCTGCTTTGCTCCAGTACCCAGGTAGGTTCTTATAACCGCATACATGGTCGTCTCCTTTGGGAGTTACCGTCTTGATGCCAATCCTGATCCATTGATGGCTGTCCAATTACTCAGCTTAGCCAAAGGCTGGCGAGGAGCGAAGCGCAACGACCATCGGCCACTTTTCTGTGGGCTGACGGGGCGGGCAATCTGGAGGGAAAAACAGGGACAGACCACGATTTCAAGGCATGCCTTAACGGGTGGCTTGTCCCTTTCATGCTGTTTTTAAGCGGGACGCGGTGCTTCAACAGGCGGAGTACCGTCGTGAAACATCGTCTTCAGTTGCGCACGCAGTTCTGGTGAGTCGGTGTGTTTGTGAACGCTGACCGCATGCTGGGCGGCGGCCTCGAGCAATTCGTTTTCAGAATCTGCGCACAGGGCAACCGAGCATTTGGAATCGCTTGGAAACTCACGACAGTCGATGTATTTACGGGCCATGATTGTTCTTCCTCCCTACGATAAAGGCAGGTTGTGGCCTGCGTGAACGATCACTCGACGCGATGCCCCCTACATCAAACACGATTGCAGGTCGCATCGCGTGTGCCAACTCTTAGAGTATAGGCCTCGCTACACGGCGTATCGTGGCAGGCGTGCAATGACGCAGAGGGGAGTTTTCTTCAATACGGCGTTCAGGCTGCTCATTACCTTGAAGCCTGGTCAACTGAATTGAAGAAGGTATGCAATGAGTCTGATTCTTTCCATGGCCGCGTTTGCGCTGGCAGCTTCGATTACGCCAGGACCGGTGAACATTGTGGCATTGAGTTCCGGAGCGCGGTTCGGTTTCCGGGCCAGTCAGCGCCATGTGGCCGGAGCGACCTTGGGGTTCGTGCTGTTGTTGGTGTTGATGGGGTTGGGTTTGCATGAGGTGCTGAAACTGTGGCCGTTCATGACCCGGATCGTGCAAGGGGCCGGCGTGGCATTCCTGTTATTCATGGCTTACAAACTGGCCACCGACGACGGACGTCTGAATGCGCAAGAGCCGGGGCGGGCGCCGTCGATGCTGTATGGCGCGGTGATGCAATGGCTCAATCCGAAAGCCTGGCTGGCTTGCGTGGCGGGGATGGGGGCGTTTGTCGCCGACGGCGAGGCGCGGCTGGTTTGGCAGTTTGCGGCGGTGTATCTGGTGATCTGCTACTTGTCGGTCGGTTGCTGGGCGTATGCCGGGACGTTTTTGCGCGGCTACCTGAGCAATCCGGCGGGAATGCGCCTGTTCAATCGGGTCATGGCATTGTTGCTGGCGGTGAGTGCGGGGTATTTGTTGTTGCCATAGACACAAACCAGCCCGGTTTTTGTGGCGAGGGGGCTTGCCCCGTTGGGTCGCGAAGCGGCCCTGCTTTTTTCTCAGTTATACCGCATCCAATAGATTACGACGGCTTCGCCGCCGAACGGGGGCAAGCCCCCTCGCCACAGGGGATTTTGTGTTGGCATCAACCGCGATACTGCCCCGGTGTCGCCGCCAGATGCTGTTTGAATGCGCGCTGAAAGTGCGCCTGGTCGGCAAACCCGGCTTCCAGCGCCACATCGGCGATCAACTTGCCGCTGCGCAGTCGATCCCGGGCGAATTGAATGCGCCGATTGACCAGAAACGCATGGGGCGTCATGCCGTAATGCTGCTTGAAGGCGCGGATCAGGTAGGACGGTGACAATTGCGCCGCCTCGCAAATATCCTCGAGCTTGAGCATCTGTGTGCAGTTGTCGCGAATATAGTCGGCGGCCCGCTCCAGTTTGAAATTGAGGTCGCGCAGCGGTTGCTCGACGGGGTTGAGCCGCTGTTGTACGTCGGTGAAAAACTCCACCGCCGCGCTGTGCTTGCACAGCACGTCTTGCTGCGGATCGACCAACACCTCGTACAAATTGTTCAGGCCGGCGAACAGTTCAATGTCACGATTGTGGGTGATGGAAAACCGGCGAAACGTCGAGTCCTGGCTGAAGCCGAGTTGATGTTGCAAATCGGTCAGCCAAGGCGTTTCGACGTACAGCATCAGGTATGACCACGGCTGGTCGTCGATCGGATTGCAGGCATGCACATCGCCAGGATTCATCAGCACCACGGTGCCAGCACTGACCTGAAACTCCGATTGCTCGTGAATATAAATGCTCTGCCCGGCGGTGATCGCGCCGATGGAAAAGTGCGCGTGAGAATGCCGGCTGTAGCAGACCTCGCGACCGTCGGTGATGGAGCGGGCTTCGATGAAGGGCAGGGCGTCATCACGCCAGAAGCGCGGGGCTTTGTCTGCATCTTTGGTGACGGTGTGCTTCATCTCGGTGTCCTCGGCAGGCCAGAGCCCGAGTGTATTAGCTCTGGCCGGCAAAGGCTCGTTCCAGTTCAGCAATATCGAGCTTTTTCATCTGCAACATCGCTTGCATGGCACGCTGGGATTTTGCCGTGTCGGGGTCTTGCATCATGTGCATCAGCGCCACCGGAATGATCTGCCACGACACACCGAATTTATCCTTCAGCCAGCCGCATTGCTGCGCTTGCACCGGGCCACCGGCCGACAGGTTGCCCCAGAAGTGGTCGACCTCTTCCTGGTTCTGGCAGTTGACCTGGAACGACACTGCTTCGTTGAAGGTGAACACCGGTCCGCCATTGAGCCCGGTGAAGGTCTGGCCATCGAGCTCGAAACTGACGGTCATCACCGAACCTTCCGGGCGCCCATGGATTTCCTGACCGGCCTTGCCGTAATGAGTGATGGCGGTGATTTTCGAGTGATCGAAGATCGAGCAATAAAACTTCGCCGCCGTTTCAGCCTGATCGTCGAACCACAGGCAGGGGGTGAGTTTGGGAAAGCGTTGCATGGCGGTTGTCCTCGGCAGGTTGAACACGCTGGATTATCAGCGTAGTCAGTCCGCGACCGACCGGTGACGCCGTAGATCGACAAGTCCGTAGCAGCTGCCGAGCTGCGCGAGGCTGCGTTCGGCTGCGAAGCAGGTCGTGAAATCAGCAAATGCGGTGTGTCAGGTGAACTTGCAGGTAGGGTTTGCGACGGCTGCGCCGCCGAACGCAGCCTCGCGCAGCTCGGCAGCTGCTATGGGACGGGAGTGACCGGTGGTCGATGAAGGTGGCTTGCGGAGCAAATTGCGCTTAGCTGTAGGGATAACCCAAGGCGCGCGTAACGCCGACCTTGTAAGAGCGAAGCTTGTGGCGAGGGGGCTTGCCCCCGTTGGACTGCGAAGCTGTCCTGAAACCTGCAATCTCGTTCTGCCAAGCACACCGGTATGCACTGGATTTGCGACTGCTTCGCAGCCGAACGGGGGCAAGCCCCCTCGCCACGAGGCGCCCCTTCAGAGCACCGTGAGTCTGAGGAAATCCGCAATGCTGACTCTTAATATCAATGGCAAGGACCAGGAACTGGATGTCCCCGCGGACATGCCGTTGCTCTGGGTACTGCGTGATGTCGCGCATCTGACGGGCACCAAATTCGGTTGCGGCATGGCCCAGTGTGGCGCATGCACCGTACACGTCGACGGCGCGCCGCTGCGCTCTTGCATTACGCCCGCCACGGCGGTGGCCCACGGGCAGAAAATTCTCACCATCGAAGGCTTGTCCGCTGATGGCTCGCACCCGGTCCAGCAAGCCTGGGCCGAGCTCGACGTGGTTCAGTGCGGTTATTGCCAGTCGGGGCAGATCATGTCGGCGGCAGCGCTGCTGGCGAAGATCCCCAAGCCCACCGACAGCGACATCGACCAGGCGCTGTCGGGCAATATTTGCCGCTGTGGCACTTACCCAAGAATCCGTGCCGCGGTCAAACGCGCCGCCGAAATCGGTTGATGCCACGTCGAAAGGAGCCTGAGTCATGGACCACCTCAATCCTGTCTCGCGTCGCGGTTTTCTCAAGGGCAGCGCAGTGCTGGGCGGCGGCCTGGTGGTGGCGTTTGTCATCCCGGGTGCCAATCGCTTTGCCCTCGGCGCCGAGAATCAAGGAAACGTCTTCGCGCCCAATGCCTTTTTACGCATTGGCAACGACAACAGCATCACCGTGCTGCTCGGTCATTCGGAAATGGGCCAGGGCATCTGGACCGGCCTGACCATGTTGATCGCCGAAGAACTGGATGCCGACTGGTCGAAAATCCGTGTCGAGCATGCGCCGGCCTCGGCGGCCGATTATGGCCTGCCGGGATTCGGCGGGATGCAGATTACCGGCGGTTCGACGTCGACCTGGATGGAATTCGACCGCTATCGCCAGGCCGGGGCGGCGGCGCGTTTGATGCTGATCGAGGCGGCAGCCAAGCGATTTGACGTGGCGCCTTCGCAGATTCGCACCGAGTCGGGCGTGGTCATGGCCGGCGACAAACGAGCCACTTACGGCGAATTGGCAGATGACGCCGGCAAGTTACCGGTGCCGGACCCGGCCACGATCAAGCTCAAAGAGTCCAAAGACTGGACGATTATCGGCAAACCCACCCAGCGCCTCGACACCCCGGAGAAAATCACCGGTCAGGCAAAGTTCGGTATGGACGTGCAATTTGATGGGCTGATGACGGCGATGGTCGCACGCCCACCGGTGTTCGGTGGCAGCGTCAAATCCTTTGAAGGCGCCGAGGCGCTGGCGGTGCCGGGCGTGCATAAAGTGGTGCAGGTGCCCACGGGAGTGGCAGTAATTGCCGATCATTATTGGGCGGCGAAGCTGGGGCGCGATGCGCTGAGGGTCGAATGGGACCTTGGGCCGAACGCCGGGCTCGACAGTCAGCAACTGCTGGAAAGCTTCCGTAAACTCGCCGCCACCCCCGGCGCTTCCGCCAGTCAGGCCGGGGATGCGACGGCGACGCTAGGCAAAGCGGCGAAGACGATTGAAGCAGAATACAGCGTGCCGTACCTGGCCCACGCGCCAATGGAACCACTCAATTGCACGGTGAAACTCTCCAAGGACAAATGCGAAATCTGGACCGGCACGCAGTTCCAGACGCTGGATCAAATGATTGCGGGGAAAATCACCGGGCTTAAACCCGAACAGGTCGAGATCCATACCCAATTCCTCGGCGGCGGCTTCGGACGTCGGGCCAATCCGACCTCGGATTTTGTCAGCGAAGCCGTGTACGTCGCCAAAGCGGCGGGCGCGCCGGTGAAAACCGTCTGGGCTCGAGAAGATGACATTCGCGGCGGTTATTACCGCTCGGCGTTCCTGCATCAAGCGCGCATCGGCCTGGGTACCGACGGCATGCCAGTGGCCTGGAAGCATGTGCTGGTCGGGCAATCGATTCTGACGGGCACCTCGTTCGCGGCGACCATGGTCAAGAATGGCGTCGACAAAACCTCCGTCGAAGGCGTGGCCGACAGTCCTTATCTTGTGGGACTGGCCAACCATCAGGTTGAACTGCATTCACCGCAAACCGGCATCAGTGTGCTGTGGCTGCGTTCGGTGGGGCATACCCATACGGCCTTCGTCATGGAGTCGTTGATCGATGAACTGGCAGACGCGGCCGGCAAGGATCCGGTGGAATACCGACGCGCCTTGCTCAAGGCGCATCCGCGGCATCTGGGCGTGCTGAATCTGGCGGTGGAAAAAGCCAACTGGAAAGCCCCCTTGCCGGATGGTCACGCATTGGGCGTGGCGGTGCATGAGTCTTTCGGCAGCTACGTCGCCCAAGTGGCGGAGGTGTCGCAGGAGAATCTGGCGATTCGTGTGCATCGGGTGGTGTGCGCGGTGGACTGCGGCATTGCGGTCAACCCGCAGGGTATCGCCGCGCAGATGGAATCGGGCATTACCTTCGGCCTCGGATTTACCTTGCACAGCAAACTGACGTTCAAGAACGGTCAGGTGGAGCAGTCCAATTATCACGATTATCAGGTGTTGCGCCTGAACGAGATGCCGGTGGTCGAGGTGCATATCGTCCCCAGCAGCGACAAACCGGGCGGTATCGGCGAAGTGGGTGTGCCTCCGGTGGCGCCGGCCGTGGCGAACGCGGTGTTTGCCCTGACCGGACAGCGTCTGCGGGAACTGCCGCTGCAACTGTCGGGGGTGTGAGATGAGACGACATGCATTGGTTGGCGCGATCATGCTGATCGGCCTGGCGGGTTATGCCTCAGACCTGTTCGCTGATGATACCGAGGCGGTAAAGGCGTTCGATACGGTGCAGAAAGTGTTTCAGAGCCCCCGTTGTCAGAACTGTCATATTCCGGGCGATTCACCGTTGCAGTTCGACGCCGGTGTTCCTCACGCAATGAATGTGGTTCGCGGCCTGGATGGCAAGGGCGCGGCCGGTTTGCCTTGCGCTACCTGTCATGCCGAAAGCAATCCACCGGCCAGTTATGGCCCCAACACGCCACCCGGCGCACCGCATTGGAGCCTGCCGCCGGCCGCGCACAAAATGGCCTGGATTGGCCTGCCGGCCGACAAGTTGTGCGCGATGATCAAAGACCGTTCCAGCAATGGCGATCGTGATTTTGCGGCGCTGATCAAGCACGTCAGTGACGACAAGCTGGTGCTTTGGGGCTGGAATCCAGGTGAGGGGCGGGCGCCAGTGCCGGTGCCCCACGATACCTTCGTCACCCGGTTCAAACTCTGGGCCGATGCCGGTGGGCCGTGTCCGGTGGCAGGTAGCTGACCAGCGGCACGTTTATTGGGAGTCATACCGGGGGTGAGCGACTCTAACGTTTATACCCCTCAAAGGAGTGAATGATGTTAACCCCGGGCAAACCGTTCAAAGGCGCTGGCGCAGATGCTTTGCGCACGCCGAATATTCTCGACAGCGCCGCGCAGGATCGCGATGTGTTACGCGACCTGGCGCGACAGGCCGAGCAAGAGCTGACGGGCGTGCAGATGGCGAGCATGGACGAATTGACGCTGCTCTCCAATCGTCATGGCTTCGAGGCTTTGGCCCGGTTAGGGCTGGAGGCCTGCCAGAAATTGGGCATACCCGCGACGCTATTGTTCTTCGACCTTGATGACTTTAAACACATCAATCAGCTCTACGGCCGCGCCGAGGGCGACAACGCCCTGAAAACCTTTGCCGATGTGCTGCGCATAGCCTTTCGTGAAAGCGATGTGATTGGCCGGCTGGGCAGCGATGAATTCGCCGCCTTGTTGACCGGCGCCAGCTCGGTGGAGATTGGCGCGGTCAGAGCGCGACTTGAAGAAATACTCGATGAGCGCAATGCCACGGTGCATCGTGGCTACGACATTCGTTTCAGTGTCGCGCAAATCGAATTCGATCCCGACTATCACAAGACAGTCGATGGCCTGATGCTGGCGCTCGATGAGGTTCGGCATCAAGGCCAGGCCGAATTTTGAGGGCTTCCCTGCAGATCTGCTGCAACCCGGGATGCCGCTCGCAGTAATTCGCCGTCGCGCCTGAACCGCCCGATCATCTGTAGTCCGATCGGTAATTGCGCGTCAGCGCGAGGCAGCGGGATATTCACTTGCGGCCAGCCGAACGCCCCCCAGAATTTGATGAAGTCCGACGGTCCGGTGCTTTCCAGGCCCACCGGCGCGACCATCCCGCAGGAGGCGCCGAGCATGGCGTCGAAGGGTTGGCAACGCTCATTCAGTTGCGGAGCGAGGACTGCCAGCCGGTGTTTGGCGGCGGACTCCTGTTCCCAGGTTGTCGCCGCCGCTCGTTCAAACATTGCCAATGTCGAAGGGCTCAATTGTGTGCGGTGTTGTTGAAATTCCTTCATCAGCGAGCGGGCTCCTTCGCAATCGTTGATCAATTGATGATCATCGAACACGCCAGAAAACTCATCCGGCAACTGCACTTCGCTGACGTGATGGCCGGTGCTACGCAACTGATCCAGCGCCTGCTCCAGCGCGTTAGCCACCTCGGGTTCCACCTGATCCCAACGTGAGGTGCGGCACATACCCAGGTGCAGCGGACGCCGTTCCACGCCAGTGGCCACGAACCCGGGAATCAACACGCTTGCCACGAGCTGCAGGTCGCGCACCGATCGTCCATACCAACCCACGGTGTCGAAGCTGGGTGCCAGCGGCTTTACGCCTTCCAGCGACACCAGCCCCAATGACGGCTTGAAGGCGAAGAGACCGCAGTAGGATGCTGGCTTGAGCAGCGAGCCAGCGGTCTGGGTGCCCAGCGCCAAGGCAAAGAAGCCCGCGGCCATGCCGGCCGCCGAGCCTGCACTGGAGCTGCCCGGCGTGCGGGCGAGATTGTGGGGGTTGCGGGTGGGACCGGTGTGCATGTACGCAAACTCGGTGGTGTGAGTCTTGCCCATGATCAGTGCGCCGGCCTGGCGCAGCAGTGTCACCACATGAGCGTCCCGGGACGGCTGATGGCCGGCGTAAATGGGTGAAAAAAACTGGGTGGGATGGTCGGCGCTGTCGAAGATGTCCTTGATGCCTACCGGCACTCCGACCAGCACGCCTTGGCCGGGGCATTGTGCGGCGGCGGCACGTACTTGGTGGGCATCGAACGAGACGAAGGCCTGGATGTCCGGCTCCAGCGTTTGAATGCACTCAAGAAAGTGTTCGGCGATGGTGGCAGTGCTCGTCTCGCCACTGGCCACCGCCTCGCTGAGTGCGGTGGCGTCAGGGACTCGGCCGATCATTTGGCGAACAACTGGTCGATGTTCTTGAATGCCTTGAACTCCAGCGCATTACCGCAGGGGTCGAAGAGAAACATCGTGGCCTGTTCGCCAACCAGCCCCTGGAAGCGAATCCCCGGCTCGATCACAAATCGCGTGCCCCGAGACTTCAAGCGCTCGGCCAGGTTTTCCCATTCCTCCATTCCCAACACGACGCCAAAGTGCGGAACCGGTACGTCATGCCCATCCACGGCATTGGTGTGGGCAGCTTCCTGAGACGCGTTTTTCGGCGCGAGGTGTATGACCAGTTGATGACCGAAGAAATTGAAGTCCACCCAATGATCGCTGGAGCGACCTTCTGCCAGGCCAAACACTTCACCATAGAAGCGCCGGGCCGCGGTCAAGTCGTAAACCGGGATAGCCAAATGAAAAGGAGATAGTTGCATGGGATGTAACCTCGACGAATTGGGTGTTGAGGAGTTTAGCCCTGTGCTTTTTGATTGAAAGACGATAGTTTTTGCAGCGAGATCAAATTATTTCGATCAATTGGGGCGCCATATGCTGCGGGAACTGAAAACCTTCATTGCCGTGACACGTCACGGCACGTTCGCTGCCGCAGGCATGCACATCGGCCTGACCCAGTCAGCGGTCAGCGCGCAGATCCGCAATCTCGAACAGACGTTGGGCATTCGCTTGTTCGATCGCACCGGACGTCAGGCGATTCTCAACGCGGCGGGGCAGCGGGCGTTGCCGATGGCTCGGGACATTCTTGAGACCTTCAGCCGCATGGCCGTCAGTGACAGCGTCGGCGAGTTTCGTGGCGAATTGAAGATCGGCGCGGTGGCCACCGTGCAGACCGGGTTATTGCCGCGTGCGCTGTTGCGACTCCGGCAGCAGGCGCCATTGCTGGAGGCGAAACTGGTGCCGGGCGTATCGCTGAATCTCTTGAGTCAGGTGGACACCGGCGAAGTGGACCTGGCGATTCTGATCAAGCCGCCGTTCGAATTACCCAAGGAATTGTCGGTGCAAGTCATTCGCCGCGAGCCGTTTGTGCTGATCGTGCCGGCGGAGCTTGAGGGCGACGACCCGTTGCAGATTCTCGCCAACCATCCCCACGTACGCTACGACCGCAATTCGTTCGGTGGGCGCTTGATCACGCGATTTTTACGCGAGCAGCGGATCGACGTGCAGGTCGCGCTGGAACTGGATGAACTGGAAGCCATCGTGAAAATGGTTGAGTGCGGATTGGGGGTATCGCTGCTGCCCAAGGCCGGACTGTGGCTTGAACACGGCGCCAGGGTGAGGGTGATCGAATTGGGCGAACTGACGTTCTATCGGGAGATCGTGTTGCTGCAGCGTTACAGCCAGCGTATGCAGCCGATCCAGCAGTTGTTTGCGCGGTGCCTCACACAGATCCCTGACTAAACTCAAACCCTGTGGGAGCGGGCTTGCCCGCGATAGCGGTGTATCAGTCAACATCCATTTTGAATGTTAATCCGTCATCGCGGGCAAGCCCGCTCCCACAGGGAATTATGTCTGGCCTTGAATTCCGAGCATTAAAAACCCGCCTGAAGAGGCGGGTTTTTAATGGCTAACCGAAGATCACTCTTCGATGTTGCCCATGGCGGTGGTGTTGAAGCCGCCGTCTACGTACATGATTTCACCGCTGATGCCGGATGCCAGGTCCGAACACAGGAAGGCGCCGGCGTTGCCGACTTCTTCGATGGTGACGTTACGACGCAGCGGAGTTTGCGCTTCGTTGGCCGCCAGCATTTTGCGGAAGTTCTTGATGCCGGAAGCGGCGAGGGTGCGGATCGGGCCGGCCGATACGCAGTTGACGCGAGTACCGTCCGGGCCCAGGGAGCCAGCCAGGTAACGCACGCCGGCTTCCAGGGAAGCCTTGGCCATGCCCATCACGTTGTAGTTCGGCATGGTGCGCTCGGCGCCCAGGTACGACAGGGTCAGCAGGCTGCCATTGCGGCCTTTCATCATTTCGCGGCCAGCCTTGGCCAGGGCCACGAAGCTGTAGGCGCTGATGTCGTGAGCGATGCGGAAACCTTCACGGGTGGTGGCTTCGGTGAAGTCGCCGTCCAGTTGGTCGCCCGGGGCGAAGCCGACGGAGTGCACGATGCAATCCAGGCCGTCCCACTTCTTGCTCAACTCTTCGAAGACCTTGGCGATTTCTTCATCGCTGGCCACGTCGCACGGGAAGCACAGCTCAGGGCTCGAGCCCCAGCCTTGTGCGAATTCTTCGACACGACCCTTGAGTTTGTCGTTCTGATAAGTGAAGGCAAGCTCAGCGCCCTCGCGATGCATGGCGGCAGCGATGCCGGATGCGATGGACAGCTTGCTGGCGACACCGACGATCAGTACGCGCTTACCGGCGAGAAAACCCATGTGTTGCTCCTCTTTTCAGGTTTATTGCGCAGTGGCTGGTGCCAGAAAAGCGGCTTCCAGCAACTGCTGTGTATACGGATGTTGGGGGGCGGCAAAGATACTTTGCGCGTCTCCCTGTTCGACCACTTGGCCATGCTTGACCACCATCAGCTGGTGGCTCAGCGCTTTGACGACAGCCAGGTCATGGCTGATAAACAAATACGTCAGGTTGTACCTGGTTTGCAGTGAACGTAGCAGCTCCACCACTTGGCGTTGCACGGTGCGGTCGAGGGCCGAAGTGGGCTCGTCCAGCAAAATCAACGCCGGTTTTAGCACTAATGCCCGGGCAATGGCGATTCTCTGCCGTTGCCCACCGGAAAATTCATGGGGGTAGCGGTGCCGGGATTCCGGGTCCAGACCTACCTCCTTGAGTGCTGCAATAATCGCTTGTTCCTGTTCTGCCTCGGTGCCCATCTTGTGGATCCGCAGGCCTTCGCCGACGATCTGGCTCACGCACATCCGTGGGCTCAGGCTGCCGAAAGGGTCCTGAAACACCACCTGCATCTGCCGCCGTAGTGGTCGAACTTCGCTCTGCGTCAGGCAGTCTAGCTGCTTGCCTTCAAAACGGATGGTGCCTTTGCTACCGATCAGCCGCAAAATCGCCAGGCCGAGCGTCGATTTGCCAGAACCGCTTTCTCCCACAATCCCCAGGGTCTGGCCCTGGGGCAGGCTGAAATTGATGCCGTCGACCGCTTTGATATGGTCCACGGTCTTTTTCAGCAAGCCTTTCTTGATCGGGAACCAGACTTTCAGGTCCTCGACCGCCAGCAATGGCGGGCCAATCACATTGCTCGCCGGTTTGCCGCTGGGCTCCGCTGCCAGCAGTTCCCGTGTGTACGGATGCTGCGGCGCGCGGAACAATTCTTCGCACGATGCCTGTTCGACGATGCAACCGCGCTGCATGACACATACCCGATGCGCAATTCTTCGCACAAGGTTCAAATCGTGACTGATCAGTAACAACGCCATGCCCAGCCGGGCCTGTAATTCCTTGAGCAATTCGAGAATTTTCAGTTGAACGGTCACGTCCAGGGCCGTGGTCGGTTCGTCGGCAATCAGCAACTCCGGCTCATTGGCCAGGGCCATGGCGATCATCACCCGCTGGCGCTGGCCGCCGGACAATTCGTGGGGCAGGGCCTTGAGACGCTTCTGCGGTTCGGGGATGCCGACCATTTCCAGCAGTTCCAGCGTGCGCTTGGTCGCGACTTTACCGGTCAGGCCTTTGTGGATGCCCAGGATTTCATTGATCTGTTTTTCGATCGAATGCAGCGGATTGAGCGAGGTCATCGGCTCCTGGAAGATCATCGCGATCCGGTTGCCGCGGATGTGACGGATGGTTTTCTCCTGCAGATCCAGCAGATTGCGGTCGGAGTAGGTGATGGTGCCGGACGGATGTCGGGCCAGCGGGTAGGGCAGCAGTCGCAGGATCGAGTGAGCGGTCACCGATTTGCCGGAGCCGCTTTCGCCCACCAGCGCCAGGGTTTCGCCGCGCTTGATGTCGAAGCTGACGCCCTCGACCACGCGCTGCACGCGTTCACCGACGACAAATTCGACGGCTAGGTCGCGCACTTCGATCAGATTGTCCTGATTCATTTCACTTCCTCGGGTCGAAGGCATCGCGAGCGGACTCGCCGATGAACACCAGCAGACTCAACATCAGCGCCAGCACCGCAAACGCACTCATGCCCAGCCACGGCGCTTGCAGATTGGATTTGCCCTGGGCTACCAGTTCACCCAAGGACGGCGCACCCGGCGGCAGGCCGAAGCCAAGGAAGTCCAGGGCGGTCAGCGTGCCGATGGCGCCGGTCAGAATGAACGGCATGAAGGTCATGGTCGAGACCATGGCGTTGGGCAGGATGTGGCGGAACATGATCGCACCATTCTGCATGCCCAGCGCACGGGCCGCGCGCACGTACTCCAGATTCCGGCCGCGCAGGAACTCGGCGCGCACCACATCCACCAGGCTCATCCACGAGAACAGCAGCATGATCCCCAGCAGCCACCAGAAATTCGGTTGCACGAAACTGGCGAGAATGATCAGCAGGTACAGCACCGGCAACCCGGACCAGATTTCCAGAAAGCGCTGGCCGGCCAGATCCACCCAGCCGCCATAAAAACCCTGCAAGGCCCCGGCGATCACGCCGATGATCGAGCTGAGAATAGTCAGTGTCAAAGCGAACAGCACCGAAATCCGGAAGCCATAAATCACTCGGGCCAGCACATCGCGGCCCTGATCGTCGGTGCCCAGCAGGTTATCGGCCGAAGGCGGCGCGGGGGCCGGGACTTTCAGATCGTAATTGATGCTCTGGTAGCTGTAGGGGATCGGCGCCCACAAGACCCAGGCGTCCTTGGCCTTGAGCAGTTCGCGGATGTAGGGGCTCTTGTAGTTGGCTTCCAGCGGGAATTCGCCGCCGAACGCGGTTTCGGGGTAGCGCTTGAGGGCCGGGAAATACCAGGTATTGTCGTAGTGCACCACCAGTGGTTTGTCGTTGGCGATCAGTTCGGCGCCCAGGCTTGCGCCGAACAGAATCAGGAACAGCCACAGCGACCACCAGCCACGCTTGTTGGCCTTGAACAGCTCGAAACGTCGGCGATTGAGAGGGGACAGGTTCATCTCAATGCTCCCGGCTTTCGAAGTCGATGCGCGGATCGACAAAGGTGTAAGTGAGGTCACCGATCAGCTTCACCACCAACCCCAGCAGGGTAAAGATGAACAGCGTGCCGAAAACCACCGGGTAGTCGCGGTTGATCGCCGCCTCGAAACTCATCAAGCCGAGGCCATCGAGGGAGAAAATCACCTCCACCAGCAACGAGCCGGTGAAGAAGATCCCGATGAACGCCGAAGGGAAACCGGCGATCACCAGCAGCATGGCGTTGCGAAACACATGGCCGTACAACACGCGGTGACGGGTCAGGCCCTTGGCCTTGGCGGTGATGACGTATTGCTTGTTGATTTCATCGAGGAAGCTGTTTTTGGTCAGCAGGGTCATGGTCGCGAAGTTGCCGATCACCAAGGCGGTCACCGGCAGCGCCAGGTGCCAGAAGTAATCGAGGATCTTGCCACCTGTACTGAGCTCGTCAAAGTTGTTCGAGGTCAGGCCCCGTAGCGGAAACCAGTCGAAATAGCTGCCGCCGGCGAACACCACAATCAGCAGGATGGCGAACAGGAACGCCGGGATCGCGTAACCGACGATGATCGCCGAACTGGTCCAGACATCGAAATGGCTGCCGTGTCGCGTCGCCTTGGCGATCCCCAGCGGAATCGACACCAGGTACATGATCAGCGTGCTCCACAGCCCCAGTGAGATCGACACCGGCAGCTTTTCCTTGATCAGGTCGATGACCTTGGCGTCACGGAAGAAGCTATCGCCAAAATCCAGGGTGGCGTAGTTCTTGATCATGATCCACAAACGTTCCGGCGCCGATTTATCGAAGCCGTACATGTGCTCGATTTCCTTGACCAGCGCCGGGTCCAGGCCTTGCGCCCCACGATAGGCCGAACCTGCCACCGACACTTCGGCACCGCCGCCGGCGATGCGGCTGGTGGCACCTTCGAAGCCTTCGAGCTTGGCGATCATCTGTTCCACCGGCCCGCCGGGGGCGGCCTGGATGATCACGAAGTTGATCAGCAAAATGCCGAACAGCGTCGGGATGATCAGCAGCAGTCGCCGAAAAATATACGCCAGCATCTGATTACTCCGTGCCCGCAGGGTCGGCTTGCAGTTTGGTTTCGACTTCTATCGGCAATGTCGCGTCGGGCTTGACCCACCAGGTGTTAATGCCGATGTCATATTTGGGCGAAACCTTCGGGTGACCGATATGGTTCCAGTACGCCACGCGCCAGGTCTTGATGTGCCAGTTGGGGATCACGTAATAACCCCATTGCAGCACTCGGTCCAGGGCCCTGGCGTGAGCCACCAGGCTTTGGCGCGAATCAGCATTGATCAGTTGCTCGACCAGTTGGTCCACCACCGGGTCTTTCAGGCCCATGGAGTTGCGACTGCCGGGTTTGTCGGCGGCGGCCGACATCCAGAACTCACGCTGTTCGTTACCCGGCGAGTTGGACTGCGGGAAGCTGCCGACGATCATGTCGAAGTCCCGGGAGCGCACGCGGTTGATGTATTGCGAGACGTCGACCCGACGGATCACCAGGTCGATGCCCAGGTCGCTGAGGTTGCGCTTGAACGGCAACAGCACCCGCTCGAACTCGGTCTGGGCCACCAGGAATTCGATGGTCACCGGCTTGCCGGTGGCGTCGACCATTTTGTCGTCGACGATTCGCCAGCCGGCTTCTTGCAGCAGTTGATAGGCTTTGCGCTGCTGGGTGCGGATCATGCCGCTGGCGTCGGTCACCGGGTTCTGGAACGCCTCGCTGAATACCTGTTCGGGGATCTTGCCGCGCAACGGATTCAAAATTTCCAGCTCGTCGGCGTCCGGCAGGCCAGTGGCGGCCATTTCCGAGTTTTCAAAGTAACTGCGGGTGCGCGCGTAGGCGCCGTTGAACAGTTGCTTGTTAGTCCATTCGAAATCCAGTAGCAGTGTCAGCGCCTGACGCACGCGCACATCCTGAAACACCGGGCGGCGCAGGTTGAACACGAAGCCTTGCATGCCAGTGGGGTTGCCGTTGGGGATTTCTTCCTTGATCAGCCGACCTTCGGCCACCGCCGGAATGTTGTAGGCCTTGGCCCAGTTTTTCGCGGCCGATTCCAGCCAGAAGTCGAACTGACCGGCCTTGAGCGCTTCCAGCGCGACGGTGTTGTCGCGGTAGTAGTCAGTGGTCATCACGTCGAAGTTGTAGAACCCGCGATTGACCGGCAGGTCCTTGCCCCAATAATCCTTGACCCGCTCATAACGCACCGAGCGCCCGGCCTTCACTTGGCTGACTTTGTAAGGGCCGCTGCCCAGCGGCAGTTCCAGGTTACCTTTGTTGAAGTCGCGGGTAGCCCACCAATGCTTGGGCAGCACCGGCAGCTGGCCGAGGATCAGCGGCAACTCACGGTTGTTTTTGTGCTTGAACTTGAACAGCACTTTGAGCGGGTCTTCGGCGACCACGTCCTCCACGTCGCTGTAATAACCGCGAAAGAGCGGGGCGCCGTCCTTGATCAGCGTCTGGAAGCTGAACACCACGTCTTCGGCACGTACCGGATGACCGTCGTGGAAGCGTGCTTCGGGACGCAGGTAGAAGCGTACCCAGCTGTTGTCCGGGGCTTTTTCGATTTTGCCGGCGATCAGGCCGTATTCGGTAAACGGCTCATCCAGGCCCTGCTTGGCCAGGGTGTCGTAGATCATGCTGATGTCGTCGGCCGGCACGCCTTTGTTGATGAACGGATTGAGGCTGTCGAAGCCACCGAATCCGGCCTGGCGGAAGATCCCGCCCTTGGGGGCGTCGGGGTTCACGTAATCGAAATGTTTGAAATCGGCCGGGTATTTCGGCGGCTCGTTGTACAGGGTCAAGGCATGTTGCGGGGCGGCAAAGGCCAGCCCGGCGAACAGCAGACCGCTGGCCTGCAAGAGCAGGGCACGTAGGGGTTTCATCGATCTTTCTCCGAAGATTTCAGCCACCACGCGCTCAGGCCCAGGGTATAGGGCGGCGTGGTGACGAAGGCGAACCGGTTGCGGTAGGCCAGGCGGTGATAATTGAGGTACCAGTTGGGAATGATGTAGTGCTGCCACAGCAGCACCCGGTCGAGCGCCTTGCCTGCGGCGACTTGTGCATCACGGGTCTGGGCGGCGAGCAGTTGTTCAAGCAAATGGTCGACCACCGGGTTGGCGATACCTGCGTAATTCTTGCTGCCCTTGACCCCGACCTGGCTGGAATGGAAGTACTGCCATTGTTCCAGGCCCGGGCTGAGGGTCTGGTTGAGGGTCATCAGGATCATGTCGAAATCGAACTGATCGAGGCGCTGTTTGTACTGGGCGCGATCGACCGTGCGCAGCCGTGCATCGATGCCGATGCTGGCCAGGTTCTCGACGTAAGGCTGAAGGATGCGTTCCAGGTTCGGGTTGACCAGCAGAATCTCGAAGCGCAACGGTTGGCCGATGCTGTTCTGTAGCCGCTGACCGTGGAGCTTCCAGCCGGCCTCGGCGAGCAGCTCCAGGGCCTTGCGCATGGTTTCTCGCGGAATGCCGCGGCCTTCGGTCTGCGGCAGGCTGAACGGCTCGGTGAGCAGCTTGGCGGGCAGTTGATCGCGATAGGGCTTGAGCAACAGCCACTCATGACCGACCGGTAGCCCGGTGGCGGAAAACTCACTGTTGGGGTAATAACTCAAGGCTCGCGTATAGGCGCCACTGAACAGCGTGCGGTTGGTCCATTCGAAGTCGAACATCAGCCCCAGCGCTTCGCGGACCTTGGCCTCGGCGAAAGTTGGCCGCCGGCTGTTCATGAACAGGCCCTGGCTCTGGGTCGGGATCTGGTGCGGTATCTGTGCCTTGATCACATCGCCACGGCGCACGGCCGGGAAGTTGTAGCCGCTGGCCCAGTTCTTCGCCTGGTGTTCGATATAGATGTCGAACTCACCGGCCTTGAACGCTTCGAAAGCCACATCGCTGTCGCGGTAGAACTCGACTTCCATGCGATCGACGTTGTATTTGCCGCGATTGACCGGCAGGTCCTTGCCCCAGTAATCCTTGACCCGTTCGAAGACGATCTGCCGCCCGGGCGTTACCGAGGTGATGCGATACGGTCCGCTGCCCAATGGCGGCTCGAACGTGGTGGCCTTGAAATCGCGACCTTCCCAGTAATGCTGGGGCAACACCGGCAACTCGCCCAGGCGCAGGATCAGCAGCGGATTGCCGGCGCGCTTGAAGACGAAACGGATACGCCGTGGGTTGAGAATATCCACCCGTGACACTTCCTGAAGGTTGGTGCGGTATTGCGGGTGACCGTCCTTGAGCAGCAAACGGTACGAGAACGCCACGTCGTAAGCGGTGATCGGCGTGCCATCCTGGAAACGCGCTTCGGGGCGCAGGTTGAACACCACCCAGCTGCGGTCCTCGCTGTATTCCACCGATTGGGCAATCAGGCCATAACTGGAGGTCGGCTCATCGCCCGACGGCGCGTATTGGCCGGTGCCGACCATCAGCGGTTCATTGAGTTCGTTGATACCGTATTGCAGGAAGTTGGCGGTGGAAACCGGGCTCGAGCCCTTGAATGTGTAAGGGTTGAGCGTATCGAAGGTGCCAAACGCCATCACCCGCAATGTACCGCCCTTGGGCGCTTGCGGGTTGACCCAGTCGAAGTGGGTAAATCTGGCCGGGTACTTGAGCGTGCCGAACTGCGCATAACCATGGCTTTCGCTGATCGTCGCGCTTGCGGGGGAGCTCAAGGCCAGGCTGATCAGGAGCAGGAGGAGGGGACGCTTCAAGTCAGAGATCCGATCCAGGCGGCTTGGGCTTTGTGGGCCGTACAGTAACAGCTTGTATCGACAGGAAAAAGACGGGGGGTTAATGCGTTGTTAATTGTCGGGGGGATTAGCCTGCAAGCGCAAAATCTGTGGCGAGGGGGCTTGCCTGTGGCGAGGGGGCTTGCCCCCGTTCGGCTGCGCAGCAGTCGTTAAATCCTACGAATGCGGTGGACTTGAAAAAATGCTGGGGCCGCTTCGCGACCCAACGGGGGCAAGCCCCCTCGCCACAAAAGCCCTCAAACCACAAAAGCCCTCTCACCACAAATGCCCCTCGACAGGGCGTGCTGCTTAATGCGGTGAAGCAACCGTCAGCATCTGCCCCGGTTTCAGCGCCTGGCCCACCCGAGGGTTCCAGCGCTTGAGGTGCTGCATTTCAACATTGAAGCGCTTGGCGACCATGTACAGGGAGTCGCCTTGCTTGACCTTGTATTGGGTCTGTTGCGTCTTGTTGGTGATTTTGCCGTTGGTCTTGCTGTTCGCCGCGACTACCGTGTCGACGCGTCCGGATTTCCGCTTGGCGGTGTCTTGCATTACCAGGGTCTGGCCGACCTTGAGGTTTTTGCCGGTCAGTTTGTTCCAGCGTTGCAAGTCCTTGACGTCGACCTTGTTGGCCTTGGCGATGGTGCCCAGGTTGTCGCCACGTTTGACTCGATAGGCGCGCTTGAGGCTGGCGATTTCGCTGTCATCCGCCCCTTCGAATACCGGCTTGAGCGATCGCTGGCTGATCAACTCGTCAGGGCGCATGGTCGACAGGCTGGCGGTCAGCAGTTGTGCCTTGGACGTTGGCACCAGCAGATGCTGGGGGCCGTCGATGGTGGTGCGCTGCTTGAAGGCGGGGTTGAGCTGGAACAGTTCGTCTTCGTCGATATTGGCCACCGCGGCAACCTTGGACAGGTCCATGCGCTGGTTGATTTCGACGACCTGGAAGTACGGTTCGTTGGCGATCGGGTTGAGGTTCACGCCATAGGCGTCGGGCGCCAGGACCACTTGCGACAATGCCAGCAGTTTCGGCACATAGGCCTGGGTTTCCGCTGGCAGCGGCAGGTTCCAGTAGTCGGTCGGCAGGCCGAGTCGTTCGTTGCGCTCGATGGCCCGGCTGACCGTGCCTTCGCCGGCGTTGTAGGCCGCCAGGGCCAGCAACCAGTCACCGTTGAACATATCGTGCAAACGGGTCAGGTAATCCATGGCCGCGGTGGTCGAAGCGGTGATGTCGCGACGGCCATCGTAGAAGCGGGTCTGACGCAGGTTGAAGTAACGCCCGGTGGATGGAATGAATTGCCAAAGACCCACCGCGTTGGCCCGGGAATAGGCCATCGGGTTGTAGGCACTTTCAATCACCGGCAACAGCGCCAGTTCCAGCGGCATGTTGCGTTCTTCAAGGCGTTCGACGATGTAGTGAATGTAGAGACTGCCGCGTTCGCCGGCGTTTTCGAGGAAGGACGGGTTACTGGCGAACCACAGGCGCTGTTGCTCGATGCGCGGGTTGATGCCCAGGTTGTCCTGTAACTGGAAACCCTGGCGCATGCGTTCCCAGACGTCCTGTGGAATTTGCGGTGTCGGTTTTTCGCTGAGCCAGACAGGTTTTTGCTTGGCTCGAGCGGCGATGTTCGGAGTGTGTGTCGCTTCGGTCTGCGGCACATGGCTGGAACAGCCCGCCAACGTGGCGGACACAGCCACCGCGATGGCTTGAGCCAAGCGGGTCAATGCGTCTGAATTGATGGCTTTACGAATAGGTGACGACATTGGCTGGAAGTAAGTTCCGGGCAAAAATGTCGGGCGATTCTAGAAAGCGCACCCCCTTCGGTCAACCATTCAGAATTTTTGTACCAACGTGATGGCTACTTAGAACTTATCTTTCCAAGCGCGCAGAGCAGCAAAAACCGCACTCGGAGCCCGGTTTTGGGTTCCGTTCCGTTCGTCCACTTTTTCTTTAACGGATGTTTCGTCAACACGCAAAAACGGATTGGTAAGCTTTTCAAGCGCCAGCGTAGAGGGCAGCGTCATGATTCCGGCTTCACGTTGCGCGGTAACTTTTTCCAGACGTGCGGCGGTATCCGGATTGCCCGGTTCCACCGCTGCGGCAAACTTGAGATTACTCAGGGTGTATTCGTGGGTGCAGTACACCAGCGTGTCTGCGGGCAGTGCCGCGAGGCGGCTCAGCGAGTGATGCATTTGCTCCGGCGTGCCTTCGAACAGGCGCCCGCAACCGGCGGCGAACAGGGTGTCGCCGCAAAACAAATGGCCCTGATGATAAAAGGCGATGTGGCCGAGGGTATGGCCTGGCACCTGGATAACATCGAATTCCCAGCCCAGTACGCTGATGCGGTCATGATCCTTGAGCGCCACATCCCGCCCCGGGATGCTTTCGCTGGCCGGGCCATAGACGGTCGCGTCTGTCGCTTTTTTCAGCCGCTCGACGCCGCCGACATGGTCATGATGGTGATGAGTGATCAGAATATCGCTTAATACCCAACCCGGGTGCGCGGCGAGCCAGGCTTGTACTGGCGCGGCATCGCCCGGATCGACCACGGCGCAGCGCTGGGTGCTGTGGTCTTGTAACAACCAGATGTAGTTGTCGGTGAAGGCGGGCAGGGCAGTGATCTGTATCATCGTCGGATTCGCCAAGCGGAAAACATTGGCGCATCTTAGAACTTCCTGGCGCGTTGGAGAATGCAATGACCGATAAAGCGTTCGCTCAGGCTGATCCTGAGTGGCTGACATTGATCAGCGCGGCCCGTGAATGGCTGTCCGGGCCCATCGGGCAATTTCTGCTGGACGAAGAACGACGCATGCTCGAAGACGAGTTGGGGCGCTTCTTCGGCGGCTACCTGGTGCATTACGGCCCTTCGGCGCAAACGCCGCCGTCGGCGCCGCAGGTCCAGCGCAACGTGCGGCTCGGCGCGCCGTTGCCGGGCGTGGAGATCGTCTGCGAAGAGCAAGCCTGGCCTTTGAGCGAGCATGCCGCCGATGTGGTGGTGTTGCAGCACGGGCTGGATTTCTGCCTCTCGCCCCACGGTTTGCTGCGCGAAGCGGCGAGCAGTGTCCGGCCTGGCGGGCATCTGCTGATTATCGGGATCAACCCCTGGAGCAGCTGGGGCCTGCGTCATGTGTTCGCCCATGACGCCTTGCGCAAGGCCCGTTGCATTTCGCCGTCGCGGGTTGGCGACTGGCTGAATCTACTGGGCTTCGCGCTGGAGAAACGCCGCTTCGGGTGCTATCGTCCGCCGCTTGCATCGCCTGCCTGGCAAGCCCGCCTGGCCGGTTGGGAGCGTAAGGCCGGTGACTGGCAATTGTCGGGTGGTGGCTTCTATTTATTGGTCGCCCGCAAGATCGTGGTAGGCCTGCGGCCGGTGCGCCAGGAACGGCGCGAACCAATGGGCAAGCTGATTCCGTTACCGATGGCCAAGGTCAACCGTCGTCACCTCGAACCGTAATACACATTTTATTTTGCCGGTCGGATTCATCCGGCCTCGGGCATCGTCGGTCATCGATCGGCGAGCCACCGCATTTTCTGGATAGATTGGCATGAGCGATAGCGTAGAACTCTTCACCGATGGCGCCTGTAAGGGCAACCCTGGCCCGGGCGGCTGGGGTGCATTGCTGGTGTACAAGGGCGTTGAAAAAGAACTCTGGGGCGGCGAAGCCAACACCACCAATAACCGTATGGAGTTGATGGGCGCGATCCGTGGTCTGGAAGAGCTCAAGCGCTCTTGTGACGTGCTGCTGGTGACCGACTCCCAGTACGTGATGAAAGGCATCAATGAATGGATGGCCAACTGGAAAAAACGCGGCTGGAAGACCGCAGCCAAGGAACCGGTAAAAAACGCCGATCTGTGGAAATTGCTCGACGAGCAGGTCAACCGCCACAACGTCACCTGGAAATGGGTGCGCGGTCACGTCGGCCATCACGGCAACGAACGGGCCGACCAATTGGCCAACCGTGGCGTGGATGAAGTGCGTGGGTACAAGCAGGCCTAGACCCTGATCGTTCCCACGCTCCGCGTGGGAATGCAGCCCGGGACGCTCTGCGTCCCATTGGAACGCGGAGCGTCCCTTGAGGCATTCCCACGCAGAGCGTGGGAACGATCAATCGCAGCCTTCGGCAGCTCCTACAGGGGCCGTGTTGCGTGTTAACATCGCCGCTTTTGCACGATTGACCCGTTGAGAGCTGAGCACTGATGGCCACCAGATCCGTTGTACTCGATACCGAAACCACCGGCATGCCGGTGACCGACGGCCACCGGATTATCGAAATCGGTTGTGTCGAGTTGATCGGTCGGCGCCTGACCGGCCGGCATTTCCACGTTTACCTGCAACCGGATCGCGAGAGTGATGAAGGCGCCATCGGCGTTCACGGCATCACGAACGAATTCCTGGTGGGCAAGCCGCGTTTCAATGAAGTGGCCGATGAGTTCTTCGAGTTCATCAAGGGCGCGCAGCTGATCATCCATAACGCGGCGTTCGACGTTGGCTTCATCAACAACGAATTCGCCCTCATGGGGCATCACGATCGGGCGGACATCACGCAACACTGCTCGATCCTCGACACCCTGATGATGGCCCGGGAACGTCACCCGGGGCAGCGCAACAGCCTCGACGCCTTGTGCAAACGCTATGGCGTCGACAACTCTGGCCGTGAGCTGCACGGCGCCTTGCTCGACTCCGAGATTCTCGCCGACGTCTACCTGACCATGACCGGCGGCCAGACCAGCCTGTCGCTGGCCGGTAATGCATCCGATGGCAACGGTTCAGGTGAAGGCGCGGACAACTCCGCCACTGCAATCCGTCGTCTGCCGGCCGATCGTCAGCCGATCCGGATCATCCGTGCGAGTGAAGAAGACCTGGCCCAGCACGTTGCGCGCCTGGAAGCCATCGCCAAATCCGCGGGTGCTCCGTCGCTGTGGCAACAATTGGCGCAGGCCAAGGCTCAGGCCTGATTTCCTTCGAGCTGAAGGGCTTTTGTGGCGAGGGAGCTTGCCTGTGGCGACGGGATTTGCCTGTGGCGAGGGGGCTTGCCTGTGGCGAGGGGGCTTGCCCCCGTTGGGCCGCGAAGCGGCCCCGGATTTTGTCAGATTCACCGCATTGGAGGTTTTACGACTGCTGCGCAGCCGAACGGGGGCAAGCCCTCTCGCCACAAAAAACCTGCCCTCAAAAAAACTCCATTACGGAAATCCTCCCTCATTCGGGTTGTCAGGCCACTTGCTGGTGCGCCCGCCGACCCACTTCAGGGCAAGCCCCCTCGCCACATGCGCTCCAACCCTCTACCCTGAGGTGATTGGCAGGCTACGGTCTGCCGCCTCAGGACACCGAGCCCCATGTATAAAGATTTGAAATTCCCGGTGTTGATCGTCCACCGCGACATCAAGGCCGACACCGTTGCCGGTGATCGTGTGCGCGGCATCGCCCGGGAACTGGAGCAGGAAGGCTTCAGCATCGTCTCGGCGGTCGATTACAACGAAGGACGTCTGGTCGCCTCGACCCATCATGGCCTCTCTTGCATGTTGATTGCCGCCGAAGACGCCAGCAGCAATGCTCATCTTCTGCATAATATGGCCGAGCTGATCCGCCTGGCACGGGTTCGGGCGCCGGACCTGCCGATCTTTGCCCTGGGCGAGCAGGTGACGCTGGAAAATGCCCCGGCCGATGCCATGGCCGAGCTCAATCAACTGCGCGGCATTCTTTATTTGTTCGAAGACACCGTGCCCTTCCTCGCCCGCCAGGTTGCCCGCGCGGCGCGTAAATATCTCGACGGTCTGTTGCCGCCGTTTTTCAAGGCGCTGGTGCAGCACACCGCCGATTCCAATTATTCCTGGCACACCCCCGGCCATGGCGGCGGCGTGGCGTATCACAAGAGCCCGGTGGGGCAAGCATTCCATCAGTTTTTTGGGGAAAACACCCTGCGTTCGGATTTGTCAGTGTCGGTACCGGAACTCGGTTCGCTGCTCGATCACACCGGCCCACTGGCCGAGGCGGAAGCGAGAGCGGCGCGTAATTTTGGCGCCGATCACACTTTTTTCGTGATCAATGGCACCTCGACCGCCAACAAAATCGTCTGGCATTCCATGGTGGCCCGCGATGACCTGGTGCTGGTGGATCGCAACTGCCACAAGTCGGTGCTGCACTCGATCATCATGACTGGCGCGATTCCGCTGTACCTGTGTCCGGAGCGCAATGAGCTGGGGATTATCGGCCCGATTCCGTTGAGTGAATTCAGCCCTGAATCGATCCAGGCCAAAATCGACGCCAGCCCGCTGACCCAGGGTCGCGAGCCAAAGGTCAAGTTGGCGGTGGTGACCAACTCGACTTACGACGGCCTCTGTTACAACGCCGAGCTGATCAAGCAGAGCCTGGGCAACAGCGTCGAGGTGCTGCATTTCGACGAGGCCTGGTACGCCTACGCGGCGTTTCACGAGTTTTTTGCCGGCCGTTACGGCATGGGCACTTCCCGCAGCGAAGACAGCCCGCTGGTGTTCACTACGCACTCCACGCACAAATTGCTGGCGGCGTTCAGTCAGGCGTCGATGATTCATGTTCAGGACGGTGGGGCGCGGCAGTTGGATCGCGACCGGTTCAACGAAGCGTTCATGATGCACATCTCGACCTCGCCGCAGTACAGCATCATCGCCTCGCTAGACGTGGCATCGGCGATGATGGAGGGTCCGGCCGGACGTTCGCTGTTGCAGGAAATGTTCGACGAGGCCCTGAGTTTTCGCCGGGCCCTGGCCAATTTGCGTCAGCACATCGCCGCCGATGACTGGTGGTTTTCCATCTGGCAACCACCCTCGGCCGAAGGGATCGAGCAGGTGGTCACCGAAGACTGGTTGCTGCAACCCGACGCCGATTGGCATGGCTTTGGCGATGTGACCGATGACTATGTGCTGCTCGATCCGATCAAGGTCACGCTGGTGATGCCGGGTTTGACGGCGGGTGGCGCGCTGAGCGCGCGCGGGATTCCGGCGGCGGTGGTCAGTAAATTCCTCTGGGAGCGTGGGCTGGTCGTGGAAAAGACCGGGCTGTATTCGTTCCTGGTGCTGTTCTCCATGGGCATCACCAAGGGCAAATGGAGCACGCTGCTGACGGAATTGCTGGAGTTCAAGCGCAGTTACGACGCCAACATCAGCCTGGCCACTTGCCTGCCGTGTGTGGCGCAACACAATATTGCCCGTTATCAAGGCATGGGCTTGCGCGATCTGTGTGATCAATTGCACGCCTGTTATCGCAGCAACGCCACGGCCAAACACCTCAAACGCATGTACACGGTTTTGCCGGAAGTCGCGATGAAGCCGGCGGACGCCTATGATCAATTGGTGCGCGGAGAAGTTGAGGCTGTTTCGATCGATGCTCTGGACGGGCGGATTGCCGCGGTGATGCTGGTACCCTATCCGCCGGGGATCCCATTGATCATGCCCGGTGAGCGGTTCACAGAATCGACCCGTTCGATCATCGATTACCTGAAGTTTGCCCGTACGTTCGACAGTAGCTTCCCCGGATTTGTCGCCGATGTGCATGGCTTGCAACACGAAGACGAGGGCAATGGACGGCATTACACCGTCGATTGCATCAAGGAATGAGGACCTTTGCGACTATGCAACCCGTCATGAATCCCAAATACCCGGGCCTCTCGGTGCGTGTCGCCGATGAGGGTTTTGCGGCTTATATCTGGGGCAGCGATTTCAGTTTTGAAGTCGCCGCCTATGGTGCCGCACAAATCGGCAAACCGGTGGCGCAGTGGCCGGTGACGCCAATCACCCCCTATCGAAAGTGTTACGGCATCGATCCCGAGGAATTCAGCAGTTTTCGCGATGCCGCCGACAGCGAGATTTTCATGGCCTATCTGGATGACGAGCCGGTGGGGCATTTGGTGGTCAGCACCAACTGGAACGGCTTCGCCCATATCGATGAATTGGCGGTGCATGCGCCGGCGCGCCGTCATGGCGTGGCCAAGGCATTGTTGGATGTGGCGCAGTTCTGGAGTCGCAAGAAAAAATTGCCGGGGATCATGCTGGAAACCCAGAACAACAACCTGGGCGCCTGTCGGCTTTATGAGCGCTGTGGCTATGTGGTCGGCGGTATCGATCACCTGCGTTACCGTGGAATCGATCCGAATACCGCTGAAATGGCGCTGTTCTGGTATCGATTATTCGATAATCCGCTGGAAAACCCGCTTAGCTCGCCAGCATTGCCACGGCTTGTTCCGTGATGATCTCCAGCAGCGTCTGAACGGCCGAAGAGCGTTCGGCGCTCTTCAGGCTCAAGGCATACACGCTGATCGGTACGGCAGGCGCCAGCGGGCAGGCATCGAGCCCGGCGGATTTGGCGCCGAGGGCGGTAAACGGGTCGACAATCGCCAGGCCTTCACCGGCCTCGACCATGCTGCGCATCATCTGATGAGTCTGGACCCGGGTCTGAATAACCGGAGCAGGGCGCAGTGCATGCAGCTTGTTGTCCAGCGCCGGGCTTAACGGGTCGTGACCTTCCAGGCCGACCATCGACTGGCCGGCCAGGTCCTGCAGCGAGATGTACTTCTGTTTCGGCTGCAGCCAGCCATGGGGCGCCAGCAGCTGGAGCTTGCCTTGAGCGATGACCTGGCAATGGATATCGGCGTGGTCCGGGTCATGCAGGCTCAGGCCCAGATCGCTTTCACGCAGCAGCAGGCTTCTGATAATCGCGCCGGTCGGCTCGCTCAGGAGGGTGCAAGGGGCATCGGGCAGGCGTCGGCGCAGGGCCGCGATGCTGTGTGGCAACAGCTGTTGCGCCAGCGGTGGGGTGCAGATGATGCGCAGGGGCGGGGCCAGATACTGCTTGAGGCTGCTGGCCAGTCGTTGCACTGGCTCGAGGGCCTCGTAGACGTGGGCGATCCCGACTTTCAGTTCCGCTGCTTCGCGGGTGGCTTGCAGGCGACCACGCACGCTGGCAAACAGCATGAACCCCAACTGGTCCTCGGCATCACGCAGGGTGCGTTCAACCTCGGTCACTGGCAGCTGCAGCCATTCGGCGGCGGTGCCCAGGTGACCGGTCTGCAGGAGCGCCTGGATCACTTCGATATGACGTAAACGCATGCGTGAAGTCCATGTTCAGCAAGTGAGGGAGTCAGTCACTGAATCCTAACCCAAGTGCGCGCCTATGACTTCTGCTCATAACAGCGGGTTATGAGGCCACGTTCGTTTCAGGTTCACGAGTGAGGGTAACGCCCGACTGCACTAGCACAAATTCGTTGTCGTCGAGTTTGTTGAGGCGGTCGCCAATGGCCAGCTTATAAGTGGTGACAGGCACCGAGCCGGCAAGGCCGTCGTGTGACGGGGTGGATTCCTGGAACTCATGCACGGAATAAACGCGGCCTTCCGCGTCTCTTGCATGGAACTGACCGACGAGTACTGCTGCCATCTGCTTAGAACCTCTGGAGATAAATCACTCAATTTGCGGTTCTGTAGACCGTGGTTGGGCGAGGTAAGTTTTCCTACAGGAAAAAAATAGTCAGGGGCGGCGTTTTTCCGTCGTCCGCTGGTTGAATCGTCATTTGATCATCTATAACTAGTAGCTCTTTCCATCGGACAGTCGAGAATTCTCCATGAACAACGTCTACGAGATCGCCGTTCTGGTCGGCAGCCTGAGAAAAGCGTCGATCAACCGCAAGATCGCGCTGGCGCTGGCCGAGCTGGCCCCTGCCAATCTGAAGCTGAGCATCGTCGAGATCGGTGATTTGCCGCTCTACAACGAAGACATCGATGGCGAATCACCGCCGGCAGCCTACAGCACTTTCCGACAACAAGTGAGTTCATCCGACGCGGTGCTGTTCGTGACCCCGGAATATAACCGTTCGGTACCGGCGCCATTGAAGAATGCGATCGACGTGGGGTCGCGCCCTTATGGCAAGAGTGCCTGGAACGGCAAACCGGGCGCAGTGATCAGCGCTTCACCGGGTGCCGTCGGTGGATTCGGCGCCAACCACAATATTCGCCAGTCCATGGTGTTTCTCAATGTGCCGTGCATGCAGCAGCCGGAAGCCTACCTGGGCGGCGCCGGTTCAGCGTTTGACGAGGCGGGCAAGTTGTCGGAGTCGGTCAGGCCGTTTCTGCAGAAGTTCATCGATGCGTATGCGCTGTGGGTTGAGCAGCATAAAAAGCAGTGACCTTTCCCATCCAGACCGCGTCGGGCCCATTCGCGGGCAAGCCTCGCTCCTACAGATAAGCGTCGTAACCAACACAAAACCTGTAGGAGGCTTGCCCGCGAAGAGGCCAGTCCATTCACCACATAAACTCAACCATTACCCGGCACATTCGGCCAAAGGTCGGACACCAGAAACAGCCGCTCGGCTTCTTCCCAATCGCCTTTGCCATTCTCTGTCAGCCGCACCATCAATTGCGCCGGTGCCAGCGGGTCCAGATCGTTCAGCCAGGCGCTCAGCTGTTCAGTGTTCCAGGTTTGCTCTTCGGGATAGTGCGCCGGCGCCAGCCAGGCATGGCGGGGCAGGGGTTGCCAGCGGCCGAACGGGCGTTGCACGACAAAGTCCGCCCAGTCCTTCTGATGCAACCAGCTACCGCGCAAATGTTGAGGATGCGCGCCGCTCGGTGACGCGGCCTGCCCCGGCCACGGATAGAGCAGATAGCCGCCAAGCCACAGGTGCGCGCTGAACTGCTGGATATCCAGCGACGCCAGCACTGCACGGCTTTCCGCCCGCGCGGAAATCGGTAATTGATGCTGGCTCAGGTGCTTCAGTTTGCGGTCGAGCCGGTCATGACAACCCGGTCCCAGCCACTGGGCGGTGTCGTGGCCGTCACCGTTCTGTGGCCCCAGATAAAGCTTGATCGCCAGTTCCAGGTGATGCACGCCATCGCGATCGCGCAGCAGCATGTCCAGCTCACCCAAGGTGTGGCCTTCACGGCGGATCGGCATGTTGGCGGCAATCAGTTCGATGCCAGGCGCGTGCCGTACGGCGTATTGCCACAGCCGCTCATAGTACAGGCCCAGTCGCCGGGTCCTGGCCTGGGCCAGCCAGTGCAACAAGTCGTAACTGTCGCGATCCAGTTGCCGGAGCCAGTGTTCCAGGCGCTCCGGTGCCTGCACCCAGTCGCTGCCGGCCAGTGGATGACGTTGCGGCCAAGGCGTGACGGCCAGCATCGGCGGCGTGAGGATGACCCAGGCCAGGTCGCGCACTTCAGGATGGCGCAACTGGTGAGGTAACTGGAGCAAATCTGGAAATAGGATCATCTTGCGAGCATAGCCCGAAACGTAAGCGCACCGTCGTGGCTGAAAGGGTTTTGTCTACGCCGTGCTTTCGCCCATAATCGGGTTTTTCGCCGTCGCAGGCCCCCGCATCCTAATAGGAGCCCCATGGAGCAATTTCGTAATATCGGCATCATCGGTCGCCTGGGCAGTTCTCAGGTGCTGGATACCGTCCGCCGACTGAAACGGTTTCTGCTCGATCGTCACCTGCACGTGATCCTCGAAGACACCATCGCCGAAGTCCTGCCCGGTCATGGCCTGCAAACTTCGTCGCGCAAGATGCTCGGTGAAGTCTGTGACATGGTGATTGTGGTCGGTGGCGACGGCAGCCTGCTGGGCGCCGCACGGGCGCTGGCCCGACACAATATCCCGGTGCTCGGCATCAACCGTGGCAGCCTGGGGTTCCTCACCGATATCCGCCCCGATGAGCTCGAAGTCAAAGTCGCCGAAGTGCTCGACGGTCACTATCTGGTGGAAAACCGTTTCCTGCTGCAAGCCGAAGTGCGGCGCCACGCCGAGGCCATCGGCCAGGGCGATGCGCTGAACGATGTGGTGCTGCACCCCGGCAAATCGACGCGGATGATCGAGTTCGAGTTGTACATCGACGGCCAGTTCGTGTGCAGCCAGAAGGCCGACGGCCTGATCGTCGCCACGCCGACCGGTTCGACCGCCTACGCACTGTCGGCGGGTGGCCCGATCATGCATCCCAAGCTCGACGCTATTGTGATTGTGCCGATGTACCCCCATACCTTGTCAGGTAGACCGATCGTGGTCGATGGCAACAGTGAGCTGAAAATCGTCGTGTCCAAAGATATGCAGATTTACCCGCAAGTTTCCTGTGACGGGCAGAACCACTTCACCTGCGCGCCCGGTGACACCATTACCGTTAGCAAGAAAGCGCAGAAACTGCGGCTGATTCACCCGCTCGACCACAACTACTATGAAGTCTGCCGGACGAAGCTCGGCTGGGGCAGCAAGTTGGGTGGCGGAGGCGACTGATGCTCGATCCCGCGCGTAGCTACGACCTGATCGGTGACGTGCACGGTTGCGCTCTGACCCTTGAGCACTTGCTCGACCGGCTCGGTTACCACAAGCAGGCTGGCGTCTGGCGGCATCCGTCGCGCATGGCGGTGTTCCTGGGCGACATCATCGACCGCGGCCCGCGGATTCGCGAGGCGCTGCACATCGTCCGCGACATGGTCGAAGCGGGCCAGGCGCTGTGCATCATGGGCAACCATGAATTCAATGCTCTTGGCTGGAGCACGCCAGCGCCGCCGGGCAGTGGCCAGCAGTTCGTGCGTGAACATACGCCGCGCCACGCGCGCCTGCTCAAGGAAACCCTGACCCAGTTCGAAGATCATCCCGCAGAGTGGCATGACTTTCTGCAATGGTTCTATGAATTGCCTCTGTTCGTCGATGCCGGGCGTTTCCGGGTGGTGCATGCCTGTTGGGATGCCGGCCTGATCGAGCCGTTGCGCGGATTGTTTCCCGACGGTTGCATCGATGAGCATTTCCTCCAGGCCTCCGCGGTGCCGGGCAGTTTTGCCTGCACTGTGTTCGATCGCCTGTTGCGCGGTACTGACATGCGCTTGCCCCACGGGTTGACCATGACCAGCGGCGACGGCCTGACGCGCTCGTTTTTCCGCACCAAGTTCTGGGAAGACGACCCGCAAACCTACGGAGATATCGTGTTTCAGCCCGACGCCTTACCTGAACCGGTGGCCCGCACGCCGTTGTCATCCACCGAAAAAGACAACTTGCTGCGCTACGGCGTCGATGAGCCGCTGTTGTTCGTCGGCCACTACTGGCGCAGCGGTAAACCGGCACCGATCCGTCCGAACCTGGCGTGCCTGGATTACAGCGCGGTGCTTTACGGCAAACTGGTCGCTTATCGTCTGGATCAGGAAACCCGTCTCGACCCGCACAAATTTGTCTGGGTCGATGTCGAACGGCCGGAGGTGCTGCAATGACGGCGGTGGCGGTATTGCGTCTGCCCCTGGCGGTGGATTTGAGCGGGTTCGTCAAACTGCTGCAGCGCATGCAAGTGCCCCATCGGGTCAGCGAAGAGGCGGGCGAGCAAGTGCTGTGGGTGCCGGCCAGCATCAGCGAAGACGTGCGCTCGTTGTACGAACGCTTTCCGGCGGGCGACCCCGATCAGCAACTGGATATTTCGATGGCTCAGACCCAGCCGCGTCCGGGCTTCGTCGAGCAGTTGCGCCACAGCAAGGCTACAGCGTTCGTGCTGTTGCTGACCCTGATTGTCGCCATGGTGACGTTGCTGGGCGATAACCTCGAAACGATACGCTGGCTGACCTTCCTCGATTTCCGCGTGGTCGGTGAGTACATCCATTTCACGCCACTGGCCGACAGCCTGGCGGCGGGGCAGTGGTGGCGTCTGGTCACGCCGATGCTGATCCACTTCGGCATCCTGCACCTGGCCATGAATGCCATGTGGTACTGGGAATTGGGGCGGCGCATCGAATCGCGGCAGGGCAGCATCAACCTGATCGGCCTGACATTGCTGTTCAGCCTGGTGTCCAATTATGTCCAGTTCCTTTTCAGCGGCCCGAGCCTGTTTGGCGGGTTGTCCGGGGTGCTGTACGGTCTGCTCGGGCATTGCTGGATCTTCCAGCTTCTGGCGCCAAACCCGACGTATCGCCTGCCCCGAGGGGTGTTGGTGATGATGCTGGTGTGGTTGCTGGTGTGCCTGTCCGGGCTGATCTCGATGATCGGCTTCGGCCAGATTGCCAACGCGGCCCACGTCAGCGGGTTACTCATCGGATGCTTCACCGGTTTGTTGGGCGGTTTGTACAACCGCCGTAAACTGACTTCCAGATAAATTATGTGAATTAAAGAGCGCGGAGCCCTTGATGTCCTCTTTTAATGAAATGATCAAAAACATCACCCCGGATATCTACCAGAGCCTGAAACTGGCGGTGGAAATCGGCAAATGGTCCGACGGTGGCAAACTCACCGCCGAGCAGCGCGAACTGTCCCTGCAAGCGATGATCGCCTGGGAAATCCAGAACCTGCCTGAAGAAGAGCGCACCGGCTACATGGGCCCGCAGGAATGCCAGTCGAAGTCGATCGAAGTGCCAAACATTCTGTTCAAATCGGATGCCGTCCATTGATCGAGATTGGCCGCGGTGCAATCAGCAAAATGTCGGCGCGCCTTGACGGGCCGAACGTTCAGTACGCTTTTCGTCTGGGCGACGCCGAGGTACCGGTCAATCCGTTGATCGGTACTACGGTGCGCCTGGAATACCTGGGGGCGATCCACTGCACCCATTGCGGACGCAAGACCAAAACCAGTTTCAGCCAGGGTTATTGCTACCCGTGCATGACCAAACTGGCCCAGTGCGATATTTGCATCATGAGCCCGGAACGCTGCCACTACGACGCCGGCACCTGCCGTGAGCCTGCGTGGGGCGAAAAGTTCTGCATGACCGATCATGTGGTGTATCTGGCCAATTCGTCGGGGATCAAGGTCGGCATAACCCGCGCCACGCAGTTGCCTACCCGTTGGCTCGATCAGGGCGCCAGCCAGGCCCTGCCGATCATGCGCGTCGCAACCCGTCAGCAGTCAGGTTTCGTCGAAGACCTGTTCCGCAGTCAGGTAGCCGACAAGACCAACTGGCGTGCTTTACTCAAGGGCGATGCGGTATCGGTGGACCTGGCACAGGTTCGCGATCAGCTGTTTGAAAGTTGTGCGCCAGGTTTGCAAGGTTTGCAGGAACGATTTGGCCTGCAAGCAATCCAGACCATTACCGATGTCGAGCCGCTCGAAATCCGCTACCCGGTCGAGCAATACCCGGCCAAGATTGTCAGCTTCAACCTGGACAAGAATCCGGTTGCCGAAGGCACGCTGTTGGGGATCAAGGGTCAGTACCTGATTTTCGACACCGGCGTGATCAATATTCGTAAATACACGGCTTACCAGCTCGCCGTGCATCAGTAAGGATTCCAGTATGCGCACCGAACAACCGAAGATGATTTACCTGAAGGACTATCAGGCACCTGAGTACCTGATCGACGAGACGCACCTGACCTTCGAGTTGTTCGAGGACCACAGCCTGGTCCATGCGCAACTGGTGATGCGCCGTAATCCTGAGCGTGGCCCGGGCCTGCCGCCGCTGGTGCTGGACGGCCAGCAACTCGAGCTGCTGTCGGTGACATTGGCCGATCGTGAGCTGAGCGCTGCCGATTACCAACTGACCGAGAACCATCTGACCCTGCAACCGACCGAGACACGCTTCACGGTCGACACCAGCGTGCGGATCCACCCGGAAACCAACACCGCCCTGGAAGGCCTGTACAAATCCGGCACCATGTTCTGCACCCAGTGTGAAGCCGAAGGTTTCCGCAAAATCACCTATTACCTCGACCGCCCGGACGTGATGAGCACGTTCACCACCACGGTGGTCGCCGAACAGCATAGCTACCCGGTGCTGCTGTCCAACGGCAACCCGATTGCCTCGGGGCCCGGCGAAGACGGCCGGCACTGGGCGACCTGGGAAGACCCGTTCAAGAAGCCTGCCTACCTGTTCGCGCTGGTGGCCGGTGACCTGTGGTGCGTCGAAGATACGTTCACCACCATGACCGAGCGCTCCGTGGCGCTGCGCATTTACGTCGAGCCAGAAAACATCGACAAGTGCCAGCACGCCATGAACAGCCTGAAGAAGTCCATGCGCTGGGACGAAGAGGTTTACGGTCGCGAGTACGACCTGGACATCTTCATGATCGTCGCAGTCAACGACTTCAACATGGGTGCCATGGAGAACAAGGGCCTCAACATCTTCAACTCCAGCGCCGTGCTTGCCCGGGCCGAAACCGCTACCGACGCCGCGCACCAGCGTGTAGAAGCAATCGTTGCCCACGAATACTTCCACAACTGGTCGGGCAACCGTGTGACCTGCCGTGACTGGTTCCAGCTGTCGCTCAAGGAAGGCTTCACCGTGTTCCGGGATTCGGAATTCTCCGCTGACATGAACTCGGCCACGGTCAAGCGCATCCAGGACGTGGCGTACCTGCGCACCCACCAGTTCGCCGAAGACGCCGGCCCCATGGCCCACGCCGTGCGCCCGGACAGCTTCATCGAGATTTCCAACTTCTACACCCTGACCGTGTACGAAAAAGGTTCGGAAGTGGTTGGCATGATCCACACCTTGCTGGGCGCCGAAGGGTTCCGCAAAGGCAGTGACCTTTACTTCGAACGCCATGACGGCCAGGCCGTGACCTGCGACGATTTCATCAAGGCCATGGAAGATGCCAACGGCGTTGACCTGACCCAATTCAAACGCTGGTACAGCCAGGCCGGCACACCGCGTCTGGTGGTGAGCGAGTCCTACGACGGCGCAGCAAAAACCTACAGCCTGACCTTCCGCCAGAGCTGCCCGCAAACCCCGGACAAGGTGGAAAAGCTGCCGTTCGTGATTCCAGTGGAACTGGGCCTGCTGGACAGCAAGGGCGCCGAGATTGCCCTGCGTCTTGCTGGCGAAGCCAGTGCTCAAGGCACTTCGCGGGTCATTTCGGTGACAGAAGCCGAGCAGACCTTCACCTTCGTAGGCATTGCGCAAAAGCCGCTGCCTTCATTGCTGCGCGGCTTCTCGGCGCCAGTGAAACTGAGCTTCCCGTACGATCGCGATCAGCTGATGTTCCTGATGCAGCACGACAGCGACGGTTTCAACCGCTGGGATGCCGGCCAGCAATTGTCGGTGCAGGTGCTGCAAGAGTTGATCGAACAGCAGCAGAAGGGTGAAGCGCTGGTGCTGGATCAGCGTCTGGTTTCAGCACTGCGTACCGTGCTGTCCGATGAGACGCTGGATCAGGCGATGGTCGCCGAAATGCTTTCGCTGCCGGGCGAGGCGTATCTGACCGAGATCAGTGAAGTGGCTGACGTAGACGCCATCCACACAGCTCGCGAGTTTGCCCGCAAGCAATTGGCTGAAGGTTTGTTCGAAGCATTGTGGCTGCGTTATCAGGCCAATCGCGATCTCTCGAAGAAAACACCGTATGTGGCCGAAGCCGAGCATTTCGCCCGCCGCGCACTGCAAAACATTGCGCTGTCGTACCTGATGCTCAGCGGCAAGCCGGAAGTCTTGGCGGCAACCCTTGAGCAGTTCGACACCAGCGACAACATGACTGAACGTCTGACGGCGTTGGCGGTGTTGGTCAATTCGCCGTTCGAAGAGCAGAAAGCCACGGCGCTGGCGACCTTCGCCGAACACTTCAAGGACAATCCGCTGGTGATGGATCAGTGGTTCAGCGTTCAGGCCGGCAGCCCGTTGCCGGGCGGGCTGGAGCGGGTCAAAGCCCTGATGCAGCACCCGGCGTTCACCATCAAGAACCCGAACAAAGTACGGGCACTGATCGGTGCGTTTGCCGGACAGAACCTGATCAACTTCCACGCGGCCGATGGTTCGGGGTATCGGTTCCTGGCGGATCTGGTGATCGAGTTGAACGGGTTCAACCCGCAGATCGCTTCTCGCCAACTGGCGCCGCTGACTCGCTGGCGCAAATACGACGACGCTCGTCAGGCGTTGATGAAAGGCGAGCTGGAGCGGATTCGCGCTTCGGGGCAACTGTCCAGCGATGTGTTTGAAGTGGTCAGCAAGAGCCTGGCTTGAGTTTGGCCTTGCTCCCTCAGGGTTCACTCGGCCCCCGTAGGAGCGAGGCTTGCCCGCGAAGGCGTCCTGATACCCGGCCGGGATTTTTGATGGTGTACATATCCGTTGCTGCGGTAACGGCTACCTATGGTTTCGCCCTTACGGCGAGTCCCTTTTGGCAAACGCCCCAAAAGGAACCAAAAGGTCTCGCCCCAAGCGTACGGCCCCTCGCTAAGGCTCGGCGTTCCTTCGCTCCGGTATCCATCTGGGGGTATCGCCCTACGGTCTGCTTCGCTACGACCTACATGCGATGGGTTCGACTGCGTCGAACGGCGCTCGCGCCAATCCCCAGATGAACACCTCCGCTCTGCCTCCCGAAGGGGCGGGTAGATCAAGATCAAAAGCCAAGCAAAGCAAATGCAAGATCAAAAGATCGCAGCCTCGCTTCGCTCGACAGCTCCTACAGGGAAATGCGTTCGCTTGAGATCAGGCCGGCCGGTAGGCCGCCTTGCTTTTGATTTTGACGCACCGCCCCCTCGAGAGGCCGAGAGGAGGTTCTGCGCAGTGGGCAACCCGGCATGGATGCCGGGTTAGCCGCCCCCGGCCATGGATGGCCGATGGCGGCGGGCCCACGGAGCAGGGCCGGAGCGAGGGTATGCCGAGCCTGGGCGAGGCACCGAACGAAAGGGGCAAAAGCGTTTTGGTTACTTTGGCGCTTTTCCAAAGTGACCCGCTGTAAGAGCGGAACCAATAGCCGCCGTGACCACAGAAACGGATATGTACCCCAAACCCCAAACCCCAAACCCCAAACCCCAATCACCCCTCCGAATGCCTCCCCATTCACCCACAACCCATATCCCCTCCAGTTAACAAAACATAACGTGGCGTCGATTGTCAGACCTTTCCAAACCCCGATAGGATAAGGCCAGCTTCCGAAGGGGCTCTGGATTGCGGGTTTCAGGACTATGCTCTTGAATAGGTCAATCCCGATGCGCATCCCTTACGGCGCCCTGAAGGGTTGAACGACCTAACAATAATAATGTGAGGGAAGGTCTATGAGTGAGCCTGTCATGGGTGTGAGTATTGGCCGCCCGCCGGCGTTACGCAGGTTCGCGTTGCTGGCTACAGCGCTCTCGCTGTTGGGCTGTACCGTGCTGTCGGCGCCCGCGCTGGCCGCTGCCGCGTCGGCCACCGAACGGGTTTATTCCGTTGAATCCGCCAAGGCCAGCAAAGGCCTGATGCTCGATGTCGTACACGCGGGCAAACGCCTGGTGGCGGTCGGCGATCGCGGGCACATTCTGTATTCCGATGACCAGGGCGCAACCTGGACCCAGGCCAAGGTGCCGACCCGGCAACTGCTGACGGCGGTGTTTTTTGTCGATGACAAACACGGTTGGGCTGTTGGCCATGACGCGCAGATCCTCGCCAGTGAAGACGGCGGCGTCACCTGGAGCAAACAATTCGAAGACCTTGCACGCGAATCGCCGCTGCTCGACGTCTGGTTCAAGGACGTTAACAGCGGCTTTGCCGTGGGCGCTTACGGTGCCTTGCTGGAAACCACCGATGGCGGTAAAAACTGGGAAGACGTCAGCGATCGCCTGGACAACGAAGACCAGTACCACCTCAACGCCATTGCAGCGGTCAAGGATTCCGGCATTTTCATTGTTGGCGAACAGGGCAGCATGTTCCGTTCCGCCGATGACGGGCAGACCTGGGAAAAACTTGAAGGCCCTTACGAAGGCTCGCTGTTCGGTGTGATCGGCACCGCGCAACCGGCCACGCTGCTGGCTTACGGGTTGCGCGGCAATCTCTACCGCTCCACGGATTTCGGCAGCACCTGGGAGCAGATCGAGCTCAAGGCGGACCGTGGCACTCTGGAATTTGGCCTCTCTGGCGCCACACTGCTTGACGACGGTTCCATCGTGATCGTCGGCAATGGAGGCAGCGTGATTCGCAGCACCGATGACGGCGAAACCTTCAGCGTGTTCAACCGTCCGGATCGCATTTCCGTCTCGGCGGTCACTGCGTCAGGCAACGGCAATCTGATTCTGGCAGGACAGGGAGGCGTTCGCGTCACTTCGCCCACCGGCGCAGAGAATGGAAAAAACGGGTCGTCCCAATGAGCCGGGAAAATAACAAGAAGGCGGGTCTATGACATCCTTAAGCACTCCTCATCAGGATAAGGCGACGTTTCTGGAGCGCCTGATTTTCAACAACCGCCCGGCAGTCATCGTCATCTGCCTGCTGGTCAGTATTTTCCTGTTCTGGCAGGCGACGTTGATCCGGCCGTCCACCAGTTTCGAAAAAATGATCCCGCTCGAGCATCCGTTCATTGAAAAAATGATGGAGCACCGCAACGATCTGGCGAACCTGGGCAACACGGTGCGGATCTCGGTGGAGGCCACCGACGGCGACATCTTCTCCAAGGACTACATGGAGACCCTGCGTCAGATCCACGACGAGGTGTTCTACATTTCCGGCGTCGACCGTTCCGGTCTCAAGTCGCTGTGGAGCCCGAGCGTGCGCTGGACCGAAGTGACGGAGGAGGGCTTCGCTGGTGGTGAAGTGATTCCCCAGAGCTATAACGGCTCCCAGCAAAGTCTCGACCTGCTGCGCAACAACGTGCTCAAGTCCGGGCAAGTCGGACGTCTGGTGGCCAACGACTTCAAGTCGAGCATCATCGACATCCCGCTGCTGGAGTCCTACCCGGACCCACAGGACCAGGGCAAGTTGCTGGCGCTGGACTACCGCAAGTTCTCCCATGAGCTTGAAGACAAGATCCGCAACAAGTTCGAAGCCCAGAACCCCAACGTGAAGATCCATATTGTCGGGTTCGCCAAGAAAGTCGGCGACCTGATCGATGGGTTGGTCATGGTGGTGATGTTCTTCGGCGTCGCTTTTGTCATTACCCTGATCCTGCTGTACTGGTTCACCCACTGCATGCGCAGCACCATTGCGGTATTGAGCACGACGCTGGTGGCGGTGATCTGGCAACTGGGCTTGATGCACTTCTTCGGCTTCGGGCTTGATCCGTACTCGATGCTGGTGCCGTTCCTGATTTTTGCCATCGGGATTTCCCACGGTGTGCAGAAAATCAACGGTATCGCCTTGCAGTCCAGCGAAGCGGAGAACGCGCTGACCGCAGCGCGGCGCACTTTCCGTCAGCTGTTTCTGCCGGGAATGATCGCGATCCTCGCGGATGCGGTGGGCTTCATCACGCTATTGATCATCGACATTGGTGTGATCCGTGAGCTGGCCATCGGCGCCTCCATCGGCGTGGCGGTGATCGTGTTCACCAACCTGATCCTGTTGCCGGTAGCCATTTCCTACGTAGGCATCAGCAAACGCGCCGTTGAACGCAGCAAGAAAGACGCGCACCGTGAGCATCCGTTCTGGCGCCTGCTGTCGAACTTTGCCAGCCCCAAAGTTGCCCCGATTTCCATTGCCCTGGCGCTGATCGCTTTCGGTGGTGGCCTCTGGTACAGCCAGAACCTGAAGATCGGCGATCTCGACCAAGGCGCACCGGAACTGCGTCCAGACTCGCGTTATAACAAGGACAACAGCTTCATCATCAATAACTATTCCACCAGTTCCGACGTGTTGGTGGTGATGGTCAAGACCAAGTCCGAAGGTTGCTCGCGTTATGAGGCCATGGCGCCGATCGACGAGCTGATGTGGAAAATGCAGAACACCGAGGGCGTGCAATCGGCGATCTCGCTGGTGACCGTGTCCAAGCAGATGATCAAGGGCATGAACGAGGGCAACCTGAAATGGGAAACCCTGTCGCGCAACCCGGACGTGCTGAACAACTCCATCGCCCGTGCCGATGGCCTGTACAACAACAATTGTTCCCTGGCGCCGGTGCTGGTATTCCTCAACGACCACAAGGCCGAAACCCTGGACCGCGCCGTGCATGCGGTGCAGGAGTTCGCCAAGGAAAACAACAAGGAAGGCCTGGAATTCATCCTCGCCGCCGGTAATGCCGGGATCGAAGCGGCCACCAACGAGGTGATCAAACGCTCCGAACTGACCATTCTGATCCTGGTGTACATCTGTGTCGCAACCATGTGCATGATCACCTTCCGTTCCTGGGCGGCGACCTTGTGCATCGTGCTGCCGCTGGTACTGACCTCGGTCCTGGGCAACGCGCTGATGGCGTTCATGGGCATCGGCGTGAAAGTGGCGACTTTGCCGGTCGTGGCGCTCGGGGTGGGGATAGGCGTGGATTACGGGATCTACATCTACAGCCGCCTGGAAAGCTTCCTGCGTGCCGGCCTGCCGTTGCAAGAGGCGTATTACCAGACGCTGAAGTCCACCGGTAAAGCCGTGTTGTTTACCGGCCTGTGCCTGGCGATCGGCGTATGCACCTGGATCTTCTCGGCGATCAAGTTCCAGGCCGACATGGGCCTGATGCTGACCTTCATGCTGCTCTGGAACATGTTCGGCGCGTTGTGGCTGCTGCCAGCGCTGGCGCGGTTCCTGATCAAACCGGAGAAACTGGCGGGGCAGAAGGGCAACTCGCTGTTCGCTCACTGATCCCTGGCAGAAACAGAAAAGCCGCAACCTTGGTTGCGGCTTTTTTATAGGTACATGAAGATCAAAAGATCGCAGCCTTCGGCAGCTCCTACATTGATTGAGTACATCCGCAATTCAACGGTATACACGGTCCCTGTAGGAGCTGCCGAAGGCTGCGATCTTTTGACTTTGCTTTACGACAAATCGGTGCCAAGCACCACATTCAACGCACTACGCGCATCATCCAGCTGCACCAGCGTCGCATGACGCGCGCCGAGCGCATCACGATTCTCGATAGCGGTGAGGATCGCCTTGTGCCGTGGCATCGCCAGTTCATGCAGATTCGGCCGTTGGTTGGAATGTTTCAAGGCTTCGGCAATCGCCACCGACAGCATGTTGCACAGGTTCGCCAGCAGATCGTTATGCGTCGCGTCGGCGATGCGGCTGTGGAAATCCAGGTCCGGCTGCAGTAAGGCTTCAGGCGTCGGTGCCGCTTCCATGCGTTGGTAGGCTTCACCGATGGAGGCGATGTCTTCGTCGGTGGCGAATTGCGCGGCCAACGCGGCGGCGGCCGGCTCGATGATGCTGCGCACGCTGGTGAGCAGGTCAAAGAATTCATTTTGCGGACTGCTTTGCATCAGCCAGTGCAGCACATCCGGGTCGAGCATGTGCCATTCCTTGCGCGGCTTGACCACCGTGCCGACCCGCGGACGCGAATACACCAGGCCCTTGGCCACCAAGACGCGAGTGGCTTCGCGCAGCACCGGTCGGCTGACCGCGTATTCCTCGCACAGCAAGGCTTCGGCGGGCAGTTTGTCGTCCGGCTTGAACCGTCCCGAGACGATCTGCATGCCCAATTCCTGGACAATGCGCGAATGCATGCTTTTGCGGTCGGAGGGTTTGCGGTAATCCATGGGGAACGGCGCGATCCTGTGCGATGGGGTGCCGCGCATGATAGCAGGCGCGGCGCAGACTTTGAGGCGGATACAAAGCAAATGTGGGAGCTAGCAGGCTAGCTCCCACAAAAGATGTTTGCTGTCAGTGAGAGTGACGCGGCACCTCGGCCCCGCGGCAGCCAACCAGGAAGTCGAAGTCGCAACCTTGATCCGCCTGCAGTACATGGTCGATGTACAGCTGACGATAACCGCCCACGATTAACTGTTGCGGTGGTTGCAGATCCGCCATGCGCGCTGCCAGTTCCGCATCCGGAATGTCCAGATGCAAACGCCCGTTAGCGCAATCAAGCTCGATCCAGTCGCCTTCCTTCACCGTCGCCAATGGTCCGCCGGCCGCCGCTTCCGGTGCCACATGCAGAACGACAGTGCCGTAAGCGGTGCCGCTCATGCGTGCGTCGGAAATCCGCACCATGTCGGTCACGCCCCGGGCCAGCAGCTTGGCCGGTAATCCCATGTTGCCGACTTCGGCCATGCCCGGATAACCCTTCGGCCCGCAGTTCTTCATCACCAGAATCGAATGGGCATCCACGTCCAGTTCCGGATCGTTGATCCGTGCTTTGTACATGTCGAAGTTCTCGAACACCACCGCACGGCCACGGTGTTGCATCAGTTCGGCGCTCGCGGCGGAGGGCTTGAGCACCGCACCGAGTGGCGCCAGGTTGCCGCGCAACACGCAGATGCCGCCGTCGGCGCGGATCGGGTTGTCGAGGGTACGGATCACTTCGTCCTGGCCGTAAATCGGCGCGTCTTTGGTGTTCTCGCTAATGGTTTTACCGTTGACGGTGAGGGCGTTCGGGTTCGGGATCAGGTTGGCCTCGCCGAGACGACGCAGCACCGCGGGCAAGCCGCCGGCGTAGTAGAACTCTTCCATCAGGAAGCGCCCGGACGGTTGCAGGTCGACGATGGTCGGCATACCGCGACCGATGCGGGTCCAGTCGTCCAGGTCCAGCTCGACACCGATGCGCCCGGCGATGGCTTTCAAGTGGATCACCGCGTTGGTCGAACCGCCGATGGCGGCGTTCACCCGAATGGCGTTTTCGAAGGCTTCCTTGGTGAGGATTTTCGACAGCTTCAAGTCTTCGCGCACCATCTCCACCGCGCGCATGCCCGACATGTGCGCCAACACATAACGGCGGGCATCGACCGCCGGAATCGCCGCGTTGTGGGGCAGGGAAGTGCCAAGGGCTTCGGCCATGCAGGCCATGGTCGAAGCCGTGCCCATGGTGTTACAGGTACCGGCCGAGCGCGACATACCGCCCTCGGCCGCGAGGAAATCATCGAGGCTGATGGTGCCTGCCTTGACCTGTTCGCTGAGCTGCCAGACCACCGTGCCCGAGCCAATGTCCTGGCCCTTGTGCTTGCCGTTGAGCATCGGCCCCCCGGTGACGACGATTGCCGGCACGTCGCAACTGGCCGCGCCCATCAACAGCGCCGGCGTGGTTTTGTCGCAACCGGTGAGCAGCACCACGCCATCGATCGGGTTTCCGCGAATCGCTTCCTCGACGTCCATGCTCGCCAGGTTGCGGGTCAGCATGGCGGTGGGGCGCAGGTTCGATTCACCGTTGGAGAACACCGGGAATTCCACCGGAAAGCCGCCGGCTTCGATCACCCCGCGTTTGACGTGGTCCGCGATCTGGCGGAAATGCGCGTTGCACGGGGTCAGTTCCGACCAGGTGTTGCAGATGCCGATGATCGGCTTGCCGTGAAACTGATGGTCGGCGATGCCCTGATTCTTCATCCAGCTGCGGTACATGAAGCCGTTCTTGTCGGCGGTGCCAAACCATTGGGCGGAGCGCAGGGTGGGTTTCTTATCAGACATGATCGGTTCTCTTATTGTATGACTATATTGTTCGAGCTACGACGTAACATAAGCTCAATTTCGCCTGTTTGGAAGGGTTGTTGGATAAATAGTATTACTATATAGTCATTTTCAACGGAGGGATGGCCCTGGTGGTTTTCTGCCAGAGGCGTCCCCCAAGGTTCTATAACAACAACAATCGGAGACCGAACTCATGAGCCAGGAATTGCGGCTTATCCGTCGCATCACGCTGAAACTGATTCCCTTCCTGATCCTGCTGTACCTGATCGCCTATGTGGACCGCTCCGCGGTAGGTTTCGCCAAGTTGCACATGGGCGCTGACATCGGTCTGGGTGATGCGGCTTACGGCTTGGGTGCCGGGCTGTTCTTCATTGGCTACTTCCTGCTGGAAATCCCCAGCAACCTGATGCTCGACCGCTTCGGTGCCCGGCGCTGGTTCGCGCGGATCATGGTCACCTGGGGCGCCATCACCGTCGGCATGGCGTTCGTCCAGGGGCCGAACAGCTTCTACGTGATGCGTTTTCTGCTCGGTGCGGCCGAAGCGGGATTCTTCCCGGGTGTTCTGTACTACATCACCCAATGGTTCCCGATCCGCCATCGCGGCAAGATCCTGGGCTTGTTCATCCTTTCCCAACCCATCGCGATGATGATCACCGGCCCGGTCTCCGGCGGCTTGTTGGGCATGGACGGCATTCTTGGCCTGCACGGCTGGCAGTGGCTGTTTATCGTCATCGGCATGCCCGCAATCCTGCTGACCTGGCCGGTGCTGCGTTACCTGCCGGACGGTCCACAACAGGTGAAATGGATGGACCAGTCTGAGAAAGACTGGCTGACCGGCGAGCTGAAAAAAGACCTGGAACAATACGGCCAGACCCGCCACGGCAATCCGCTGCACGCATTGAAGGACAAACGCGTGTTGCTGCTGGCGCTGTTCTATCTGCCGGTGACCCTGAGCATCTACGGTCTGGGATTGTGGCTGCCGACGTTGATCAAGCAGTTCGGCGGCACTGACCTGGTGACCGGATTCGTGTCCTCGGTGCCGTACATCTTCGGGATCATCGGTTTGCTGATCATCCCGCGCAGTTCCGATCGTTTGAATGATCGCTACGGCCATCTGGCGGTGCTGTACGTGTTGGGCGCCATCGGTCTGTTCCTCAGCGCCTGGCTGTCGGTGCCGGTGCTGCAATTGGCGGCGCTGTGCCTGGTGGCGTTCGCGCTGTTTTCCTGCACTGCGGTGTTCTGGACCTTGCCGGGTCGGTTCTTCGCCGGCGCCAGCGCGGCGGCGGGGATCGCGTTGATCAACTCGGTGGGCAACCTCGGCGGCTACATCGGGCCGTTCGTGATCGGTGCGCTGAAGGAATACACCGGCAACCTGGCGTCAGGGTTGTATTTCCTGTCCTGCGTGATGGTGTTCGGCCTGGTCCTGACAGGTGTGGTTTATCGCTTGCTGGAGCGTAAGCACGTGCTGCCGGCCGATGAATTTGCGGCCAGTGCGCGTGGTGCAACCCGTACCTGACACGAAATTGGCCAACACCACCGACCCTGTGGGAGCGGGCTTGCCCGCGATAGCAATCTACCTGACGCATCAATTGTGAATGTGCCGGCGTCATCGCGGGCAAGCCCGCTCCCACAGGTTTTTTCGGTGTTTTGAAGAATTGTTTTACAGGAGAAAATCATGCGTTTGGTTCAGTTCGAATTGAATAATGGCGAACGCCGTGTCGGCGTGGTCGAGGATGGCCTGGTGCGCGAAGTGCAGGACGCGCGCTCGGTGCGGGATCTGGCGCTGGCGGCGATCGAGGCAGGGGTCAATCTTGAGCAACAGATTCAAACCCTGGGGTTGGGCATCAGCCATGACTATTCAGCGCTGCTGGCCAATCTGCAAATCCTGCCGCCGCTGGATCACCCGGACCCTGCGCATATGCTGGTCAGCGGCACCGGCCTGACCCATCTGGGCAGCGCTTCGGCCCGGGACAAAATGCATCAGCAGGTCGGCGACGAAACCGCCATGACCGACACCATGCGCATCTTCAAATGGGGCGTGGAGGGCGGTAAACCTGCCTCCGGCCAGGCCGGCGTGCAACCGGAGTGGTTCTACAAGGGCGATGGCAGCATCGTTGTGCGTCCGGGCAAACCGTTCCCGTTGCCGCCGTTTGCCGAAGATGCCGGGGAGGAGCCCGAGCTCAGCGGCCTCTATGTGATCGGCCACGACGGTAAACCGTATCGCCTCGGTTTCGCGGTGGGTAATGAGTTCTCCGATCACGTGATGGAACGCAAGAATTACCTCTATCTGGCCCATTCGAAATTGCGCAGTTGCAGCTATGGCCCGGAGCTTCGGGTTGGCGAGTTGCCCCGGCATCTGGCCGGCATCAGCCGTATCCTGCGCAATGGTGAAGTGTTGTGGCAGAACGAGTTCCTCAGTGGTGAAGCGAACATGTGCCACAGCCTGGCAAACCTCGAGTATCACCATTTCAAGTACAGCCAATTCCTGCGCCCTGGCGATGTGCACATTCATTTCTTTGGCACCGCGACCCTGTCTTTCGCTGACGGCATCCACACCCAACCAGGTGACGTGTTCGAGATCAGCCAGGCCGAGTTCGGCGCGCCCTTGATCAACGGCATTGAGCCCGTTGAAGCGGCGTTCGAACCCGGCACCGTCGGCACACTTTAAGGAGACACCCATGACCCGGATTCTTGGTCACAACTACATTGGCGGGCAGCGCAGCGCCGCTGGCGCGGTCAAACTCCAGAGCATCGACGCCAGCACCGGCGAGGCTTTGCCCCATGATTTCTATCAGGCCACCCTTGAAGAAGTCGACGCCGCCGCGAAGGCCGCCGCCACTGCTTACCCGGCCTATCGCAGCCTGAGCGCCGAACGACGTGCGCAATTTCTCGATGCGATTGCCGATGAACTGGACGCGTTGGGCGATGACTTTGTCGCGGTGGTCTGTCGCGAAACCGCGTTGCCGGCCGGTCGTATTCAAGGTGAGCGGGGGCGCACCAGCGGCCAGATGCGCCTGTTCGCCAAGGTGCTGCGGCGTGGTGATTTTTATGGGGCGCGGATTGATCGTGCGCTGCCCGAACGTACGCCATTGCCGCGTCCGGATTTGCGTCAGTACCGCATCGGCCTCGGGCCGGTCGCCGTGTTTGGCGCGAGCAACTTCCCGCTGGCGTTTTCCACGGCAGGCGGCGACACCGCTTCAGCTTTGGCCGCCGGTTGCCCGGTGGTGTTCAAGGCCCACAGCGGTCACATGGCCACTGCCGAGTGGGTGGCCGAGGCCGTGATCCGCGCGGCCGAAAAAACCGCCATGCCGGCTGGCGTGTTCAACATGATCTACGGCGGCGGAGTGGGTGAAGCGCTGGTCAAGCACCCGGCCATTCAGGCGGTCGGTTTTACCGGTTCGCTCAAAGGTGGCCGAGCGCTGTGCGACATGGCCGCAGCCCGTGCGCAGCCGATTCCGGTGTTCGCCGAGATGTCGAGCATCAACCCGGTGATCGTGCTGCCGCAAGCGCTGGAAGTTCGTGCTGAAGGTATCGCCCGTGACCTCACGGCATCGGTGGTGCAGGGCTGTGGGCAGTTCTGTACCAATCCGGGGTTGGTGATCGGCATTCGTTCGGCGCAGTTCAGCGGGTTCGTGCAGCAAGTGGCGGGGCTGATGGGCGATCAACCGGCGCAAACCATGCTCAATGCCGGCACGTTGAGCAGCTATGGCAAGGGCCTGCAGAAGCTGCTGGCACACCCGCAAATCGAGCATTTGGCCGGCAACCCGCAGCAAGGCAATCAGGCGCAACCGCAACTGTTCAAGGCCGATGTCAGCCTGCTGCTCGATGGCGATGAAGTGCTGCAAGAGGAAGTGTTCGGCCCGACCACGGTGTTCGTCGAAGTGGCAGATCAGGCGCAACTCAGTGCCGCATTGAACGGTCTGCATGGGCAGCTGACGGCAACGATCATCGGTGAGCCGGCGGACTTCGAACAATTCGGCGAACTGACGCCATTGCTGGAGCAGAAAGTCGGACGAATCCTGCTCAACGGTTATCCGACCGGTGTGGAAGTCTGCGACTCGATGGTTCATGGCGGGCCGTATCCGGCGACGTCCGATGCACGCGGCACCTCGGTGGGCACCCTGGCCATCGACCGTTTCCTGCGCCCGGTGTGCTTCCAGAACTACCCCGACAGCCTGCTGCCGGACGCGCTGAAGAACGGCAATCCGCTGCGCATCCAGCGCCTGGTCGATGGCGCGCCATCGCGTGATGCGCTCTAGCCGCCCATAGCTGATTGGCTCGGTCCGCTGGAACTGATCGTTCCCACGCTCTGCGTGGGAATGCCTCAACGGACGCTCTGCGTTCGGCTGTTGATGTGACGCAGAGCGTCACTGGCTGCATTCCCACGCGGAGCGGGGGAACGATCATTGCGGTGTGATGAGTTATTATTGCGTCTTTCCCATTCAAAGATTGACTGCCATGACTGCCGTATCCAACACCTTGCTCAGCGCCCTCGAAGTCTGCGACATGCTTGAAATCGACGGGCTGCACGCGTTCGACTTTTCCCTCGATGAAGACGACAACCTGCACATCGAATGCATGGACGGTCGGGCGCTCAAGCGCTGGGAGTTCAGCATGGCGCAGATCGCGGCGGCGACGTTCGATCCCGACTTGAAGAGCTGGATCATCACCGGCGATTCCGGTGAGCACCGGTTGGTGCCTATGGAAGCATTCGGTGGTCAGGATGACGAGGACGAAACGAATGAGGATGCGTAACTTCTGGCCACTGTTGATTGCCGGCAGTGTCGGCGCGATGGGCGTGCAAGCGGCCCCGGTCGACAGTCACGAATTGCTGGTAGGTTCCTACACCGCCGGCCAGAGCCAGGGGATTTATCGTCTGAGCTTCGACAGCCGTACCGGGCAGATCGACGCCAAACCCCTGCAGGTGGTGAAGAGCGCCAACCCGTCCTGGCTCGCCGTATCCAAGGATCAACAGCGCCTGTTCGCGGTCAACGAAAACGGCCCGGGGCAGGCGGATCCGGTAGGGCGTATCAGCAGTTATGCAATTGACCCGAAGACCAATGAATTGAACCTGATCAGTCAGGTGCAAACCCTGGGCAATGAGCCGACGCACTCAAGCGTCAGCGGCGATGCCAGTCACGTGTTTGTCAGCAACTACTCGGTGGCTGAAGACCCGGGCGGCACCCTGGCGGTGTTACCGGTGGGCACCGACGGCAAGCTAAAACCCGTGGTGCAGATGAGCAGTCATCCGTCCAGCCGGGTCAACCCCGAGCGGCAGAAGTCGGCGCACGTGCATTCGGTTGTTTCATCGCCGGATGGCCACTACGTGTTTTCCAACGACTTGGGAGCGGACAAGATTTTCGTCTATCGCTTCGATCCCAAGGCCAATCCGGAACGACCGTTGACCGCCGCCAAACCTGCGTCCGTCCAGTTGCCACCTGGTAGCGGGCCGCGACACTTGCTGTTCAGTGCCGATGGCAAGCACGCCTGGCTGACCCTGGAAATGAGCGCGCAGGTCGCCGTGTTCGATTACCGCGACGGCACGCTTGAGCAAACGCAGTTGGTCGATCTGGCGGCAGGTCTGCCGACGTCGGGCAAGGCTGCGGCGGCGCTTCACGCCTCGGTCGACGGCAAGTTCCTTTATGTCAGCAACCGGGGCACCACCAATCAGTTGTTGGTGTTCGCCATTGACCCGGCGACCGGCCATCTCAAGGAGCTCCAGCGCCGCTCCGTGGACGGTGATCACCCGCGCGAGTTCAGCCTCGACCCGAGTGGCAAGTTCGTGCTGATTGCCAATCAGAAGAGCAACCAGATTGTCGTCGTCGAGCGCGATGCCAAGACCGGGCTGTTGGGTAAAACCGTGCAGAAATTGCCGATGGATGCCCCAAGCGATCTCAAGTTCCTGGTGCGTCAATAGACCGCAGGCCCCGGTTGATGGGGCCTGCAACCTTCTATTAATGAGACTGATATCGGCTAATGTTGCAAAGCATTTCAAGGCACCGACCCTCGGGAGTTAAGTTTGCTTCACGGCCCCACCGGGCATGAAGCCAACTGAATCGAGGAACACCGCCATGAATTTCAATCTCTTCTCTGTCATCGCCGCTTCCGCTATTTCCGCCACTGTTGCATTACCCGCCAATGCCAACGTTGAAATCAGCGACAAAAAATCCCACACCCAAAGCTACACCCCGAAATACCTGCAACAGAGCGCCAATTTCTACGCCGCACTGGATCACAAATCCCAACACTGAAACGTAGACCCTGCACTTTTATGCAGGAGCGAACTCACTTGCTGATCGAGCTGCCCAGGTGTCGAAAAGCATCGAAGTGATGTCGCTCCTGCATAACGCGATTACGACAGCATCATATTGCTATCAATGTCTTGCTTGATATCACATGGCCATGAGTTTAAATTTGACGCTGATTTTTTGACTCCTTCTCTAAAAGGATCGGCAGCATGGCGATGCGTCTGGCAATGGTTCTCCTGTTTCTCTATTCCACACCGATTCTGTCGGCTGCCCAGCCCGTTCCTGACGAGCCGGATGCGGCCCGTGAGCGCTTGATGAGTTTTATCGAAGACTGAAACATGCGGGTGAATGATCAATAAAACTGATAGCCACTATGCATAAAGCTCGCTGGTTATCTTTGGTTTTTTGATCGATTCTGTGGGCACTGAAACATGCCCACGGAGAACACCATGGCCAGTGCAATCATCACTTCTGCCAAACACGGCGCCTACCTGGCCATCGGTCTTTACGTGGCCATGGTGTTGGTCGTCAGCCTTTCGGCCCAATCGCAACACAATATTCAAGCACCGATCCAGGTCGCTTATCCCGCCATTCAATTGGAACACCGCGCGCCAAACGTAGTGGTCGATCATGCGGACGTGGCGGGAGTGGTGGGGGCATGAAAGGACGCAAATTGTGGGTCGTCGCCTTCCTGGCATTCATGACCAATGGCGCTTCTTTGCTTGGGATCGGGCAGGGTTCGGCGGGGTCGGTGGCGCGGGCTATCGAATGCAACCACAACATCGCCCACAACATTCAGACCGCCAAGGCTCTGGAGCAGTTGGTGGGCAATCCGCCGATCAAACCCAATGGCGAATTCTTCGGGCCGTTCCAGGTGGATTGCTCGGTGTTGGGGATGTGCGCGGTGTTGGCTTGAATGTTCTCCCTGCCCCTGTAGGAGCGAGGCTTGCCCGCGAAAAGGCCATAACATCCAGCACAGATGTTGACACTGACCCACCGCTTTCGCGGGCAAGCCTCGCTCCTACAGGTGGCTTGGCTATTTCTTCATTATTGATGTGAACAGATCTGACTCGATGAAGCACTGCAACCACGCCTGCAACCGCACATAAGGCGTCTGCCCGAACCACTCGCGGTCCACGTGGGCGAATTGCCGCACGAACGGCATCACGGCGACGTCCGCCAGGCTCGGGTGGTCGGCCAGCAAGTAGTCGCGTCCCTCCAACAATCCATCCAGTTTGCGCAAAAACACTTCGCCCTCCGACCGGTAAAACGCCATCGGCTGCTCGGGATAACGTTCGGCGTACTTGTAGCGATTCAGGTGCACCTTGAACACCTGATCGTTCTTTTCGATCAACGCCGCGCTGTGTTGCTGTGCTTGTGGGTCATCCTTGAGCAACCAGTCCTGCGGATCGTTCTGCGCCAGTGCCCAGCGCATGATGTCCAGGCTTTCATCGATCACCCGCCCATCCACACTCAGCACCGGCACCGTGCCTTTGCTCGACAGCGCGAGCATGTCGGCCGGTTTGGCCTTGAGGCTCACCTCGACAATCTGCACCACAACCCCCGAGTAGCGCAGTGCCATGCGTGCGCGCATGGCGTAGGGGCAGCGGCGGAACGAATACAGCGTATTCATTTCACCTCCAGCGTACTCAGGCCGTTGCCTTGACGGTGAACCTGGATTTGCACCGGAATCCGTTCATGCATTTCCTGCACATGGGAAATCACCGCGACCTTGCGTCCCTGCGCCTGCAAGCCGTCGAGAGCGTCCATGGCCAGTTGCAGGGATTCAGGATCGAGACTGCCAAAGCCTTCGTCGATGAACAGCGATTCGATTTTCAGCGTGCTCGACGCCATCGACGCCAAACCGAGCGCCAGGGCCAGCGACACCAGGAATGTCTCGCCGCCGGACAGCGAATGCACCGAGCGCAATTCGTCGCCCATCTCGGTGTCCATCACCAATAACCCGAGCATGCTGCCGCCGCGTTTCAAACGATAGCGCCGCACCAGTTGCCGCAGCTGGGCGTTGGCATGATGCACCAGCAAATCGAGGTTGTAGGCCTGGGCGATCTTGCGGAAGGTGTCGCCGGTGGCGGAACCGATCAGCGCACTCAAACGTGCCCAACGCTGGTACTCGGCGTAGGCGTCGGCAATCTGCTGCGCCAGCGCCTGATTGGCATTCTGTCGACGCTGATCCTCGGCCTGTTCGGCGCGCAATTCGGCACAGCGGTGCTCGCTGGCGGCGAACAGGTTTTGCAGCTCGGCCAGCGTCGTGGCCAGTTGTTCGGCATCGAGATTGCCGTTGTGCTGCGCCTGATGATCGAGCAAGCGTTGATCGCGTTCCTGCAACAGCACCCTGGCTTGCTCGATGGCTTTTTCGCTCTGCTGCAATCGCTGACGCAGATCGCTGACGTATTGGTCATCGACGCTCAACAGATCTTCCAGTCCACCGTCGTCCAGTTCTGCATGTTGCGCGCGCCAGTCGGCGATCTTGGCGCTCAGCTCGCGATCTTCGGTTTCCAGCGCTAGCAGTCGTTCCTGGCGAGCCTTCAGCTCAGCGGCCAGTTGCACCAAGCGCGTGCGTACGGTTTGCAGTTCCTGATTGGCCGTCGCTTCGGCAGTGCGCGCCTGGTCGACGGCCTGATCCAGTTGCTGCTGCCATTGTTCGGCGCTGGCATGCTCGCCCAGCAGTTCAGTCAGTTTTACCTGGCAAGCCTGTTGCTGCCCGGCCAGCGCCGTGAATTGCTGCCGGGCAGTTTCCAATTGCTCAAGGCGGGTCTGCTGTTGGTATTGTTCTTTCTCCAGTGTCTGCTGGCGCTGTTGCTGTTCGCCGAGTTCTTCACGCTGCTGGTCGAGTTGTTCCAGACGCTGGGCGATCTGCCGATCGAGCTGCATGAAAGTCGCGGCAGGTTCGTTGCGCAAGGCCTCCAGCGTATCGGCCGGGAGTAGGGTGCTGAACGCCTTCAGTTCTTCGTCCAGACGATGGCGATCAGTGCTCAATTCACGTTGTTGGTTGGTCAGGTGTAGGGTGGCTTGCTGACTCACCGCTTCCGCGCTGCGCAGTTGTTGCGCCAGGCGCGCGGCATCCTGTTGCAGGGTGAGCAGGGCGCTTTGTCGTTGTTCATCCTGCGTGATGCTCTGGTTCAACTGGCGGCTTTGTTGGATCAGCCAAGCCTCACGTTTACTGGCGTCCTGGGCCAACAGTTGCGCGGACAGCGGGTGTGCTTCCAGGCTCGGCGTCAGGCCTTGTTGCTGAGTCGCGAGTTGTTCCTGCTGTTGCAGCAATTCCTTTTGCTGAGCAATCAAGCCGCCGACTTCGGCGCGCAGGTCGGTGAGTTTTTCCTTGAGCAGGTCGACGGCTTTCTGGGCGTTGGCCTGTTCGCTTTCATCATGCCTGCCGAGGCTTTGCAGCAGGGCTTCGGGCTGATGATAAGGATGGTCCGGGCTGCCACAAACCGGGCACGGCTGATCGTCCTGCAACTGTGCGCGCAGTTCTTCGACACTGGCACTGCGCGCCAGACGCTGACGTTCCAGCAGTTCGCGGGTGACGGTCAGGGTCTGTTCGGCGACGGTCAGCTCGGCCTTGGCCTTCACGCCGTCCTGGGTCACACGATCGCGCTCTTGCTGAGCGGCGAGTTGCCGCTGCTGAAGCTCGGCGCCCCGTTTGTCCAGTTCCTGCTGGCTGGCCCACAGTCGCGTCAGCTCTTCAAAGGCCCGCAGTTGTTTGCGATTGTCCTGTAGCAAACTGCCGAGAATCTGAATCTGCTCGGCCACCGCTTCAGGCTCGGCGCCGGCCTCTTTGTACAGCACCTCAAGGCTCTGGTGCTGGGTGGCCAGTTCCTCGGCGGCGCGGGCGGCGCTTTGCTCGAGGGCGGCCAGTTCGGCCTGGCCCTTGTTCAGGCGATTGCCGATCAGCATCAGTTGTTGCAGGCGATCGCGGTAGGCGTTCCAGGCATCGCTCAATGGCGCCAGATGGGTGCTCTGCTCAAGCTCCCCGGCAATCCGCTGCAACCGTTCGGCGACCTGTTTCTGTTGCTCGAGCAAACCCTGAATCGTGCCCTGACCCTGAGTGCAGGCCTGTTCCGCCTGCTGCTTGAGGTCGGCACTGAGGCTGGCGTCCTTGGCCAGGCGGGCGAGGGTGCTTTGCTCTTCGAAGGCCTGACGCAGCAGGGGCGCGCTGGAGGTGTGTTGGCTTTGCGCTTGGGTCAGCGCCGTTTGCGCAGCGCTCAGGCTCTGTTCGAGTTGAGTCTGTCGCTCGGTCAGCTCGCTTTGCTCCCGCGTGTGCTGCTGCACCTGCGCCGCCAGTGGCGTGAGCTGGGTGGTCAGTTCGGTCTTGCGCGCGAACTGATGCCGTTGCGGGGCCAGTTGCTCCAGGCGGGTCAGCTTCAAGCGTTCGCCGGCCAGGCTGTTCCAGTGTTGCTGGGCAGATTGCAGTTGCTCGGTGGCGCTGTGTTGCGAGTCTTGCAACTGGCGCAGGTCCTTGAGCCAGGTGTGTTGCAACTCCAACTGTTTAAGCTGTGCCTGCTGGGTCTTGAGTTGCTGCTGAGCGTCGTTGAAGCGCTCATCGAGTTCGGCCCGGGCTTCCGGCGACAGTGGCGTGACCCCGGTGGCCTGATCCTGCAACAGCTTGTGGGCTTCGCGAGCCTCTTTGGTCTTGTCGAAGGCGCGGCGACCGAGACGGGTGTAAAGCGCGGTATCGGTGAGCTTTTCCAGCAGTTCGCTGCGGTCGTTGTCGTCAGCCTTGAGGAAGGCGCTGAACTCGCTCTGGGCCAGCATCACGGCACGGGTGAACTGTTCGAAGTTCAGGCCCAGCGCGGCTTCGAGTTGCGCTTTGTATTCGCCTTTCTGGCTGGCCAGCAGTTGATCCTGATCGATGTCACGCAGGCTCTGGCGACTGGCTTGCAGCTTGCCGCCGGCCTTTTCCCTGGCGCGATTGGCCTCCCAGCGAGCGCGATAACGGCGACCGTCGATGCCGACGAAATCCACTTCGGCATAGCCTTCTCCGGTGCCACGCCGCAGCAGGGTGCGCGGGTCGCCGGTGCCGATTTCGCCATCGGCATCCGGGACCTTGGCGTCGCGACCGGTATTGTTCAGGCGCGGCACAGCGCCAAACAGCGCCAGGCACAGCGCGTCGAGCAGCGTGCTTTTGCCGGCACCGGTCGGGCCGGTGATCGCGAACAGACCGGCACTGGCCAAAGGCTCCGCCGTGAAGTCGATCTCAAACGGCCCGGCCAGGGAGGCGAGGTTTTTCAGGCGGATCGCGAGAATCTTCATGGTTGTTCGCTCTCCATTTGCACGTCTTGCAACAGCTCGGCGAAGTCCTTGAGTGTTTGCTCGTCGACCTCGCTGCCGTAATTGTCCTGCCACGCGCGGCTGAACAGTTCCTGGGGCGAAAGCTGATCCAGTTCGATCAAGGTTGTGCCGTCATCGACGCCGTCGCGGCTGCCGTTGCCGGCGTACTCGGCGGCAATTCGCACCAGGCGCACGGCTTTGCCTTGCAGGGCGGTTTCCACTTGATGGCGCAGGTCCGGTTGCGGTTCGTCGAGACGGACCCGCACTTCCAGCCATGGCTGGCGCTGGATATCGGCGAGCAGGTCGATGTTGGGCAGGTCGGCCAGTTGCAACAGGATTTCTGCCAACGGCGCGCAGCCCAGGCGTTGCAAGTGGACGGAACGCGGAATCAGGCGCGGTTCGACACTGACCAATGTTTCGCCATCGAGCTGAATGTCGAGGATCTGATGCGGGTAATTGATCTCGGAGAACGACAAGGGAATCGGCGAGCCGCAGTAGCGAATGCGCTCTTCACCGTTGACCTTCTGTGGCTTGTGCAAATGCCCGAGGGCGACGTAACTGATGCTCGGCCCGAACAGGCTGGCGGGCAGGGCTTCGGCGTTGCCGATGATCAGGCTGCGCTCCGAATCTTCCGAGACCGAGCCACCGGCCATGTGCGCATGGCTGATGGCGATCAGCGCCTGGCCCGGCTTGCGCTTGGCGTTGGCCGCTTCGATCAGCCATTCATGAACCTGGCCGATGCCCCGCAAGTAGTTATCACCCAAATGCGCGCCGGTCACTTCGGCCGGGCGCAGGAAGGGCAACGCCAGGCACCAGGCGGCAATTTCGCCGCTGGCATCCGGCAACGGCAACAACAGGCGCTCGGCATCCAGTTGACCGTCATCGAGCCACAGCACACGACCGAGGGCGTGGGTGCGCAAGCGCCGCATCAACGGCGCGGGCAGTTCGATGCGCGAGCCGGAATCGTGGTTGCCCGCGATCATCACGATGGTCAGCAACGGCTGCTGCTCGTGGGCGCTGACGATGAAGTCGTAGAGGCGTTCCTGGGCTTTGACCGGCGGGTTGACCGTGTCAAAGATATCGCCGGCGATCAGCAGCACATCAGGCTGATCCAGCTTCAGCTGGCGCAGCAACCAATCGAGAAAGCAGGCGTGCTCGAAATCGCGTTCCTGGCCGTGCAGGTTCTGCCCAAGGTGCCAGTCGGAGGTATGAAACAGACGCAAGGCGTTCTCCGCAACAAAATAAGGTGATGGCCGCGAGGAAAATGATGGCGGCTAAAGAGGGGAGAGTTTACTGGCAAACAGATGGGATGTGGTCAGACACTGATTTTGTGGCGGTAGGACTTTTCTGTGGCGAGGGGGCTTGCCCCCGTTGGGGTGCGAAGCGCCCCCTACAATTCTTCAGGCTCACCGAGTTACCTGGATTCACGACTGCTTCGCAGCCGAACGGGGGCAAGCCCCCTCGCCACAACAGCTCATCCATTCCATTGAGCGGGACTATTTGGGATACAGCGGCGGCAACCCGGTATCGCCGACCAGGTCTTGAACCCCTTCGGCGGTCGGGATCGCGCGAATCGCGCGCCACAGATCTTCGCCTTGCCAATATTGCCCGGTTTCGCTGTACAGCGCGCCGTTCAGGCCGTCCAGGGCATCGGACAGCGGCACAAAACGCGCGGCCATGTCGGCCAGGGTTTCCGGTTGTTGTCGGGCCCAGGCGTCGAGGGCCTGGCGGGTGGCGTGGGAGTCGTTGGCCTGGCAGGCGCGTTTGAGGTCGTCGAGCAGGGTGCGTGGGCTCGGGCCGGTTTGCGCGGCACGCTGGATTGCCGGCTGCGAACGGGCGCGCCACCAGAGACCGAAGCCCAGCAGGGTGGTGCAGGCCAACATCACGGTGCTGAGTTTCCACCACAAGGCTTCGTTGTTGGCACCGGACGTCGCCTGCGGGCTGCCCGCCGGGGTATCGACGATCAGGCTCGGGTTGCTCGCCACTTGCAGCGTGCGGGCCGGCAGGCTGCTGTGTTCCAGGTGATCTTCGAAGGTGTTCCACCAGACCACTTCAACGCTGGGCAACTCGATGTTGCCGGTGCGGGTCGGCACCAGAGCTTCACGGTCTTCACGACTGCCAATCAAACCGCGTTCGCTGCTCTGGTTGTCCAGCACCGGTTGATCCGGATAGCGCCGCAGGCCGTTGATCTCGGTGGCGGGCAGCGGTGGCAGTTGCGAACTGGCGAGGCCTTCGGCGTTCAGGGTCAGGCTGCGGGTCAGCGATTCGCCGACCTGCAAATGATCCGGCTCCGGGCTCCAGCTTTCGCTCAGGCTCAGGCTGCGGGCCGGCAGCCAGGGCACATCGGCCGGATACGTGCCGGGTTTGGCCTTGACCGTCAACGGGATCTCGGCGGATTTGACGCGCATCTGCTTGCCCGGTTTCGGCCCTTGTGGCGTTGCGTCCTGGGACGGTCGGGTATCGACGGGCGTGGCACTGAACATCTGCGCCGGAATAATCAATTCACCGCTGTGCTGCGGATAAATCGCGTAGCGCATCTCGATCACGCCATGGCGCAGGCCGTTGATGACTTTCTCGTAGGTGCGCGAGTCACCCAGTTGCTCGATGCGCGCATCGGGAATCTGCAACGGGGTCAGGCTGCTGTCGTCGTACAGCGACACCGAATGGTAAATGCGCAAGGTCAGGATCGCCTGAGCCTGCACATAGACGCTGTTCTGGTCGAGGCTGGCCTCAATGAACACCGGCGCCAGTGCGTTGCTGCTGTCCTGGGTTTCGCTCTCGACCACTTGCACGGTAATCGGCTGGCTCTGGACATCGCCCAGTTGCAGCGATGGAATCACCACGCTGCCGTTTTGCCGGGGCAGCAGGGTGATGATCCAGCGAGTGGTGGCCTGAGTGTCGCCGTTGAGGGTGTTCAATTGGTTGACCTGGCGGGTGCCGCGCACTTCGAACAGCGGCTCCAGCGGGGTCAGGTCGGGTTTACCGAACTGAGTCACGTCGCTGGACTCCAGGGTCAGCTCGACCGTCTCGCCGGAATTGAGGCGGCTGCGATCGACGCTGGCGACCAACCCCACGGCCTGGGCCTGTGCGGTGCTGAGCAACAGGGCGGGCAACAGTGCGAGCAATAAGGCGGTGAAGCGGGTCATCGAGTTTTTTCCTGATCCTGATGTTGTTGCTGTTCGTACCAGAATTTGCGTCTGAGCAATTCGCCGGGGTCATCCGGGATTTTGCGCAGCCATTGCTCCAGCGCCTGGAGCTGCTCGCCTTCAAGCATGTCGCTGGCCGGGCGTCGCGGTGGCGTGGTGCTTTGCTCATCGCCCAACTCGCTGCCCGGGACTTCATTGGCGCCCGGTTGCGGTGGCGTCGTGGGCGGCTGCCCGGTCTCCGGCGGGGTTTGCCCGGCATCGGTTTTCGGCTCGCCATTGCTGGGTTGGGTGGCGCTGCCGGGCGGCGGTTCCTGGGTGATGCTTTCGGTTTTGCCATCGGCGGTTTTGTCCGGCTCGACGGGCGGCGCAGAGGTTTTCTGCTTGAGCAGGCTTTCCACCAATGCCTTGTTGGTCAGGGCCGGGCGCAGATCCGGTTGACGTTCCAGCGCTTGATCGTAGGCATCCAGCGCCGCTTCCAGCTCACCGCTTTTGGCCAGGGCATTACCCCGATTGTAGTGGGCGTGGGCGTCATTGCCTTGGGCAAACCGCTGGGCGGCGCCACTGTAGTCGCCGGCTTGATAGAGCGCCACGCCTTGCCACTGCGGATCGTCGAAACGCCGGGCGGCCTCGGCCGGGCGCTTTTGCTTGAGTAAATGCAGGCCTTGCTGATCGGGACGCAGCCACAAGTCCTCGAAATCGAAGGCGTAGCTCGGTTGCGGCAGCACGAACAACAGCGGCAGGCAGAACAGCCACCCCCGGCGCCCGGCACAGGCGGCCAGCAATAACAGGGGCAGCAGCAGCCAATAGCCCTGATCGGCCCAGGTGTCGAGGCGCAACGTCTGACCGTCGTTACGCAGATCCCGTGGGCCGTCGAGAAGGCCCAGGCCACGCAGGTCGGTATCGTCCAGCCGCGCCTGCCGATAACGTCCGCCAAGGCCGTTGGCAAAGGCTTTCAGGCTGGGGCCGTCCAGGCGGGGCACCAGAATTGCGCCTGCATCATCCTTGAGAAAACTGCCGTCATCCTGCGCGACCGGCGCCCCTTCGGCGGTGCCGATCCCGAGCATCAGAAATGGCGTGGGCTTGTCGTCCAGCGCCTGACGAATCCCTTGGCGCTCCTGTTCCGTCAGCGACGAACCGATCAGCAGGATCCGCCCCTGGCCGAGGGCGCCCTGATCCAGCAGCGCAAGGGCCTTGGTCACCGCCAGATCGGCACGATGACCGGCCAGGGGCATCAGCGACGGCTTGAGTGCATCCACCAGGTTGCGACTGGTCGACAGGTCATCCGACAGCGGCACCAAGGTGTGGGCGCTGCCGGCATAGACGATGATTGCGGTCTGCGCGTCGCTGCGGTTTTGCAGCAGGTCGAACAGCTTGCGCCGTGCTTGTTCCAGCCTGTTCGGCGCACTGTCGGTGGCGAGCATTTCCGGGGTCAGCTCAAGCAACACCACCAGTGGGTCGGCGGGTTTCTGACTGGTCTGTTCGACGCGCTGCCAGCTCGGCCCCAGCAGCGCCAGCACCGTCAGCACCCACGCCAGGCCCAGGGCGATCCATGGCAGTTTGCTTTCGCGACCGCTGCCACCGCTGAGCAACGCGGCATGGAAGGCCGGTGGCAGAATCATTTGCCAGCGCCCGGCGCGTTTCTGCCGGTGCCAGAGTTGCCAGAGCAACCAGCCCAGCAGCGGCAGCAACAGCAGCCACAAGGGGCGGAACCAGTGCGGCCAGAGCGCAATCATCGACGCCTCCGCAGACGCAGGCGTTTAAGCCGCTGCCGCCAGTCGGGCAGTTGGGTTTGCAGAAACCGCTCTTTGCTAAACAGCTTTTCGGTAAACAGCCGTTGCAACGGGTTGTCGGGCCAGCGCTCGCGGATCACCAGCAGCATGCTCAACAGCAGGGCCATCGCCAGAGGCCAGTGATACAACGCTCGGGCGGGGCGGGCCTGAGTGGGTTGTTGCGTCACCGGTTCCAGTTTGTCGAGGGTGCGCTTGATCGCCTGCAATTCCTCACCGTCGTGGGCGCGGAAGTACTGGCCGCCAGTGGCCTGGGCGATGGCTTTCAAGGCCGGTTCGTCGAGGTCCAGGCTGGGGTTGATGCCAAGAAAACCCAGGGTGCCGCTTTGCTCCGGGTCGGCGCCGATACCGATCGGGTAGATTTTCACGCCTTCGTTGGCTGCCAGTCGCGCGGCGGTCAGCGGGTCGATCTCGCCGCCGTTGTTGGCACCGTCGGTGACCAGAATCAGCACACGGCTTTGTGCCGGACGTTGCCGCAGGCGTTTGAGGGCCAGGCCGATGGCATCGCCGATGGCGGTGTTCTTGCCGGCGATGCCGATCCGCGCTTCATCGAGCCAGACGCGCACGGTGTGCCGGTCGAAAGTCAATGGCGCTTGCAGATACGCCTGGCTGCCGAACAGGATCAAGCCGACCCGGTCGCCGTCGCGGCTTTCCAGAAAATCACCGAGCAGATGTTTCACCAATGTCAGTCGGCTGACCTCTTCGTCCTGCCACCGCATGTCGGGGAAATCCATCGAGCCGGATACGTCCACCGCCACCAGCAAGTCGCGGCCGCTGGCGGCAATCGGCAGGGGCTCGCCGAGCCATTGCGGACGTGCGGCCGCGATCAGCAAAAACAGCCATAGCAGAATGAAGGGTGCTTGCTGGCGCCATGTTGGCAGATTCGCCCGGGCGCGGCGGCGAGCGAGGCCTTCCAGTTCGTTGAGGAAGCTGACCTTGAGCGCCGGTTCGCCACTGTCGGCCACCGGCAGCAACAGCCGCATCAGCCAGGGCAATGGCAGCAGGGCGAAGATCCATGGCCAGGCGAATTCAAACATGTTTGCGAATCCAGGTATCGACAGCTTGAGTCAGGCCTGCGATGGCCTTGTCGTCGAGTTTGCACTCGGGTTTGTAGGCGCCTTCCACCAGCACCATCCAGCGCGTCAGGCCGGCGGCCGGGCAGCGGTTATCAAGGAACGCCAGCCACTTGCGCCCGTTAAGGGTGTGGCTCTGGCTGTAGGGGTAATGGTTGCGGCACAGGCGTTTGAGCAAGCCATTGAGTTGCTGCAGCCAGGCGCCGGCCGGGGCGCCGTCGTAGGGTTTGGGCATCAGGGCGAGTTCGGCCAGGGCTGCCAGGCGCACCGGGTCCAGGGGTTGTTCGGCGCGGACGACAGGGCGTTTGTTCGCAATGAAACGGTGCAATTGCCACACGCCGAAACCGATCAATGGCAGCAATAACAGCAGCAGCCACCAGCCCGGTGCCGGCGGCCAGAAGCCGATCGGTGGCGGGGCAATCAGCGGTTGCAGTTGATCGAGGCTGCTCATCGACTTTTCCCCGGCCGCTGCGGGTTCAGGTATTCGCGCAGTTGCTCGATCATTTCGCTCTGGGTGCTCAACGGCATCAGCAATACCCGCAGTTTCTGCGCCAGCAGCTCCCAACGGGCGATACGCGCTTCCGCTTGTGCGCGATAGGCCTGGCGCAAGTCGAAATTCAATGTGTCGAGTTCCAGCTGCGCCCCCCGTTCCGCGAAGCGTAGAAGCCCGGCCGCGGGCAGGGCGTGATCCAGCGGATCGGACACGGGCAGCAGCAACAGGTCGCAATGGCGTGACAACAGGCTCAACTGCTGCTCGGCCCCGTCGGACAAGGCGCGTTCATCGCAAATCACAACCACCAGGCTACCAGGACGCAATACCTCCCGGGCGCGGCGCAGGGCAATGCCGAAGGCGTCGCGATCCGGCTCGCGCTCAGTGTGCAACGACTGATTGACCCGCACCAGTCGGTTGAGCAATTGCAGCAGGCTCTGTTTGCTGCGTCGCGGTTTGATTTCGTAGTGTTCGTCGTCGCCGAACACCAGCCCGCCGACCCGGTCGTTATGGCCCAGTGCGGCCCAGCCAATCAGGCTCGCCGCCTGGGCGGCCAGCACCGATTTGAACATCATCCCGGAGCCAAAGAAAAGCCGGCGGCTTTGTTCGACCATGATGAAAATCGGTCGCTCGCGTTCCTCATGGAACAACTTGGTGTGGGGCTCCTGGGTCCGGGCGGTGACGCGCCAGTCGATGCTTCGCACGTCATCGCCGGCCTGATACACCCGCACTTGATCGAAATCCACTCCGCGCCCGCGCAATTTGGAATGGTGCAGGCCGATCAGCGGGCTGCGCTGGCTCGGCGTGGAAAATAATTGCACTTCACGCACGCGATGACGCATCTGGATCAGCTCGGAAAGGCTGACACGGATGCCCGGCTCGGGCGGCAGAAGGACGTTCATCGGGGTCAAGCGACGGCTACGACGTCGAGAATCCGCTGGACCACCCGGTCCTGGTCGATGCCAGCGGCTTCGGCTTCAAAGGAAAGAATGATTCGGTGGCGCAATACATCGAACAGCACCGCCTGAATGTCTTCCGGGCTGACGAAGTCGCGACCGGCCAGCCAGGCGTGGGCCCGGGCGCAACGGTCCAGGGCGATGGAACCCCGCGGGCTGGCGCCGTAGGCGATCCATTCGGCCATTTCCGGGTCGAACTTGGCCGGGATGCGTGTGGCCATGACCAGTTGCACCAGGTATTCCTCCACGGCGTCGGCCATGTACAACCCGAGGATTTCCTTGCGCGCGGCGAAGATCGCCTGTTGGCTGACCCGACGCTCGGGCTTGGTTTCGCCGTGCAGCGCTTCGCCGCGAGCCTGTTGCAGGATCCGCCGTTCGACGGCGGCATCAGGGAAGCCGATTTTCACGTGCATCAGGAAACGGTCGAGCTGGGCTTCGGGCAGCGGGTAGGTGCCTTCCTGCTCGATGGGGTTTTGCGTGGCCATGACCAGAAACAGCGGCGACAAGTCGTAGGTGCTGCGCCCGACGCTGACCTGGCGCTCGCCCATGGCTTCGAGCAGGGCTGACTGAACCTTGGCCGGGGCACGGTTGATTTCGTCCGCCAGCACCAGGTTGTGGAAGATCGGGCCTTGCTGGAATACGAAACTGCCGGTTTCCGGGCGATAGATTTCCGTGCCGGTGATGTCGGCTGGCAGCAGGTCGGGGGTGAACTGGATGCGATGGAACTGTGCTTCGATGCCTTCGGCGAGCTCTTTGATGGCCTTGGTCTTGGCCAGGCCCGGAGCGCCCTCGACCAGCATGTGGCCGTCGGCGAGCAAGGCGATGAGCAAGCGCTCAATGAGTTTTTCCTGGCCGAGAATCTGCGTTGAAAGAAAGGTTCGCAGCGCGAGCAGCGCTTCACGATGTTCCATCGATGACTGTTCCTGGAAAGGGTGACCGAAGACGTTCGAATAACGCCAGGGCTGGGGGCGTTACTTTAATCCATCGCAGGGTGCGCCGACTAACGGCATTTTGTGCAAAGTGCGGGAATTGATGGGTGAAACTGTTGGAATTTTGTAGGGGGTGGGTGTTGCGGTGTTCTTTTGGACGCCTTCGCGGGCAAGCCTCGCTCCTGCAGGAACCGAGGCGCCGCGTCTTACGCAAAACCTGTAGGAGCGAGGCTTGCCCGCGAAGGCGCCAGCTCAAACACCATCAGAGCTTGCTGATGTAAGTACCCGTCCCCTTGAGGATGTTCTGCAAGGTCTCTTGCACTTCAGCCAGATCCTGCGCATCGGTGCTGTGCAGGATTTCCAGCGAATCTTCGCCACCCAGCACATCGGCGTCCGCGGCGGCAATTTCGATCAGCAGGCGATCAGGACTGAGGGTGACTTTCACGCCGTTAAGGGCCGAAGGCTTGTCGTGGAAGATGATCTCCAGCTCATCCTCGTCCGGAAAGCGGCTCATCAGGAACATTTCGCCGTCAGCGCTGGTGCAGCAGAGCATGGCCAAGTTGTCTTCTTCTTCGTCGCACGGGTTGGCGATCAAGAGGTCGGTTGTCATTTGCATGGGGAAAATCCTGGCTCGGCGAGCGTGGTGAACGCAATAAAAGACGATTCTGCCAGCCCTCGGGAATTTCTGCTCGGCTGAGTGTCAGAAGATGTGTCGTGAACATTCGGGGTGTTGCTGGTCACTTCTGGCACGCAGGTGCCGTAAAACCGGGCATAAAGTGCCCGATTTTCTACACGGCTGCTAATGTTGTTCGAGGCGCCTGCCGCGCGCTGCGTACCGTTGACCGAATATGTCGCAGCGCTGCAAGCATGGCCCTTGCCGCAGTCGTTAAGCTGCGCAACGGATGAGCACCCGTAAAGGCATTGCGCCGCTACCCGGGCCAGTCGTTTTTGCAGATGCCCATTCAATGGAAGGTGAATGTGACCTGAGTGTCTCGTCCAGCTTCACCCACCTGTCATCCTGTTTCCTCTGCCCGAGAATCAGGAACAGGGTGACGGATTGCCCCGAAAGGGGTTTGCACGCGACGCTTCCATCAATAACAAGCCCAAGCGGAGTACCACAGATGGCGTTCTTCACCGCAGCCAGCAAAGCCGACTTCCAGCACCAACTGCAAGCGGCACTGGCGCAGCACATCAGTGAACAGGCACTGCCACAAGTGGCGCTGTTCGCTGAACAATTCTTCGGCATTATTTCCCTGGACGAGCTGACCCAGCGTCGGTTGTCCGACCTCGCCGGCTGCACTCTTTCTGCGTGGCGCCTGCTTGAGCGCTTCGATCACGCGCATCCGCAAGTGCGCGTCTACAACCCCGATTATGAACGCCACGGCTGGCAGTCGACCCACACCGCGGTCGAAGTGCTGCACCACGATCTGCCGTTTCTGGTGGACTCGGTGCGCACCGAGCTGAACCGTCGCGGCTACAGCATTCATACCCTGCAAACCACTGTGCTGAGCGTGCGTCGCGGCAGCAAGGGCGAGCTGCTGGAAATCCTGCCCAAAGGCACCCAGGGCGAAGGCATTCTGCAAGAATCGCTGATGTACCTGGAAATCGACCGTTGCGCCAACACGGCCGAACTGAACGTCCTGACCAAAGAGCTGGAGCAGGTTCTCGGTGAAGTCCGCGTCGCGGTCGCCGATTTCGAACCGATGAAAGCCAAGGTCCAGGAGCTGATCGAAGGCATCGATAACAGCCAGTTCATCATCAACGCCGACGAAAAATCCGAGATCAAGAGCTTCCTGGAATGGCTGGTGGGCAACCACTTCACTTTCCTGGGCTACGAAGAATTCGTGGTGGGCGAGGATCAGAACGGCGGTCACATCGAATATGACCAGAACTCGTTCCTCGGCCTGACCAAGCTGCTGCGCGCCGGCCTCACCGTCGACGACCTGCGCATCGAAGACTACGCCGTGAACTACCTGCGCGAACCGACGCCGCTGTCGTTCGCCAAGGCTGCACACCCAAGCCGTGTTCACCGTCCGGCTTACCCGGATTACGTGTCGATCCGCCAGATCGATGCCGATGGCAACGTCGTTAAAGAATGCCGCTTCATGGGCCTGTACACCTCCTCGGTGTACGGCGAAAGCGTGCGGGTCATTCCTTACATCCGTCGCAAGGTCGAGATCATCGAACAGCGTTCGGGCTTCCAGGCCAAGGCTCACTTGGGCAAGGAACTGGCCCAGGTGCTTGAAGTGCTGCCGCGTGACGACTTGTTCCAGACTCCGGTGGATGAGCTGTTCACCACCGTGATGTCGATCGTACAGATCCAGGAACGCAACAAGATCCGCGTGTTCCTGCGCAAAGACCCGTACGGCCGTTTCTGCTATTGCCTGGCCTACGTGCCGCGTGACATTTACTCCACCGAAGTGCGCCAGAAGATCCAGCAAGTGCTGATGGATCGCCTGAAAGCCTCGGACTGCGAATTCTGGACATTCTTCTCCGAGTCCGTGCTGGCCCGTGTACAACTGATTCTGCGGGTCGATCCGAAGAACCGTCTGGACATCGACCCGGTTCTGCTGGAAAAAGAAGTGGTGCAAGCCTGCCGCAGCTGGCAGGACGACTACGCGAGCCTGGTAATCGAAAGCTTCGGCGAAGCCCAGGGCACCAACGTGCTGGCCGACTTCCCGAAAGGCTTCCCGGCCGGTTACCGTGAGCGTTTCGCCGCCCACTCGGCGGTGGTCGATATGCAGCACCTGCTGAGCCTGAGCGAAAAAAATCCGCTGGTCATGAGCTTCTATCAGCCGCTGGCCCAGGTCTCCGGTCAGCGCATGCTGCACTGCAAGCTGTATCACGCCGACACCCCGCTGGCGTTGTCCGACGTGTTGCCGATCCTGGAAAACCTCGGCCTGCGCGTACTGGGTGAGTTCCCGTATCGCCTGCGTCATAACAATGGCCGCGAATTCTGGATCCACGACTTCGCGTTCACCGCCGCCGAAGGCCTGGAACTCGACATCCAGCAACTCAACGACACTTTGCAGGACGCCTTCGTCCACATCGTGCGTGGCGATGCCGAGAACGATGCTTTCAACCGCCTGGTGCTGACCGCCGGCCTGCCATGGCGCGATGTGGCGCTGCTGCGTGCCTACGCCCGTTACATGAAGCAGATCCGTCTGGGCTTCGACCTGGGTTACATCGCCAGCACCCTGAACAACCACACCGACATCGCTCGCGAGTTGACCCGGTTGTTCAAGACCCGTTTCTATCTGGCGCGCAAGCTGGCCAGCGATGACCTGGAAGACAAGCAACAACGCCTGGAACACGCGATTCTGACAGCACTGGACGATGTCCAGGTGCTCAACGAAGACCGCATCCTGCGTCGTTACCTGGACCTGATCAAAGCGACCCTGCGGACCAACTTCTACCAGACCGATGCCCAAGGTCAGAACAAGTCCTACTTCAGCTTCAAGTTCAACCCGCACCTGATTCCGGAGCTGCCCAAGCCGGTACCGAAGTTCGAAATCTTCGTTTACTCGCCTCGTGTCGAAGGCGTGCACCTGCGCTTCGGCAACGTTGCTCGTGGTGGTCTGCGCTGGTCTGACCGGGAAGAAGACTTCCGTACCGAAGTCCTGGGCCTGGTAAAAGCCCAGCAAGTGAAGAACTCGGTCATCGTACCGGTGGGTGCGAAGGGCGGCTTCCTGCCGCGTCGCCTGCCACTGGGCGGCAGCCGTGACGAGATCGCGGCCGAGGGCATCGCCTGCTACCGCATCTTCATTTCGGGCCTGTTGGACATCACCGACAACCTGAAAGACGGCGTACTGGTACCGCCGGCCAACGTCGTGCGTCATGACGATGATGACCCGTACCTGGTAGTGGCGGCGGACAAGGGCACTGCAACCTTCTCCGACATCGCCAACGGCATCGCCATCGACTACGGCTTCTGGCTCGGTGATGCGTTTGCATCCGGTGGCTCGGCAGGTTACGACCACAAGAAAATGGGCATCACCGCCAAGGGCGCGTGGGTCGGCGTACAACGCCACTTCCGCGAGCGCGGCATCAATGTCCAGGAAGACAGCATCACCGTGGTGGGCGTCGGCGACATGGCCGGTGACGTGTTCGGTAACGGCTTGCTGATGTCCGACAAGCTGCAACTGGTCGCTGCGTTCAACCACTTGCACATCTTCATCGACCCGAACCCGGAGCCAGCCAACAGCTTCGCCGAGCGTCAGCGTCTGTTCGATCTGCCGCGTTCGGCGTGGTCGGACTACGACACCAGCATCATGTCCGAAGGCGGCGGGATCTTCTCGCGCAGCGCAAAAAGCATCGCGATTTCCCCGCAGATGAAAGAGCGCTTCGATATTCAGGCTGACAAGCTGACCCCGACCGAACTGCTCAATGCCTTGCTCAAGGCACCGGTGGACCTGTTGTGGAACGGCGGTATCGGTACCTACGTGAAAGCCAGCACCGAAAGCCACGCCGATGTCGGCGACAAGGCCAACGATGCACTGCGCGTGAACGGCAACGAACTGCGCTGCAAAGTCGTGGGCGAGGGCGGTAACCTCGGTATGACGCAGCTGGGTCGTGTCGAATTCGGCCTCAATGGCGGCGGTTCCAACACCGACTTCATCGACAACGCCGGTGGTGTGGACTGCTCCGACCACGAAGTGAACATCAAGATCCTGCTCAACGAAGTGGTTCATGCCGGTGACATGACCGACAAGCAACGTAACCAGTTGCTGGCGAGCATGACTGACGAAGTCGGTAACCTGGTGCTCGGCAACAACTACAAGCAGACTCAGGCACTGTCCCTGGCGGCCCGCCGTGCTTATGCGCGGATCGCTGAATACAAGCGTCTGATGAACGACCTGGAAGGCCGTGGCAAGCTGGACCGCGCCATTGAGTTCCTGCCGTCTGAAGAGGCGATCAACGAGCGCGTCGCGGCGGGCCATGGCCTGACCCGTGCCGAGCTGTCGGTGCTGATTTCCTACAGCAAGATCGACCTCAAGGAAGCGCTGCTCAACTCCTTGGTGCCGGACGACGACTACCTGACCCGCGACATGGAAACCGCTTTCCCGCCGACGCTGGTCAGCAAGTTCTCCGCCGCCATGCGCCGTCACCGTCTGAAGCGCGAAATCGTCAGCACCCAGATCGCCAACGATCTGGTGAACCACATGGGCATCACCTTCGTTCAACGACTCAAAGAGTCCACCGGCATGAGCCCGGCGAACGTGGCCGGCGCTTATGTGATCGTGCGTGACATCTTCCATCTCCCGCACTGGTTCCGGCAGATTGAAGGCCTGGACTACCAGGTCTCCGCTGATGTGCAACTGGAGCTGATGGACGAGCTGATGCGTCTGGGCCGCCGCGCCACCCGCTGGTTCCTGCGTGCCCGCCGCAACGAGCAGAACGCTGCCCGTGACGTCGCGCATTTCGGTCCGCACCTGAAGGAGTTGGGCCTCAAGCTTGACGAACTGCTCAGTGGCGAGATTCGCGAAACCTGGCAGGGCCGCTATCAGGCGTACGTCGAAGCCGGTGTGCCGGAGTTGCTGGCACGCATGGTGGCTGGCACCACGCACCTGTACACCCTGCTGCCGATCATCGAAGCTTCCGACGTGACCGGCCAGGACCCGGCGGACGTGGCCAAGGCCTACTTCGCCGTGGGCAGTGCGCTGGACATCACCTGGTACCTGCAACAGATCAGCGCCCTGCCGGTTGAGAACAACTGGCAGGCCCTGGCCCGTGAAGCGTTCCGTGATGACGTCGACTGGCAACAACGTGCGATCACCATCTCGGTCCTGCAACAGGGCGACGGCACCCAGGACGTGGAAACACGCCTGGCGCTGTGGATGGAAGAGCACGAAGGCATGATCGAACGCTGGCGCGCCATGCTGGTGGAAATCCGTGCCGCCAGCGGCACCGACTACGCCATGTACGCGGTGGCCAACCGTGAATTGCTGGATGTGGCGTTGAGTGGTCAAGCGGTGGTGCCTGCCACTGCACCTGCCGCTGTCAGCACCGAGCTGGAACCGGCTGCCTGATAGGCGTTGAATGAAAAAGCCCCGTCTCGAAAGAGATGGGGCTTTTTTTTGTCTGATGGTTTTGGAGTGTCTGGTCGGCCTCTTCGCGGGCAAGCCTCGCTCCTACAGGGATTGCGGGTGTCCACAAAATCGGCGTTCAACACAAAAAACTGTAGGAGCGAGGCTTGCCCGCGAAGAGGTCATCAATCGCGCCGAGACTTTTTTATGTGCAGCGATCAGTTCTCCAAAGGAATCAACACTTGCTCATCCGGGGCCAACACCATGAATACCAACAGCTTGGCGGGTTGGGTAGCGCTGGCGTTTTTCGAAACCAGATGTTCCGAGCCGGCCGGTTCATACCAGTACTCGCCGGCCTTGTAGTTGATGGCTTTTTCGCCTTTGACTTGCGAAATGATCTCCCCCGACAGCACATAGGCCATCGCCGTGCCCTGGTGTTTATGGGCGATGGACGATTGGCCCGGTTGGTAATCGACTTCGATCATCAAGGCTTTTTTGCCCGGTGCATTTTTCAGCATCTGGTCCTGCAGGACGGTGACTTTTTCTGACGGGGCCGTCTCATGGGCGAAGGCCGGGGTTGTAACGCTCAGCGTCAAGGCGGCGAGAGGGGCAGCAAAAAAATGAAGCGCATTCATGGTTGATTACCTGAGGTGGTGAGTCGTCAGGAACCACAGTAAGCCGCGCTATCGGGCAATCAAACGGCCAATTTTCGGGAAGGTGAGGGGGCCAATGACCGAAGCTACGTTACCCGTTGATCGTTCCACGCTCTGCGTGGGAACGATCATCACAGCGGTATTCACGACTGCTGCGCAGCCGAACGCAGCCTCGCAGGCTCGGCAGCTGCTACATGGGGGGTTATTGTTTTAAATGATTGGAAAACTATTGAAGTCGACGGCATTGGCCAACCGGCTATCGATCAGGCCGATAAAGCCTTGCACTTCGGGGCAGTTGAAATGCGATTGCATGGCCGCTTCCGATTGCCAGCGAGCGCTGACTGTCCAGCGGGTGTCGTCCTCAGGGCAGCGATCGACCATATAGGCGTCACAGCCCGGAAGTTCGCGCAGGGTGTCGACAATCTTTTGCAGTTGCTTGCCCAGTTCGTCCGAGCGGCCGGCGGCAGCCTGCACCTTTGGTGGTCATCACTTCGTTGGACATTGCTCACACTCCTGAATCAGGCCGGACGAATCCTGCTCATTGAGGGATAACGCCCAATCAGGATAGGCCTGCACCTGCGGACCGCCAATAGCCAATCACCGAATAAAGCCGCAGACCAATTCCTCAGCCGAGCTGCTGCAAAATATCCCTTAAGCGGTCCAGGGCGATGTCGATGTCCAAGGTGTCGATCGCGCCGAACCCCAGGAACAGCCCGGCCCGTGGCGCTTGCTGGTAAAAAAAGCCGTCCAGGGCATAGAGTCCCACTTCGACTTTTTTCGCCAGTTCGATCACCAATGGAATATCGACCGGCACCTTGCACAGTACCGCCATGTGGAACCCGGCCGTGGTGGGCACCGCTTCGAACCACGGCGAAAGATCGCCCGCCATGCGCGCCAGGATCCGCTCACGGCGCCCGGCGTAAATCGTGTGGCAGCGCCGGATGTGCTTGAGCAGGCAGCCCTCGGCGATGAACTTGGCGAGCGCCCATTGGGGCAGGGTGGAGGTGTGCAGGTCGGTGAGCTGCTTGGCGCGGATCACCGCTTCGAGAATCGCCGGCGGCAATATCGCATACCCGAGCCGCAGCTCCGGCAACAAGGTCTTCGAGAAGGTGCCGACGTAGGCGACGATGCCGCGCTCATCCAGGCTTTTCAGCGAGTCGGTGGGCCGGCCTTCGTAGCGGAATTCGCTGTCGTAGTCGTCTTCGATGATGATCGCTCCCAGCTCATAGGCCCTTGCGAGCAGGGCTTCGCGCCGGGCCGGGCTCAGGGGCATGCCCAGCGGGAACTGGTGGGACGGGGTAACGTAAATCAGCCGGGTGCCGTCGGGAATGTGTTCCACCTGTATGCCTTGCGCATCCACCGGCACGCCAACCACCGTCGCGCCATGGCTCCCGAACAACAGGCGCGCCGGCGGATAGCCGGGGTCTTCCATGGCGACGAGGCTGCCCGGTTGGGTCAATACCCGGGAAATCAGGTCCAGCGCCTGCTGCGCGCCGTTGCACACCACCACGTCTTCGTCCTGGCAGTTGACCCCACGTGAAAACGCAATGTGCTGGGCGATGGCATTGCGCAGTGTCGGCAGGCCTTCGGGCAGGCTGTAAAAACCTTTGGAACCGGCGATCTGGCGTAAGGCATGGGCGGTGCAGCGACGCCAATCATCCTGCGGAAACTGGCCTTTGCTGGTGGCGCCACCGATGAACTCATAACGCAACAAACCTTCCAGCGTCGGGTGGCGCAAGAAGGTCGGCAGGTTGCGCCAGCCCTCGATGACGTCGAAGCTGGCGAGCTCCGAATGGCTCTGCTTGCGGATGATTTTTGCCGGCCGGGCATTGACGTAAGTGCCTTTGCCGATCACCCCGGTGAGGAAGTTTTCATAGGTCAGCTGCGCATACGTGTCGGAAATGGTTTTGCGCGAGATCCCCAGTTGTGCGGCCAGCAAGCGGCTGGGCGGCAGTTGCGTCCCGGCTGTCAGGCGACCGGACTCAATGGCATCGCGCAGTTGCCGGTACAACTGGCCTGTCAGGTCCTTGCGGCCGTTGATGACAACATGAAGTTCCATACCGGCGGGGCTCCTGGGGCGATTCAAGCGACTGTGCGTCGCGCCAGATTACCCGCATGAACGGCTGCGCAGAAGTTGCGTGGGCGAAAAACCTGCGATTGGCCTGCTGCCGGGCGGTCCATGGTTTTATCGCCAAATTGGCTCTGTAACCCTTGTGCCCGGGCGCCTACCGTGGAGGCACTGATCAGCGCCATGAGGCACCGTCATGAATGCACGCCTGGATTACTACAACGCATCGCCCAAAGCGATGAAAGCCATGATCGCAATGGAGGCCTTGACCGGCAACCTGGGCATCGAACCGGCGTTGCTGAACCTGATCAAAATCCGCGCCTCACAGCTCAATGGCTGCGCCTTCTGCACCGACATGCACTCGGTGGATGCGCGCCGCTTTGGTGAGAGCGATCGCCGGCTGTATGCGATCGTGGTCTGGCGCGACAGTCATTTCTTCAACCCTCGGGAGCGGGCGGCCCTGGCCTGGACCGAAGCGGTGACCCTGCTTGCGCAAAGCCATGTGCCGGATGACGTGTACGCCCTGGCCAGGGAGCAGTTCAGCGAAGGCGAACTGGTCGACCTGACCATGGCCATCAGCACCATTAACAGCTGGAATCGCCTGGCGGTGAGCTTTCGGCAAACGCCCAGTGATTGAGTCGCAGAACCTGTAGGAGCGAGGCTTGCCCGCGAATAGGACATTCCATTCAGCATCCATATTGACTGATACACCACCTTCGCGGGCAGCCTCGCTCCTATAGACATGTTTGATCGGTTTTTGCCCGGTAGTCACATCAGGTTCATAAACAGCCAGCAGGATAAAAACACTCAAGGAAAGATCGACAGGAGTCATCAATGTCATTCATGGAACCCACTGATCGTCAGGGTGTGGCCGAGTACCGTTGGCCCGTAGAACAAAACCAATCCTTACACTCACTGGCCGGAATCGATCCGGTGCTGGTGCAGTCTTTCCGGGTCTGCGCCCGCTGCGGTTGTTTCATGCAAGCGGCCCGCAGCCTCAACATCAAATCAACCCAATTGCGTAAACGACTGGCACAACTTGAAGCGCAACTGCGGTGTTCGCTGTTCAGCCACTCGGCCAATGGCTTTGCACTTAGTCGTGACGGCTTGCACCTTCAGGCGCAGTTGATTGCGCTGGTGCACGAGCGCAAGTTGCCGGTGATCGAACAGCCGTTGATTCGTCTGGCCGTGGCCGAGTCGATCCTGCACGACATCCTCGGCCGTGATCTGATCTCACTGTTGCGGCGCAACGCCAGTGTGCGACTGGACATCATTTCCCTGGACAGCGAACTGTCGCTACGAGCGATCAGCGCCGATGTGGTGGTGTGGCTGGGGGGCACCGATTCGCCGTTGCCAGGTCCCAGTTTCGCCATCAGCGAACCCCAGCGCCTGGCACGGGTGGACTATCTGCCACACATCGCCAAACGGTATTCACGGGTCGCGGCGCGGCCGGACAGCCTGGGTGACCTGGCCGATTTCATGCTGGTGCAATGGCAGCACGACCGCCACGTCAGCGCTTTAGGCCCGTGGAACAGTCTGGTGGAGCAGCGTCTGGCGGGGGTGGTGCAACTGCATGCCTATGAGCTGATGCTGGAGATGATCCGCTGCAGCGCCTGCATCGGTCTGCTGCCGCATTACATGAGCCAATTCGACCGGGGGCTGGTGGCGTTGCCCGGGCTCTTCAAGCAACCGATGCAGCGCCAGGTATGGATGGCGGTCAATGCCGAGTCCCGGGATGAGGCCGAGGTGCAGCGCATCGTCGAACTGATCCACAACACCTTCAACGAGCGGCGGGAGTGGTTTGAATAGATCCTTGGAACACATCGCTTCTCGTCACAAAGGTTTGCACCGTTATAGAGTAGGCAGCCATGCACGCATCAAGGACGAAAATTCATGCCTGTCGATTCCGTTATTACCCTCGAACGCTTCAGCGAATCCCACATCGAGGGCATCACCGCGCTCTACAACGATCCCGCCGTGGCCCGGCAGGTGCTGCAAATGCCGTTTCAGTCCACCGAGGTCTGGCGCCAACGCCTGATGGCGGACAACGAGCGCGCGGTGAAACTGGTGGCGCTGCACCAGGGATCGGTCATCGGCCACATTGGGCTGGAGCAGTTTTCGCGAATCCGCCGTAGCCACGCAGGCAGCTTCGGCATGGGTATCGCTGTGGCTTGGCAGGGCAAGGGTGTCGGCTCGAAACTGCTGGCGGCGGCGCTGGACGTCGCCGACAACTGGATGAACCTGCAACGGGTAGAACTTTCGGTGTACGCCGACAACGAAGCGGCCATCGGCCTGTACCGCAAATTCGGTTTCGAGACCGAAGGCCTGTTTCGTGATTACGCCGTGCGTGACGGTCGGCTGGTCGATACCCTGAGCATGGCGCGCCTGCGTCGCACCCCCGAGGCCCAGTGTCGGTAAGTCAAGGCGCAGAACCTGTGGGAGCGTGGCTTGCCCGCGAAGAATTCATCGCGGTTTTTCAGGTATTACGCGTTATCGTTCTTCGCGGGCAAGCCACGCTCCCACAGGATATTCGTCGCTCAAATTTCTTGACTTACCGGCATTAGGCCAAAGCCGATTGAGTCAGTCACCCAACGCAAACGCCACCACCGCCTGCGCATGCAGTTCGGTGGTGTCGAGCAAGGGCAGGGCGCTGTGCTGGGGTTTGATCAGCAGGCCGATTTCGGTGCAGCCGAGAATGATCGCCTGCGCGCCACGCTCGGTCAGCGACTCGATCACCCGTTGATAGACCTGGCGTGACGCCTCGCTGATCACCCCGACGCACAACTCGTCATAGATGATCCGGTGCACGGCCAGACGTTCATCAGCCTCCGGTACCAGCACCGTCAGGCCCTTGGCCGTCAGACGTGCCTTGAGAAAGTCTTGCTCCATGGTGAACGCAGTGCCCAGCAAACCCACGCGCAGCGCACCGGTGTCCAGTGCCGCCTGACCCGCCGGGTCGGCAATGTGCAGGAACGGAATATCGATCGCGGCCTGAATCTGCCCGGCCACCTTGTGCATGGTGTTGGTACACAGCACCACGCACTCGGCGCCACCCGCCTGCAGACGCTGGGCCGCATCCACCAGAATCGCCGCCGCCTCGTCCCAGCGCCCGGCATGCTGGGCCTGTTCGACCGGGCCAAAGTCGACGCTGTACATCAACAGTTTCGCCGAGCGTAATGGCCCGAGGCGGTCACGTACCTGCTGGTTGATGAGACGGTAATACTCGGCGCTGGACTCCCAGCTCATGCCGCCGATAAGGCCGATGGTGCGCATGTTGTACTCCTGTGAATGGCAAACCCTTGCGAGAGCGGTCTTGGTTCGAGAATATCCCGTGAGCTTCTTGGCAATCTATCAGGAAATTTCATGTCCACCCGGGCATGACCCTCAATACCGTTCACGCTTTTAGTCGTACGCCTGTGGCGCGCATCTGCCATGCTCAAAGGCCGCAGCAACGCTTCAACCAAAGGAACACCGCAATGGACGACGTACAGCAACTGGGTGAGATGCTTCGCCACTATGCAGAAAGCGAAGCGCACAAGAAGCAACTGTTTGAGTCGCAATCGGCCGTGTGGGCGACGCGCATTGGTGAGTTGTTCGATCAGATCCAGCAGTGGCTGGCACCGGTGCTGGCGCCGAATTTGCTGGAGGTGAGTCGCGAGGCGTATGTGGCGTCCGGGCCGAGCGTGCCACTTGAAACATCGCCGTTCAAGACCGAGAAGCTGAGCGTGGTGATCGCCGGTAAACCGGTGGAGTTCGTGCCGGACGTGATGGGCCCGGGTGGGCAGATTTCCCTGGCCGTAATGGGCTTGACCGCCGCGCGTTATGGCAGCATTTCGCTGGTGTGCCTGCCGCCCTCCAGCAATTGGCAGTGGCGCAAGACCAATGGCTTGAAAGACCCGGACACCTTTGCCTTCGATGCGAACTTCCTGGCGCAGCAACTGCAGAGCCTGATTCCCCGCGAGCGCGGCTGAATTCTCTGAGCATGATCGTTCCCACGCAGAGCGTGGGAACGATCATTGAGGGTGCCTCAGATTTCGAGATTGCCCCAACCCGGCTTCACCTCTTGCGGCGCCACCGCCTTCACGGTCTTGCCCGTCGCCAATTCCACCCGCCGCGCCACCTCCGGGTCATCGGCGAACGGAATCAGGCTGGCATCGTCCAGGCTCTCGGCCGTCTGCTGTTTCAGGCTGTACTCGACCGCCAGCCAAAGCCCCAGAACACCCAATAGATTCAACGTCATCTCGATCATGTCGGGCTCCCTGCCTCAGGCAATCTGCGCTTGAAGTTCAGCCATTTTCACGTCCGCCACCCGCACCGTGCGCCAGGTGTTGTAGGCCATCAGCAACATGCCGCTGAGGAAAAACACCCCGCCGACAAAACGCACCACAAACCCCGGATGACTGGCCTGCAAGGCTTCGACGAAGGAGTAGGTCAGGGTGCCGTCGTCATTGATCGCGCGCCACATCAAACCCTGGGTGATGCCATTGACCCACATGGACGCGATGTACAGCACAGTGCCGATGGTCGCGAGCCAGAAGTGTGCGTTGATCAGGCCGATGCTGTGCATCTGCGGGCGGCCGAAGACTTTCGGGACCATGTGGTAGACGGCGCCGAAGGTGATCATCGCCACCCAGCCCAAAGCCCCGGCATGCACGTGGCCGATGGTCCAGTCGGTGTAGTGGGAGAGGGCGTTCACCGTCTTGATCGCCATCATCGGCCCTTCAAAGGTCGACATGCCGTAGAAGGCCAGTGACAGCACCAGAAAGCGCAGGATCGGGTCGCTGCGCAACTTATGCCAGGCGCCCGAGAGCGTCATCATGCCGTTGATCATGCCGCCCCAGCTCGGCGCCAACAGGATCAGCGACATCGCCATGCCCAGCGACTGTGCCCAGTCTGGCAAGGCGGTGTAGTGCAAATGGTGTGGGCCGGCCCAGATGTACAGGGTGATCAGAGCCCAGAAATGCACGATCGACAAGCGATAGGAATACACCGGCCGATTGACCTGTTTCGGCACGAAGTAATACATCATTCCAAGGAAGCCGGTGGTCAGGAAGAACCCCACCGCGTTATGCCCGTACCACCACTGAACCATGGCGTCGGTGGCCCCGGAATACACCGGATACGATTTGAACCAGTCCACCGGGATCGACAGGTGATTGACCACGTGCAGCATGGCGATCACCACGATGAATGCGCCGAAAAACCAGTTGCCGACGTAGATGTGTCTGGTCTTGCGTTGCACCACCGTGGTGAAGAACACGATGGCGTAAGCGACCCAGACCAGCGTCATCCATACCGCGCCGCTGAATTCGATCTCGGCGTATTCCTTGGTGGTGGTGTAGCCCAGCGGCAGGCTGATCAGCATTACCACGATCACCGATTGCCAGCCCCAGAAGGTGAACGCGGCAAGCTTGTCGGAATACAGCCGCACCTGACAGGTGCGTTGCACCGCGTAGTAACTGGCGGCGAATTGCGCGCTGCCGGCAAAGCCGAAAATTACCAGGCTGGTGTGCAGTGGACGCAAGCGGCCGAAGGTGGTCCATGGCAGGTCGAGGTTCATCTCGGGCCATACCAGTTGCGAGGCGATCCACACCCCCATCGCCATCCCGACAACACCCCAGACGATGGTTGCCACGACGAATTGGCGAACGACCTTGTAGTTATAGGCCTGTCCGATTGTTGCTGTGCTCATGGTCAGTTCTTCCACGGTTGCAAAGACTTGCCAGGCCACCCGGTCTGGCATGCCATGAACTGTAGAAACCCTGCCGCAAACAAAACAGGCTCAGAAAAACCGAGTTTATGCGGATCAGGTACGAGGCCAGCCTGCGGCCATAGGCCGCGCTCCTGATACGGTTTCCTGGTGTTTGGCTGAATCTGTAACGTGCAGCGCGGCCCGTGGCGAGGGGGCTTGCCCCGTTGGGCGGCGAAGCAGCCCCAGAATCTCTGGTGTGCCAAAGATTTTGTGAGTGCTGCGCACTCAAACGGGGGCAAGCGCCTCGCCACAAGGTTCTTCCTGGCTGGTTTTTCTGCTTGGGCCACTGATGGCATTTTGGTAGAGTCCGCGCCTCTTAGGGAGTCAGCAAAGAAAGGAGTCTGGTGTGAGCGTGGGCAAGAAGGTTTTAGGGCTTTTCGCGTTGCTGCTGATGGCGGCCCTGTGGGGCAGTTACTTTTATGTGTTCAAAGAGAACCGCAACGGCCAGCTCGGGGAGACGTTCAGCAGCTACGCCTGGTGCGGCACGCCGCCGGCCAGCGATGCCACCGGCTCGGGCAAGGATCGACTGTCGCTGCACATCACCAACAACGTTCATGGCCAGTTCATGCTCTCGGGCGCGGTGATCGTCTCCGAGCGAACCTTTGATCGTTATGACCTGGGCCGCAACGAACTGCGGCTGCGCATGGAACCCCTGCAGTGGTCTTATGGCATTGCGCCGATCCTCATGGAACAGGTCAAGATCAAGCCCCTGAGCCGTAATTTGTCTTCGACCAACAAAAGTGCCTACGCCGAACTTGAATCCCGGCCCATCGGGGTCTTGGGGCGGTCGACGGACTTTCCGTTCGACACCTATCGCTACGGCTACAAACCGGTGCTGTACATCCTCAAAGGCAATGAACGCATTGACCTGAAGTTCAGGCACATCACCACGGGCATGGAGATGTCGAACACCTTTACGCCGATCCAGAAGTACAACCGGGTCGAATACATCAACGAGAAAAATTCATTGATTCGCGAAGAGGATTACAAGCCCTACGGCGCCAACGAATGCGCGTTCAGTGTCGAGCGCAAGGGCTCGTTCAAGGTGATTGTGCTGCTGTTGCTGCTGGTGATGTGCCTGCCGCTGCTGCACGTGTTTTATCGCGATGAGCCGGGCATCGATTTTCTCGCCACGCTGGTGAGTATTGGTGCGATCCGGGTGTTTCTGGTGGGGCCGTTGAACGACTTTCAGCTGTACAGCATCGACTTCCTGTTCGCGGCGGTGATCATCCTCGTGGGCACGGTGTCGTTGATCAAGGCGATGCGGGCCAATAGTCGGCGGGAACTGGCGGCGAGAAGCGGATCTTCGTGGTGATTGACCAGGTTTTTTCCAGGTGAGGTTTTGCGTTGTTTTAGCTGATGTCTTCGCGGGCGAGCCTCGCTCCTGCGGGCTGCGGGTTGTATGCATTCCTGCCAACCACCCCAATCTTGCAGGAGCGAGGCTTGCCCGCGAAGGGGCCTTTGAATATTGCCGCAATCACTTCAACGGCCGTAACAATGGATGAATATTGTATGTTTCGATAACAAAACGCCCAGTATTGGCTATACCTTTAATTCCCATATGCCATATTGTTGCCGGCCTTCTGACAGGAGTTACAAGCATGAAGCTTGCGTTAATGATGAGCACCCTGTGCATCGCCTCTATCGGAGTGGTGGGTTGCTCCAGCAAAGTCGTCGAGCCAGACCAGTATTCCGGCTTTCTCAAGGACTACAGTCAGCTGAAGGAGGCCAAGTCGCCATCGGGCGCCGTGGTGATGCGCTGGATGGACCCCAAACTCGATATCAACAAATTCTCCAGTGTCTACATCGAGCCAACTCAGCTCTACCCCAAACCGCAACCGACGGTGAAAATTCCTCAGACAACCCTGAACGGCATCACCAGCTACTACGATCAAGCACTTAAACGCGAAATCGGCAGATCCCTGCCACTGGCCAGTGGTCCCGGCCCTGGTGTGATGGTGGTGCGTGCGGCGATCACCGCCGTCAGCAGCAAGACCGAAGGCCTCAAGCCTTATGAAGTCATCCCGATTGCCCTCGTGGCAGCGGCAGTCAGCACGGCCACCGGCATTCGAGACCAGGAAACCGATCTGGCCACCGAAGCCGTGTTTCTCGATGGCGGCAACAACAAAGTCCTTGCCCAGGTCGTGCGCAAGGGCACCGGCAAACCGCTGGAAAACTCAGACCAGGTGATGAAGCCCAACGACGTGAAAAACGTGATCGATGGTTGGGCGTCGGACCTGCATCAGTCGTATCTGAAACTCAAGTCCACGTCCAAATAATGCGGCGGGGCTGAGGGCCTCTTCGCGAGCAGGCTCGCTCCCACACTGGATCTGCTGTGAGCACATTATTTGTGAACACCAGCGATCAAATGCGGGAGCGAGCCTGCTCGCGATAGCCGTCTCCCGGTAACGCCAAATCCCTCAGCAATTCCGATACTCCGCGTAGGTGTGTCAGATTCAGTGCTTCTTCGCCTGCGCACGTACTCGTTCTTCCTGCTCGCGCAACTGCGGTGTGAATTCGGCCCCGAAGTCTTCGGCCTCGTACACCTGGCGAATCTCGATCTCGGCTTCTGTGCCCGGCATCGGGTTGGGGCAGCGCTTGACCCACTCGATCGCTTCCTCTTTGGACTTCACCTGCCACAACCAGTAGCCAGCGATTAGCTCCTTGGTTTCGGCGAACGGTCCGTCGATCACCGTACGCTCGTCACCCGAAAAACGGACGCGGGCACCTTTGCTACTGGGCTGCAGGCCGTCGCAATCGATGAGGATCCCGGCCTTGGCCAGTTCCTCGTTGAAGTTGCCCATCGCGGTCATCAGTTCTTCGCTGGGCATCACACCCGCCTCGGAATCGGGGCTGGCTTTCACAATGATCATGAATCGCATGGTTTTGTCTCCGCTGAATGTGAGTGACTCACGGTCTAGTCGAATGGTAGTCGCCCGAATCGACACTCCTTCCAACGAAAGACCGCAAAAGAATCGGATTTGTTACCTGTGAGGGTGATTGATTCCCTCAAATAGCACCTCGTTTTAAATCGACACCGATAACTATGTACCGCACCTGACTGCGGTTGCATCGACAGGCTGTGCCCTACAGACAAGGAGAGACTGTATGGCACAAAACACATTGAACGATGAATCGACAGGGGAAGTTGTTATCAAGCCGGGACCCTCATCCTCGGGCAGCGTTTTTAGCGTCGGCGGAGGGGTTTCAGGCGGATTCGGCGGTACGAGCAGCAGGAAGAGAAAAAGGGCCCGCAAACGGGCTATGGAAGCGCATCGCCAAGCACAAGAAAAAGCGCGTGTGCAGGCTCAAGCCGAGGCCGCACGAGCGCAAGCTGCTGCCGCACAAGCTCAGGAAGAGGCCCGCGTCCAGGCTCTTCACCAGTTTCTGGCGGGGCTGGCGCAGCGTCATGACGCCATCCGAGCCGAAGTGGATCGTCGCTTCGCCGAGACGGCCGCACAACTCAAGCCATCCCTTGAGCGCGAAATCTCGGCGGCGCGACGGGCGCCCAACAGCGACTCGAGCGAGCGCTGGCAGCTTTATCTGATCACCAAGGAAAAAAACGAAATCGACGGGCTCATCGCCCGCAAGACCGCTGAGCTCAATGCAAAAAACGCGGTTGCCCGGTCCTTCGATGGGCACGATCCATTTACCCGCACCTCGGATGATTACCTGACGCGATTGGGGGCGTTCGGTCAGGCGCTCAATGACGGTCACCAAATTTGGGAAAACGCCTACAACGCGGCCCATGAAGCGCGGTTGCTGACATCGCAAATCAATGCGCTTACGGATAAATCCAATGCGCTGGCCAAGTATCACGCCGAGCAGACGGTTGTCTGGCGCGAGAGGGAAGCCGTATGGGAGGCCCAGCGTCAGTACGCCGAGCAGCGTGAAGCGCGTATTCGCTTCAAGCAGCAGGCCGATGAAGATGCGCGCATAGAACGGGTCCGGCAGGCCAATACGCTGACGGCTCCCGTTACTTCGGTTACCGCTGGCGGGATGGTTTTGACGCGTGACGGCGCATTCGTGGCGCGGCAAGCGGCGGCAGCGCTTGAGGCGGCGGTCCAGTCTGCCGTCAACACCCTCATCGATTTCGGACGCATTGCTGCAAAAACGGGGCCGGTGTTCGTCACCGCGATGGTGTATTCGCCCACCCTCGGTCATGGCGAGTTGAGCCCTGAGCAACGTCGGCGTTTGTTCCAGGCTGTCGCCATTCCTGCGCAAGCGCTGGGGCTTTCCGATGGTCGAGCACTGCAATCGATTGCTGATTCCGGTGGCTCGGTGGAGGCGGCATACCGGCTCAAACCCGAAGCCGTGCCGGAGGGCACCGCCATCATTGCTGTCACTACGGGCGATGAGATTGATGCTGATGTGCCGGTCATCAATGCGGTACTTGACCCGCTGACCGGGTTCTACAACGCACAGATCCCCGGATTCCCGACCAGGCACCTTCAATTCGCGCCGAACGCTGCCGCTCAGGCTGCCACGACGAGCCAGGCGGGGCTGGCGATGTTGACGCCGCAGATCCAGGACATCCCGGCGGGTGTCGATCTGCGCATTCAGGACTGCATTGTTTGCGTACCGGGCCTGCCGCCGACGTACCTGTCCTTCAATCTGCCACCCATGGGCTCGGGCATCGTCACCGGAAACGGTCAACCGGCCACGGCTGACTGGTGGAAAACGGCGAGCAAGGAGACGGGCGCAGCGATTCCGACGCAAGTCGGCGATCAGTTTCGAGGTCGCGAAATCAACTCGTTCGAGGCGTTTGATCAAGCGCTGTGGCGAACGCTGGGCGAGCACCCGGCGCTCGTTAGCCGTTTTGATGGGGTGAACAAAAAGCGCATCGAACAAGGCTTCGCGCCGTACGCGCCGAAAAGCACCTGGGTCGGTGAGCGACGCGAGTTCGAACTGCGCTATCAGGAGCGGGCAGAGCTCGGCGCCAATCCTTTCAACCTCGACAAAATCAGCATTACCACGCCGCAAAGCATCCAGGGACGGCTGGGGATCACTCCTGCGGTCCTGCCCTGGCCGATTCGTCCGGTCGGCGGCGGAACCTGGACACCTCTGGTTCCGCCGGGTATCGAACACCTGGGTCCTACAACCTCACCGGTGAAACCGTCGATTCCAGCGGTTTATCCCGGCAGACCGATCATCCCGGTCCTACCGCAAAACGAGACGTTTCCGGCTGTTGACGAAGGGCTGATGGGTGCCAATATTCCTGGGTACCCGGCGGATATGGAATTGCCTTCGTCGGATGTCCTGTTTCTGGATCGGCGTGATGATCCTGGTGTGGCGATGGGGGGGTTGGGCAGTCGGTTTCAGGAATATGGTTGGGGGATGCGGCACGAGCGGAGGGGGCGCCGATTCCCGAGCAGATCGCGGATAAGTTGCGGTCGATGGAGTTTCGTAATTTCCATGGATTCAGGCGGGCGTTTTGGAGGGCTGTTGCGGCGGATGTGGAATTGAGTCAGCAGTTTAGTAAATCTAATTTGGACAGAATGCGAGATGGGTCTGCACCTTTTTCGGTCCTTGTGGATCAAGTTGGGGGGCGTAAGGCTTTCGAACTCCATCATCAGGTAGAAATTTCGAAAGGTGGGGATGTTTACGGTTTGGATAATATTTCGGTAATGACTCCGAAACGTCATATTCATCTGCACAAGGAGAATAATCAATGATTCTAAAAGGGCGGTTGGAGGACTACACCGAGGAAGAGTTTTTAAATTTTCTAGGGGAGTTTTTCCATCAAACAAGCGGTTTGAAGGGGATAGCCTTGGAAGTTTATCGGGAAAAGCTCCTGGATCATTTTGAGGCGATTACCGAACACCCCGGCCGCTCAGACGTCATCTTCTACCCCAAGGAAGGCCAAGAAGACAGTCCCGAAGGTATCCTGAAGGAAGTCAAAGAGTGGCGCGCAGCCAATAATAAACCTGGCTTCAAATCCGGGTAATTCAGCTCGGTGGCTAACTGGCATCTGTTCATAGCGAAATGGGCAGGTGCCATTGTTTTCGGAAGTTTGTCCAAGCTACACAAGGAAGCAATAAAGATGGAACTTAAAACAACACTCAAGGATTACACCGAATCGGAATTCCAGGCCCTGGTGAACAGAATCTGGGCCGTCGATCTGCCGAAACAGGACCACGACCGACTGATCAATCATTTCGACAGCATCGTCGGTGATCCCAAAGGGGCCGACCTGCTGTTTTATCCGCCAGAGGACGATACGAACACTTATTCATCGGGCTCGGTCGTGTACTACGTCAAAGACTGGCACCACAAACAGGGGCGTGCCGCATTAAAAGGGGAGGGCGTTCCTGTTCCTCGTCCGGTTGCTGCAAGACCGGGAGCACCGTTGACCCCGGCGCAGATGACACAGCAACGTATCGCCTGGAACCTGGCTGATGTACAGAAAGTCGCTGTAGATCTGGCGGACTCAGAACGGGCGGCAGAAACGGCACTCAGTGTATTCGAGCAACAGATCAAATACATGCGTCAGCGACAGAACGCCCAAATGGACGTCCATGGGCGCGAGGCGGACATCCGTGCTCTGGAGGCTTCTGAATTTCAAGCGCGCCTGGCAGCCCGCCGATACGAATTCTGGAAAATGAGCATCGGGTTCAAAAGAGACAGCGCCCGGCGCGAGCTATCCTACGCCCGGTCCGAACTCGCGCAGTGGCAAAGTATCGCCCAGCAGATCAATTCCACTCACGACCGTTATCTGGCGAAGTTGAATGAAATCAATGAACGTCTCCTTCGTTTTCAAGTGGATGCCGAAGCGCTGCTGGCGGTTGCGCAAACACAACTCGTTGATCAGCGTTATCAGCAGGGAGCAGGGCCGACCCAGGCGGGCGATTTGCTTTTTGCGCCACATGCCTTTGCCAATGCGCGACCGGGTATTTTCCTTGATGGCGGCCTTTCGCAACCCTTGGAGACCCATCGGGTAGCACTGCAAAAAGCCATACGCTCGGCGGTGGCGGAGTTTACCTGGCAGATCACCTCGGGAGCCCAAGACCATCAAGGTCAATACGCAGCCGTGCTGCAATTTGAATTCGCCAGTCGGGCCGAAGTGGAAAGGTATGGGCTCACCGTTCCACTGCTCGAGTTGCTGCCGATCGAGGGCCAGGACTGGCAAGTCCTGGCCGCGACGGGGGCCGAAGTCGATCTTCCTTTCAGGATGAGCAGCGGCACGTACGCCGTTCCACCAGGAACGATGTCCCGAGGGCTGAGAGAAATAAACACGTTGCGACAGGTGGCCATTACGCCGACTAATGGCAACGTATTGTCGTCCAGGGTGAGGGTGCGAGCGGCTGTCTGGAATGAGCAGATGAAGACTTATTGTTTTACCGCTGACGGGCCCGCCCCGGCAATGGTGAGCTGGAGCGCGCCAGCTAACCTTGAAACCATCTCGACCCTGACGCCAGCCCCCGAGTATCGGCTGGGATTCCTTCGCTCATCGCCTGTGCCTGTGTTGGAATCCTTCAGTGACATGGCTGCGATTCGTTTCGATGACTATGTAGTGGTGTTCCCGCTGGAATCTGGCCTGGACCCGCTTTACATCATGTTCAGAGACCGGAACGAATACCCTAAAATAACCATTGCTCAAGCAAAGTCCTAGTGCTGTCGCTTTCAGCCACCCCGCCAAACAAAGGAAATGTTACGGCTTATGCCTGTACTGGAACTCACCACCCTGATCCCCAATCGTACCCCCGAGCAAGTCCTCGACTTCTGTCTGGAAGGCATGAACTTCCCGAAGATCTTTCCAGAGCGAGTCACGCTGTTGAGCGAGATCGATTTGAGTAACCTGCGCATCGAAGCCGGTCGCCAGTTTCGCTTTCGGCACTGGATGTTCAACCTGATCCCGTCGAGCTGGACGGTGGTGATCCGCGAGGTCGGTGAGACGCATTTCGTCGATGAAATGCTCGAGGGGCCGTTGCGTGCCTTTCGTCATGAACACCGTGTGGCGGCGGGCAAGGGCGGTACGCTGTACACCGACCGGGTGACCTATGCGGCGATTGGCGGCGCGCCATTGGAATGGCTGGTGGTCAATGGGTACATGCGGCGGATTTTCGAAGCGCGGCATCGCAATATGCTTGGATTGCTGGGCTGACATTTATCTGTAGGAGCGAGGCTTGCCCGCGAAGGCGGTGTGTCAGGCAACATTGATGCGACTGACTGTCCCTCTTCGCGGGCAAGCCTCGCTCCTACCGGGGGTTGTGTTGTTTGTGAGGTTCTGCAACACATTTTGCTTTGTATTTGGGCATAGGTGGGGGTGTCAGAAATTTTGTGTTCGGGCATAACATGAGTAAGAGGTGCATGTATGCCAACCAAGAAGAAACCCGCGTTGCGAGATCTACCGAAAATCCC
>NZ_MUNM01000089.1 GCF_002286815.1 Pseudomonas sp. PICF141
CGCCTTATCCTTATCGCGCTTGCCTGAATTGCAGGAACGGATCGACACCTATAAAGGCCGCGCACTTACCCGGCTGACGGTCTTGCTGTCGCTGCACGTGTTTGTACGCTCCAGCGAGCTGCGCTTCGCCCGCTGGAGCGAGTTCGACCTCAAACGTGCCGTCTGGGAAATACCCGACACGCGACCAGCGTTGGAAGACGTACCCTTCTCCACAAGGGGTACGAAGATGGCAGGCGATATCCATCTTGTACCCTTATCGCCGCAAGCGATCGCCCTGCTCGAGCAGATCCACGCAATCACAGGCAAATTTGACTTGGTGTTCGCAGGCGATACCAAGTCTTGGAAACCAATGTCTGAAAACACGGTGAACAGCGCGCTTCGGAAGATGGGGTACGACACCAAATCCGAGATCTGTGGGCATGGGTTTCGTTCGATGGCCTGCAGCGCACTGATCGAGTCAGGTTTGTGGACGGACACAGCCATCGAGCGACAGATGAGCCACAAGGAACGCAACAACGTCCGCGCCGCTTACATCCACAAGGCCGAGTTCATCGAGGAGCGCAGGCTGATCATGAACTGGTGGAGTCGCTACCTTGAGGCTAATCAGCAGAAGCATGTCAGCCCACGCGAATTCGTCAATCAGACGGGTGCGAATGTCACTCGCCTAAAAGCAAAACGTGGCGCAACTGAGTAAGCGCTCGGTCCTCATATCTCAGTGATCCGTTTGTCCACGCGGGTCCATCCAAACAGGGCTGCAAAGCCGCCCTGTTTGGATGGACCTCACTTAAAAAATCTAAAGCCCACGCAATTGTCTGTGGAAAACCACTGATTTCCATAAGTGGATAATTTCATTCACAGCCGCAGAACTCCCGAAAATTCGAGCCTTGACCCAATTCTCCACAGGCGTAGAAAAGGTCGGGCAAAGTGCTGTCGTTGACAGCAACCCAGGTAGCCAGAACCTTCAAGGCTACGCCACGCTGGTTCTCCCAAAGTGCGATTAGC
>NZ_MUNM01000090.1 GCF_002286815.1 Pseudomonas sp. PICF141
AGCTACGTTGTTCATGGCAATGATCTCCGATGAGCCCCCGGTGAAAGCTTAGTGGGCGATCACAGGGGGGGAGGCGGGGGTAGCCATTTCATTAGGTTTGCGGGTTTGCGCGGCTTACGTCTCAGCGTTTGACCGACAGACTCGTCTGGGTCATGCGGCTTCGGATGGTGAACACGCCATCGCCCGAAAGAATCGCGCTGCGTGCAAACAGGCGGCCACTCTCCCAGTTCGAAAGCCCCAGTTCCGGCTTGTTCAGTGCGTACTGGCCATCGACCCAGCGAGTAATCCCGTTGCCAACAAAAGGCGCGTTGACCGCGTTGTAGAAACGCTCCTGCGCCGGGGCATCTTCACTGATCAGCGACACAGTGAATTGCGGGCTGTAGCGATTGAACAGGATGATGGCCTGCTCCAGGTCGTCGACGATTTTCAAGCTGACTTCCGGGGTTTCTTCCCACTCCCACTCGCGACCCAATTGGTCCTCGGGCAGCGGTTCGGCCAACGCTTCGGTCTGATAGCCGTCGGCGCGGTACACCTCGACGCTCGCGGTTTGCCAATCACTTGGCAAGTGCTGCTCGCTCCCCTCGACGATATGCAACTTGCAACCCTGGCCCCGAGCGGTGCCGGCCTGTTGCAGTGCGTCGAGAAACAGCGGCACCAGCTCAGCGGCACGGTCGCGGTGGATCAGGCAGACGTTAAGGGTGTTGCAGACTTTGCGGTCCAGTGAATTGCGCACCACGGCGGCAAAGCGCCGGGCATCGGCGTGTTGGTCGGCGATCAGCCACGCGCCGCCGGTGCCGTGCAAGCTGACGGCGGTGCCGGCCTGTTGCGCGATGCTGCCCAACTGGCTGACTGCCCGTCCTGAGCCACGGGCCACCGCTAATGACAGGCGGCGGTCGGCGAACATTGCCCAACCGGCGGCGTGATTGACGCTTTCCACCAGCGAAACCGCACCGGTCGGCAAGCCGGCGTCGGCCAATGCCGGATTCAATGCGTGGGTGACGATGGCCTGGGCAGTGCCCAATGCATCGCTACCAATGCGCAGCACCGCGGTGTTGCCCGTGCGCAATACACCAGCGGCATCGGCAAAGACATTCGGTCGGCCTTCGAACACGAACGCGACAATGCCCAGCGGCGAGACCACTTGCTCGACTTTCCAGCCGTCGTGCTCGACGCAGCTCACGACTTTGCCACGGGTGGCCGGGGCATCGCGCCAGGCCCGCAGGCCGGCGATCATGTCGCCGCGCATGCGTTCATCGGCCAGCAACCGCGTGGTGGAACGCCCGCGCGCCTTGGCCCGTTCGATGTCGGCCAGGTTGGCGGCTGCAATCAGAGCCCAGCATTCCGGGTTTTCGAGGCGTTGAGCAAAATGATCGAAGAACTCGCTGATGGCCTGATCCGGGACGCCGGACATTGCAGCGAATGCCGATTCGGCGCGCTCGATGGCGACCGCGGCCGCTTGCTGGTCGGCCACTGGAATCAGCAACAATTCGCCGCTGACCTGCTCCACCAGCAGATGGTCGCCGGGCTGAAAGCGCGCCGCCAGTTCGGGGCTGACGACAGTGACACGATTACCGGCAAAAGGGATTGGCGTGCCAGCGACTAGACGTTCGAGCGCAAGAGACATGAAACGGTTTCACCATGCAGGAGAGCGGCCAGAAAATGTATAGGAAAATCCGTCAAGCGTCATTCACCGGGGCTTTTTTGCCAGGCGAAATACATCTTGCTCCAGGCGATTGCTCCCCTGTTTGCGCCATCCGGCGTTCGCGTCATAGACCACCAGCAGCAAGGGCTCTTCTACGCCTGCGGCGCTGATAAAGGTCAGTCCCTCGGCATGATCGCGTCCTTTATCTTTTCCTTGCCCGTAAGGAACCTCCAGAACCGGCGTCAATTGTTCGCTGAAGACAAAACCTTCCTCTGTTGGGCTGGCACCGTCGAGCCATCGAAATACGCTGACTGGCCCGTCGAGGTTCATCGTCGGCCCGGCCAGAATCAGCATGTCGTCGCCATCGATGCACAAATCCCTGACGCCGAGCCCGCCCAACTGGAGAAAATGCTTTCGGTATTTGCGCCCCTTGGGCCCGATTTTTTTCAGCCTCAGCGTGTGGGCGGTCTTGGGATGGGCTTGGGGTTCGATCTCCAGAATAATGGTCCAGCCCCGCAGCACAGGCCCTCGCAACCCGATAAAAACCCGCTTGCCATTGACCTCGAGACCTTCGGTATCGAACCCGTTGTCCTTGCCGGGAATGTGCAGAAATGCCCCGACATGCTCGTCGTCCTTGAGTGCGTCGAGCAATTCATTACCCAGTTGATCGCCGGACAATTGAGCGGCGACTCGATCATCACTGACGGTGCTCTTCACCAACGTGAACGTCCCGTTTTCTTCGACCACCGGAATCCGGGCCAGGAGAAAACGATTGCCATCGCAGCTGACCGTTGCCAGGCGCTCGGCGTTTTTCTTCGGGGACTTGGAGCTATCAGGTTTTTTCCGTTTCAGGCTGTGAGACCCCACCATCCAGAGATACCCCGTGTCGCGGTCGTAGCTCATGCCTTCCAGGTCTGCCTCAACGCATGCTTCGCCAATCGTCGGGATGACCGGCAGCGTCAACAGGGACGCCAACGGGAATTGTTTGTGCTGATCGAACAGAAACTCGCCCGCACCGACGCGCTCACGCAAGGTAAAGCGCTCCAGGCTCAAGGATTCATCATTGGCAACCCAAAGGGTGTCGCCTATCTGGACCACGGCAGACAAGCCTTTGCGCATATGAGTGTCCGGATCGTTGAAGACTAGAAGCCCGGAACCGAAATTCGCCATGAAGTCACCCGCCCCTTGAGTGAAAGAATGCCTGCTTCACGGTAGCGGTCATCGGGCGCTAGTCAAGACAGGCCATCAGAACACCGACCAGCCAATCCGCTGACTTAACAACTCCAGCGCCGCCATGCCGGCGAGGGAGTTGCCGGCAGTGTTTAATTCCGGGGACCAGACGCACACCGTGAATTGCCCCGGCACTACGGCGACAATCCCGCCACCCACGCCGCTCTTGCCCGGCAGGCCGACACGATAGGCAAAATTGCCGGCTTCGTCGTACAGCCCACTGGTGGCCATGATCGAGTTGACTTGCTGGGTCTGGCGAGCGCTGAGAATCTGGGCGCCGCTGTGCTTGCAGAAACCGTCGTTGGCCAGAAAGCAGAACGTGCGGGCCAGATCCACGCAACTCATGCGCAACGCGCAATGGCTGAAGTAGCTGCGCAGCACGGCTTCGACGTCGTTATGAAAGTTACCGAACGATTGCATCAGATACGCCATGGCCGCGTTACGCGCGCGGTGCTGGTATTCCGATTCGGCAACCTTGCCGTCCACCATGACATTCGGGTTGCCGGACAAGCGCCGGACAAAATCGCGCATCGACAACGCCGGCGCGGCAAAACGGGACTGGTTGATGTCGCAGATCACCAGCGCACCGGCGTTGATGAAGGGATTGCGCGGGCGTCCGCGTTCGAACTCCAGTTGCACCAGCGAGTTGAACGGCTGCCCGGACGGCTCGTGGCCCAGACGTTGCCAAATCGCCTCACCGGAATGGTCGATGGCCTGCACCAGGCTGAAGACCTTGGAAATACTCTGCACCGAAAACGGCGTGTCGGCGTCGCCGGCACAAAACAACTCACCGTCATTGCCATACACGGCAATGCCCAACTGATTGGCCGGCACGGTGCCGAGGGCGGGAATGTAGTCAGCCACTTTGCCCTGACCGATCAACGGTCGGACTGCGTCAAGGATCTCGTTCAACAGCGCTTGCATGCCGGGTTCCGAAGTCTCGCCCCATGGGATTGCGGGGACACTGTCGCTAGACGCCACTGATCGGGGCTGAATCACAGTTTTGTACGGGAATGTATCTGTCCAGGCCCGGGATACATGAACTTGCACCGGGCGCGCTTTCGGACATACCGCCCACACATCGGGTTGAAAAACTCCTGCCGTCCGCCGACCGCTTGCAAAACCGGGTCGGCTCTTGCTCAGGAGAGTTGTCATGATGACCCAAATTCCCCGTTACCACGGCTGGTCGCTGTTTGGCCTGCTGTCCCTGCTGGTGTTGTTGATGACCGGTCTGATTCTGCTGCTGAATCCGGACCTGGTAGAGGCCACGCGCAGTGCCATTCGCGCCACCGCACGCACGTCGTTTGTGCTGTTTCTGGCGGCGTTCACGGCCTCCGCCGTCGCTGTGCTGGTGCCCTCGCCTTTCACTCGATCGCTAGTGCGTGAACGACGCTTCATCGGTCTGGCCTTTGCGTTTTCCCACCTGGTACATGCCCTGCTGATCTATAGCTACGGCCAACTGAACCCCGAGTTCTGGCCCGGCCGTACCACGGTCGGCAACATTCCGGGCTCGGTGGGTTATCTGTTCATTGTGCTGATGGCGCTGACCTCGTTCAAAACCACGGCGCGGCTGATCGGCCCCAAAGCCTGGAAAGCCCTGCATGTCAGCGGCATGTGGGTGATTGCAGCGGTATTCACCTATTCCAACTTCAAACGCATCCCCCTGAGCGCCTGGTATGTATTGCCGTTCGGCCTGATGTTCTCGGCCATCGTCGTTCGGCTGCTGGGCAAGATTGCGTTGAAGTACAAACGGTCAACGAGGCATGCGTTATTGACCGAATGAAACCTCAACAACACCAACATTCCCCTGTGGGAGCGGGCTTTTGTGGCAAGGGGGCTTGCCACAAAAGGCCGCTCCCACAATGAATGCACCTGTCGATCAAATCCCGGAGCTCAAGCCCATGAATACCCCCCTCTCATCAGCCCTCAAAAGCCTGCACCTGAACCTCGACCGTCTCGGCAGCTGGATCGCGCCCCTGACGTTGCGAGTATTTCTGGCCTGGGAGTTTTTCGAGTCAGGCCTGGAAAAATGGAACGGCCAGAACTGGTTCGCCGACATCCAGCACCGCTTCCCGTTCCCCTTCAACCACGTTCCCGCCACGCTGAATTGGGAACTGGCAATGTGGGCCGAATTGATCTGCGCCTTTGCCCTGCTGGCGGGCCTGGGGACGCGGGTCTCGGCGATTATCCTGACCGTGGTCACGATCGTTGCGACCGCTGCCGTTCACTGGCCGGCCGATTGGTCTACATTGAGTGAACTTGTCCAGGGCTATGCCATCAGCAATAAAGGCCACGGCAATTTCAAACTGCCGCTGATCTATCTCGCAGCCCTCCTGCCGTTGTTGCTCTCGGGGGCCGGTAAGCTCAGCGTCGACGCGCTGTTGGCTCGATACTTCTGGCGGCACAGTCACCGCTGATCCGCCAGCGTCTCGATACCTCACCCAACTTATGTAAAGGAGCCATCATGAGCGTGACCACCCAATGGATCGAAATCACCAGCAGTGAGGGCACATTCGGCGCTTACCTGGCCATTCCCCATACCCGCAAAGGTCCGGGGATTGTGCTGATTCAGGAAATCTTCGGCGTCAACGAGCACATTCGCTCGGTCGCCGAGCAATATGCCGCCGACGGCTACCTGGTCATCGCGCCGGATCTGTTCTGGCGCCACGGCCACCGCATCGAACTGGGCTACGACGAAACCGGCTGGAAACGCGCCGTCGAGCTGATGAACGCCACCGATACCCAAAAAGCGCAAGCCGACATCAAACTGGCCATCGACGCCCTGAAAGCACAGCCGGGGCTGGATGGAAAAATCGCCTCCATTGGCTTCTGTTTTGGCGGCATGCTGTCGTACAACACCGCGGCCAACGGTTTTGTCGATGTGGCGATCGCCTACTACGGCGGCGGCATTCAGAACCAGCTGGATCGAGCCGATGAAATCAAGGTGCCGGTGCTGATGCACTTCGGTGAACAGGACAGCCACATTCCCATCGACGCCGTGAAGCAAATCGCCGAGCGTTTCGAGTTCAACGACGATGTCGATATCCAGGTCTATCCGGGGGCCGAACATGGCTTCAATTGTTCGCACCGTGACAGCTATAACCAGCGGGCGGCGGTCGAGGCCCATGGCAATACGTTGCTCTTTTTGAGTCAAAACCTTTAAGGGCTCCTTTAAAGGGGGTTGGCGACATAAACGATCGGTGAGCATTCAATCCCGGAAACCTGCATGGACAACCTCTCGAAACCCAGACCGGCTTCAGTACGCATCCCCTCCACGGTCTGGGCCTTGGGTTTTGTCAGCCTGTTCATGGACCTGTCTTCAGAACTGGTGCACAGCCTGCTGCCGATATTTCTGGTCACGACCTTGGGCGCGAGCGCGTTGACTGTCGGGGTGATCGAGGGCATCGCCGAAGCGATCGCAATGCTGACCAAGATCTTCTCCGGCGCCATCAGCGACTTTATCGGCCGGCGTAAAGGCTTGCTGTTGATGGGCTATGGACTGGCGGCGTTGTCGAAACCGCTTTTCCCCCTCGCGCAATCGGTGGAGGTGGTGTTCACCGCGCGTTTTCTGGATCGCATCGGCAAAGGCATTCGTGGCGCGCCGCGAGATGCCCTGGTCGCCGATATCGCACCGGCCGAAATCCGTGGCGCCTGTTTTGGTTTGCGCCAATCGATGGACACCGTGGGCGCCATTCTGGGTCCGGTTCTGGCCATTATCCTGATGCTCTGGCTCGGGCAGATCCATCTGGTGTTGTGGTTCGCGGTGATTCCGGCGGTGATATCGGTGGCGCTGATTATCGGCGGGGTCAAAGAGCCGACCACTGTCGCTGGCGAAGGCGCCTTCCGCTCGCCTATCCACTGGAAAGTCCTGCGGGATTTCTCGCGCGATTATTGGTGGGTGGTGATCATCGGCGGGCTTTTCACACTGGCCCGTTTCAGTGAAGCCTTTTTGGTATTGAAAGCACAGCAAACAGGGCTGACGGCCACTTGGGTGCCGATGGTGATGGTGGTCATGTCGCTGCTTTATGCCGTATCCGCCTACCCTGCCGGCTGGTTGTCCGACCGGATCAGCCGCACCAAAGTGCTATGCATCGGCATCGTCCTGCTGATCCTGGCGGACCTGTTATTGGCGCAAGCGGATTCAATCATGAGCATGCTGGCGGGCGTGGCCCTGTGGGGCCTGCACATGGGCTTCAGCCAAGGCATTCTGGCGACGCTGATCGCCGACACCGCACCGGAACACCTCAGGGGTACGGCGTTCGGCCTGTTCAACCTGATCAGCGGCGTGTGCCTGTTGATCGCCAGTGTGCTTGCCGGTGCGCTGTGGGAAATCTCGGGCTCGGCCAGCACATTCATCGTCGGGGCGGGCCTGGCGGCTGCGGCGCTGTTGTTGCTTCTGTTGCGCAAGCCTTAGTCCATCGCAGCCGCTAACCTGAGCCCGGAAAGCGCCAGGATCGAGCCAGTAATTTGAGTGCCAAAAACATCTTAATGGAGCAAACGATGCAGATGATGAAGGTAGGGCCAAGCGGTTTGCATCAGCTCCGTGAGTCTTTGAGCGAAGCAGGATTGCCCTGCGATGATGTCGGAGAACCGGGGCTGCAGTTTTTCCGCTTCGAGGTGGATGGAAGCCGGGTTGCTTATGGAGGGCTGGAAGGTTCTGGCGCGGATCTGTTGCTTCGTTCACTGATCGTTTGTGAGACTCGTCGTGGCGAGGGGCTGGGTAAAGCCGTGTTGTCTGAACTGGAACACTGTGCAATCGCCCAAGGCGCAGTCCGGCTTCACTTGCTGACCCAAAGCGCGGCTGGTTTTTTCGCAGCCAATGGCTATGAATTGCTCGATAGAGGTAAAGCGCCTGTCGTCATCAGCCAGACAGCCCAGTTCAAGCACCTGTGTCCTGCGTCGGCGCGCTATCTACGAAAAACTCTATAGGCTTTTCTTGATAACTCTTTGCAGTCAGCCGTTCACAGCGACGAGTTAAGCGCTACCGCCGCTCGAATCAGCGCTTTCAACGCCTTCTCATCGACCCTTTCAACCTCAGGCCAGCATACATTCATGCTTATGCGTTATAGCACTGGTTCACAATGGGTATATCCGCGATCCGGCATTCGGCTACCGTCAACGTATATGACTTGATTGCACAGGCTCTGCGCCTGTGCGTTGAGGCCCCCAGACATGAGGAAACCATGATGACTGCCCACAAAGCGGCCGCTGTTTTGTTGGCCTTGCTCAGCCCTGCCTTTCTGACATTGACCGCCCTGGCCGAGGAAGCGGGTTTTATTGCCGCCACCTCATCCGGACTCAACTGGAAACCTGCGCCGGCAGTGGGCCCCGGCGCCATGATTGCCGTGATTGAAGGTGACCTGAAAGCCGCCGAGCCCTTCACCCTGCGCTTGAAGCTGCCGGCCAATACAAAAATCGGCGTGCATACCCATCCCGTGACCGAACGCGTAACCGTTATCTCGGGCACCTTCTACTTCGCCACCGGAGACACCTTCGATCCGGCACGGGCCAAGGCCTATCATCCGGGTGACACCCTCATCATTCCTGTCGGCACGTCGATGTACGGCGCCAGTCGCGAACAGGAAACCGTGCTTCAACTCCACGGCACAGGACCTTGGGGAATCACTTACCTCAACCCGGCGGACGATCCCAGGAACAAAACAATGCAGTGAGCGCGGCCTGCGCGATGAAGATGGCGGCGAGGATGCAGCAGATCGCCTGGCCGTAAAGGTTGGTTACTGGTCCAGGATGAAAGTTGCCAGGGTTTGCAGATCGTCCGGGCTTAGCTGCGCAAAAGGCGGCATTGGGATATTTCCCCATTTGCCGGCACCACCGCGCTGAATGCTGGACGTTACCTTGGCCAGTGCCTGCGGGTCATTGGCATACTTGGCAGCGACATCGTGAAAGGCCGGGCCTACGACCTTATGATCGATCGCGTGGCACGACAGGCAGGCGTTGCTCTGGAACAAGGCCATGGCATCGACTTTTGCCACAGACGCCGCCGGGGGTTGGTCCGCCGACGGGTTCGAAGCAGCCTGCACATCGGCATCGCTCGCATGGGCACTCCCGTAGGTCACCGCAAGGTAGGCGCCGATAATCTTCACATCCTGATCGCTGATCGGAGCACCGTACACGTGCTGCATCTTGCTCGCTTCACCCGTCCACTGAGCCAGGGTCATGCCAGGAGGCTGGAAGTTGATGTAATCGGCTGAGTGGCAGGTGGAACATTTCTGCTGGGCCAACGAGTAGCCAGGCAGCGCACTGGGCTTGAACGCAGCCGTTTCGGGCGGCAACGTGATCGATAGTGGCGCCGCGCTAGCCATGGCAGCCAAAAAAACCTGAGCCGCGCACAGCAAGGTGGTCATATATTTCATGCGGGCCCCCTCAGGCGACGGTCACGTGGCTGGTTTCTACCACGTTGCGGCGGTAGCCACCGGGGTTCCAGTCGGCTTGCATCGGTTGCGTCTCGCCCGCCCTGTTACTGGCTCGCACCATCAACTGTGTGGCGCCCTTACTGGTAAAGGTGATCGGTAGCATCCATTCACGGAAGGAGAAACGACCAAGATCCTGCCCAAGCCTGGCTTCGCGCCAACTTTTGCCGCCATCGATCGATATTTCCACCTTGTTGACCCCAACGCCGCCGTCGAACGCAATGCCCTTGAGCACCACGCTTTTTTTCAGCGGCAGCACATCGCCGTGTTTGACGCTGGTGATGAAACTGCGCACTGGCAACCTGGAAATCGGCTGAGTCTGCGCCGCAGTGGTCCCTGGGGCGATGCAATAACAATCGTTATCCGGAACGCGGTAGCCTTTAGCCATGAAGAAACCGTCATAGGTGTGGTTGACGACTTCGATCTCACTCAGGTGCTTGACCCAATACGTACCGAAATAACCTGGCACCACCAGACGTATCGGGTAACCGTTGAGGAATGGCAGGTCGGTGCCGTTCATCGACCAGGCGATCATAGGCCCGCCATCCATGGCATGACCGATGTCCAGGGCCTTGATGAACTCTGGCGTGCTCGGCAGCACTGGCCTATCGAGCCCACGGAATGTCGCTTGCCTGGCGTCGGCTTTCACCCCCGCCTTTTCCAGTACCGCCTTGAGCGACACCCCCACCCAGCGGGCATTACCCATTGAACCGTTGCCCAACTGAGCGCCGAACACGCGTGGCATCGAGAAGCCACGGCTATTCCCCGAACACTGATTCACGGCCACCACCTCGACCGGTTCAGCGAGGGCCTTGAGTTCTGCAAGCGACAGTGACAGCGGCGTGTTGACGGAGCCCTTGATCGTCAAACGGTAGTTGTCCGGATCGATGCTGGTAGGGAAATCGGGCAGGTGGTAACGCACGAAAAAGGCGTCATTCGGCGTAATGGGCCCCTGGTTGAAGACAGAGAATGGGGTCTCCAGATGCGGTGGCCGAGTGGTCACCAGGGTCAACGGTCGTTTTTGCGGGTATCGCACCAGCGGCCGCGGGCCAGCAGCGAAGGTGACTTCTTCGGCGTTTTCGTCGGCCGCCTTGGTTTCGTCGGCGGCCTTGGCGAGGCTTGCCAATGGAGAGGCCGCCAAAGCCAGAGTGAAGGCATCGCGTAGAATGCGTCGGCGGCTCGGCTCGCTGTTATCTACAAAACTGAACTTCATTCTGCACGCTCTATGATTGTTTTACTGAGATGCAACTGACAGCCTCCCATCAAGGCAGAGAGGCATCGGATTTAATGTGTAAGTGGAATTTCGCTTAACTGTTCACCGTCGGTGAGTAAGTCAGTATTGTCACGCGCCAATCGACTGCTTTTCATTGAGCGTCAGTGATTTAACATTTGATGACAGAGGCGAAGCGGTAACTGAACGCCCTTCACGCTGGCTTGGAGGCTGCTAGCGCAGCGTCGCGGAGCGAGACGGCGCAAGCGACCAGCGTGCTGCAAGCGGAACCGTTCGGGCGACCTACTCTTCAAAGCGCCCCGTGGCGTCACGATCGCGCTCGTATCGTCGCGTCAGCGGAAACGGCGGCAACCAGGATTCGCGACGCACGATCCAGCTTTCGTAGGTGGGTGTCAGTTGGTCAGGGGCATCCAGGGAGCCCAGGTTCACTTCGATTTCATCGCCGGTGCGGGCGAACACGGACGAGCCGCAGCGGGGACAGAAAAACCGCCCGGCATAGTCGCGTGTTTCGCCCTCGATCGTCACCGCATCCTGAGGGAATATCGCGGAGGCGTGAAACAGCGCGCCATGATGTTTGCGGCAATCGAGACAGTGACAAACACCCACCCGGTATGGGTGTCCCGACGCCTCGATTCGGACGTTGCCGCACAGGCAACCGCCGGTGAATCGGTCCATGCTGCGTCTCCTCTGATCAAGCGACGGTTGCGACGTTGCAAACTGTGAAAAGAGTAGCGAAGCCACGGCCATGGGTCGACTAATCTGAGTAGAGCACCAGCACAAACAGCCTCTAACCTCAGGGGAAACGGGATGACCGGAAAAACAGCGCGCCAGTGTTCGTCATGGGTTATGCCCTCCCTGCTCGCGATCAACCTGGCGCTGACGGCGGGATGTGCAGGCAACGCTGCCACGGCGCGCTATTCAGCCTCAACGATGGGCTCGAACTGCTACGCAAAAGCGATCCCCACTGCCGGCGAGGGCGGCCTGGCGTGGGGCGATACCTTGAGCATGGCTCGCAAAAAATCCATGGATAATTGCATCCGCTATGCCGGTCGATCCGGGGGTACGCCCAACACCTGCCAGGTGGTGTTGTCGGAGTGCAAAAATTAATAGAGCGTCATCGAAACGGTCCATTCCGTTCGCGGTCAATCGTCTGAACAACATCTATCGGTCATAACCGAGGGCACTGAACAACCTGCCAATTCTGGAGAGTCAAAATGATCAGCAAAAACACGATCTGTCTCTGGTACGACGGCACCGCACTGGATGCCGCAACGTTCTACGCCCAGACATTTCCCGACAGTGACGTGGGCACTGTCCTTCGTGCGCCCGGCGACTATCCGGCGGGCAAACAGGGCGATGTCTTGACGGTAGAGTTCACGGTGATGGGTATCCCTTGTCTGGGGCTGAACGGCGGGCCGGAGATCAAGCACAACGAGGCTTTCTCGTTCCAGGTTGCGACCGACGACCAGGCCGAAACCGACCGCTTGTGGAACGCGATCATCGGAAACGGCGGTCAGGAAAATGTATGCGGCTGGTGCAAGGACAAGTGGGGACTGTCGTGGCAGATCACGCCACGCGTGCTGACCGCCGCGATAGCCAATCCTGATCCGGCGGCGGCCAAGCGTGCGTTCGACGCCATGATGGGGATGGGCAAAATCGACATTGCTGCGATTGAAGCGGCTTTGAAAGGTTAACCGGCGCTGTAGCCCTGCCATACTGTTGAACATGACCCGAGCAACTTTCCGCTTCTACGAGGAGCTCAACGATTTCCTGCCGGCCGACCGGCGGCGGCAGTCCTTCACCTGCGAGTGCGCACGCGGGGCGACGGTCAAGCACATGATCGAAGCGCTCGGCATCCCGCACACCGAGGTCGAACTGGTGCTGCTCAATGGCGAGTCGGTGGGCCTGGAGCGGGTGATTTTCGATAATGACCGGCTGGCGGTGTATCCCAAGTTCGAAGCGCTGGATATCAGCCCGTTGCTCAAGGTTCGCGCACAACCTTTACGGGTGCTGCGCTTTATCGCTGATGCGCACCTTGGCGGGCTGGCCCACCTGCTGCGCATGAGCGGCTTCGACACCCTCTACGACAATGGCTTCGAGGACGGCGAGATCGCCGAGATCGCAGCGCACCAAGGACGCATCGTACTGACCCGCGACCGCGAACTGCTCAAGCGGCGGATCATCAGCCACGGCTGTTACGTGCATGCCCTGAAACCGTCGCTGCAGCTGCGCGAATTGTACGAGCGCCTCGACCTGGCACGTAGCGCGCGGCCCTTCAGCCTGTGCCTGCACTGCAACCTGCCGCTGCACGAGATCAGCCCGGAACTGGCCCGGTTGCAGGTGCCGCCCCGCGTTGGCGCCCTCTATTCACACTTCCTGCGCTGCGACGCCTGCCAACGGGTTTACTGGGAGGGTTCACACTGGCGCAGCATGTGCGCACTGTTGGCACCTCTGCTGGGCCAATAGCCGAGCGCATCGGGACGGCTGCCAGGGAAACTGGCTTTTGCAGGGTCTTCGCGCCTATGCAAACCCGAGGAACGACAGGATAACCACGACGATCACAACTACCCCGACGATGTAGATGATGTTGTTCATGAAATCCACCTCTCAACCTGGACAGGACTGCGTTAGAAAGACAAGACACTGCACCTTTGCCGGGCGGGACTGGCGCGTGTGCCGTGCGCCAATCCCGCCCTTCCTAGTTCTGACCACCCGACAACGGTGGGGTTCGCGGCGGAATCACTCGCTTCGTCCCAGTCGACTCAAACGCCGAAGCCAAGCGCAGCAGCGTCGAATCGTCATAGGCCCGACCGGCGAAGGTCAGCCCGACGGGCATGCCGATGTCCGGCATGATTCCCATCGGCACCGTGACCGTGGGAACGCCCAGGTGGCGGATGGCAAGATTGCCGTTGGCGACCCAGACACCGTTGCTCCATGCGATGTCCGCCGACTTCGGGTCGACATCGGCATTCGCCGGCCCGACGTCGGCCACCGTCGGGAAGATCACCGCGTCGAGTCCCAACCGATCCATCCAGTCCTCAAGGTCGATTCGGCGCGTCTGCTCAAGGCCGCGCAGCCCGTCCGGCACCGTGGGGATCTGGTCCCAAGGCGTGATGCCGCGCTCGGCCATGCGCACATACTCGTCCATGCCGGCGGCAAGGTCGCCCTCACGGTTGGGCAGCGTCCCGGGGTCGTGCGGGAAGATCAGCGGCCCGTTCACGTCGACCAGGCGATTGAGTTTTGGATCGCCGTTGGCCCGCAGGAAATCGTCGAATGCCCAGGCCGTCAGGTCCCACAACTCATGGTGAAGGAACTCTTTGGAAACCAGGCCCCGATTAAACACCGTCGGCGCACCGGGACGATCACCCTCGCAATTGGACACCAGCGGGAAATCGACCTCGATCACTTCGGCCCCACAGGCTTCGAGTGCCTTGCGAGCCTCTTCCCAGAGCGCGATCACGGAAGGACGGGTGTTGATTCGCTGCCCCGTCGGACCACCGATACCCGGCTCATCGCTCGTGCCCGCTTCGGGATCCGCGTTGATGTACATGCGAGGAACGCCCAAGCGCTTGCCGGCAAGGGCATCGCAATTCGCAGCAAGCGAGGCATAGGAAGCGGGACGCACCGAGGCGACACTCGGGATGGGCACCCAGGGTTGCATCCGCCACAGATCGCCTCGTGTGTCGGGATCGTCCGCCACCACCACGTCGAGCACTTCGAGCAGGTCGGCCATGGTTCTGGCAAACGGCACGACAACGTCCATGGTCGGCGTCAACGGCCAGTTGCCGCGCACCGAGATCACCCCGCGCGAAGGCGTATAGGCACACAAACCATTGTTCGAGGCCGGGCCACGTCCGCTCGACCAGGTTTCTTCGGCGAGGCCGAATGCCGCGAAGCTGGCGGCGGTTGCAGTGCCGGCGCCGTTCGATGAGCCCGAGGCGAAGGGTGCGGTGAGATAGTCAGCGTTGTACGGGCTCTCGGCCCGGCCATATACCCCACGCTGCATGCCGCCGTTGGCCATGGGCGGCATATTGGTCTTGCCCAGGCAAATTGCGCCGGCGGCACGCAGCCGTTCGATGGTGAACGCATCGCGATAAGCAATCAGGTTCGCGAACGCAGGACTTCCAGAGGCTGCGGTGAGCCCTTTCACCAGATAACTGTCCTTGGCCGTATAGGGAATGCCATCGAGCGGTCCCAACGTCTGGCCCTTGGCCCGACGGGCATCGGACGCCTGCGCTTCCTTGAGCGCATCGGGGTTGCGAACCACCACTGCGTTGAGGGCGGTAGGCGTGTCGGGGCCGTCGTAGGCATCGATCCTGGCGAGATAGGCCTGGACCAATTCAACCGCCGTCGTCTGGCCCGATTCGAGCGCAGCACGCAGTTGAGCAATGGGAACCTCGGTGACCTCGATCATGCTGTTACCGCCGGCGGGTGATGGGTGACTGGATGTTGGGCTCAAAGACATCACTTATCTCAAAAAGGGGTTTTCATAGTGGTTCTCGTTGCACTGCATTAGCGCGATCGATTACTCACAATACGTGCTTGACCTGCGATCAATACGCGGTGAGCGCGTTCTACCCGTGATTTTGCATGAGATTAGAGCAAGAGCCCACTCCATGAACGGCCCGGAACGCTATGCATCCTGAAGCCGCTCACGCAGAAACTCGATAAACCGCTGGGTTTTCGCCGGCAACAGCCGCGTCTCGGTGAGGGCGTAAACCGAGACGGGTGAAGCCCGCCACTGCGGCAAGACCCTGCGCAGGGTGCCATCGGCAAGGTCTTGCGCAACGATACCTTCCCCCAATAACGCGATACCCAGATCCAGCGTCGCCAGACGTCGAATCATTCCAACACTGTTGAGTTCGAATCGACCTCCCACCTCAACCTCCATTTCCTCTTCACTGCCAGAGAGTATCCAGCGGTCAGCGCGCGTGCCGCGCATACGCAGGCACTCGTGCCTGGTCAGGTCCGTGGGGTGAATCGGATCACCGTGCAATTCGAGATATCGGGGTGAGGCATACAGGCCGCGGTGCACGCTGGCGAGCTTACGGGCAATCAGGTTCGAACTCGCAGGCTCGCCCATGCGAATGACCACATCAACCGGCTCACTCACCAGATCGACCTGACGCGGAGTCAGATCGAACTCGAAGCTGATATCGGGATACAACCGGGCAAATTCCGCCATCAGCGGTGCCAGATAGATAGTGGCGAAATCCACCGGGAGTGAGGCTCGCAGTACACCGCTGGGTCGGGCAAGCATTTCGCCGAGCTGCTCGTGCGCGAGCCGGGCTTCGTCGACGATGCGTTTGCAGCGATCGAAGTACAACTGCCCCGCCTCGGTCAGCTCGATTTTGCGCGTGGTGCGATGCAAAAGCCTTAGCCCGATTTCCTTTTCAAGGCCACTTATCCGACGCGACAGCGTCGAATTCGGCATCCCCAACGCCTGCGCCGCCCGGCGGAAACTGCGCGCCTTCACGACTTCGACGAACAACGCCATGTCGTTGAGAAACTCCAATGTCATTGCTCCATCAGTGGATCAGTCAATTCAGTTTTACCCGGTTTATCCCGGATTCTGATTGATCAATGATAGCCACATCGTTTACCGAGGAGTACCGCAATGCATTCGCTTTTTTCTCAGGTCCAGATCGGTCGCCATACACTGACCAACCGCATGGTCATGGCACCAATGACCCGTTCACGTTCCGACGATGCTGGCGTGCCAAGCGAACTGGTAACGACTTACTACGCACAACGCGCCAGCGCCGGCCTGATCATCAGTGAAGGCGTGTTTCCCGTTGCGATGGGCAAGGGTTATGTCCGTACCCCAGGCATCGAAACCGCCGAGCAAGTGGCCGCCTGGAAGCACGTCACCGCAGCCGTGCAGGCTCGCGGCGGACGGATCTTCATGCAGCTGATGCACTGCGGACGCATATCGCACCCTTCGCTGTTGCCTGGCGGCGCCCTGCCACAGGCTCCCTCCGCGATCAAACCCGTCGGCCAGACCTGGACAGCCTCAGGCCTTCAGGATTTCGTCACCCCACATGCGCTGACCGTGATAGAGATTGCCGCGATCATCGAGGGCTACCGTCAGGCCGCACGCCTGGCGATCGAGGCCGGTTTCGACGGTGTCGAGTTGCATGCCGCTTCGGGGTATCTGCCTGAACAGTTTCTTTCGACGGGCAGCAATCAGCGCACGGATGAGTACGGTGGATCGGTGGAAAACCGTGCTCGCTTTGTACTGGAAGTGTTGAACGCCATGGCGACGGAAATTGGCAGTGATCGCGTCGGCATCAAGCTCTCTCCAGAAATGAACTTCAATGACATCGTCGATGCCAACCCGCAAGAAACCTACACCTGGCTGGTCGAGCAATTGCGCGGGCTGAATCTCGCTTATCTGCACGTGGCCCTGTTCGGCGCCAGCGTCGACTACCACGCCTTGTTGCGCCCACTGTTCAATGGCCGCTACCTGATCGGTGGCGGGCTCGATCGAAACGCCGCCGAGACCCTGATCGCTGAGGGCCAGGCCGACGCGGTGGTGTTTGGCAGCGCATTCCTCGCCAACCCCGACCTGCCCGAGCGTTTTCGCACAGGCGCCGAGCTTAATGTGCCGGACAAAAACACGTTCTACGCACCGGGCGCTCAGGGGTATATCGATTACCCGGCCATGAGCCCGGCACAGAGCGCCTGAGAAAGCTGCCATAGCGATGCATGCCCCAACCTTACTGCCAGGAGAATCATCATGACGTACGAAAAATTCAGTGCCGACAATGCCGCCCTGCTGCTGATCGATCACCAGGTGGGGACGATGGGGTGGGTGAAATCCATTCCGTTCGAAGAGCTGAAACGCAATGCGCTGATGCTCGCCAAAGCGGCCAGCATTCTGAAGCTGCCGGTGGTCTTGACCTCCAGCATGGAGGAATACGCTCAGGGGCCGCTGCTCAGTGAACTGGAGCAGATCCTGCCCGCCGAATTCGCTTCCCGCGTCAAACGCCTGGGTATCGTCAACGCGATGGACGATGAACACTTCGCCGCCGCCGTCAAAGCCACGGGCCGTAAAAAACTCATCATTGCCGGTGTCACCAACGACGTCTGCACGGTCTATCCGGCGCTGAGTCTGGTGCGCGAGGGGTATGAAGTTCAGGTGGTGGCCGATGGCGGCGGCTCACCGAGTGTCATGGCCGATGACATCGCCCTGCGGCGGATGGATAAAGGCGGCGTGACGCTGACGACCACCAACCAGCTGATCGCAGAACTCGCCGGAAGCTGGGCTACGCCGCAAGGTGGGCAGTTGGTGCAAGTGCTGATGGAAGCGCTTCAAGGCTAAAGGTTCCAAACAGTAGAAGTGCAAAACCTGTGGGAGCGAGCCTGCTCGCGATAGCGGTGGATCAGCCAACACCACCTGGAATGGCTGAATGCAATCGCGAGCAGGCTCGCTCCCACAGGGATGAATCGCGTCTACATCTCAACCTGCGTGCCCAGCTCGATCACGCGATTGAGCGGTAACTTGAAGTATTTGAGGTTGCTGTTGGCGTTCTTCAGCAAGAACGCAAACAGGCTTTCGCGCCAACGGGCCATGCCGATACGTTTGGTCGGGATAACCGTCTCCCGGCTAAGGAAATACGTGGTGCGCATCGGGCTGAAATCCAGCTCTTTCAAATGACACAGGCTCAACGCCAGAGGCACATCGGGCTCCTCGATAAAACCAAAGTGCAGACTCACTCGAAAGAACCCTTCACCAAAAGCCTCGACCTCGAATCGCCGATTCGCCGGCACACGCGGGCTGTCTTCAGACACCACGGTAAGCAACACCACTTGCTCGTGCAGCACCTGGTTATGCAATAGGTTGTGCAACAGGGCATGAGGGACCGCATCAGCCCTGGCCGTCAGAAATACCGCGGTACCCTGCACACGATGGGGTGGTTGCGAGCCGATGCTGCTGATGAACAACGGCAGCGGCAGCGAGGTTTCGTCCAGCCGCTCGACAATGATCTTTCGGCCCCGTTTCCAGGTGGTCATCAAGATGAACAGGGCAATACCGGCAATCACCGGAAACGCACCGCCCTGGAAGATCTTCGGCGCGTTGGCGGCGAAATACAGGCTGTCCACCATGAGAAAGCCCAGGAGTATCGGAATAGCCAGCCAACGAGGTGTTTTCCAAAGCAGCAATACAACGGCCGAGGACAGAATGGTGGTAATCAGCATGGTCCCCGTCACCGCCACGCCATACGCCGCCGCCAGTGCACTGGAGGATTCAAAACCGATGACCAGCAACACGACGCCGACCATCAGCGCCCAGTTCACCATGCCAATGTAAATCTGCCCCTGCTCCTGACTGGAGGTGTGCTGGATAAACATCCGAGGCACGTAACCCAGCTGAATGGCCTGACGAGTCAGTGAGAACGCACCGGAAATCACAGCCTGGGAGGCGATGATGGTGGCCAGTGTCGAGAGCGCGACCATCGGCAGCAACGCCCAGTCAGGTGCCAACAGATAGAACGGATTACGGACCGCTTCAGGGTTGCCGAGGATCAGCGCGCCCTGGCCAAAATAGTTGAGTACCAGGCCGGGGAGCACCAGGATGAACCAGGCGCGGGCGATGGGTTTGCGACCAAAATGGCCCATATCGGCATACAGCGCTTCAGCACCGGTCAATGCCAACACGACGGCGCCCAGAATGGCGACGCCAATGCCCGGATGGACCACGAAAAATTGCACCGCCCACGCAGGATTCAGCGCTTGCAGAACTTCCGGCCGTTGCAGGATGCCGTAAATGCCAAGTGTGCCCAACACCACAAACCACAGCACCATGACCGGGCCGAACAGGATGCCGATACGGGCCGTGCCGTGTTTCTGTATCAGGAACAGCGCGACCAGGACGATCACGGACAGCGGAACCACCCAATGCTCAATGCCATCGAACGCAAGCTGTAGCCCTTCAACCGCAGAAAGCACCGAGATGGCGGGGGTGATCATGCTGTCGCCGTAAAAAAGTGCCGCGCCAAACAGGCCAAGCAACACCAGGATCCTGCTCATTTTGGGATACGGCGCAGCGGCCCGACGTGCCAGTGCCGTCAAGGCCATGATGCCCCCCTCGCCCTGGTTATCGGCGCGAAGGATAAACAGCACGTACTTGATCGAGACGACCCAGATCAGTGACCAGAAGATCAACGACAGAATGCCCAATACACCGTCGTGATTGGCCTGGACTCCATAATGACCGGCGAACACCTCTTTGAGGGTGTAAAGAGGGCTGGTGCCGATATCCCCATAAACCACGCCCACCGCGGCGACGAGCAAACCCACTCCTGAGGTTCTGGAATGGGACTCTTCATGGGCATGGATCATTGTTTCGCTCACGGGGTGGCTTCTCGATAAAGAGGAAGGAGTGCAATGAGGAATTGCAGGCATATCAATGATAAAAAAACGCGATCAGTATCATTTCGGGGAAAGGTATCCACCGTAAAAAAACCGTAAATTCTTACCGGCAGCACTCTCCCTCAATGATCATCAAGCGCTTACTGCGCCGTCCCGCCACGAGGTTTATAAAACAGGAATTTCCCGGTCTCGGCCGTCCTGGTGTACTTCTTCGCCCAGTCGGGTTTCACCGTTCTGTCGTGGAAATACAAGGCACCGTGGGTGCGGTCCGTGAGTTGTTTGTTGAGTGCCTTGCGCGCGATTTCCTTGGCGAGGGCATATTCGTCATCTTCCTTTACCTGATCGGCACGGCCGTCGCACCACCACGAAAACTGGCAGGAACCCGTTTCAGAGCCTTGCTTGACCACCGCGCAGACCGTATCGGGAAAACCCTCCTGGCCGAGCCGGTTCATCACCACGCTGGCGACGGCTTCCATGTTGGCAGGTGCAACGCCTTTGGCTTCCCAATAGATACTGCGTGCAAGGCAAGTAATGGCATCGTCCAGCGGCGCGGCACCCGCCGGATCGACCGCCTGCGCTTCCGAGGTGGTGATGGCTTCGGATTTGGGCACCGGAAGCTCGCTGCCCTTCTCGGCCGCTTTCTGCTCCAGGACCTGGGCCTTGTCCTCAGCCACCTCCTGTTTTTGTTCCTGATCAGCCGCCCACACCTGGCTGCCTAGAAGGATGATCGCGAAGCCGGTGAGTGCCCATTTAGATCCCATGAATGATCCTTCCGATGACACGGGCGTTAGCCATGAAACAGCGATGTTGTGGTGCCAATCTGCTGTGATTGTAGTCGTCGCACGTTATTCCAGCCGCCTGACAATAAACGCGTTTCAGTGCAAAAAGGCATTGCGTGCGCAGGGGTGAAATCGCGCATCATGGACGCAATCCGTCCAAGGGAGATTTTCATGCGCAGCCCGTCATCCATTTTGCATCTCGCCGTGTTGTCATTCGGGCTGGTGTTCAGCGTCGCTGCCTCGGCGGCCGAGGAAACGCAGCTGGTCGAGTCGATCAATCTTTACCGCAGTCAGGTGCAGCGTTGCGCTGGCCAGGCGTCTGCGGAACTGCCGCCGCTGGCGAATGATCCGCGGCTGGTCCTGTCCGCCAACAGCATCGGTGATTTGCAACAGGCACTGGCCCGCGCGGCGTATCCGATGGTCAATGTGCAGGCGATCAGCCTGTCCGGCCCCCGTGATGCGCCGTCGGCCATGAAAGCGATTCAGGAGAGCTTCTGCCAAGTGGTGCTGGACCCGCAATTCGTCGACATCGGCATCAGCCGCGATGGCCGTGAATGGCGCATTGTGCTGGCGCGTCCGCTATTGACCGGGCGTCTGGGTGACTGGCAGGCGGAAGGACAAAAACTGCTTGAAGCGATGAACAGCGCCCGCGCTCAGACGCGCCAGTGCGGCAGCCAAGCCTTTGCCGCCACGACGCCGCTGGCCTGGAACGCCACACTGGGCTCCGCGGCGGAGAGCCATAGCCGGGCCATGGCCAACAATAACTATTTCGATCACAAGGACCGCGACGGTCGCACGCCGGGTGATCGGGCTGAATTGGCGGGTTATGCGGGCCAACAGGTCGGCGAGAACATCGCCGCCGGGCAAGACACCGTGCGCAAAGTGGTCGATGGCTGGCTCGCCAGCCCAGGCCATTGCGCCAACCTGATGAACCCGCAATTTCGCGAGCTGGGTGCGGCCTATGCGGTGGACCCGAAGAGTGACGCTGGCATTTACTGGACGGCGATGTTCGGCACGCCGTGAAGGTTTGAATCGAGCTTGAAAAAGGAATCATCATTTGAATAAAGCCCCCTCCTCGACCGTCGAACAGGACCTGTCAAAGCCTGACGCCATCAGCTTGCGGGAAGCGTTCCTGTTCTGGCTGAAACTGGGCTTCATCAGTTTCGGCGGGCCGGCCGGACAGATCTCGATCATGCACCAGGAGTTGGTGGAGCGCCGACGCTGGATCTCGGAACGGCGCTTTCTGCATGCCCTCAACTACTGCATGTTGCTGCCCGGGCCTGAGGCTCAGCAGCTGGCGACCTACATCGGCTGGCTGATGCACCGCACATGGGGCGGCCTGATTGCCGGCGCGCTGTTTGTGCTGCCTTCGCTGTTCATCCTGATCGCGTTGTCCTGGGTGTACATCGCCTTTGGCGAAGTGCCGGTGGTGGCCGGGCTTTTCTATGGGATCAAGCCTGCGGTGACCGCCATTGTGGTGCAGGCGGCCCACCGGATCGGCTCGCGGGCATTGAAGAACAATTGGCTGTGGGGCATCGCCGCGGCTTCATTCACGGCCATCTTCGTGTTCAATGTGCCGTTCCCGTTGATTGTGCTGGGCGCTGCGATTATCGGTTATGTCGGCGGACGCCTGGCACCTGAACGGTTCCGCACCGGAGGTCACAGCGCGGCGAAAAAATCCTTTGGCCCCGCCTTGATCGATGACGATACCCCGCCTCCCGAACACGCCCGTTTCAACCGTCTCAAATTGCTGCGCCTGTTGCTGGTGGGTGCGGCGTTGTGGGCGTTGCCGATGGGCATTCTCACCACGCTGTTCGGCTGGGAAGGCACCCTCACCCAGATGGCCTGGTTCTTTACCAAAGCGGCGTTGCTGACATTCGGCGGCGCGTACGCCGTATTGCCTTATGTGTATCAGGGCGCGGTCGGCCATTATGGCTGGTTGACACCCACGCAAATGATCGACGGCCTGGCACTCGGCGAAACCACCCCCGGGCCGCTGATCATGGTGGTAGCCTTTGTCGGTTTCGTTGGCGCCTATGTTCAGCAGGTGTTCGGCCCTGATCATGTGTTCCTGGCCGGCGCCCTCGCCGCCACGCTGGTGACCTGGTTCACCTTTCTGCCCTCGTTCCTGTTCATCCTCGCCGGCGGCCCGCTGGTGGAGTCGACGCACAATGAACTCCGGCTCACCGCGCCGCTGACCGCGATTACCGCGGCGGTGGTCGGCGTGATCCTTAATCTGGCGTGCTTCTTCGGCTACCACGTGCTCTGGCCCAACGGCTTCAGCGGCCAACTTGACTGGCCTTCGGCGCTGATCGCCATTGCGGCGGCCATCGCCTTGTTTCGCTTCAAGCGGGGCGTGATCGAAGTACTGATGGGGTGCGGGCTGATCGGGTTGGTGGTGCATTTGCTGCGCTAGCGCAGCAAACGTGATCAATGAAGTTGTCGCTGCCTCTGCAGTTCGGTCTTCAGCCAGGTATCTGCCGGTTGAATACCCGCAGGACAGCGCACTTCATAGGCGCGACCACTCACACTGCTTTGGGTGGCTGCCAGGCTGATGAAGTCTTCTGCACTGGTGATCTTGTCCTTCTCTTCCAGGTACTCAAGCTTCTTTTCCAGATGCGCTCGGGCCTGGGCGCCCGGGTATTCGCTCCCGTTGCGCACAAACCGGCATTCACTGTGCTCGACAAAGTCCAGCAAGCTGTTTATTTCCTGAGTGGTTTGAGGTGGGGTTTGCGCCTGTGCATCGAGCACCACGGCGGTCAGGCCGATACCCGCCGCGATCAACCAATGGCTGGCATACCGAGTGAAACGTCCAGGCACAATTCCCATGGTGACACCTCGCATGACTGACGGCAGATCAGAGCGGCGGTGGCCGCTCTGAAGGCTGACGAGCAAGTATCAATCGTCGTAGTCGTCGCCATCCCGGTCGCGGTAACGACGGCGATCATCACGTCGGTCGTAATCCCGGTCATAGCGTCGATCATCACGTTGGTCATAACCTCGGTCATGGTCGCGATGGTATTCACGACGGTGATCCCGATCGTACCTGTCATCATCTTCCCAGTGAGGAAAGCAGCCTCCCAGTAGAAGAGTAGTTGCAATGGCCAGGGTCATTATCGCGGTGCGCTTCATTTGAACATCCTAAAAGCAAAGGTCAGAGCGGCGGGGATGAGTTGACGCTATCCACGAATTCAATCGAAGTGCGTGCAAACCGCAGATACGACCTTCCAGGTGCACAATGATTCCGAACGCAGCCTCGCTGGGGCTCGACAGCTGCTACAAAAATTCGATGGCGACGTTAGGCCTTACAGCGTTCTTTGGCTGTTACCGATGGTTTTGGCTTTTTCGATGGCCCAATCCAGCGCCGCTTCCATGTCCAGCAAATGCGGCGACGGGTGATTGTCCTCAACGATGGCCGAACCGTCCGGCCAGTAGACACCGATGAACATCCCCAGCGAACCGTCTCTCAATATCTCGGCCTTAACCTTGATCGTGCATCCGTTCGATAGCGTTTCCGAGTGGGTTATGTGTCGCTCAGTCATGGCTGCATTCCTCCCGTCGTTGCTATCAGCGTAACCCATGCAGCACTGAGCGCGATGACGCTTAAGCGTCCACTTGCACCACCTCGATCCCCAGCTGTTGATAATCCCCGACATTGCCCGAGGCCACGTGACACTCGGTGATCAAGGTATGCACGCGGTTGCAAGGCGCAACAACAAAGGGCTCCACCGCCCCCAGCTTGTCCGCGGTGGTGACGGCAATCACATGGGAAGCGCTGGCGAGCATTGCCTGCTTCACCGGCACCTCGTCGAAATGCAGCGAGCTGATGCCGACTTCCGGATGAATGGCGCAGACCCCGGTGAACAGCAAATCAGCCTTGACACCTTCGATCAATCGCAAGGTTTCATGGCCGCCGGAAGACATCGTCGCGGGATTGAGCTGACCACCGGCAACAATCACCGTGATGCCTTTGTATTCGGCCAAGGTGATGGCGATCATCGGCGACGCGGTGATGGCCGTGATGGAGATATCAGCGGGCAGCGAGCGCGCAATCTGCAGCGTGGTGCTGCCGGAATCGAAAATCACGATCTGGCCGTTTTTCACCCGGCGTGCGGCGAGTTGGGCCAGCCGGGTTTTCACTTCGTCGGTTTCGCCGACCCGGGTGAAGTAATCCTTGCCCGTGTCCTTGGGCCGCGGCAGCGCTCCGCCATGCACCCGCTGCACCAGCCCGGCGCTGGCCAGTTCCGACAGATCCCGGCGGATGGTGTCTTCGGACACAGCGAAATGATGGCTCAGCTCGGAGGCCATGACCTTGCCGTCGCGTTCCAGGATCAAAAGGATTTTCTGACGGCGCAGCTGCGGGAGTTCGGCGATGGAATGCTCGGCTTGCATGGTTATGCCTGTTTTTGCGTGTTTGTGCGAGATTAGTCAAACAGCTGAATGAACACAACCGGCATGGCAGCGCTCCCACAGGATTGTGGTCAACTGATGCCCCTCACAACGCTTTCACAATGAACTCCCTCAACCATTGATGCGCAGGGTCGCGATGAACACGCTCGGGCCAGAGCATCGACATCTCGTAACCCGGGACATCAAGCGGTGGCTCGACCACTTCCAGCGCCCCCGCATCGCGAACCAGCCGCGACGGCAGCATCGCCACCATGTCGGTACTCTCCACCACCGACCGCACAAACAGGAAATGCGGGACTGAAAGCACCACCCGGCGCGTCATGCCCACCGCCGAAAGCGCCTGGTCGGTGACACCCTGAAACGCCCCACCATCCCGTGACACGATCACGTGGTCGAGTTCACAGAATTGCGCCAGTGTCGGTTGTTTTTTCAACTGCGGATGGCCGGCACGGCCGACCAAAACATACTGTTCGGTAAACAACGTGCGACGCCGCAAGCCGGCGGGAGCGTCCTCGCTGGTATGGAAAGCCAGATCGATTGCCCCCTGCTCCGCTTGCCTGGCGATCTGTGACGGAACCAGATCAAACACCGCCAGACGCGTGCCCGGCGCTGCCGAACGCAGGCCAGCCAACGCAGGCAACACGATAGTCGTCTCACCGTAGTCGGACGCCATGACATTCCACGTCTGCCGGGCCTCAGCCGGATTGAAAGGGCTGGCGGGCGACACCGCGCGCTCCAGGGCTTCCAGGGCCTGACGCAAGGGCTCGCGCAACTCATCGGCCCTGGCCGTGGGCCGCATGCCCCGGGGTCCTGGCAGCAACAGCGGATCACCGAAAATGTCCCTCAATTTGGCAAGATGAACACTCACCGACGGTTGAGACAAATTCAGGCGTTGCGCCGCACGGGTCACGTTGTGTTCCGAGAGCAAGACATCAAGGGTCAGCAGCAGATTGATGTCCAGGCGTCGCAGATTATTCATGGTAATACCTGGCATATTGGTTATTCATTTCCAATATACCGGGCAAAGCCTGACTCTGCAGTCTCCTGACACTGGAGACTCCGCCATGAAAGTTCTGCTCGTTTATGCCCATCCTGAACCAAAATCGTTGAACGGCTCGCTCAAGGATTTTGCCGTCAAACACCTGGAGGCCGCCGGCCACCAAGTGCAAGTCTCCGATCTATACGCGATGGACTGGAAAGCCTCGCTGGATGCCGATGACAGTCCCGGCCGGCCAGCCGAATCGCGGTTCAATCCTTCGCTGGACTCCAAACTTGCCTTCGAAGAAGGCCGGCAACGCCAGGACATCGTCCTCGAACAGGAAAAACTGCTCTGGGCCGATGCCGTCATTCTGCAGTTTCCGCTGTGGTGGTTTTCGATGCCGGCGATCCTCAAAGGCTGGGTAGAACGCGTCTATGCCTATGGTTTTGCCTATGGCGTAGGCGAGCATTCCGATGCGCGCTGGGGTAACCGCTATGGAGAAGGCACGCTGGCGGGCAAACGGGCGATGCTGATCGTCACCACCGGTGGATGGGAGTCTCATTACAGCCCTCGGGGCATCAATGGGCCCATTGATGATGTGTTATTCCCGATTCAGCATGGCGTACTGTTTTACCCCGGTTTCGACGTGCTGCCACCGTTCGTGATCTATCGCACCAGCCGAATGGATGACGCGAAATTTTCGACGACCTGCGATGCGCTCGGCCAACGACTGGATGACCTATGGAAAACCGCACCGATTCCTTTCCGACCCCAGAATGCAGGCGCATACGACATCCCGCAGCTGACATTGCGTACGGAGATTGCTGGGGATCAAACCGGGTTTGCGGCGCACGTCATGTGATCTGTAGCAGCTGCCGAGCTCGCGAGGCTGCGTTCGGCTGCGAAGCAGTCGTAAACCCTGAACGCAGGGTGTGCCTGACGAACCGCAGTGCCTGATTTTACGACTGCTGCGCAGCCGAACGCAGCCTTCGGCAGCTGCTACGAAGAACGCGGCGTGGCTTAAGGGTTTACCGATTCGCGAATACGAAAAAGCCCGCACAAGGCGGGCTTTGGAAATCGATGTAGGTGGCCAGTGCTGGTCTCTGGCTTACAAGGTTTATCGGGCCTCTCACAGAACAGGATTTTTAACCTTGGGCTGTTCTGCCTCACACGGCATAAGGGCTGGATCTCAGCGCGGAGATCTTTCTAACCGTGTACCCTTGGGAGCGCGCCCCACGCTTCCTCGCTATCCCTTTGCGCATCAGTCTGCGTCTTCACCTACAGTTTCAGAATAGCAAATCGATCGAAGCCTGGGTCGGGCTTTTTAGACCGATTCTTTTCTAAGGGAATGACAGGTAAATGGAAAGATACTAACTGCGCCCTATGGCTCGAACCAGGACGAACGCCACAGTGCAGGAGCTGCAACACAGACGTTGAGCGACGCCAACCTTTTGCGGCGTCGTTTTGAGCTTTTCAATGCTCCAGCAACAAGGCCTCAGTAAGCCTTGCCGCCGTTCAGCTCTCAAGGAGCGCTTGTCCGCAACGGAAATCCGTACGATTCGAAAAGATCCCAAACGTCCTCGCGATCGAAGAGCCGCCACCCCAGTGTCGTGAACTGCATCAGGTCATCCTCGCCGGGAAAGGAGTAGTAGGCCCCGGCAGATGGATCTTGAGACGTCCCCGTCATGGGCTCATCGCGCTCCAAGCGCCTGATTGCGTTCATGATGAGACGCGCGCCTGGTTGATAAAGTGAAAGGATGTGCCACAGCAAGGAGCGCTCCTTTTCGACTGCCACACGCGCAGTCTCAATGATGCGACCGACATCAATGCCGGGACTGTCGATCCAATGGAGCGTACAACCGATCTCAGGGTCCCCGTTCAGCAGCGCCCGGAAGGTCGCGAGAACACCTCGATATTGAGGCAAGAGGCCAGAGTGAAGATTTAGGACGCCGCGTGGCGGAATGGCCAACGCTTCATTCTTCAGGATTTGACCAAAGCGGATTGAGATGAACAGATCCGCTCCCGCATCCTGCAGCATTTGCAGGCCCGCAGGATCCCTCAAGCTGGGCAATACCCGCACAGGAACCCCAAAGCGTTGCTGCAGTTCTGCAAAACCGAATCGATGCCCGCTGCTAACCTGGTCGCTCGATCCGGTTAACCCAGGAGCCAAGGCATTGAAGAAGTCCTGCTCGATCAATGCCAGTTGTCCGAGCATGCGTGGCACCTTCCTGCCCGATCCCACTCTCTCCGAGAGGAATATTCCCACTGTGCTCTCGTGAATCTCGGGCAACAGGAAATTGAGAGTGAGATTGCTCTCCACGTCCCTGTTCACCAAAAAAGCGATTCGCAACTTCAGACCTCCTCGGGCAGACCTGCCTTGAGAAGCAGCAACGGCCAATTCAACACAAGCGGATCGATCCCATTTCCATTGTTTTGCCACGACGTATGGACGGAAGGCCCGATCTGCTCGATCAATTCCGGCATCAGACCTAGCATAGTTGCTATTTCGTCATTACTACGCCCCCAGCAGCTCCTGGCCGTTCTCTGCCGATCATGGTTACAAAGCGTGCTGGTGAAATCCGATGCAATCGGTGGTCAGAACGAATGCAAATGACTGGTCAGGTCGAATGCAAACGGGTGGTCAAGTGGAGTGCAATTGCGGTCCCAAGCCACCCCAAATTTAATGAACCCCGCCCCCACCCGTTCGCCTAACTGAATGACTATCAGGAGGTGACGAATGCAAATCGAAACAATCTGGATCGTGCTCGCAGCAGTACTTGTACTGATTGAGTTGTGGGCGATCAACAGGGTGCGAAAAGCCGAAGGCAAATCGAGCAACAAACTGGTGTGGATGGTGGTGATCGTGTTTGTGCCGCTATTCGGGCTAATCGCATGGGCCTTGGTGGGACCGAAGCACATTGCACAGACCCCGCATTCACCGCAGGCCAGACAATAACGTCGGACGGCGTGCGGTAACGATCTGCGAACTGCGCAATTTCAAAGAACAAAGCCCTGATGATTTGGGGCTTTGTCGCTTCTGGCTGGAACACCTCCGGCACTCACGCTAGCGACGCGGTGCCAACACTCACTACGACCGCAACACCCCGATCGCCCGCCGATACTTCTCAACGCGCTCCAGATCCTCCCAGGACGGCTGGGCAATCCGCGACAAGTCGCTGTTCTCTTCCAGATCCGCCAGTTTCACCACCCGCCCGATCGGGTTCTGCGCCACGCGTTCGATAAACGCCTCGTAGGACTCATCCGGCACCTTGGTCACCGACGCAATCGCCATCAGCACCGTTTCACTGAAACCTTCGTTACGCAGATCGTCGAAACTGATGCCGCAGTCTTCGACTACGTCGTGCAGCACCGCGACGATGCGCTCTTCCAGCGTATTCACCCGCAGCATGACACTCAGCGGATGCAGGATGTAAGGCGCACCGCCCTTGTCCACCTGCCCCTCATGCGCCGCCGCTGCGATGGCAATGGCGCGTTCCAGTGTCTGGGTCATGGGATTCTCCTCGGGTTAAACGCCGTAACGGCCGCTGAAATGAATGTTGCGCTTGAACCAGCCTGCAATCGCTACCGTCCCGCAGGCTTGGCGATCTCAGCGTGGCGTTCGAGAATCATCGCCACCAGCGTCGCCTGATCGAGGCCCGGATGACCGTCCACCGCTTCAGCGACCCAGCCGCAACCGGACTTCTGCACATGCTGACGCCACTCACCCGGCCAGGCTTCAAGCGCCGACACCGCCAACCACACTGCCCCGCCCTGCTCGCAATGACCGCCACCGATGGACTGTTCGAAACAAAAAGGCGTGTCCGGTCGGGAAAGGTCGATGTGAAAGAGGTAAATGTCCTGGGTTTGGTGCTGTGGCGTGGGGGGCGTTGTTGCGGCTGCCGATTTCGATCATGGGCATGCTCTATCCTTGAAATCCCGTTGGCGTTCAGTCTACGACGGTGGCGGTGCTGGACGGAAGCAAGCGTCACTCACCACCGAAAATCCCGCGCCTGAACGTTCGATGAAGGCACGGCGAGGATTTTGAAGTCCGAAAATCTCGTAGGAAATAACCGATTGTGGCGAGGGAGCTTGCTCCCGCTGGGCTGCGAAGCAGCCCCAAACCCTGCTAGCCCGTTTCCTCAGACACACCGCAACGCCCGGTTTTGCGGCGGCTGCGCCACCGAACGGGGGCAAGCCCCCTCGCCACAGTGAGCGCGTGTGGTCCTACAGCCCGGTTGCGGCTACCGAAATCGCTGCCTAGAGTGGGTCTGTCGCTGAGCGAATTCAGCGATAGGGTTTCGCAGCCCTGACGATACGTGTAGTAACCTTGCACCCCATAACCAGCAACGGCCGCACAAACGCGCCCGTATTCCGTTTTATGGTGGCTGTGTGTGGGAGACCTTCTGGTCTGCCGGGTTCCTCGTATCCTCGGTCTGCGAACCCGCACATAGCTACCACCCTTTCGATTCGCAGCGAACGGCAGTAGCTCTTCTAACAGATACGAGGAAGATTTACTTATGAGTACGAACAACCCGCTCCGCCACTACACCCCCATGTCCCACTTCGCCACCGACCACCCCGTCCTCCTCATCGACGCCGACGCCCCACTGCGCGAACTCCACAACTGCCTCAGCGAACGTCTCAACGCCGTCCTCAAATACCTCAACCTCATGGCCTGCACCAGCCTGCCGGACTACGCCGAGCACGATATCAACACCGTTACCAACATCGCCCGGATCATGGTTCAGGATGTGAGTGATGTGTTTCGGGTGATTGAGCAGCGTGGGTTTGATAATGAAAGGGAGTAACTGATTTTTCAGTTATAAAAAACCCACTCCACTGTGGGTTTTTGCTTTCATTAAAAAACCTCTAGAGACAGCTCTCAAATAACTCAAACAAATACCAATTGAATTTGGACGCGGTAGTGGCTGTAGGCTATGGTCTTTGGGCACGCAACTGGTACGGCGCCTTAAAGAGCCCATCAGAATGGGCCTGAAAGATGACTTAAGGAGTTTGAAAATACATGGGCACCAGTCACGATCCAATACGACATCTGAAATATTTGAGACACTCCCTATCGCAGGACAATGAAGCTATAGGTTTCTTCGTAGCTGCTGGCTGCCCGCTTTCTATTTCACTTCCTGAATCAGACTGGCCATTAATACCAGACGTTATGGGGTTAACAAAGTGTATAAACGAACGCCTCAAAGATACCCCAGAATACAACACTCTACTTTCCGAGCTAGCTAAAGCAACAAGAATTCAGCACAAAAACATAGAACACATACTAAGCTTCGTCCGAAGCTTATATTTAGTTTCGGAAGGAGGGGACGTCAGAGGTTTAAATGAGCAACAACTTTCTCAATTAGAAAAGACTATCTGCGAAGAAATTGCAAAAAAAATCGACGTAGAATTACCACCTCTCGACACTCCCTACCATCGACTTTGCAACTGGATAAACTCAATTGATAGGAAATCGGCAGTAGAAATATTCACAACAAACTATGACCTTCTCTTAGAGCAGGCACTGGAAAGTACCCAGATGCCATACTTTGACGGCTTTGTGGGTTCTAGAAAATCTTTTTTTGACTTGCGAGCAGTTGAAGAAAATTTAATCCCTAACCATTGGACAAGGTTATGGAAGATTCATGGATCAATAAACTGGTATCTCGAAGACGAAGGTTCAAAAAAAAGAGTTCATCGATCTTCTGAAACGAAAGACCGCGTTTCGCACTTAATATACCCGTCCCACCTTAAATATGAAGAAAGTCGGAAAATGCCATATTTAGCGTTGATCGACCAGCTTAGTAGATTTATAAGAAAAAAATCTTCTTTACTCATACTTTGCGGTTACTCGTTCAATGACGGACATATAAACGATACAATTCTTAACGCACTTAAAGCAAATCCTACAGCAATGGTTCTAGGATTAATGTATGAAAACTACAAGATTTTAGACTCTTCAAATGAGCCTGTCGATCGGTACCCCGAAGCATACTTAATGGCAAAAAACCAACACAACTTAAATATCTGGACATATGACAAAGCAATTATCGGTACGAGCTTAGGCGATTGGAAATATGACTGGCTTAAGGAAACCCCCGACGCAGATCTCATAGAGTTCGTCTATAAAGATGTTCGGAAAGATTTACCAGATCGAGATTTAATAAAGCTTGGAGATTTCTCAATATTCACCTATTTCCTTCAAAAAATCATAGGTACAGCTAAGGCTGCTCGACATGTCTAGTAAAGAAACCTATCTCGGTGATGTTCAGGATGTTGATGGAACAAGCGTAAGCCTTACTCTATCAAAAAAATCAATGACGGGTTTCGTATATATTGATGGCCAAGGCTATCGCGTAGGACAAATAGGCAGTTTTGTACGAATCCCAATTGGTTTTACCTCACTTTTCGGAATCGTCAGTCAAGTTGGTGCAAGTGCGATCCCCAGCAATATTACAGACTTAACAATAACTGGCGATCGCTGGATGAAAATCCAACTAATAGGCGAAGGGCAGCGAGATGGCGTCTTTGAAAGAGGACTGTCGCAGTATCCGACTATTGGAGATCAGGTACACCTTGTATCTGAGAAAGAACTAAAAAACATTTACGGCCAACCTGATCGCCCATATTTCGTAAAAATAGGCCACATTTCAAACGCTGATTCAATACCTGCACTAATTGACGTCAACAAGCTAATCACCAGACATTCCGCAGTTGTTGGGACAACCGGATCTGGAAAATCCACTACAGTAGCGAGCTTAATCAACGCACTATCAGATAAAGATAAATATCCGTCATCACGCATCATCATGTTAGATTTACATGGCGAATATGGTTCAGCGTTAAAAAGCAGAGCGAATATTTACAAGATAAATCCAGACACCTCATCCAAACTAAAGGAGAAAGGCTTATACATTCCATTTTGGGCGTTAAATTTCGATGAGCTTTGCGAAATAAGCTTTGGCAAATTCGACAATGAAAAGGATAGAAATATTGTTCTTGAGCGAGTTCAGAAATACAAGATCGAATCTCTTAAGAAACACCCAAAAAAAGGTGCCAACGCTGACGCATTAAGCGTTGACTCACCGATACCTTTTAGTCTTCATGACTTATGGTATGAACTTTATACAGAAACATTCGGCACCTACTACAAAGGCGCAGGCAAACCTTTAGATTGTATTGCTTATGAAACCAACTCAGACGGCGTAGAACTGAAGGGAGATCCTAAAAACGGAATTGCACCAATATTCAAAAATGTTAAAAATGACGCAGGAGATCCTGAAAAAATAAACTATCTCCCAACGCAACTTAACCTAGGAAAACAGCTACAACTTCTTGGCACTAAATTAAGAATACCCAGGTATGATTTTATTTTTAAACCAGCAGAGTGGAGTTCTCAAAAAGATGGAGAGGTAGGTCGCGACCTAGATGAACTACTAAAAGACTGGATTGGAAGCGACAAGCCGGTCACTATATTAGACCTTTCCGGGGTTCCGGGCGACATTCTTCAAACGACCATAGGGGCAGTCTTAAGAATATTGTATGAGGCATTATTCTGGGCCCGAAACCTGTCACAGGGAGGAAGATATCGACCGCTACTCATAGTAATGGAAGAAGCTCACATCTACCTTAATGACGATTTTAAAGGTATGGCATCAAAAGTAGTTCAGCGTATTGTTAAAGAGGGAAGAAAGTACGGCATAGGCGCAATGATTGTTAGTCAACGACCGTCGGAAATAAATGCAACTATTTTATCTCAATGCGGTACTTTTTTTTGCGCTACGACTTTCAAATTCATCCGATAGAAGCCATATATCTTCTGCGCTGTCAGACAACCTTGACGGCTTGACAAACATGCTACCAATACTGAAAACCGGAGAAGCTATAATTTTAGGAGAGGCTGTCAAACTTCCTATGAGAACAGTTATATCTGCGCCACCTAGAAACGCAAGACCAGACAGTCAAGATCCGGTAGTTTATGATGAAGTATCATCAGAAGATTCTCAGAACCCAGGCGGCTGGGGTATTCCAATGGAAGCAAGCCCAAACTACCAAGAGATAAGTGAAACTTGGCGCTCGCAAAACCCAAAAATCGAAAGATTAAAAACCTAAGGGCTATCATGGAAAGAATATCTGTATCATCGAGCAACATCGCCTCTATAGGATACGACTCCGAAAGCATGACCCTCGAAGTCGAATTCAACAATGGCGCTACATACCAATATTTCGATGTTGGTCTGAGGCTTTACGAAGAGCTAATTAATGCAGACTCTGTAGGCGGCTTTCTTGCTGCCCATATTAAGGGGACCTATCGTTTTTCCAAAGTATAGCCAAAGAATGAGCGGATTTATTTCTCTTCTTAGATGAATCCGCCCACTCTAAATCCCTAGCAACAAAGAACAAAGGAGGACAGATTTATTTTTGGATATGCGTCGAGAGTAGCTGCTTACAATTTCGTCTCAAATGCCTCCTTCCAGTCAGTCACAACCAAACGGTCTAAGCTCATCCGATCGAAACTTACTCTCGCCACCAAGCCCCCTTATTTGCTCGGGGTACCTTCCACGCCTACGCCTGGAGCCACCGTAATGATCCGCATCCTGCTGACCGCTCTCACATTGCTTGCCCTAAGCATCCCGGCCCACGCTCAGATGCCTCCATTCCCCACCTCCTTCCGCACTCAAAACATCCCGCTAGAAGACGTCACCCTCCATGTCCGCATCGGCGGCAAAGGCCCAGCCGTGGTCCTTCTACATGGCTTCGGCGACACCGGCGATATGTGGGCGCCACTCGCCGCCGATCTGGCCCGCGATCACACAGTCGTGGTGCCGGATCTTCGCGGTATGGGCTTGTCGTCGATCCCGGACGGCGGCTACGACAAGAAGACCCAAGCCGCCGACATCAGTGCAGTGTTGGCCGCGCTAGGTATCGAACACTCGGTAGTCATCGGCCATGACATCGGCACCATGGTCGCCTACGCCTACGCCGCGCGTTATCCGCAGCAGACCGATCGCCTGGTGGTGATGGATGCGCCCGTACCGGGCATTCCGCCCTGGAACGAGATTGTCCGCTCACCGATGCTTTGGCACTTCGACTTTGGCGGGCCGGATGCTGAGCGCCTGGTCGCCGGTCGTGAGCGCATCTACCTGGACCGGTTCTGGAACGAGTTCGCGGGCGATCCCAGTAAGGTGGATGAAGAAACCCGTCAGCATTACGCCTCGCTCTGTGCCCGCCCAGGCGCCATGCGCGCAGCCTTCGCTCAGTTCCGCAGCATTCGTCAGGATGAGGTGGACAACAAAGCTTCGATGGCGACGCGGCTGACGATGCCAGTGCTGGCCATCGGCGGTGAGAAATCCTTTGGCAGCAATGAAGCGATCGTGATGCGCAATGCGGCGGATAAGGTCACGGAAGTGGTGATTCCGGGGACAGGACATTGGCTGATGGAAGAAGCGCCAACGGAGACCATTCGAGCGATTCGGAACTTCATCGCGCAGTGACGGGGGCATCGTTTCTGGACTTCATGCCGACAAATCCTTAGCTTGGCTGATCCGAATACCCGCAGAGACGGACATGCAACAACCCATTCGAAAATTAACTCTAGCGAATATCGATGCCATAACGATGGACTTTCATCGTGAATTGGCAGTTATCGGACAATCGATTAGAGGAAAAACCGGCTTGCCCTTAATGCTTTCGATGAAACGCGATCGCCTGGGTCATGGGCCTTACCCCGGCGTATCGTTATTCGAGGCCGCCAACCGGATCATGTCCGATCTTGTGATTCTTCACGGTGTTGCAGCCCTGCTAAAGGACAAGCATTTTCCCTTTGACGAGTACACCGTCGAGTTTGGAAACGAAAACCACAACGACTTTGACATTTATGCGAGTTCAGCGGGCGCGAGCTTGGCGGGAGAAGCTTTCAACGTTGCACCGTCCTTCTTCCAAGGCAAAAAGAGTACGGCGTTGAAAAAGTTGCGCGCCAAAGCGACCGAGGCAACTTATCGAGTCATCCTGTTCAATGCCGAGGCGGCACGGAAGGGTTACATCGGGCGCGGTAAGGATGACATTTATTATGTCGTCGTCGATATCTCATCACGGACCGTCGCCGTTTCGCCCAAACCTACTTGGAACGTTTCGGTGTAACGGTTATGGGGCCATCTTTCAGTTACATAAGTCCGTCCATTTCCTTTCAGGAACAGAGCCTTTCGAGGCGGCTCCAGCCGTGATACGCCTCCTTTCTGCGGATGAGAGCCTGGCAAATAAGTAAAGAAGCAAAATTTTCACGGCGAGTTTTATGGGCAGAATTTTTTAGCGCTGCTTTGTTGTGCGCCATAGCAATCCTGCTATCGGAGCTGTCGTTTGATCCACTGTATGGGTTTGGGCCACACGAAGCCGGTCATCTTGTAGGTTATGCAGGATTAGTGATTGGAATGATTTGCTTCATCCAGGCGGTGTAACCGTTCAAGCGCATCGCCGTTGGACTCAACTAATTGCGGCCTCAGTTGCGACGTTCGCTGCAATTTGGCTTGGCAACTTCTGCGGAAAAATCCCTGCCGATATCGCCAGGTTACTGTCGGTGGTGTTGGTGATCTCCCTGGGGGCGTCGATTTTTTTCGGGAATTTGCTCCACGGAGTTGCACGGCGCTGGCCTCTGCTGTGTGCCGCAGCTTCATGCCTGATGTTTTCAGGATATTGGGAGCTGTTCCTACAGCCGTTTGTCGCAGTCTACGATAGCGGCCGACGCGGTTGGATTCAGTGGCCTCAGGTTGTGTCCGACGCCATAGGGATTTGCATTGGATTGATCATCGCCAAACGCAACCGCAAGGTTACCAACAGCGCAGCATTCGTCAGGAGTGGGCAAAAAGGCTTCGATGGCGACGCGGTTGACGATGCCAGTGCTGGCCATCGGCGGTGAGAAATCCTTTGGCAGCAATGAAGCGATCGTGATGCGCAATGCGGCGGACAAGGTCACGGAAGTAGTGATTCCGGGGGCGGGACATTGGCTGATGGAAGAAGCGCCAACGCAGACTATTCGAGCGATTCGCGACTTCATCGCGCAGTGATGGGGATGTCTAGCAAGGCCCTGCCTCCAGGGCCTCCCAGACAACAATGATCAGTAAACCTGCACCCGCCACAACTCCCGCGAAGACGATGCCGCCGACATCGGAAACCGCCCATGCAGCGTCCGATAGTTATCAATCAGCACCAGATCCCCCTCACTCCATTGATGAGCAATCAGGCACTCCGGGTCGTAAACCAGCGCGTTGATCTGTTCGAGCAGCGCCTGTTGAGCCTCCTCGTCATGGTCCTGCACAGCCTGGCTCAGGGTCTGCAGTGTCGAGTCGGTGCCCTCTTGGTAACGCAGGATGAGCTCGCCGCTGCGGGGGTGATGATCCACCAGGCTGTACATGCGCGGCGAGCCACCGAAGTAGGTCATTTTGGTGTAGTAGGTGATGTTCACGTCCTGCCATTGTCGGGCGACTTGCTGGCCGACTTTGCGCAGCACGTTTCGGCTGTCGACGATGGTGGTCTGGCCCTCGCCCGGCTGCGGCGCGGTCTTGCAATACAGCATGAATTTGCTGGCGCAGAATTTCGGGTTGCGCTGAACCTGTGCGTCGCTGTCGGGCAGCATGTTCAGGTCCCAGTGCAACGGCGTTTTCTCCAGCGAGTGCACCACGCCTTGGGGTTTGTCCGCAGGCTTGACCACGTGCACGGCGCCGAAGGCCCATTCGTACAGCGTGCCGAAGCGTTCGCAGCTGCGCGCGAAACTGTCCTGATCATCGAAGCGGCAGCCCTTGAGGCAGACGAAACCGAAGGTTTCCACCAGTGCTGCCAGCAAACCCGTGGACAGTCGTTCGAAACCCAGCCCCAACGGGTCTCGCACCACCAGGCCAAACAGCGGCAGTTTTTGCAGTGCGTATTCGAAGCCTTGGGCCTGCGGGTTTTCTGTTTGGTGGTAGAGCCATGGCCGCCCCTCAAAGGTGACCAGCACATGGTGGTCGAGGTCGACCTGGGCGCGAGCGCGAAGGGTTTGACTGCCATCGAGGTTGCGCACCGGCACGGCATGCCAGGGGCTGTCGACACGGGTCAGCCCTTCGGCCAGGCCGAAGGTGAATTTGGGTCCGGCATTGTTGTATTGATGGACGGACAAGCGAATGTCATCGCCGAAGAAACGCTCCACTGCCGCATTCAATGCCTGCCCGCGAAACATCATTTGGTAGGCTTTGAAGTTGATTTGCTGCAGGTACTCATCCTCGCTCTGCCCCTCTTCACGGCACAGACGCAGGTCGTTGTAGAGGTGACTGCACAGATGGTCATGGGCCTGGCTGAGGGATTCATCGTGCCGGCTCTGCTCGATCAGATCCCCAAGGTTTTTCCAGGGCAGACGGGCCTGCTTGATCAGGCTGGCGCGAACCGACTCGGCACTTTGGGCCTGAGGGAACAGGTCTTCCATGCTGACCCACTGAATCGTGTGGGTGGTGCACAGTTCGCGCAACGCCCGGTTGTAGCTCTCGCGAACGTCGTCGGCCACCCCGACGATGTCGTTGAACGTCGTTCCGTCACTGAGGATCGACACTACACAACCCGGTGTGTGCAGCGCGGCGATGGCCTGGCCGAGTTGGTCGAGGCGCTCGATGGCGATGAGCTCGCCGTAGTCCGGTAGCACGCCAAAAGTCTGGTCAGTGGCGTTTGGTGACTTGCAGGGAAAACCTGGCAGTACCAGACGCACCGGCAGGCCTTGATCGAAGCAATGCCCCAAGCGTTGCGCAAGATGCGCTCTGCCTTGTGTGTCGAAACAATCATCCGTGCCTTTGAGCAGATAACCCGCGAGCAAATCGCTGACGGCAGCGATCCAGGCGTCTCTATGTTCCATAGAACAATTTCCTTGAGAGTGTGTGTATCAATAGGATTTAACGGCGTCGCCATGCCCGGTGAATGCATGTGCTGTAGCGCACACTTGCTGCAGAATGCGCAACAACCCGGCCGGCTGTTCGCAGCAGAAGTTCGGGGCCAGGGCCTGCAAGTCAGGTGTCAGGCCATAGCCCCAAGTGACCGCCGCCGAGTGCATGCCTGCCGCACGGGCGGTTTGCAAATCGATCTCGGTGTCACCGACGAACAAGCAGCGTTGCGGGTCCACCGACAACCGTCGGGCGGCTTCCCATGCCACCTCCGGTTGAGGTTTGAGTGCCCTGCCCGCGCGATGCCCCAGAATGGCCCCGAAGGTATTCTGTGGAAGCAGCGCATCGGCTACTTGCAGGGCCATTTCCTCGGTCTTGTTGGTGACGATTGCCAACGGCACTTGCAACTGACGACAGCCTTCGAGCAAGGCAAGCACACCGCTGAAGGGCCGGGAAAATTGAACCAGGTTGTTTTGGTAGAGCGCCACATAGTGCTGATGCATCGCGGCCGCATCGGCAATGCCAAACCGGGTGGCAACCTGCTCGATCATCGCCGTGACCCCGCCGCCGATATAATCGCGCACTGTTTGCGCTGACTGCGCCGGGCAACCGTGTTCGAGCAACACCTGGTTCAGGCACCAGGTGATGTCAGGCAGAGTGTCAACCAGGGTCCCGTCCAAATCGAAGAGTACGGCTTCGACCCGCAACCGAGGCGCCATCATTGAGCACTGGCGTAGTGACAAGGACGCCCCTTGCGGAACACCAAGCGGTGGTAGCGCTCATCGACATTGCTGCGTTTCTCGAGGGTGACCACACCCCGTCGCTTGATAGCCACCGAATGCCAGGGCGTGCGCCACAGGTCACTGGTTGGCACCAACCGGATACCGATCTTCGTCGACACCGCCAGTTGTGGGTGAATCGACAGACGCAGGCAATGCGGGTAGCGCGCCTGTAACAGCGCACTCCAGGCTTCACTGCGCTGGATCACCCGCTGCGAGGCCGGTTTGGCGATTTTCTTCACCGCATTGAGGCTCATGCCGGCGAACACCTTGAGCCCCGAGTAATCCTCGGACAGAAAGCGATGGATACCGCAGTACATCAACGTCATGTGCGGCTCATCCTTGAAACGCTGCTGCAACAAGACCAGTGACTGGCCATGCTCGATCATCATCTCCTCACGCATGGCGTCCAGGCAGTCAAGCGAAGGATAGGCATCCTTAAGATCGAAATGAGCGAACGTGCCGGGATAGTGCTGTTCGGCGTAGTCCTGGATAGCGTCGGTGTAGGCTTTGACGTGCGCATCGGGAACATGCACCAGATCAGAGAACACATAGCCATCGGAGCAGATATGAATCAGTGCCCCCGGTGCGTAGATCTGCTGGATCTCATTGCACAGGCGATATAACTCGTCGATGGCGTGATGTTCGGCAAGGTCGGGCAGATGGCTGAGGGTTTTCTTGCGGCTGGGCGACTTGCCGGGGAAGGCTGGCAAGACCATTTCGACCTTGCGACCGCTCTCGACCGCTTGCATGACCTTCGCCAGATGGGGTTCCAGCACCTGCAACGAAAGCGCGTGATCCTGCCCCGGGGCAAGGCTACGACGTCGAAACAGGCATTCGAGAATTTGCTGGGAAATGTTGTGCGCGTTGTGCTGATGCTCATGCACCCGCTGACCGCACACCTGTTGAGCAACGGTGTTTGAACCCTGCATAGACAATCCCTTGTGTGTGAAAAAACGGCCATTTCTGGTCGTCAGCAGATATTCCTTACCTGCGGGCGGCTAAATTCCTACAAGTCGTTGCGACTGTCAATCGTGGCAATCAGGAATATTGCGGCCAGACCGGCAAAGCCATCTTGCCGTCACATAAGTGCCCTGGAACAAAATCTAAGCCTTGCTTTTTTTCTGGCTACACTCATCGCGAGTAGCTTCGGCTACCAAGGTGATTAGTCCCAACAGGAAATTAAAAATAGAAGGGAATCTCATGAGCAAATCAAAAGTCTCCCCGTTTGCTTGCGCTGCATTGTTGTTTTTCGGCGGTCATTCAATAGCTCAGGCTACCGACAGTCTGGATCAGGGATGGAGTGAGGCCACCCTGTCCAACTGGCAAAACCTTTCACAAGGATCGCGAATTCTCCCTTTCTCCTGGGCGCTGGCATTGGAAGAGCCTGATTCAGAAGAGAAGTTCATGAGTGACAAAACGATCTCGGCCTACGGTTACACGCCTTACTATCCGTCTTATAACGGTAAGCGTTTTACGTTGCCGATGGGTTTCGTTCTGGATGACAGTCACGACAGCAAACTGTCTTTCACCAAACTGCGCTGGTTTTTTGGACAAGGGTCGCAAGAGCCGTGGGTGGGGATGAACTGCTCTGCTTGTCACACGGCTCAAATCAATTTTGAAGGACAGAATCTTGTCATCAATGGCGGGCCAACGAACGCCGACTTTCAGAATTTCTTCAAGGCGTTGAGCGCGGCTTTAAACACAACGGCTGCTGACCCTGAAAAATTCGAACGCTTTGCAAAGAGTGTTCTGGGTGATGACCTGTCAAACGGGAATCGCCAGCGGCTGAAGAAATCGCTGGATAGCTTGAATGCGTTTTATGCACAAAACGCAACGCTCAATGCCACAGATCTGCAATATGGCCCAGGTCGCCTGGATGCAGTGGGGCACATTCTCAATAAAATCAGTCAAGTCACCCAAGCGACACCGCCTACCCCTAACCCCTCTGATGCGCCGGTGAGTTATCCATTTCTCTGGAACACACCTCAACACAACGTTCTCCAATGGAACGGGATGGTCAGTAAAGCAAAACTTCCTTCGTTAATACCAGGCGGCGGCCTCGATGTTGGAGGTCTGGGGCGTAATGCTGGAGAGGCTATCGGCGTGTACGCCGATATTCGACCGGTTAAAGAAAATCCGGCTAAGGCAGGATTTGTCTCCAGTGTGAACGTGAAAAACCTGGAGATCCTGGAACATTCTCTTTATAGCTTGAAGCCTCCACGGTGGCCTGGATCGCTGCCAGAAGACCTCACGTCAGGCGCCAAATTATTTACGGAAAATTGTGCCGGCTGCCATGCATCCCTTGAAAGAAACGATCTCGCCACGCCAATCAAAGCGGTCATGGTTCCAATCTCTGCGAATGAAAATTTAAATCCTCGGGGCCCAAATGACAGGACCATCAGCACGGACCCCTGGATGGCGTGCAATGCCTATCAATTCAAAGCGGATGCTGGAGTGTTAGCGGGTTATGCCAAAGTCGATAAGTCAGGACCCATCAAGTCGAATGACCTGCTCTACAGCATGCTGGGTGTGACCGTCCTTGAGACATTGCTTGGCAAAGGACGTGATGTCGCCGAGCTGGCTTTCGATGGATTGCTTGGAATAGAGCCTCAACCTGTAAAAGTCCCTGGACTCAGGAACCGTGCCTTATTCAGCAATGTTGATGATAAAGCACTACGGCTAATCGAATGCTACCGTGCCAGCCCAACCGTTGCTCTTCTCGCCTATAAAGCAAGACCCCTGACTGGCATCTGGGCCACAGCTCCCTATTTGCATAACGGCTCTGTGCCGACCTTGAACGACCTTCTCCTGCCACCCCGTCAGCGTCCCTCGACTTTTTATACTGGGACCAATGAATTCGATAACCAAAGGGTGGGATTCAAGACCGAGAAATCGGACAAGAACCGGTTTCTGTTCGACACCAGGCTTGATGGCAATAGCAACGCCGGGCATGACTATGGCGTGGGTCGCCTTAGTGATATCCAACGGTCACAGCTTCTCGATTACTTGAAATCACTTTAAACGGCGTCGCCGATACCATCAGCTGATGGCATGGAGGGGCGACCACAAGTAGTGGTCGCCTCTGCGAAGTTCGTTACAGGTTTGATGTTCGCTATCGATATCAGAAGTTCGCCGGGGTGTTGGCGCTGATGATTTCCGCCTCATCCGCCCCAATATTGCGAAACCGATGCGGCAACGTCGTCGGGAAGTAATACCCATCCCCAGCATTCAGCACACTGATCTGCCCATCCACGGTCAGCTCAACCGTGCCCCGGGTAACGAGTCCACACTCCTCCCCTTCAGCATGCACAATAGGCTCTTCCCCCGAACTCGCCCCAGGCGCGTATTGCTCGCGCAACAGCCGCATCTGCCGACTGGGTACCGAAGCGCCGATCAGCAACAACCGCAACCCATGCCGCCCCAGATCCGGCTGTTCGTTGGCACGGAACACGTATTGGTGCTCGCGGGGCGGTTGGTCGAAGGTGAAGAAGTCCGCCAAAGACATCGGGATGCCTTCGAGCAGTTTTTTCAGGGAGCTGACGGAGGGACTGACGCGATTCTGTTCGATCAGGGAAATGGTGGCATTGGTGACGCCGCTACGCCGGGCCAGCTCGCGCTGGGACAGTTTGTAGCTTTCGCGTACTAATTTGAGTCGTGAGCCCGTGTCCATGACAGCCTTATGCGAAGAATACTTAAGGGGTAATGGGGGTGGGTGGCGGGCGACTGGTGGCCGCGGATCACGCCGTTTCCCGTCCCGGAACCGTGGAAGGCGGGTATTAAATCACGTTTGTCGGTGTTGCTCAGCAGGTTCGATAAACGGCTGGATAAATTGAACAGGCGAACGATAGTCGCCCGTCCATGTACGAAACCTGTGAGAGCGGGCTCGCCCGCGATGGCGGTGTGTCAGGCGCCATCAATATTGAATGTGCAACCCTCATCGCGGGCAAGCCCGCTCCCACAGGATTTGGTCCCCTTCTATATCTGGCATTGGCTGGCGGCACCTTTGGGGGTGCCGCCGTAGGTTCAACCTAGATACCAAACCGGTCCCGCAGCGCGTAATACGCGGCGCCCATGGCGGTGAGCGGGGCCTGGAAGGTGCGGCCGCCGAGCATGGGCATGTGCGGCAGGGAGGCGAAGGCGTCGAAGCGTTCGGCGTCGCCGCGGATCATTTCCGAGATGAGTTTGCCGGCCAGGTGCGAGCAGGTCACGCCATGGCCGCTGTAACCCTGCATGTAGTAGGCGTTCTTTTCGATGCGGCCGAATTGTGGCATGCGGGACATGGTCAGCAGGAAGTTGCCGGTCCAGCGGTAGTCGATTTTTACGTCCTTCATTTGCGGGAAGGTTTTGAGGATTTTTGGTTTGATCAATTGTTCGATGTCGTCGGGCTCGCGAGCGCCATAAACCACGCCGCCACCGTACAGCAAGCGGTTGTCGGCGGTGAGGCGGTAGTAGTCGAGCAGGTAGTTGCAGTCTTCGACGCAGTAGTTGTTGGTGATCAAGCTGCGGGCGACCTTTTCGGACAGCGGCTCGGTGACGACGATTTGCGAACCGCAGGGCATGCTTTTGCGCGTGACGCGGTTGTCCAGGTCTTGAGGCAAATAGGCGTTGCCGGCGATCAGCAGGTACTTGGCGCGCACCACACCTTTGGCAGTGCGCACGGTGATCGGCTCGCCGTAGGTGATTTCCACGGCGGCGGATTGTTCGTAGATTTTACCGCCCAGGCGGATGATCGCAGCGGCTTCGCCGAGGGCCAGGTTCAGCGGGTGAATGTGGCCACCCTGCATGTCCAGCAGGCCGCCGACGTAGTTGTCGCAACCCACTTCGCGCTTGATGTCCGCCGCGTCGAGCATGCTCAGGTTTTTGTTGCCGTAGCGCTCCCAACTGCGCTTCTGTTCGGCCAGGCCATTGAGTTGTTTCTTGTTCAGTGCGGCGAAGATGCCGCCGGGGCGGTAGTCGCATTGAATGTCGTACTCTTTGATGCGCGAACGGATGATATCGGCGCCTTCAAAGATCATGCTGCCGAGCACTTCGGCGGTTTTGTCGCCGTAACGCTCTTCAATCACATCGACGTCGCGGCTATACGAATTGACCAGTTGGCCGCCGTTGCGACCGCTGGCGCCGAAGCCGACTTTGGCGGCTTCCAGTACGGTCACGCTGTAGCCCGCTTCGCTGAGGAACAGCGCCGAGGACAAACCGGTGTAGCCGGCGCCGATCACACAGACGTCGCATTCCACCAGTTCTTCCAGAATCGGGTAATCACCGGTCTGATTGCGGGTCGCGGCGTAGTAGCTGTTTACATGCTTTTGTTTAACAGAGTCTTGTTTCATAGGTTTCTCCGATGGCCGCAAACGCTTGCCCGCGACCGCCGCTGTAAAGGTGTTAGAGCTTGATCCAGGTCGCTTTGAGTTCGGTGTATTTGTCGAACGCATGCAGCGATTTGTCCCGACCGTTACCCGACTGCTTGAACCCGCCGAATGGCGCGGTCATGTCGCCGCCGTCGTACTGATTGACCCAGACGCTGCCGGCGCGCAAACCACGGGCGAAGGTGTGGGCCTTGCTGAGGTTGCTGGTCCATACGCCGGCCGCCAGACCGAAAATGCTGTCGTTGGCGATCTGCAGGGCCTCTTCAGCGGTGTCGAAGGTGATCAGCGACAGCACCGGGCCGAAGATCTCTTCGCGGGCGATGGCCATGGCGTTGGTCACGCCATCGAAAATCGCCGGCTCCACGTACAGGCCACCGGTGTCTGCGAGGGTACGATTGCCGCCGGCAATCAGTTGCGCGCCCTGGTCTTTGCCGATCTGGATATAGCGCAGCACGTTATCCAGTTGGCGCTGGTCGACGACCGCGCCGACGGTGGTTTCAGGATCGAGGGCGTGGCCCGGTTTCCAGGCTTGCAGTGCTTGCACCAGCAGCGGAATGAATTGCTCGCGAATCGAACGCTCCACCAGCAGACGCGAGCCAGCGGTGCAGACCTCGCCCTGGTTGAAGGCAATCGCGCTGGCCGCTGCCTGAGCGGCGGCACGCAAGTCCGGCGCATCGGCAAACACCACGTTCGGGCTCTTGCCGCCCGCCTCCAGCCAGACGCGTTTCATGTTGCTTTGCCCGGCATAGATCAGCAGTTGCTTGGCAATCGCAGTGGAGCCGGTGAAGGCCAGCACATCGACGTCCATGTGCAACGCCAATGCTTTGCCGACGGTATGACCGAAGCCTGGCAGGACGTTGAACACGCCTTTGGGGATGCCGGCGTCGAGGGCCAACTGCGCGATGCGAATCGCCGTCAGCGGTGACTTTTCCGAAGGCTTGAGGATGAACGAATTGCCTGCCGCCAAGGCTGGGGCGAATTTCCAGCTGGCCATGATCAGCGGAAAATTCCACGGCACGATGGCGGCGACCACGCCTGCTGGTTCACGGGTGATGAGGCCGAGTTGGTCGTGGGGTGTGGCGGCGACTTCGTCGTAGATTTTGTCGATGGCTTCGGCGCTCCAGCGGATCGCGTTAGCGGTCGCAGGGATGTCGATGCTCATGGAATCGCTGATCGGTTTGCCCATGTCGAGGGTTTCGAGCAGGGCGAGTTCTTCCTGGTTGGCCAGGATGAGGTCGGCGAAGCGGATCAGGATGCGCTTGCGTTCTGCGGGCGCCAACCGCGCCCAGATGCCGGATTCGAACGTGCGGCGAGCCACCTGCACGGCGGCATTGGCGTCGGCTTCGTCGGTGCTGGCGATGTTCGCCAGGAAGCGGCCGTCGACCGGGCTGATGCATTCGAAGGTGTCGCCGTTGAGCGCCGGGCAGTACTGGCCGTCGATGAATGCGCGGCCTTCGAGTGTGAGGGACTGGAAGCGTTGTTCCCAGTCGCTGCGAGTGTTTGTCATGGTTGTGACTCTGCGCAGAGGAATAAGTAATCGCCGGACTAAAGCCGACCAATTAACGATCAGAAAACCACGGTCCACTGTAGGAGCTGCCGAAGGCTGCGATCTTTTGATCCTGATCTTCGGCGGCTTCATGGATATCAAAACCAAGATCAAAAGATCGCAGCCTTCGGCAGCTCCTACGGGGGTTATTCGCCGTCATCAAAGAGGTGTCGATACCCACATCCTCGATTGACGGGTGTTTGGCCCATCAAACCGTATGCAAGTACCAGTTGTACTCAAGGTCGGAGATGGAGTTCTCGAACTCGGCCAGCTCGCTTTCCTTGCAGGCCACGAACACGTCGATGTACAGCGGGTCGATGTAGCGCGCCATGACCTCGCTGTCGTCCAGCTCTCGCAACGCATCGCGCAGGTTGTTTGGCAGGCTTTGCTCGTTCTGCTCGTAGCTGTTGCCTTCGACCGGGGCGCCCGGTTCGATTTCGTTGGTCAGGCCGTGGTGAATACCGGCCAGCACCGACGCCATCAGCAGGTACGGGTTGGCATCGGCGCCGGCAACGCGGTGTTCGATGCGTACCGCATCCGCCGAACCGGTGGGCACGCGCACCGCCACGGTACGGTTGTCGATGCCCCAGCTTGGCGAGTTCGGCACGTAGAACTGCGCGCCGAAACGGCGGTACGAGTTGACGTTCGGGCAGAGGAACGCCATCTGCGCCGGCAGGGTCTCGAGCACACCGCCGATCGCGTGACGCAGTGCGGCGTTCTGCTCGGGATCCTCGCTGGCAAAGATGTTGTTGCCTTCTTTGTCGAGAATCGAAATGTGCACGTGCAAACCATTGCCCGCCTGGCCCGGATACGGCTTGGCCATGAAGGTGGTGTCCATCTCGTGGTCGTAGGCGATGTTCTTCACCAGACGCTTGAGCAACACCGCGTAGTCGCAGGCCTTTATAGGGTCACTGACATGATGCAGGTTCACTTCGAATTGCGCCGGGGCGCTTTCCTTGACGATGGCGTCGGCGGGGATGCCCTGCTCTTTCGCGCCTTCGAGGATGTCTTGCAGGCAGTCGACGTATTCGTCCAGATCGTCGATCAGGTAGACCTGGGTCGAGTGCGGACGTTTGCCGGACACCGGCGAGCGTGGCGACTGCGGGCGACCGTTCACGTTGTCCTGGTCGATCAGATAGAACTCGAGTTCGAAGGCGGCGCAAATGGTCAGGCCCATGTCATCGAACTTGCTCACCACCTGACGCAACACTTCACGGGGGTCAGCGAAGAACGGCTGGCCTTCGAGTTCGTGCATGGTCATTAACAGCTGCGCGGTGGGGCGCTTCTGCCAAGGCTCGATGCTCAAGGTATTGGGGATGGGGAAGCAGATTCGATCCGAGTCGCCGATGTCCAGACCCAGGCCGGTGCTTTCCACCGTGGAGCCATTGATGTCCAGAGCAAACAGCGACGCCGGGAGGTTAATGCCTTTTTCGTAAACCTTATGAAGACTGGTGCGCTCGATGCGCTTGCCGCGCACCACACCGTTCATATCCGCAATCAGAAGGTCGACGTACAAAACCTCAGGATGTTTCTTAAGGAATGCGTTTGCTTCGTTGAGTTGAACGGCACGCAGAGGGACCGACATGATGCACCTATTAGCTGTTAATTATTATGTTCACTACCCTTTCACGAGCCCAGTCAATCCGAAAGGCAAAGTGAAGTCAATAGCGAACACTTGGCCTTTCAACCTTTATTTTCGGGCCTTTCTCGAGCATCAGAATGACAGATCAGCCTTGCACACCGCGTAAATCCTGAAGATCGGACGTGCGGCGTTTAGAATTTTTTACATGAGAGTTGTTAATTAAAATCAACAAGGCTAAGCTCCGGAAAAGCTCGTTCAAGTGTGAAACTTCGAGGTGATAAAAATGGCATTCAAGCCATTGATCGGCGTTACTGCGTGCATCAAACAGATTGGCCTGCACCCCTACCACGTCAGCGGCGACAAGTACTTGCGTGCTGTCAGCATCGCGGCTTTGGGGTTGCCCGTGGTCATTCCTTCCCTGGGCGATCTGACCGACATCGATGACCTGCTCGCGCAGCTCGACGGTCTGTTGCTGACCGGCTCGCCGTCGAATGTGGAACCCTTCCACTATCAAGGCCCGGCCAGTGCCCCCGGTACGGATCACGATCCGCAACGGGACGCCACCACCCTGCCCTTGCTGCGTGCAGCCATCGCCGCCGGCGTTCCGGTGCTCGGCATCTGCCGGGGCTTTCAGGAAATGAACGTGGCGTTCGGCGGCAGCCTGCATCAGAAGGTGCATGAACTGCCAGGCTACCTCGACCACCGCGAAGCGGATCATCCGGATTTGGCTGTGCAGTACGCACCGGCCCATGCGGTGAGTGTGCAACCGGGCGGTGTGTTCGAAGCGCTGGACTTGCCGCAGGTGTTCCAGGTGAATTCGATTCACAGCCAGGGCATCGACCGACTGGCGCCCGGCCTGCGCGCCGAGGCTGTTGCGCCGGATGGTTTGATCGAGGCGATTTCCGTCGAAAACAGCAAGGCCTTCGCCGTCGGCGTGCAATGGCACCCGGAATGGCAGGTGCTTTCGAATCCTCCCTATTTGAGTATTTTCCAGGCGTTTGGCGACGCGTGCCGACAACGGGCGGCGCGGCGTAATACGCCCTGACTTCAAAAAAGCATTCAACGATTTAACTGCCCCCGTGAGTCTGGCGGGCGTGCCTTTGCGCGCCGGTCGTTCACGTAATAGATGAACCGCAATAACAACAAGCACGACCAGGCAGCCAGGATGGCGGTGCCGAATAAGCCCTCCGGTATGGGTAAGCGCAAATCCCTGTAGGAGCGAGGCTTGCCCGCGAAGACGGTGTGTCAGTCGACATCATCGTTACCTGATACACCGCCTTCGCGGGCAAGCCTCGCTCCTACAGGGGTTGCGTTGGCACCGTACGGCCCGGGTTGCAATCCACTCTTAAGTCAGGCCGCGTTGGCCCGACGACTGAAACCTGTTGGGAGTTTCATATGGCAAACGCCTCCAGCATCTACAGGAAGGCTCTTGAAGGTCACCAGGCACCGAAAAAGGTGTTGGTGAAAGTCGACCGCGTCACCAAGAAATTCGACGAAACCACCGCTGTGGACGATGTGTCCCTGGAGATCCATCAAGGCGAAATATTCGCCCTGCTTGGCGGTTCCGGCTCGGGTAAATCGACGCTGCTGCGCATGCTCGCCGGCTTCGAACGCCCGACTGAAGGGCGGATTCTGCTCGACGGGGTCGACATCACCGACATGCCGCCGTACGAACGGCCGATCAACATGATGTTCCAGTCCTACGCACTGTTCCCGCACATGACCGTGGCGCAGAACATCGCCTTCGGCCTCAAGCAGGACCGCTTGCCCGCCAGCGAAATCGACGCCCGTGTCGAAGAGATGCTGCGGCTGGTGCACATGACCCAGTACGCCAGACGCAAGCCGCATCAGTTGTCCGGCGGTCAGCGTCAGCGTGTGGCATTGGCACGTTCCTTGGCCAAGCGACCGAAGCTGTTGCTGCTCGACGAACCGATGGGCGCGCTGGATAAAAAGCTGCGCTCGCAAATGCAACTGGAGCTGGTGGAAATCATCGAGCGGGTCGGCGTGACCTGCGTGATGGTGACCCACGACCAGGAAGAAGCCATGACCATGGCCGAACGCATTGCGATCATGCACCTGGGCTGGATCGCCCAGATTGGCAGCCCAGTCGATATCTACGAAGCGCCGGTCAGCCGCATGGTTTGTGAGTTCATCGGCAACGTGAATGCCTTCGACGGCACCGTGGTCGAGGATCTGGAAGGTCACGCGATCATTCACAGCCCGGACCTTGAGCAGAAGATTTACGTTGGTCACGGCGTGAGCACGTCGGTGCAAGACAAGTCGATCACCTACGCCATCCGCCCGGAAAAAATGCTGGTCAGCACCCTCAAGCCCGAGACTCGCTATAACTGGTCCGAAGGCAAGGTGCATGACATCGCCTACCTCGGCGGCCACTCGGTGTTTTACGTGGAGCTGCCCGGCGGCAAGATCGTCCAGTCGTTCATGGCCAACGCCGAACGCCGTGGCGCACGCCCGACCTGGGACGATCAGGTCTACGTGTGGTGGGAAGACGACAGCGGCGTGGTACTGCGCTCATGAGAACCTTCAATCAGCAATTCCTGCGCCTGGTGCCCAGCGGCCGCAAACTGGTCATCGGCATTCCGTTCCTGTGGCTGTGCCTGTTTTTCCTGTTGCCGTTCTTCCTGGTGATGAAGATCAGCTTCTCGGAAGCGGCGCTGGCCATTCCTCCTTACTCCGAGATTTACACCTTCGCCGAACAGAAGTTTCAGTTGCTGCTGAACATCGGCAACTACTCGCTGCTGACCGAAGATGAGTTGTACATCTCGGCTTACTTCGGTTCGTTGAAGGTCGCGTTTTTAAGCACGCTGATGTGCCTGGTGATCGGTTTCCCAATGGCCTATGCAATCACCAAGGCCAACAAGGAAACGCAAAACGTTTTGCTGCTGTTGATCATGATGCCGACCTGGACCGCGATCCTGATTCGCGTCTATGCGTGGATGGGCATTCTCAGCAACAACGGTTTGCTCAATGGGTTCCTGATGTGGACCGGGCTCACTTCGCAGCCGATCGAGATCCTCAACACCAACACCGCGGTGTACATCGGCGTGGTCTATGCCTACTTGCCGTTCATGGTATTGCCGCTCTACGCCAACCTGGTCAAGCACGATCACAGCTTGCTGGAAGCCGCGTCGGACCTGGGTTCGAGCACCTTCAACAACTTCTGGAAAATCACGGTGCCGCTGGCCAAGAACGGCATCATTGCCGGGTGCATGCTGGTGTTCATTCCAGTGGTCGGCGAGTTCGTGATTCCGGAACTGTTGGGCGGTCCGGAAACCCTGATGATCGGCCGCGTGCTGTGGCAGGAATTCTTCAACAACCGCGACTGGCCGGTGGCATCTGCCCTGGCGGTGGTGATGCTGGCGATTCTGATTGTGCCGATTCTGCTGTTCAACCGCAGCCAGGCCAAAGAGATGGAGGGACGGGGATGAAACGCTTCGGGTTTTCAAAGTTCATGCTGATTTTCGGCCTGTCGTTTATCTACCTGCCGATGCTGATTCTGGTGATCTACTCGTTCAACGCCTCGAAACTGGTGACGGTGTGGGGCGGCTGGTCGGTGAAATGGTACGTCGGCCTGCTCGACAACTCGCAACTGATGGGCTCGGTGGTGCGCTCGCTGGAAATCGCCTGCTACACCGCGATTGCCGCCGTGGCGTTGGGCACCCTCGCCGCGTTCGTGCTGACCCGCGTGACGCGCTTCAAGGGTCGCACGCTGTTTGGTGGCCTGGTGACGGCGCCGTTGGTGATGCCGGAAGTGATCACCGGTCTGTCGCTGTTGCTGCTGTTCGTGGCCATGGCGCAACTGATCGGCTGGCCGCAGGAACGCGGCCTCGTCACGATCTGGATCGCGCACACCACGTTCTGCGCGGCCTATGTGGCGGTGGTCGTTTCGGCGCGTTTGCGTGAGCTGGACCTGTCGATCGAAGAGGCAGCCATGGACTTGGGTGCGCGTCCGTTCAAGGTGTTCTTTCTGATCACCATCCCGATGATCGCGCCATCGCTGGCGGCGGGCGGGATGATGTCGTTCGCCTTGTCGCTGGATGACCTGGTGTTGGCGAGTTTCGTCTCCGGGCCAGGCTCCACGACCTTGCCGATGGAAGTGTTCTCGGCGGTGCGTCTGGGCGTGAAGCCTGAGATCAATGCCGTGGCCAGTTTGATTCTGCTGGCGGTGTCGTTCGTCACGTTCATGGTCTGGTACTTCAGCCGCAGGGCCGAAGCCACCCGCAAGCGGGCGATCCAGGAAGCGATGGACCAGACGGCCAGCGAATCGTGGCAGCAGCCGAAAAAACAGCAGGTTGAAGCGACGGCTTAGTCGCTGAAAGTCCTGTAGGAGCGAGGCTTGCCCGCGAAAAATACACCGCGGTTTTTCAGGCATTACGCGTCATCGTTCTTCGCGGGCAAGCCTCGCTCCTACTGTGTTCTATAAAAAGAAAATGGAGTTGTACCGATGAAAATGTTTGGCAGGACTCTGCTGACACTGTCCTTATTGGGCGCAATGGCGACCGGCGCCCAGGCCAATGACAAGGTATTGCGCGTCTATAACTGGTCGGATTACATCGCCCCGAACACGGTCAAGAAGTTCGAAGACGAGACCGGCATCCGCGTGACCTACGATGTGTTCGACAGTAATGAAACCCTTGAAGCACGCTTGCTGGCCGGTAAGTCCGGCTACGACATCGTGGTGCCGTCCAACAGCTTCCTGGCCAAGCAGATCAAGGCTGGCGTGTATCAGCCGCTGGACAAATCGAAGCTGCCAAACTGGAAAAACCTCAACCCGGTGCTTCTGAAAAACGCCTCTGCCAGCGACCCTGACAATGGCCATGCATTCCCGTACATGTGGGGTTCGATCGGCATCGGTTTCAACCCGGCCAAGGTCAAGGAAGTGCTGGGCACTGATGCGCCGGTGAATTCCTGGGACTTGCTGTTCAAACCGGAAAACGCCGCGAAGCTCAAAGCCTGCGGTATCAGTTTCCTTGATTCACCGACAGAAATGCTCCCGGCTGCCCTGCACTATCTGGGCTACCCGGTGAATTCCCGGGACAAGGCGCAGATCGCTGAAGCCGAAGCGCTGTTCATGAAGATTCGCCCGTCGGTGGCTTACTTTCATTCGTCGAAATACATCTCCGACCTGGCCAACGGCAACATCTGCGTCGCCGTCGGTTACTCCGGCGACGTGCTGCAAGCCAAGGCCCGCGCCAATGAAGCCGGCGACAAGGTGAAGATCGAATACAGCATCCCGAAAGAAGGCGCCGGCAGTTTCTACGACATGGTCGCCATCCCACGGGATGCGGCTAACGTCGACAATGCCTACCTGTTCATGAACTTCCTGATGCGCCCGGACATCATCGCCGAAGTCACCAACAATATCGGCTACAGCAACGCCAACGCAGCGGCCACGCCGCTGGTGGATGAAGCGATTCGAAACGACCCGGGGTCCTACCCGCCACAAGCGGTGATGGCGACGCTGTATGCGATTCCGGATATGCCGATCGGTATCCAACGGGTGATGACCCGAGGCTGGACGCGGGTGAAGCTGGGTAAGTGATTCAAAATGCGGGAGCGAGCCTGCTCGCGATGGGGCTATCACATTAATCGTTCCCACGCTCCGCGTGGGAATGCCTCCACGGACGCTCCGCGTTCGGCTCTGGAGGGGACGCGGAGCGTCCCGGGCTGCATTCCCACGCAAAGCGTGGGAACGATCAATCAATGAAAGGGTTGGGTGGTATTTCGGGCGCCTTTTCAGGCACAAACCAACGGCCATTCGGCCAGCGCCCGGTACCGGCCTTTACGGGATTCGAACAAGGTAAAACGATCCGCCCGCAGGAAAAACTCTGGCGGCGTCGCGGACTCAGGGACCGGCGCCCGGTAGTCGCGCATCAGGGTCAGATGCGGACGAAATTCTCGCCGGGTGTCTTCAAAACCGAACGGCAACATGGCCTGTTCCAGCGCATACACCAACCGCAGCAACTCAGGCTCCGCCTGCGCGGGCGCCAGCAATAAAACCCCGGAGCGACGCCAGACTTCCAGCCGATCAAGCACCACCGTCAACGGCACGCCGGGCATCCGCACATGGGTAGCGGCTTCGCAGACGCCCGCTATCTGTTCCGTTTTCACCGTACCGAGAAACAGCAGCGTCAGATGAAAGTTTTCCGCTGGCACCGGACGCCCGACATTGAGCGCCAGCGCGTTGCGCCATTGGGCGATGGCCCGGCGTTGTTCGGGGGCACAGTTCAGGGCGAAGAACAGCCGTTTGAACGGTTCACGGGTTTCATCGCTCATGTTCGCCACCTCAAGGTTTCGGAGACCCTTTGATTTTACAAAGCAGTACCCGGCCAGCAAGTGCATTTCTGGCACCTGCCGGCAGGCGCGTTATAGTTGAAGCAACCGAATCGACGGGAGGCCGCTATGCGTCAGATCATCAGCAAAGAGCCATGGTGGGCCGCGCCACCGAAACCCGGCCAGGATGAATCCGAGCTGGAATGGGGCTGGCTGGTTCACTACAACGAAGGCGAGCCGCGCTTCGAATTCATCAAGGAGCGGCCGTCGGACAGCGAGATTCGTAACCGCAAGAGCTGCAGGACCACCCCGACGCCGGAGTGATCCTGCGACCCTGTTCAGGCTTTGACGATCATCTCGAAACCACCAAAAATCGCTCGCTGGCCGTCAAACGGCATTGGGTTGACGTCCGGTTGCATCCGCGGATCGCTCATGAGTTTCGCCATGCCGGCATCACGGGTGGCCTTGTCGGGCCACACGATCCAGGAAAACACCACGGTTTCGTCTTCCTTGAGTTTTACGGCCATGGGAAATGAGGTCACTTTGCCATCGGGCACGTCATCGCCCCAGCATTCAGCGAGGCTCAGGGCGCCGTTTTCCTTGAAAATCTCGGCGGCGGATTGCGCATGCTGCTTGAATTTTTCGCGATTGGCGGTGGGTACTGCAGCGACGAAGCCATCGACATAAGCCATGATCGTTTTCCTCAGGTTATGGGATTCGTTGGGTAGTCGAATCAGCGTGGCTCCAATCGACAGTTCCCGCTTCCAGACCGACCGACGGCTCGGCGGGCTGTTCGAGGGTCAGGGCCAGGTTGCCCTCGATCTGCCTGGCCATGTACAGCGTTCCGGCCATGACGCCGGTGGCAGGGTTATTCACCAGCTTCACCCAGGCCTTGTCGAACGAGTTACCCAGGCTGCTGCGGATCAGTGCTTCACTGTCGGGCCGGTCGTTGGCCTGAATCATCGCGCGTACTCCCGCCACTCCTACGGAAATCAACGCACCGGCCGCCTTCCCGGCCACTGCCGCCACCGCACTGGCTGCCCCTCGCGGGGCCATTTCGGCTTGTATTCGCTTGCTGGCACGCTTGGCCACCGGCGCCATGCCGGCGTCCGTCGAGGCGATGCCCTTCTCGCCGCCCGCCGCGTGGATCGTGTCGATCAGTGCCAGATAGGCCGGCAATTTGTTCAGTTCGGCATGCACTACCTGATACAGCGAAGCGTCACGGGCAGACGGCGGGCCCAGTGCAATAGCCGGAATTTTCTGGACACGACTGTTGAGCTGCGCCATCGGTACGCCATGACGTTTGGAAATGACTTCGAGCTGCTGCCCCATCAGTTGCACATAAAACTCCGTTGCCTGGCTAAGGATCGCGTCGGGATCGATCTCCACCGCCACCGGTTCCAGCACGCGCCGGTGATATTGCTCCAGCAGATAGGCGGCCAGGCGTTTGGTCGTCGCATCCTGCTCGTCGCCGGCATTGAGGGTGTACCAGCTGACTTTCATCGACAGCCATTCCTGGGTCCAGTAGCTGCTGAACCACGGAATGAAGACTTCTTCGGTTTGCTGATAAACCCGCGTGCGCCAATGCTCCATGGACCCGCGGGCATAAACCCTGGCCTGTTCGGTGGCCTGTTGCGAAGCGACGATAATCTCCCGGTCAACCTGCTGCCAGGTGCTCTGGGACACCACCACCGGCACCACAATCACCGGGGCAGGCGTAGGCGTGGCGCATCCCGCCAAGATCACTAACACAGCGACGATCAGCGAACGCAGGTTCAAGATCGCGGGGCCCTACATGTCTCGTCGAACGAAATGTCCGACGCTAAACACCGTGCTGATTTGAGTATAGGTCGGGGTCGGGGGCCGTCCGTCAGATGGATGGAGGGTGCCCCCAAAATAGCCCCTACTTTCCCCGCATCACCTTAACTGGTACTCAGGATCCGCACCGGTCCCTGGCGATTGAGAACCTCGACCATGACGTTCTCCCCCGAGCGCCGGAGCATCAAGTCCACACATTCACCACCCACGGCCAAACGCCGCAAGGTGATGGTGTCTAGAAAGCTCGGGAGCACCGGTTCGTCGAACAGGATGTTGAGCTTCCTCGGCCTGAAACTCATTCCCAGGCATGACTGAATCATCGACAACGGCGCAGCAGCGGCCCAGGCCTGGGGCATGCAGGCGACTGGATAGAACGTCGGCCCTTGGGTACGTTGCCGGGCAAAGCCGCAGAACAGTTCAGGCAAGCGCCGCAGATCGATGTAAGTCGAGGCGGCGAACAGCCCTTCGAAAATACGCGCCGCATCCCGGCGGTAACCGTAGCGGGCGAAGCCGGCGGCGATCAGCGCATTGTCGTGGGGCCAGACAGAGCCGTTGTGATAACTCATCGGGTTATAGCGAGCCTGGGAAGCTGCGACAGTGCGCACGCCCCAGCCGGAAAAGGATGAGCGTTCCATCAGCGTACTGACGACCGTTGCCGCGCGCTCCGGATAAGCGATGCCCGCGAACAGGGCGTGACCGGCATTGGAAGTACGGATTCGGCAGGGCTTTTTGTGGCCGTCCAGGGCCAATACATAAGTGCCCAGTTCTTCGTCGAAGAAGCGGTTATCGAATTCTTCGCGCAAACGTTGAGCCTTGTATTTCAGTTGTTGAGCCCGGTCCGAATCCCCCAGCCGGCTGGCTATTCTGGCCGCACCGGTCCAGGCCCCATACACGTAGGCCTGAACTTCGACAATCGCAATCGGCCCGGTGGCCAATTGTCCATTGGCATGGAACACCGAGTCGTGGCTGTCTTTCCATCCCTGGTTAATCAGCCCTTCGGCAGACTGGCGGCCATACTCGACAAAACCGTCGCCATCGCGGTCGCCGTATTCCTCGATCCAGGTCAGCGCCGCTTCGATATTCGGCCAGAGCTGACGCACGGTACTCAAATCATTAGTGCGCTCCAGGTAGGCAGCGGCCAGCATGACGAACAGCGGCGTGGAGTCGATGCTGCCGTAGTAGCGGCGGAACGGCACCTCGCCCAATTCAGCCATTTCTCCCAGCCTTATTTCGTGCAGGATTTTACCGGGCTCCGAATCGGCGTGAGGGTCAATGATGGTTGCCTGATTGGCGGCCAGATGCCCGAGTACACCTTTGGCAATACCAGGATCGAACCACAGCATCTCCCATGCCGTGATCAGGGCATCTCGTCCGAAAACAGTGCTGAACCATGGAATACCCGCGTAGGGATATAACCCTTCCGGCGTTTTGGTCATGAGCATGTAAAGGTCGGACACGCTGCGGCTGACTGCTTCGTTGAACACATCATGGGAGGTCGCCATCGAGGCCGCTCGGGAAGAGAATGTGCGTAACTCGCGCCGGGAATCGCGCAATGAAATGAAGAACCCGTGGCGCACCGTAAACGGCGGGTTTTGCACACCGCAATTGATGTCCATGAATAGTGACTGACTTTCCCCCGGGGCCAGCCGAACCTCGAACAACGCTGAATCGCAAGTCAGGCTGACCGGCACCGGGGCAAAACGCAGGCGGGTCATGCGCCGTTTGTGATCCAGGCCGGTGTAGGAAAGCACCACCTCTTCATTGGTAATCTCTGCCCGGTGCCCTTCGCCGCGTTGCGCACGCCGGGCCCCGCGAACTTCGAACAGGTCTTTGAAGTCGGCGGCAAACTGAATTCTCAGTTTCAACAGCTGAGGAACGTCGTCGAAATTGCGCAGGGTCAGGCGTTCGTAGCAGGAGCCCTTCCACAAGAACCGTGAACGGCGCAAATGGATCAAATCGTGGTGCAGGATTTTTTCGCCATGGCTGTCGAACAGATCCGGGTTGGTCAGGTCGCACGTGAGCATTGCGTTGTCATCACGCAGCGTGGAACTGAGCAACAGCGGGCGCATGCCGTTAAGCGTCAGGTAAAGCCCGGAAAGGTGGCGGGTATCGGTGTGGAAAATCCCTTGCGGGCTGTCGTCGGCAAACAGCACATCGCCATTGGGATCGAACACCCCAAAGGTCTCGTTATTTTTCAGGTTACGCAAACGCAGCTCTTGCAGCGACGCGGTGGCCGGAATGTCGAAGGGCGTGGACGGATGCCCATACGTGTTGCCCGCCGTCAGATGACGGTACAACTCAAGATAATGATTGGTCATGCGCTCGACCGTGAACCGTTCCTCGAACCTGGCCCTCACCTTGCGCCGATCCAGCGCTCCCAACCGCTGCACCGCCGCCACCGCTCCTGCAATGCCATCGACGATGTAACCGGATACGCCCTCGTCGATCACTTCCGGCACCGAGCCCTGACCAAACGCAATCACCGGCGTGCCGCACGCCATGGCTTCGATCATGACCAGGCCGAACGGCTCGGGCCAGTCGATGGGAAAGATCAAGGCGCGGGCATTGCCCAGCAAGCCTGCCTTTTGGGATTCATCGATCTCGCCGAGAAATTCGACATTTGCCCGGCTGGCGATCATCGGTGCGATGATTTCTTCCCAATACACCTGATCGGCCTTGTCGACCTTGGCGGCGATCTTCAATGGCAGCCCGGCCTTCGAAGCAATCTCGATGGCACGGTCCGGGCGTTTTTCGGGAGAAATGCGCCCCAGGAACATCAGATAGTCGCCGCGCGGCTCAGGGTTGAAGGCTAGTAAATCGCGCGGAATGCCATGGTAGACATTGCCCACCCAATTGACGTCGCCCTTCACCGGACTGCGCTGCGCCTTGGAAATCGAAACCAGCGGCACTTCGGGAAAGTGAGGGTAAAAGCATTGGTAATCGCTGATATCCAGACGCCCGTGAAGCGTGGTCACACTGCGCCCGGCCAAATGTCGAATCAGGGGAAAATGGTAGATGTCGGTATGAAAATGCATCACGTCGAATTGATCCGCCTGACGCAGCACTTGATCAAGCATCAGAATGTGATGAGGCGCTCCGTCCTTGACGCCTGGATCGAACCGCAAGGCCTGATGTGCGCCTGACTCCAGGCGGGCCGAGGTTTGCGAATCGCCGCTGGCAAAAAGCGTGACATCGTGGCCCTGGCGCACCAGCTCTTCGGTCAGGTAAGACACAATCCGCTCAGTGCCACCATACAAACGGGGCGGACAACGTTCGGTGAGCGGCGCGATCTGAGCGATCCTCATGGAGAGGCCCTCCGTCATGGGGTCGAAGAATTAAGGCCTCCAGCGTCTCGGCGTTTCTATTCGCCGAGGTCTGGCGGCTTTATCCTCGATTGACGGTGCGCCTGCTACAACAGTTCCATCCGGTTATACGACCTAATCCTGTAGCAGCTGAATGGCTTAACTTACCCGAAACAACCGTCGCCGTAACCACACGACCCATAGCGTGAAGAACGCACCAGCCACTGCCAGCGCCATGTCGGCTTGAGAGTCCCATGGGTCATTTTGTGCGGCGACAAATGCCTTTGCCGTGTCTTTTCCCAGGTACTGCCCGCCTATCCATTCGACGATTTCATACACAGCCGAGGTCGACAGCACGATATTCAACGCGATGAACCCAACCCAAAAACCCCGCAGCGGCGTGATTCGTACAAGCACTTCCCGAATCGGATACACCATCAAGAGTCCATACGTCAGATGCACCAGCCGATCGTAATGATTGCGTTCAAACCCGAGGGCTTTGTTGAGGCTGATCCCGGTCAAGGCTGAGCACCAGCGGTCGTAGGGCACCAGCGCGTAGGTGTAGTGCGAACCCACCTCATGAATACAGAGAAAAACGAACACCAGGCTGAGGGAAACCGCAGACAGGCGGAACCGTCGATAAACGCCGATCAGGACCAGCACCAGCACCAGGGCCAGCAGATTTTCCAGGACCCAGTCCACTCGGCTATGGGGCGAAATTCCCAGCGCGACGACGATAAGAAGAAATGCAATCAATAGCGCCAGGTCGTATCGCGGGTGCTCTTTGGGCGTCATGACCGGCAGAGGTCTGCTGTGAGTACTCAGGTCTTTTGCGCCTACTGACGTGCTCATTGGGCGCCTTCTTCTCGAGTCTTTTAAATTCGAGACGCGGCCGCTTCGCAAGTTCGTTTTTTCTGGGCGGGTATGGCGGCCCGATACCCGCCCCCAACGCTTATCAAGGCCGGCGCACCGCCCTCACCTTCCCGCTGTTGCCGCCGCCACAGAAAAACCGGTCGTGACCATCGAACTCAAGTCCTGAGACCCCGACGCCAGCCGGCATCTGGACGCTCTCCAGCACGTCGCCCGTGGCCGGATCAATTCGCCGCAACTCGCTCTCGTCACCTTCCCAGGTGCCGTGCCACAGGTCCCCCTCGACCCAGGTTACCCCGGTGACGAAGCGGTTGGATTCGAGGGTGCGCAGCACTGCCCCGGTCTGGGGGTCGACCTGATGAATCTTGCGCTCGCGATATTCACCCACCCAAAGCGTCCCTTCGGCCCATGCAAGCCCCGAATCGCCACCGCCGCCGGGCGCGGGGATGGTGGAGAGCACGCGACCGGTCTGTGGGTCGATTTTCTGGATGCGATCCTCGGCGATCTGAAACAGGTGCTGACCGTCGAAGGCTGTGCCAGCGTGGGCGGCGACATCGATCGAGCGCAGCGTCTTGCCGCTCGCGGGATCGAGGGCATTGAGTTTGTCGCCGGAGGCAAACCAGACCTGCCGGCCGTCATGGGTGACGCCATGCACGCTGTCGACGCCGGGGAAAGGTCCATATTCGCGGATGATTTCAGCCGTTGAATGTTTCATGCCTTGCTCCTCATTCACTGGGTTGGTGAAGGGATGCTAATCATTGGGCAGCAACCCTGTGAGTAACAATACCGTCGCGAATCCCGGAACCGGCGGCGTCATCCAGCGACGCGCCCGGCCATGACCGAACGACTGCACCTTGCCGGCCACCGCCAGCGTGTCGAGAGCCCGTTGCACGGTGCGCTGACTGGCGCCAAGCGCCAACGCCAGGGCCGAACTCGACCACGATTCGCCGTCGGCGAGAAAGGCGAGCAGCGTCGCATGCTGCTCTTCGACAGGCCGCACCAGCACCACCACGTCACGCGCATCGTGCGGCACCAGCGCAAACCCGCGCGGGGTCGCGACGACATTGGCGATCTGGTGCAACGCTGCGCGCAATCGCCCGAGTTCGACACGCAACCGCGCGCGATGGGAGTCATCCGCGAATTTCATCCGAAAGGCGCGCGCAATCAGCGTCTCCCTCGGCACGTCGGCGGGCCATGCTTCGCCCAGCGCCCGAACGAGCGCGAAGAGCACCGGCCGCCGGGCGAGTGAAACCGCCGAGCCTGCGTCGCGCACGACATACCGGCAGGCGTCCACGACCAGCTTGGTGGATGCCAATAACGCTTCAATTTCATCGAGCAGCAGCGGCTGTTCCTGGCCACCGACAATCAGCCGCGCCGCCGGCGTGTCGAGGATGCGCGCGGCGCTTTCGACCTCGGCCGTCAACGCGGGGATAGCGGCGTGCTGTGCGGCACGCTCGGCCCGTTCAAGTGCCGCGCACGCCGTTTTTGTTTGCAGGCGACGCATTGCGATGCCCGCCACGACCAGTTCGTAGGCTGCCTTCGATGCAGGCGGTAACGGTGTTGGATCGAGTTCGGCGAGCCGGTGCTCAGCCTCCTCGAGGTGCCCGATCAGCAGCAAGCGGCGGATCTCGAGGTACCGCGCATGGGCGGCGTTGACCCAGTCGCCGTGCGCCTGAAGCGTTGCCTGCGCGGCGTCGAGTGCCTTGGTCGGCCAGTTCAGATCCCGCGAGGCGAGCGCGATTTCGGCCTCGGCGACGACACAGCGCGCCCGGGCCAAGGCCTCTTTCGGCCCGAAAGCACGTGCGGCGCTGCGCACCAGCGCCTTCGCGCGCACCAGATCCCCCAATTGCGCCATCGCGATGCCACGAAGCGCGAGGGCTGGCGCATCGTCGCGCAAGGCGATGCGGTTCAGTGCGCCGAGGGGGTCACCCGCCGCGAGCGCACGGGCCGCCGCCGTGATCAGCGAATCCATCTGAAGCGCGCCACCTGCCACCCCCACCGTTCGATGCCCGCTGATCAGTCTATCTCACGACCGCATAGCCGCACGCCGATCCGCCAGGGGTGCCGCTCACTTGATCCGGTAGTGAAAGGTATTGCGCACGGCCGGCACCGCAACCGCGTGGCCGTCGACGATTTTCGGCTGGTAACGGAAGGTGTTGGCGGCGGCCAGCGACGGACGCATGAACAACGGATGGCAACCGTCCAGTACCTTGGGGTTCTCGATGTGGCCTTGGGGATTGACGGTGTATTCCACGGTGCAATCGCCTTCGATGTTTTTATCCAGCGCCCGTTGCGGATAATCCGGCGCGTCCTTGCTCAGGGGCAGATATTGGCGGCTGTCGGCAGCTGCCTGGGCGGCCTGCTGCCGTGCGCGTTCGACGGCCAGGCGCGATTGTTCGGCGCGATGTGCCTGTTGCGCCTGCTCCTGGGCCTGGCGTTGCTGTTCGAGGTCATGGGTGCGTTTTTCTGTTTCCTGACGCTGGCGTTGTTGCTCGGCCTGGTGTTCGCGTTTTTTGTCTTCGACGCGTTTGCGGGCAAGAACGGCCTGATCAAGTTTCTGCGCCTGGATCTGCGGATCGATAGCCGGTTTGAGGGGTTGGATGGGCGCCTCGGCAACCGGCTCCGGCGTCGACGCCGCTACCGGTTCAGGCGCCTGTGGCTGCGGTGCCGGTGGCAGCATCACCAGTTGCGTTCGCAACACCGCGGGCTGATCGAGCGCGGGTTTCTCCAGCGACCCGCCATGCACCAGCAACGCCAGCACGATGGCATGCAGCCCTACCGCCAGGCTCGCCGCCAGACTGTTTTTCCAGAACCCGCTGCGAGCAGCGTCCCGCAGCGTCATGGATGGACTGTGCATGATCATTGCCGTCATTGCGGGGCCTCGGTCACCAGCCCGAGGTTGCTCACACCGCCCTGCTGCAGTGCCGCCATGGCTGCGACCACGCTGCCGTAACCGGCGTCCTTGTCGGCGCGAATGTAAACCTGAGTGTCACGGCGTTCGGCAACAATCTGCGCGACCTTGGCGCGCATCTCGTCGAGCGCCACCGCACTGTCGGTCTGGTGCTGCGTATCCAGTTCACCGCCCAGGTTCCAGTAATAGCCGCCCTCGGCCTTCACCGACAGGGTAAGGATTTGCTGGCGGGTATCGGTGGCCAACGCTTCACTGGCGACCTTGGGCAGTTCGATCTTTACGCCTTGGGTCAGCATCGGTGCGGTGACCATGAAAATCACCAGCAGCACCAGCATCACATCGATGTACGGCACCACGTTCATTTCGGCCTTGGGCCCGTGCTTGCGTTGCGGTCTGACGAGCATCTGCATTCTCCTCTCAGGCTGCGACGGCCAGGTTCATCGGCGTGCCATGCAAGGTGCGATGCAAGCGCACCTGCAATTCATTGCCGAAGGCGTAATAGCGAGTCAGCAGGGTTTGGCTGCGCGCCGAAAAACGGTTGTAGGCGATCACTGCCGGGATGGCGGCAAACAGACCGATGGCCGTGGCGATCAGCGCTTCGGCGATGCCCGGGGCCACGGTGGACAACGTCGCCTGCTGCACCTGGGACAGGCCGAGGAAGGAATTCATGATCCCCCACACCGTGCCGAACAGGCCGATATAAGGGCTGACGGAACCGACCGTGGCGAGGAACTGCAAACCCTTCTCCAGGCGAACTTCTTGCTCACTGATGGCCACGTACAACGCCCGTTCAACGCCTTCGAGCACCACATCGGCGGCATTGCACGAGTGCTGCTTGAGGAGGCTGAATTCCTGAAACCCGGCGTGAAAAATCGGCTCGACACCGGCTTCGCTGTCGGTGCTCTGTGCGCTGTCGCGGTACAGCGGCAACAAGTCCGTCGTGCTGCGAAAGCGTTGCATGAAGCCGTTCAGCTGCCGCTCGCGACGTTGCAGCACGCCGCTGCGCTGGATGATCAGGTACCAACTGAGCACCGACGCCAGCAAGAGGATGAGCATCACGGCTTTGACCAGCAGGCTGGCGTCACTGATCAGGCCCCAGATGGTCATGTGTTCCAGTGTCGCTTGCATGGTAAAACTCCTTGTCTGACGCTCTCGGGCCGGCGATGCGCGACGGCCGTTGAGCTATTCGATGAAATAGTGATGACAGGTTGATGACTGGCCGGGTCAGGGCAATTGCAACGCCTTGGTGACCTCGGCCCAGGGCACGAATTTGAAGTTCTGGGTTTGCTCGGGCATGCGTTTGCGCCCGTCCTGCACCACCAGCATGCCGTGGCTCCAGGCGCCGCCGAGATTGGCCGAAGTGACTTCCAGGCCATCGGTTTCCGAAGCGCCGTCAATGCCTGCCGCCGCGTTCAGCCCTACGCGAAATGCGCCGCGAGAGGCGAACGGCGGTTCGGCATCGAGCACCACATAGCTGTCGTTGCCCTGGCTGGAGATCACCAGATAGTCCTGCGTCGCGCTTTGATAGAGCGCCAGCCCTTCCACATCCGCCTGCAACTGCGCACCGACCTTGATCACGCTGCTGAGCGTCGCCGGCTGATCGGCGCGGGCGTCCACCGCCCAGACGCCGACATCCTCTTCACCGAGAAACAGGCGCTGGCGCTGGTCGTCGGCCACACAGCCTTCGGGCTGGCTATCGACCTTGAACTGGCGCACCAACTTACCCTGTACGCTGCCGTTCAGCGCGCTCAGGCGGTATTGCAGGAAGGTGCCGTCCTTGCCGTTGGCGATCGCGTAGAGTTCGCCGCTGGCCGGTTGAAACAGACAGATGCCGTAGATGTCGTCGAGCGGCGTGGGAATCTCGCCGGCTTCGCGCAACTCACCGCTGGTGCGGTCGATGCTGAACAAGCTGAGGCTGTTGTGATCGCGATTGCTCGCCACCGCAAGATCGACGGTCTGTTGACCGAGCTTGAAATTCGGTCGTATATCGACGTTGTTCAGCCGCCCCACCGGCAATTCCTGCAGCAATTTGCCTTGCAGGTCGTACGCCATTAGCCCCTGCTTTTTATTGGTGCCCAGCACCCTACTCAGGGCGGGTTGCTGTGGGTGAATCCAGATCGCCGGATCATCCGCGGCATCGCCCTGGCGCCCTACCGGTTCGCTTTGGCTGATTGCTTGTACGTTCGCCAGCACCGGCGCCAAGGGCACCGGCGTGGCTTGCCAGTCGAGTTCGCCCTGATACAGACGGCCGTCATCATCGTCGCGCAGCAGTACGTGCAAACCATTGGCCGTCGGGCGCAGGGCGAGGTTTTCCGGTTCTTTCAGACCTGGCAGCGTCAGTGTGGCCTGAGCCGTCCAGCGTTCGCCCTGCTGCTGATAGAGATGCAGCTGCGCGGCTTGCGGGTCGAGTGCGACGATGCCACCCGGCACCAGGGCCATTGCACCCGCGGCCTGTTTGATTTCACCGAACGGTTCGCGCATGGCCACCGGTGAGCGCGTCACATCGGCTTCGGCATGCGCCGGATAAGCCCACCAACCGACATTTTCCTCATTGACCATCAATTGATTGGCCGCATCGTCGACCTGGCAAAACTGTGCCGACGGCGGCAGTGGCAGACCGCGCACCCGTTGCGGTTGCGGGTTCAAAGTGACGCCGTTGCCCACCAGCCATTGCTCACCCTTGCCCTCCTCGCCCACCAGAAACAGGAACAGGTTGCTGGCTTCGTCGCGGTACAGGCACAAGCCGTTCACCGGGTAATCCCGTGTTGGCAGATACACCGGTTGCCCCCAACTGCGCCTGGCCGGATCGAGACTGACCAACAAGGCTTGTTGACGGGCGTTGTCGAGGCTGGCCACCAAAACGTGTTGGCCGGCGGCGCGGCTGTCCAGGCTATTGAACGAACCCTTCAAACGCGCCAGCTCTTTGCCTTGCGCGTCGAGCAGTAGCAAGCCGTCTCGCTCGCTGGCGGCCAGGCGTTCGGGGCCGAGGCCAGTGGGTAAAAACGCCACTGCGTCGACCGCCAGGCTCGGCGCCCAAGGTGTGAGGCTCAGGTTCGGCGCGGCCGCCATGGCCTGGCCGATGGTCAAACTGATCAGGGTGGTCAGCAGACCGTGTTTGGGTAACCACGAAATACTCATGAACAGGCAAAGTCCTTGTCGTGCATCCATCAGGGCGGCAGCACCGGGCTGCCACCCGGGGCTTAGAAGTGGGTGAAGGTCAGGCCGAGCTTGTAGGTCGGGCCGTATTCTTCGTATTGGCCGTTGTAGGAGCGGTTGCCGGTGTAGACGAAGTACGGCTCGTCGGTGAAGTTCTGCGCCTCGAAGCTGACTTGCAGGTTTTTGGTCAGCGAATACCGTGCGCTGAAATCGACGAAGGTCTGGGCATCGACGTGCAGGTCATGGGCCTTGTCATTGATCGAGGCCAGCTCAAAGAGGTAATCGGACTTGTAGTTGGCCGACAGGCGCAGGCTCAACTTGTCGTCTTCCCAGCCAAGCATCAGGTTGCCGACGGTGTCGGACTGATTGGGCAAATCGATGCTGCGCTTGCGGCTGACCCCATTGGCGGCGTCGAAGCCTTCGATCTCGGCATCGGAGCGGCTGAAGGTGGTGTTGGCGCCGAGCAGCAGGCCGTTCCAGGGTGCGGGCAGCCAGTCGAATTTCTGCGAGTAGGCCAGTTCCAGGCCATAGAGTTTGGCGCTGTCGCCGTTGGCGAACGTGTGAGCCTCGGAGAAATCGGCCCAGGCGCCGGTGCCGGCCAGGTCGGTGTTGTAGACGAAGTTCTTGATGTCTTTGTAGAACACGAATGCCGAGACCGTGCCGGCATGGCCCATGTAGTGCTCGATGCCCAGGTCGAGGTTGCTGGACTCCAGCGGTTTGAGGTCCGGGTTGCCGAACGTCGCCTCGTCATCATCGATGACAAAACCCGGCGCCAGTTGGCCGAAAGTCGGGCGCACCACGGTCTTGGTCCAGGCCGCGCGCACCTGAGTGTTCTTGTCCAGTTGATAGCGCGCATGCAGGCCGGGCAACCAGTGGTGATAACGGCGTTTGGTTTCGGTGGACTGGAACTCGCCGTCGGTGGCGCCCGTGCCCTTGGCTTCGAACTCGGTGCTTTCGTAGCGCAGGCCGGCAATGAAACGCCAGTCGTCGATATCGATGGTGTTCATCAGGTAGCCGGCGTTGATGTCTTCGCTGATCTTGAAATCGTTGACCCGCGATTCGGTCTCGTCGTAGAAGTCCGCCCGATTCAGGCCACCGATCAACTGCTTGATGGCGCTGCCGCTGATGCCTGGGCCGAATTGGCCGAGGCGGTAGTCCACGGAGCCTTTCTTGAATTGGCTGAGGTTGAGCTGTTCATCGCTCAAACCCAGGTCGTCGAAATCTTCATAGACCCAAGCGTCGAGGTTGTTGTCTTTGTTGCGGCGGCTGACCTTGCCACCGAATTTGACCTGGGACGCATAGCCGCTGAAGTCGTAGTCGCGGGCCAGGTCCAGGCGCAGGTTTTTCTCGGTGTCGGTGGTTTTCTGTTTTTCCCAGTCGACCTTATCGAGACTGAAGTTGTCCGGGTTGTAGAAGCCCTGACCGATGATGGGCCGCGGCTTGTCGTTGTCGTGGAAACCGCTGTCGGTGAAATCGTCGGTGCCGTTGAACGCGGCGTTGGCGATGTGGCCCGGGCTGTCTTCGCTGGAGCGGCTGTAGCCGGCCTGACCGCTGAGGGTCCAGAGGCCGAACATACGCTCGCCACCCAATACGTAGGACTGGATTTCCTGGGTCTCTTCCCGCTGCTTGAGTTTGCGGGAGCCTTCGGCGTCACCTGATTCCCTCGCTGCCAGCGGGTCGGCGAATTCGAGACTGGTGGAATTGCGCGTCTCGCTGTCCTTGTAGCGGCTGTACAGAGTGCGCAGGTAATAGCTGCTGAGGTCGTCAGGCTTGTAATCGAAGTTCAGGCCGCCACCGGCGCGTTCACGGCGGATGTCGTAATCGCGTTGCTCGAACTCCTGCAACCTGGCGCCTTGCTCAAAATCCCAGGCGCCGCCGGTTTCGACGTTATCGGAGCCGAAGTCGCGCTTCTGCCAGCTCAGCGCCGCAGCGACGCCGAAGTTGTCGATGCCGTCGCCAAGGCTGAAGCGATCACTGATGGCGCCGGAAAATTTCGGGCTGGTCTGTTGGGTATTCTTGTCGTAACTGGCTTCGCTGCTGCCGGTGTAGAACAGTCCTTTGTGATCGAAGGCCGAGAGGCTTTTCACCTCCACGGTGCCGCCCAGGGAGTTGGCGTCCATGTCCGGAGTCAGGGTTTTGATTACCGACAAGGACTGCACCAATTCCGAGGGCAACACATCGAGGGCCACGGCCCGGCGTTCGCTTTCCGGTGAGGGCACCAGCGTGCCGTTGATGGTCACGCTGTTCAGGTCCGGACCGAGGCCACGCACGCTGACAAACCGCCCTTCGCCCTGGTCGCGCTCGACGCTGATGCCTGGCAGACGCTGCACCGCTTCGGCAACGTTTTCGTCCGGCAATTGCGCCACGCCATCGGCATGCACCACGCTCTTGATGCTGTCGGAACTGCGCTGCTCCTTGAGCGCCTGATCGATGCTCGCCGCCTGGCCCACCACTTCGACGTGTTCGGTGTTCGCCACGGCTTCGGCGGCGCTCAGGCGTTCACTGGCGATCGCCATGGCCAGGGCGGTGAGCGTGAAGCCGACGACTCCGGCGGTGTTGCTGCGCTTGTACATGAATGTCCTCCCCCAAGAGTCCGTTAACGCCAGGCAAGAGGCCCGGCAACTGGGAGGGCACGCTAGGGATGGTGGATGACGCTTCTGTGACAGGGATTGGCGGGAGGTGCGGTAAACCGGGGTTTTGCCGGGTTTCGGTGAAGGAAGTGAGCTGAAATGACTTGCTCCCGCAGACAACAATTCTGTGGTGAGTGAGTTTTCCTGTGGTGTGGGGCTTACCTGTGGTCCACACTCGCCAGAAAATCCCATAGGACCATGAGCTGATTCGACCTCCCTGCTCCATTCCCACCCCGTCACCCGACTGTCACAAACATCTGCTGTGCTGGCGCGCATTGCTTCTTCGCCAAAGGATCGCGGCCATGTTCTCTGTGCTCAAACCTCACCGTTGGAAACTCGCCCTGCTGCTGTTGGCCGCCCATCTGGGGTTGCTCCTGCATCTGGCCTGCGGCGAGCTGAAACCGGTCAGCGAATGGGTCTGGCTGGACGTCGTCGGTGAAGGCGGTTCGGCGCTGCTGGCGTTGGTCTGGTTGGGGTTGGTACTCAAGAGTCGGCCGGCCGGGCGCGTCACCAATTACCTGGTGCTGGGCTTGAGCGGTATCTTCTTTTCCTGGTGGATCGACAGCCTCGACGAGTTTATCCGCCTGCCCAACAGCATCACCTGGGATCACTGGCTCGAGTCCGGGCCGATGCCGGTCGGCATGATCCTGCTGACCATCGGCATCTATCACTGGCACCGCGAACAACTGGCGATCAGCGCGCAGATGGAGAAACGCGAGCGGCTGTTCCGCGAGCATCGGTTGTTCGACAAACTCACGCCATTGGGCGGCGCCGATTACCTCAAGCGGCAACTGACCGGCAGCCTTGAGGAAAGTCATAGCCACCAACAGCCGCTGTCGTTGTTGGCCCTGGACCTGGACAACTTCTCGGCCATCAACCAGGCCTTCGGGCATGCCGAAGGCGACGCCGTGTTGCAAGCGCTCAGTCATTTGCTGCTGCTCAACCTGCGGCGCCAGGACTTGCTCTGTCGACTGGCCGGCGACCGTTTCGTGGTGCTGCTGCCCAACACTGGCGAGAGTCAGGCACGGTTGCTGGCACTGGAGCTGCAACAGGCGGTTCAGGGCCTGGCACACAAAACCCGGCAGCATGGCGAACGCTTGCAACTGTCGGCGAGCACAGCGGTGGTGATGGCGCTGAACGAGTCGCCGGAGGCCCTGCTTAAACGCCTTAACCTGGCGCTGGCCCGGGCCAAACAGCCTCTGGCCAGAACCGCTTGAGGCCTGGCCATGACCCTGAAAACCACCTGGTACGAAACCGACAGCCGCTTCATTCCCGGGCATTACCAGCCGGCAACCCTGATCGACCTGGCGCTGTCCCGGGACATCGACAGCCATCGTCTGCTGCGCGGCACCGGGCTGTTTCATGAAGACATTCTGGCGGGCCAGACCCGCCTCAGCCCCCAGCAGTTTTTCGCGCTGATCGGCAACAGCCGACGCCTGCTGGATGCCGACGACAGCAGTTTCCTGTTCGGCCAGCGCCTGCTGCCCGGCCACTACGGCGCCGCCAGCCACGCCCTGCGCCATGCCCAAAACCTGCACCAGGCACTCGACACCCTGGTGCAGCAACAGGCGCTGCTCAGCCCGTTAATGACGCCGCGGTTGGTGCTGGATGAAAAACACGCCTATCTCTTTTGGCTGGACAGTTGCGGGGCCGGCGAGCAGTGGCATTTTCTGCTGGAAGCGAGCATGACCTCGCTGGTGGCCATGAGTCGCGCACTGAGCGGCCAGCGTCTGCCGTGGGAGTGCAGTTTCAGCCATGCCGAGCCCCGTTATGTCGAGCAATATTGGGTGCATTTGGGCGAGCACACTCAGTTCAATCGACCACTGGATCTGATGCGCATCCCCCGGGAATTTCTCGCCCGGCAATGGCCCGATGCGTCGGCCATTGCCGGGCAGGTCGCCCGTCAGGAAGCTCAGGGGCAACTGCAACAGTTGGGCTGCACGTCGAGTTTTCTCGACTGCCTGTACCGCTATTTACAACGCCACGTGCGCCACCCCCCAAGCCTGGAACAAGCCGCTCAGGCCTTCGCCATGAGCCCCGCCACCCTCAAGCGCAAACTGCAAAAACACGACACCGGTTTCCAGCAGCAGGTGGATCTGGTGCGCTTGCACATGGCCTTGTACCTGTACCAGATCAAAGGGTTCAGCAACGAAGCCGTGGCCGAGTACCTGAGCTTCAACGATGCGGCAAACTTCCGTCGCTCGTTCAAACGCTGGACCGGCAGTACGCCCAATCTGATCCGCCAGTTATTCAATGCCGGCCTTTAGGCGCTGCGATCGATTGTAGGAGCCGTCGAGCTCCGGCGAGGCTATGATCGATTGTAGGAGCTAAGATGTTGACCTGAATGCGCGCAAGGCCGCGACTCAGCAGGCCATGAGGTTGGCAGATAGTCTCGTGCTGTAAACTGACCGCGGTTAACCCGTAGCAGCTGTCGAGCCCCGGCGAGGCTGCGTTCGGCTGCGAAGAAGTCGTGAATCCGGCTAACGCGGTTTGCCTGACGTATCGTAATCTCTGGTTTTACGGCCAGCCGAACGCAGCCTCGCCGGGGCTCGACAGCTGCTACAACTGCCCCTATACAAACGCCCCTCAAGCACGAGAACCCTCATGGCAAATCGCGACATCACCTTTCTCCCTGATCCAGACCCGGAATCCATCTCCTCCGATGTCGCCGGTTTCGGCGGCCTGTTGGTCTCCACTCAAATCCCTACCCGCATCGATGGCAGCCTGGAGCTGGGTGGCATCACCGAGCAGAGCGAATGCACGCTGCAAGCGCTCAAGGTAGCGTTGGAGCTAGCCGGCAGTTCCATGGACCGGGTGCTGCATCTGACCATCTACCTCACTGACATGGCCGACCGCGCCGCTTTCAACGAAGTCTACAAGCGCTTTTTTGCCAAGCCCTGGCCCGTTCGCGCCGCCGTTGGCGTGGCATCCCTGGCCGTCGAAGGCATGCGCGTGGAAGTCACTGCGATGGCGGCCAAGCGCTGAGTCCGCGGACTTGTCCGGTCCCGACGACGGATTCTGCGTCGTCGGGCGATCTTCACCGGGACTCAAAAAACGGCTACTTGACCAGCCGTTTCTCCTTGGAAGGTCTGTAGCCGAAATACGAGCTATAGCACTTGCTGAAATGACTGGGCGACACAAAGCCACAGGCAACCAGCACGTCTACCTGGGACAGTTCTGTGTGCTGAAGCAGCCGACGCGCTTCGGTGATGCGCAGCTCCATGTAATACCGCTGCGGCGTGGTTCCGAGCTGCTCTTTGAACAAGCGTTCGAGTTGTCGCCGGGAACGGCCCGCGTAGACCGCCAGTTGCTCCAGCTCCAGAGGCTCTTCGAGGTTGGCATCCATCAGCTTGACCACCTCGCGCAATGGCGCACTCACACAAATATTTTCAGCCGGCTTGATGCGCCGGTAGCGAGACTCCTCGAAAGCAAGAATGTCCTCGATCCCCTCGACCAGGGCTTTATCGTGCAGTTCCTTGATCCAGTCCAACGCCATATGAAATGCCCCAGAGGGACTGGACGCGGTGAGCCGGTCTCGATCGATGACATAGGGCTCACTGGTGACGTGCGTCGCCTTGGAGATTTCCGCCAGTGCGGGACGATGTTCGGGATGAATGGCGCAACGGTATCCATCGAGCAAGCCTGCGCTGCCCAAGAACCATGCACCGTTCCACAACCCGGCCAGACTGACACCTTGGTCTGCCGCCGCTCGCAACAGGCTGATGAACTCATCAGTCGCCTTCAGTTCTGTCCTGTAGCCGCCGCAAATGACCAGCAGGTCCAGGTTGTGGATGGCTGAAGAGTCGATGCGTGCGTCCGGCCGGATGACCAGGCCCAGGTCGCTGATGACCTCCCCCTCATTCAAGCCGAACGTTCGGGAAGAGAACAACCCGGGGCGCAGAAGATTCGCAGTGACAATCGTGTCCAGCGCTTGCGTGAACGCAGGCAGCGAGAAATGCTCGAGCAGCAAAAAGCCTGCCCGAGTCATTCGAGCAGGCTCGCCAGGGTTTTCATTCAGATAGCGGAGGTTTTTCCCTTTCATGCCCCCGCTGAATTGACGTCGTTCGATCAATGTTCGACCCACTCGGTTACGTTAGCCAATCTGTCATTTGGTGCGCTTATAAAGCGTCCATGCTACCTGCACAAGCTCAAAAAGCCCTAGGGGTCGTTCTCAATTAATGCGCAAAAGCGGATAAATAAAATGATAGATGGCAATGGCTGAGAACGGCACGCATTGAACTGCGTCATGAGCACTTAAAAACCCGAACTCCCTCCATACCGCTGAATCCAATTTATAAGCCAATGGAGGTGAGCGAAATGAACAATGATGACCGTGTTAATGACGACGAAGCAGAAACGACCCCGAACGTCCCGCCTGCCGATACCTCTGGCAAACCCGAGGATGTGATTGAAACAGAGCTTGAGGACAGTGACGCCGAAGGTATAAATAAAACCCATGCCCAGGAGCTGGAGGCTGAAGAGCTCCGTCGAAAAATAGCGGAGATAGAACGCAAAGTGGCCGATGGCAACTAACAGAGTGCCGCTGAAACGCGAGAAGTCATGGTGCAGATGTTGACCGGGGTGATTTGACAGACGGTGTTATGCACTCCGAAAATTGACCGCTTTGCGTTTTGGATTCAATCCGTCGATGCAACAGATTGCAATTGGGCCAAAACCGGTCAATATCGCTCCCTTTCGTCTACCCTCACAAAGCGCCAGGCCTGCTTGGCGCCTCGACATTCTTTTGTTCATACACCGGAGATTTTCATGCTCAAGCGTACCCTGGCGTTGGCCGTCAGCTTGATCCTGCCTTTTTGCACCCTGTTGGCGCAGGCGGCCGATACGCTGAAAGTCAGCGCGATTCCCGATGAAGCCCCTACCGAACTGCTGCGCAAGTTCAAGCCGCTTGGCGCCTATCTGGAACAACAGTTGGGCATGAAGGTCGAGTTCGTTCCGGTGAGTGACTACCCGGCCGTGGTCGAAGCGCTGGCCACCGACCGCATCGACCTGGCCTGGCTGGGCGGTTTCACGTTCGTGCAGGCACGCTTGAAAACCGGCAATGCCATTCCGCTGGTACAGCGTGAACAGGACGCCCAATTCACCAGCAAATTCATCACCGCCGACCCTGCCGTCAAGTCCCTCGCCGATCTCAAGGGCAAGACGTTTGCCTTCGGCTCGGTGTCCTCCACGTCCGGCAGTCTCATGCCACGTTATTTCATGCTGAAGGACAGCATCAAGCCTGAAACTTATTTCAGCCGAGTCGGCTACTCCGGCGCCCATGACGCCACTGTTGCCTGGGTTCAGGCCGGCAAGGTCGATGCCGGGGTATTGAACGCCAGCGTGTGGGAAAAACTGGTCGCCGCCGGCAAGGTCGACACCACCAAGGTCAAAGTGTTTGCCACCACACCGGCTTACTTCGATTACAACTGGACGGTGCGCGGGACCCTCGACCCGGCGCTGGCGGCCAAGATAAAAACAGCCTTCCTGGCCCTCGATCCGGCGAAGCCTGCGGACAAGGAAATTCTGGATCTGCAGGCCGCCAGCCGTTTCATCGAAACCAAACCCGAGAACTACAAGGGCATCGAGGAAGCCGCCCGCGCCGCCGAACTGCTCAAATGACATTACGTCTGACCCAGGTAAGCCTTACCCACGCCAATGGTGTCCAGGCACTGCGCGGCGTGGACCTGCACATCGGTGCCAGCGAACAGGTCGCCATCATCGGCCCGTCTGGCGCGGGCAAGTCGAGCCTGCTCAACCTGCTGGCCACCGCCCTGCGACCAGGCCACGGTGAGCTGCAGGTGCTCGGTGAGCGTGCCTGGCAGCTTTCTGCCCGTCAGCGTCAGCGCCTGCGCGCGCGTATCGGGCTGATTCATCAGTCGCCTCCCCTGCCACCGCGCCAACGTGTGGTCACCGCGGTTCTGGCCGGTAAGCTGGGTCAGTGGGGTCTGGGCAAGAGCCTGTTGAACCTGCTGCACCCACTGGATATTCCGGGCGCGCGCGCGGCCTTGGCCCGGCTGGACCTGAGTGACAAATTATTTGCGCAATGCCAGCAACTGTCCGGTGGACAGTTGCAACGCGTGGGCATTGCCCGTGTGCTGTACCAGGCGCCCGAGGTGTTGCTGGCCGATGAGCCGGTATCGGCCATGGACCCCGTATTGGCCCAGCACACGCTTTCGGTGCTCTGCAGCCATGCCCGGCAGCACAACGTTACCCTGGTCGCCAGCTTGCATGCGGTGGAGCTGGCCCTGGCGCACTTTTCGCGCATCATCGGCTTGCGTGATGGACAGATTCTGTTCGACCTTCAGGCCAGCGAAGTCGACCGTGAGTTGCTCGACAAGCTCTACGCCAACGAACAATTGCTATCCCCACCGATTGCTCCAGCGCCCTTGAGTGTGCAGATTCCCCGATGCTGACCCGTGATACCCGCGATCCGGCCACCCGGCCCCGCCTGCTGTTCACCTTGCTGGCCCTTGCCCTGCTATGGCCTGGCATCCATTTCAGCGAGTTGGACCTCAGCGTGCTGGTGGCAAGCGACAGTCAGAGCGAGATGGGCCGGTTTGTCTCCGCCTTCTGGCCACCGGCCCATGGCGAGGAGTTCATTGAGCTGTTGTTGCAAGCCACCCTGCAGACCCTGGCCATCGCCACGGCCGGCATGGCCCTGGCGTTGCTGTTGGCAATCCCGGCCAGCCTGTTGGCCAGCCGCGCATTGTCGCTGTCTGCGGCCTCCCGAGCCGGCCACCCGAGTTATTGGGGCCAACTGCTGCGCTGGCCTGTACGCGGTTTACTGATCTTCCTGCGCAGCGTGCCGGAAATCGTCTGGGCCCTGCTGTTCGTACGCGCTGTCGGCCTCGGCCCGACAGCGGGAGTGCTGGCCATTGCCATTACCTACAGCGGCATGCTGGGCAAGGTTTACGCGGAAATTTTCGAGTCGGCCGACCAGCGCCCGGCCCACGCGCTATTGCAATCGGGCAGCAGCCGGCTCGCGGCCTTTTGTTATGGGATCCTGCCCAATGTGGCGGCGGAATTGCTGTCGTACACGGTGTACCGCTGGGAATGCGCCATCCGCGCCTCGGTGGTGATGGGTTTCGTGGGTGCCGGCGGTCTGGGCCAGCAAATAGATCTGTCGTTGCGCATGTTCGCCGGCGGTGAAGTGGCCAGTCTGTTACTGACCTTCCTGGTGCTGGTACTGCTCGCCGATCAACTCAGCCGTCTGCTGCGCTGGAGGCTGGCATGAATCGCCTGATCAATCTGGCCCTGCTGCTCTGCATCGGCGCAGCGGTGATCGCCTCGTTCATCTACCTGGGCATCGACCTGGGCGAGCTGGGCGGCACGGGCAACCTGAAGCAGATGGGCGCTTATGCGCAGCGTTTTCTCAGCCCGGACCTGAGCCCCGGTCATCTGCAAGCCATCGCCCACGGTGCGTTGGAAACCATTGCCATGTCTGCCCTGGGCACCCTGCTCGCGGCGGTATTCGGTTTGCTGTTGGCCTTGCCTGCGGCCGGGCGCTTCGGCTGGCCATTGCAGAGCGCGTCGCGCCTGGTGCTCAACGCCTTGCGTGCGGTTCCGGAACTGGTGTGGGCTGCGCTGATGGTCCTTGCCGCCGGCCTCGGCCCCAATGCCGGTACCCTGGCGCTAGCCCTGCACACCACTGGCGTGCTCGGCCGGCTGTTTGCCGAAGCGCTGGAAAACACCCCACCAGAACCGGCCGAAGCCATTCGCCTCCAGGGCGGCAACACCGTATGGGCTTTCTGTTACGGCACACTGCCCAACCTGTTGCCACAGTTACTGGCCTACATCCTGTACCGCTGGGAAAACAATATCCGCATGGCCAGTGTGCTCGGCTTCGTCGGCGCCGGTGGTTTGGGGCAAATGCTCTATGTCAGCCTCAGCCTGTTCCAGGAGGCGCAAGCCAGCACGGTGATTCTGGCCATGCTGTTGTTGGTATTCGCCGTCGATACATTGAGCAGCTGGAGCCGTCAACGCTGGGTCAAGGCCTGACTTTTTTCGCATAGCGGGTTGCACAGAGTGTGTTGCGCTCGACGGCACGACAACCCCATGGGCAAACCTGATCATAGCGCTCTATGATTGAACCCCATGACGACCTCTCTACCCATCCGCCAACCCTGCCCGCCCGGAGCCTGCATCTGCGAGCGTGAGCCGTTGCTGGAAACCCCCGGCGCGGATCTGCGCATCCTGAGCCTGACCCGCTCGGAAGAAAAGCGCCTGATCGAACGCCTGGAAAATCTCCAGAGCCTCAGCGATCTGGAGCGTCTGCAACGCCGGATGTACGAGCAATTGGGTCTGCGCGTGGAGATCGTCCCGGGCTTCAACGAAGTGCGCACCATGCGCGGCATCAACATCACCCTCGGTGAATTGCCGGGCCTGTGCCGCAAAACCCGTCAGTCGATTCCGGCGGCGATTCGTCGAGGGCTGGAGAAGCGCCCGGAGATTGCCTACGAGCTGCTCAATGCCAACGACTTGCTGCGTGATGCCTGATGGTTTGCGCTGTTATCTCGATATATTCGTTTCAAATGCCCTGAAAGAGGATCAGCGGTCGTACGCCAAACGCGGGCCGCTGCTATGCCTTCTGATGGGAGCAAAGGTATCAGGCCAGCCAGGATGGAGCTGGAAACACAAGCGTGGCCGTGGCCCCGGCGCCAGCCATGTGCGCGAAAAAAAAGGTGCCAATCCGTAGCAGGAGGTGGCAAATGTTATTCATCGTCCGTTGGTCCATCAGTCAGCAACATCGTAACAGTGCAATCGAACGTTTTCTCAAGACCGGTGGCGCGCCACCCGCAGACGTCAAGATGCTGGGGCGCTGGCATGCCGTCGGTGGCTCGAGTGGTTTTGGCATTGCAGAGGCCAGTGATCCGGTGTTGATTCAGAAGTGGGTGCTGGAATGGAGCGACCTTATGAGCATGGAAGTCCACGCCGCATTGACCGATGAACAGGCGGCGCCGCTGCTGGCTGCCGCTATCGGCAAGCAATAGTCGTCGAGGTGGCGAGTGCCCTCGCCACCTTCTTCTCGATTCACTATTTTTTCATCCCCACCCGCCGCCGCATGTCGGCAGTTATCGTCTGTCGGGTCTTCTTCAGGTCAGCCCAGGGTTCGTCACCAATGTCGGCCAGGCGCTCATGCACGTTGTGCACGTTCCATTGATTGCCCCCCTTGAGCTCGGCCACCTCCTCGCGAAAGATCGGCACTGACACCGGCAGCCCTTCGCGGGTGCGCACGGCATAGGCGCAAATCGTGGTGGCGCCCAGACCGTTGCGCAGGTAGTCGATGAAGATACGCCCCACGCGGTTTTTCGGTCCGGACACCGCAGAAAAGCGGTCCGGCAGTAATTTGGCCATGTGGCTGACGATCGCGTGGCTGAAGTCCTTGACCTCGTCCCAGCCATGTTTGCGAGTCAGCGGCACGATCAGGTGAATCCCCTTGCCGCCGCTGGTTTTGAGAAACGCCTTGAGTCCCAGCTCATCCAGCACCGTGAGGGTTAGCCGGGTCGCTTCGATCATGCTTTTCCAGGGCAACGCCGGATCCGGGTCGAGATCGAGGACGAAGCGATCGGGTTTATCCAGATCGACTGACGTGGCATTCCAGGTGTGCAGTTCCACGGTGCTCATCTGCACCGCGCCGATCAACGCTTTGGCGTTGTTGATGATCATCACCGGTTGGCCGGTCAGTTCCTTGTCCAGGGTCACAATCCCCGGAATGGCCAGGCGTTCGGCGTTCTTCTGAAAGAACAGTTCGCCGGCGATGCCGTCCGGCGCACGCACCAGCGCCACCGGCCGATCCTTGAGTTGCGGCAAAATCCACTCGGCGATGTTGGCGTAGTACTCCGCCAATTGCATCTTGGTGGTGCCGCTGCTGGCGTCGATCACCCGTTCCGGGTGCGTGATGCGTATTTTGCCGCTGGCCAGGCCGATCTGCGACGGCGCGACAGTCGAGCGGGCAGTTTTCGGGTCGGCGGTGTCGGGTTTTTCGGCGGCTGATTTCCTCTTTGCCACGGATTTTGCTGCGCCAGTTTTCGGGGTTGTTGTATTCGAGGCTGATGTGTTCACGGTTTTCGGCAACTCCACAGTAATTTCTTCGGCTGGCTTGTCATCACGCAAACCATGGAACACGGCATGGCGCACCGAGCCGTCCTTGGTCATTTCGGCGAAAGCCACTTCCGCCAGCAATGTGGGCTTGAGCCAATGCACGCCTTTGGCTTCGAAACCGCTGGGCGGATTGACCACCGATGGTTTTTTCGTCTGCAAGGGCTTCAATTGTTCGTAAATGCGCTTGAGGGTCGCCTCGTTGAACCCGGTGCCCACCTTGCCGGCATAACGCAATTCACCGCTGTCGCGGTCGTGCAACCCCAGCAACAACGCGCCAAAAGCACTGCGCGTACCTTTGGGATCAGTAAAGCCGACCACGATGAATTCCTGCCGGTGCTTGCACTTGAGTTTGATCCAGTCACTGGTGCGCCGGGACACGTAAGGCGACCCCAGGCGCTTGCCGATCAGCCCTTCCATCTTCATTTCGCAGGCACTGTTGAGCAACGCCTCCGGGGATTCGCCAAAGGCGTCGGAGAATCGCAACAGCGGGTTTTGATTGGGCTTGAGCACAATCGCCAGCGCCGCCCTGCGCTCCTCGACAGGCACTTCGCGCAGGTCCACGCCATTGAGGTAGGGCAAGTCGAACAGGTAGTAAACAATGCTGCCGCTTCGGCCGGAATCGAACGCATTTTGCAGCGCCTGAAAATCCGGGACGCCTTGCTCGTTGGCCACCACCATTTCGCCGTCGAGCCAGGCCGATTCCAGATCCAGCGCAGCCAATGCCCGGGCTTGGGCGGGCAATTTGTGGGTCCAGTCATGACCGTTGCGGGTGAAGAGTCTGACCTCGTCGTGGTCGATGCGCGCCATGACCCGGTAGCCGTCGAATTTGATCTCATAGCTCCATTCGCCGCCTGGCGCCGATTCGACCAGTGTCGCCAGCTCAGGTTTGAGCAGCTCCGGCAACTTGGCTTTGCGCGCGCCCGTCAATTGTGCCGACTTTTCCTTACGTGCCTTGGCCGGGACTTTTTTGATCGGCTTGGGTTTTTCAGCACCGTGCTTTTTTTCCAGAATGGTGCGGTCGCTGAGCACGCTGTCCGGCTGGGCGGCGACCACGTCGTATTCGCTGTCGGGTCTGGCGGCGCTGTCCTGATGCTTGATCAGAAACCACTGTTCCTGCTTGCCCGGCATGTGCGTGCGCACCAGGTTCCACAGACCGCCAAGCTTTTCCCCCTGCAGCTCGAATTTCAGCCGGCCTTTGGCGTACGCCTTGGCCGGGTCGTCCAGGGGAATCCACACCCCACGATCCCAGACGATCACATCGCCAGCACCGTAATGCCCTTCAGGAATAGTGCCCTCGAACGTGGCGTATTCCAGCGGATGGTCTTCGACATGAATGGCCAGGCGCTTGACCTTGGGGTCCAGCGACGGACCTTTGGGCACGGCCCAACTTTTCAGCGCGCCGTCGAGTTCCAGGCGAAAGTCATAGTGCAAGTGCGAGGCATCATGCTTTTGAATGCAGAACTGCAACGCATGATCCTTCGCTGCTTTTTTGCCCGAGCGTTTGACGGCGGCCGGTTCCGAGGTCGCCGAGAAATCGCGCATGCGGTTGTAATCGTCCAGGTTCTTGTTCATGGCTCACCTACCGCTCGTTGCGGGGCCGGGCTGGCGCAAGGTTGTTCGCCGGTTTCCATCAGCAGTTGATCGACCGCTTGCGCCAACGCCTCGGGCATCGAGCGTGCGTCGCACAAGGCCTGTTCCACCGCGTGCCGTTGCCGATCGGCGCTGGTCCCGTCGATCAACAGACGCCGAGCCTGTTTGAAGACATCTTGCACGCCCAGTTGCTGCGCGGTCTCGGCAAACGTCACTTGCGCCAGCGCCAGCCATTGCTCGACCGAGATTGTCGGTTCGTGGTCCTTGCGGATGAAGGTGCCGTGAATGCCGTAACGCTTGGCGCGCCAGCGATTTTCCTTGAGGATCCAGTAAGCCGTCCGGTTGAAGTTCGCCCCCGGCAGCGGCTGCGCGACGGCATCAGCGACCATCAGGCGAAACAGCGAAGCGATGCACAGCGCGTCATCCAGCCGTGGACAGGCGTCGGTGATGCGCAGCTCCAGCGTGGGAAACCGTGCGGCCGGGCGCACGCTCCACCAACAGTCACCAGGTTGGCGGATCGAGCCGGTGCGGGTCATCAGCGCGACATAGTCATCGAACGCATCCTGATCCTCGAAAAACTCCGGGATGCCCATGCGCGGCCACTCGTCGCAGGCCACTTGGCGATAGCTCATGAAACCGCTGTCCACTCCCTCCCAAAACGGGGACGAGGTGCTGAGCGCCAACAACAGCGGCACCCACGGCAAGACTTCATTCATGATGCGGATCCGGTCCAGATGACCGGGCACTTCGACGTGCACGTGCAGCCCGGACAACAGGCTGCGTCGGGCCACTCGCTGGTAATCATCGAACAGCTGATGGAAATGCACCTGATCCGTCGGTTGCTGAATTCGCCAATCCGCCAAGGGATGACTGCCGGCGCTGAGCAGGCCCAACCCGAACGGCTCCAGAGCACGTCGCAGCGCACTGCGGGTGGTGGCCAGGTAATCGGCGGCCTGCGGCACACTGCTGAAAACCGGTGAGGCGACTTCAATTTGCCCCTGGAACATTTCATAGGCGAACGACTGGCCCAGCGCCGCCCTGCACGCCTCGATCGCTTGGGCCGAGGGCTGCATCGGCATGTGCCGGGTGACGAGGTCGGTGAGGAAGTATTCTTCTTCAATGCCGAAATTCAGGCGCCTGCTCATCAACGTTTTCCCCAATGCCCGGGCCGAGACGCGTCGCGGTCAGCGCGACGACGGCAATCCGTTCCACCCGTTGATAACCGGGTGTCGACAACTCTTCTCCGAACACATCCGGATCGAGTTCACGATAGGTCCAGCCGAACCCCGGAGCCTCCAGGCGCGGAGCAAGGGCCTCCAGCAATGGGTCGCGGCCATCGACCATCGCCGCGCCGGTGTACAACAGCAACGAGCCGCCGGGTGCCAGCCGACCCAGTGCCTGCTCGACAATCCGCAGTGACAATTCCGCGCCCAACGCGCCGCCGCCATGCCGATAGGCACGCTCGGCCGGATCGGCCATGTAGGGTGGGTTGGCGACGATCAGGTCAAAGTATCCGTCGACATCCTGCAGCAGATCGCTGGCCTCGACCCTGAGGTTGTGCACTTCGGCAAGCGCGGCGTTGATGGCCGTCATGCGCAGGGCCTCGGGGTTGATGTCCAACGCCCACACCTCGGCTTCGCGACGGGCGCGGGCAATCAGAATGGCACCGACACCGGCGCCGCAACCCACGTCCACAGCGCGCCTGATCGGGGCAAAACTCTGCTGCAGATGGGCGTGAATCAGTTGGGCGAACCGATAAGTGTCGGGGCCGAAGAACACCGAATCGGCGGCCTCCGTCGGAAAGGCCGAATGCACGAACAGCAAGTCGTCGAGGCTGGACCAGCGCACCCGGCTTTTCAGCCGCCCGTTGCATGCCTCCAGCACCTGCGCCTGTTGCAACTGGCGTTGTTCATCCGCCGACAACAGCCCTGGCTCAAATGGCCGCGACCAGCCAAAAACATCGCGCAGGGTCTCGGCCCGTCGGCCTTCGGCACGGCTATTGACGCGCTGATGGGTCAGCGGCGTCGGCGTAATGAACCGATAACCGTCAGCCTGCAGGCGCCGTCCCAGTTGCACCAGCGCCAGGTCGGCGACAGACAGCTGTTCTTCCTGACTCATAAACCGCTCCCGTTGATAAAAAAGCGTTCTAGAGAAGGCTGGATTTGAGTTCGATGAAACGACGCGTCGCCAACAGACCCGCAGGATGTGCATGCCGATGGGGCGAAAGCCACCGCATCAACACCGGCATTTGCTCGTGCCCGCTCAGACCGTTCAGCGCGGCGTGCAGGCGCTGGATATCCGGATCGCTGTCAGGCACCGGCGTTTCTGCCGCCACACTGCTGCCACGTCGTACGGCAACCGCCGGATGTTCAGGTTTCCAGTCACCGGCAATCCAGTCGTGCAGCAACTGTTTCTCGTAAGGGCTGAATACGCCGAACATCGCCGCGCCGGGGCCATCGATCAATTGCCAGAAACGACTGGCCTGCGGGTCCTGGTGGCGTTTGATCCAGCCTTTGTTTTCCAGGGCGGCCAGCAATCCCGGCAACTGCTCCGATGAAGACAACCATTGATTGACGGTCTTGCCTTCAAAGCGGCTGTAATCGGAATGCATGTGCTGGCCGAACGGGCGTTTGCGTTCCAGCATGCTCAGCACTTCGCTGTCGAGGTCGAACGACTCGATAATCGCCCGGCTGCCCTGCCCCAGGCCGTTGAGCCGATAACCCAACGCCACCCGACGCAGAAAGTCATCGCGATCGCCCTCCACCGGGAGCAATTGCAGCACCGACTGCGCCGCCTTGTGAGCATGGCCGATGCTGGCGTTGTCGATGGTCACGTGGAGCGTGAAATAAAGCGGATCGATGCCCAGCTCGCTGAGTTCATAAGCGCTGATCAACAAATGCAGCGGCAGTTGTTCATAGCCGAGGTTGTAGCCGATCACTTCCGGTAAATACTCCTGGGCGCAATAGCCGAGCGCCAGTTGAATCGCGCCTTGCAGGTAGCGTTCATCGGTAATCGCAGCCGTGTCTGGCAAGCCATGTTCGGCGAGCAGTTTGCGGTAGATCAGCACATGATTCTGTGCCGGATTGCCCTCGCCCAACTCCTCCAGATAAGTGCTCAACAGCCCGTCGAAGCGCGGGTCCTTCCAGTGCGGCAACAGGCCATAGAGCCAGGCCCCATCCACCAGTTTGGTCGGGGCCACTGCCTGCAGGAAAAACAACGCATGGGCTTTATTGCTGAAGAACTGTCGCGCACCGCCCGCCTTGCGTTGCTGAACGTAGTCGGCGTATTGCCGGGCCACGTCGACGCTGTGCTGTTCGACCCAGTTTTGCAGGGCCGAGAGGTCCCGCGGCAGCTCATCAGGCAACTGCGCCGCTTGTTGCAATTGCTCTTGCAGGAAGCGGCGGGCGAGCGGGGTCTTTATCGCGTCATCGTCGCTCAGCAGCAATTGTTCATAGAACGACTTCACGCCGCCGGTAGCAGTCATCAGGTGTTCGCGGGCAGGCCGGGATTCAAGTCGTGTCAGGGCAGTCATGGAATAGTCTTCTCACTCTGCGGCCAGTGGCAGGACGCTGGATCAGCACGTCTCTATCAGCAGAGCGGCGGTACCTGAAAAAAATTCCACTGGCATTGAAATTGGCCGGACAGACGGGCCAGCGCCGTGGCACTGGCTCGCGAGGCAATTCGCCCGGGATGTACACAATGTGTGTAGAGGCGCTGCCGCAGGCTGCGAGCTTTTGATCCTGGCCATGTTCAAACCGCTGAAAATCAAAAGATCGCAGGCTTCGCCAGCTCCTACAGGTGGATGCCGCGCCGCCCTTGCACCTCCCGGCTATTACCGGGGTATTTTTTTGTCCGGCGACTAAGATTCATAGGGGGTGAACCTTATCCCCGCAAATCCGGTCGATACCTGCAACCCGACCCGGTTCGCCCGACACCCTCAACAAGAGGGTGATCATCGGCTTGCTTCACTTTCTGGAGAACGCCCCCGTGATATCCACCGTACACATTGCCAGGCTCAAAGCATGGGGCGCCCATGGTTTTACCGCCACTGGCGTGGTCACAGCCTTCCTCGCGACCCTCGCCTTGTTGGAGAACCAGCCGACCCATTGTCTGCTGTGGCTGGGCGTGGCGCTGATTGTCGACGGTCTGGACGGCGCGCTGGCACGCAAGGTGAATGTGCAGTCGGTGCTGCCAGGTTTCGACGGTTCGATCCTCGACCTGGTGATCGACTACCTGACGTATGTATTTATCCCGGCCCTGTTCATCTACCGCTATATCCCGTTGCCGGACTACACCCTGCTGCTGACTGTGTCGCTGATTCTGGTGTCGTCACTGTTTTGTTTCTGCAACGTCAACATGAAGAGCAAAGACAACTATTTCCAGGGCTTCCCCGCTGCGTGGAACGTCGTTGCGCTATGCCTGTACATCATTGACCCGGCCCCGTGGATCACCTTGCTCACCATCATCGGCCTGGCGCTGCTGACCGTGACCCGAATGAAATTCCTGCACCCGTTCCGCGTGCGCCGGTTCATGCCGATCAACATTGCCGTGACGGCCATCTGGCTGCTGTGCAGCTTGTCGCTAGTGGTCAATCACCCGGTCATCAATCCGCTGGTGATGGGCTTGTGGCTGCTGATGTCGGCGTACTTCCTGGGGATCTGCTTCTGGCGCACGGCGCTGGAGTGGTTCGACAGTTCGCGGCTCAAATAGGCACTGCGATCATGCCCATTCACATCGTCCAACTCGGCTCACCCCGCACCGCGAATGAAGGCCTGCGCCTGGGCACGGTACGCCGCCCGCCCCGTGGCGTACCGAAGGCCGAATTCGCCAGCCGGGATTTTTACGATGTGTGGCAACCGTTGTTGTCCCCCAGCCCCGAGTTGGTGGCCGAAGCCAAAGCGGCGGAAGATGCCAAGGCCTGGGGCGCCTTCAAGCGCAAATTCAAGGCCGAGATGAACCACCCCGCGTCCAGTCAACTGCTCGACCTGCTGGCCGCCCTCTCCCATCAAACGTCACTGGCGGTAGGGTGTTATTGCGAAGACGAAGCCCACTGCCACCGTTCCGTGTTACGGGAATTGCTGGAGGCACGGGGGGCGAAGGTTGTATAGGTCGCACGAGCCCCATCCCCTTGTGGGAGCGAGCCTGCTCGCAATGACTGTTTTCCAGTCAATGCAGCTGTCGACTGACATTGCGCCATCGCGAGCAGGCTCGCTCCCACACTTTTTACCGAGTCATCCGTTACCTCAACGCGTGATCACCCGCTTGCGGACGAGAGTTTGATCATGGTCAATACTGAGAGGATTGAATGGCTATCGAATGACCATACGTCGGGCGCACTGTCGCTCTCCCGTGTCAGCCCGGGGGGACCGTCGTCTGCTCGTTTACCCACGGGAGGTTTGTCATGTCTGGTCAAGCTCGTTTCATGCTGGTCGCCTCGCCCCTGATGGAACACAGCCCTGCCTTCGACCGAGCCGCAGCGCTGGCCAAAGCCGAAGATGCAGCCCTGCATATCGTAGCCTTTGACTATCTGGAAGGCCTGGCGACCGCCAGCCTGGTCAACGAAAAGGCCCTGGAGCAGATGCGTCTGGGCTATGTCGAGCGTCACCGCCAGTGGCTGGAGGAACAGGCCCGTCCGTTGCGCAAGATCGGTGTGCACGTCACCACGGAGGTGACGTGGGTCGAAAATCCGCTGGAGGAAATCCTCACCCACCTCAAAGAACAGCCGATGGACGTACTGATCAAGGCGCTGGAACATCAATCGCGGCTATCGCGGCTGGTGTTTACCCCCCTCGATGTACATTTGCTGCGCGAATGCCCGGTGCCGCTGCACTTCGTCAGCCATGCCAGACATGCGTTGCCGCGCAAGATCGTTGCAGCGGTGGACCCCTTCCATCGTGATGATCACTACAAAAGCTTCAATGACCGGATTCTGCACGAGGCGTCAAAACTGGCGAGTGCCTGCAATGCCGAGCTCGACGTGGTCTACGCCTATGACCTTTCATCGATCAGCTCGGACGAGTTCAGCTTCGAAAACGGTTCGGCGTTTTTCGCTTCGGACAAGGCCAAGACCCTGTTCGACTTTCAGGAAGATGCCTTCAACGAATTGGCCGCACGCAACGGCATCGCCCCACAGCAACGGCACATGCTCATGGGCAGCCCGACCAAGGTGCTGACTCGCTACGCCGAGACCTATGACGTCGATGTGATTGTCATGGGCCGGGTTGGCCATCGTGGCCTCGGCCGGTTGATCGGCAGTACCGTGGAGCACCTGCTGTACAAAATGCCGTGCAGTGTATGGGTGGTGTACACCGAACGGCTGGATGAGTGATCGGTCTGGTCAGGTAGTCAATACTGCACATACCCCGTAGGAGCGGGCTCTGTGGCGAGGGGGCTTGCCCCCGTTCGGCTGCGAAGCAGTCGCAAAGCTTTTAGGGCCGCTTCGCGCCCCAACGGGGGCAAGCCCCCTCGCCGCAGAGCCACCATGTCCCCGGTCCAGACAAGCCCGCTCCCACAGGGGGATTTGTGTTGTCGTTTCAACGCCGTGTAATCACCACCTCCAGGTATTCACTGGGCACCACCAGCGACCGCTTCCCCGCCCGGTTCAGGCGATTGAGCAGTTCGGTCAGGTCGTTTTCCAGGGCGGTGCCCCCTTCGGGTGGCAGGGTCGCAAATGCCTTGTGAACCGGGCCATACCAGGTACGGAAGGTATCGATCCAATGCGCGGCCGAGCGATAGCGGAAGTTGAACAACCGCCGCGTCACCTGGAGCTGGAAGTCGCGCTGATCAAACTGTGAGTGCAACCAGGCTTCGGTGCCCCAGTTCGAAGGGGGTTGCGCGCCTGGCGGTGGTGGCAGGTGGCGGCCCAGAGTCCTGAACACCTGGCCGATGAAGCCTTCAGGCGTCCAGTTGGCAAGACCGATCCGCCCGCCACGACGGCACACCCGCGCCAGTTCCGCTGCGGCCTTGGGCTGATCGGGGGTGAACATCACACCAAAGGTCGAAAGCACGGCATCGAAACTGGCGTCCTCGAACGGCAAGTCCTCGGCATCGGCCACCTGAAAAGTCACGTCCAGATGTTCTGCCCGAGCGCGGTCTTCGCCGCGCTCAAGCAGCTTGGCCACGTAATCGGTGGACGTGACCTTGCAGCCCCGGCGCGCGGCAGCGAGCGTTGCGTTACCGTTGCCGGCGGCGACATCCAGCACCTGCTCATCACAAAGCAAGTCACAGGCCTCGGCCAGTTGTTCCCCGACAATCTGCAGGGTAGTGCCGATCACGGCGTAGTCGCCGCTGGCCCACGAGGCCATTTGCCGGTTTTTCAGGGCAGTGAGGTCAATGGGTGTGCTCATGAAATCTGCTCCGTTGCGGGTTGGAACGCGTCCGGCTCACTCCGCCGTGGTGGGATCGATGACGTTCATGACCCGGGACACGCTGTTGATGGGAAATTCACCCTTTTGGGCGTGCTCCCTGATCAGTCCCTCATTCGGCGCGATGTACACGCAGTAGATCTTGTCGCCCGTGATGTAGCTCTCCAGCCACTGCACCTCTGGCCCCATCTCGCGCAACACATCGCAGGACTTTTGCGAAATCGCCTTGAGCTCCTGTTGCGGCAGTGCGCCAGCGCCTGGAAGCTCGCGTTCAATAATGAATTTAGGCATGACAACTTCCTTTTCTTGAGGGTGATGACAGGGTCGGCAATGATCCTGTCGTCCACAAACTATCGCTCCCGGATACGCCGGCGTCCTGCCAATCGTCCGGAGAATTCACGAAACAGGGGATTCTCCGATGCGTGGTCGCCATTTGTAACGCCGCCTTGACAGATTGGCTTGCGTGGCCGAAACGGGTTAAGCGGCAGGCGGTTTGGCCTCTTCCAGCAATTGCCGGATCATCTGCTCCTGAGTCTCATACCGTCCCTCGCCAAAATGGGTGTAACGCACCTGCCCCTTGGGGTCGATCAGGTAATGAGCGGGCCAGTACTGGTTATTGAAGGCGCGCCAGATCGCGTAGTTGTTGTCGATCGCCACCGGATAGGTGATACCGAGTTTTTTCACCTGATCGCGGACATTGTCGATGATGCGTTCGTAGCCATATTCCGGGGTGTGCACGCCGATCACCACCAAGCCATCTTTCTCATATTTTTTCGCCCAGTCCTTCACGTAGGGCAAGGTGCGCTGGCAGTTGATGCAGTCATAGGTCCAGAAGTCCACCAGCACCACTTTGCCGCGCAGGGAGTCGTTGCTCAGTGCTGGCGAGTTGAGCCATTGGACCGCGCCAGCGAGTGACGGCATCGCGCCCTTGGCCGCGTCCAGGGTCGAGTCGGCCTTGACCTTGCTGACGACGTAATCGATGACTTTCGGTACGCTTTCCAGCAGGCGCTGTTCAACCGTGGTGACACCTTCGGACGAGGTACTGGCGAGCAACTTGTTGTCGGTGCCAGTGGCGATGACTGCGGCGGCGACCAACACCGCAACGCCCGTACCGCGCCGCAGCCAACCGGTCAGCGGAATCGACGGTTTCAAGCGATTGACCAGGCCGCGACCGGCGAAGATCAAAGTGCCCAGGGACAACGCGCTGCCCAGGCCGTACGCCACCAGCAGCAGACTGGTCTGAGCGTTGGCGCCTTGCAGCATGGCGCCGGTGAGAATCACGCCGAGGATCGGCCCGGCACACGGCGCCCAGAGCAACCCGGTGGCGACGCCGATCATTACCGAACCCGACGGGCCAGACATTTTGCGAGTGTCGGGATCAAGGCGATTGCCCAGCAGCACGAACGGGCGCGCCAGCCAGCCACCCATGCGGGCAGAGATCAGCGACAGGGCAAACAGCACCATCACGATCAGCGCCACATGACGGCCGGTGTTGCTGGCTTGCACCACCCAATCACTGCTGACCACCGCCAGGCTGGAGATCAGGGCGAAGGTCAGGGCCATGCCACCGAGGGTGAGCAGGATGGAAGAACGCGTGCGTTTCGCCCCGGCAAACAGAAACGGCACGACCGGCAGGATGCAGGGGCTGAGGACGGTCAAAATACCGCCCAGGAATGCGATGAGAAACATGGGAATCACCTTGAGAATGTGAAGGGCGATACACCGCAATTCCCACACTGGGACGGAGGGAATTGACAGAACCGGGCCAGGCTTCAGCCCTCCAGCTGCTGGCCCTGCGGCGTCCGGCTGTAGCCATTTTCGGCAACCAGTTGCCCTTGCGGTGTGCGGCTGGAACCATCCTCGGCCAGCAGCGGCGTCAGTTGGAAGCAGGTGCTGTTGCCACAACTGCTCTGTTCAACCACAGCGTTGGCATGGGCGACGGCGCCTGCTACGGAGAAGACGATGGCGGTCAAAACGCGGGTAATGTTGTTCATGATGTTCTTCCTGTTGCAAAGGGGATGGGTAATCGAAAGACTCAGTTGCCTTCGTTGCAGCCGTCAGCGAATTTGCTGTAATCCAGGACCCGGGTTTGGCCTTGGGAATCCAGGTAGGTCATCCGGGCATTCACAATCCCGCAGGCAGGTGTGGCGTCCTGTTTCATCGACAGCACTTTCTGGATGTCCAGGTGGGTGCCGTAGGTGTAGGTTTGAGGGGTGACTTCGGCCTCCGCCCGGGCCGACAAGGTACAAATGTTCAGGGCGGCAAACAGGCAGGCGGCGTACACGGCTTTGGTGTTCATGGTGGTTTCCTCTGGGCTTCCATAGGTCAATCGTTGATTGAGCCGAGGCGGTTGGGTGTGCCTCGATGGAACCTATTTGAAACCCGCGAGGTATCTCGTCTGTGTCTGGAACAGGCGCGAGTAAATCGCTGTGTATCGACGCCGGCCTGCGATACACAGCGATACAAAACCCCTGAAACCGGCTGTTTTTTTGCATCCCCGTGTATCCGCCCAGACGCCAGATACACTGCAATACAATCGACGGCAGGCGAGCGGGCCATGGCTCGATAGACTGCGCGACAACTCCCCTTCAAGAGGCTTCAGCATGGAACACGTCGATCACATTCTCATCGTGGACGATGACCGCGAGATCCGGGAACTGGTAGGCAATTACCTGAAAAAGAACGGCCTGCGCACCACCGTGGTGGCGGATGGACGGCAGATGCGCTCGTTTCTGGAGTCCACGCCGGTGGACCTGATTGTGCTCGACATTATGATGCCGGGGGATGATGGCCTGGTCCTCTGCCGCGAACTTCGCGCCGGCAAACACAAGGCCACGCCAGTGCTGATGCTCACCGCTCGCAACGATGAAACCGACCGCATCATCGGCCTGGAAATGGGTGCCGACGATTACCTGGTCAAACCGTTCGCCGCCCGCGAATTGCTCGCCCGCATCAACGCCGTGCTGCGCCGCACGCGGATGCTGCCACCGAACCTGATCATCACCGAAAGCGGTCGCCTGCTGGCGTTCGGTCGCTGGCGCCTGGACACCTCGGCCCGGCATTTGCTGGATGAGGACGGCACCATGGTCGCCCTCAGCGGCGCGGAGTATCGATTGCTGCGGGTGTTCCTCGATCACCCTCAGCGGGTGCTCAATCGCGACCAGTTACTCAACCTGACTCAAGGCCGCGATGCCGACCTGTTCGACCGCTCCATCGATTTGCTGGTGAGCCGCTTGCGTCAGCGTCTGCTGGACGACGCCCGGGAACCGGCCTACATCAAGACCGTTCGCAGTGAAGGCTATGTGTTTTCCCTGCCGGTGGAAGTGCTCGGTGCGCCGTCATGAACCTTGCGCTGCACTGGCCCCGCACGCTGGCGTCGCGGCTGTCGCTGATTTTTCTGATCGGTCTGATCCTCGCCCAGGCGCTGTCCTTCGGCGCTCAGTACTATGAGCGTTATCAAAGTGCGAAAAACACCATGCTGGGCAATCTGGAAACCGATGTCTCGACCTCCATCGCCATCCTCAACCGCTTGCCCGCCGAAGAGCGCCCGAACTGGCTACAGCGTCTGGAACGCACCAACTACGGCTATCTGTTGAATGAAGGCTCGCCGGGCACACCGATCGCGGCCCGCGATGTGCCGATTGCAGTCACCTCGATTCAGTACGCCATCGGCCGTGATTACCCGCTGACCTTTACCGACATCCCCGGCCCGAAAAAACACTTTCAGGCCCACCTGAAACTCAAGGACGGCAGCCCTGTGACCATTGATGTACGGCCTTCGATGGTGCCGTTGTCGCCGTGGTTGCCGGCGGTGTTGCTGGGGCAACTGGCGCTGATGATTGCCTGCACCTGGCTGGCGGTGAGAATCGCCATCCGCCCGCTCACCCGCCTCGCCCAAGCGGCGGAAACCCTCGACCCCAACACCCACGCCATCCACCTGGATGAAAAAGGCCCCACCGAAGTCGCCTACGCAGCCAGAGCCTTTAATGCAATGCAGGCGCGCATTGCGGCTTACCTCAAGGAACGCATGCAACTGTTGGCGGCGATTTCCCACGACCTGCAAACCCCGATCACCCGCATGAAACTGCGCGCCGAATTCATGGAAGACTCCAGCGAAAAAGACAAACTGTGGCATGACCTCGGCGAGATGGAACACCTGGTTCGCGAAGGCGTGGCCTATGCCCGCAGCATTCATGGTGCCACCGAGGAAAGTCGCCGCACCGATCTGGATTCATTCCTCGACAGCCTGGTGTTCGATTATCAGGACATGGGCAAAGACGTGCAGCTCGACGGCAAAAGCGCAGCCGTGATCAACACCCGGCCGCATGCGTTGCGTCGGGTGCTGGTGAATCTGATAGACAACGCGCTGAAATTCGCCGGTGCCGCAGAGTTGTGGGTAGAAACGAAGGCTGATGGCTTGTCAGTGAAGGTGATGGACCGTGGGCCGGGGATTGCCGAAGAGGAATTGGCGCAGGTGATGGAACCGTTCTACCGCGTGGAAAATTCGCGTAACCGCAGTACGGGAGGGACCGGGTTGGGGTTGGCGATTGCGCAGCAGTTGGCCATTGCGATTGGCGGGTCATTGAAATTGAGCAATCGCGAGGGGGGTGGGTTGTGTGCGGAGCTCAGGTTGCCGACACCTCACTAAACACCACGAGTCCCTGTGGGAACGGCCGGCCTATCCAACATTGATGTTGGCTGACACTCCGCCATCGCGGGCAAGCCCGCTCCCACAGGGATATCGGTTTTTTGGGAGATTGTGGGCGGTCAGGCGATTATGCCGATCACCCCTTCCCCGTGCATCTGCCGCAATAACGCCAACCCGTTGTCGATAAAATCCGGCGCCCCAACCATCTCCGCCTCCACCGCCAATCCGTCCAGCTGCGCTCGGCCATTAAGCTGAGGAAACGCTTCGATCCGCTGCAACAACCGCCACGCCAACGGGCTCAGTTCGGAAAACCGTACACCCCAATCCTCGGCCCGATGAACCAACAGTAACGTCGGCTGAACGGGCGGCGTGTCCGGTCGGTAATCTGGCCCCACCCTCTGCACCGGCCAGCCATACGCCAATGGCCAGGCCAGCGGCGAAACCTGCAACGGTCGATCCAGCAGCAATGCGGCATCGCCGGTCGGCAACGGCTCGGCGTCGGATTGTTGCAGTGCCATTTCGACCCATTCGTAATTCGCCAGCTCGACCATGAATGGCGGCCACGGCCCATCGCTCAACACCTGTGGCTCGGAGGCGAGGAATTCCACAAATTCCTGGGCAACCTCACCGAATTTTGGCGTTTGAGCGCGATAGTCCCTCAGGAAGATCCGCACCAATGCACGCCAATGATCATCGCCAAGCACCTTCACCAGCACTGGAAAAGTTCCGCAGAGTAACGACGACAGATTCGAAAACACCAGGTCGCGATAAACCTGCGCCCGTGCCACGTCCATCTCCGCGGGCGGCGCACAGTGTTCAGGGTCGCGCAAGTAACGGGTCAATGTGTCTTGCTGCTGATAGAGCGTCGGCTTAGCCATGATTCACCTCACCTTGCAGGCGGCGAATGGTCTGTAACTCGCTCACCAGGTCGGAAAATTGGGGAAAGTTGAAATCCCGTTCCAGCAGTGTCGGTTGCACACCAAACCGCGCGTAGGCCTCGGCCAGCAGCGACCAGACCACCGGTTTGACCGAGGCGCCATGGGTGTCGATCTTCAGCGTGTCGGACTCATCAAAATGCCCCGCCACATGCAGGGCAACCACCCTCCCCGCGTCGACGCCGGCCAGAAAGGTCTGGGGATCGAAACCGTGATTGATCGAGTTGACGTAGACATTGTTGACGTCCAGCAACAGGTCGCAATCGGCTTCACGCAACACTGCGTTGATGAAGCTCAGTTCGTCCATGTCCTGTTGTGGCGCGGCGTAGTAGGAGATGTTTTCCACCGCCAGGCGCCGACCGAGAATGTCCTGTGACTGGCGAATTCGGCCGGCAACGTGATGCACCGCTTCTTCGGTGAACGGCAATGGCAGCAGATCGTAGAGATGCCCGTCATCGCTGCAGTAGCTCAGGTGTTCGCTGTACAGCGGCACGTTGTGCTGATCGAGGAAAACCCGCACCTCTTGCAGGAACCCGACGTCCAGCGGTGCCGGCCCGCCCAACGACAAGGACAAGCCGTGACAGGACAATGGATAACGCTCGGCCAAGGCGCGAAAAGCCGCGCCATGAGCACCGCCGATGCCGATCCAGTTTTCCGGCGCGACTTCCAGAAAGTCGAAAGCGCCTACCGGGGCCGCTTGAAGATGCTTCATTAAACCGCGGCGCAAGCCGAGCCCGACGCTCGTCTTCGCTGATATGAGGGGAGTTTGCATGGTGTCGATCTCATCCTGGGATCCGGTCTCCAGCGTCTGAAAACTCAGTGCCAGCCGGCAATCCCAGTCAAGCGCCGCGGTGTGTCGGGTGTGTGTTCACAAACGCCGCTCTTCTCAGGCCACTGTATCGGACAGGCAGTCAGATACAGTGGGATACACGAACTAGACTTATTGATTACCCCCGCAGGGGGCCAGGACGCCGTTATCGTCCTGTTCATTCCCACGATCACCGCCCAAAGGTGCATGCCTCGACAAACAATGCCTCTGGACTCTGATCCTGCTGAAGGAGCACACATGATGGACGAGGCCAGACTCAATGATTTCATGGGCAAACTGGTGAACGACATGGGTGGCGCGGCGATGCTGGCCAACGTCATCCTCGGCGAAGAGCTCGGCCTGTACCGGGCCATGGCCGACAGCCAGCCTGTCACCCCCGAAGCACTCGCCGAAAAGACCGGCTGCAACACCCGCCTGCTGCGCGAATGGCTCAGCGCCCACGCCGCCTCCGGTTACATGGAACACCGGGACGGCCAGTTCCGCCTGCCTGAAGAGCAAGCCATGGCGCTGGCGATCGAAGATTCACCGGTCTATGTGGCCGGCGGTGTCGGCGTGGTTGCCTCGTTTTTCCATGACAAGGACAAACTGGTCAAGGCCATGCGCGGCAACGGCGCCCTGCCCTGGGGCGATCATCATCCGTGCATGTTCAGCGGCACTGAACGGTTCTTCCGCCCTGGGTACAAAGCGCATCTGGTCAATGAATGGCTACCGGCACTTGATGGAGTGGTGGCCAAACTGGAAGCCGGCGCCAAGGTGGCGGACATCGGCTGCGGCCACGGCGCCTCGACCGTGATCATGGCCCAGGCGTTTCCCAATTCACGGTTCGTCGGTTTCGATTACCACGCGCCTTCGGTCACCGTCGCCACCCAGCGCGCCGAAGAAGGTGGCGTGTCCGGCCGGGCGCGGTTCTTCCAGGGCACCGCGAAAAGCTATCCGGGCGACGACTATGATCTGGTCTGCTACTTCGACTGCCTGCACGATATGGGCGACCCGGTCGGCGCCGCAAAACATGCCTATGAATCGCTCAAGCCCGACGGCTCGGTGCTATTGGTAGAGCCGTTCGCCAACGACACGCTCGATGCCAATACCACGCCGGTGGGACGACTGTTTTATGCCGCCTCGACCTTTGTCTGCACGCCTAACTCGCTGTCCCAGGAAGTCGGCCTCGGGCTCGGCGCCCAGGCGGGTGAGGCACGGTTGCGCAAGGTCTTCACCGAAGCGGGGTTCACGCAGTTCCGGCGGGCCACGGAAACGCCGTTCAACCTGATACTGGAGGCGCGTAAGTAAACACTGCTGACTGCTGATCGTAGGAGCTGCCGAAGGCTGCGATCTTTTGATCTTCAGCGATTTCAACATCGCCGAATCAAGATCAAAAGATCGCAGCCTTCGGCAGCTCCTACGGGGCCGTGTTGGATTTCAAAGGGAAAGCTGTTGGCCAAGGTTTTCGGCTTTGAGAATATCGAACAGCGCCTGCGCCGCCGCCGACAGTTCATGCCCCGTCGTCAGCACCCCGATTGCCCGTTCCACCACCGGGTCGCGCAGGGTGATGCAACGCGCGCCCAGCTCGCGCATCTGCCCGGCGCATAGGGCCGGCACCGCACTGACGCCCAATCCGCTGGCGACCATCCGCCCGACCGTCGCCAATTGATGGCTTTCAAATTCCACCGGCAATTTCATGCCGCGCGTCTGTAAATGTTCTTCGAGCATCACCCGCACCGTCGATGGTCGCTGCAAAGTAATGAACGGCTCCTTGAGCAAGGACTGCCAATCGATGTCAGCCAGCTGCGCCAGCGGTGAATCGAGGGGCACTACCGCCACAAACCGGTCGATGTACAACGGGGTAAATTCCAGCGACGAGCTCTGGGTCGGTTCGAACGCTACGCCCAATTCCACCTGACGGTCGCGAACCATTTCCAGCACCTGCTCGTTGATCACGTCGTTCACGGTGACGTTGACCTTGGGGTAGCGCGCGCGAAAGGTCTTGAGGATCGGCGGCAACAGGTTGCCGGCAAACGACGGCATCGCCGCCAGCGTCACGCGGCCGCGCTGGAGGGTGAAGCGTTGGCGCAGTTCATCCTCGGCATTGTCCCAGTCTGCGATCAGCCGACGAGCCAAAGGCAGCAACGATTCGCCTTCGGCGGTTAGCGCAACATTGCGGGTATTGCGCGTGAACAAGCGCCCGCCCAAGCCTTCCTCCAGCGCCTTGATGGTCAGGCTCAATGCCGACTGGGACAGGTGCAGCCGCTCGCATGCCACGGCAAAACTCAAACTCTGGGCCACGGCGAGAAATGCGCGGATCTGTTTGACGGTCATGGCCACGGTCTCCACGGTAAGGAATATCCCATGTAGGAGCTGGCGAAGGCTGCGATCTTTTGATTTTCGGCTCCCCTTGAAGGTGTTGAAGATCAAAAGATCGCAGCCTGCGGCAGCTCCTACGCATTATTGAGTTTTATCCATCAATCAACCTTAAAAATCAACTTAACAAATCAATCATCCAGCGAGACACTCCTTCCCCATCCGGCTAGCCAGCCGCCCACAAAGAATAAAAGAGGTGCATATGGCAGGGTTCGACAAGCGCGTGTATTCCTACGAGGAAGCGATGGCAGGTCTTGAAGACGGCATGACTGTGATTTCTGGCGGCTTCGGCCTGTGCGGGATTCCGGAAAACCTCATCGCCGAGATCCAGCACCGTGGCACACGCGATCTCACCGTGGTCTCCAACAACTGCGGCGTCGACGGTTTCGGCCTCGGCGTATTGCTGGTAGACCGGCAGATCCGCAAGGTGGTGGCCTCTTACGTCGGCGAAAACGCGCTGTTCGAGAAACAGCTGCTGAGCGGCGAAATCGAAGTCGTCCTGACTCCTCAAGGCACCCTCGCCGAGAAAATGCGCGCAGGCGGTGCCGGCATCCCGGCGTTCTTCACCGCCACCGGCGTCGGCACTCCGGTGGCCGACGGCAAGGAAGTGCGTGAATTCAAGGGCCGCCAATACCTGATGGAAGAGTCCATCACCGGTGACTTTGCCATCGTCAAAGGCTGGAAAGCCGACCATTTCGGTAACGTGGTCTATCGCCACACCGCCCAGAACTTCAACCCGCTGGCCGCCACCGCCGGCAAGATCACCGTGGTCGAAGTCGAAGAAATCGTCGAACCCGGCGAGCTGGACCCGTCGCAGATTCACACCCCAGGCATCTACGTCGACCGGGTCATTTGCGGCACGTTCGAGAAGCGCATCGAACAGCGCACCGTGCGTAAGTGATCCCCTGCCCCCGGACCGAATGAAGGAATAACAACAATGGCACTTTCCCGCGAACAAATGGCTCAACGCGTCGCCCGCGAAATGCAGGACGGCTACTACGTGAACCTCGGCATCGGTATCCCGACCCTGGTCGCCAACTACATCCCGGAAGGCATGGAAGTCATGCTGCAATCGGAAAACGGCCTGCTCGGCATGGGCGCCTTTCCGACCGACGCCGAAGTCGACGCCGACATGATCAACGCCGGCAAACAAACCGTGACCGCGCGCATCGGCGCGTCGATTTTCTCGTCCGCCGAATCCTTCGCGATGATTCGCGGCGGCCACATCGACCTGACCGTGCTGGGTGCGTTTGAAGTGGACGTCGAAGGCAACATCGCCTCGTGGATGATCCCTGGCAAACTGGTCAAGGGCATGGGCGGCGCAATGGACCTGGTGGCCGGTGCGGACAACATCATCGTCACCATGACCCACGCCTCCAAGGACGGCGAGTCGAAACTGCTGTCGCGTTGCAGCCTGCCGCTGACCGGCGCCGGTTGCATCAAACGCGTATTGACCGACCTGGCCTACCTGGAAATCAAGAACGGTGCGTTCATTCTCAAGGAGCGCGCGCCGGGCGTCAGCGTCGAGGAAATCGTCGCCAAGACCGCTGGTAAACTGATCGTGCCTGACCACGTCCCGGAAATGCAGTTCGTTGCCCAGTGAGGAATTTTTCCATGCAAGAAGTCGTAATCGTTGCCGCCACTCGCACTGCCATCGGCAGCTTCCAGGGTTCGCTGGCGAATGTGTCTGCCGTCGATCTTGGCGCTGCGGTGATCCGCCAGTTGCTGGTGCAGACCGGGCTGGACCCGGCGCAGGTCGATGAAGTGATCATGGGCCAGGTGCTGACCGCCGGTGCCGGCCAGAACCCGGCGCGTCAGGCCGCGATCAAGGCCGGCCTGCCTTTCGCCGTGCCGGCCATGACCCTGAACAAGGTCTGCGGCTCGGGCCTCAAAGCGTTGCATCTGGCGGCGCAGGCGATTCGCTGCGGCGATGCCGAAGTGATCATCGCCGGCGGCCAGGAAAACATGAGCCTGGCCAATTACGTCATGCCGGGCGCCCGCACCGGTTTGCGCATGGGTCACGCGCAGATCGTCGACACGATGATCAGCGACGGTTTGTGGGATGCGTTCAACGATTACCACATGGGCATCACCGCCGAGAATCTGGCGGAAAAATACAGCCTGACCCGTGAACAGCAGGACGCCTTCGCTGCCGCCTCCCAGCAAAAAGCCGTGGCCGCCATCGAAGCCGGGCGGTTTGCCGATGAGATCACACCGATCCTGATCCCGCAGCGCAAGGGCGATCCGCTGGCCTTCGCCACCGATGAACAGCCTCGGGCCGGCACCACCGCCGATTCCCTGGGCAAACTGAAAGCGGCCTTCAAGAAGGACGGTTCGGTGACTGCCGGCAACGCTTCTTCGCTGAACGACGGCGCTGCTGCAGTGATTCTGATGAGCGCCGAGAAAGCCAAGGCCCTCGGCCTGCCCGTGCTGGCGAAAATCGCCGCTTATGCCAACGCGGGCGTCGACCCGGCGATCATGGGCATCGGCCCGGTGTCGGCCACTCGCCGTTGCCTGGATAAGGCCGGCTGGTCCATCGATCAACTGGACCTGGTCGAAGCCAACGAAGCCTTCGCCGCGCAATCTCTGGCCGTGGCCAAGGACCTGGAATGGGACTTGAACAAAGTCAACGTGAATGGCGGCGCCATTGCCCTGGGCCACCCGATCGGTGCCTCGGGTTGCCGGGTGCTGGTGACGTTGTTGCATGAAATGATCAAGCGCGATGCCAAAAAAGGCCTCGCCACCCTGTGCATCGGTGGTGGTCAGGGCGTGGCGTTGGCGATCGAACGAGCTTAAAAGCTTCGCGAGCAAGCCCGCTTGTATGATGAGACTTGAAAAACGATACCTGTGGCGAGGGGGCTTGCCCCCGTTTGAGTGCGTAGCACTCACAAAATCTTTGGTGCATCCAAGATTTTGGGGTTGCTACGCCGCCCAACGGGGGCAACCCCCCTCGCCACAAACTCTGATCCTCAGGCGAATTTCACCAGGTTCAAGACTGGCAACGGTCCGCCCGGAAACTGCACCAGCCGCGCTCCGACACTCAGCTCGCCCAGATCAATCCCGAAGAACCCCAACCGCTCGATCAATGCAGCCACTTGTGCCTTGGCCTCGGCATCGTCACCTGAGAGAAAAAGCACCCGCCGACCGCCCTCCGCTTTCGGGTCGCTCTCAAGCAGATGCGCCTGCAGGTGATTGAATGCCTTGACGACCCGCGCACCGGGCACCCATTCGGCAAACACTTCGCTGGACGGACGGCCCTGCAAATCCACCGCTTTGAACGATGGCGCCTCGATCGAATTGTTCGCATCGATCACAATTCGCCCGTCAAAATCTGGCAGCCCGGCCAGTGCCGTCGGTAACTTCGACCAATTCACCGCGACCAGAACGATCGGCTGCGCGGCCGCTTCTTCACGGGTGCCGGCCCGCGCTGTCGGCCCGAGTTCTTCTACCAGCGCGGCCAGGGTTTGCGGGCCGCGGCTGTTGGCGATGACGACTTCAATGCCCTGACGGGACAGTGCTTTGGCGAAGGCTTTACCGATGGCGCCAGCGCCGATGATTCCGATTGTGCTCATGGTGTTCACTCCGTGGTGGGTTGATGGAGTGAATACTGCGCTTGTCATTACGACTTGATTAGAGGGTAATAGCTTGAATCATCTTCAAGCATTAATAGCAGGTGCCCGGAATGGAAACCCTCGCCAACCTCGAATCTTTCGTGCGCAGCGCCGAAACCGGCAGCTTCTCCGCCGCCGCGCGGCTGCTGGCACTGACACCCGCCGCCGTCAGCCGCAACGTGGCGATGCTCGAACGCAACATCGGTGTGCGGCTATTCCAGCGATCGACCCGCAAGTTGTCGCTGACCGAAGCCGGGGAGCGTTTTCTGGCAAGTATCAGCGGTAATCTGCAAGCGTTGCAGGCAGCGATCAGTTCGGTGTCCAGTGATCGCGGGGAGCCGGCGGGCGTGCTCAAAGTCAGCCTGGCGCCAACGTTCGGCATTGGTCATGTATTGCCGTTGTTGCCGGCATTTCTGGCGCGCTACCCGCTGATTCGTCCCGAATGGCATTTCGAAAATCGCCAGGTGGACCTGATCGCCGAAGGTTATGACGCAGCCATCGGTGGTGGTTTCGAACTGACGCCCGGAGTCGTCTCGCGGACGTTGGCGGCGGCGCATGTGGTGGCAGTGGCTTCCCCGGCCTACATGGCCGGGCGCACGCCGCCCGACAACCCGGCGGACCTGGCTCGTTACAACGGGATTGTGATGCGTGGCGTGCGCACCGGGCGACTGCGTCACTGGGTCATGCGCGATGGCGCGGGCAATGAAGCAAGTGCCGAGCTGAGTGACAACATCGTGCTCAATGACCCGGCCGCCATGCGCGAAGCGGCCCTGCTCGGCCTCGGAGTGACGCTGCTGGTGTTGCCCGATGTCGCCGCCAATATTCAGCGTGGCGAACTGGTGCGCTTGCTGCCAGGCTGGCATGCCGACGCGGGGCCGATCTCGTTGTATTACCCAAGCCGCAGTTTGATGCCGGCCAAGACCCGGGTGTTTATCGATTATCTGGTCGAGGCGTTTGGGCGGGGATGAAGATCAAAAGATCGCAGCCTTCGGCAGCGACGCCGAAGTCCGACAAACTGCTGCTGCGCATGCTGGCCGGCGCCCTGCTCACATTGGCTGTGACGTTGCTGGCCAGCACCGTCGGCGAACGCTGGAGCGGGTTGCTCGCGGTATTCCCGGTGCTGGGCAGTGTGATGGCGGTGTTTTCCCAGCACACCGCAGGCATTACGGCATGATGCGTCCCGTCCTTTCCCCATGAAGAGGCCGTTTTTCTTGAACGATTGCGAGGGTGGCACAGAGTTCGGTGACTCAGGCATGATGCGAACTTCAGCCAACGGAGAGGCGTATTGAGCAGCAACGATAGCCCATCGGTTTCACTGGCCCTGCGTTCGTATTCGGGTCAGGTCGAGCTCGGGCGACGCGGTGTGGCAGGATTTCGCAGCTGGAACCAGCCCTGGTCGGTGTGGGCGGTCGGTTTTCTCGGGATCTTCGCCTACCACGCGCTGTATTTTTTCGCCCTCAAAGCCGCTCCAGCCGCCGAGGCCAGCCTGATCGCCTACTTGTGGCCGCTGCTGATTGTGCTGCTCTCGGCCTTCACCGCCGGTGAACAGCTACGCAAACGCCAACTGCTCGGTGCGCTGCTGGGGCTGGCCGGGACCGCATTCATCATGCAGCAGCGTGCTTCGGCGGAAGTCGCCGACATGCCGGTGGCCGGCTACCTGGCCGCATTCGCCTGCGCGTTGGTCTGGTCGTCCTACTCGGTCATCAACCGGTGCTTCAACGAAGTGCCAAGCAGCATCATCGGCGGCATCTGCGGCCTGGTCGCGGTGGCAGGTCTGGTCTGTCATCTGACGTTTGAGACCTCGGTCACCCCCGACTCCGGCCAATGGGCGGCCATCGTCGGCCTCGGCCTGGGGCCAGTGGGGCTGGCGTTTTTTGCCTGGGATCATGCGACCAAACACGGCAGCCTGTCGATGCTCGGCGCACTGTCGTACCTCGCGCCACTGATCTCGACCCTGCTGTTGGTGGCCATCGGGCAAAGCCATGCCAGCCCGTTCCTGATTATTCCCGCCCTGCTGATTATCGTCGGCGCCGTTATCGCAACCTCACGAACAGGTCAGCCCAAAGCCTGACATCAATGTTGTAAAGGAGCTGTGGAGATGGACCTGATTGCCTCTGAAGGAACAAAGCAATACGTAGTCCGCCACTACGACAACGGCGGGTCTCATGAAAAAGCCACCATGGCCACGGAGAAGTGGAGCGCCGAAGACATCGAAAAAGCCCGCATGGAACTGCTGGTGCGCGCCAACGGTGCCGATCGGGTCAGGAAGATGGTGCGGCGTGGGACGTGGCCGGTGGATGCTTGAGAGAGCGCTTGCCCCCTCGCCACAACCAACTCATTCGCCAGTACTGCGTAACCAGTCAGCACATTCGCGCTGGAGTGCTTCCTGACCTCCATGGGATGATCGCCGTCAAAGCGCGGATCATCCACTGGAGAGTTTGAATGTCATTGTTGAGTAAAAAAACCGTTGTTCTGCTGCTGATGGCGGCTACCAGCCTGGGTGCCTTGAATGCGCAGGCGGCCAAGGCCACTGCCGGCGACAAAGCGCCGGCCCAGAAGGTCTCGATGCTCGGCGGCAAGTTCACCTTCACCCTGCCCAAGGGTTTCATCGCCAACTCGCTACCCGCCGGCGATGCGGCCACCGGCACTGCTGGGGCGACGGGTACGATGTACACCAACCAGACCACCAAAACCGTGGTGATCGCCGCGGAAAACACCATCCCCGGCGGCGTTAACGTCAAGGACAACGACGGTGAATTCCTCGACAACACCGTGTCCGCGTTCGCCACCGAGCAACGCAACGCCTTGCCGGATTTCAACAAAACCAGCGAAAAAAGCCTGACTCAGAAAGGCACGGGCCTGGGCCTTCGGCAGATCGACAGCACCGCCACCCAGGGCGGTGGCATGACGCTGGACAGCACGTTGATGGCCGCTTCCGGAACGCGCATGGCCATCGTTCAGATCATTTCGCGCCCCAACGACAAAACCGGCCACGAAACGCTGGTGAAACAAATCGTCAGCGGCAAATAAACCCGACCGATTCAGGGATTTTTGCGCTGCAACCAAGCACTCAAATCCTGCATCTCGGGGGCGCTGATGCTGTGACCGACACCCGGATAAGCATGAAACTCGGGTTTGAGTGACAGGCGCTGCAACAGGCTGTCGGCCTCAGTACCGTCGTTGTAGGGCAGGAGTGTGTCGGCGGTGCCATGACCAATGAAAATCGCCAGTTGCTGGCGTTTTTCATCCGGTTTGAGTTCGGACTTGAGCACCGGCAGAATTCGCCCGCTCAGTGCCGCAATTCCACCCACCGCGTCGGGATGACGCAATGCGACCTCGTAGGACATCATCGCGCCTTGGCTGAAACCCACCAGGAATACCTTGTCCGCATCGGTGTGATATTTCTTCGCCGCTTGTGCGACAAAATCCCGCAGCATTTGGCCGCTGGCCTTCAGGTCGTCCGTCTCACCGTTATAGGCGCCCTCGCCCTTCTGGCGAAACCACTGGTAACTGCCCTCTTCCATCGTCATCGGTGCCCGCACCGACAGGTAGTTGTACTGCGGCGGCAATTGATCCTTGAGGTCGAACAGGTCCTGTTCGTTACTGCCGTAACCGTGCAGGAAAATCACCAGAGGCTGGTTGCGGGATTCAGCGTGGGCCTGCTCCAGGTACTTGAGCGGCAGATCGGTGTGCAGCGGGGTTTGAGCGTGGACGGCGGTGGACGCCAGGAGCGTGAGCAGAGCAAGTAACTTCAACATAAACCTTCCTTCACAGCGCGCAGGATTCGGGGCAAAGCCTAACACTGTGAAGCATGCTGGGGCATTTCAGGTGTTGCTGAAGCCGCCATCGCGAGCAGGCTCGCTCACACAGGTTTCTCATCTCAATAGTGCGAGCATAAAAAAAGTGGCCATCGCGTCAACAGTGGCCACTTTTTTCTACCGCCTATTAATGGCCGTAAACATCAAAATTGAAATACTTGTCCTGCACTTGCTTGTACTTGCCGTTGGCGCGGATTTCAGTGATGGCGGTGTTGAATTTGTCCGCCAGCTCTTTATCACCCTTGCGCACAGCGATGCCGGCACCGCCGCCAAAGTACTTGGCGTCTTCATAGGTCGGGCCAACGAAAGCAAAGCCTTTGCCGGCGTCGGTTTTCAGGAAACCTTCGTCCAGGTTGACCGAGTCGGCCAGCATCGCGTCGAGGCGACCGGCGACCATGTCCAGGTTGGCTTCCTGCTGGGAACCATAACGCACCAGGTTGATGCCGGCGGGTACCAGCACTTCTGTGGCGAAGCGGTCGTGGGTGCTGGCGCGCAACACACCGACTTTCTTGCCTTTGAGCTCGGTCAGCGGATCCTTGACGTCGGTGCCTTCCTTCATCACGAAGCGCGCCGGGGTGTGGTAGTACTTGATGGTGAAATCGACGTTTTTCTTGCGATCGTCGGTGATGGTCATGGACGACAGGATTGCGTCGATTTTCTTGACCTTCAGGGCTGGGATCAGGCCATCGAATTCTTGCTCGACCCAGGTGCACTTCACCTTCATCTGCTCACACAACGCATCGCCGATGTCCACGTCGAAACCGGTGAGTTTGCCGTCCGGGGTTTTCATCGAGAACGGCGGGTAGCCGGCTTCGATACCGAGGCGGATCGGCTTGGCGTCATCGGCCACGGCGGTCAGGGACAACATCGACAGTGCCAGGGCACCGAACATCACTCGCTTCTTCATTTATAACTCCTGTGTATGGAGGTTTTTTATTGGCAGCTTTCGATTGGCAACTTTCGGTAGATGAAAATCGAAGTGGCGGGCAGTCTAGAGTGGCTTCAGAAGGGCAAATTGTGTTTAGGCGACAAATACTTATAGAAAAACAGCCGAGGGTTTCAAGGTACTTGAAGCGTGCGCCACGGTGGTGCATGGGCTGTAGGACAATCCTTTGTTTCAGACAAGACCTGGGGCGGGCCTTATGAATCCAATGCCGGGCCGACGTGGCCGGAAGCGGAGCCGAAATTGGAATTGGATGGATTTTTGTGGCGAGGGGGCTTGCCTCCGTTCGGCTGCGAAGCAGTCGTAAACCGGTTAATGCGGTGTATCCGACAAAATCAGGTGGCAGGGTTTGGGGCCGCTTCGCGACCCAACGGGGCGATGCGGCGTTCCGACAAGCCCCCCGCCACAGTTGATCACCTGTGTCTGAATGTCAGCATTCGCAACCAATGACCGCCGTTGCGGTGCGTGCAACCGAAACACTCAATGCAAACCCTTCATCCAGCCACCCCGTTACCCCGCCGATCATTTCCTTGACCGGGTAACCCAGTGCCGCCAGTTTCACCGCGGCTTTGTTGGCGCCGTTGCAGTGGGGCCCTGCGCAATAGACCACGAACAGCGTGGATGTCGAATAAGCCGCCAGGACGTCAGCCGTGATCAGCCGCCCGGGGATGTTGATCGCGCCTGGCACATGTCCGCGTTCGAACGCCAACGGTCCACGCACGTCGACCAGGACAAAATCCACCTCGCCGGCCTGTTGGCTGCCGTAGACGTCGGAACAATCGGTCTCGAAGGTCAGGCGGTTACTGAAGTGCATCAGGGCGATGGCGGAGGGGGCGGCGGGAATTTCGCGAACCAGGCTGCGCATGGGCTGTACTCCAAAGTCTTGATGGGTGTGGGAAGACTTTATCTGCCCCGCGCTTGCCGCTACAGTGGCGCACAAGACACTCACCGGGAATTTTCCGCCAAATGCAACCCACCCCTGGATTGGTCGCGATTCTGGCCTATGACGGCCTCTGCACTTTCGAATTCGGTATTGCCGTGGAGATCTTCGGCTTGGCGCGACCGGAGTTCGATTTCCCCTGGTATGAGCATCGAATTGTTGCCGTCGACCAGGGGCCGATGCGGGCCATGGGCGGCATTCAGGTGCTGGCCGACGGCGGGATGGAACTGCTGGAACAGGCGCGAACTATCATCATCCCCGGCTGGCGCGATCGCAGCGCAGCGGTGCCTGAACCTTTGCTCTCCGCCCTGCGCCAGGCCCATGCCCGGGGCGCCCGATTGCTGTCGATCTGTTCGGGAGTATTCGTGCTGGCGGCCACCGGTTTGCTGGACGGCCACGGCGCCACGACACATTGGCGCTATGCCAGGGAACTGGCCGAGCGTTATCCGGACATTCAGGTGGACCCGGACGTGCTCTATGTGGATTCAGGCCAATTGATCACCTCGGCTGGCAGTGCCGCGGGCATCGATGCCTGCCTGCACCTGGTCGCGCGGGATTTTGGCACGCAGGTGGCCAACTCAGTGGCGCGACGCCTGGTGATGTCGCCGCAACGCACCGGCGGTCAGGCGCAGTTCATTCCATCACCGGTCAGCCCGACGCCGCGCAGCGATCTGTCGCGAGTCATGCAATGGGCGCGGGAACGTCTGCACCAACCGCTGGAAGTTCGCGACCTGGCCAGCGAAGCGGCCATGAGTGAACGCACATTCCTGCGGCGGTTCACCGAAGCCAGCGGCCTGTCGCCCAAGACCTGGTTGCAACATGAGCGCCTGGCCCGTGCCCGCGAGTTGCTGGAGAGCACCCGCCAGAACACCGAGCAGATTGCCCAGCACTGCGGTTATCGTTCGGTGGAGAGTTTCCGGGTGGCGTTTCGCAGCGTGGTCGGCGTGCCGCCGTCGGTGTATCGGGAGCGGTTTGGGCGTGAGGTAAAGGCGATTTGTTGAGGTGTTATTCAGGGCCTCTTCGCGGGCAAGCCTCGCTCCTACAGGAGTCTTGCCACAGATCCACTGTAGGAGCGAGGCTTGCCCGCGAAGGCGTCACCCCAGACACCCCTTATCTCAAGGCTTGCGCAACAGATACGTATCCATAATCCACCCCTGTGCCAGGCGCGCCGCCTTGCGCACTCGCTCGATCTCATCCGCGACATCCTTGAGCTTGCCACTGATCAAAATCTCATCCGGCGTCCCCAGGTAAGCCCCCCAGTAAATCTCCGTCTCCTGATCGGCCACCTGATGGTAGGCATCTTGCGCATCCAGCATCACCACCAGGCTATCGGCGTCACTCACCTGCCCCGCCGCCAATCGCCGGCCGGTGGTGATTTCAATCGAGCGACCGATGCGGTTCAGCGGCACTTTATGTTGCGCCGCCAACGCTTGCACGCTGGTGATACCGGGGATGACTTCGAACTCGAACACACACCGGCCCGACGCCAGAATCGCCTGCAGAATCCGTATGGTGCTGTCGTACAACGCAGGATCGCCCCACACCAGAAAACCAGCGCATTGGTCGTCGGTCATTTCCTCGTTGATCAGCCGCTCGAAGGTCTGCTGCTTGGCGCGGTTCAGGTCTTCGACGCTGGCCTTGTAGTCCACATCCCCGCGCTCCCGCTCAGGGCTGTGAGCTTCAACGAAGCGGTAATCGCGATCGGTGATGTAGCGCTCACAGAGCTCGCGGCGCAGCTCGATCAGTTGGTCCTTGCTTGAACCCTTGTCCATGAGGAAAAACACATCGACGCGGTTCAGCGCCTTCACCGCCTGCATGGTGATGTAGTCGGGATGGCCGGCGCCGACACCAATGACCAGAAGTTTTTTCATCAGCATGTTCCCTCAGGTTGCGTACCCATCAAACGTAACCGCCAGCGACCGTTGAACCGCAACTCGATGGCCGACAACGGCTCGACGTCGATCTGGTTGAACGCCGCGCCCTGCACCACTTGCATCAGGGCGGCGCGAATGACAAAAGGATGGGTGATGGCAACGACATGCCCCGGCGTCGCTTCAAGGCTATTCAACCACGCAGCCACCCGCTCACCGAGTTGCGCCACCGATTCTCCACCGTGGGGTGCCGAGGTCGGGTCACTGAGCCAGACCTGGAGTGCCTCCGGTTCAGTTGTTTGCAGGTCGTCGATTGACAGGCCTTTCCAGCGTCCGAAATCGCACTCCGCCAGTGCCGCAACCATTGCCACATCGTGGCCAAACAGTTCAGCGGTTTGTCGGGTCCGCAGTTCTGGGCCACAGAGTAAACGGAGGGGGCCCTTGAACTGGTGGCAACGCGAACCCTGCGCCGAATGCCAATCCATTTCCAACGGCTCATTCGTAGGAAAACGCGCCAATTTTTGTGCGACGGTTCGAGCGTGGCACATCAGGGTCAAGCGGGTCGCCTGCACGGAAGATCACTCTGTCGATAGGATGGAAAACGGCACGACGCCGCGAATAATCGCGTCATTGTGCCCCAAGAAGCACACTCTGAACGCATTCCTCGTAGCAGCTGCCGAACTCGCGCGGCTGCGTTCGGCCCTGTAGGAGCTGTCGAGCCTGCGAGGCTGCGATCGGCTGCGCAGCAGTCGTGAATCCGGCTGACGCGTTCTGCCTGACACACACCGCGAGTTCTGGTTTTACGACTGCTGCGCAGCCGATCGCAGCCTCGCAGGCTCGACAGCTCCTACAGTCTCCAATTTCCCAAAAAAATGGCGATATCTCACACATCCATGAGCGATGTCCTACAAACTCAGTCGACATCCGCGTAGCCCCCGGCGCACGGGGGTTCGCCCGATTCCTGGGATTGGAAAATCCTCGCGAAAATTCACTAGACATGTAGCACACGCTACATAAATACTGTTTTAGCAATTTCTGAAACGAAACCGACACACTCATCCAGCAGGAGCCCGGATGCCCCCTCTCAGAGACCTGATCACCGATCCCTGCCTGGAACTTACGCCATCGGAACGCAAAGTCGTACGTGCTTTGCTGGATCAGTACCCGCGCAACGGACTGGGTCCGATGTCACGTCTGGCCGAACATGCCGGTGTCAGCGACCCGACCATCGTGCGGCTGGTGAAGAAGCTTGGCTTCAGCGGTTACGCCGACTTTCAGGACGCCTTGCTCCGCGACATGGATGACCGCCTGCGCTCCCCCAGTACCCTGTTGCAACCCCGCGCCCATCTCAATAAAGATGACCCTTGGGGCCATTATCTGGCGAACACCCATCGGGCATTGGTCGAGACCCAGGCGCTGACCCAACCCGAAGATGTACGAATTCTCATCGAATGGCTGCTCGACACCCGCCATCAGATCCATTGCTTTGGCGGCCGCTTCAGCAGCTTCCTCGCCCACTATTTGCTCAACCACCTGCGTCTGTTGCGGCCCGGCTGTTTTGCCCTGGAAGACAACGCGCAATTGCCGGACCGGCTGTTCGACGTGCAGCGTCAGGACATGGTGCTGGTGTTCGATTACCGCCGCTACCAGGCCCAGGCCCTGCGGGTTGCCAATGCGGCAAAGAGTCGACATGCGCGGGTCGTGCTATTCACCGATATCTATGCATCACCGCTGCGAGAAATGGCCGACCTGATCATCAGTGCACCGGTGGAATCGACGTCGGCCTTCGACTCGATGGTTCCGGCGCTGGCCCAGGTTGAAGCACTGGTGGCCTGCCTGTCCCTGCGCAGCCCCGATCTGGCCGATCGCCTGGAAGGCATCGATGCCCTGCGGACCGACTTCGACACTCACCTGCTGGAGGATAAATAAGGATGTTCACGCTCCCCCACCACTCGCCCCGGGATTTGCCCTTTGCCGCTGACCACACCGCGCTATTGCTGGTGGACATGCAGCGTGCCTGGCTCGAGCCGCAGTTCGACCCGCATCTCAATCAGCCGGAAGCCGACTATTTTCTGACCCGAGCCCGTGTGCAAGTGGTGCCCAATCAACGCCGGTTGCTCAGTGCTTTTCGCAATGCGCGACAAAACGTGCTGCATACGCTCATCGAAAGCCTCACCGCCGATGGTCGCGACCGTTCGCTGGACCACAAGCTCTCGGACATGCACCTGCCCAAGGGCAGCCCGCAAGCGCGAATCATCGATGATCTGACGCCGATCGAAAACGAAATCGTGCTGCCCAAGACTTCTTCCGGGGTCTTCAACTCCACCAACATCGACTATGTGCTGCGCAACCTGGGAACCCGACACCTGATCATCGCCGGCATCGTCACCGACCAATGCGTCGACATGGCCGTGCGCGATGCCGCCGACCGTGGTTACTTGGTGACGCTGGTCGAAGATGCCTGCGCTACCTACACCGAACAACGGCATCACGCCTGCCTGAACGCCATCAAAGGCTACTGCTGGATCACCGACACCCAGACCGTGCTCGGTCGTTTGCAGGAGATGCAGCCATGAGCGAACGCCTGTCGCCATTACCCATGACCACCATCGTCACCACCGACCTGATCGGCGTGACCCGCGGCCGTTCCTTTCCCACGGACGAACTCGAGGCCTATCAAGTGGCGGGCTGCGGCTGGGTGCCGGCCAACAGCGCCCTGACCCCGCAAGACATCATTGCCTCCAGCAATCCATGGGGCGCTTATGGCGACTTGCGGCTGATCCCCGACATGAGCAGCCGCGTGACCGTGAACAACGGCCCGGATGCCAATGCCCCGGCGCTGGACTTCATTCACGGCGACATTCGCGAAACCGATGGCCGCCTGTGGGGCGCCTGCCCGCGCACACTGCTGCGCAACGAGGTAGAGCGTTATCGCGGCGAATTGGGATTGCAGATCAACGCCGCGTTCGAACATGAATTCAACCTCGGCAGCGGCGCGGCTGAGCCTTTGGCGTTCTCTCTTGAGGCTCAGCGCCAGGGCGCCGAGTTCGGCGGCTGGTTGCTCAGTGCACTGCGTGCCGGCGGTGTGGAACCGGAGATGTTCCTGCCGGAATATGGCAAGCACCAATATGAAATCACCTGCCGCCCCGCCCTCGGCGTCGCCGCCGCCGACCGCGCGGTGAACGTGCGTGAGATCACCCGTGAAATCGCCCGGCAAATGGGCCTGGACCTGAGCTTCGCGCCCAAGACCTCTGCCCGGGCGGTGTGCAATGGCGTGCACTTGCACGTGAGCTTGCAGGATCTGGCCGGCCACCCGGTGATGTACGACGCCGACACCCGCAACGGTCTGTCGACCCTCGGCCAGCATTGGGCCGCCGGCGTTCTGCATTATTTGCCGGCGCTCTGCGCCTTTACCGCGCCGACACCGGTTTCCTACGAACGCTTGCAGCCCCATCACTGGAGCGCTTCCTACGCCTGCCTCGGCCAACGCAACCGCGAAGCGGCGCTGCGAATTTGCCCGACCGTGAGCCTGGGCGGCAAACCCGTGGCGGCGCAGTACAACCTGGAATTTCGCGCCATGGACGCCACCGCCTCGCCGCATCTGGCCATGGCCGTGTTGCTGATCGCCGGGCGTCTGGGCATCGAGCAGCGCCTGGCCCTGAATGCGATCACCGATGAAGTCCCCGATTCGCTGAACGAAGAGCAACGCCAGGCTCGCGGCATCGTCGCCCTGCCCGCGTCCCTGGCCCAGGCCCTGGAATGCCTGCGCAACAGCGAGGCGCTGATAGAAGCCCTGCCGAGCGCCTTGCTGGACACCTGGTTCGCCCTTAAAACCGAGGAACTGAAGCTGACGGAACAGCTCTCGTCCGCCGATCTGTGTGAGCACTATGCGCGCCTGTACTGAGTCTGCCGAGCTGGGGCTCTATACCCAGCCTGCGTACACCCTGAGCCGGGAAGCCTCCGAGCATCCGCTGATCCTGGTGTGTGAACACGCCAGTCGTTTTATCCCCGCCGGGTTGAATGACCTGGGCTTGAGCCATGAAGCCGCCCGCGAACACATCGCCTGGGACATCGGCGCCCTGGCGCTGGCCGAGGGCTTGTCCGAAGCACTGGGCGCTACCCTGTTGGCGGCCAACTATTCACGGCTGTTGATTGACCTCAATCGCCCGCGCCATGCGCCGGACAGCATTCCTGTGCAGAGCGAGATTTATCAGGTGCCGGGCAATCGGGTTCTGGACGAGGCCACCCGCGAGTATCGCCGGCACTGCCTGTTCACGCCGTTTCATGCACGCCTGCAAACCTTGATCGACGCCCGTGTGGCGCAAGGTCGACCGGTTCGCGTGGTGGGGATTCACAGTTTCACGCCGATATATCACGGCCAGCCACGCGTGCTGGAAGTCGGCGTGTTGTATGGACAGGCCGAGCAGTACGCCCAGCGAGTGATCGACGGGTTGCGTCGGCATCCCTTGAAAGTGGCGGGTAATCAGCCGTACAAAGTCGATCCGCTGAGCGACATGACCGTGCCGTTTCACGGCGATGCACGAGGGCTTGAGTCGGTGTTGATCGAGGTGCGCAACGACCTGCTGCGCACACCGGAAAACATCGGCCGCTGGACCGACTACCTGGCGCCGCTGCTGTAGAACAACAGCTTCACACTCGCAGCGTGCCGCTGCTTGCAAATCAAGGAGAAGGGCTTCATGGAAATAGAAGAATTCGGCTACAAGCAAGAGTTGAAACGTAGCCTGTCGCTGACGGACCTGGTGGTGTACGGGATGATCTTCATGATTCCCATCGCCCCGTTCGGCGTCTATGGTTACGTCAACGCCGAAGCCCCGGGGATGGTACCGCTGGCCTACATCATCGGCATGGTGGCGATGCTGTTCACTGCCCTCAGTTACGGCAGCATGGCCCGGGCCTTTCCGGTTGCGGGCTCGGTGTATTCCTACGCACAACGCGGCCTCAACCCGCATGTCGGCTTTATCGCCGGTTGGTTGATGCTGCTCGATTATTTGCTGATTCCGCCGCTGCTCTACGTCTACGCAGCGATGGCGCTGAATCATCTGTACCCGGATATCCCGAAAGTCGGCTTCATCCTGGCCTTTCTGGTCAGCGCGACATTCGTCAACCTGCGGGGCATTACCTTCACCGCACGAATGAACATCGTCTTTCTATTGGCGCAACTGGCGGTGCTGGGAATCTTCCTGTTCTACGCCTGGAATGCCCTGCACAGCGGCGGCGGTAACGGTCAACTGACCCTGGCGCCGCTGTACAACCCCGAGACCTTCAACTTCGCCTTGTTGATGCAAGCGGTGTCGATTGCCGTGCTGTCGTTCCTCGGTTTCGATGCGATTTCCACCCTCGCCGAAGAGATCAAGGGCGACCCGGGCCGTAGCGTCGGCAAGGCTGCGCTGATCACATTGCTGGTCATGGGCGTGATCTTTGTCGTGCAAACCTGGATTGCCACCGATCTGGCCGCCGGCCTGGGCTTCAAGAGCGCCGACACTGCGTTCTATGAAATCGCTGAAATCGCCGCCGGCAGCTGGCTGGCCACCCTGACCGCCGTGGCCACCGCCCTGGCCTGGGGCGTAGCCGTCGCGATCACCTCGCAAGCGGCGGTTTCGCGCCTGCTGTTCGGCATGGCCCGGGACGGCAAACTGCCGAAAGTGCTGGCCAAGGTGCACCCGAAACACAATACCCCGTACATGAGCATCTATCTGGTGGCGGTGCTGTCGTTGGTGATCTGCTACCTGTTCATCAACTCGGTGGACATCCTCACCTCCCTGGTGAACTTCGGCGCCCTGAGCGGTTTCATGTTGCTGCACCTGACCGTCATCAACTATTACTGGCGTCGGCAGCAGTCCGGCCAGGTGATCCGTCACCTGATCTGCCCGGTGATAGGCTTCAGCATCGTCGCGGCCATCATGTACAACATGGGCGTCGACGCACAAAAGCTCGGCCTGATCTGGATTGCCTTGGGGCTGGTGTATCTGTTCTTCCTCAACAAACTGGGTGCCAGCACGGCGCTGCCTGATCCGAGCATCGACCCAAGCAATGGCTGACAAGAAAAAGAGCAGCGTCTGACATTAAATCAGGCGACTGCCGATTTAACGCGTGGAAACCGACAGTGATAGTCAGGTTCGGTGCAAATCGCCGAACCCTTTGATACAGGAGTACATCCATGCTGGTCTTACGCCCAGTGGAGTTAACCGACCTGCCCCAGTTGCAGCAACTGGCGCGCGACAGCCTGGTGGGGGTTACATCCTTGCCGGACGATACCGAACGCCTGCGCGAGAAGATTCTCGACTCCTGCGCTTCGTTCGGCAAAGCCGTTCAGGTGCCAGGCCCGGAGAATTATTTCTTCGTGCTGGAAGATCTCGCGACCGGCCATCTGGTCGGCTGCTCGGAAATCCTCGCCACTGCGGGGTTCAACGAGCCGTTCTACAGTTTGCGCAATCGCCATTTCACCAGCGCCTCACGGGAACTGAACATCGAGCACGGGGTGCCGGCGCTGTCGTTGTGCCACGACCTCAGCGGTCACACCTTGCTGCGGGGTTTTCATATCGACGCGGCATGGGAACGCACGCGGTTTTCCGAATTGTTGTCCCGGGCGCGTTTGCTATTCATTGCTGCCCACAAGACGCGTTTTGCCGAAGCGGTGATCACCGAAATCGTTGGTTACAGCGACGAACAGGGCCAGTCACCGTTCTGGGATGCGCTGGGCAAGCATTTCTTCGACTTGCCGTACGTCGAGGCCGAGCGTCTGTGTGGTTTGCAGAGCCGGACGTTTCTCGCCGAACTGATGCCGCAGTACCCGATCTATGTACCTATGCTGCCGGCGGCGGCACAGGCCTGTATCGGCCGGATTCATCCTGACGGTCAAGAGGCCTTCGACATTCTTGAACGCGAAGGCTTCGAGACCAACAGCTACATCGACCTGTTCGACGCTGGCCCGACGTTGTACGCACGCACCTCGAACATCCGCTCCATTGCCCAGAGCCAGACCGGCACGGTGCATCCTGGCTCGGCCATCGATGCGCGCGGTAGTTCCCCGATGAGCAACTATCTGGTGAGCAACGATTCGTTGAAGGACTACCGCGCCATCGTTGCCGTGCTGGACTATCGCGCCGGGCAACCCGTGGCCTTGAACGCCGAGATGTGCGCGGCCCTGAAGGTGACCGACACCAGTGCTATCCGGTTGATCGCCCTGTGAGCCGCCACCGGCCCCGTGCCCAACGACAACGCCGGAACAGGCGCGAAGAAGGAGCTGCACCATGATTGTCCGCCCGGTTAAAGTCACCGACCTGCCCGCCCTGCTTAGTCTGGTGCAACGGGCCGGCCCCGGCTTCACCACCCTGCCGGCCAGTGAAGAGCGCCTGGCCCATCGTGTGCGCTGGGCCCAGCGCACCTTTGCCGAACAGGTGGAACGCGCGGACGCCGATTACCTGTTCGTGCTTGAAGACGACGATCAACAAGTGGTCGGCGTCAGCGCCCTGACAGGCGCCGTCGGCCTGCGCGAGCCCTGGTACAACTACCGGGTCGGCCTGACAGTCAGTTCATCGCCGGACCTGGGCATTGCGCGCCAGATCCCCACGTTGTTCCTGAACAACGAAATGACCGGCCAATCGGAAATCTGTTCGCTGTTTCTGCGCCACGATCAACGTCACGGCAGTAATGGTCGACTGCTTTCGCTGGGGCGCCTGCTGTTCGTCGCCGAATTTCCGCACCTGTTCGGCGACAAGCTTATCGCCGAACTGCGCGGCAGCGCTGACGAACAAGGTTGCTCTCCATTCTGGGACAGCCTGGGCCGGCACTTTTTCAAGATGGATTTCAGCCATGCCGATCACTTGTCGGGGCTGGGCAGCAAAGCACTCATCGCCGAACTGATGCCGCGCCAGCCACTCTACACTTGCCTGCTCACTGAAGAGGCCCAGGCGGTGATTGGCAAGCCGCACCCGAACACCGAACCTGCGTTGAAGATCCTCACCGCCGAGGGTTTTGCCCATAAGGGATACATCGACATCTTCGACGCCGGCCCGGTAGTCGAAGCCCCGGTATCGAGAATCCGCACGGTGCGGGACAGCCAACGATTGGAGCTGGCCATCGGCACGCCCGACGACCAGGCGCCGGTGTGGCTGATTCACAATCGCCGTCTGGAAAACTGCCGCATCACCACCGCCCAGGCGCGGCTGGTAGGCAACAGCCTGATCGTCGACCGGCTCACCGCCAAACGCCTGCAATTGCAACCCGGCAATTCGGTGCGTGCCGTGCCGCTGCATGACAAACAGCAGCGGGCAGTGGCGGCGTGATCGGGTAGAAGCTGGCGAAGCCTGCGTTCGGCTGCGTAGCAGTCGTAAAACCTGCCAGCTCGGTTTCCCGGACTGATCGCCATTAAAACTTCTTCTGCATGACTTTCGATCAGATGGCGAGCGGTTCGCACTCGAACGCAGCCTTCGGCGGCTGCTACAAGGGATCGCGTCGAGGCCAGGATTCGTTTCAATCCGGATGTATGCACGCTGCAGGATCTGCCGCTGGCTGCGATCTTTTGATCTTGTCTCCAGTGGTCGGCAAATTCGTCATCATTCTTGATTCGCTCTCGTGATAGCCTTTTGTTCTTTCGGCGTTGACACTTTTGCTCAAGCCCTTCCATTCCTTTGTATGGTGGAACTCATATGTCCAGGCTGTCACATCAAGATTTGCGCCGTAACATCCGCCAACTGTTCGCTTCCAACGCCTGCTATCACACCGCCTCGGTCTTCGACCCGATGTCGGCGCGCATTGCCGCTGACCTCGGTTTTGAAGTGGGGATTCTCGGCGGTTCGGTCGCGTCGCTGCAGGTGCTGGGCGCCCCCGATTTTGCATTGATTTCCCTGAGCGAGTTCGCCGAGCAGGCTACCCGTATCGGCCGCGTGGCCCAATTGCCGGTCATCGCCGACGCTGACCACGGCTATGGCAACGCGCTCAACGTCATGCGCACCATCGTCGAACTCGAACGCGCCGGCGTGGCCGCCCTGACCATTGAAGACACCTTGCTGCCCGCACAATTCGGCCGCAAATCCACTGATCTGATCGGGGTCGCGGAAGGCGTCGGCAAAATCCGCGCGGCTCTGGAAGCCCGGGTCGACCCGGAAATGGCGATCATTGCGCGAACCAATGCCGGAATCCTGCCGGTTCAGGAAATCATCAGTCGCACCCAGCAATACCAACAGGCGGGGGCGGACGGGATTTGCATGGTGGGCGTGCGGGACTTCGATCATCTCGAACAGATCGCCGAGCAGTTGAGCGTGCCGTTGATGCTTGTCACCTATGGCAACCCGCTGCTGCGCGACGACAATCGCCTGGCCGAACTGGGTGTGCGCGTCACCATCGACGGTCATGGCGCCTACTTCGCTGCGATCAAGGCGACTTATGACAGCCTGCGCGAACAACGCCAAATCTTCACCCAGGCATCGGATCTGAGCGCGACGGAACTGACGCATACCTACACCCAGCCTGAGGAATACATTCGTTGGGCGGAAGAGTTTATGAGCGTTAAAGAGTAATGGCCAACAAGATCGCAGTCTGCGGCAGTTGCTACATTGGGATAACGTACACCCTGTAGAGCTGCCGGAGGCTGCGATCTTTTGCTATTTTCTACACTGGGGTCTTGAACCCCTCCTCACGCTGCAACGCCCGCGCCTGAATCACATCCAGCATCGCGCAACCCTCGCGCATCAGCAGATGCACCGCACGGGTAATACGGGTCAGATCACAGTCGGAAATATCTTTGAGGTTCAGGCTGGACAAGGTGTCCGTCAGATCGCGAACCACGGTGAAGCGATGCGCGGCACAGGCGGCCATATCGCTGAGTTCTTTGTGGGTGTTGATGAAGAGCACCGGATTTTCGGCGTCGTAGGTGTCGATGGGGAGGTAACGGGGCATGACTTGGTCGAACATAGGTATAACTCCAGGTTGAGCTACCACCGTTCGCGGCCAAGCGAAAGTAAGGTGGCAGCCGTGAGCGGGTTGGCCGACCGGTACCTGAAAGACCCGGCACACCCGAAGGTGTCCCGCGCACAGCTGCCATAACACGTTTGGCGCTGTTGCTTTTCAGATAATCGACCGGCCAAGGTCGTTCGCGGTCTTTTCCGCGAGCCCGAACTATAGGGGTCGATGCTGAAACGCGGCAATAGGGTACGTTGTAGGAAACGTCTTGGAAAGTTGTGCGCCGCGTAGTGGTCATTCCACGCCCTGCGTGGGATTCCTGTCGAGCGATCTCAACATCTCGCTTGACTACCGCTCAGCCTAGATCCTTGTTTTCTGAGGGGGCTTGATTTAGAGTCGGCCTATGCCAGTGACTAGGAGTATCTCCAGTCGCCAAATCTGGCCTCTACAGGTGTCTAGTCTCCGCTTTACGTTTATGTGCCTCTCTAGCAAAAGGCTAAAGAGGCACATAAATAGTAAATATCTTCTTGATTTTCGCTGCTCTCCCCGCCCTCATGCCGTCTTCTGATACACCTCAATTTCCAAACATAAGCGTGCTATGTCTGTCGCTTTCTCTGATTTGAAAAATCGTCTGCACCTGCAAAAAACCACTTCGCCATCTGCTCCTCCTGCCAGAATCACTTCAAAAAACTCAACGCCTATCCATTAATCTCGCTTCCGAAAAAAAGCAGCTGATTGGGCAAGCTGTACGAAGCGGACTGTCAGATACTTCCTACACCTTAATCTCTCAACGCTTCCACCCGACCGACATCAGAAAAGTTTATTTAACTTTTATGGAAAGCATTGTATCTCGCTCTGCTTTACGGCATATTTTGTAAAAATCGTGTCTCTGTCGCGATACCGGCTTGAGCTTAATCAATGAAAAAAAGATCTCTAAAAGACTTATTGGATGCCATGTACCAAGGAAAATTCGAATTTCCCGAACTTGACACTGGCGATATCAGCACGCTTTACGAAACAAAAAACTATAACGACAGAGAACTCCACATACCAAACAAAAAACTAAAAACCTTTCACTCTTTTTTAAATCTTTTTCTGCTGGAGTATCTACAGACAAACAAAGAAATTGTATTTTCGTACAGGAAGGGCGTCAATGCTGTGGACGCCGTATCAAAACATGCACACAGCAAATATTTTTTTCAAACAGACATTACCAATTTCTTCAACAGCATTGACGCTGACCTAGTCACATCAACAATAATTAACAGCGCTGATCGCTGCCCCATCTCCGACATAGACAACCACATTACAAATATCGTAAAAACACTGACCGTCAACGGTTCCGTACCGGTCGGATTTTCCACATCTCCACCACTAAGTAATGCATGCCTATTCAACTTCGACAACAAACTACAAAAATACTGCCTTGACAACTCGCTGACATTCTCCAGATATTCGGATGACATAATTATTTCATCCTTAGATAAAACGCCACTACTTGAAGCGGAAAAATATGTCGCCCAGTGTTTATCCAAGCACACCGACAACAAGCTTTCAATCAACACAACAAAAAGCAAGCACACTCAGACCGGAAACAAAATAAAATTATTGGGAATGGTAATTTTACCCAATGGAAAAGTCTCAATAGATATAAAATTCAAAAAAGACACCGAAGTCAAACTACATTACTACCTTACAAACAAAGAAAAATTTACCGCGATAACAGGACCAGACTTCGATAACGCTATAGAAAAAATTTCAGGACAACTGAATTACTTCAACACCGTTGATCAGGACTATCTCGACAAACTAAGAAAAAAATATGGCGCCACCATAGTTGATATGTTCCTTCATAAATCGGACAAGCTATGATGCTGCTATCAGTCGAGCTAAAAAATATACAGCATGTAAAAAACATGACATTCAGCTTGGATTTGAACCAAAACAAGCTTACTTGTCTTGTAGGCAAGAATGGCGTAGGCAAAACAACACTTATAAAATCCATTCTTAATTTTCGCTCAGCTGACACACTCTCCAAAACGACGTCCTCTGGCATTTTCAAAACCGACAGCGAAGTTGTATACAAACTTGGAACTGATGAGTTCGTATTCAGTTACGACAGATCAATCAACAGTCTTAACTGCAAATCCGCCATCCCTGACAATATCAAAAACACTATCGATGTTGAACTTCCGATGCCATTTGGACAACGCTTTAATCATTTCCAAAGCATCAGCACTGCAGACAAAGACATAAGAACGGCTATTATCCTTGGCCAACACACTCGTCCTGCCGAATTAATCGAATTCCTTAGTGACATTTACTCCAGCAATAAATTTGAAAACCTAGTCGAGATAAAAGTAAAAAATGTAAAATATTACTGCATTCCTCTTGATGGAGACAGATACGTAAGAGAAGACCATCTAAGCTCTGGAGAGTTTTTCTTAATCAGCCTATATAGAAAGATAACAAATCGATGCAAACTCATAGTAATCGACGAGATAGACATCTCCTTAGATGCGGCCGCACAAGCTCACCTAATCAGAAGACTACGTACATTCTGCGATGCATATCGAGTCAATATTTTCTGCACTACTCACTCCCTTGCAATCATGAGAACCCTTAAAGACTCAGAACTATTCTACATGACCAACACAGATGGAAATGGAGATGTTATACCAGCATCATACAACTATATAAAAAGTATAATGTTCGGATTTACAGGATGGGACAAATACATTCTCACCGAAGATGAAATGTTAAAAAATTTCCTGAAATTCATCATCACCAAGTACTGCCCCACAAACTTCTCTCGATATAAAATTATTTCTATTGGAGGAGGCTCAAACGTCACAACTCTCTTAAAATTAAACAGCAAAGAAAAATTCCTCTCACAACCAGATAATGTGATATCAATACTAGATGGCGACCAAGAAATATTCAAGTACAACAAAAAATGTCCCGGCACACATTTTCTACCTTTTGAGAGTGTAGAAAAAAGAATTTACTCAGATCATAGGCTGGCAAAATTCCTACCTGACTTCGTACACACAGAGAAATTCAACACTAAGAAACCAGACAAGATTTTTTACGAAGAGATTATAGATAAACAACTGATCACAGACATTGAAATATTCGAATACCTTTGCAAAGAGACTGAACAAGGAATTATTAGACTTATCGAGATTATTTCTAAATTTCTAGCCCAAAGGCCAAACTAAATAAACCTACAACGCCCCAAGCCGATTTTATTTTTCATAAGTGATCAGACTCAAGCAAGAACCACTCGAGTCTAATCATACTAAAATCAACAAATTAATTTTTAATAGCCAATTCCATAATCATCCGCGACAGCAGATAAATCCGTGGCGCCACACTCTCAACCTCGGCGTATTCCTCCGGGGTATGAATATTGCCGCCGACAATCCCGAACCCATCCAGCGTCGGCGTACCCACCCCGGCCGAGAGGCTGGCGTCCGCTGCACCGCCGCTGCCTTCTTCCGTCAGTTTGCGGCCAATTTCGCCGTAAATCCCTTGGGCCATGGCCATCAAGCGATCCGACTCTGCCGTTTGCGGCATCGGCGGTAAGCCGCGTTTCAGGGTGGTGGTGACTTCAGTCTCAGGAATCAGTTTGTCCTTGGATACCCGTGCCAGGTCCTTCTCGATCCGATCGAACTCTTCCGGCACCGCTGCCCGCACGTCAGCCTTGGCGGTGGCCTGATCCGGAATCACATTGGTGCGATCGCCAGCATTGAGCACGGTGAAATTGATGGTGGTTTTCTTCTGCGCATCGCCCAGCTTGCCGAGTTGCAGGATCTGGTGCGCGGTTTCCATGGCCGCGTTACGCCCCAGTTCCGGCGCGACGCCAGCGTGAGAGGCCTTGCCCTTGACCTCGACCACGGCGGTGGCGCTGCCTTTGCGCCATACCACCAAACCATCCGCCGGGCGGCCCGGTTCGAGGTTGAGGGTCACGTCGTGGGCCTTGGCGGTTTTCTTGATCAGGTTGGTGGCGACGTCCGAGCCGGTTTCTTCGCTGGCGTCGAGCAGGAAGGTGATCTGCGCGTAATCCTTGAAATCAAGGTTTTTCAGGACTTTCAGTGCATAGATCCCGGCGACGATGCCGCCCTTGTCGTCCATCACGCCCGGCCCGTAGGCGCGGCCATCCTTGATGTGGAATGGGCGCGCGGCGGCGGAGCCTTCCTTGAATACGGTGTCCATGTGTGCCATCAGCAGGATTTTCGCCGTGCCGGTGCCCTTGAGCGTGGCCAACACATGGTTGCTCCTGTCCGGGGTGTTGGGCACGAGTTCGATGGTGGCGCCGAGTTTCTTCAACTCTTCGATGGCGATGTCGCTCACCTGAGTCAGCCCCGGCTCATAACCGGAGCCAGAGTCGATATTCACCAACCGTTCCAGCAGTTTCAGGGCTTCACCTTTGTACTGTTCGGCATCGGCGAGGATTTGTTTGTGGGGTTCGGCGAAGGCTGTGAGGGTGAAGGCGCCGAGGGCGAGGGTCAGGCCGAGGCTGGTGGCCAGGAGGGAGCGAGAGCGTCTGAACGTCATGAATCGATCCTTGTTTCGTGTCGGGGTCGGTCGAAAATACCCTACCTGACTACGACGCAAGGCTCTACACCGGATGCGACACATACAAACCTGAATGACCACATCCCCCCTGTGGGAGCGGGCTTATGTGGCGAGGGGGCTCGCCCCCGTTCGGCTGCGCAGCAGTCGTAAAACCAGTCACCGCGCTCTAATTCGAGATCGAGGTGGTTGGTTTTAGGGGGGCTGCGCCCCCCAACGGGGGCGAGCCCCCTCGCCACATAAGCCCGCTCCCACAAGGGATTTGGGGTGATCGGTCAGACCGAATCGAGCAACGCCTTATGCGGTTTACCGTCGCTGTGGCAAATGACGCGGTTGCGGCCGGTGGTCTTGGCTTCGTAGAGCGCCTGGTCGGCGTCGTTGAGCCATAGGGTTGCATCGTCATGTGCCGGATTGAAGGCTGCCAGGCCGATGCTCAAACTGATCTTCAGCGGCGGGTTCTGCTCGTAACCCAAGGTGGCAAAACGATCACGCAGCGCATCCATTGCGACCGCAGCGCGGTCCAGCGGCAGGTCCGGCAGCAGCACACAGAATTCGTCGCCACCATAACGGCCGGCGACATCCGTTGCCCGCAGGTTCTGCTTGAGCATTTTGCTCAACCGACGCAGGACGATGTCACCGGCGACGTGGCCGTAGGTGTCGTTGATGGTTTTGAAATGATCGATGTCGATCAGCGCAATCGCCCCGCCCTGCTGCTGGCGTTGGCAACGCTGAAACTCGATTTCCAGCTGATCTTTCCAGGCACCGTGATTCAGCAGGCCAGTCAAGCTGTCGGTGCGGCTCAGGGCCAGCAACTCGCGCTTGTGTCGGCCAAGGGTATGGGCCTGATGAAAGCAGACCCAGCCCAGGGACAGCGGATAAATCGACAGCAAAGGCAGGCAGGCGTACAGCTGAAACGGACTGGTCAGCGGGACAAACGCCGGCATGAACACCAACAGCCCGACGCCGATCCCGAGCAACTGCGCGACGGCACCCAGCAACAGAAAACGCACGCCGCCGATGGCCACGTTGTGCATCGCCATCATCGAAAGGGTCGCCGCGCTGGGCAGCGGATTGAACTGCATGGCGGCCACCCAGAAACCGCCAAGAAACGCGTCCACCAGGATATTGCGGTGTTCGGCACGAAAAGGAATTTCCGCCCGGCGCGCCCATTGATAGGCCACATGCGGCCAGAGCAGCCCGTTGAACAACATCATCCCCCAGACCCATGGCGCCGGGTCGAGTGGATACATTCCTGCGCCGACGCACAATAATCCCAGGGCCAGCCCCAGAATTCGCGACCCATAAAGCCTCCTGGCCAGTGAAAGTCCCTTTCCTCCCTTTTTTTCCATAGAGGCCTCTGTACTGCTGAACGGAGCCTGACAACACACGGGTTTGAAAGTGTGTTTGAAGTCTATCAGGGCAACGGCAAATAGCCATCACCGGTTGGCGGTCTGAATAGCGTGGCCTCCCATGAGTTGAGTGCCCAATGTTTGGTCTATACATGAAGGGAAGGATCGATAAACAACCTGCCCTGATCACAAGGAATAGCCTGATGCTTTTGTTGGTTGTCACTATCGCCGTCTTCGTGGCCTGGAGCTGGTTGAGCTACCCGGCCATCGGTTACTGGCTCTATGACTTGAACATGGCGCTGGAGGCCCGGCTGTACCGGTTGCACAAGATCGTCGTGCCAATCCCCGAAATGACCGTTTCGACCTGGCAAGGCGGCCCTTACGAAGCCTCCAGCAGCGTGCTGATGCTGCACGGCTATAGCGCCGACAAGAACATCTGGCTGCGCTTCGCCCGGCATTTTGTCGACGATTACCGGGTGATTATTCCTGATCTGGCGGGGCACGGCGAAACCGGCTTCAAGGCCGGCGGGGGCTATGACATTCCGGTCCAGGCCAAACGATTGATCCAGTTGCTCGATATTTGCGGGGTCGAAAAGGTCCATGTGATCGGCAATTCCATGGGCGGCTACATCGCGGCGTGGCTGGCAGCCAATTACCCGGAGCGCATTGTTTCGCTGGCGCTGATCGACCCGGCCGGCGTCACGGCCCCCGAGCCCAGCGACATGGAGCGACACCTGGCTCGTGGGCACAATCCGTTTCTGATTCATTCCCGTGAAGAATTCCAGCATTTTTATGCCATGACCATGGTCTCGCCGCCATGGGTGCCGGGGATCGTGCTGGACGCTGTCGCCCAGCGTTATGAACAGCAGCGCGACGAGCTGGAAGAAATCTTCAGGGATTTCCACGCCAGCCCGCCGATGGAGCCCAAACTGCCTGACATCAAATGCCCGGCACTGCTGCTGTGGGGGCGCAAGGACCGCTTGATCGACGTCAGCAGCGTACCGGTCTGGAGCAAGGGCATCGCCGATCTGCAGGTGGAGATCTGGGACGGTGTCGGCCATATGCCGATGGTTGAGCAGCCGTCCAAGACCGCGCGGCTGTATCGGGAGTTTTTGGAGACTCATCGCTCATGAGCTCCCCCCCGTAGCAGCTGTCGAGCTTGCGAGGCTGCGTTCGGCTGCGAAGCAGTCGTTAAACCAGAACTTGCGGTGCAACAGTCAAACCGCGTCAGCCGGATTCACGACTGCTTCGCAGCCGAACGCAGCCTCGCAGGCTCGACAGCTGCTACGGGGATATTCGGCGGATAATTCGGGGCGATGTTCAGCGATTCATCTGAGGCGCGATCATGAACATTCTGTACGACGAACGCATCGACGGTGTTCTGCCCAATGTCGACAAGGCTGCGTTACTCAAAGCCTTGCAGCAGGAGGTGCCGGACCTGGACATTCTCTGGCGCGAAGAAGAACTCAAACCCTACGAATGTGACGGCCTCTCGGCCTATCGCACCACGCCGATGCTGGTCGCCCTGCCCCGGCAGCTGGAACAGGTGCAGGCGCTGCTCAGGCTGTGTCATGCCCGCAACGTGCCGGTGGTGGCGCGCGGGGCCGGCACCGGGTTGTCCGGCGGGGCGCTGCCGTTGGACAAAGGCGTGCTGCTGGTGATGGTACGGTTCAACAATATTCTGCACATCGACCCTGCCGCCCGCACCGCACGGGTCCAGCCAGGGGTGCGTAACCTGGCGATTTCCCAGGCAGCGGCGCCCTTCGGTCTGTATTACGCGCCAGACCCGTCCTCGCAAATCGCCTGCTCCATCGGCGGTAATGTCGCGGAAAACGCCGGTGGCGTGCACTGCCTCAAATACGGCCTGACCGTACACAACCTGCTAAAACTCGAGGTACTCACCCTCGAAGGCGAGCACTTGACCCTCGGTGCCGACTCGCTGGACGCGCCAGGCTTCGACTTGCTGGCCCTGTTCACCGGCTCCGAAGGCTTGCTGGGGATCATCACCGAAGTCACGGTCAAACTGCTGCCCAAACCCCAGGTCGCCAAAGTCCTGCTGGCCAGTTTCGATTCCGTGGAAAAAGCCGGTCGCGCAGTGGCCGAAATCATCGCCGCCGGAATCATCCCGGGAGGCCTGGAGATGATGGACAATCTGGCGATCCGTGCCGCCGAGGATTTCATTCACGCCGGTTATCCAGTGGACGCCGAAGCGATCCTGCTGTGCGAACTGGACGGCGTCGAAGCCGATGTCCATGACGATTGCGAGCGGGTCCGCCAGGTGCTGCAACAGGCCGGTGCCAGCGACGTGCGCCAGGCTCGGGACGAAGCCGAACGCGTACGGTTCTGGGCCGGACGCAAAAACGCTTTCCCGGCGATTGGCCGTCTCTCGCCGGATTACTACTGCATGGACGGCACCATCCCCCGTCGCGAATTGCCCGGCGTGCTCAAGGGCATCGCCAGCCTGGCGAAAGAATATGGCTTGCGCGTGGCCAATGTTTTCCACGCCGGCGACGGCAACATGCACCCGCTGATCCTGTTCGATGCCAACCAGCCCGGTGAACTGGAGCGGGCCGAAACCCTCGGCGGCAAGATCCTCGAACTCTGCGTGAAAGTCGGCGGCAGCATCACCGGCGAGCATGGCGTCGGCCGGGAGAAAATCAATCAGATGTGTGCACAATTCAATAGCGACGAGTTGACCTTGTTTCATGCAGTGAAAGCCGCGTTCGACCCAAAGGGCCTGCTCAACCCCGGCAAAAACATCCCGACCCTGCACCGCTGCGCGGAATTCGGCGCGATGCACATCCACGCCGGGCAATTGCCGTTCCCTGAACTGGAACGTTTCTGATGCCGGACGTCGATGCCAGTGGAGCCCTGCTGGAGCAAGTCAAACAGGCGCGGGAGAACGCCACGCCGCTACGCATTCAGGGCGGTAACACCAAGGCGTTTCTTGGCCGGGAGGTGGCCGGAGAAATACTCGACACCCGCGTCCATCGCGGCATCGTCAGTTACGACCCGACGGAGCTGGTGATCAGCGTTCGCGCCGGCACGCTGCTGAGCGAATTGTTTGCCGCACTGGATGCAGCGGGGCAAATGCTGCCCTGCGAGCCGCCGTCGTTCGGCGAAGGTGCCACCGTCGGCGGGATGATCGCGGCGGGGTTGTCCGGGCCGCGGCGCCCGTGGCCTGGCTCAGTGCGCGATTTTGTCCTCGGTACGCGGGTGATCAGCGGCCTCGGCACCCACCTGCGCTTCGGCGGCGAAGTGATGAAAAACGTCGCCGGCTACGACCTCTCGCGCCTGATGGTGGGCAGTTACGGCTGCCTCGGGGTGCTGACCGAAGTCTCGCTCAAAGTGCTACCCAAACCCCGGCAATGCTTGAGCATCAGCCTGGACATCGACTGCGCCCGCGCCTTGGAAAATCTGGCGCAATGGGGCCAGCAACCACTGCCCATCAGCGCCGCCTGCCACGACGGTCAGCGTCTGTTTCTGCGGCTCGAAGGCGGCGAAGGTTCGGTCACGGGCGCCCATCAACGGCTCGGCGGCGAACCGTTGGACTCCGGTTTTTGGGCTGACCTGAACGAACAACGACTAGACTTTTTCAATGAGGGCCTGCCGCTGTGGCGTTTGTCATTGCCCAACAACCTTGGGCCTCTGAATTTGCCTGGCGAGCAACTGATCGACTGGGGCGGCGCACAACGCTGGTTGAAATCCGCGGCCGACAACATTCAATCACTGGCGAGTGAACTCGCAGGACACGCCACCTGTTTCAGCCACGGCGTCAGCGAAACGCCATTCCAGCCGCTGGCCCCGGCACTGCTGCGCTATCACCGACAACTCAAGGCGCAACTGGACCCGCAAGGGCTGTTCAACCCTGGGCGAATGTACGCGGAGCTTTAGGGGACGTTTTCAATGCAAACCAACCTCAGCGAACAGTCTCGGCAACTGCCCCGCGCCGAAGAAGCGGACAAGATTCTGCGCACTTGTGTGCATTGCGGGTTCTGCAACGCCACGTGCCCGACTTACCAACTGCTGGGCGACGAACTGGACGGGCCGCGCGGGCGCATCTATCTGATCAAGCAAGTGCTCGAAGGCGCCCCCGCCACGGCCAAAGCGCAGTTGCATCTGGATCGCTGCCTGACGTGCCGCAATTGCGAAACCACCTGCCCGTCCGGGGTGGATTATCACAACTTGCTGGACATCGGCCGCGCCGTGATCGATCAAGCGGTGCCACGCCCAGCCAGTCAGCGGTTGTTGCGTCAGGGATTGCGGGCACTGGCGCCGAATCCGAACCTGTTCAAAACCCTGCTGCAGATTGGCGCGACGTTTCGCCCGTTACTGCCACGGGGCATAGAGGCAAAATTGCCCCACGACCTCCCCGCCGCAGGCAAGCGCCCTGCCCCTCGGCATGCTCGCCGGGTACTGATGCTCGAAGGCTGCGTGCAGCCTGGTCTTTCGCCGAACACCAATGCCGCGGCCGCGCGGGTGCTGGACCGGCTGGGAATCAGTGTGATCCCGGCACCCGATGCCGGCTGTTGCGGCGCACTGGACTATCACCTCGACGCCCAAGCCACGGGCCTGGACCGCGCCCGACGCAACATCGACGCCTGGTGGCCGCACCTGGAAAACGGCGCCGAAGCCATCGTGCAAACCGCCAGCGGATGCGGCGCATTCATCAAGGATTACGGGCATTTGCTGGAACGCGATCCGATCTATGCGGCCAGAGCCCGACGGGTCAGCGAACTGGCCCTGGACCTGGTGCAAGTGCTGGCCGATGAACCTTTGGAACGGGTCTGCACCGCCACGGACCAGCGCATCGCCTTCCACTGCCCCTGCACCTTGCAGCACGCTCAAAGACTCGGCGGTGCGGTAGAAGCCGTGCTGACCCGATTGGGTTTCAATCCCACGGCAGTGCCCGACAGTCATTTGTGTTGCGGCTCGGCGGGCACCTATTCGATCACCCAACCGGAACTGGCGCGGCAACTGCGCGACAACAAGCTCAACGCTCTGGAAAGCGGCCACCCCGACGTCATCGCCACCGCCAACATCGGCTGTCAGAACCACCTCAACAGCGCCGGACGAACGCCGGTCAGGCACTGGATCGAACTGGTCGACCAAGTATTGCGTTAAACGAATGGGGCAGTGTTGCAAGAACAGTCCTTGGCAGAATGAAGTTCGTCAGAAACTTCGTTTGTCGGCGCCGCCGAAGGCTGCGATCTTTTCCCGCATCCTCACACACCGCGCCAGGAATTCTTTTTCATGAGCCATCCGAACTTCGTCAGCCCTGACCTGATCCGCCAACGCTTCTCCAAAGCGATGTCCGACATGTACCGCGAAGAAGTGCCGCTGTACGGCGCGCTGATGGAACTGGTGGAACAGACCAACCGCCACGTGCTGGACAGCGACCCGCAGATCGCCCGACAGCTGCACAGCACCGGCGAAATCCAGCGTTTGGACCTGGAACGCCACGGCGCGATCCGGGTGGGCACCGCCGCCGAACTGGCGACCCTCGCCCGCCTGTTTGCGGTGATGGGCATGCAGCCGGTGGGCTATTACGACCTGACCCCCGCCGGTGTTCCGGTGCATTCCACTGCGTTCCGCGCCGTGCATGAAGCCGCGTTGCAGGTCAGTCCATTCCGGGTGTTTACCTCGCTGCTGCGCCTGGAGCTGATCGAAGACGCCCAACTGCAAGCCTTTGCCCAGTCGGTGCTGGACAAGCGCTTGATCTTCACTCCGGCGGCATTGGCCCTTATTGAACGTGCTGAAACCCGGGGCGGCCTGAGCGAAGACGAGGCGCAGGATTTTGTCGCACAAGCCCTGGAAACCTTCCGCTGGCACCACAGCGCCACGGTCACCGCCGAGCAATATCAGCAACTGAGCGCCCAGCACCGGCTGATCGCCGACGTGGTGGCCTTCAAAGGCCCACACATTAACCATCTGACGCCACGCACCCTGGACATCGACATCGTCCAGGCGCAAATGCCCGCCCATGGCATCACTCCCAAAGCGGTGATCGAGGGCCCGCCTCGCCGGCAATGCCCGATCCTGCTGCGTCAAACCAGCTTCAAGGCGCTGGACGAACCCGTCACCTTCACCGATCAAGCCCAGACCCGCGGCAGCCATAGCGCCCGTTTCGGTGAAATCGAGCAACGCGGCGCGGCGCTCACCCCCAAAGGCCGGGCGCTTTACGACCGCTTGCTTAACGCTGCCCGAGATGAACTCAAGGACTTCCCCAACGAAGCCAATGCTGCACGCTACAACGCACTAATGACGCAGCACTTTGCCGAATTCCCCGACACGGTCGAGGCTATGCGCCGACAGGAACTGGCGTACTTTCGCTACTTCGTGACGGAAAAAGGCTTGGCGGCGAAGGGGCTGAAGGGTTTATCGCTGGAGGATTTGCTTCGCGAAGGCTATGTGCGGGTTGAACCGCTGGTGTATGAAGACTTTTTGCCGGTCAGCGCGGCGGGGATTTTTCAGTCGAACCTGGGGGACGCGGCGCAAACCCACTATGGCGTGCATTCGAACCAGCAAGCGTTCGAAAAGGCCTTGGGAAGATCGACGATTGATGAGTTGGAGCTGTATGCCGAGACGCAGCGGCGGTCGATTGGGGAGTGTTTTGCAGCACTGGGTTTGAACGTTTCCGAATAGGCGTGATGGCTGCAAAAAAGATCGCAGGCTTCGCCAGCTCCTACGGGTCGAGGGCACCCATTGCATTGCGGTTGCACGCGGTCGAAGTAGGAACTGCCGCAGGCTGCGATCTTTTGGCTGGGTTCGCCATCACCAAAATCAAGATCAAAAGATCGCAGGCTTCGCCAGCTCCTACGGGGGTTGGGTGCACCCATTGCATTGCGGTTGCACGCGGTCGAGGTAGGAACTGCCGCAGGCTGCGATCTTTTGATCTTATTGCAGCTTCGCCAACAACGCCTTGGCGGTCGCTTCCGAAGACGCCGGGTTTTGACCGGTCAGCAACAGACCGTCCACCACCACGTAACTCGCCCAGTCATCGGCCTTGGAAAAAAGCCCCCCGTTGGCTTTGAGCACGTCTTCCACCAAAAACGGCACCACGTCCGTCAGTTGCACAGCGGCTTCTTCGGAATTGGTGAAGCCCGTTACACGCTTGCCTTTGACCAACGGCTGGCCATCCGCATCCTTGACATGACGCAATACCCCCGGCGCATGGCAGACCGCCGCCACCGGTTTGCCCGCCTTGTAAAACGCTTCAATCAGCGCAATTGAAAAAGGGTCTTCTGCCAGATCCCATAACGGGCCATGCCCGCCTGGATAGAAAACAGCGTCATAGTCTTCAGCCCGCACGGTGTCCAGCAGCCCGGTAGACGCTAATGCAGACTGGGCAGCGGAATCCTTGCGAAAGCGATCGGTGGCCTCGGTTTGCGCGTCGGGCTCATCACTCTTGGGGTCCAGCGGTGGCTGACCGCCTTTGGGTGAAACCAGGGTCAGCTGCGCGCCAGCATCCTTGAAGGCGTAATACGGCGCGGCGAACTCTTCGAGCCAGAAGCCGGTTTTCTTACCGGTATTACCCAATTGATCGTGGGACGTTAAAACCATCAGGATTTTCATGTCGTTCTCCAGTCGATGTCAGGATTGGTCAGTGATCCAGATGCTGGGTTTGACCTCCGGGTAGCGCTGTTCGTTGCGCCTATTGTCGGGGGGTGACGGCTCATGGCCTTGATGCGCAAGAAGTTGCGCAACTGTGTCGGTGAAAAGTCCTTGAGCGAGGCTGGACGTCAGGTTTATCAAGCCCTCCAGCCGAGTGCGCAAGAAGTTGCGCAGTGGTGCGCAACTTCTTGCGCACTTTTTCAGCGGATCCTTGCCAAAAACCTCTCCGGCGTTGGAAAAACCACCTCAACCAACTGATTTATATAGCCTTAATCAT